>NZ_FUIA01000019.1 GCF_900163665.1 Frigoribacterium sp. JB110
CACCTGGCAGAGGGGCTAACCGACCGGACCCTTACACAGAAAACTTGACACCCCCCTGCATCACGCGCATCGCATGCTCATACCGGAAAGTCTGACGCAATCGATGCTGAAGCCGCTGCTCGATCGCTACTTGGTCGCGACGTCGACAAGCTTGCGCAACCACGCCAGCCCGGTGACCGCGCGGCCTTGCGAGTCCTGCTCACCGCACGGTCGCTGATCGACCAGCAGCGCACCGCTAACCGCAATGCTCTCAATGCTCTCGCCCGCAGCGTCGACCTCGGCCTCGACGCACGCAAGCCCCTCACCGATGCCCAGATCAAGACCATCGCAGCATGGCGCATCCCTCGTGATGCAGAACCGGTGCGGGTGCTACGGGCCGAGGCCAAGCGTCTCGCCGCAACGATTCTGGAGCAAAGCGCCGCGCTCAACGTGAATCACAAACAACTCGCTGACCTTACCGAGCGCCTCGCCCCGGGACTTCAGGAACTGCCCGGAGTCGGCCCCGTCACCGGAGCCATACTCGTCACGGCATACTCACACCACGGACGCATCCGCTCAGAAGCCGCCTTCGCGGCGCTAGGCGGCATTGCACCGTTGCCCGCATCTTCGGGGAACAGCACCCGGCACCGCCTCTCGCGCTCAGGAGACCGACAACTCAATCGCGCTGTTGATGTCATCGTTCGAACTCGCATGAGCTACGACACCACCACTCGCACGTATGTTGCCCGGCGCCGTGCCGAAGGACGCACCGCACGCGAGGTCCGACGCTGCCTCAAGCGCTACGTCGTCAGAGCACTCTTCCGCGAGCTCCAGACCCGCATGACTTGACATCAGGCATAGAAGCGTCATTTTGGGGGCAGGATATGCGCCTGAGACAGATACGCCGCAGCCCGCCGGAGCACCTCATTCTCCATCTCCAGCTCCCGGATCCGCCGCAGCGCCGCCGTCATCTCGCGACGCTCGTCCGGATCGGTCGACGGGATCATCCCATGTGAGCGGAACCGGTCATCGCGAACCCATGTCTGCAGCGCGGTCTTCGAGATCCCGAGGTCCCTGCACACCTTCTTCTGCGACGAGCCCGCAGCGACCATCGCCACCGCGTCCCGCTTGAACTCATCGGAATAGATCTTCGGCACGATTGCCATCCTTCCAGCACGACCCCCAGCCGGGAATCATGCGGTCATGGACTCAACCGAACCTTCAGCAGACCCCAACGATCGGGTATAACGGCGAGTTGCCGGGGGTTCCGTGGCAGAGAAAAGCTCCTTGAAAAACGATCCTGCGCTCGGGAGCCAACGGAGTTGGTCGAGGGCAAACTGCGGGTCGACGTACACAGCAATCGTCCCAACGAAGGCGAGTGGCGATCCGATGTAAACGCGCTCTGCGGGAAGAAGCGCGATGTCCTCTTGAAGCATCGACGGTGAACCTGCGTCGTACGTGATCTTCGTGCTGCCTCCTACGACGTAGACGAGCTTCATCCGCGCGGAGCGGGTGGGGCCGACCGCGCTCACGGCTTGTGCACGGAGCGCACTGACAGGCCCAGCATCGACACGGACGCGCTCGGATGATAATCCGGGCGATGAGGCCGCGTGCTGTCCTTCCGGGCGAGCTCCCGCCGTAAGAGAAGACCCGATTTCACGCGGCATGAGTCTCCTCCCTCCTGAGTGGCCGGAGCGGGCTGCATACCTCTGCTCATACCGGTACCGTATCGTGATACGGTACCGGTATGAGCAGAGCAGGTTCAGGTCGCATAAGGCGCGCCGGCGGTGCGCGGCGCGCCGTGGTTCTCGGGCAGGTGGTGGAGGTGTTGGCGGATCGTGGATTCGCGGGCACGCGGTTCATCGACGTGGCGGAAGCGTCGGGGGTTGCCGTCAGCACGCTTCAGGGCTACTTCGGTTCGCGTGAGGACATGCTGATCGAGGCGCTGGCAGGTGCCACCTCTGGCGAAGTGGCGGCTCTGCATGAGCTCGCCGCAAGGTTCGATGACCCGTGGCAGAAGATGGTCGCGCTGGTCGATCGAGGGCTTTCCACGAGCGTCGCGACGTGGCGGATGCTGATGGAGTTCTGGACCGCCGCCGCGCATGACTCCGAACTGCATAAACATGCCGCCGCTCTTGCCGAGCAGTATCGGGAGCCCTTCACCGATGCGGTGCGTCGAGGCGTCGACGGCGGCTCGTTCACGCCGCGATTCGAGACTTCGGTGATCGTCGACGTGGTCGTAGCAACGATGGACGGACTGCTCTACCCAGTCGTGCTCGGGTACCGTGGATCAGACGACATGGACTACCGCGACGTCGTGCTCGCGCAGCTCGCCTTCGTCCTGGGGGCCGACGCATGACGCTGCGGGTGTCGAGTTGTCCTCGCCGGGCGGGCGCATGATCCTCACCGAGCGCATCGCCCATGCGGTTGCAGCGGGCAAGGTCACCGTGGCCTACCGGCGCTGGAAGCAGCCGCGGGTGAAGCCCGGTACGGAATTCCGCACCGTCGCAGGACTCGTGCGAGTCGAGACGATCAAGCCCGTTGCACCCGCCGGACTCAGTGACGCCGACGCACGCCAGGCCGGTTACGCCACGCTGGACGACCTGACAGCCACCTTCCGCAGCCGCGACCACGATCCGGTCTTCCGCATCGGACTCTCCTGGGTCGCGGCAGACGTACGAGACGAGCTCGCCGCCCATCCGAACCTCACTGCTGAAGACATCACGGGCATCGACGCACTCCTTGACCGACTCGACGCTCGAACTCCTTGGGCACGCACCACTCTTGCGTGCATCCAACTTAAGCCCGGCATCACCGCGGGCGCGCTCACCGACGGCCTGACGGTCGGAAAGGAATCGCTCAAAAGACGTATCCGCACTCTCAAAGAACACGGCCTGACCCGCAGCCTGCGGGTCGGCTACGAACTATCCGAACGCGGCCACGCCTACCTGCGCGCCACCGACCAACAGTAGAAAGAAGCAGCACATGACCAACATCGGACCCGGCACTCCCGCGCTCATCGACCTCCAAACACCCGACGAGGATGCCTCCGTCCAGTTCTACAGCGCGCTGTTCGGCTGGACGATCGACGCACAGAACCCCAGCGGCTACCGCTACGCCCGCACCGACAAAGGAGCGATCATCGCCGGCATCCGCGCGGCCTACGGTGAGGCCACGCCAGCATGGACGCTCTACCTCGCCGCCGACGACATCGCAGAAACCGCACAGGGCGCGACCGTGCAGGGCGGGAGCATCCTGCACGGACCGGTCAACGTGCCGGGACAGGGAGGCGTCCTCATCGTCGCCGAACCGACCGGAGCCATCACCGGGTTCTCGCAGCCCGAGCCCGGCTACGAGTTTGCATCCCATACGCCCGGCACGTTCGCGTGGGCCGAGCTGCTGACTGCGGACGGCAAGGCGGATGACTTCTACTCGGCTCTCACCGGAGCGAGCGTGACCCAGCTTGGTGATGGCGAGCACTACGACTACACGATCTGGACTCCGGCCGGACAGCAGGTTCCCGTTGTAGGGCGACTCCGCACCGATGCTCCCGCAGGCTGGCGCGTCTACTTCGCCGTCGATCCCGACGTCGGCACAGACAAGGTCGTCGAGATCGCCGCCGCCCTCGGCGCTTCGACGCTCACCGAGCCGAACGACATCCCCGCCGGCCGAATCGCCATACTCGCTGACCCCACCGGCGCCGAGTTCGCGCTCCTGACTCCAACACCACGGAAGTGAATCCGCAGCAGATTCGATGATCTCCCAAGGCGGCGTTGCGCGCCTCGCGGCGAGACAACCTCCTGGCGGGCCCCGCCAACCGGTGACGGCTACGAGCTCAACTACCGCCGCAAATGGCGATCGCTCACTGTCAACACCCCTGCGCGCTACTACGCGAAGAAAGGAACGCCGTAGGGGCGCAAAGGTCGCAACGTCCGAATTATCGGTGTGTGCGAGACATAGTCTTGCCGCGGTGGCGCACAAGGGTGCGGCGTCGAACCGATCCGCGCATACATCGCCCCTGACGGCGACGGCTACCCCAGCGCACCGAAGCTAATTGATGGTGATGGGTATCGTGACGATCGGCTGCGCGAAGGTGGATACGCGGGCGAGCACTTGTATCTCCCATTCTCCGGTGACGGGCATGTCTAGATCCGCGGAGTATTGACCGGTTGCTGGGTCGAGTTCAGCTGTGGTCTGGAACGGCCCGAGATCGTGCTCGGCCTGGTGGGTGCGAATGGTCACTTCGTCGGGCGTGACTGGTTCGGCGTCGTATTCGAGTGTGAAGGTGATCCTGTTCTCGCCGGCCACCGCTGGTTCGAGCTCGCCCCGCAGCGATAGCCCCTGGGCATCCGCGTCGATAGTGACGGTCTGAGCGGTGGCGGCCGTGTTCTCGGTTGGCGTGTCGTGGTGTTCGTGTGTGGGGCTGAGATTGGTGAGGAAGCCGGTCA
Organism: Frigoribacterium sp. JB110; assembly: GCF_900163665.1. GTDB lineage: Bacteria > Actinomycetota > Actinomycetes > Actinomycetales > Microbacteriaceae > Microbacterium. Next base: position 4,428 of record NZ_FUIA01000019.1, read on the forward strand.
GGAGCAGAATGGCAATGAGGAGTGCGGCTTCGTAGCTGAGGGTTCGGGTCAGCGTCTGCCATTGCATGCGTGCGGTCGGTCGTGACGCGATGCGTGGGAGGAGTCGGGTTCTGTTGTAGGCGGCGATCGCGATGACGGGGATGATGATCCCGATCTTGAGCAGGAGGGTGAGCCCGTAGCTGGTCGTGACGAGAGCGTCGAGGCTTCCGACGATCATGATGCCCATGAGAGTTCCGCTGACTGCGAGGATAAAGACGCTCCAGACCGCGCCGCGGGAGAACCTCTGCACGACCTTCGCGGCGAGAGTCGGTGCGGTACGTGCCTCTTGGGTACTGGTCACGCGGGTGGCGGCGAGGAATAGGAGGAGGCCGAGGACTCCTCCTGTCCAGAAGGAGCCGGCGAGAAGGTGTCCGAGGTCGGCGGCGATGATCAGTGCTCGCGGTTCCATCAGTTGGGTGTGTCCGGCGAGCACGGGCGCAGCCAGCGCGAGGAGCGGCGGCAGCACGGCGAGCAGGCGCATCCCCCTGCGCTCCTGCTGACGCATCGATAGTACGGCGGCTCCGGCGAGTCCTGCGCATACGATGATGGCCGCAGCGACCGGTGCCCAGAGGACACCCGACCACCATGCAGTCGGATCGATCACCGCGGTCAGTGGGTTTCCGGTCACGTTGAGCGCTGACGTGGGTATGAGCAGCAGCGAGGCGGTTCCCGCTCCGATGCCGGTCAGTCGCAGGATGTTCCTGGACCAGTATTCAGGTGGTGCTGTGCTGCGCAGCACCAGTCGCTCGAACAGGATCAGGCCGGCGAAGACCAGGAGCGAGAGGTATTGCAGTGCCGTCAGGGCGCTGACGGCGAACTGGGTGTCTGGAGGTGTCGCGGTTTCCACGATGGGAGCCGTCGCGCTGTCCGCCTGGCCGTCTCCGATGGTGAAGGTGATCGCGCCGGAGATGGGGTGCCCGTCTGCTGAGACGACGCGGTAGCTCAGCGCGTAGCCCGCATCCGCTAGGTCGGCGGGGAGCGCGGCGATGACGCTGGTGTTGGTGACGTGCGCGTCGAGGGTGAGGGGGTTGTCATCGCCGGGAAACAGGCGGATGCTGCCGTCGATGAGCTGTACGGGCTCGTTGAACGTCAGCACCGCCTCAGCGGGAGCCTCATCGAGCACGGCACCGTTCTCCGGTGTCGTGGACAGCAACTCGGCATGCGCGGACGCTGCCTGCGCTCCCGTCAGCGTCAGCAGTCCTCCTAGGAGGAGGGCTGCCAGCGCACGGAGGACCAGGGCGGAACCCTGTCGCGGTGCGTGTTTCCCGGCGATGAGAGTGCTCACGCCTTCTTGCGTCCCCTCAGCAGCGCGATGACAGCGACGATGAGGCCGATACTGCCGACGGCGAGCGAGGTTACAACGAGCGGCGTCTGATCTGCAGGAGCCGCCGCGGATGCCGAATCCTCGTCGTGCGCATCGACGGTGGCGTCAGTGTTGTCACCGTGCCCGTGCGATCCTGCGTCACTGGCTGCGACGACGTCGACGCTGGGGGCTGGCGCGTCCAGATCGTGGCCGTCCTGGCCTTCTTCCGGGATCTGCACCCAGGCGGTCTCGCCCTGCTCGCAGGTCTGCACAGTCGGGAAGTACAGGGCGGTGTCGGCGGCGTCCTCGGGGATCTGCAGCGAGAGTTCGAACGCGTCTCGCTGCCCATCGGGGAGCGGCGTCGCCGCCGTGTAGACGACCTGCGCGACGCGTTCGGTGACCTCGTTGCCGTGGCTGTCAGTGATCGGGGTGTCGAGGTCTTCCATCACCTTCTCGACGGTGTACAGGCTGTTGCGGGTGGGTGTGACGGCGTTGATGCCCTCGGGGATCTGGATCGCCACCTCCGTCGTCGCAGCCCCATCGCATCCATGTGGCACGCTGAACGTGAGGATCGAGTACGAGCCCGCCTCCACCGGGCCTTCCGCGATACTGACGTGTGCGTTCGCAGCGACGGCACCGCCCAGAACCAGTGCGGCAGTAGCCGCGAGGGCTCCGGTTCCGATCAGAAGGGGCCTCTTGGTGCGTCGTGTGTTCATGGTGTCTCTCTTTCTTGTTGGCCCGCCGGCAGGAGCGGCGGATTGATGGTGGTGTTGAGGGTTTTTAGCCGGTGATCATCGGCCAGCACATCGCTGCCATGCCGAAGCTCATGAGAGTCCCGGAAGCGACGTCGCCGGTGTGTCCGAGCCAGGTCGTGCGACCGCGCAGGCAGCGGATGAGCTCGACGAGAAAAAGGACGCCGGATGTCGTCAGCGCCGCGGTGATGGCAACCCCTGTCAGGGCGGCCCACGGCTCGAGTCCGCCATGGTGGTGGGCATGCATCGTGGCGTCGGTTCCGGAAGGCATCGCGAGGATCATCCAGACCATCGCGAGCATCATGCCCGCGTGTGCCACCTGATGCCACGCGCTGTGTCCGCCCACGGCAGCCCGGGTGATGCGACGCCGCGTCTGGAGGAGCACGATCGCACCGAACCAGGCCGTGCCGGCCGAGAAGAAGAGCGTCTGCGGGAGTGGCGGCAGTACGGTCCACCACGGCCAGCACATGGCGATCATCACGAGGCTCATCACCAGGTGCAGAGCGTTGCCCACGATGAGCAGCGGCTTGCGGTCTGTGAAGAGTCGCAGTGTTGCGTAGGCGGCGGTCGCGGAGAAGGCGAGTGTCAGCGTCCATTGGAGCACCGGGTCAGACAGCATGCCACACACCTTATCTCTACAACATGTAGTAGCTACATTAGCGGGGTGGCGATCGCGAGGTCAAAGCGCCTGCGCACAGCGTCTCCCCGGGTGAGCCGGCTCGGGCTCCCGCGAGGGCGCTACCGCCTGCGCAGGCGTTCGACGCCTTTGCGCACCCGAAAGGCAACGGAGTCCCATTCGTCGCGCAGGGTGGGATCTGAGAGCTGTGGGGGCCGTGGCGGTGTGGTGAGGGCGATCCAGAGCACGAGGAGGTAGAGCGTCGCGGCAAGGGACAGCGGCAGGAAGAACTCCATCGGGGTATCTGTCTTCTGGCTTTCTCCTACCGGGTGCTGCGCACGCGCTGGATGCGGAGGCTGTTGTAGACGACGAGGACGGAGGACAGGGACATCGCGGCGGCGGCGATGAGGGGGTTCAGGAACCCGGCAGCAGCGATCGGGATCGCGGCGATGTTGTATCCGAAGGCCCAGCCGAGGTTGGTGCGGATGGTGCGGAGGGTCTTGCGGGAGATCGCGATCGCATCCGGGATGACGTGGAGGTCGTCGCGGACGAGGATGATGTCCGCGGCTTTGAGGGCGATGTCGGTGCCGGACACGAGCGCGAGCCCGAGGTCCGCGGTGGCGAGGGCGATGGCGTCGTTGATGCCGTCGCCGACCATCGCGACCTTTTCTCCGGCTGCTTGGAGTTCGCGGACGACGTCTGCTTTCTGGGCAGGGGCGACGCCGGCGTGGACGCGTTCGATGCCGAGTTCGGCCGCGATGCGAGCACCGGCAGCGGGGCTGTCGCCGGTGAGGAGCACGGTGGTGAGGTTCTGGGCGTGCAGCGCTGTGATGGCGTCCGCGGCGCCGGGCTTGATGGTGTCGGCGAGGGCAAGGAGCCCGATCAGCTGCCCGTCGCGAGCGACGAGAGCGACGGTGTGCCCGTGCTCGTGGGCGTCCGCGAGCGCTGCGGCCGCCGGGGTGAGGTCAATGCCGTGCTCGCGGAGCAGGTCGGCGTTCCCGACGAGGAGGGTGCTCCCTGTGATGCGGGCGGTAGCACCGAGGCCGGGGAGGGCGGTGAAGTCCTCCAACGGGTGAAGGTCGGTGACGTGGGCGCGGGCGGCGTCCTGGATGGCGTGCGCGATCGCATGCTCGGAACCCTGCTCCACAGAGGCTGCGAGACGCCACAGTTCGTGATCGGCGATTCCGAAGGGGGTCGCGGTTTCGACGGTCATGCGTCCGGTGGTGAGGGTTCCGGTCTTGTCGAGGACGACGGTGGTGATGGTGCCGGAGGCTTCGAGGGCGTCGTGGCCTTTGATGAGGATGCCGAGGGTCGCGGCCCGTCCGATCCCGACCATGAGTGCGGTCGGCGTTGCGAGCCCGAGTGCGCAGGGGCAGGCGATGATGAGGACGCTGATCCCGATGCCGAACGCCTGCGCGAACGGGGTGCCGGTGAATGTCCAGGCGACGGTGACGATGATCGCGAGGGTGATGACGGCGGGGACGAACCAGGTGACGATGCGGTCGACGAGGTTCTGCACTCGCGCTTTGCGGGCCTGGGCCTGCTCGGTGAGGGCGGCCATCTGCGCGAGCTGGGTGTTGGCGCCGACCGAGGTCGTGGTCACCTCCAGGCGACCGTCGGTGCTGATCGTCCCGCCGGTCACCGCGGCTCCGGGGCCGACGGGCACGGGGACGGGTTCCCCGGTCATCATGCTCGCATCCACCGCGGCCGTGCCCGCGTGGACGATGCCATCGGCGGGGATCGTCTCACCCGGAAGGACGACGAAGGTGTCGCCGACGCGGAGTGCGGTTGCGGGTTCGATCGTCTCGACGCCGTCGCTAACGACCCGGACGTGAGTGGCGGCGAGGGCGTTCAGAGCGCCGAGGACATCGCCGGCTTTGCGGCGGGAACGGGTCTCGAAGTACCGGCCGGCGAGTTGAAAGGTCGTCATTCCGGCGGCGACGTCCAGATAGATGGAGTCGGCGCCTGCGGGGGTGACGCCGAAGCCGAGCCAGTAGCTGGCGGCTTCGGTGGTGCCGAACCCGAGCAGCAGGGTGAGGATCGCCCATCCGAAGGAGGCGGCGATGCCGAGGGAGACGAGGGTGTCCATGCTGACTGCGCCGTGGCGCAGGTTGCGGAGCGTGGCCCGGTGGAATGGCCACGCGGCCCAGGTCACGATCGGCAGGGCCATCAGCACGCATACCCATTCCCAGCAGGGGAACCGCCACCCGGGGACGAGGGCGAGAACGATAGTGATGTCCATCAGCGGGACAGTGAGCAGCGCGGACACAGCCAGGCGACGCCGGAGGGAGGAGATCCGTACCTCGGTGGCGCGCGTCGACCAGGTGTCGTCGCTGCCCTCGCGTAGGTGCGCACCGTATCCGGCGTTCTCGACCTGACGGATCGCCGTGGGCACCTCGCTGTCGGGAAGGCCGGTGATGATGGCGCGTTCGGTGGCGTAGTTGACGCTCGCCGTCACACCATCGAGCTTGCCCAGTGCGCGCTCGACGCGTCCCGCGCAGGCGGCGCAGGTCATCCCGGAGATGTCGAGCTCTACCGGGGTGAGATCCACCGGTGTGGTGGTGTCCGTGGTCGTCATGAGTGGGTGTCCTCTCGGACGGTCGGTCGGGGGCCGGGTCGGGTGGCGTCGCGGTCGGCGAGGCGCTGGAGCATCTGGTTGTAGGCGTCGTACTCGTCGTCGCGGCCGGTGTCGAGGTGCCGGTCCTTACGGCGGGCATCTGTGGCGTCTTGCCGGCTCCACCGGATGGCGAGTGCGACGATGACGATCATCAGCGGGATCTCCCCGCCCGCCCACGCGACGCCGCCGCCAAGGTATTGCTGGGCCTGCAGGTCGGCCCAGGGCAGATCGAGGTAGCGGTAGAAGGTCTCGGCGATGATCACATGGCTGGTCATCAGGATCACGCCGAAGAACGCATGGAACGGCATCGCCGCCAGCACATACCCGAGCTTGCCGATATGCGGGAGAGGCCGTGGGGGCCGGTCGACGCCGATGATGAGACTGTAGTAGAGGTAGCCGACGATGAGGAAGTGCAGGTTCATGAGCTGGTGCGCCCAGTGGAACCGCATGTAGTCGCCGAAGATGCCCGTGAGATACAGGCCGTAGTAGGAGCCGACGAAGACCACGAACACGATCAGCGGGTTGTAGAGGAACTGCAGCACCCGCCAGTGCAGCACCCACGTGATCCAGTCGTGCAAGCCCGCCGGTTTCGTCCGGTCCGAGCGGGATGCCCGTAGCAGCAGTGTGACGACGCCTCCGAGGACGAGAAGCCCCGGGGCGAGCATGTTCAGCGACATATGCACGATCATGTGCACCCCGAAATCCGGGGCCGAGTACTTCCCGAACCCAGAGCTCGTGGCGACGACCACAACCGTCCACCCGCCGATCCACGCGGCCGTCCGCCCGAGAGGCCACCGATCACCCCGGCGGTGCAACGTGCGCACAGCGACCAGGTAGACGATGATCGCCGCCGCGGCGATACCCAGGAACAGCAGGTTCGGACGCCACTGCCCGAACAACACACCGAGCGTCGGAGCGTCAGGGACCTCGAATCCCATGAAGACCTGCTCGATGCTCGTCGGCACGAAGTACTGCGGCGGCGGCTGCCTCGTCATCGCCACACCGACCCCGGTCCACCCCGCCACCGCCACGGCCGCCAGGGAGAGGAGCCCGGTGATGTGCCCGGCCCGCAGCTTTCCTCGCCGGGCGAGGATCGCGGCGACGACAAACACCACCGTGATGACGACCAGGCAGGCGAAGCCAGCGAGAATCAGCCACCCGGTCAGCGAGGCGGCGATATCGCCACCAGCGAGCTTGAACACGGCGATGATCACATCGGAGACGACGATGACGGGAAGCGCGACGACCCCGATCCGGAACAGTCGCCGCAAAGTCAGCGGCGAGACAAGCCGCCCGGAGACCACGCGCATGACGGCGACCAGTGCCGCCCCGAAGAACGCGTTCACAGCGATGGTCTGGAAGATCGCCGCGTCACTGCCGAAGTCATGATCGGGGCCCACGAGCACTTGCCCAGACACGACAGGGGCGAGCACCGCGATTCCGGTCGCCCACAACGGGATCATCAGGCCCGTCCACCGTTCCGAGAAGAACGAGACGAAGAAAACGATCAACGCCGCCAGGAAACTGATCGTCCACGCCTTCGGCGCATAGCTCGCCTCCCACAGGAACGGCAACGCGCTGGGCGTCGCCAGGCGCGCCAACGGAGTGCCATTGGAATCAAGAGCCTCGAAGACCACCAGCGCACCTGCGCACACGGCCCATGCCCCCGAAGCGATGCGCAGCACCGTGATCTCGAAACCCTCCGAGAGATAGCGCGCCGTGCGGGCAGGCGCATCCCTCAGGAACAACAGATGCACCAGCGCACCACTGGTCACCAAGGTGGCGAGCTGCGCGCCGGAGAGCAGACTGGTGGTGATCACAGCCACATCGACGCCCGGATATCCGACATGTAGAAGGTCATACGGTGCTTCGCCGAGCATGACCGCCACGACAATCGGGAAGGCGATGAGCGCGAGGGCGGCTCCGCCGATTAGAAGCGCGGCCACCGCAGTCAAGGGTTTACGCACTCGAGGATCCGGCATGGGCGCGGACGCTGCAGTGGTGGCCGCGATGGTGTCAGACATCCACCACTGCGGGCCAGGACCGCACCGTGTAGCCGGCATCATCGACAGCCGACTCCACCACAATCAGATCAAGGGGCCTCTCGTGGGCGAGAAGAACGCGACCGGAAGCGGCATCCACCTGGACATCGACGACACCCGAGAGCGCGGAAAGCTCGGCCGTAACAGCGCGCTCGCAGTGCTCGCAGGTCATCCCGTTCACCCAGAACTCGAACTCGGCCATGACTACTCCTCCTGACACCCAACCACTCCGATAACTCTACATCGTGTCGTAGACAAGGGTGGCCGGTGCCGGCGAGGTCAGGCGCGTGCGAGGGCTGCGGCGCGCTGGCTCCGCGGCTTCTTCCAGCGGCGGAGGGTGAGCCGGTCTGCGCGAAGCTCAAGGCCGGGATCGGCCGTGTTATGCCCCATCGTCGCGAGGGCGTTGGCGAGGTGGACGGCACCGGCGCGACGAGCGGCTGCATCGTCCGCGATGAGTTCGATCAACAGGAGAGTGGCCCGCTTGAGCGCTCGCCCGGCCGGGAACCGCTTGGGCAAGCAGAGCGCGTTGATCTCAGCAATTCGCACCGCCCACCCGTGATGCTGACGCAGATGAGCACGCTCATGCTCGATCACGGCACGAAGCTGCGGGTCGCTCAACAGCTCCTTGAGCGCGGTAGAGAGGAAGATCTCTGGCTCCCCAGAAGGCACCGCACACGCCACCGGCTCCTCGGAATCGAACCACACGAGGGTGACACCATGCGAGTGCTCGCGGGAGACTGCCACCGGGGCGAAGCGTCCGACCGCCTCCCGCCACGAGTCGGCGAGCGGCTCCGCGGACGCGGAGACAAGAGCGATCACCGCGGCCAGCACACCCAGGCTCAACCAGCCAACGAGCGTCAGCACCAGCGCTTCACCTGAACTCGCAGGATTCACCCCGCCGACGGCACCCAGCAGTGCAATAGCGGCGGAGGTCACCGCGAATCCGATTCCAGCGAAGAAAGCGCAGAACCACAGCGTCAGAGCGGTCCGTGGGCGGCGCACCTGCCACCGGCCCGCCGTCAACATGAGAGGCGAGAACAGCAGAATGAGCACCGCTGCGGCGAGGAAGGAGCCGGTGGCGATCAACGGCTCACCTGCGCTTGCGGGAAGTCTTGCCGGTGATCGCGCCGCGGAGCAGATCGAGGTCCTCCTCGGCGAGGTTCCCGGCGAACTGCAATAGAGCAGCCTGCCGGTCTCCGGCTCCATCGAGGGCGGTCATCATCGACCGGCCGACATGCTCGTCCCCGCTTCGCGCCGCACGGAAGCGAACCTTCCGCGGAGAGTCGCCGGAGCGGACGACATCGCCCTTCTTCTGCAAACGCTCCAGCGCCGTCATCAACGTCGTATACGCAGGAACGTGACCCGTGAACACCGCCTGAATATCACGGGCGCTCAACGGCTCGGACGCCTCCCAGAGGATGCGCATGACGGTGCCCTCGAGTTCCCCTCGTTCACGCGTGCGCTCACCCGCCATCTGCCACCTCCACTCTGCATGTCAATCGATCATCAAATCTACATCACGTCGTAGGCTCAAGGTGAAGCAACGCCTGCTCGGGCGTGGGTAAACGCCTTTCGATACTCGCGCGGGCTGGTTCCCGTAGCGCGGCGGAAGTGCTGACGGAAGTTCGCGGGGCTGCCGAGGCCGCACAGGCTGCTGATGTATTCGATGGTCCAGTCGGTGGACTCCAGTAGCTCGCGAGCGTGGTCGATGCGTGCACTGTTGAGCCATCGGATGGGCGTGGCGCCCAGTTCTTCGGTGAATCGCCGCTCGAATGTTCGCCGCGGAATCCTGGCGTGAGCGGCGAGATCGGCGACGGTCAGCGGCTCGTGAAGGCGCCCCAGCGCCCACTCCTGAGTGCGACCGATATCTCCGGAGGCCACCGCGGCCACCGGCCGGCGGATGAACTGGGCCTGTCCCCCGTCGCGATAGGGGGCGGCGACGATGGTGCGGGCGATGTCGTTGGCGACGGCGGCGCCGCGGTCTGATCGCAGGAGGTGCAGGCAGAGATCGATGCCGCTAACGACTCCCGCCGAGGTGAGGACGTCGCCTGAGTCCACGAAGAGCACGCCGGGGTCAATCTCTGCTACGGGATAGCGGCAGGAGAGCTCGTCCGCGTGGCACCAGTGGGTGGTGGCGCGTTTGCCGTCGAGCAATCCTGCTGCGGCGAGAGCGAAAGCGCCGGTGCAGATGGAGGCGATGCGTGCGCCGTTGCCGTGTGCAGCGCGCAGCGCTTCAGCGACGTCGTCCGGCACGCTGTCGAGGAAACCGCGGAAAGCGGGCACGATCACCGTGTCCGCGACGGCGACGGCGTCGAGTCCGAGCTCGACCACGATCGGCCACCCGTGATCCGTCGGCACGAGGCCTGCCTGGCGTCCGCACAGGACGACGTCGTAAGCCAAGTGCGGTGCCCCAAACACGACGAAAGGCATGCATATTTCCAGCGGCATCATGTGCTCCAGCGCGAGCACCGCGATGCGATGCCGCTGCGTGACCGCGGCGGTTTGCGCGTGCGACATGGCGGAAATCTATCCTTCCCGGCGGTTCCTGCCTCTGTTGTCCTGGTGGTTCCTTCGGGACAATTGATATCTCTACAACATGTAGATTCTATCGTTCCGGCCTGTCCGGACGCAGGACAGGACGTCATGACCAGGATTCACAGCGCAACAACCGTCGCAGCAGCCGCTCTCCTCCTCGCCCTCGCAGGATGCTCGGCGTCATCGCCAGCCCCGTCCTCATTGGCGGATGCGGAGACACCATCATCGGAGGCGGGGTATCCCGTGTCGATCGAGAACTGCGGGAGGACGTTGACCTTCGACGCTGCACCCGAGCATGTCGTGAGCCTGTGGCAGGCGCCGACCGAGATGATGCTAGCCCTGGGCCTCGGCGACCATCTCGTCGCCCGGGCCGGCGACTACGCGGCGTACCCCGCCTCGTTGGCGGAAGAGGCGGAAGAGATCCCGTCGATCGGATCGGCCATGGGGTGGCCGTCGAAGGAGGTGCTGCTCAGCGAGGGTGCCGATCTCGTGCTTGGTCAGTCGCTGGAAGGCTACGCGTTCGACACGTCCCAGGGATATGCGTCGGTGGAGCAGATCGAGAATAGCGGAGCACAGGTCTACGGGGCGAATATCTGCGACGCCGACGGTGGGGACGCCATCGCGATGACCCTGGACACCCCCATCGATACGCTGCGCGATCTGGGGGTTATCTTCGGCGTCAGCGACCGGGCAGAAGAGCTCATCGCAGATCTCGAGCAGGACAAGCAGACCGTCATCGACGCCGTCGAAGGAAAAGACACCGTGGAAGTCGCCTTCTACAACGGCGGCGAGGGCCCGCTCATCGTGCTCGCAGGCGGCATCTACGACGACGCCATCGAGACGGCAGGCGGCCGAAACGTGTTCCCTGCGGACTCCGTCTACGTCAGCAAGGAGGACTTCGCCGCTTCAGACGCGGAGGTCGTCCTCGTCGGAACCTTCGAGGGACAGGACTACGACACCCTCCGCGCCTACCTTGAGCAGACATTCCCCGACCTTCCAGCGGTGCAGGCCGGGAATCTCGTGGAGATCCCCGTCGATGACACCGACGCATCCGTGACCGTGATGCGAGGACTGACCGAGATCGCGAACGCCCTGCACTCGGAGCTGGAACTGACGGTTCCCGCGCCGTGACGCGAACCGAATCCGTGATCGGTGCACCGCATCGGCCACGGATCGCTGTCGGCGTGTTCATCCTCGCCTCCGTTGCCGCCCTGATCCTCTCGGTCGGCGTCGGTTCGGTGACGGTGTCGCCGGATCGGATCATTACCGTCATCGCCGATCATCTGTTGCCCTGGACTATCCCGACCTCGGCGACGGACATCGAGACGCGCATCATCTGGGAGTTCCGCCTTCCGCGGGCACTGCTGGGTTTCGTCGTCGGTGCGGCGCTCGCTGTCGCCGGTGCTGTCTTGCAGGCTGTCGTCCGCAACCCGCTCGCCGACCCGTTCGTCTTCGGTGTCTCCTCCGGGGCCTCGGTCGCGGCGGTGGCGACGTTGACGCTCGCGACCGGGGCTCTCGCGGTCGTCTCGGTGCCGATCGCCGCGTTCGCCGGCGCACTGGCGACAACGTTGATCGTCTTCCTCCTCGCGCAGCAGCGCGGGCGAGTGACGCCGAACCGGCTCGTGCTCGCGGGCGTTGCGATGTCCTATCTGCTGAGCTCGATCACCAGCTACCTCGTGCTGCGGGCCAGCTCACCCGGGGAAGGAGTGACGTCCGTGCTCTCCTGGCTCTCCGGTAGCCTCGCCGCCGCGGAATGGGACGGCCTCGGGCTCCCTTCAGCGGTGCTCGTGATCACAATCGCCGTTCTCGTTCTGCTCGCCCGCGTTTTGAACGCGTTTCTCGTCGGAGACGAGACTGCGGCAAGTCTCGGTATCGATGTCGGACGGGTCCGCCTCGTCCTGTTCGTCATCACGTCTCTTCTGGTCGGCGTCGTTGTCGCCGTCAGCGGGGCAATCGGATTCGTGGGCCTTGTCGTGCCCCACGCCATGCGCATGATCGTCGGCTCGGATCACCGCTGGCTGCTTCCCAGCTCTGCTCTAGCGGGAGGCCTGCTGCTGGTCGTGGTGGACATCGTTGCCCGGACCGTCCTCGCCCCGACGGAGCTTCCTGTCGGGCTGCTCACCGCGGCGATCGGAGCACCGTTCTTCCTGTGGCTGCTGCGCCGGTCCGGACGGAGCGCGACATGAATCAGCCAGACCGCACAGTAGGTGCCCGGCTCGACGTTGAAGGTGTGAGCGTGCAGGTCGCCGGACGGCGCATCATCGACCGGGTCTCCCTCACCGCGGACGCAGAGGTGGTCGGGCTCGTCGGACCGAACGGGAGCGGCAAATCCACCCTCCTCAGAACGATCTATCGCATGCTCTCACCGACATCCGGGCGTGTCGTCGCGGACGGAGACGAAGTTTGGCAGATGCGTGCACGAGATGCCGCCCGCATTACCGCAGCTGTCGTTCAGGACGGTCCGACAGATCTCGAGCTCACCGTCGCAGAATGCGTCGCGACCGGCCGGGTGCCCCATGGCCGTCTCCTCGGCGCCGACAGCCGGGACGATCGCGCTGCAATCGAACACGCGATGTCCGTCACGAACGTCACCAACTTCGCAGCGCGACCGGTCGCAACCCTCTCCGGAGGGGAGCGGCAACGGGTGCACCTCGCACGCGCCCTCGCGCAGCAGCCGCGAATCCTCGTGCTCGACGAGCCCACGAACCATCTCGACATCCGACACCAGCTCGAACTCCTCGCCCTCGTCCGCGATCTCCGCATCACCATCCTGGTGACGCTGCACGACCTCAACCTCGCGGCCGCCTACTGCGACCGCATCGCCGTCCTCTCCAACGGCGTCGTCGCTGCCGACGGGACACCCCAGGACGTCTTCACCCCTGAACTGCTGCGTCGCGTCTTCGGGGTCACCGCGGCCACGATCACCAACCCTCTGACCGGCCGCACCCAGCTTGTCTACACCGATAGGAGCACACCATGACCGATACACACGACAACCTCCACCGTGACTGGGACGCCATGCACCACGACCAGCCCTCGATGGCTACAGATGCAACGCGCGACACGGAAGTTCAGGCCGCGTGGGACCGTTCCGTCGCCGCACACGAAGCGCTCGCTGCCCGACCCGGCGTCACCTTCCAGGCAGACGAAGAGATCGTCATCGTCCTGCACCCCGGGTTCGACACCCTCGACGCAATCGGCCCACACTACTTCCTCAGCTCCATGCTCGGCGCAACCATCCATCTCGCCACAACCGGCGAACCCGGAGCGCCAGTCGTTAGTGCGGGCGGGCTCCCGCTGACGCCGACGATCGCGCTGGCAGACGTCGCCGACGCGCCGACCGTGCTCCTCGTACCCGGCGGAGACACCAGTGTCCTGACCAACGACCCTCACGCGATGACCGATATTCGTCGCCTGGGATACGCGGCGCAGGTCGTCGCGAGCGTTTGCACCGGCGCCATCGCCCTCGCCGCCGCCGGCCTCCTCCACGGGAGGCGAGCTACCTCACACTGGTCTGTCCGCCACCTCCTCGCCGGCTATGGGGCAACGCCTATCGACGAGAGAGTCGTCGTCGACGGGAACGTTATGACTGCCGCGGGCGTCACCGCCGGCATGGACCTCGCCTTACGCCTGGTCGGACGTCTTCGAGGTGACGAGTACGCGCAGTTCCTTGAACTCGGAGCGGAGTACGCACCAGAACCACCATTCGGCACAGGCACACCGGGCAAAGCCGGAACTGAACTCACCGCACTCGCGCAAGACTTCTTCGCCACCGTCGAACACGGACTACGCGCACCGGCTACTTAGAACCCTGAAACGCCCTGAAGCCAGAGCCGCCTAACGTCCGTAGAGCGCGCCCATACACCACCGCGAACCCGCTTCTCTGTTGAATGCGCGGAGGCTACAGCGGTCGCCGTAGATAGGGGATGTCAGTAACGCTGTGGTCCCAGGTGATCGGGTTCGCCTAAGCACGGGCCGCAGCGGGAGCTGGCTAAGGTCGAGAGCATGGATGGGATCGTGCTCGCGGTAAGTGCCGTCGTCGTTGACGCACAAGGACGCGTGCTGCTCGTCAAACGTGGTACAGAGCCGGAGAAGGGCTGTTGGTCGGTCCCAGGAGGCAGCGTCGATCCGGGTGAGATGCTGGCGGAATGCGCCGCGCGGGAAGCGTTCGAAGAAACCGGGCTGCACGTCCAGATCATCCGAGAACTGTGGGTGGCAACCGTACCAACCGGCGACGGACATCAGTTCGAGATTCATGATTTCCTGACGACGCCCGCTGGGTCGCGCCCGACGAGCTCCACCGTCTCCCGCTGACCACCGGACTCGTCGGCTATCTGGAACGAGCAGGACTCATCCCGACAACCTGGGCCGCGCCCATAAGTCCAACTCACTCAGCCAGCCCGGACAAGGCACTCCGTCTTCGGCACGGCCTGGCGGAGGGCCGTCGCGTACCTATCGGGTGTGACGGTGTCGATCAGGGTGATGACCGCCGGTGATGGATACCGGTACCTGCTGAACTCCGTCGTCACCGGCGACGGGGACCGTGACGCCGCCTCTGCGTTGACGAGGTACTACCTGGAATCGGGAACACCTCCAGGCGCATGGATCGGGTCTGGACTTGTCGGTCTTTCAGGCGGCGTGACGGCGGGCGCGACGGTGACCGAGGAGCAGTTGCGGCAGTTGATGGGTTACGGGCAGGACCCGAACAACGGCGAGCAATTGGGGCGTCCGTACCGGACGTTCGCAACCGCAACGGAACGGGTCGAGCGTCGTCTCAAGAAACTCTCGGACTCACTCACCGACGAGGAGCGTGCGACCCAGACCACGCTGATCGAGGCCGAAGAAGCGGCAAAGCCGACGGACGCGCCGGTGGCGGGGTTCGATTTGACGTTCTCGGTGCCGAAGTCCGTCTCCACCCTGTGGGCGGTTGCCGACGGTGGCACGCAGGCGCTGATCACCCAGGCCCACCACGCCGCGATCCACGATGTGATCGCCCTGATCGAGCGAGACGTCGCGATGACCCGGATCGGTGCGAAAGGACCGCGGGGCGCAGTAGCCCAGGTCGAAGTACAAGGCGTAATCGCGACTGCATACGACCACTACGACTCCCGTGCGGCGGATCCGCAGCTGCACACGCATGTGGTGGTCGCGAACCGGGTCCAGGCCGTTCATGACGGGAAGTGGCGGACCCTTGACTCTCGCGCGATTCATGCGGCGGTGACGGGGTTGTCGGAGCATTACAACGCGGTCCTCTCCGATCACCTCACAGCGATGCTCGGGGTGGGGTGGGAGGCGCGGGAGCGTGGTGTGGGGCGGTCGACGGCGTGGGAGATCGCCGGTGTGCCGCAGGCGCTGATGGACGCGTTCTCTTCCCGCACCCGTGATATCGAGCAGGTCAAGGACCGCCTCGTCGCCGAGCACGTGGTCAAGCATGGGAGGCAGCCGTCTCCGAAGTTGTTGTGGCAGTTCCGGCAACAGGCCACGTTGGAGACACGGCCTCCGAAGCAGCACCACTCTCTGAGCGACCTAACCGCCCAGTGGCGGGAACGTGCCACCGAGCTGCTCGGGGAGGATGCTCCGACGTGGGCCACAACGCTCCTGTCCAGGAGTGCCGGGGAGCCGTTGTTGCGCGCGGACGACATCCCATTGGGGGATCTCGAGCAGGTTGCCGAGGTGGTGGTGGCGCGGGTGGGTGATCGTCGGGCGACGTGGAAACGATGGAATCTGCATGCGGAGGCTGTCCGGCAGACGATGGGACTCCGGTTCGCGTCTGCGACCGACCGCGACCACATCACTCACCAGATCGTCGACGCCGCAGAACGAGTGTCGCTGCGTCTGACACCGCCGGAGCTCGCGTCGAGCCCGCCGACATTCCGCCGCCCAGACGGGTCCAGTAGGTTCCGCCCGAAGGCCGCGACTGTGTTCTCTTCCGAACAGGTCCTCGCTGCCGAAGACCGTCTCCTGGACGCGTCGAACGACAGGTCTGCGCCGACGGTGCCGCTCATGTGGATTGAGCAGGCCGCGCGGACGAAGAACCGCGACGGGAATGTGTTGTCGCCGGATCAGGAGCGGGCGATCGCGAAGATCGGCGTCTCCGCCCGCACCCTCGACGTATTGGTCGGTCCGGCAGGGACGGGGAAGACGACGACGATGTCTGCGTTGCGGCGGGCGTGGGAGAAACGCCACGGCAGCGGTTCTGTGATCGGTCTGGCACCGTCTGCGGCTGCCGCTGATGTCCTGGCCGGGGATTTGGGGATCTCGACGGAGAACACGGCGAAGTGGCTCCACGAACACCGCCGCGGCAACTGGAACCTCACACCCGGGCAACTCGTCATCATCGATGAAGCCTCCCTCGCAGGAACCCTCGCGCTCGACACCATCGCCACCCACGCCGCCGAGGCCGGCGCGAAGGTACTTCTTGTCGGCGACTGGGCGCAGCTCGCGGCCGTGGATGCGGGTGGGGCGTTCGGAATGGTCGTCCGCGACCGGGACGATGCCCCGGAGCTGACGGATGTGCGCCGCTTCCGCAATGAGTGGGAGAAACACGCCTCCCTCGGCCTGCGCATCGGCGATACCGATGTCATCGACACCTACCTCGACCACGACCGCATCACCCCAGGCGGCTACGAGGACATCCTCGAGCAGGCATACCAGGCATGGCGTGCCGACCTGGCTGCGGGGAAGGCATCGGTGTTGATAGCCGAGACCCTAGACACTGTTTCCGAGCTCAACACCCGCGCCCGCACCGACCGGATCCTCGCAGGCGACGTCGCCCTCGACGGCGTCCGGCTCCATGACGGGAACGAGGCCTCCCGCGGCGACCTCATCATCACAAGACAGAACGACCGCCGACTCGCGCTGGAACGGGGGTGGTTGAAGAACGGCGACCGGTGGACCGTCACCCGCGCCAACGATGACGGATCCCTCACCGTCCGCCGCGCACACTCCAAATGGCGCACCACAATCACTCTCCCTGCCGCGTACGTCACCGAGCACGTCGAGCTGGGGTACGCGATCACGGCTCACCGGGCGCAGGGCTCCACTGTCGATACTGCGCATGCGATCGTGCACTCACCCGAGATGACCCGGGAATCCCTTTACGTCGCGATGACCCGCGGCCGGGAATCCAACCGCGCCTACATCGCGACCGATGAACATCACCTTGAAGATCACCAGCACCGGGACGACCTGCAGATGACCGCCCGGTCCGTGCTCTACGGCATCTTGCAGCATGTCGGTGCGGAGCATTCCGCCCACGAGACCATCACGACTGAGCAGGACATGTGGGGGTCGCTGGCCCAGCTTGCTGCCGAGTACGACACCATCGCCCAAGAAGCGCAGCAGGACCGGTGGGTCACCCTCCTCGAACACGGCGGCCTCACCCCACAGGCGATCGATGAGCTGGTGGAGACGGACTCGTTCGGGATCCTCACCACCGAACTGCGCCGACTCGAAGCCGACGGGCACGACATCAACGACCTCCTCCCACGCATCACCCGCGCCGGAGGCCTCGATGGGGTGGAGGATCTCGGGTCGTTGCTGCGCTACCGGGTCCAGAAAGTCGCCGCCACCTACCAGCCGTCAGCGCGCCGGGTGTCGCTGATCGCCGGCCTCGTCCCGCGTGCGACTGGCATCACCGACCCAGCCATGCGGCAGGCGCTCCAGGAGCGGGAGCAGCTCATGCAGCAACGCCTCGACGCCCTCACCACCACGGCCATCGAACGGCCCGAGCCGTGGATGAGCATCGTCGACGGCCTGGACCCCGACGCACGGGCGACGGCGGTGCGGGTGGTGGCCGCGTATCGGGACCGGTGGGGCATCACCTCCACCAGCCCCCTCGGACCCGTCCCCGACGATGACGCAAAGAGGATCGACTACGAACGCGCCCGAGGGCTCCTCGCCAGCCATCAGCCAGACCAGCAGGACGCATCGCCCGGGGCTCAGCAACGGCGCAGCCGCACCCTGTGAGCACCAACGACCGCCCGGCAAGGGATTGCTCTTCCTTTGCTGCAGGGCCGCCGGTATCCTGATGGTGGCAGGAGCAACCACACGCCGAGCCCCCGGACATTGTTCAGGGGTGACGCAGACCGTTCGAGCAGCATCTCGGGCACTCAACCACTCAGGACCAGCCACACCGCAATAGTCCTGCGTGCGAAAGTGAGGCCCACACCATGCTCCTGAACCGGCTCTGGAACGCCAGCATCCACACCCGCATCTTCCTGCGCCGATGGATGCCCACCAACATCCTCCTCGACCGACTCCGCATCCGTCGCTGCCTGCGGTGGGGTGTTCCAGCGATGCTCCTCGGCGTCGTCTACATCCTGATCGCCGCCACCTGCACCGAGCTCATCGACCAGGGCTGGAGCGAATGGCTCTACCTGGCCTTCTTCTGGGCACTATGGAACGGCCTGAAGTTCCTCCTCTTCGGGCCGTGGAGCCTCATCCTCCTGGCGCAGGTGCGAACGCGGGAAGCGATCGCACGTCGGCGGCAGCATCGACATGCTGCACGCTCCGAACACGCTCCGGTGTGACACGCGCCCATGGCGCGTGGTCGGTCATCGTTCCTGCTCGGCATCGCGCCAGGCCTTGAGACATTGTTAGTCGGCGGACGGCACGTCCTCTTGGGGATCTCGTTCAGATGGCCGGTGTTGATAACGTACTCGTGCATGTCGCGGGTCTCATGAAAGGTCACCAATACCGCTTCCCGATGCGGGAGTGTCTCGTAGATCTCGTGTTGGGCCCGCCAGGGGTGTACCTCGGACGCGCGAATCCGCGCCCGTCGAAAGCTCAGTCACGCCTATCTAGATTGGATGGTTCCTCAAGATCGGTCATAGCGCGGCGTTGGGTGAACGCGACCGCATCGTCACGCATCCTCTGCAGCACGTCCCAGTTGTGGAGCATGTCATCTGCGTCGTGATCGAAGCTCGGCACGAGTTCGCGCATACGGGTGAGGACATCGGTATCGGGCAGCGATTCCAGCCAGGCCCGCACGTCCGCGAATGTTGGAGCGTCGGGCATGTCGGCGATGGTGCCCGTCATGTCCGCTCGTACCGTCGCCGCACTCAGCCGGTCGCGGTTGCGGTCATACGCAGGGACCCGACTCCCTTCGGAGAGCGCCACCCGCAGATCCGGGTGGCCCTGCGATATCTCATGCCACGCCGGGATCTCGGGCTGGGGAGGATCCGTTCCGGTGATGAGCCTCGGGATGGCCTGCGTCCGCACCCAGGCAGCGATCTCGCCCAGCTCGTTCATCAACACCGGCCAGCGAGCGGTTTCCGGCAGGTTGATCCCGACGGTGGGGAACAGCGTCACCGGCACCACCTGGCCCGTGGGAGCCGAGAAGATGACCTCGCCCGGCACGAGCGGTTCCTCAGGCCGCTTCGGTATGTCGCGCGGATGCCGCGGTGTCACGTCTTCGCGAGACACAACAGGGATTCGAACGGCCGTGACCGCCGGGGTGCGGTGCTTCGCGTGATTCGTGTAAGCCACCAGCCGTGCTAACGGATGCGCCTCGGGATCGGTGTACCGGTGAAGTGGCTGGAGATCGTAGATGCGCCGGTTCAGATCCGCACCGCTGCGAAGCGCCGACGGCCCGTTCTTCGCCCGTTTCTGGGTCCACTCCACGAACTTGTCGTAGCTCGACGCAGCAGGCATCTCCACGAGCTTCGCCGCTCTCTCGCTGAGTTCGGCTCCCGCGTCGGCCTCGGCCTCGATGTAGATCGTGTGCTCGATCGCCGCCCGAAGCGCGTTGAGAGCATCAGCGGCCAGCAACGGGATCTTCTGCGGGATCGGCGCCACACTGTCAACCACTAGATGCCGAAGCTGCCCGTCGAGCACTTCTCGGAGGCGAACGACGTCCGAGGACTGGGCCTGGTAGTCAAAGAGCATCTCGCCGACTCTTCCGATCAGCTCGTCGACATGAGCAAGCGTCGCAGCAACCCCGAGGTGCCTATCGGGAAGCCAATGAGCAACCATCACCGCACACCTCCCGACTCTCTCGCTTTTGCTCAATCCTCCCAGAACGCCCTGACATCCCCGATCAAGCCGCTCGGTTCCGCAACCCGCGCCGGAGATGCTCCAAGAACCGTAGGGATGGCGTTCACTGCTTCGAGAGCTTGCGTCCGACGCGACGAGTATTGGGCCTGGACTCGACTTCCGCCCGCTTCAACGCCCGCCACACCATCGAGTGCCCTATACCGAGCTCCCGTGCGATCTCACGCGTCGTCAGCCCCGACTCATAGCCGCGAACCGCGTGCGCAACTTGCTCATCGTCCAACCCCTGACGACGGATCCTGACACCAGCATCCACGAGCAGATCCCGCACCGTTTCCTTACCCAAACGATGCTCACGTGCGATCGAGATCAGCGACGCCCTGGACTCGTACGCCGCGACCATCGCCTGCAACGTCTCGGGGGCGACCGGGGTTCCAGCCGTCTCAATCGGCGTCACCACCGGCCCACGAACATCACTTCGAGGCACAGCTAGACTGGAAACCGACACGCCCTGACCTTCGGAAGATCCGCGTGAAATCAACGATTTCAAGGTGACGAACGAGGATACAGTTTTCTCCCGGTTGGGGCACAGAACGAAGAAGGACCCGACCGGAAGGTCGGGTCCTTCTTCGTGTCTGGTGGGTGAGGCGATCTTCCAACGCAGCATCGACAACGACACGCGGAGCCACTGAGCGTCCCGCGGACGAGCGAGAGATCGTCGCGGCGCGGAGCGATTCGTGCTGATCCGGCCGTCCGGGTGGAATGTCGGTGGTCGGTGGGACGATCTGGGTATGTCATCGAAGCGTCCGCCGGTCTGGTTCCCCACCCAGGAGGAACAGGAGCGGTCGCGTGTGCTGCTGGCTGACATTGAGACTGCGGAGCGGGCTGCTCGTGTGGCGGAGGCGGCCAGGGTGCGGGCGTCGGCGGAGCTGATGCGGATCGCGGTCGCGCAGGGTAAGCGTGCTCTCCGTACTCGGGGGAAGCGGCCGTCGGTGTCGGCGTGTGAGGGGCCGGTGGATGACATGCCGGTCCGTTCGGTTGCGGCGGAGGTCGCGCTGGTGCGGGGCGTGACCCGGTTTCGTGCGAAGGCTGACTTGTCGGATGCGTATCTGCTGCACGAGAGCTTCCCTGCCACGCTCGCTCGTGTCGAGGACGCCACGATCGGGCAGGACAGGGCGCGGGCGGTCGTCGATGCCGGCACCCGACTGACCGGTGAGATCCGTGATGTGTATGAGGAGCGGGTGCTGGAGCTGCTGGACGCGTCCCCGACACGTTCGGTGCCCGGGTTCGCCGCGGACTGTGTGCGTGTGGCTGAGCAGCTCGATCCCCGCGACCCGGAGGAGGAAGCCCGCGCGGCGCGGCGTCGACGGATGGTGTTCACGACGGTGCTGTCGGAGCATCTCGCGGAGTTGCATGTGATCGGTGATGCGACCGCGATCCGCGGGATGGAAGACCGGGTCACCTCGATCGCGAAGACCGTGATGCGCGACACCGACCGCCAGCACGCCGCCGCCGTCACCGGCGCGGGCGAAACGACCCCCGGGGTGGAGGCCGATCCGCGCACGTTCGGGGAACTCTGCGCGGACGTCGCGGCGGATCTGATCCTCACCGGCACCCCGACCGCGCACCATGTCATGGATGCTTCCGGGAAGAACATCCTCGAGGAGATCCGCGCGACGGTGCAGGTCACGATCCCGGTGCAGGTCCTCGCCGATCTCACCGACGAGCCGGGGCATCTGGCCGGGCATGGCCCGCTCCCCGCCGACATCCTCTGCGCCCTCGCCGACACGGCACCCGTCTGGGAACGCCTCTTCCGCCGCCCTGACACCGGGGCGCTGCTGGCCGCGGACTCCTATAAGCCGACCGTGGAGCAGCGGCGGTTCCTGCAGGCACGGGACGAGCACTGCCGGTTCCCGGGCTGTGACCAGCCGTTCCGACGATGCGACATCGACCACACCACCGACTGGGCCCAAGGCGGCGAAACCACCGTCACCAACCTCGGAGCACTGTGTCGACATCACCACACCCTGCGACATCACACCCCATGGAAAGCGAAACAGACCGCCGCCGGAGTGTATGAATGGACCAGCCCCACCGGGAGGGCCTACCGCGACAAGCCCGAGTCCTCAGTGAGGTTCGTCGACAGCGAAGAACTCGCCAACGGCACCCCCATGCCCGACCTGGCCGACAGACACGACGTACGCGAACGCGACCCCGAGCCCGCACCCTTCTGAGACTCGAGCCAGCAGCCCTGGACTCGCATCCTCGGCGGGGGTCGCGCGGGTGCTCATGCGTTCACCGAAGCGATGACGGCGCGGACTCGGACTTGACAGCACTGACTAGTTAGACACATAGTTTAGTTATGCAGGCAGAGCAATCAGACGCAGTGTCGTCGCCCGGGGAGTGGCCGAGCGACTGGATGCGCGCGACCCTGGGGATGCTCAGCCTCTGCGCCTTGGAGCAGGGCGAATCGTACGGATACGCGATCATCGCCGACCTCGAGGCCAACGGGCTGGGCGCAGTCAAGGGAGGCACGCTGTATCCGATACTCGCCCGCCACGAGTCGGCCGGGTTCGTCACCGTCGAATGGCGCCCGGGCGAGGCAGGTCCCGGCCGCAAATACTTCTCGCTGACCGATCTCGGGCGCAGCGAACTGGAGCGAATGAGAGCACAGTGGCTGCGTTTCGCAGCGAACAGCAACGCCTATCTGAGCAGTGCACGGCCCGTAGGAACGGATATCCCATGAAGACGACGACCGACGATACGTGGATCGAGCAGTTCACCGTCGAACTGCGCCTGCGCCGCGTGCACGGACCGGCCATCGGCGATGCGATCGCCAGCGTCCGAGAACTGCTGTCCGACTCCGGGCAGGGTGCGGAAGAGGCCTTCGGCTCCGCACGGGACTACGCCGCTTCTTTGGACCTTCCCGCCATGAACGCGCGCGAGCACGCGGTCAGGTCGGTGCTCCTTCCTGTGCTGGAGCTCTTCATATTCTTCCTCTTCGTCCTGGCAAGCGTCGCCTGGTTCGATCAGGCGGTCGTTCTGATCTCGGTGCCGCAGCTGATGCTGCTCGCCATTCCTGTGCTTTTGACGCTGATGTTCGCCTTCCCGTTCTATCCGCGTGCCGTCTTCCGGCAGCGCTGGTTGCCGGCGGCCCTCTTCGTCGTCGTCGGGGTGGCGAGCGCCCTGGCAGTACTCGTGGCTCCGACAACAGCATCTGAGGCGTGGCTGATCTTCTCGGCGCTGCCGCCTCTCGTCGGAGCCGCGGCAGTTCTGGTCGTGCTCTCGGTGATCGGCACCATCGCGACCGTTCGGAGCCGTGACGACGGCGAGATCGTCGAGCCGTTGCCTGTGCAGGATGAAGCGAAGCAGGAACAGGGACGGCACCCGTTCCTCATCGTCGTGAACTGGCTCTTCCCGATGCTCGCCGCCGTGGTGTTCGCAATAGCCTGGGCGTTCAGCCTCTTCCCGCACTGACTCTGTCTCCGGAGCCTGCGAAATGTCCCCTGGAGCCCCACCGGGGCGCGCGTATCGCATCACGATGGGGAGGACATCCGGACGCGAGCTGCGCACTCTGCTTCGTTCCAGGTGGGGGTGTGGCGCGATGTGAGCGGGCAGGCGTAGCCTGACGACAAGCCCACACCAGGGCTCGACGCAGCGCCCACAAGGTGCACCGGAACGAGGAGGTTCCACGATGTCGACCGCTGTACCCGCTCCATCCGCCGAACTCGCGGCGGGACTCGACAGGCCGCTCGCAGTCCTGCATCCGGACGGCTCCCGGCACGCGGACGCTGTTCTCGACGCGTACCTCACCGACGTCGACGAGACGATGCTCACCGACTTCTACGTCGATATGTCGATCGCGCGACGCGTCGACCGAGAAGCGTTCACCCTCACCCGCCAGGGCAGTCTCGTGCTCTGGCCGCCGCTGCTCGGCCAAGAGGCGGCGCAGATCGGCTCCTGCCGTGCGCTGCGCGACACCGACTTCCTCTTCGGGTCCTACCGGGAGCACGCCATCGCCGTGATGCGCGGCGTCGACCCGGCAGGGCTTCTCGCGGTGTGGCAGGGCAACACCCTCTCCGGATGGGACCCGTACTCCCATCACCTCGCGACCCCGCAGATCATCATCGGAGCGCAGACGCTGCACGCGACCGGCTACGCCATGGCGACTCGGATCGACGGCGCCGACGACGTGGCGATCGCCTATCTGGGTGACGGCGCGATCAGCGAGGGCGACACGAACGAGGCGATGGTCTTCGCCAGCACGTTCAGCGCACCCGTGGTGTTCTTCTGCCAGAACAACCAGTACGCCATCTCCGAGCCGGTGCGCGTGCAGTCCGGCTCCCCGCTCGCGCTTCGCCCGACGGGCTTCGGCATCCCTGCTCTGCGCGTCGACGGCAACGACGTGCTCGCGGTTCTCGCCGCGACGCGCATCGCGGTCGAGCGGGCGCGCACCGGTGGCGGCCCGACGTTCGTCGAGGCGGTGACGTACCGGATGGGCCCGCACACCACGACCGACGACCCGACCCGCTACCGCGAGGATGAAGAAGCTGCGGAGTGGAGCGCGAAGGACCCGATCGTCCGACTCGAGCGGCACCTCGCGTCGAGCGGCGTCCGGACGGACCGCATTCGCGAGGAGGCACAGGTCCGCTGCGACCAGATCGCAAGAGACATGCGCGACGCCGTCGCAGAGGCGCACACCCCGGAAGCCGCCACCATCTTCGACCACGTGCACGCGGTTCCGACGCAGCGTGTCGAGCGGCAGCGCGCCGAGCACATCGCCTTCGTCGCCAGCGTCGAGGGGGAGTCATGACCGAGCAGCTGGCACTCGGTGCGGCCATTGGTCGTGCTCTCGGCGACGCCCTCGACGCCGAGGAAAAGACCGTGCTGATGGGCGAGGACATCGGCCGGCTCGGCGGCGTCTTCCGCGTCACCGACGGCCTGCAGGCGCGTTTCGGAAAGGCGCGCGTCATCGATTCGCCGCTCGCCGAGTCGGCCATCGTCGGCACCGCTGTGGGGATGGCTTATCGGGGGTACCGCCCGGTCGTGGAGATCCAGTTCGACGGGTTCGTCTACCCGGCCTTCGACCAGATCGTCACGCAGGTCGCCCGTCTGCGCTACCGGACGAAGGGGCAGGTGCGGATGCCGCTCACGATCCGGATGCCGTACGGCGGGAGCATCGGATCGGTCGAGCATCATTCGGAGTCTCCTGAGTCGTACTTCGCACACACGGCCGGCCTGCGTGTGGTGACGGCGTCGAGCCCGCAGGAGGCGTATTCGACGATGCGCGCCGCGATCGCGAGCGATGACCCTGTGATGTTCCTCGAGCCGAAGTCGAAGTACTGGACGAAAGGCGACGTCGACACCACGCTCGAGCGCGACCTCGACACGGCAGCGGTGCTCACCAGAGGTCGCGACATCACCGTCGCCGCCTATGGGCCCGTCATCCGGACAGCGCTCGACGCGTCCATTGCCGCATCCGACGAGGGCATCGAACTGGAGGTCATCGACCTCCGGTCGATCTCGCCGCTCGACGTCGACACCGTCGTGGCGAGCGTCGAACGCACCGGCCGGCTCGTCGTCGCGCACGAGGCTCCCGCCGAGGCCTCCGTGTCGAGCGAACTGATCACAAGCGTCGTGGAGCGCGCTTTCGGCGCCCTGAGGTCCGCGCCAGAGCGTGTGACCGGATACGACACCCCGTACCCGCCGTCCGCGATCGAAGGGGACTATCTGCCGAGCCTCGACCGGATCCTCGATGCCGTCGACCGCGCACTGGGGCGCCGTTCCTCGCGCACAGGCATGGCGCTCACAGGAGGTGTCGGATGACGACGTTCCGCCTGCCCGACCTGGGCGAAGGACTGACCGAGAGCTCGATCGTCGAATGGAAGGTCTCAGAGGGAGACACCGTCGCCGAAGGCGATGTGCTCGCCGAGGTCGAGACGGTGAAGGCCGTGGTCGACCTGCCGAGCCCGTATGCCGGCGTCATCCGTCGGCTCTGCGCGAACGAGGGCGACACCGTCGACGTGGGCGCGCCCATCGTCGAGTACGACGTTCCGGGCGCCGATGATGGCGCGCCGGATGTCGCCAATGGCGACAGGGACACGATGGGCCAGAGCGCGCATGCCGCTCATCATGGCCCGGATGAGAGCAATGACGCACGAACTGCGGCACCGGATGAGCGCGGCAGCGCCCCCGAAGCGGCCGAGGACGCCCCGGAGGAAACTCCCGACG
Source organism: Frigoribacterium sp. JB110 (assembly GCF_900163665.1). Classification (GTDB taxonomy): domain Bacteria; phylum Actinomycetota; class Actinomycetes; order Actinomycetales; family Microbacteriaceae; genus Microbacterium. The sequence continues at coordinate 30,556 of NZ_FUIA01000019.1, forward strand.
GTGACCGCGTGAGCGTACTGGTCGGATCGGTCAGGGTCGACGGCGGCAGCAGGCCGACGCGTCGCCCGCGCACCTTCGCGCAGGAACCGTTCGTCCGCGAGACCGAGGACGGCGGCACGGCACCGGCAGAACGGAAGTCCCGCCGGGAACGGGTGACCGGGCTGCGCAGACGCACGGCGGAGGCGATGGTCTCCTCCGCGTTCACCGCGCCGCAGGCGGCCTGTTTCCTGCAGGTCGACGTGACGGAGACGATGCGGCTGATTGCCGACCTCGCCGAGCACTCCCGCGATGAGGAGACGCCGACGTTCCTCGCCCTGGCGTCGAGGGCGATCGTCAGCGCGGCACAGCGAACCCCCGGTGTGAACGCGACGTTCCACGCCGACGAGCAGGAGATCGAATACCACGAACGGGTGAACCTCGGCATCGCCGTCTCAACGGACAGGGGCCTTGTGGTGGCGAGCGTCGACGACGCCGATCGGCTTGACGCCATCGGTCTCACGAGCGCGATCGCCGAACGGGCCGCCGCGGCCCGCGACGGCAGCATCGGTCAGGATGCGCTGACGAGTTCGACCCTCACCGTCTCGAACGTCGGCGTGTTCGGCGTCGACGGCGGCATCCCGCTGATCAATCCGGGGCAGTCGGCGATCGTCGCGCTGGGTGCGGTGCGCCGGATGCCGTGGCAGCACCGAGGCGAGATCGTCCTGCGGGAGGTCTGCACGATCACGGTCTCCTTCGACCATCGCGTCATCGACGGCAGGGAGGCGAGCACGTTCCTCCGCGACGTCGGGGCGACGCTGGAACGGCCAGGGCTCGCACTGGCACGGGGGATGACCGCACACGGCTGAGAGGACGGGGCGAGGATGGAGCGACTGACGTCGACGGTCGACGCGCACGGCGAGGCCGGGGCACGGCGTGCCGAAGCGATGCATGCGCTCGTCGATGAGCTGCGCGAGCGACTGGCCGCAACCGCTCTCGGCGGATCGGAGCGCGCCCGCGAGCGCCACGTCGCACGCGGAAAGCTGCTGCCGCGCGAGCGCATCGACCGGCTGATCGACGTCGGCAGCCCGTTTCTCGAGCTGTCGCCGCTCGCGGCGAATGGCTGCTACGACGATGAAGCAGCGGCGGCGGGAATCGTCACCGGAATCGGCGTCGTGTCGGGCAGGCGCTGCATGATCGTCGCGAACGACGCCACCGTCAAAGGCGGTACGTACTACCCGCTCACCGTGAAGAAGCACCTGCGGGCGCAGGAGGTCGCCAGGGAGAACCGCCTGCCGTGCGTGTGTCTCGTCGACTCGGGAGGTGCGTTCCTGCCGCTGCAGGACGAGGTGTTCCCCGACAGGGAGCACTTCGGGCGGATCTTCTACAACCAGGCCACGATGAGCGCAGCAGGCATCCCGCAGATCGCGTGCGTGATGGGCTCGTCGACCGCCGGCGGAGCATACGTGCCAGCCATGAGCGACGAGACGGTGATCGTCGCGCAGCAGGGCACGATCTTCCTCGGCGGACCGCCATTGGTGAAGGCGGCGACGGGCGAGGTCGTGACCGCCGAGGAGCTCGGCGGCGGCGAGCTGCACACTTCCGTCTCCGGCGTCGCCGATCATCTCGCCGACGACGACGAGCATGCGCTGCGCATCGTGCGCGACATCGTCGCGACGCTGCCGCCGAGCCCGGAACCGCCATGGCAGGTCTCGAAACCGCGCGAGCCTGCCGTCGATCCCGAGTCGCTCTGCGCCGTGGTGCCCGCCGACCTGCAGACGCCCTACGAGGTGCGAGAGGTGATCGCCCGCATCGTCGACGACAGCGCCTTCCACGAGTTCAAATCAGGGTTCGGCACGACACTCGTGACGGGATTCGCCACGCTGTACGGTCATCCGGTCGGAATCGTCGCGAACCACGGCGTGCTCTTCAGCGAGAGCGCCCAGAAGGGTGCGCACTTCATCGAGCTCTGCGACCAGCGGGGCATCCCGCTGGTGTTCCTGCAGAACATAACGGGGTTCATGGTCGGCAGCGAGTACGAGCGGGGTGGGATCGCCAAACACGGCGCGAAGATGGTGACTGCGGTCTCGTGCGCGCGTGTGCCGAAGCTCACCGTCGTGATCGGCGGATCCTTCGGAGCGGGCACGTATTCGATGTGCGGCCGTGCCTACGATCCCCGGTTCCTGTGGCTGTGGCCGAACGCGCGAGTCTCGGTGATGGGCGGTCCCCAGGCGGCGAGTGTGCTCTCCACAGTGAAGCGCGAGCAGATCGAATCCGACGGCCGTTCGTGGTCCGCCGACGAGCAGGCGCAGTTCGAAGCGCCGATCCTCGAGCAGTACGAGCGTCAGGGCTCGCCCTACTATTCGACGGCTCGCCTGTGGGACGACGGCGTCATCGACCCCGCCGATACGCGGCGCGTGCTCGGGCTCGCACTCGACGTGGTCGGGCAGGCGCCGCTGCCCGACGTCCGCTACGGCATCTTCCGGATGTGATGGGCGATGTTCGACAGGGTCCTGATCGCGAATCGCGGGGAGATCGCCGTTCGCATCATCCGCACGCTCGACCGGATGGGCGTCGCCTCGGTCGCGGTGCACTCCGACGCGGACGCCGACGCCATGCACGTGCGCGCTGCCACCGTCGCCGTGCGCATCGGGCCCGCCGACCCGCGCCGGTCGTATCTCGACATCGACGCGATCGTCAGGGCCGCCCGCGCGACCGAGTCGGAAGCCGTGCACCCCGGATACGGGTTCCTCGCCGAGAGCGCCGCCTTCGCGCGCGCCTGCAGGGACGCCGGTCTCGTGTTCATCGGGCCCCCGGCCGAGGCGATCGAGACGATGGGCGACAAGATCCGCGCGCGCTCCGCCGTTGAGGCGCGCGGAATCGCGACCGTGCCCGGCATCTCCGAACCCGACCTCGACGATGCGGCACTCATCGCTGGTGCCGCGCGAACCGGGTATCCCGTGCTGGTGAAGCCGTCGCAGGGAGGCGGCGGCAAGGGCATGCACCGCGTCGACGAACCGGCCGCGCTTCCCGACGCCCTGGCGCGGGCGCGCAGGGAGGCGGCCGGTGCCTTCGGCGACGACACGCTGTTCGTCGAGCGCTTCGTCGCGAACCCCCGCCACATCGAGGTGCAGGTGCTCGCCGACCGCGGCGGCGCGGTCATCCACCTCGGCGAACGCGAGTGCTCGCTGCAGCGGCGGCATCAGAAGGTCATCGAGGAGGCGCCGAGCCCGCTGCTCACACCGCAGCAGCGGGAGGAGATCGGGCACGCCGCCTGCGAGACGGCACGCGCCGTCGGGTACGTCGGTGCAGGCACGGTCGAGTTCATCGTCAGCGGAGACGACCCGGGCGAGCCGTTCTTCATGGAGATGAACACGCGCCTGCAGGTCGAGCATCCGGTCACCGAAGCGGTCACCGGTATCGATCTCGTCGAGCAGCAGCTCCGCGTCGCAGCCGGTGAGCCGCTGGCGATCGAGCAGCGTGATGTGTCGATCACCGGGCATGCGGTCGAAGCGCGCATCTACGCGGAAGACCCCGCCCACGACTTCGCGCCCGCCGGCGGCGAGGTGCTCGAGGTCTCGTGGCCCGAGGGAGAGGGCATCAGAGTCGACGCGGGCGTGCAGACCGGAGACACGGTCTCGTCGCACTACGACCCGATGATCGCCAAGGTCATCGCGCACGCGCCGACCCGCGCCGACGCGATCGAGCGCCTCGACCAAGCGCTGGCGGGCACCCGCGTGCTCGGCGTGACGACGAACACGGCCTTTCTGCAGGCACTGATCGCTGAGCCGGCCGTGCGCGCCGGCGACCTCGACACCGGCCTCATCGACCGCGAGGTCGAGCGCCTCGCTCGGAGGGATGTTCCGGATGCGGTGCTCGCGCAGGCCGGGCTGGCGCTGATCGAGCGCGCCGCCGGCGGGGTGCGGGCGTGGCAGTCAGACGGATGGCGCGTGGGCGGGCCGGTCGGTGCGTCGGTGCGGCTGCGCGATGAGGATTCCATTGCCATCGTCACGCGTTTCGGCACCGTCACGCCGACAGGCGGCGATCGCGTCGGACGCGGGGCTCGTCGTGTCGAGGTCCGCGTGGCGCGGGAGCGCGGGCACAGCATGATCCGCGAGCTCGAGCATCCGGCGGGCCTTCGTGCGACGCCCGATGGCGACGTGTGGCTCGCCGACTCATCCGGTGTCTGGCTCGTCGAGCAGGCCCGCCCTGCCGCGAGGCGCAGCGGGGGATCTGCTCCGACGCTCGCCTCACCGATGCCTGGCGCCGTCGTCGCCGTGCATGTGACCGACGGCGATGAGGTGGTGCAGGGTGCGGCCATCGTGAGCGTCGAGGCGATGAAGATGGAGCACGTGCTGCGCGCCCCGTCGGCGGGCGTCGTGCACGTGGCGACGACGGTGGGGGAACAGGTGGCGCGTGGGCAGGAGCTCGCCACGGTGACGCCCGTCGCACCGGCAGCCGAGGAGGAGAGATGACCGCTCATTCTGGTGCACAGCGACGCGTGACGCAGCGTGGGCTGTGGTTCGACGAGTTCGAGGACGGCGTCGTGTACGAGCACAGGCCGGGCCGCACCGTCACCGAGGCCGACGACGTGCTGTTCACCACGATGACGATGAACACGCAGGCACTGCACCTCGACGCGCACTGGGCGGCGCAGACGGAATTCGGCGAGCGCCTCGTCAACTCGATGTTCACTCTCGCCACGATCGTCGGGATGTCCACGGGGCAGCTCACGAACGGCACGATCGTCGCGAATCTCGGCTTCTCGGAGATCTCGTTCCCGCACCCGATGACGCACGGCGACACCCTGTACGGCGAGACGCGCGTGATCGGCAAGCGGCCGTCGGCCTCCCGGCCGGGTCAGGGCATCGTGACCCTCGAGCACACCGGCTGCAATCAGCACGGCGTCATCGTCGCTCGTGCCGTGCGCACCGTGCTCATGCAGGGGCGCCCGGAGACGGGAGCGGCGCAATGAGCTTCTCGATGGGGCCGGCGCTGCTGTTCTGTCCTGGCGACCGTCCCGACCGCTTCGCGAAGGCGGCCGACCGCGCCGATGCGGTCATCCTCGACCTCGAGGACGCTGTCGCGCTCGACGCGAAATCCGCTGCGCGCGAGGCCGTCGCAGAATCGCGCCTGGATCCCGCCCGCACGATCGTCCGTCTCAACGCGGCAGGCACCGAGCATCTCACGGCCGATCTCGACGCTCTGGCACGGTCGTCGTATCGCACCGTCATGCTCGCCAAGACCGAGTCGCGCGACGAGATCGACCTTCTCGGAGACCTCGACATCATCGCGCTCTGCGAGACGGCGAAGGGCGTCGTGAATGCCCAGCAGATCGCTGCCCACGACCGGGTGGTCGCGCTGATGTGGGGCGCGGAGGACCTCATCGCGTCGATGGGCGGCACGTCCAGTCGCGACGAGTCGGGGGCATATCGCGCCGTTGCGATTCACGCGCGTTCGCGTGTGCTGCTGGCAGCCGCAGCCGCAGACAAGGCCGCGATCGACGCGATCTGCACGGACATCGCCGACCTCGTTGGCTGCCACGCGGAAGCAGACGACGCCGCAGCGAGCGGCTTCTGGGCCAAGGCGGCCATCCATCCGGCGCACAGCGCCCCGATCCGTGCGGCGTTCGCGCCGAGTGACGACCTGCTCGACTGGGCGCGCCGCGTGCTCCGCGAGGCGGAAGGGCGCGGCGGGGTGTTCCCGTTCGAAGGTCGGATGGTGGACGAGCCCGTGCTCACGCATGCGCGCAGCATCCTCGCGCGCACCGGTAACGGGGCCATCAGCCCCGATCAGTGAAGGAGACGCAGATGTCGGTGATCGCACCAGTGACAACGCCCGTCGAGGGCACCGAGATGCTCGAACCCGAGCTGCAGGGCCTGGCGCATCAGGTGCGCGAGTTCGCCGACGAGGTCGTCGCGCCCGCCGCCTACGAGTACGACACCCAACGCCGGCTGCCGATCGAGATCATCCGGCAGATGGGCGAGATGGGGCTGTTCGGCCTGCCGCTGCCGCTGGAGTACGGCGGTCAGGGAAAGACCTACCTGCACCTGTGCGTCGCCGTCGAACAGCTCGCGCGCGTCGACCAGTCGATCGCGGTCACGCTCGAAGCAGGTCTCGGGCTCGGCGCGATGCCGATCTTCCGCTTCGGCACTCCGGAGCAGAAGGAGACCTACCTGCCGTCGCTCGCGCGCGGGGAGGCGCTTGCGGCCTTCGGACTGACGGAGGCCGAAGCGGGCTCGGACGCCGGTGGAACGAAGACGACCGCGACGCTCGAGGACGGCTGGTGGCGGATCGACGGCACGAAGCAGTTCATCACGAATTCCGGGACGCCGATCACCAGCGTCGTGACGGTCACTGCCGTCACGGGTGAGAAGACGGACGGGGCGGGACGCACGCGTCCTGAGCTGTCGTCGATCATCGTGCCCGTGCCGATCGCAGGGTTCACGGCGCTGCCCGCCTACGACAAGGTCGGCTGGCACACCTCGGATACCCATCCGCTCGTGTTCGACGGAGTGCGCGTGCCGGAGGGCAACCTGCTGGGGGAGCGCGGCAAGGGCTTCGCCAACTTCCTCAGCGTGCTCGACGAAGGGCGCGTCGCATTTGCCGCGCTGTGCGTCGGCGCCGCCCAGGGGTGCCTCGAACAGGCCGTCGCCCGCGCCAAGCAACGCGAGGTGTTCGGCCGTGCGATCGGCGACAACCAGCACATCGCGTTCACGATCGCGCGGATGCAGTCGCGCGTCGCCGCCGCCCGCGCCGTCATGCACGACGCCGCACACCGCATCGACGCGGGAATGCCGTTCACGAAGCAGGCTTCGCTGGCAAAGCTCATCGGGTCGGAGACGGCCGTCGCGAACGCGCAGGACGCAACTCAGATATGGGGCGGCTACGGCTTCCTGAACGAGAACGCCGTCGCACGGCACTACCGCGACGCCCGCATCCTCACCCTCGGCGAGGGGTCGACGGAGGTGCAGCTGGGCGTCATCGCCCGCAGCCTCGGCTTCGAGCACGCCTTCGGGTAGTGCCCGGGACGGTGATGCGCTTCTCCCACCTCACGGTCCCCGTCGATCGGAAGAATCCCGTCAGATAGTGCGTAGGTCCACGCCGATATGTAGTATGAGTGCTACATTCCATAACTGATGTCTGGTGAGGTGGGCAGTGAACACAGCGCAATCGACCCCGCGCGGCGCGCCGATCGTCTCCGTGTCCGACCTGCGCATGACGTACGGCGACAAGACGGTGCTCGATGGCGTCGACCTGGAGATCCGTGAGGACGAGATCGTAGCGATGCTCGGTCCGAACGGAGCGGGAAAGAGCACGACCATCGAGATCCTGGAGGGGTTCCGCACACCCTCATCCGGCACCGTCTCGGTACTCGGCGCAGATCCTTCTCGAGGCGACGACGGATGGCGGTCGCAGATCGGCATCGTGCTGCAGGCATCGAGCGACCACGGCAAGTGGCGGCCGCGGCAGCTGCTCCGCCACCTGTCCGACTACTACCGTCCGTATGTCGATCCCTGGTCAGTCGATGAGCTGCTGGACATCGTCGGCCTGACGGAGCAGGCGAATCAGAAGCTGCAGACTCTTTCCGGTGGTCAGCGCCGCCGTCTCGATGTGGCGCTCGCCGTCATCGGGCGACCGTCCCTGCTGTTCCTGGACGAACCGACCACTGGCTTCGATCCTCGCGCGAGGCGTGACTTCCATGACCTCGTGCACCGCCTCAGCGATATGGAGGGCGTCACGATCATGCTGACCACCCACGACCTCGCCGAGGCGGAGGCGCTGGCCAGTCGCATCGTCATCCTGGCGGGCGGTCGCATCATCGCCGATGGGTCGCCGCTGGAGCTCACCAGCGCCGTGTCGCGCACCGCCGAGATCAGTTGGGTGACCGGTCAGCAGCGTCACCTGCACGCCGCGGAGGATTCCACGCAGTTCGTTCGCGAGCTGCTCACGCATGATCACGAGGTCACCGATCTGCAGATCAAGCGGGCGACGCTCGAGGAAGCGTATCTCTCGCTCGTCGAGCAGTTCGAGGCCGGACGAGAACTGGCAGCAACGCCTTTCGAGGAGGTCGAGCGATGAGCACCACCATCCAGCGGCGGACGCCGAGAACGAACGCGACGGCGAACGCCTACCGCACCGGACTGCGGCGCGGACTGATCTCCGCACGTATCCAGCTGACCACACCGGCCGAGATCATCGGGACGGTCGTCACGACGGCCATCATGATCGTCGCGCTCGTACTGATGTCGCAAGCGAGCTTCGCCGGGTCGCCCGTCGATCTCGGCGCGATGGGGCTGCCGGGAGTGATCGCGATGGGTGTGGTGTTCGGCAGCACGATGGGCATCATCGGCGTGCTCTCGATGGACCGCACGAACGGCACACTGCTGCGGTCGAAGTCCGTTCCGGGAGGGACGACGGGGTATCTCGTGGGCGAGATCACGGCCAACATGCTGGCGAACATCGTCTCCGCGGCGGTCATGCTGGTCGTCGGCCTCATCCTCTTCGCGGGTCTGGAGTTCGCTTCCCCGCTGCGGTGGCTCCTGTTCGTCGCCGTGCTCGTACTCGGCATGATCTCGACGATGTCGATCGGTGCCGTGCTCGGCGCGCTGATCTCCAATCCGAAGCACATGCCTCTGGTGATGCTGCCGCTCCTTGTTCTGATCGGGATCTCGGGAATCTTCTACCCTCTCGTGGCGCTGCCCGGGTGGGTGCAGGGCATCGCACAGGCGTTCCCGCTGTACTGGTACGGCCTGGGATTGCGCGCCTCGCTGCTGCCCGATGCGGCGAGCGCCGTCGAGATCGCCGGTTCCTGGCGCCTGGAATGGGTGTTCATCGTGCTCGCCATCTGGGCGGCGCTGGCGCTGGCAGTGGCCCCGAAGCTGCTGAGCCGGATGGCGCGGCGCGAATCCGGATCGACGCTCGCCGCACGTCGTCGCGATGTGCAGCAGCAATGGGGAGTGTAGGTCGGCGTGGCAGAGACGGTTCACAATCGCATCGCGATGCTGCGCGCCGAGCGCAACGTGTCGCGGCGCGAGCTCGCCGATGCGCTCGGTGTGCACTACCAGACGATCGGCTATCTGGAACGCGGCGAATACAGCCCCAGCCTGTACGTGGCGCTGCGCATCGCCGCGTACTTCGAGGTGTCCGTGGAGGTGCTGTTCTCGACCGAGCCGTTCCCGCGCATCGGGTGAGGCTACTCGCCGGCGATGGCGCGGAGTGCGGCGACGTGGTCGGCGTAGGCGCGTTCTCCGTACGCGGTGATCGATATCCAGGTGCGCGGGCGGGAGCCGACGTAGCCCTTGGTGATGCGGACGTAGTTCGTTCGGGCCAGGTGAGCGATTGCCTTGCTCAGGGATGAGTCGTCGGCTTCGAGCAGGTCGCGCAGGATGCCGAACTCGATGTCGGCGTCGCGGCGCAGCGCGGCCATCAGCGAGAACCGGATCGGCGTCTGGAACGCCGGATCGAGCCGGTGGCGAGGGTGCGGCATCATTCTTCCGCTCTGCGGGTCGTCGGCAGGAACGCGGCGACGATGAGGAGAGAGGCAACGATGACGCCGGCAGCGATGCCCGACGTGGGACCGACGACCGTTGTGAAGGCGCGCAGGATCACGGTCGTGACGACGAGTGTCGTGCAGATTCCGAATGCGGTCCATTGCGGAGTGCCCCACAGGTAGCCCATGCGGTGCGGGCCGAAGCCGGATCCGCGGGCCGCCAATGACGCAATGGCGGCGACGACAACGGATGCAGAGCCCAGCAGTGAGAGTGATGCGCCCACGACGGAGTCGATGCCGATGCCGATGCAAGCCGTCATCAGGCCGAGCACCGCTGCAAGGCCGATCGTCGTGATCCGGACGGGGCGGTCCAGCCGAAGTTCACGGCGTGCCGTCGCCGGGGCAGGGCTCGCGCGCATCACCTGCAGAAGGCTGACAGGCAGAGTGAGAGCGACCATGGCGGACGTCGCCACCACAGCAATCCACCATGGCATCACAAGATCTGCGAGGCTCGCCACCATCGAGGCGGCGACAGTGCACGCGCCGATGCCTATTGCGAGCCAGGCCATGGCAGAGGTCTTCCGCGAGCGCACGCGGAAGCGCTCTTTGGCGCCCTCGAGCACGGGGTTGCCTGTCACGGTCAGGATGATGAGCGCAAAGATGCTCGGCTGCAGCACCTCAGACCCATCGGCGCTCGCTGCAGAGAATACGAGCGCGATCGCCCCTAGTTGGATGACCGCCGCCAGTTCGGTCCACATCTTCAGCACCGCGTACGCCCTCGGCGGCTCCAGTGAATCGGTGCGGTCGCGCAGTCTGTCGCGCTCGGCCAGCTGCCGTGCCGCGTCGTCAGGCCCCTCGACCTGCGCTATCGGCTCTCCCATCCACTCGCTTGCCATGTGGAAAGTATGGTCAGGATAGAAACTGATGGCAAGGGTCGCTGCGCGAATCGGGCCCATCGATGTGTACCCCGCCGCACACGCGTGGCGCGCCATGAGCGTTCGGTGGGGGAGCGCCACTAGCCTTGCCGGTATGGCGACACGCACGGTGGAGAAGGTTCTCGACGACCTCGACGGCACCGAGCTCTCCTCGGCGGTGGCGGAACGGGTCGCTCTGTCGTTGGACGGTGAGGCGTACGAACTCGATCTGTCTCCGCGCAACGCCCGCGCGCTGCGCGACGCGCTGGAGCCGTACATCCGGGCCGCTCATCGCGCGCACGCGGAACGGGAGCGCAGCGAGTACCGGGTGACGAACCTCGCGCGCGCTGTGCCGCTCGCCGAGGTGCGCCGGTGGGCCGCGGCCAACGGCTACGACTTCTCCGCGCGGGGCGCCGTGCCCAAACACGTGCGGGAAGCGTACGACGCCGCGCACTGAGCACGGTGGGTCGGCGCGACGCGGAGCAGAAAGGGGAGCGCCGCGCTGAGGTTAGGTGAGGCTATCGTAAGGTATCCATGGTTGGATGGACGGGATGACTGACAAGCCAGCCGGCCCACGCCGCCGCACGCCGTACGTGTTCGAGGTCGTTCGCGCCGAGGCGGTGAGCCCGCACATGGTGCGCGTGCACTTCGGCGGCCCCGGCGTCGACGCATTCATCACGGGACTCGACGAGAAGAACGCGCGCTCGACCGAGAAGTACGTCAAGCTGCTCTTCGCTCGCCCTGAGCTGGGCCTGGAGCACCCGTACGACATGGAGGTGCTGCGCGAGACTCTCTCCCCGCAGGACATGCCCTCCCGGCGCACCTACACCATCCGGTCGATTGACGAGTCGGAGCGCACCATGGCGATCGACTTCGTCGTGCACGGCGATGAGGGTCTTGCCGGGCCGTGGGCGGCGAACGCGCAGCCGGGCGATCTCGTCACCCTCACCGGTCCGGGCGGCATGTACGCCCCGGCACCGGATGTCGATGAGCACCTCTTCTTCGGTGATGACTCGGCGATTCCCGCGATCTCTGCCGCGATCGAATCGCTCGACCAGGACGCGAAGGGGCTGGCGATCATCGAGGTCGGCTCCGCGGCGGACGAGATCTCGTTCGACGCGCCGGATGGCGTCGCGGTGCGCTGGCTGCACCGAGACGGCGCACACTACGGCGAGGCGCTGGTGGCGGCCGTCGAGGCGCTCCAGGCGCCGTCGACGTCCGTCGACGTCTTCGCCCACGGTGAGCGCGAGGCGATGAAGCGGCTGCGCCCGCTGATCAACAAGGAATGGGGAATCCACCGCTCTCGGCTGTCGCTGTCGGCGTACTGGGCATACGGGCGCGCCGAGGACACGTTCCAGGCAGAGAAGCAGACACCGGCGGGCCAGATCTTCGAGCCGGAGCCCGCGCAGGGCTGATCCGGGGGCTCTCAGGACCGGCGCGGGTGCCAGCGGGTAGCGTTTGCTCGGGCGCGGCCGCGCCTGCGCATGCCGACCCGAAAGAGAGCACGTGAACTTCTTCGAGGCCATCATTCTCGGGCTCGTGCAGGGGCTGACCGAGTTCCTGCCGATCTCATCGAGTGCGCACCTGCGCATCGTCGGCGAGTTCCTGCCGTCGCACGTCGACCCAGGCGCGACCTTCACCGCCATCACGCAGATCGGCACGGAGCTCGCCGTGCTGGTGTTCTTCGCGGGCAAGATCGGCCGCATCATCAAGCAGTGGTTCCTCGCACTGATCGGCAAGGTGCCTCGGAACGATCCGGATGCCAGGATGGGCTGGCTGGTGATCCTCGGGTCGATCCCCATCTGCATTCTGGGCTTCACCCTGCAGGAGTACATCCGCGATGTGTTCCGCAACCTCTGGCTGGTCGCCGCGGTGCTGATCGTGTTCGGCATCATCCTCGGCGTCGTCGACCGGATGGCCTCCCGCGCTCGTGCGATGGACGACGTCACATATCCGCACGGCCTCACCATCGGCGTCGCGCAGGCTCTCGCGCTGGTCCCCGGCGTCTCGCGCTCGGGAGCGACGACCACGGCTGCTCGCGCGCTCGGCTACAACCGGGTCGCCGCAGCGGAGTTCGCCTTCCTGCTCGCCGTACCCGCCGTGATGGGGTCGGGGCTCTATGAGCTCCAGCACGGTCTCGAGGAAGGCGGCGCCGGCCCCTACGGCTGGGGCGGAGTCATCGCCGCGACCGTCGTCGCCGGAATCGTCGGCTGGGTCGTCATCGCCTACCTGATGCGCTACCTCAAGCGCGGCAGCTTCCTGCCGTTCGTGATCTACCGCGTCGTGCTCGGCGGCGTGGTGATGGTGCTGCTCGGCGCCGGGGTGCTCTCACCGCTCTGACGCCCGTCAGACCTTCTGATCGGGTTCTGCGAGCGTCGGCCGCCAGACCGAGGAGGAGCGCGCACTTCTGGTGCGCCGACGACGAGAACGCCGCGGACGGCGTGCGCAGGGCCCGATCAGCGGTGGCCTTTGCCGCGGTCGTCCCGGTTGAGGTATTTCTCGAAGGCGCGCGCGATCGCGTCTCCTGAAGCCTCGGGCGCGTCGACGGTGTCGCGGTTCTCCTCGAGCAGCCGGATGTATTCGCGCATCTCCTCGTCCTCGGCCGCCGCGGCGTCGATCGACGCCTCCCATGCGGCCGCCTCGGTGTGCAGCGACCCGTGCGGCACCGATGCGCGGGTGAGCAGCTCCAGCCGTTCGATAAGGGCGAGCGTCGCCTTGGGAGACGGTGCCTGGCTCGCCACGTAGTGCGGAACACTCGCCCACAGGGATGCGGTCGGAAGCCCGGCGGTCTCGGCAGCGTCCTGCAGCACGGAGAGGATCCCCACCGGCCCCTCGTACGTCGCTGCGGTGAGTGCCAGGTCCTCGCTGACGGCGTGATTATCGCTCGTGGCCGAGATCGCGATCGGTCTCGTATGCGGCACGTCCGACATCATCGAGCCGAGTGTGACGAGCCCGGTGACGTCCTCGCGCAGAGCCACATCGATGAACTCCGCGACGAACGCCCGCCATGCGCGGGCCGGCTCCACACCGGTGAGCAGCCACAGCTCCGGACCATCGCTCGACGCCGTCGGGCGGTACAGCGTCGCCTCCGGCCACTCCAGGCCGCGCGAACCGTCCGCCTTCGTCTTCAGGTTCGGGCGCGTGTACTGATAGTCGAAGTACAGCTCCGGATCGACGGAGGACACGGGCTCGTAGGCGCCGTTCTGGCGGAGCTGTTCGACCGCACCGGACGCGGCCTCGCCCGCGTCGTTCCATCCGTCGAACGCCGCCACGATGATGCGGCTGCCGAACGTCGACTCCGAGCTTTTCGTCACTGCGCTCCTCCCGACCCGATGCCAGGTCTTCCCGACAGCCTATGCGCAGGACGCTCACCGTGTGCCCGATACGCTGGTGGAATGACTTCTCCACGCGCCGTGCTCTGGGACATGGACGGCACACTGATCGACAGCGAGCCCTACTGGATCGCCGCGGAAACCGACCTCGTCGAGTCCTACGGGGGCAGCTGGTCGGCGGAACAGGGCTACGAACTGATCGGCAACGCGCTGCCGGTGTCGGCAAAGCTGCTGCAGGCCGCCGGGGTGAAGATGGAGATCCCGGAGATCGTCGACCACCTCACGGCGGCGGTGATGGACCGCATCGTCACCTCGGGCGTGCCGTTCCGCCCCGGCGCGCGCGAACTGCTGTTCGACCTGCGCCAGGCGGGCATCCCGACGGCGATGGTCACGATGTCGATGCGCCGCCTGGCGAAGACCGTGATCGAGCGCATCGACTTCCCGGCGTTCGACCTGCTCATCGGCGGAGACGACGTAGAGCACCCCAAGCCGCACCCCGAGCCGTACCTCACAGCGGCGAGGACACTCGGCGTCGACATCGCCGATGCGATCGCGCTCGAAGACTCCACGGCCGGTGTCACATCGGCTGTGGCCTCGGGTGCCGTGACGATCGGAGCGACCAACATCATCGACATCTCCGGTCTCGGCGCCGACGCCGTGTGGAACGGGCTCGACGGGCGCACCGTCGGCGACCTGACGGAGCTGTTCCGCCGGGTGCGCACCTCGTGATCGACAAGCCCCGCGGACCGTTCCGCTACGGCGATCGGGTGCAGCTGACCGGCCCGAAGGGCAAGCTGCACACTGTCACGCTGCGCGAGGGCGGCGAACTGCACACACACGTCGGGGTGCTCACCCACGCACAGCTGATCGGGCTGCCGGACGGTTCGGTCGTCGAGAACACTGCGGGGCATGAGTACCTCGCGCTGCGCCCCCTGCTGCGGGACTTCGTGATGTCGATGCCTCGCGGTGCGGCCATCGTGTATCCGAAGGATGCGGCGGCGATCGTGCAGCAGGCCGACATCTTCCCCGGGGCGGTCGTCGTCGAGGCGGGCGTCGGATCGGGCGCGCTGTCGCTGTCGCTGCTGCGCGCGATCGGTGAGGGCGGCTCTCTGACCTCGTTCGAGCGCCGACCGGACTTCGCCGAGGTCGCCTCCCTCAATGTCGAGACGTTCTTCGGCGAGCGTCCACCGCAGTGGCGCATCGTCGAGGGCGACCTGGCAGAGGAGCTCCCGGCGGAGACCGAGCCGGGAAGCGTCGACCGCGTCGTGCTCGACATGCTCGCCCCGTGGGAGGTCATGCCGGCGGTCTCCGATGCGCTCGCACCGGGCGGCGTGGTGATCTGCTATGTCGCGACCGCCACGCAGCTGTCGCGCACGGCCGAGTTCATCCGGGGCTTGGGCGGGTTCACCGATCCCGATGCGTCGGAGACGATGGTGCGCGGATGGCACGTCGAGGGTCTCGCGGTGCGCCCCGATCACCGGATGGTCGCTCATACCGGCTTCCTCCTCACCGCCCGGAAGCTGGCGCCGGGCACGATCGCGCCAGAGGCGAAGCGCCGGGCGTCGAAGAGCAGCTATGGCGACGAGGATGTGGAGACCTGGACCCCTGGCGCGGTGGGCGACAGGGAGATCACGGACAAGAACCTCCGCAAACGTGTCAAGGAGGCACAGAAGGCGGTCGACGGCGCGCGGATCGCTGCCGCGTCGCGCCGGACCGACGACGGTCATGGCGGGGAGCAGCCGGAGACGATTCATCCGGAACATCCAGCCGACGATGAGGGAGAGGCCCCTACCCGTGCTTAGACTGAGGCGCGTGCGCAAGTTCCCCGCTGCAGTATCCATTCTCGCCCTTGCCGGACTGAGCCTCGTCGCGTGCTCGACGTCGAGTCCGATCGCCGCGTGCGAGCGACCGGACTCCGGTGCCGCGATCGCCGATCTCATCGACATCTCGGGCGAGACCGGAGCGGTCCCCGAGATCTCCGTCAACCTTCCCGAGGATGCCTCGACCGGCTATGCGACCGAGAAGACCGTGTTCGCCGATGTCGAGCCGGGTGACGGCGACGCGCTCAGCGAGATGGACCAGATCGCCACGATCGACATGGCGTTCTACGACGCCAAGGGCAATTTCGTCATCTCGACAGCGTTCGACGGCACCAGCCAGCCGCAGACCATGGAGAACTGGCTGCTGCAGTTCCCTGGTCTGGAGGATGCGCTCACCTGCGCCCAGGCCGGCACCCGGATGGTCGTCGGTCTCGGCGCCGAGGGCGTCTCCGACGAGGCGCGAGAGCAGTACGCGATGCAGGGCTTCCCGCAGGACGGCTCGCTGATCGCGGTCGTCGACGTGACCGACGTCTACCCGCGCGCCGCCTGGGGCTCGCCGCAGTACAACGCCTCGACCAACATGCCGTCCGTGGTGCGCGGTCCCGACGGCCGCCCCGGCATCACTGTGCCGGACAAGAGCGCACCGGATGAGCTCGCCGTCGAGACGCTGCTGAAGGGCGACGGTAAGAAGGTCGCCTCAGGCGATGCGGCGGTGCTGCGATACACGGGTGTGCTGTGGGACACCGGCGAGGTGTTCGACTCGGCCTGGGAGCAGGGCGGGGCGCTCGTGATGAGCGGCGAGATGATCGAGGGGTTCAGCAGAGCCATCGAGGGGCAGACGGTCGGATCGCAGGTCCTCGCCGTGATTCCGCCAGAGCTCGGCTACGGCGATCAGGGCAACGAGTCCATTCCCGCGGACTCGACGCTGGTGTTCGTGATCGACATCGTCGGAATCCAGGAGTAGGGCGGATCCGAGACGCTGTCGGGTGAAGACCAGGCGGCGTCTCGGCGTCCGTGCCCGCGTGTTCGGCGCGCACGCCTCGCCGCGATCGTAGGATTGCCGGGTGGCACAGAGGATTCCAGTGGAGGAGCGTCAGCTCAACCTGATCGTTGCGCTGATGGCGACGTCGAACGGCGTGACCAAGGACGAGATCCTGGAGAACGTGTCCGGCTATCGCCAGCGCTCTGGCTCGTCGCGCACCGCGCTGGAGAAGCTGTTCGAGCGCGACAAAGAGGATCTGCGCCGTCTCGGCATGCCGATCGAGACGATCGGCAACAGCGCGGACCCGAAGGATCTCCGTGAGGCCCGCTATCGCATTCCGCAGGCGGAGTACGATCTGCCGGACGACCTCGAGTTCACTCCGGCCGAGTTGGCCGTGCTCGGCCTCGCCGGCAGCGTGTGGAGCGAAGGCTCGCTCTCGGCCGAGGCCAGAGCGGGGCTGCGCAAGATTCGGGCGCTCGGCGGAGACGCCGACGAGCCGATCCTCGGCTTCGCGCCCCGCATGACGGCGAGGGAAGCGGCGTTCGGTCCGTTGCAGCACGCGATCGACCAGGCCGTCGAGGTCGAGTTCGACTACCTCAAGCCGGGGGAGGAACGGGCGCGCGGACGGCGGATGCGTCCACTCGCACTCGTCGACTACGAGGCGCGATGGCACGTGTACGGGCACGACACGGTCGCGGACGGCGATCGCACGTTCCTTCTCAGCCGCATCGTCGGTGACGTGACACTCACCGACTCCGGCTTCGACCCGGCTCTGCGCGTCGGAGCGGGAGAGCGTGCGCTGCGGGGCCTGACCATGGTCGCGGACAGACAGAGCGCCCTGATCGAGGTCAATCCCGGAACCGAGGCCGAGCTGCGGCTGCGGCGCAGAGCGCAACCTGCACGCCAGGGGATGCGGGTGCCGTACGTCGACCTGCACATCTTCGCCGACGAGCTCGCCTCCTACGGGCCGGAGGCTCGCGTCGTGGAGCCGTCCGAGCTTCGCGATGCCGTCATCGCGCGGCTGCGCGCCGTGCGCGACCTGCACGAGGAGGCGACACGATGAGCGCTCTGCTGTCGACGGACAGGGTGCAGATCCTGCTCACCCTCGTTCCCTATCTGCTCGAACGCGGCGAGGTATCCGTCGACGAGGCTGCTGAGGAGTTCGGTGTGAGCGCCGAGCAGATGCGCGGCATGGTCGAGAAGCTGACCGTGATCGGGTTGCCAGGAGACGGCGGCTACTGGCAGCAGCCGCACGAGCTGTTCGACATCAACTGGGACCTGCTCGACGGCTCGGGGATCATCGAGATCACCCAAGCGGTCGGGCTGCGTCGCGCTCCACGGCTGACCTCGCGCGAAGCCGCAGCGCTGCTGGCGGGTCTGCGGCTGGCATCGTCGCTTCCCGGCGTCGCCGACAGCGATGTCGTGCGCTCATTGATCGCGAAGCTCGCCGCCGGCGCGTCCGCGGCGCCAGCAGACGTCGTCGTCGTGCCCGCTCGAGTCGACGAGGTGCGCGAGCTGGTCGGCCGCGCACTGCGCGACCGCGTCGCCGTCGAGTTCCGGTATCGCGCGAAGGACGGCCCGGAGATGACGCGCACGGTCGACCCGGTGAAGCTCGTCATCTCGAACGGCGACTGGTACGTGCAGGGCTGGTGCCACACGCGCCGTGCGATGCGCACGTTCAACCTCGAGCGCGTCAGCGACCCTTGCATCACCGAGATCCCCTCGCATCATTCCGGTGAGGAAGCGCCTGCGCTGTTCGCCCGCGGCGCGGACGACGACATCGCGGCCATCCGGTTCCGCCCAGAGTACGCACCGCTCGTCGGCGACTACCTCGAGGGCGCAGAACTGCATGATGACGGCGGCACCGTGCGGGCGAGGGTGCGGGTGGGCGATGCGCGCTCGCTGAAACGCCTCGCCGCGCTGCGCGCAGGGCACGTCGAGATCGTGGAGCCGGATGCCGCGCGGCGCGCCGCCGCGGAATGGTCGCAGGCCGGGCTGGACCAGTACGGGGGCTGAATCGCCGCGGGCCTCACTGTGATTGCCAGGCGAACACGCTTAGACTGAGATCGCATCGGGCGTCATCCGGTCGGCGCCCGACAACGACCGTTCGGAGGCATCATGCCCAATATGGGAATCTGGCAGATTCTGCTGATCCTGCTCGTCATCCTGCTCATCTTCGGTGCGGCACGGTTGCCTGCCCTTGCGAAGAGCATGGGCCAGTCCGCCCGCGCATTCAAGGGCGAGATGAAGCAGATGAAGGACGAGAACGCGGCCGAAGACGACTCCGCCGCGCCCGCGACCACGGTGCAGCCGACCGTGCCGGAGAAGGACGGCGGCTACACGCTTAACGGCGAACCGGTCGCGAAACCGAACGACTCCTCGCAGCAGTAGCCGGCGGTGGTCAGCACCGACAGTGGCGTGACGACGGAGGACGGTCGGCCGAAGCGCGAACGCCGGATGAGCCTCGGCGGGCATCTCAAGGAACTGCGTAGACGGCTGATGATCGCCGTCATCGCGCTGCTGGTCGGGATGATCGTGTCGTTCATCCTGACCGACTATGTGATCGAGTTCCTGATCCGGCCGATCGAGATCGTGCGCGACGAGCTCGGCGACGACTTCACGCGCCTGACGTACCAGAACATCACGGGCGCCTTCGACATGCGCCTGCGCATCTCGTTCGCCCTGGGCATCGTGCTGTCGGCACCTGTGTGGCTCTGGCAGGTGTGGGCGTTCGTGATGCCGGGCCTCAGGCGTCGCGAGATCGGCTACACGATCGGGTTCATGGCCGCCGCGATCCCGCTGTTCTTCGGCGGATGCGTCGTCGCGCTGATGCTGATGCCGAACATCATCCGGATCATGTCGGAGTTCGTGCCAGCAGAAGCATTCGCGTCACAGATCTATGAGGCTCGCAGCTACTACGACTTCGTGCTGAAGCTGGTCGTGATCGTCGGAATCGCGTTCGTGCTGCCGGTGTTCCTCGTCGCACTGAACCTCGCCGGGGTGGTGCGCGGCAAGACGATCGTGCGTGGGTGGCGCATCGCGGTCATCGTGTGCCTCGTCTTCGGCATGCTCGCCTCGCCCCCGGCCGACATGATCACGATGCTGATCCTCTCGGCGATCCTGTTCGCCCTGTATATGGGTGCCGGTCTGGTGTCGCTGCTGTTCGACCGGCGCAAGCGCAAGAAGAATCCGGAGCTCTTCGTCGATTTCTGAGCGGGCAGCCGGCCCCGCGGGGCATAGGCTGGCCGGGATGAGTCATCCCCTTACCGCCGAGTTCGCGGGCGCGCAGCGATTCCGGCTCGATCCGTTCCAGACCGCGGCGTGCGAGGCGCTCGAAGACGGACGCAGCGTGCTCGTGGCCGCGCCGACGGGCGCGGGCAAGACGATCGTCGGTGAGTTCGCGGTGCACCTCGCCGCGGAGACGCCGGGCGAGAAGGCGTTCTACACCACGCCGATCAAGGCACTGTCGAACCAGAAGTTCCGCGAGCTGCAGGAGCGGTACGGCGAGGACGAGGTGGGTCTCCTCACCGGAGACGTCAACATCAACGGCGGCGCGCGCATCGTGGTGATGACCACCGAGGTGCTGCGGAACATGATCTATGCGGGGTCGTCAGCGCTCGACGGCCTGCGCTACGTGGTGATGGACGAGGTGCATTACCTCGCTGATCGGTTCCGCGGCGCGGTGTGGGAAGAGGTCATCATCCACCTCCCGGAGAGCGTGCGCCTGGTGTCGCTGTCTGCCACCGTGTCGAATGCGGAGGAGTTCGGCGACTGGCTCGACACGGTGCGCGGCGACACGGAGGTCATCGTCTCCGAGACCCGGCCGGTTCCGCTGGAGCAGCACGTGCTGGTCAAGAACGAGCTGCTGCCGCTGTTCGATGAGCACTCGGCGGGAGACAAGGTGAACCGCGAACTGCTCAGTCTGCGCGGCTCTGGTGGCGCCGCGTACGACCGCACCTTCGACGGTCGGCGCCGCGGCGGGCCGCGCGGCAGGCATCGGGGCGGGCCGCGCGTCGGCGGACAGGCGCGCCGGATGCCTCGGATGGACCGGCCGCAGGTGGTCGATCTGCTCGATCGGGCGAACCTGCTGCCTGCGATCTTCTTCATCTTCAGCAGGGTCGGGTGCGATGCCGCCGTGCAGCAGGTCAGGCGCTCAGGGCTGCGGCTGACGACCAAGGACGAGCGGACGGAGATCCGGCGCGTCGCCAGGGAGCGCACGGCGGCGATCGCCGATGAGGATCTCGGTGTGCTCGAGGTCGACACCTGGATCGAGAACCTCGAACGCGGCGTCGCCGCGCACCACGCCGGACTGCTGCCTGCCTTCAAGGAGGTCGTCGAGGAGCTGTTCCAGCGCAAGCTGGTGAAGGCCGTGTTCGCCACTGAGACTCTCGCGCTCGGCATCAACATGCCCGCACGCTCTGTCGTGCTCGAGAAGCTCGAGAAGTTCAACGGCGAGAGCCGAGTTCCGATCACACCGGGGGAGTACACCCAGCTCACCGGCCGCGCCGGGCGCCGTGGCATCGACGTCGAGGGCCACGCCGTGGTGCAGTGGGTCGATGCGCTCGACCCGGAATCGGTTGCGTCGCTCGCTTCCCGCCGCACCTATCCGCTGAACTCGTCGTTCCGGCCGACATACAACATGGCGGTGAACCTGATCGACCAGTACGGTCGGCCGCGCGCCAGGCAGATCCTCGAGACGTCCTTCGCGCAGTTCCAGGCTGACCGTTCAGTGGTGGGCCTGGCCCAGCAGGTGCGGGACGCGGAGGAATCGCTGTCGGGTTACCAGGAGGCGATGACGTGCGACCACGGCGACTTCGTGGAGTTCGCCGGGATGCGTCGCGAGCTGAAGGATCTGGAGAAGGCGCAGCGCCGCGACGCTTCCGCCTCCCGTGCCAAGCGCGATGAGCGCTCGGCGAAGATCCAGCAGCTGAAGCGCCGG
This sequence comes from Frigoribacterium sp. JB110, assembly GCF_900163665.1. Classification (GTDB taxonomy): domain Bacteria; phylum Actinomycetota; class Actinomycetes; order Actinomycetales; family Microbacteriaceae; genus Microbacterium. The sequence continues at coordinate 52,012 of NZ_FUIA01000019.1, forward strand.
ATGTCGCGCCACGGCTGTCAGCGCTGTCCCGAGCGCGAACAGCACGCCCGTTGGGGCGAGCGCTACTTCTCGCTGAAACGGAGCACAGACAAACTGCGCAGGCAGATCGCCTCCCGCACCGGAACCGTGGCCCGGCGCTTCGACCGGATCATCGACGTGCTCACGGCGCTCGAGTACGTCGAGCACGCGGATGATGATGTGACGCTCACCCATGCGGGGCGCCGGATGAAGCGGATCTACGGGGACCGCGACCTGCTCGTCGCCGAGTCGCTGCGGGCGGGAATCTGGCAGGGACTGGATGCCGCATCGCTCGCGGCTCTCGCCTGCACCCTGGTGTACGAACCGCGTCGGGACGACGCCGGTGACGCACCGCTGCCGCGCGGGCCCTTCCGCGAAGCGTTCGGGCGCACCGAGCAGCTGTGGGCGCAGATCGATGATCTCGAACAGGAGCACCATCTGCCCGGCACCCAACCGCTGGCGACCGGGCTGAGCCTGGCGATGCACATGTGGGCGCGCGGCCAACTGCTCGACGTCGTGCTCGGCGAGGCCGACATGGCCGCAGGCGACTTCGTACGATGGGCGAAGCAGACCATCGACCTGCTCGACCAGCTGGGGATCGCGGCCGACGGCCAGCTCGCCCGAACCGCCAGGCAGGCGCTGGATGCCGTCAGGCGCGGCATCGTCGCATACTCCGGTGTGTGAGCGGCACACGACTTTCACCGTCGAGTCATCGGTCAATGTAACTTTCCCGTTTCGGACGGGTTGAACGTGTCGGTCCGCGCAGTGAACGCGGGGTAACGTGTGCACATTGCCCCGAAGGACGCCGACCGATCGGAGTTCGTGCGCGATGGGGCCCGTTCTCTCAGGAGGAGACAGCGTGACCAAAACGATCAAGCGTTCACTGCTCGGCGGCGTCGCGGCGGCGAGCGCCGCGATCCTTCTCGCGGGCTGCGGGGCGGCACCGGAGGAGACAGAAGAGTCCGGTGACGGAGCGGCCAGCGACTTCCTGCCGTGCATCGTGTCGGACTTCGGCGGCTTCGATGACAAGTCGTTCAACCAGCTCTCCAAAGAAGGCGTGGAGAAGGCGGCGGATGAGCTCGGCGTGACGGCGAAGGAGGTCGAGTCGAACGCGGAGACGGACTACGCACCGAATCTCGAGAATCTCGTGGCGCAGGGATGCAACACGATCGCCTCGGTGGGGTTCAACCTGTCGGCGGCAACGGTCGACGTCGCGAACGCTAACCCTGACATCGACTACATCCTGATCGATGATGCCGCGGACAACGACTTCGACGGGGAGAAGGACGCCGAGGCGATCAAGCCGCTCCTCTACGACACAGCCCAGGCGGCGTTCCTGGCCGGGTACCTCGCCGCCGGATACTCGGAGGCAGACAAGGTCGGCACCTTCGGGGGCGAGGAGTTCCCGACCGTGACCATCTTCATGGACGGCTTCACACAGGGCGTCGACTACTACAACGAAGAGAACAGCGCCGACGTCGAGGTCGTCGGCTGGGACGGTGAGACCGGATCGTTCACCGGCGGCTTCGACGCGAACCCCGCGGCGAAGACGGTCGCGCAGAACATCATCGACCAGGGCGTCGACGTGCTGCTGCCGGTCGGCGGGCCCATCTACCAGTCCGCGCTGCAGGCGATCAAGGAGTCGGGCGAGGACATCGCGCTCATCGGTACGGACTCCGATCTGTTCGAGAAGGACCCCGACACGCAGGACTACGTGCTCACCTCGATCCTGAAGAGCATGGATCTGTCTGCCTACGAGGCAGTCATGGCGAGTGCGAACGGGGAGTTCGACACCGAGGCGTACATCGGCACGCTCGAGAACGAGGGCGTCGGGCTGGCCGACCTGCACAACTTCTCGGACAAGGTCGACGCCGAGCTCGTCGCCGAGGTCGACGAACTCGAACAGGCGATCATCTCGGGCGATCTGACGGTCGAGTCGTATCTCGAGTGATCACGCGGGAGACGCGAGGGGAGGCAGGTGCGCACCGGCCTCCCCTCGCCTCCTGCCATCCGCTCCGCCCGAATAGGATCTTGACTCATGAAGCTTGAGCTGCGCGGCATCACGAAGAGGTTCGGCGCGCTGACCGCCAACGACGACATCGATCTCACCATAGAGCCGGGTGAGATCCATTCCCTGCTCGGTGAGAACGGCGCGGGCAAGTCGACCCTGATGAACGTGCTCTACGGCCTCTACCAGGCCGACGAGGGCGACATCCTGATCGACGACGTCGAACAGCACTTCGCGGGACCGGGCGATGCGATGGCGGCCGGCATCGGGATGGTGCACCAGCACTTCATGCTGATCCCCGTGTTCACAGTCGCGGAGAACGTGATGCTCGGCCACGAGCAGACCCGCCTGGGCGGGCGCCTCGATCTCGCGGCCGCCCGCGAGAAGGTGCGGGAGATCTCGGACCGCTTCGGATTCCACGTCGACCCCGACGCCCTCGTCGAGGATCTCCCCGTCGGCGTCCAGCAGCGCGTCGAGATCATCAAAGCGCTCTCTCGTGACGCGCAGGTGCTGGTGTTCGACGAGCCGACGGCTGTGCTCACCCCTCAGGAGACCGACGAGCTGATGTCCACGATGCGTCAGCTGCGCGACGGGGGAACATCGATCGTGTTCATCACGCACAAGCTGCGGGAGGTGCGCGAGGTCTCCGACCGGATCACGGTCATCCGGCTCGGCAGGGTCGTGGGCGAGGCAGAGCCGACCGCGTCGAATGCCGAGCTCGCCTCGCTGATGGTGGGGCGCTCGGTGGAACTGACCGTCCGCAAGGATGAGCCTCAGCTCGGCGGCGAAGAACTCGTCGTGTCTCACCTCACCGTCACGGACGCGGCAGGAACAGTCGTCGTCGATGACGTCTCGTTCTCGGTGCACGGCGGGGAGGTGCTCGTCATCGCCGGAGTGCAGGGCAACGGCCAGACCGAACTGACGGAGGCGATCGTCGGACTGCAGGACCGCGCGACGGGCAGCGTCCTTCTCGGTGGATCGGAGCTGATAGGGCGCTCGGTCCGCGACGTGCTCGACCACGGCGTCGGCTTCGTGCCGGAGGACCGCAGCGTCGACGGGTTGATCAAGGAGTTCTCGATCGCCGAGAACCTGATGCTCGACCGCAGCCACGGCGAGCCGTTCGTGCGCCACGGCAGCGTGCAGATCGGCACGCTCGACGACTTCGCCGTGGAGAAGATCGACGAATTCGACATCCGCACGCAGGGGCCGTGGCAACCGGCGGGACGGCTGTCCGGCGGCAACCAGCAGAAGGTCGTGCTGGCCAGGGAGCTGAGTCGCGACCTGTCATTGTTCGTCGCGGCGCAGCCCACGCGCGGCGTGGACGTCGGCTCCATCGAATTCATCCATTCGCGCATCGTCGACACGCGCGACTCGGGGACTCCCGTGATCGTGGTCTCGACGGAGCTGGACGAAGCGGCGGCGCTGGCCGACCGGATCATGGTGATGTACCGAGGGAAGGTGGTCGGCATCGTGCCCGGCGACACGACGCGCGAGCAGCTGGGGCTGATGATGGCCGGCATGTCCGGTGATGCAGCAGGGGCGACCGGGGCGAACGCATGAGCGCCGCCGAAGGCTCCCCGTCTGTGCAGACGCCGTCGCGCTGGCACGACGCCATGCGCAGGGTCACGACGGGCAACGGCCTGATCGCCGTGCTCGCCGTGCTGCTGTCGCTCATCGCGGGGTCCATCCTCATCGCGATCACCGACGCCGACGTCCAGGCGACCGCGGGCTATTTCTTCGCTCGTCCGGCTGACACGCTCTCCGCGCTGTGGCATGCGGTCTCCGGCGCCTACGTCGCGCTGTTCAACGGCGCCGTCTACAACCTCAACGCCGACGGCTTCGTCGCAGGCATCCGGCCCCTGACCGAGTCGCTGAAGTTCGCGACTCCGCTCATCGCAGCGGGCCTCGGCGTCGGGCTCGCCTTCCGCGCCGGGCTGTTCAACATCGGCGGGCAGGGCCAGATGCTGATGGCGGCGGCCGCCGCCGGCTACGTCGGCGCCTACATGCAGCTGCCCGTGGTGCTGCACCTGCTCCTCGCCATCGTCGCCGGTGTGCTCGCCGGCGGCATCTGGGCGGGCATCGCCGGCGTATTGAAGGCCCGCACCGGCGCTCACGAGGTGATCCTCACGATCATGCTCAACCACATCGCGTTCTACCTTCTCGCCTGGATGCTCGCCACGCAGGGGGTGCTGCAGGCGCCGGGATCCAACAACCCCAAGACGGCGCCGATGCACGACACGGCGATCCTGCCGGAGCTGCTCGGACCGGCGTTCAACCTGCACGCCGGTCTCATCCTCGCCCTGATCGCCGTGGCCGCGACCTGGTGGCTGCTCGAGCGCTCGAGCCTGGGGTTCCGCTTCCGTGCGGTGGGGGAGAACCCCCACGCCGCGCGCGTGGCCGGCATCAGTGTCGGACGCACATATGCCTACGTCATGATCATCGCCGGAGGGCTCGTGGGCCTGGCTGGAGTGAGTCAGGTGCTCGGCACGGTGCCGACGGGGTTCGCCGGTGACATCGATGCGGGGATGGGCTTCGATGCGATCACCGTCGCGCTGCTGGGGCGTTCATCGCCGCTCGGCATCCTCGCCGCCGGCATCCTGTTCGGCGTCTTCAAAGCAGGAGGCTTCTCCATGCAGGCGGCCGAAGGCGTTCCCAATGAGGTCGTGCTCGTCGTGCAGTCGCTGATCGTGCTGTTCATCGCGGCGCCGCCGCTCGTGCGTGCGATCTTCCGGCTCCCGCAGCCGGGACGTCGCATCGTGCGAAAGCCGAAGCGTGCGAAGAGGGAGGTGACGGCATGACTGCCGCAGCAGAGGCACCGCTCGTCTCCGACGCGAAGCGCCATGTCGCCGTGACCTCGTGGAAGGCACCGGCGATCTTCGCGCTGTTCACCGTGCTGTTCGCGCTGCTTCCGCTGTTCGGTCCGCGCGACGGTGTCAGCACGTTCCGGTTGGTCGCTGACGCGTCAGCCGTGATCCGGTTGCCGGATCTCGTGCTTCCCTCCAACCCGACGGCATGGGTGTGCGTCGTGCTGATGGCCGCGGCGACGGTCGCAGCAGCAGCGCGCGCGAGGGCCCATCGGCCCCAACCGCTCTGGCTGATCACCGCCTACGTCGTCTTCCTGCTGCTGGGGTTCCTGGCATGGGCGTCCGCGGGCGGCACGCTGCCGATGATCGGCCTGCTCAGCGGCGCCCTGGCACTGGCGACGCCGCTCATCTTCGGCGCGCTCGGCGGTGTCATCGGAGAGCGCGTCGGCGTGGTGAACATCGCCATCGAGGCGCAGCTGCTCGCCGGTGCCTTCAGCGCTGCGCTGGTCGGCTCATTGACCGGCACGCCATGGCTGGGCCTTGTGGCCGCCATGTTGTCCGGACTGCTCGTCAGCCTCGTGCTGGCGGTGTTCGCCGTGACGTACTTCGTCAACCAGATCATCGTCGGCGTCGTGCTCAACGTGCTCGTCATCGGTCTCACCACGTTCTTCTACGGAACTCTGCTCAACCCGAACTCCGACACGCTCAACTCGCCCGAGCTGTTCCCACGGATCGCGGTTCCGCTGCTCAGCGAGATCCCGGTGATCGGGCCGGTGCTGTTCGATCAGACCGTGGTCGTCTATCTGATGTACGCCGTCGTCTTCGTCGTCTGGTTCGGTCTGTACCGCACCCGTTGGGGGCTCAGGCTCCGTGCCGTCGGCGAGCATCCGCAGGCCGCGGACACCGTGGGCATCAGCGTGATCGCCACGCGCTACGCCAACGTCATGCTCGCCGGCGCGATCGCCGGCATGGGAGGAGCGTTCTACACGCTCGTGTCGAACCCGCAGTTCGGACGGGAGATGACAGCTGGCGCAGGGTTCATCGCCCTCGCGGCGCTGATCTTCGGAAAGTGGGATCCGATCCGTGCGACGCTGGCGGCGCTGCTGTTCGGCTTCGCCACGAACCTGCAGGGCGTGCTGTCGGTGATCGGGTCGCCGGTGCCGAGTCAGTTCATGCTGATGCTGCCCTACGTCGTGACGCTGTTCGCCGTCGCAGGTCTCGTGGGACGATCCCGCCCGCCCGCGGCATCCGGTCAGCCGTACATCAAGAGCTGAACGGCACAGGGCGCTGGCGGTGATGCGTGCTGTCAGGCAGGGACAGGGAGGTCGTTCCGGCGGGCGTAGGCTGACCGGCACGAGAGCGCGCAGAAGCCGAGAGTCTCGCCGTTGTGCTCCATGGTGATCGCGTCGGGCCCGAGTCGCACGTGCATGCCGCACATCGGATCGACCAGGACGCCTTCTGGGACATCGACTTCTCCTGCGGCATAGCGCTGGCGGAACTCTGCCGTGATGCAGTCGACGACATCGTCCGCAGTGCTCGGCTTGCCGTTCAGCCCGATGCTGTCGTTCTTGATGCCGACGACGTTGATCCATAGGGTGCCGATTGCCCTCTCCCAGCCGTTGCGCCGGTCCACGGCACGAACCGAGCGACGCAGCGCCCCCATGGTCGGGTACAGCATCTCCGCGCGCCAATCTTCCGGCACGGTCACCGTGATCCAGATGGGCGGCGTGCCCCCGCGCCGCCACGGGCCGTCTCCTGTCGTCCATCCTTCGAGTTCGTTGAACCCGAAATGGGTCATCATCCGGCCGCGAGACAGGGTCTCCTCCGGCGCGTCGCCGTCGGCAGCGTACATTTTCAGCAGGTCTGCGGTGAGCGTTGCACGGTCGTCAGAGGTGAGCGATCCCGACGGGGTCGCGATCTCAATCAGAAACATGGGTGGTCCTTTCGGTCACGGGGGCCGGACTGGCCGCTGCGCAGCCCGACCTGGGACCGAGTCTTCGCCCGGCGGGGAAGCGTCGCAATTACCCGAGAGGTAGTTGTCAGAGCACACCGTCGACGGCATCCTGAGGTGATGACGCGGCAACCGGTCGGAACCCTCGTGCGCACCTGGCGGGAGCGCCGGCATCGCAGCCAACTCGACGTGGCGGTCGCGGCCGACGTCTCCTCTCGGCACTTGAGTTTCATCGAAACCGGTCGCGCGACGCCGAGCCGGTTGATGATCGCACGAATCTGCGAGGAACTCGACGTTCCGCTGCGCGAGCGCAACGAGGTGTATCTCTCGGCCGGCTACGCCCCCGTGCACCCGGAGCGACCGCTGGAGGATCTGGGCGCCGCACGCGCTGCAGTGGATGCGGTGCTGTCCGGCCACGAGCCGTATCCGACGGCGGTCGTGAACGTGCGCTGGGAGCTGCTCGCCGCGAACCGGGCGATGCGACGCTTCCTGGATCCGCTTCCGGATAGCCTGCGGAAGCCGAAGATCAACATGCTGCGCGCGAGCCTGCATCCGGATGGGTTGGCCGGGCAGCTGCGCAATTATGCGCACTGGCGAGACCACACAGTGCGCCGGGTTCGCCGACAACGTGAGCGCACCGCGGATCCGGAGCTCACAGCACTGTGCGAAGAGATTGAAGGGTATCCAGTACCTGACGGATCTGACGAGGACGCTGCTCACGGCTCTGCAGTCGGGCAACCAGATTCGCCGGACTCGGACCTGCTCGCCCCGATGGTGCTCGACACCCCGTTCGGCACGCTGTCGCTGTTCTACGTGTTGTCCGTCTTTGGCGCACCTCGAGACGTCACCCTCGACGAGATCGCGCTCGAGACCATGTTCCCCGCCGACGGGCACACCCGTGAGGTGCTCTTCGCCCTTGCGGAACATGATGACAGGGATCCTCAACACGTCGACGGCGCGAAGAGACAAAGCTTCGGGTCGGCTTCGCCTTGAGGGGGAATGATTCGAACAAAGTTGTGGCTTTTCCGCGTGCCTTCCAGCCTCGGTGTCGGAGGCCGCTACTAGTGTGGAAACGTGCCGATTCAGCCTGTAGTCAACGCCGGGAAAATCAGTGTGCGCGGTGCCCGTGTGCACAACCTGAAGAACGTCGACCTCGAGATCCCGCGCGACGCGATGATCGTCTTCACCGGGCTTTCGGGCTCCGGCAAGTCGAGCCTGGCGTTCGACACGATCTTCGCGGAGGGGCAGCGCCGCTACGTCGAGTCTCTCAGTGCGTATGCGCGTCAGTTCCTCGGTCAGGTCGACCGACCGGACGTCGACGTCATCGAGGGGCTCAGCCCCGCGGTGTCGATCGACCAGAAGTCGACGAACCGCAACCCGCGCTCCACCGTCGGCACCATCACCGAGATCTACGACTACATGCGCCTGCTGTGGGCGAGGATCGGCGTGCCGCACTGCCCCGTGTGCGACGCGAAGATCCAGCGCCAGACGGTGCAGCAGATCGCCGACCAGCTGATGGAGCTGGAGGAGGGCACGCGCTATCAGATCGTGGCTCCGGTCGTCACCCAGAAGAAGGGCGAGTTCGTCGATCTGTTCGGCGAGCTGTCGGCCAAGGGCTACGCCCGCGCGGTGGTCGACGGCGAGCTTGCCCAGCTCAGCGATCCGCCCAAGCTCAAGAAGAGCTACAAGCATGACATCGCCGTGGTCGTCGATCGTCTCGTCGCGCGCGACGACATCCTGCAGCGCGTCACCGATTCGGTCGAGACCGCGATCGGGCTCGCCGGCGGCGTGCTCCAGGTCAACTTCGTCGACCTGGAGGGCGACGAGGCATGGCAGTCGTTCTCAGAGAAGCTGTCATGCCCGAACGGACACGCGCTGCAGCTCACGGAGATCGAGCCGCGCACCTTCTCGTTCAACGCGCCCTTCGGCGCCTGCCCGTCCTGCTCCGGCCTCGGCACCCGGATGTCGGTCGACGTCGAGCTGATGCTCGGCGACGAGGAGCTGTCGATCCGCGAAGGCGTGATCGTGCCGTGGACGACGCAGGGCAAGGGTCTGTTCCAGTACTACGAGCGGCTCCTCGAGGGTCTCGCTCAGGATCTCAGCTTCTCGCTCGACACCCGGTGGCGGGCCCTTCCCGAGGTCGTCCGCGAGGCAGTGCTGCGCGGTCAGGACTACAAGGTCAACGTCCGGTTCAAGAACCGCTGGGGCCGAGAGGTGCGCTACGCCAGCGGCTTCGAGGGCGTGGTGCCGTACATCGAACGCCAGTATGCGCAGGCAGAGAGCGACACGCAGCGGGCGAGATGGAGCCAGTACCTGCGCGAGGTGCCCTGCTCCGTCTGCGACGGCGCCAGGCTCAAGCCGGAGGTGCTCGCGGTCAAGGTCGACGGCCGCTCCATCGCCGAGACGGCCGATCTCAGCCTCGAGAGCGCACTCGACGTCGTCAACCGCATCAAGCTCACCGATCGTGAGGCGATGATCGCCGCCCAGGTGCTCAGGGAGATCCGGGTGCGCCTCGACTTCCTGCTCCGCGTCGGGCTCAACTACCTGACCATGAGTCGATCGGCCGGCTCGCTCTCGGGAGGCGAGGCGCAGCGCATCCGGCTTGCCACGCAGATCGGCACCGGCTTGACGGGCGTGCTGTACGTGCTGGACGAGCCGTCGATCGGCCTGCACCAGCGCGACAACCGTCGCCTCATCGAGACTCTCGAGACGCTGCGCGACCTCGGCAACACCCTGGTCGTCGTCGAGCACGATGAGGAGACGATCGACTCCGCCGACTGGATCGTCGACATCGGCCCTCGCGCTGGTGAAGGCGGGGGAGAGGTGATCCACTCGGGCTCCGTAGCGGAGCTGGCGAATGAGCCGCGGTCCATCACCGCCGATTACCTCACAGGCAGGCGGGAGATCGCCACACCGAAGAAGCGCCGCAAGATCGACAAGAAGCGCATGCTGCAGATCGTGGGAGCCCGCGCGAACAACCTCAGGAATGTCAGCGCAGACATCCCGCTCGGCGTGCTGACGGCGGTCACCGGGGTCAGCGGTTCCGGCAAGTCGACGCTCATCAACGACATCCTCTACAAGGTGCTCGCCTCCCGGCTCAACGGTGCGCGCACCGTGGCGGGGCACCACACCAGAATCACGGGGCTGGAGCACCTCGACAAGGTCGTGCATGTCGATCAGGCGCCGATCGGCCGCACACCGCGTTCGAATCCTGCTACCTACACCGGGGTGTTCGACAAGATCAGGAACCTCTTCGCCGAGACCCCGGAGGCGAAGGTGCGCGGCTACCTGGCCGGCCGGTTCAGCTTCAACGTCAAGGGCGGGCGCTGCGAGGCGTGCTCCGGCGACGGCACGCTCAAGATCGAGATGAACTTCCTGCCCGACGTCTACGTCGACTGCGAGACCTGCCACGGAAAGCGCTACAACCGCGACACGCTGCAGGTGCACTACAAGGGCAAGAACATCGCAGAGGTGCTCGAGATGCCGATCTCCGAGGCCGCGGAGTTCTTCGAGCCGATCACCTCGATCCACCGCTACATGAGGACGCTCGTCGATGTGGGGCTCGGCTACGTGCGCCTCGGCCAGGCGGCGACGACCCTCTCCGGCGGCGAAGCACAGCGCGTGAAGCTCGCGACGGAGCTGCAGAAACGGTCCAACGGGCGCAGCATCTACGTGCTCGATGAGCCGACGACGGGGCTGCACTTCGAAGACGTGCGCAAGCTGCTCGAGGTGCTGGGCGGTCTCGTCGAGAAGGGCAACTCCGTTGTGGTGATCGAGCACAACCTCGATGTCATCAAGTCGGCCGACTGGATCGTCGATCTCGGGCCGGAGGGCGGTTCCGGCGGCGGTACGATCGTTGCCACGGGCACTCCGGAGCAGGTCGCGAAGGCCGATGGCAGCCACACGGGTCTGTTCCTGCGGGAGACCCTGGGGCTGGCACAGCGACCGAGCGCCGCAGAGAAGAAGGCAGGCGCGAGGAAGGCCGCATGAGCCCGACCGATCCGCGCACCTACAAGCCGAGGCCGGGGGAGATCCCCACTCAGCCAGGGGTGTACCGGTTCCGCGACGGTGAGGGGCGCGTGCTGTATGTGGGCAAGGCGAAGAACCTGCGCCAGCGCCTGTCCAACTACTTCGCTCCGCTGCACACTCTGCATGAGCGCACCAGGCGCATGGTCACCACGGCCACGAACGTCGAATGGACGGTCGTCCCGACCGATGTCGACTCGCTGCAGCTCGAGTACCAGTGGATCAAAGAGTTCGATCCGCCGTTCAACGTGCGCTACAAGGACGACAAGTCCTACCCGTTCATGGCGATCACGCTCGCCGATGAGGCGCCGCGCGTGATGGTCACGCGGAACGGGAAGATCCGCGGCGCGAAGTATTTCGGGCCGTACCCCAAGGTGTGGGCGGTGCGCGACACCATCGATCTGATGATCAAGGTGTTTCCGATCCGCACCTGCAGCGACTCCTCGTACGCACGCGCGATGCGCACGGGGCGACCGTGCTTCCCCGGTCAGATCGGCAAGTGCGGCGGCCCGTGCTCGCACCGGGTGACGATCGAAGAGCACAGGGCGATGGTCGACGACTTCGTCGCGTTCATGCAGGGCAGCGACGAGCGGTTCACCATCGAGCTCACCAAGCGCATGCGCGGCGCGGCGGAGGCGATGGACTACGAGGCCGCTGCCGGGTATCGCGACAAGCTCGAGTCTCTCGACGCCGTGCTGAGCAAGAGCGCACTCGTGCTTCCGGAGAAGGCAGACGCCGATCTGTTCGGCGTCGCGGAGGACGAGCTGCAGGCGGCGGTGCACCAGTTCGTGATCCGAGGCGGCCGCGTGCGCGGCGTGCACTCGACCACGATCGACAAGGAGCTCGACATCTCGGGAGGCGAACTGGTCGAACGGATCGTGCAGCGCACCTACGGCGATGCCGAGGGGTCGGGTGTGCCGCGCCGGGTCATCGTTCCGAGCCTTCCGGATGACGCCGAGGAGCTTACCGAGTGGCTCGCAGAGCGCGCGGGCAGGCGTGTCGAACTGTCGGTGGCGCAGCGCGGCCAGCGCGCAGAGCTGATGCGCACCGCCACGCTCAATGCGCAGCAGGCACTGCTGCGCCACAAGACGCGACGGGGCAGCGACTATGCGACCCGCACCCAGGCGCTGGCCGACCTGCAGGATGCGCTCGGCCTCGACGAAGCGCCGCTGCGCATCGAGTGCTACGACATCTCCCATCTTCAGGGCACCAATGTCGTCGGCTCCATGGTGGTGTTCGAGGACGGCATTCCGCGCAAGGACCAGTACCGCTCGTTCTCGATCGCCGAGACGACGGATGACACCGACTCGATCCATCAGGTGCTGACCCGTCGGCTCGCGCGGCTCGACGAACCGGAGGATCCGGTGCCCGACCCTGCAGACGACGGCGTGATCGAAGCCGAGCCGGTGAAGCGGAAGCGCTTCTCGTACCCGCCTCAGCTGCTGATCGTCGACGGCGGCCAGCCGCAGGTCGCCGCCGCCGCGCGGGCACTGCGGGAATCAGGCAGACAGGGCATTGCGCTGTGCGGCATCGCGAAGCGGCTCGAGGAGATATGGCTCCCCGATGACGATTTCCCCGTCATCCTGCCTCGCACCTCCGAGGCGCTCTATCTTGTGCAGCGTCTCAGAGACGAGGCGCATCGGTTCGCGATCACCCATCAGCGCAAGCGGCGCAAGCGCGACATCCGTACGACGCTCTCAGAGGTGCCGGGGCTCGGAGAAGCACGCATCAAGGCGCTGCTCGGCCGCTTCGGCTCAGTGAAGGCTCTGCGCGAGGCGAGCATGGAGGAGATCCAGCAGCTTCCAGGGATCGGTCCAGGGCTCGCCGAGACGATCGAGCGGCGACTGCGCGAACCGTGACACAGTGCTGCCTCCCGCGTGTGGGCTGTCTCGTCGAGCGACGGTGTCGATAGGCTGGCATGGTGAGTGAGCGCCGAGTCCCGAACGAGGTTCTGATCGTCACCGGCATGTCCGGTGCCGGCCGCTCGACAGTGGCGAACGCACTGGAGGACCTCGAGTGGTACGTGGTCGATAACCTGCCGCCGCAGATGCTCGGCACGCTGCTCGACCTCACCGGGCGGCTCGGGCAGCAGCTGCCCCACGTCGCGGCGGTCGTCGATGTGCGAGGGCGCGACCTCTTCGGAGATCTGCCGGCGCGCATGGCCGAGCTGCGGGCGCGCAGTCGTCTTCGGGTGGTGTTCCTGGATGCATCCGACGATGCGCTGGTTCGACGCTTCGAGCAGGTTCGCCGACCGCACCCGCTCCAGGGCGACGGCACGATCCTCGACGGCATCGCCAGAGAGCGCCGGATCGTGGCGCCCATCAGGGAGAACGCCGACGTCATCATCGACACGACGCAGACGAACATGCACCAGCTGGCCACGCGCGTCGACGATCTGTTCGCCGAAGAGGGCGCAGCCCGTCACACTGTCACGCTGATGAGCTTCGGTTACAAGTACGGGCTGCCCACGGATGTCGACCTCGTCGCAGACATGCGCTTCCTGCCCAATCCGTTCTGGGAGGAGTCCCTGCGCCATCTGTCGGGCGAGGACGAACCGGTGCGGGAGTTCGTGCTCGCGCAGGAGGGCGCCGAGGAGTTCCTCGACGCATACTCGGCCACGCTGCGCGCCGTGATCTCCGGCTACGAGCGCGAGAACAAGCGCCACTCGACGGTGGGCGTCGGCTGCACAGGAGGGCGGCACCGTTCGGTGGCCATGGTGCGCGAACTCGCGACTCGGCTCGCCGAGATCCAGGGGCTCTCGGTGAAGGTGCAGCACCGCGACATCGGCCGCGACTGAGACGCGAAGGACCGCAGAACGCTGGCAAACGGCGACGCTCGCGAGTACTCTCCGTACCAGACGAATACGCGATCTCGCCGGGAGTCGTCCAGCGTCGGGACCGGTAAGGTGGATCACTGCCATTCGGCCGCGACGCCGAGGCGATGTGATTGCGCGGGCCGCGCACGCGTCCCGACGGGTCGCGCTATAGGCTTGCGGGTCACGAACGTGAGCGGCATGTGCCGCAACGACCGATGAGTGAGGGAGTTCCGTGACATTGACCGCCGACGTGAAGGCTGAGCTGATATCTATCCGCGATCCGCGCCCATCAGTACGGGTATCGGAGACGACGGCCGTGCTCAGGTTTGCCGGTGGGCTGCACTCGATTGCGGGGCGCGTTGCCGTAGAGGCCGAGCTCGATTCGCCGTTCCTCGCGAAGCGCACCGCTCGCGACATCGCCGAGATCTACGGCGTGCGGCCCGAGATCGCCCGACTGCAGGGGAGCGGTGACGGTGAGCGGTTCGCTGTCCGCGTGATCGACGGCGGTGAGACGCTGGCGAGGCAGACCGGTCTTCTCGACGCGCGCCGTCGACCGGTGCGCGGGCTGCCCAACAAACTCACCACGGGCAACCGGCACGACCTCGCGGCGATCTGGCGCGGGGCGTTCCTCGCCGCAGGCAATCTGTCGGAGCCTGGCCGTTCCGCCTCCCTCGAGGTGGGCTGCCCGTCCGGCGAGGCGGCGATGGCGCTCGTCGGCGCCGCCGGCCGCCTGGACATCTCGGCCAAGGCCCGTGAGGTGCGCGGCGTCCCGCGCGTCGTCGTACGGGAGCCCGAGTCGATCAAGGGCATGCTCGTTGCCATGGGCGCCGTCGACACCGCCGCAGAATGGGATCAGCTCCGTCAGCGCCGCGAGGTGCGTGCCGGCGTGAATCGCCTCGTCAACTTCGACGACGCCAACCTGCGCCGTTCCGCGCAGGCAGCCGTTGCGGCCTGCGCCCGCGTCGAACGCGCACTCGAGATCCTCGGCGATGAGGTTCCCGATCACCTCCGTCAGGCGGGCGACCTGCGACTGAGCCATCGGGATGCGAGTCTCGACGAGCTCGGTCAGCACGCCGACCCGCCGCTGACGAAGGATGCTGTCGCCGGGCGGATCAGGCGTCTGCTCGCCATGGCCGACAAGCGGGCCGAGCAGAAGGGCCTTCCCGGCACGGAATCTGCCGTCGAGGCGGCGGAGGCCGCCGAGGAGGCCAGGGCCACGGCCTGATCCGTCCTCCTTGCGCATCCGAGGGCACTGATCCGGTGCCGAGTGCCGCTTCCGCTCATTAGGATGGGAGGGACGGCTTCGCTTACGCGTCACTGCGGAGCGGAGGACTTCGGATGCGCCTCTCCAGGCGCGGATGGGAAGAGATCGAACGATGGCTACTTACACGCTCCCAGAGCTTCCTTACGACTACGCGGCCCTCGAGCCGCACATCAGCGCGCAGATCATGCAGCTGCACCACGACAAGCACCACGCAACCTACGTCGCCGGTGCGAACACCGCGCTGGAGCAGCTCGCCGAGGCGCGCGAGACCGGCAGCTTCGGCACGATCAACAAGCTCGAGAAGGACCTCGCGTTCCACCTCGGCGGTCACACGAACCACTCGATCTTCTGGACGAACCTGTCGCCGGAGGGACACGAGCGCCCCGAGGGCGACATGGCGGCGGCTGTCGACGAGTACTTCGGCTCGTTCGAGGGCTTCCAGGGTCAGTTCGGCGCGGCGGCGCTCGGCATCCAGGGCTCCGGCTGGGCCGGCCTGTTCTGGGACTCGATCGGTCAGCGCCTGATCATTCAGCAGTTCTTCGACCAGCAGTCGCAGTTCGCAGCCGGCACCGTGCCGATCCTGCTGCTCGACATGTGGGAGCACGCGTTCTACCTCGACTACCAGAACGTCAAGGGCGACTACGTCAAGGCGTTCTGGAACATCGTCAACTGGGAGAACGTCAAGCAGCGCTTCGACACCGCGCGTGAGAAGACTCAGGGCCTCCTGGTAGCCTCCTGAGTACGGGGGTGGCCCTTCCGGGTGCGTGCCGGAAGGGCCACCACATCTCCCGACCCGATACGCGCCGCAGGCGCACAACACACATTCACAGGAGACATACGTGTCCGTAAGGATCGGAATCAACGGCTTCGGCCGCATCGGCCGCAACTACCTGCGCGCGGCCTTCGCTCAGGGGAGCGACATCGAAATCGTTGCGGTGAACGACCTCACCGACAACAAGACACTCGCTCACCTTCTGAAGTACGACTCGATCCTCGGTCGTCTCGACCGTGAGGTCACGTTCGACGACGAGTCGATCACCATCGGCGATCAGAAGATCAAGGTGCTGGCGGAGCGCGACCCGGCCGCACTGCCGTGGGGCGAGTTGGGCGTCGACATCGTGATCGAGTCGACCGGTCGCTTCACGAACGCCGACGACGCGCGCAAGCACATCGCGGGCGGCGCGAAGAAGGTCCTCATCTCGGCTCCGGCCAAGGGTGAGGACGCCACATTCGTCATGGGCGTCAACGACCAGGACTACGACCCGGCGAACCACCACATCATCTCGAACGCGTCGTGCACCACGAACTGCCTCGCCCCGCTGGCGAAGGTGTTCAACGAGGCGTTCGGCATCAAGCGCGGTCTGATGACCACGGTTCACGCATACACGGCCGACCAGAACCTGCAGGACGGCCCGCACAGCGACCTTCGTCGCGCCCGCGGCGCCGCGCAGAGCATCATCCCCACCTCCACCGGTGCGGCGAAGGCCATCGGCCTGGTCATGCCGGAGCTGAAGGGCAAGCTCGACGGCTTCGCGCTGCGCGTGCCGGTTTCGACCGGCTCGATCACCGACCTGACCGTCGAGGCCGACCGCGAGGTCACCGTCGAAGAGGTCAAGGCCGCGTACAAGGCTGCGGCCGAGGGCCCCCTCAAGGGCGTCCTCAAGTACACCGAGGACGAGATCGTCTCGGCCGACATCGTGCACGACCCGCACTCGTCGGTCTTCGACTCCGGTCTGGTCCGCGTGATCGGCTCGCAGGTCAAGCTCTCCAGCTGGTACGACAACGAGTGGGGCTACTCCAACCGTCTCGTCGACCTCACCACCCTGGTCGGCAAGAGCCTGTAACGAACTCGGTTCACCGACGCCCGTCGTCCCGCAGATATGCGGGGCGGCGGGCGTCGTCGTTCACCTGCCGGCAAGACAGCGGCGTGGGGGCAGGGGAGACTCCTGCCGCACGGTAGACTCGGAGACGATGTCACTTCGCACACTCGAATCCCTTGGTTCCCTCGCCGGAAAGCGTGTCATCGTCCGCTGCGACCTCAACGTCCCGCTCAAGGACGCGCAGATCACGGATGACGGACGCGTGCGCGCGTCGGTCCCCACGCTGAAGGCTCTCATCGACGCCGGCGCCCGCGTCATCGTCTGCTCGCACCTGGGCCGCCCGAAGGGCGCGCCCGACCCGCAGTTCAGCCTTGCGCCGGTCGCCGAGCGCCTCGGCGAGCTGCTCGGGCGCGACGTGGCCTTCGCCGCAGACACCGTCGGCTCCGCGGCACGCAGCACGGTCGACGCCCTGGGCGACGGCGACGTTGCCGTGCTCGAGAATCTCCGCTTCAACCCGGGCGAGACGTCGAAGGACGACGCAGAGCGCGGCGAGTTCGCGCAGCAGCTGGCGGCACTCGGCGATGCGGTCGTCTCCGACGGCTTCGGCGCCGTGCACCGCAGCCACGCGTCCACGGTCGACATCGAGCGGCTGCTCCCGAGCGCCGCCGGTCTGCTGATCGAGACCGAGCTGAAGGTGCTCGACCGCCTCACCGAGAGCCCTGAGCACCCGTACTCCGTCGTGCTCGGCGGCTCGAAGGTCTCAGACAAGCTCGGCGTCATCGACCACCTGCTCCCGCGCGTCGACCGTCTCGTCATCGGCGGCGGCATGGTGTTCACCTTCCTCGCGGCGCAGGGCCACAAGATCGGTGCATCGCTGCTCGAAGAGGACCAGATCCCGACCGTGAAGCGCTACCTCGCAGATGCGAGCGAGCGCGGTGTCGAGATCCTGCTGCCGACCGACGTGGTCGTGGCCAGCAAGTTCGGCGCCGACGCGGAGCACGAGGTCGCTTCGATCGACGCGATCGAAGCGACGCCGTTCGGCGCATCCGGTCTCGGGCTGGACATCGGCCCGGCGTCCGCGCAGACGTTCGCCGATGCGGTTCGCGCGTCGAAGACCGTGTTCTGGAACGGACCCATGGGCGTGTTCGAACTGGAGCCGTTCGCCGCCGGAACGAAGGCGGTCGCACAGGCACTCACCGAACTCGACGGGCTCGGCGTCGTCGGAGGGGGCGATTCGGCCGCCGCCGTGCGCCAGCTCGGCTTCGCCGACGACCAGTTCGGTCACATTTCCACAGGCGGCGGAGCCAGCCTGGAATTTCTCGAGGGCAAGAAGCTGCCCGGTCTGGAGGCACTCGGATGGGCATGACACGCACCCCGCTGATCGCGGGCAACTGGAAGATGAATCTCGACCACCTGCAGACGGTGGCGCTGATCCAGAAGCTGCACTGGTCGCTGAAGGACGCCAAGCACGAGTTCGACTCCGTCGACGTCGCCGTGTTCCCGCCGTTCACCGATCTGCGCAGCGCGCAGACGCTGATCGATGCAGACAAGATCCCGTTCGCCCTCGGCGCGCAGGACCTGTCGGCACACGACTCCGGCGCGTACACGGGCGAGGTCTCCGGAGAGTTCCTCGCCAAGCTCGAGGTGCAGCAGGTCATCATCGGCCACTCTGAGCGTCGCGAGTACCACGCGGAGGGCGACGACGTCGTCCAGGCGAAGGTCCAGGCCGCGCTGAAGCACGGTCTCGTCCCGGTCATCTGCGTCGGCGAGACACAGGAAGAGCTCGACGAGCACGGCGCGAGTGCGGTTCCTGTCGCGCAGCTGCGCAAGGCGCTCGAGGGTGTGGAGCCCGGTGCAGACATCGTCGTGGCCTACGAACCGGTCTGGGCGATCGGCACCGGTCAGGTGGCGACGCCGGAGCAGGCCCAGGACGTCTGCCAGAAGCTGCGCGGGGTCATCAGCGAAGTGGCCGGCGACGAGACTGCGGCCGCGACCCGCATCCTCTACGGCGGATCCGTCAAGGCCGCCAACATCGCGAGTTTCATGCGTGAGCCGGATGTCGACGGCGCGCTCGTCGGCGGCGCGAGCCTCAAGGTCGATGAGTTCGCATCGATCATTCGTTTCCGCAAGCACGTCGGAGTGTAAGGTAGGTTCTCGTGGCGATCATCGAATTCATCCTGCAGGTGCTGCTGGGTCTGACCAGCCTCATCCTGACGTTCTTCATCCTGCTCCACCGTGGTCGTGGCGGGGGACTGTCCGACATGTTCGGCGGCGGGATGTCGCAGACAGTCGGCTCATCCGGTGTGGCAGAACGCAACCTCAATGTGATCACGATCCTCGTTGCGCTGGTCTGGTTCCTGTCGATTGTGGGGCTCGGGCTGATCACCAAGTTCCAGGTCATCTGATGGCCTCCGGCGGCGGCAGCGCGATCCGCGGCACCCGCGTCGGCTCAGGGCCGATGGGGGAGCAGGACCATGGTCATCAGACTCAGCGCCGCGCGGTGTCCTACTGGGACGCCGAGGGCAATGAGGCGGTGCGGTACTTCGCAGCCGATGTCGCCGACGACGAGCTTCCTGAGCTGATCAACCACCCCAAGTCCGGTCTTCCCGCCGGCCGCGACAAGCAGAACCCTCCGGCATCCGGCTCGAACCAGCCGTTCAAGACGCACCTGGCCTACGTGAAGGAGCGCCGCACGGAGGACGAGGCAGAAGGCCTTCTCGACGAGGCGCTGCAGAAGCTGCGTGACCGCCGCGGTCAAGCCTGACCGACCCCCGACACAGATTCGCCCCGCGCCACCAGGGCGCGGGGCGAATCTTCATTTCTGGCACATCTCCGGGCGAAGTCCCATCAGGAGATGTGCCAGAAATGAAGAAACAGCGGTGTCAGTCCTCGAGGAGGTCGTCGGGGAGCTCGGCTGCGGCGGCTCGGTCGACCCACACCACCGTCTCGGACGTGCCCGAGGCACCCGCGGCCGGCACGCTGAGGGGGCTGGCGCCTGCGAGCACGAGACCGAGTGCCGGTGCCTTGTCGGCTCCGGCGGCGACGAGCCACACACGGCGCGAGGAGTTGATCACCGGGCGGGTGAACGTGACCCGCTCCGGCGGCGGCTTGGGAGAGTCCCGCACCGCCAGCACGCTGGCATCCGTGACCGAGACCTCGGCGCGATCGGGGAAAAGCGAGGCGATGTGCCCGTCGGGGCCGACCCCGAGGAAGCAGATGTCGAACTCCGGATAGGGGCGTTCGTCTGTGCCGTACCGGGCGAGCTCCGCCGCATACGCGGCGGCGGCATCGTCGAGCGCGATGCCGTCGTCCGCGGCGGCGGGCTCGTGCACGTTCGCCGCCGGGATGTCGAGAGAGTCCAGCAGCGCTTCCCTGGCCTGGAGCGCGTTTCGCTCACCGTCGCCGCGAGGGAGGAAACGCTCGTCGCTCCACCAGAAGTGCACCCGAGGGAAGTCCACCATCGCCGCGCCGGGATGGTCGGCCACGCGTTCGAGGACCCCCGCCCCCATCGAACCGCCCGTGAGGGATACGTGCACGACCTCGCGCTCCTGAGTGAGCTGTGCGAGCTTGCCCACGAACTGTGCCGCAACGGTGTCGGCGAGCGCCGATTTGTCGGCCTCGACGACGACGCGCACGGTGCCGGAGGACATCAGCTGCCCCCGGGCTTGGGCAGGTTTGCCCAGCCGTCGGTGAGCACACGGCCGTACAGCAGATCCGGATCGAGTCGCCGCAGCTCTTCGGCGAGGCACTCCCGCAGCGAACGGCGCGGCAGGTGCAGCTCGTGGTCGGGCTGACCAGGCTGGGTCAGCACCGCGATGGTGTCGTTCTGCCGCTCGAGCACGATGTCGCCGCTGGCGCGGGTGAGTCGCACGGAGTGGATGCCGTGATCCCACTCGTCGGCAGTCTCCGGATGCCAGATCACGGGGAGGTCGAGTGCCATGCCGAGCCAGGCGGCCAGCAGCGCCGTGGAAGGCGACTGCCCCGAGCCGCGCACCTCGGCGGCGGTGATCGGCTCGAACGGCGGCTGATCGAGCACAGACGCCAGCTGCTCACGCCAGCGCGTCAGCCTCGTCCACGCGATGTCGGTGTCCCCTGGCGTATACGCCTGGCGGAGCTGAGTGAGGCGCTCGCGCTTCGAGGAGGCGGTCGAGGTATCGGTGATGCGACGCTGGGCGATGTGGCCGAGGTCGCTGTGACCGGCATCCGCCGGCGGCTGATCGGGCCACCATACGACCACGGGTGCGTCAGGCAGCAGCAGGCCGGTGACGAGGCTCTCCTTGTTGACGGCGGTCTCGCCGCCGGCCGTGAGCACGATGACCTCGCTGGCGCCGGCGTCGCCGCCCACGCGGATCTGGGCGTCGAGTCGCGTCTCGCCCTCTGCATCGGTGCGGATCACGATCACGCGCATCGGATGCTCGGCCGAGGCGGCATTCGCCGCGTCGATCGCCGCCTCGTGGTGCGCGCCGGGCGAGGCGATCACCAGCGTGAGCACGCGGCCGAGAGCGACGGCGCCGCCCTCTTCGCGCATGCTGACGAGCGCCTTGGCGACCTTCGAGACGGTGGTGTTGGGCAGATCGTTGATCACGGGCGCCTCCAGACGCGGCCATCGCGAGCGAGCAGTGCATCGGCGGAGGGTGGGCCCCACGAGCCGGGACCGTACTGTTCGAGATCGCCGCCGTTCGGCTGCGCGTCGAGCTCGCCCCAGTACTTCTCCACCGGATCGAGGATGCGCCACGACAGCTCGACCTCCTCGTGGCGAGGGAACAGCGGAGGGTCGCCGAGCAGTACGTCGAGGATGAGACGCTCGTAGGCCTCAGGGCTGTCCTCGGTGAATGCGTGGCCGTAGCCGAAGTCCATCGTGACGTCGCGCACGTGCGTGCCGTTGCCAGGCACCTTCGAGCCGAAGCGCAGCGTGACGCCCTCATCCGGCTGCACGCGGATCACGAGCGCGTTCTGGCCGAGCTCGGAGCCCTGGCCGCGCGAGAGGAGCTGTCCAGGTGCTTGTTTGAACACCACGGCGATCTCGGTCACGCGACGACCGAGGCGCTTTCCGGTGCGCAGGTAGAACGGCACGTCAGCCCAGCGGCGGGTGTTGATGCCGAGCTTGATCGCCGCGTAGGTCTCAGAGGTGGAGCTGGGATTCATCCCGTCCTCCTCGAGGAAGCCGCTGACGTGCTCGCCGCCCTGCCAGCCGCCAGCGTACTGGCCGCGTGCGGTCGCCGTCGAGAGGTCGTCCGGCAGCTCGACGGCGGCGAGGACCTTCTCCTTCTCGTTGCGGAGGTGCTCGGCGGAGAGGCTGATGGGCTCCTCCATCGCAGTGAGCGCGAGCAGCTGCAGCAGGTGGTTCTGGATCACATCGCGCGCGGCGCCGACGCCGTCGTAGTAGCCGGCGCGGCCGCCGACGCCGATGTCCTCGGCCATCGTGATCTGCACGTGGTCGACGTAGTTGCGGTTCCAGATCGGTTCGTACAGCTCGTTCGCGAAGCGCAGCGCCAGGATGTTCTGGACCGTCTCCTTGCCGAGATAGTGGTCGATGCGGAAGATCGCGTCGGCGGGGAAGGCCGCCTCCAGCGAGTCGTTCAGCTCCCTGGCGGATTCGAGGTCGTGTCCGAAGGGCTTCTCGATGACGACGCGTCGCCAGCGGTCGGCGTCCGGCTTGTCATCGACGAGTCCGGACCTCAGCAGCTGCTGGGCGACGGTGTCGAACGCCTTGGGCGGGATCGACAGGTAGAAGGCGTGGTTCCCCATCGTGCCGCGCTCTTTGTCAAGGAGATCGACCGTTTCGCGCAGACGCCTGTAGGCGTCGTCGTCGTCGAACGTTCCCTGCACGAACCGGATGCCGCGCTGCAGCTGCTGCCAGGTCTCCTCGCGGAACTCGGTGCGGGCGTGCTGACGCACGGCGTCGCGCACCACCTCGGCGAAGTCCTGGTCCTCCCACTCGCGCCGCGCGAACCCGACGAGGGCGAAGCCCGGGGGCAGCAGGCCGCGATTGGCGAGGTCGTACACCGCTGGCATCAGCTTCTTGCGGGAAAGGTCACCGGTGACGCCGAAGATGACCAGCGCACTCGGGCCCGCGATGCGGTTGAGCCGAAGGTCGTCGGCGTCGCGCAGCGGGTTCTCACCGCGCGAGATGGGGACGGTCATGAAACTCCAGTTGGGATAGTGCTCTGCCGTTTCGTCGGGTCGCCGATCGCGGTGCGACCCTCAGGTGCGTCAGCGGCGGCGAGGAATGCCGAGGTGGTCCTCGGCCCTCGCCGCCGCTGCGCTGCGGTGGTGTTACGTCACGCGGCGCTCGAGAGCGCGTCCTGGACGGTCTGCTTCAGTTCCTGCCACGAGGCGGCGAACTTCTCCACGCCCTCGGTCTCGAGGACCCTGGTGACGTCGGCGAAGTCCACGCCGACGGAGGCGAGCGCGTCGATGACGGCGCGCGCGTCGGTGTAGGCGCCGGTCACGGCGTCGCCGCCGATGACGGCATGGTCGAAGGTGGCTTCGAGGGTCTTCTCCGGCATGGTGTTCACCGTGCCGGGGGCGGCGAGCTCGGTCACGTACAGGGTGTCGGGCAGCGCCGGGTCCTTGACGCCGGTCGACGCCCACAGCGGACGCTGTACGTTCGCACCCGCGTCGACGAGCTCGGTCGCGCGCTGCTCGGCGAACTTCTGCTCGAACAGCTCGAACGCGAGGCGCGCGTTGGCGATGCCGGACTTGGACAGCAGCGCGGTCGCCTCGTCGGTGCCGACCGCCTTGAGCCGCTTGTCGACTTCGCTGTCCACGCGGGACACGAAGAACGACGCCACCGAGTGGATCTGCGAGAGGTCGTGGCCGGCGGCCTTGGCCTGCTCGAGCCCGGCGAGGTACGCGTCGATGACGGCGGCGTAGCGCTCCAGCGAGAAGATCAGCGTCACGTTCACGCTGATGCCGGAGCCGATCGCCTCGGTGATCGCCGGAAGACCGGCGAGGGTCGCCGGAATCTTGACGTGCGCGTTCGGACGGTCGATCGTCGCCCAGAGCTGCTTGGCCTGGGCGATCGTGCCCGCCGTGTCGTCGGCCAGCTCGGGGGAGACCTCGATCGACACGCGGCCGTCGACGCCGTTCGTGGCGTCGTAGACCGGGCGGAAGACGTCGCACGCGTTGCGGACGTCATCCGTGGTGATCGAGATGATGGCGTCGTCGACGCTCGAGCCGGCCTTCGCCAGATCAGCGACCTGATCGGCGTACGAGGCGCCGTTGCTGAGCGCGCCGGCGAAGATCGTCGGGTTCGTCGTCACACCGACGACGTCGCGCGTATCGATGAGCTCCTGCAGATTGCCCGACGTGATGCGCTCGCGCGACAGGTCGTCGAGCCAGATGCTGACGCCGGTGGCGGACAGCTGAGAGGTGGGGGAGGTCACGAGTTCTCCTTGATGGTTTCGCGGGCGGCGTCGACGACGGCCTGCGCCGTGACACCGAACTTCTCGAACAGGGTCTTGTAGTCGGCCGACGCACCGAAGTGCTCGATCGACACGGAACGGCCGGCATCGCCGACGATGTCGCGCCACGACATCGCAAGGCCGGCCTCCACGGACACGCGCGCCTTCACCGCGGCGGGCAGCACGCTCTCGCGGTACTCCTCGCTCTGCTCGGCGAACCACTCCAGCGAAGGAGCCGACACGACGCGCGCGTTGACTCCGTCGGCCTTGAGCGACTCGCGGGCCTCGACGGCCAGCTGCACCTCGCTGCCTGTGGCGACCAGGATGACATCGGGCGTGCCGCCCGGCGCCTCCGCGAGCACGTACGCGCCCCGGCCGGTGAGCGAGGCCGAGGCGAAGGTCTCGCCGGATGCCTCTGCGTCGCCGCGCTCGTACGTGGCGACTCCCTGACGGGTCAGGGCGAGCCCGGAAGGCCCGCCGCGGCGCTTGAGGATCTCGAGCCACGCGTACGACGTCTCGTTCGCGTCCGCCGGGCGGACGACGGCGAGGTTCGGGATGGCCCGCAGCACGGTGAGGTGCTCGATCGGCTGGTGCGTCGGGCCGTCTTCGCCGAGCGCCACCGAGTCGTGGGTCCACACGAACACGCTGGGGATGTTCATCAGCGCGGCCAGTCGGACCGCCGGACGCATGTAGTCGGCGAACTGCAGGAAGGTGCCGCCGTATGCGCGCGTCTTCCCGTGCAGCACGATGCCGTTCAGGATCGCGCCCATCGCATGCTCGCGAATGCCGAAGTGCAGCACGCGCCCGTACGGCGATCCGGTGAACTTGGCGGTCGACGCCGAAGCGGGGTTGAACGAATCGACACCGTCGATCGTGGTGTTGTTCGAACCGGCGAGGTCGGCGGAACCGCCCCACAGCTCTGGCATGACGGGGCCGAGAGCGTTGAGGACCTTGCCGGACGCAGCGCGCGTGGCAACGGCCTTGCCCGCCTCGAACTCCGGCAGCGCGTCCTCGATGCCCTGCGGCAGTTCGCCGGCCTCGAGACGGTCGAGCAGCGCCTTGCGCTCGGGATTGGCCGCAGCCCAGGCGTCGAACTTCTGCTGCCAGGCGACGCGCACGTCGGCCGCACGGTCGGCGAGACCGCGCGTGCGGGCGATGACCTCGTCCGAGACCTCGAAGGTCTTCTCCGGGTCGAAGCCGAGCGCCTGCTTGGTCGCTGCCAGTTCGTCGGCGCCGAGCGCCGAGCCGTGGATGCCGCCGGTGTTCTGCTTCTTGGGCGCCGGCCATCCGATGACCGTCTTGAGCACGATCAGCGACGGCTTGTCGGTCTCGGCTTTGGCGGCCTCGACTGCCGCGAACAGCTCTCGGACGTCCTCGACGTAGTCGCCGGTCTTCTTCCAGTCGACCGTCAGCACCTGCCAGCCGTACGCCTCGTACCGCGCGGCGACGTCTTCGGTGAACGCAACGTCGGTGTCGTCCTCGATGGAGATCTGATTCGCGTCGTAGAGCGCGATCAGATTGCCGAGCTGCTGATGCCCGGCGAGGGAGGAGGCCTCGCTCGTCACGCCCTCCTGCAGGTCGCCATCGCTGGCGATGACGTAGACGAAGTGGTCGAACGGGCTCTCGCCCGCCGGAGTCTCCGGATCGAACAAGCCGCGCTCGTAGCGGGCGGCATAGGCGAAGCCCACGGAGGACGCGAGACCCTGACCGAGCGGACCGGTCGTGATCTCGACGCCGTCCGTCTCGCCGTACTCAGGGTGTCCTGGTGTCTTCGAGCCCCAGGTGCGCAGCGCCTTGAGGTCGTCGAGCTCGAGCCCGAAACCACCGAGGTACAGCTG
Organism: Frigoribacterium sp. JB110; assembly: GCF_900163665.1. Taxonomy (GTDB): domain Bacteria; phylum Actinomycetota; class Actinomycetes; order Actinomycetales; family Microbacteriaceae; genus Microbacterium. The sequence continues at coordinate 77,962 of NZ_FUIA01000019.1, forward strand.
CACGTACTGGGTGAGCGAGGAGTGACCGGCCGACAGGATGAAGCGGTCGCGACCGATCCAGTGCGTGTCAGTCGGGTCATGGTCCATGACCCGCTGGTACAGCAGGTAGGCCGCAGGCGCGAGGCTCATCGCGGTGCCGGGGTGGCCGTTGCCGACCTTCTCCACAGCATCCGCCGCGAGCACGCGCGCCGTGTCAACGGCTCGCTCGTCAATCTCGTCCCAACGCAGTTCCGTCACCGGACCGCCTTTCATCCTGGGTTAAGCGCTCGGGCACACGAGCCGTCCGCAAGAACGGGTGGCATTCGAGCGCGCGTTCAGCTCCATCCTAGTCATCGCGCTCCGCCGCCGGGAGCCCGCGCGTCACACGCCGCATCCCAACAACCATGAACGGCTTTCAGTGAGCTCCGAGCCGACTCCCAGCATCCGGATGAACTAGACTGGGCCGGGTTTTGCAGCAGCGAGTGAAGAAGGGACGTGCGATGTCGACTGCCGTCTCCGATCGCCGCACAGGCAGAGACATCCGGCGCACGGTTCGCGCATACGTGATGCTGACGAAGCCGCGGGTGCTCGAGCTGCTGCTCGTGTCGACCGTTCCGGTCATGTTCCTCGCCGCCCAGGGTCTGCCGAACCTCTGGCTCGTCGTTGCGACCGTGATCGGCGGCTCGGCCAGCGCGGGTTCGGCCGCGGCGTTCAACATGTACATCGACCGCGACATGGATGCGCACATGCAGCGCACCAAGAACCGCCCGCTCGTCACCGGTGAGATCTCACCGCGGGGCGCGCTCGTGTTCGCCTGGACGCTGGCGATCGCGTCGACGATCTGGTTCGTCTTCACGGCCAACCTGCTCACCGCCGCACTGTCGGCTGGGGCGATCTTCTTCTACGTCGTCATCTACACACTGCTTCTCAAACGGCACACGGAGCAGAACATCGTGTGGGGCGGAATCGCCGGATGCTTCCCCGTGCTGATCGGCTGGGCCGCCGTGACCAACTCGCTGGATTGGCCGGCCTTCGTGCTGTTCGCCCTGGTCTTCCTCTGGACGCCGCCGCATTACTGGCCGCTGTCGATCAAGTACGCCGCCGATTACTCCGAGGCGAACGTGCCGATGCTCGGCGCCACCCGCAACGGTGTGCAGGTCGGCCTGCAGATCATCCTCTACGCGTGGGCGACGATCGCCTGCTCGCTGCTGCTGATCCCCGTCGCGGGCATGGGAATCGTCTACTCCGCTTCCGCCGTGGTGTTCGGCGGCTGGTTCCTGTTCGAGTCGCACAGGCTCTACAACCGCACGGTCAAGGGCGAGGGTGCCGGTCCGATGCGTGTGTTCCACGCGTCGATCACCTACCTGACACTGGTATTCGTGGCTGTCGCGGTTGATCCGCTGCTGCCGTTCTGACCGGCCGGATCTCGTGAGCTCAGCAGGAGAACCTCCGGCCACACGTTCCATCGCGCTCGACCCAGCGCAGCGCTGGCGCGCCTTCTGGGTGTGCGTCGCCGTCGCGGCCTTCACCATCCTCGACATCTCGAAGGTGAACGTCGGGCTGCCGTCGATCGAGGAGGCTCTCGGCGGCGGTTCGACGGAGCTGCAGCTCGTCGTCTCCGGGTACATCCTGGCCTTCGGCCTCGGGCTCGTGCCGTTCGGGCGCATCGGCGATCAGCGTTCCAGGCGGACGCTGATGATCGTCGGTCTGTGCGCCTTCGCCGTCGCGAGCGTGCTGTGTGCCGTTGCTCCCAACATCTGGTGGCTCGTGATCGCCCGGTTCCTGCAGGGCGTGGCGGCCGGTGTGCAGATGCCGCAGGTGATGGGCACGATCCAGCAGCTGTTCACCGGGCGTGAGCGCGGCGTCGCGTTCGGTCTGTTCGGCGCGACGGTCGGGCTCGCCACCGCATTCGGTCCGACCCTCGGCGGCCTGATGATCGCGCTCGGCGGACCGAGCGACGGCTGGCGCTGGATCTTCTGGCTCAACCTGCCGCTGTGCCTGATCGTTGTGCTCGCCGCTGTCTTCGTGCTGCCCGAGGTGCGCAGACCCTCTCCAGGGCGCCTCGAGCTCGACCCCATCGGACTGGCGCTGTTCGGCATCGCCGTGATCTCGCTGATGACGCCGTTCCTGCTCACCACGGGCTCACCGGACGACACCCCAGCCAGATGGTGGCTGCTCGTTCCCTTCGTGCTGTTCTGCGCTGGATTCGTCGCCTGGGAGCGCCGCTACGCGCAGCGGGGCAGGTCGCCGCTCGTGCCGCTGCGACTCTTCCGCGTGGTGTCGTGGCGCAACGGGAACCTGCTGCAGCTGCTGTACTTCGCCGGTCTGCCGACGGTGTTCCTGCTCACGGCGGTGTTCCTGCAGACCGGCCTCGGCATCGAGCCCGTGTTCGCAGGCATGGTCACAATGGGCTTCGCGCTGCTGAGTGCGTACACCTCATGGCTCGGCGGCAAGCTCGTCGACCGACTCGGCCGCAGCCTGGTGATCGCCGGACTGATCACCGTGCTGTCCGCGATCATCGGCCTCGTCATCGTGGGCTACGTCGCGAGCGACGAGATGACGCCATGGCTCATGGCAGGCGTGCTGGCGATCGGCGGCATCGGCGGCGGCTTCGTCATCTCTCCGAACCAGACGCTGACCCTCGCCGAGATCCCGCCCCGCGAGGGAGGGCTCGCCGGATCAGTCGGGCAGCTCGGCCAGCGCATCGGCACAGCGGTGGGCACGGCCGTCGGTCTGTCCTTGTTCTACTCGACCGTGCACCGCGGGTCGGACGGCTCGGGCGACACGACGGTGTACCACGATGCGTTCGGAACGGGTCTTCTCTCGACAGCGGTGTGCGTCGCCGGCGCGCTGGCCGTGGCGTTCATCGACCTCGGCAGTCGCCGCAGAGCGGCTCGCGGCGGTTCCAGCGAGGCCTGACCGCTCGCTCAGGATGGTGCGGGCGGTAGCCTGGCGACATGTTCTCCTACGATCCGTATGCAGAACTTGCCACGCTGCGCGAGTTCGCCCCGATGACGCTGACCAGTACCGACTTCGACGACGGGCGGCCGCTTCCGGCGGCGCAGTGGGGAGCTGCGGGCGGCGGTTCCGACACGTCACCGCAGCTGAGCTGGGCTGGGGCGCCGGAGGGCACCAGGTCGTTCGCGCTGAGCTGCTTCGATCCCGATGCGCCCACCGGATCCGGATTCTGGCACTGGGCACTGTTCGACATCCCCGCGGAGGTGACCTCACTCGACGCCGGCGATGCCCGGCCGACCGGAGCGGTCTCGCTGCGGAACGAGCCGGGCACCCTGGGCTTCGTCGGTGCCGGCCCGCCGCCCGGCACCGGCACGCACCGCTACTTCTTCGTCGTCGACGCCCTCGACGTCGCGTCGCTGAACGTCTCGAGGGATGCGACCCCGGCCATCCTCGGCTTCAACCGACACTTCCACTCGCTTGCACGCGCGATCCTGGTCGGAACGGCCACCAGCGACAGCTGAGAACCCGCGGTTCGCCGGATCAGACCGTCTCGGGAACGCGCCCGGCTCGGGGGAGCGCCGCGCCGACGGGTGCCTTCATACGGAGCACCACGACGACGTAGGCGGCAGCCGAGAGCGCAGCGAGCACCATATGGATGCCGACGAGCAGAGGAGGCAGCGCGGCGTTGGCCTGCCACACGCCGACGCCGATCTGCACCACGAGCACGGCGAGGAACGCCGTCGACCAAGCCCGGGTCGGGAGCCTCTGCGCCCATGCGACCACAGTGATCGCAAGAGCCAGCACGAACAGTGCGTACCCGGGCCATGAGTGCACGTGCGCGAGGAGCGTCGCGTCGAAGCCGTCTCGCTGCACGTACTGGTCGCCCGAGTGCGGGCCGCTCCCCGTCGTGAGCACGCCGAACACGATCGTCGCCGCGAGAACCAGCGAGGTGACGTGCACGAGCACGGCGTAGCCGCGCGGCACCGCGAGCGCGCGGTCACCGGGCGCGGCGTTCATCCTGATCAGGAACGCCGCCGTGACGCAGACCAGGGCGAGCGATGATGCGTAGTGGAAGCCGACGATGAAGGGGTTCAGTCCGGTCAGCACGGCGCTTCCCCCGACGACGGCCTGTGCGATGACCCCGATGAGCACGATCCACGCCAGCGAGAGCAGATCGCGCCGCACCGGCGTGATCTTCAGCGAATGCACGGCGCCGGCGATGCACGCCACCAGCAGGACGACGGAGAAGGCCACGATGCCCGACAGACCGATCGCCTCTGCCGCGAGGTATGCGGCAACGGAGCCGACGACGCCAGCGGAGGCGAACAGCAGCGCGGGTACGAGTGACCGGCGTCGCCCGGCGGCGAACAGCGAGATCAGCAGGACGGCGAGCGCGAGGATCCCCACGACGCCCGTCATGGTGCGGTTTCCGAACTCGATGATGCCGTGGATGCCGAGATCATCGGTGGGGACGAGCGAATCCGGCGTGCACAGCGGCCACTCGGAGCAGCCGAGCCCCGAGCCGGTGAGCCGCACCGCACCGCCGGTGCCGATGATGAGGACCTCGGCGATGAACGACAGCCAGGCGAGGACCCTCAGCGCGGGGGAGATGGTCATGGGTGCAGTTTAGGCGGGCAACCTGCGCCGAGAATGTGGGCCGAGGACCGCCGGCCGCGCCCCGGCATCCGATGCACCTCCAGTGGGTTGTGATCGATCTCCCCGCACCGGGCGCGCCACTGCTGTGAGCCTGTAGACTTGAATGGTTGAGAACAAGCGCGTAATGCGCTGAAACCGGGTCCCCAACAGCGCCCCTTTCTCCGTAAGGGCGGGCCGGATGATACCGATTCGGGATCCACGAGGAGAGTAGAGACGTCATGTCTGATGTGCTGATCGATCGCCCAGAGCTGGAAAGTCTGGGGGTGTACGAGTTCGGCTGGCACGATGAGGATGCCGCTGGCGCGAGCGCGAAGCGCGGGCTCTCCGAGTCGGTCGTGCGCGACATCTCACAGCTGAAGAACGAACCGGAATGGATGCTGAAGACCCGTCTGAAGGGTCTGAAGCTGTTCGAGAAGAAGCCGATGCCCACCTGGGGCGCCGACCTCAGCGATATCGACTTCGACAACATCAAATACTTCGTTCGCTCGACCGAGAAGCAGGCCCAGACCTGGGAAGACCTGCCGGACGAGATCAAGAACACCTACGAGAAGCTGGGCATCCCAGAGGCCGAGCGTCAGCGACTCGTCGCCGGCGTCGCCGCCCAGTACGAGTCCGAGGTCGTGTACCACCAGATCCGTGAGGACCTGGAGAGCCAGGGCGTGATCTTCATGGATACGGATACGGCCCTGCGCGAGCACCCCGAGTTCTTCGAGGAGTACTTCGGCACCGTCATCCCGCCCGGCGACAACAAGTTCGCCGCGCTGAACACCGCCGTCTGGTCGGGCGGGTCGTTCGTGTACGTGCCGAAGGGCGTGCACGTAGAGATCCCTCTGCAGGCGTACTTCCGCATCAACACCGAGAACATGGGGCAGTTCGAGCGCACCCTGATCATCGCGGACGAGGACAGCTACATCCACTACATCGAGGGCTGCACGGCCCCGATCTACAAGAGCGACTCGCTGCACTCGGCCGTCGTCGAGATCATCGTGAAGAAGAACGCACGCGTGCGGTACACCACGATCCAGAACTGGTCGAACAACGTGTACAACCTCGTCACCAAGCGCGCCGTCGCCCACGAGGGCGCGACGATGGAATGGGTCGACGGCAACATCGGGTCCAAGGTGACGATGAAGTACCCGTCGATCTTCCTGATGGGCGAGCACGCCAAGGGTGAGACGCTCTCGGTCGCCTTCGCCGGCCCCGGTCAGCACCAGGACGCCGGCGCGAAGATGATCCACATGGCGCCGTACACGCAGTCGTCGATCGTGTCGAAGTCGATCGCTCGCGGCGGTGGACGCGCGGGCTATCGCGGTGAGGTGCGCGTCGATGAGAACGCCCACCACTCGGCGAACACCGTGAGGTGCGACGCGCTGCTGGTCGACACGATCTCCCGCAGCGATACCTATCCCGCCATCGACATCCGGGTCGACGACGTCGAGCTCGGGCACGAGGCGACCGTCTCCAAGGTGAGCGCCGAGCAGCTGTTCTATCTGCAGAGCCGCGGCATGCCGGAGGACGAGGCGATGGCGATGATCGTGCGCGGGTTCATCGAGCCGATCGCGCGCGAGCTTCCCATGGAGTACGCGCTCGAGCTGAACAAGCTCATCGAGATGGGCATGGAAGGATCCGTCGGCTGATATGGCAGACACGACTCAGGCGCCGGTTGCGGCGCAGGAAGAGCACGCCCATCGCGACCCCGCGACGGTGATCATTCCGCCACAGGACGACGTCATGATTCCGGTTCAGACGCGTTCGGAGCGCCCTCGCTCGTTCGACCCGGCCGACTTCGGCACGCCGACGGGGCGCGAGGTGAATTGGCTGCACACACCGCTGAAGACCGTCTCGCCGCTGTTCGAGCAGGCGGCCGCCGACGGCGGCGTCGTTCACGAGACGATCTCGGGCGAGCAGTTCCTCGACCAGTCGCTGCCCGTTGGAGTCGCCCCGCGCGGCGAGTTCTTCGTGCCGGAGGATCTGCCGTCGGCTGTCGCATGGCAGTCGGCGACCGAGGCGCGCTTCGTCAGGATCCCGCGCGAGGAGATCGTCGAAGAGCCGATCACCATCCGCATCACCGGGCAGGGAGCCGATCAGCGCGCTGATGACCACATCGTCATCGAAGCGGCCGAGCACTCCAAGGCGGTCGTCGTGCTTCGGCACTCCGGCTCGGCGCAGTACGCGCAGAACGTCGAGATCATCGTGCGCGACGGCGCCGACCTGACGGTCGTCTCCGTGCAGCACTGGGACGACGACGCCGTGCACGTCGCCAGCCACCAGGCTCGTGTCGACAACGATGCGCGCCTGCGGCACTTCGTGGTCACCTTCGGCGGATCGCTCGTGCGCGTCAACCCGAACCTCGAGCTCGCCGGTGCGGGCGCGGTCGGCGAGGGCTACGGCCTCAGCTTCGCCGATGCCGGCCAGCACTTCGAGAGCCAGGTGTTCCTGTTCCACAAGGGCCCGCACACCACAGGAGACGTGCTCTACAAGGGTGCGCTGCAGGGCGCGAGTGCGCACAGTGTGTGGATCGGCGATGTGCTGATCGGTGCTGATGCCACAGGTACGAACTCCTACGAGGCCAACCGCAACCTGGTGCTCACCAATGGCGCGCGCGCCGACTCGATTCCCAACCTCGAGATCGAGACAGGCGACATCCTCGGCGCCGGACATGCGTCGGCGACTGGTCGCTTCGACGACGAGCAGCTGTTCTATCTGCAGGCGCGCGGCATCACCGAGGAGGAGGCGCGCCGTCTGGTCGTCGTCGGCTTCCTGGCTGAGATCGTCCAGAAGCTGAACCTGCCGGATCTGGAGGCGGAGCTGTCGGCGGAGATCGATCGCGAGCTCGCGGAGGGCGCGCAGTGAGCGCCGTCCGCGTCTGCGCGCTGACCGAGCTCGTCCAGGACGAGGCGATCCGCGTCGAAGCAGACGGCGTGCCGATCGCGGTCGTCCTCGATTCCAACGGCGATGTCCACGCCATCGGCGATACCTGCACCCACGGCGAAGTGTCGCTCTCAGAGGGCTTCGTCGAGGACGACACCCTGGAGTGCTGGGCGCACGGGTCGGCGTTCTCGCTGACGACCGGCAAGCCCCTGAACCTCCCCGCCTACGAGCCCGTCCCGGTCTTCGCCGTTGAGATCGACGGCGACGACGTGCTCATCGATCCCAACGTGAAGAAGGAAGTCTGACATGGCTGTTCTCGAGATCCGCGACCTGCACGTCACGGTCGAGACCGACGAGGGGACCACGCCCATCCTCAACGGCGTGAATCTCACCGTGCGCTCCGGCGAGACGCACGCGATCATGGGCCCCAACGGCTCAGGCAAGTCGACGCTCGCGTCGACGATCGCCGGCCACCCGAAGTACACCGTCACAAGCGGTTCGATCGCGCTCGATGGGGAGGACGTCCTCGAGATGAGCGTCGACGAGCGCGCTCGTGCCGGCCTCTTCCTCGCGATGCAGTACCCGGTCGAGATCCCCGGCGTGACTGTGACGAACTTCCTGCGCACGGCCAAGACCGCGCTGGACGGCGAGGCGCCGGCCATTCGGACCTGGACGAAGGACATCAAAGAGGGCATGACGAACCTCCGGATGGACCCGAAGTTCGCCCAGCGCAACGTGAACGAGGGCTTCTCCGGCGGCGAGAAGAAGCGCAACGAGATCCTCCAGCTGGAGCTGCTGAAGCCGCAGCTGGCGATCCTCGACGAGACCGACTCCGGCCTCGACGTCGATGCGCTCAAGGTCGTCTCGGAGGGCGTCAACCGTGCCCGCGAGGCGACGGGTCTCGGCGTGCTGCTGATCACGCACTACACGCGCATCCTGCGCTACATCGCGCCGGACTACGTGCACGTGATGATCGGCGGTCGGATCGTCGAAGAGGGCGGCGCCGAGCTGGCCGACAAGCTCGAGGAGTCCGGCTACGCGGGCTACCTCCCCGACGACGCGCCGATCGAAGCGTAGGCTGGGTCGTATGGACGCCACGCTTGCCGACGGGAAGTTCGACGAGGTCACAGAAGCGCTCAAGGACGTCATGGACCCCGAGCTCGGGGTCAACATCGTCGACCTCGGGCTGATCTACGACCTCAGCTGGGACGACGAGAACGACGCGCTGGTCATTCACATGACCCTGACGAGCGCCGGATGCCCGCTCACCGACGTGCTCGAGGAGCAGACCGGCCAGGCGCTCGACGGCGTGGTCGCACGGTACCGGATCAACTGGGTCTGGATGCCGCCGTGGGGCCCTGAGAAGATCACAGAGGACGGGCGCGACATGATGCGCGCTCTCGGCTTCTCGATCTGAGCAGCTGCATCATGCCCTCCGGCCTGCGTTCTCGCAGGCCGGAGGGTCGTTTCGTCTGCCCGCCAGGCTTCGGCGGAGCGGAACGACGCCGCCTCGGCTGATCGCCTCATCGCACGCAGAGGGCTCGGTCCCGGCCATGGAGATGAGGAGCCTGGTCCTTCGAGTCGTAGGCTCAGCGCTGCTTGCCGCTCGCGCGTCGAGCCACCGGCAGAGATCCCAGCGAGGCGATGGCGATGACAGCGAGCCCTGTGCCGATCAAGGGCTGACCGACGATGAAGAGGACGATTGCGAGGACGCCCGCGATCAGCGCGCCGGCAAGGGCCGCAGAGACCATGAGTGTGTTCGGCCCGTGTGCCACGTTCGGTTCCTCTCGTCAGACGTGACTCCAGTTTCGCAGGTCGACGTGGTCGCTGGATCCGCCGTCCGGGGGAGATCCGCTGCGAGGTCGATTGAGCTGATATCCATCGCGCCGGCCGCAGGTTCTCCGACGACACAGTCAGCACGCACGGCGTCCCCGCGTCCTCGCCGACGAAGAGCACTGCACGCCGCCGTGGGGCTCTGAGACGGTCTCAGAAGACGGGTGCGACATGATGTGCACGCTCGGATTCTCCATCCGGGTCCGCTGCGCAGACCGTACGCGATGCCCCGTCTTCGGACGGGGCATCGCGCGTTCCGGAGCGAGCTCGGGCAGGATAGGACCGTGGCAGACGAGGGCAGCGCAGCGGTGAGTCGCGTCGGGTGGCGCGATGTCATCGGCTCTGTCGGCACGGCGGGTAGGCTGATCGGCCGACATTGGCCGCGGATGCTCACAGCCGCACTGCTCGGGATCGCGTTCCGCAACGCCGTCATCTGGGGTGCGGTGGCACTGAGCGCATCCGTGCCGTGGTTGGCCCAGGTCGTGCTGGTGCTCGCACCGCTCGGCTATCTGGTGCCGATCGTGTACATGCTGCGACTCTGCGCTGATGACCTTCCGCGGCTGCGTGCGGCGATCGCCGCTGATGCACCAGACAGCCCGACGGAGGGGCGCCAGCAGCGGCTGATCGACGTGTCCGTCTCGGTGCTGGTGCCGTTCCTCGCGGTGTACACGGCGTACGATCTGCTCGAGGAGGACCGCAACCGCTTCGTGAACGCGGCGGCTGCCGACGAACTGTTCAACGGTTTCTCCGCGCCGGAGGGCATCGACCTGCTGGGCCGCCTGCAGCTGAACAATCCGCTCTGGATGATCCTTTCCCTCGTCGCAGTGGCACTCATCGTGCGATGGCTGCTCGGCCGCGTCGAACGGGTGTGGCGCTTCGTCGGCATTGCGTTCCTGGGCGCGTTCATCGAGTTGTTCTGGACGATCTACGTCTCCGAACAGCTGCAGGACGGGCTGCGCAGCGCGATGAACTGGCTGCTCGACCGCACCTTCGTCGTGGCGATGATCGACTGGTGGGACGGCCTCGTCGACGCTCTCGGATGGCTCGGCATCCCGCTCGACTTCTCCGTGAGCTGGCTGGTCGGGCTGTTCGGCTCGATCGGGCCGGTGATCGTCGTCCCGATCGCCTGGCTCGTCGTCGCCTCGGTCGTGCTCGGTCACCGCCTGACGCCCCCTGAGCGCCTCGATCATCCGGCGCTCAGGCGCGCCACACGTTCCGTGCCGGATCGCGTGAAGAGGGTGGGATCCAGCCTCCTCTCCGACATCGGCGGCCGTTGGGCGGCGTTCTTCGGCGGCGTCGGGCTGGTGCTTCGCACGGGGCTCGTGCCGATCCTGGCGTTCTGCATCGTCTTCCTGATTCCCAACCTCGTGCCCACAGTGGTGAGCTGGTGCGCGCGGTGGCTGATCGGCCCGACAGATGCGTGGACCTTCCTCGCGTTCGCCCCGTGGGAGACGGCCATCGGCCTCGCCCTGCAGCTGGTGGCGACCGCGCCGATCGTCGCGGCAGCGCTCGACCGGTTCCTGATGCCCATCTCCGCGCCGACGACCTCCGAAGAGGCGGCCCGATGAGCGCCGTCACGCCGATTCCCCCGGCCGTGCGCCGACGCGCCGCCGTGGTGATCTCGATCGCCGTCTGCGTCGTCCTCGCTGCGTCGATCGCCCTTGCCGTGGTCGGCTGGCTCCAGGACGCTCGCCCCGACGAGCCGGAGCCCGTGGCCGTCGGCGAGTCGTTCCGCATCGGGGACTTCGAGTTCGTGGTCACCGGTGCGCACATGGTCGACGACGCGGACGGCGTCTATCTGCCGCGCGACGACGACGGTGAGACCGACCAGGACGTGCGTGCCCTCGTCGCCGCGGTCGAGGTCACCAATGTCAGCGATACTCCGTGGCTCGGCGTCACGGCGACGTCCGCGGTGCACGCACCAGACGACGCGGGCATCGTCGGCGATGCGAATGACGACACCGACTCAGCGGCGCTGTTCAGCGCAGATGGCCACCTCGTCGACGTGCTCAATCCCGGCGTCACGGTACGCGGCACATACGGCTGGGCGCAGGACCGCAGATGGCGAGGAGAGGAGATCACGCTTCAGTTCACCGACCTGCGGTGGGTCGAGAACGATCCGTTCTCGCTCGACGACCGCCGCTGGGCGGTCACGGATCGCCTCACACACACTGTCACCGTTCCCGTCGAGGCGATCGAAGCGGACGCGCCATGAGCGAAGCCTTTTCTCGCAGCACGGCACGGCGCCGCGTCCTCGGGACGCTGGCCGCCGTGGCGCTGTTCGTTCTGGCACTGTCGCTGGGCAGGGTGGTGAGCGATCAGCTCTCCGACAGCCAGGCATCGGCGGCTCCGTTCTCCGTGACGGCCGCCGCGTCGGACGGCGTCATCTCGCTCGACTACGTCGACGTCGCGGTGAAGAGCGTGCGGGCGACCGACACGCTCGTGGATCGCGACGAGATCGAGACCACGACGGCGACGTTCCTCGTCGTCGATCTCGAGGTGCTCGCGCCTGGGCGCTCTGTGCATCTGGGCGGTCTGCGCCTGCGGGGAGCGGATGGCACGATCTATCGGCCGACGGGTTCGAGCCGTACCGGATGCTCCGATTCCACGTCGATCGCCACGGGACTGCCCACGTACTGGATGGCATGCTTCGAGGTCCCTGACGACGCCGTTCGGGGAGCGACCATGCTCCTCGGGCGGGGGAATCCGGAGTCGGGTCTCGACCGGCGCGAGCAGCGCGCCGAGATCGACCTCGAGATCGACCAGGAGCGCGCCGAAGCACTCACCGCGGCGAGCGACCCGCTGCCGACGAGCCGTGCGGACATCGAGCCGTACGATATCCAGCCCGTGGAGGTCGAGTGATGACGAATCCCGAGCCGCTCGCGCCGCCGTTGGGCGATGCGCCCGCACCGCCGGCCGAGCCGCCTCGTCGCCGCCGGGGCGCACGCAGGCACCCGTGGTGGCGCCGGAATCGGTTCGGCGTGATCGCGCTCCCCTTCGCCCTGGTGATCGCTCTGGGCGCATCCTCCGATCGGGTCGCCGAGTACTGGTGGCAGGAGGACCTGCGCGTCGAGGTCGATCGTTCCGCTGAGGAAGGCGCAGCGCAGCTCACCGGTGTGCCCGAGCACGACGAGGGCGATCCGGAGAGCGGCGAGCCCGCGACGACGACGCTCACGGTCGCACTCACCGAGATCGACCGCCTCACCGTCATCGACGACGGCTACGCCTCCGAGCCGATTCCCGACGGCGCCGATGCCTACAGCGTGCACCTGGCCTTCGACAGCGGCGTGCCGGTGGAGGCGGAGTGCACGGTGATGCTGGTCGGCGATGACGGTGCGCGATACGGCGACGGGTCGGATCCGCTGCAGCAGTACCCCGCCTGCTCGTATCGCGATGATGAGGGCGACACAGAGTACGGTCCGTCCGGCCAGTGGGAGAACACCTTCACGATCTTCACTGCGGAGGGCGCCGACATCGATCATGTGCGGGTCACGTACGACGGCGTGCACTACGTCCGGCTCGATCTCCCGACGGCGTAGATCGCAGCTCGTTCTCGCTCGTGTTCACCGAGGCGTGGCTGACGCGACGTTCAGGCCACGGGTCAGCGCGGCGATGCCCGCGTCGAACTCCGCGGCGAAATCGCGCGCGACGGCATCGGGATCGGCGTCGAACGCTCCCAGCTCAGCAGCCTGAATGCGCTGCTGAACGAGCGATGCATGCCCGAGCACGAATTGGGCGAGGACGTTCGCACCCGTGTCGGCATCATCAGATCCGGCGCCCGTGAGCGCCGCTCGCAGCTGCTCGACCACAGCGGAACCGCCGAGCCCGAGAGCGGCGGAGCTGAGCACCACGTCTGCGCCGTCGCGCCGCGCGAGCAGCGCATCGCGCAGCGATCGGGCTGTTGCAGGCACGCTGTCGGCCGGCTCAGCGAGCGACACGATGCGATCGGCGACCGCTGCCAGCAGCGTCTGCTTGTTCTCGACATGCCAGTACAGAGCGCTGGGCCGGATGCCCAGGTCATCTGCGAGCGAACGCATCGTCACGGAGGCGAGCCCGTAGAGATCGAGCAGGTGCAGCGCACGACCGACGATCTGGTCGAGGTCGAGGGCGGGGCGCATACGACCAGCCTACTGAACGTCGTTCATCCGGAAGGTCCGATCCCTTCCGCAGGGCGAAAGCCGCTGACGCGCAGCGGCACTCGATGGGCGATCATCGCGAGAGGACCTCCGTTGCGGCGCGCAGTGCGCGCGGACAGCGCGCCGCAGCGCATCACTCCGAGGCGCGGCAGAGCTGCCGCGCCGGAACGGGCGGACTCATGAGCGCAGGCATGACAACCATGGAGCAGTTCGCGACGGAAGCGCGCGACAAGCGGACCGCGGCGGGGCGCGTACTGTCGCTGCTCGAGGCGTTCGCGCACGGCAACGGATCCCTGACGCTGACGGAGATCAGCAGAGATGCGGGTCTGCCGCTGTCGACCACGCACCGCCTCGTGCACGAGGTGATGTCGTGGGGCGGGCTTGAGCTCGACGATCAGGGCAGGTACCGGTTGAGCCGCAAGTTCGTCGATCTCGCTGCGGGGTCGACTCGCGCACTGCGCCTGCGCGACTCCGCCATGCCGCACCTCATCGAGCTGCACAACGCGACGGGGCTCACCGTGCATCTCTCCGCCCGCGACGGCGACGAGGTGATGTATCTGGAGGCGCTGCGCGGCCATCCCAACTACACCGGACAGAACAGGATGGGCGGCAGGCTGTCACTGCATCTGACGGCGACCGGGCTGGTGCTGCTCGCCTTCGCGGAGCCGCACATCGTCGACGACTACCTGACCAGGCCGCTGCGCCCGTTCGCGTCGGGCACGCCGACCTCCGCGGCCGAGGTGCGGTCCCGCCTCGCCGAGATCAGGCGGCGTCGCTATGCACTCGCGGAACGATTCCTCGCAGAGGGCGCGGGGTCTCTGGCCGCTCCCATCGACGGTCTCGACGGCACGGTGCCCGCCGCCGTGGGCGTGACCTTCGATCTCGATGCCGCCAACCGACGTGAACTCGCCGATCTCGTACGCGTGACCGCGCGCCGCATCTCGGCTTCGCTGATGCCGAACGAAGCACGCCCTGATCGCCGCACCATCGACTACAACAGGCGGTGCGCCGGGCTCGGGAACGTCTGACCCCTGGCGCTCTCGCACCGTTCTGCGCGCCGGCAGCGACGTGGCACGACGCGGAGTTCCGTCGCGTGGAAGAGAAGATCTCCGCCCGCTGCAGCGCGGTCAGCATGGTTCCCATCGCGGTCAGAGCGGACCGCGACACGGGCGCACGCACCGCGTGCACCGCTCAGACGCGTCGAAGGAGATCGCGCCCATGCGCACATCCCCATCGGGACAGGAACGGCCACTATGACGGCGGTCGTCCTCCACATCGCCAGACTGCTGGTGAACTCCCTGCTCATCTTTCTCGCCGTGGTCACGGTGCTGTTCTTCCTGCTCGAGATCGCCCCGGGGGACCCGGTGCAGACGCTGGTCGGCGATGTGCCGCTCTCCGACGAGTTCCGCGAGCGCATCACGGCCGCGTACGGTCTCGATGCACCTGTCGCCGAGCGGTACCTGCTGTACATCGGCAATGTGTTCACCGGTGATCTCGGCTATTCGTTCGGGACAAACAACGAACCGGTGCTGAGCCTCATCCTGTCTCGGGCGGGGAACACGCTCGCCGTCGCACTGCCGTCCTTCGTGCTGTCGACGATCGGAGGCATCGTGCTCGGCGCGATCGCCGCCCGCACCCGCAAGCGCTGGTTGGACGCCACGATCTCGGGGACCGCAGTCGGTCTGTTCTCCATCCCGAACTTCTGGTTCGGAATGGTGCTGATCCTGGTGTTCTCGATCGCGCTGGACTGGCTGCCGACGCAGGGCAAGAGCCCCTACGGGGAGTCGGGCATCGCGATCGAGTATCTGATTCTGCCCGTCGTCGCGATGGCGACGACGGAACTCGCCTACAAGACCAGGATCATGCGGTCATCGATGATCGAGGCGCTCGGTCAGGACTTCATCGACACCGCGCGTTCCAAGGGCCTGTCGAGTCGGGCGATCCTCTGGCGCCACGCACTTCCCAACGCGCTTCTGCCCATGGTCACCGTCGCCGGATACAGCCTCGGGTTCGTGCTGGCGGGGTCGGTGCTGGTGGAGCGGGTGTTCGGATGGCCGGGAATGGGACTGCTGTTCGTCGATGCGATCGAACGCCAGAACAACATGGTGATCCTCGGCGTCGTGATCGTGCTGACCGTTGTGATCATCATCGTCAACCTGCTCACCGATGTCCTCTACGGGGTCATCGATCCGCGCCTGCGCGCCCGATTCTCACCGCGAAGGAAGGAGACCGCATGAGCAGTACGACACGGCTGCGAGACGCAGCCGCGCCAGCGATGGAGACCGTGCCTGTCGCGCTGCCTGGCGGGCGGCAGCGCTCACCGCTGCGCGCAATGCTCCGACGCCCCTCGGTCATCGTGTTCGGCGCCGTACTCGCCGCATTCGCACTGGTGGCGGTGTTCGGTCCCTTCGTCGTCGCGGACCCGGTCGCGACGGCATCCCCGAAGCTGCTGCCGCCGAGCGCGGAGCACCTGTTGGGCACCGACATGCTCGGCCGCGACTACCTCTCGCGAGTCGTGTACGGCGGACGCATCTCGCTTCTGGTCGGCTTCACCGTGGCCGCGCTGTGCCTCACCGTCGGGCTCGTCGTCGGCGGGATCGCCGGCTACTTCGGCGGGGCGGCGGACACAGCGATGGTGAAGCTCGCTGAGTTCTTCCAGGTGCTGCCTGGAATCGTGCTGGCACTGGTGGCCGCCGCGCTGCTCGGCGCGAACATCTGGATCATCGTCGGCATCCTCGCGGTGACGATGTGGCCGGGTGTCGCTCGAATCGTCAGGGGCGAGGCCATGCGCATCGCGCAGCTCGGCTACGTCGAGTCCCAGCGCGCCGCGGGCTTCGCCGGCATGCGCATCCTGTGGAGCGACGTGATCCCGAATGCGATGCCGCCGGTCATGGTCGCCACCAGCATGACGGTCGGGCGCGCGATCCTGATCGAGTCCGGACTGGCCTACCTCGGCATCGGCGACCCCAGCAGCCCGAGCTGGGGTGCGCTGCTCAATTCCGCACAGTCCTACATCCAGGACGGCTGGTGGCTGGCGCTGTTCCCCGGAGCCTGCATCTTCCTGGTCGTACTGGCCGTGAACATTCTCGGCGATGCGATGAACGACGCGTACAACCCGACCATCGGGAGGGTGAAATGACCGTTCACAACGAGACGGACCGCGAGACCGAACCGCTCATCGACATCAGGGATCTGCGGGTGAGCCTGCCGACCGGCGAACGCGATGAGGTCGACGCCGTGCGCGGCCTGTCCCTCGTCGTCGCCGACGGCGAACGTGTCGGGCTCGTCGGCGAGTCAGGGTCGGGCAAATCGGTGACGGGCCGGGCACTTGCCGGGTTGCTACCAGAGTCGCCGCGCGTGCGCGTGCGCGGATCCATCCGGGTGCGCGGGCACGAAATGGTCGGCGCCGGCGCAGATGAGTGGGCCACCATCCGGCGTCAGCGCGTCGGCATGGTGTTCCAGGATCCGCTCACGTTCCTCAACCCGACGATGCGGATCGGCACGCAGGTGGCCGAATCGCTGCCGAGGTCCGTGCGGCGCAACCGTGCAGCCAGGGACGAGGCCGTGCACGAGTTCCTGGAGCTGGCCGGTCTCGAGAACGTGACCGGCGTGGCCCGCGCTCACCCGCATGAGCTCTCCGGCGGCATGCGGCAGCGCGTCCTGATCGCGATCGCCATTGCGAAGCGGCCGGATCTGGTGCTCGCGGACGAACCGACGACGGCACTGGACGCGACGGTGCAGTCCCGGGTGCTGCGCACTCTCGACGACACGGTGTCCCGGATGGGGACGTCCCTCCTGCTGATCTCGCACGACCTGGCCGTGGTGGCCGGCATGACCGACAGGGTGTACGTGATGTACGCGGGCCGGATCGTCGAGGAGGGGCCGACGCGTCGCGTGCTCGATGCGCCGGAGCACCCGTACACAGAGGCCCTGCTGCGCAGCGTGCGGAGCCTGAGCGACGACGGAAGCGAGTTGTACTCGATCCCGCCCGACCTGCGGGCAAGACTGCGGGAGGAGGCCGACCATGCTGCTTGAGACGGAGGCGGTGACGAAGGTGTTCGGAGGACGCCGCGGGGCGGCGAAGCTCCGAGCCGTCGACGGTGTGACGCTGAAAGCGGAGCCGGGGAAGTTCGTGGCCATCGTCGGAGAGAGCGGCAGCGGCAAGAGCACGCTGGCGAGGATGATGCTCGATCTGATGCGGCCGACATCCGGCCGAGTGCTGTTCGACGGCGAACCGCTGGATTCCCTGCGCGGCGAGGCGCACCGGTCGTTCCGGCGCAGTGTGCAGGCGGTGCTGCAGGATCCGTCAGGGGCTCTCAATCCTCGCAAGACGGTGGTGCGCGCCATCGGCGAGGTCATCCGGCTGCACGCGATGGCGCGCTCCGCCGCCGACGTGCAGCGGCGAGTGTGCGACGCGCTGGAGCAGGTCGGTATGAACCCGGCTGAGCACTTCCTCGACCGGTACCCGCACGAACTCAGCGGCGGCCAGCGACAGCGCGTGCTGATCGCGCGAGCGCTGGTGCTCGAACCGCAGATCATCATCGCCGATGAGGCCGTCTCCGCGCTCGACGCGTCGGTGAAGGCAGGGGTGCTGCGCGTGATGGTCGACATCTCGCAACGGCTCGGCATCGGCTACGTCTTCATCACACACGACCTCCCTGTGGTGCGGAAGGTCGCGGACGAGGTCTGCGTCATGAAGGACGGCGCCGTCGTCGAGCACGGGCCGAAGAACGCGATCGTGCATGATCCTCAGCATCCATACACCCGTACCCTGCTCGCGGCCGCGCCCGAGCTGGACGACGGAGGCAACTCCGATTCCACAGGAAGAGAGGCGAAGAAGCCATGAGAACACACAGACGGCGCCTGAGCGGCGCGGTTGCAGTCGCGGCCGCGTTCGCGCTGGCACTCACCGGATGCGCAAGCGGCGGGGGAGGAGAGGACGCGGAGCGCGTGTATGTGCGCGCCATCGGCGACGACCCGATGGGACTGAACGGCCAGCTGGTCAGCGGTGCGACGCCGACCATGTTCAGCGGGCAGATCATGGACACACTTGTGCGGATGTCGGACCAGTACGAACTGAACCCGGGGCTCGCGACCGAGTGGGAGCTCAGTGAGGACGGGCTCGAACTGGATCTGACGCTGCGGGAAGGCGTCAGCTGGCACGACGGCGAGCCCTTCACCGCTGAGGACGTGAAGTTCAACCTCGAGGAGATCATCGCGCTGCAGTCGTTCGGCGCCCCGCTCGCCGAACGGATCGACAGCACGGAGGTCACCGGCGAGCACAGCGTCACCGTGCACCTCACCGAACCGTACGGCCCGCTGCTGGAGACGCTGGCCGTGCAGTTCATGATTCCGAAGCACGTCTATGAGGACACGGAGTACGTGACGAACGAGGCCAATATGGCACCGATCGGCACCGGACCGCTGATGTTCGACTCATACGACTCCGGCGAGCAGATCGTGCTCGTGAAGAACCCCGACTACTGGGAAGGCGAGGTGCAGGTCGACAGGGTCGTCTATCCGATCATGGCGGACCCGAACAGCAGGGCGACCGCGCTGTTCGAGGGCGAGGTCGATCAGGCGGAGATCGCCGTATCGCAGCAGGAACGCGTCTCGGGCGAAGACGATCTCGCCCTCATGGAGACCGGCGCGTTCACTCAGCTCGTGAGCATGATGTTCAATGCGAAGAGCGAGTATCTGAGTGACCCCGACGTGCGCAGAGCCGTGTTCGCCGCGATGGACCGCGACGAGATCGTCGACACCGCGCTCTCCGGCATCGGTGAGCCGGCGAACGGGTTCTTCCCCGACGCGCTCGAGTGGGCGCAGGACGAGGACATCGACTTCGACAGGGACTTCCCACGTGATGTCGACGCCATCAACCGCACCCTGGACGAGGCCGGCTTTCCGCGGGACGCGGACGGCACCCGCTTCACCCTCACGGTGCAGTACATCGCAGAGCTGACGGATGCGGCGGCAACGGCCGAGATGGCGCAGTCGATGCTGGGCGAAGTGGGCATCGAGCTCGAGCTGGTCGCTTCCGCCGGCGCGGTGTTCACCGAGAACGTGTACACCAAGGGCGACTTCGACATCGCATTCCTGCGCTCCACGGTGGGAGCAGATCCCAGCATCGGCATCACCCGCTGGTATGCGTGCAACGAGGAGAAGGCGGCGGCGGCGAATCCGTCAGGCATCTGCGACGACGTGATCGACGAGGCCGCGGCGGGGGCCGTCACCGCTCCCGACAGGGAGACGCGGGCGGAGCACTTCCGCGATCTGCAGCAGCGTGCGAACGAGCTGATGATCTACGCACCGCTGGCCTGGTTCAACGGCGCGTTCCCGACCGTGAACCAATCGGAGTGGCAGGGGCAGCTCGAGCCGCAGCAGACGACCAACCGGATGCCGTGGCTGACGATGTCACAGGCGGATTAGGAGACATCGCCTCTTCGCCTATACTGAACACCGTTCATTGAACATCGTTCAGGAGAAGAGGACGCAGTGAAGGATGTCTGGGAGGCGCGCGACATCGCGCGCGTGGCCGTGTTCACGGCGATCATCGTGGTGCTCGGACTGATGGGCCCGATCCCGGTTCCCGGGCTCGTGCCCATCACCGCGCAGACGCTGGGCGTGATGCTGGCCGGCGCGGTGCTGGGATGGAAGCGCGCAGCGGCTTCTGTTCTCGTGCTCTACGCGCTCATCGCAATCGGCCTGCCGGTGCTCGCCGGCGGGCACGGTGGTCTCGGCGTGTTCGTCGGACCCAGCGTCGGGTATCTCATCGGCTGGCTTCCCGGTGCGATCACAATCGGGCTGATCGCGCAGTCGGGCCGCCTCACGTGGTGGCGCGTCGCGGTCGGCACGATCATCGGCGGCATCGTCGTGATCTACGCCATCGGCGTCCCGGTGCAGGCATTCATCACACAGCTCCCGCTCGCCGGCGCCGCACTCGCATCGGTCGCGTTCCTGCCAGGCGATCTGATCAAGGTCGTGCTCGCCACGATTCTGGCGCTGGCCCTGTTCCGTGCGTACCCCGCCGCGTTCCCGGCGCGCGTCAGGGCGACGCGCGCCGGCGGCTCGAGCGGCGCCGCCACGGCCGGTGCCGTCTCGGCACCCGGAGAGGGCGCGGCGCGGGGCGAGGCGTGAACGACGGCATCTCCGTCGCCGGGCTCGGCGTCGAGCTCGACGGCGCACGCATCCTCACGGACGTGACAGCTGAGCTCCCTCAGCAGCGCGTCGCGGTGATCGGCGCGAACGGGTCGGGGAAGTCGACTTTCGCTCGGGCGCTGAACGGACTCGTCCGCCCGAGCGAGGGCAGCGTCCATGTGGCGGGAACCGACGTCGGCCGTGAACCGCGCAGGGCGCGCGAGCGGGTCGGGTTCCTGTTCAGCAGTCCCGACGCCCAGATCCTGATGCCGACGCCTGCGGAGGACATCGTGCTCTCGCTGAAGGCCGCCGGCGTCGCCAGGGCGGACAGGGAGGAGCGCGCACTCGCCGAGCTGGCGCGCTTCGGGCTCGCCGGTCGCGCTGACCAGCCGGCGCACAGTCTGTCCGGCGGTCAGAAGCAGCTGCTCGCTCTGGCGGCGGTGCTCGCGAGCGGCCCGCGCGTGCTCGTCGCCGACGAGCCGACGACGCTGCTCGACCTCGGCAACGCCCGCCACATGGGCGATCTGCTGATCGAGGGCGACGTACGCGGTCCGGTCGCCGATCAGGTCGTCATCGTGACGCACGACCTCGAACTGGCGGCCAGGTGCGACGTCGTGCTCCGCTTCGCCGACGGCAGGCTCGCCGAGCAGGGCGAAGCCGGTCCCGTCATCGACAGGTACAGGGCGGCGTACGCGTGATCTCGCTGTACCGGCCGGGGGCGAGTGCGCTGCACCGGATGCCCGCCGGCGCGAAGCTCGCGACGCTCGCTGTGTTGGCGCTGGTCGCCTCGCTCTGGCCGCACACGATCTGGACGGCGATCGGCACACTGGGCGGCGCCTTCCTGCTGTTCCTGGCCGGAGGGCAGGGACCGATCGTCTTCGTCCGCCAGCTCTGGGCGGCGAAATGGACCGTGGTCATCCTGGTCGTGACCCAGGTCCTGTTCGTGTCGTGGGAAGCTGCGATCACGGTGTCGGCGCGCGTGGTCGCTGTGGTGCTGATGGCCGGCTTGGTGACGCTGACGACCCGGACGAGCGACCTGCTCGACGCGCTCGAGCGCGCAATGGGCCCCCTGCGCGTACTCCGTGTCGACCCCGCTCGTGTGGCCTTCGTGCTCTCCCTCACGATCGCGGCGATACCGGTCATCGCCTCTCTGGCTCATCAGGTGGGCGAGGCGCACAGAGCCAGGGGAGTGCGCCCCGGTCCGCGCGTGATCGTGACGCTGCTGGTGCTCGCGCTGCGCCACGCCGACACGGTCGGTGACGCCATCACGGCCCGTGCGGCGGTCGCCGAGATGCGCACCTCTTGAACGAACCGGCGACCAGAACGGCGCATCTCGGCGAAAGAGGCGCATCTCGGCAGCTGGTGGTCAGCGCTCTGAACGCTGTGCGGACGGCGCGCACGCTGGTCGGTCTATCGTGTGCGCATGAGCTACGGAGCCATCGAACAGGAAGAGATCTTCGCGGGCGGGGAGTGGCTGACGCCGCACGCCGCCGCACGCATCGAGCTGGAGAGTCCTGTCGACTTCCGCCGCACAGGCGGCGCGGTCGACGGAGACGAGCGTGACGTCGACACCGCTGTGCGCGCGGCGCGTGAAGCATTCGACCACGGCCCGTGGCCGCGGATGAGCCCGGAAGAGCGAGCGGGCTGGCTCGAGAGGCTGGCCGATGAGATCGAGCGGCGAGCCGACGCGACCGTGTCGCTCGTGACGACCGAGATCGGCCAACCGGTGAGCATCGCGCGACCGTGGGCCGGCATCCGGCCCATCGCACACCTGCGGTTCTACGCGCAGCTGCTCCGTCGCCCCGACGCGGTCGAGGAGGTGCGGGAGAACGCGATGAGGCCGGGCACCACGATCGTGCAGCATGAGCCGCTGGGCGTCGCCGCGCTGATCGTGCCGTGGAACCATCCGCAGGCGTCGACCACGTTGAAACTGGCACCCGCGCTGGCGGCCGGGTCGACCGTCGTCGTCAAGCCCGCGCCGGAATCGCCGCTGGACATCTCCAACATGGCGGAAGCGAGCACAGCGATCGGCATGCCTCCTGGCGTGATCAACATCGTCACGGGAGGGCGCGAGACCGGCAGGGCGCTAGTGCAGCACCCCGGCGTCGACAAGGTCGGGTTCACCGGCTCATCGGCCGCGGGGCGGGACATCGCCGCGCAGGCTGGCGCACAGCTCAAGCCGGCCACGCTGGAACTGGGCGGAAAATCTGCCGCGATCCTGCTCGGCGACGCCGATCTCGACGCCGTGATGGGAGCCCTGCGAGTGTCGTCGTTCGAGAACACAGGGCAGACGTGCGCGCTGATGGCGCGTGTGCTGGTGCCGCGTGCGGCGCACGACGAGGTCGTCGACCGCCTCGTGGCGCTTGCCCGCGACCTGCGCGTCGGAGACCCATCCGACCCTGCCACGGAGCTCGGCCCACTCGTCTCGCGCCGTATCCACGACCGTGTCTCCGGGATGGTCTCCCGCGCCGCAGCTGACGGGGCGACGCTGCTCGCGGGAGACAGCGACCTGCCGGACACCGGCTACTACGTCGCGCCGACGATCGTCACCGGTGCGGTTCCGAGCAGCGAGATCGCGCAGGAGGAGGTGTTCGGCCCCGTCGTGTCGGTGTTCGCCTACGACGATCTCGACGACGCGGTTGCGCTGGCGAACAATTCGCGCTACGGCTTGGCAGGCTCGGTGTTCGGCGATCCGGACGAAGCGCTCGGCGTCGCGCGCCGGGTGCGCACAGGGTCGATCGGCATCAACGGCTACAAGCCCGATCTGAACACGCCGTACGGCGGCTACGGCGACTCGGGTCTCGGCCGCGAGTTCGCGATCGAAGGACTGCGGAACTTCCAGGAGGTCAAATCGATCTGGCGCTGACTGCGGTTCGCTGCGCCTACGGACTCACCGTGCGCACGGCATCCGTGTCTCCCGTATAGGTCTTCGCGCGCTGGATCTGCTCGTAGACATGGCGGCGCAGGTCGACGAACTCCGGCAGCGAGCGGGTCTCCAGCTGGTCGCGCTCGGCTGGAAGGCCGACGGCGACATCGTCGAGCACGATGGTGGGCGAGCTGGAGAGAACGATCACTCGTTCGCCCAGATACACCGATTCGTCGATGTCGTGCGTGACGAACAGCACGGTGAGCCCCAACTCCTTGGCGGCACGGCGCACCAGATCCTCGAGATCCGCACGTGTCTGGGCGTCGACGGCGGCGAACGGCTCGTCCATCAGCAGGACCTCTGGCTGGTAGGCGATCGCGCGGGCGATCGCGACGCGCTGCTGCATGCCTCCTGAGAGCTGCCACGGGTACGACCTCGGCACGTGGGAGAGCCCGACAGCGTCGAGCGCCTCCGCGACACGCCGCCGGCGCGCCGCCTTGGCCACACCGGCGCCGATGAGAGGCAGCGCGACGTTCTCGTCGACCCTGTGCCATGGGTACAGCGACCTGCCGTACTCCTGGAACACCAGTGCCATGCTGCGCGGCGGCCCGTTCACGACCTCGCCGTCGAGCGTGACGGTGCCGCTGGTGGCCGGCATCAGTCCGGAGACCACCTTGAGCAGGGTCGTCTTTCCCGATCCGGATGGCCCGACCAGGCAGGCGAATTCGCCTCGACGCAGGTCGAACGTGAGGTCGCGCACCGCCTCGACGTCTCCGCCTGGGGAGGAATAGACCTTCTGCACGCCCTTCACGGACAGCAGAATGTCGTCGGTGGCAGCAGTCATTGCTTCTCCATTTCGCGCTGGCCCCGGTACCATCCGAGGACGCGTCTTTCTACGGCCGAGTACAGGAATGCCATCACGATGCCGATCAGGCCGATGATCAGGATGCCGGCCCACATCGCACCGGTCTCGAAGGTCTGCTTGAACA
The DNA here is from genome assembly GCF_900163665.1 of Frigoribacterium sp. JB110. Lineage (GTDB taxonomy): Bacteria > Actinomycetota > Actinomycetes > Actinomycetales > Microbacteriaceae > Microbacterium. Next base: position 102,387 of record NZ_FUIA01000019.1, read on the forward strand.
GCATCACCTGGTAGCCGAGGCCGTCGAGCGCGGCGTACATCTCCGATACGACCATCAGGATCAATGAGATCGGCAGAGCGAGTCTGACGCCCGTCATGATGCGCGGCAGTGCGGACGGCAAGGTGAAGTGCCTGAACCTCACCCAACCGCGCAGACCGTAGGAGACCGTCGTCGCGGCGAGCACGGAGTCGGCCGCCCTCGCCCCGTCGATGGTGTTCAGCAGGATGGGCCAGAGACAGCCGAGGAAGACCAGGAAGATCTTGGAACGGTCGTCGATGCCCATCACCAGAAGCAGCACAGGCAGGAGCACGGGCGGTGGCACGGCTCGGATGAACTCGAAGATCGGGCCGGTGAGCTTGCGAGCGACGACGCTCGTACCGATCACGAGGCCCAGCACGATGCCGACGACGATGGCCGCTGCGAGCGCGATGCCGAGACGGTACAGCGACGGCAGCACCTGCTGCGCCATCAGCGGGCCGATCCAGGTCCGGACCAGATCGACGACCATCAGGTCGGGCTTCGGCACGAACGGGTTCGTGGTGCCGCGCGTCGCCGCCCACCAGACGGCGACGATGACGATCGGCAGCGCGAGTGCGGTTGCGACGGGGCGGAGGAACCTCATCCGTCGCCCCCCGTCCGCATCGACGGATGCCAGCTGAGCAGGCCCCTCTCGACGGCCTGCATGAGGAGGTTGATGACGAGGCCGAGCGCCCCCGCCAGAACGGCGAGGGCGTAGACCACCTCGACGTTGCCTGCTGATTGGTACTGCGCGATCAGCTTGCCGATGCCTGGCGCTCCGACGACGATCTCGATCGTGAGCGCCACAACGAGCGCGACGGTGGCGGACAGACGCACGCCGGTCATCAGATAGGGGAGGACCGTCGGCCAGACGAGGTGCTTGGCGCGCATCAGGAATCGGAGGCCGTAGCTGCGGGCGGTCGCCTCGCCCACCGGGTCGATGTCGGCGACGCCCGAGATGACGTGCACAAGGATGATCCAGAAGCATGCCCACGCCACGATGAACACCGTTGCGGAGGGGCGCACGCCGAACAGGATCACAGCGACCGGGATCAGGCCGACGGACGGAATGGGCCGCAGGAATTCGATCGTCGACTCCGAGTACTCGCGCACGAGCCGTGACGATCCGATCAGCACGCCGAGCAGGATGCCGAGCACGAGCGCGACGGCGAGCCCGACCGTCCAGCCGGTGAGCGTCATCCCGAGGGCCTCCCAGAATTCGCCGGCCAGCGGCTGAGACGCCACGACCCGTCCGATCTGCGTCACGATGACCGAGAAGGGCGGCAGATACTGCGAAGGCACGAGCTCGAGCCGCGACGCGGCCTCCCACAGCACGACGAACGCAGCGATGCCGGTGAACCCGAGCACGACGGTCGCCGCAGTCGTGTGCGCGAACCGGCTCTCGCGAACGGCGGTCGAGCTCATCGGATCACGGCTCCCAGATCAGGGATTCGAAGTCGACCTCGTTCTCGATGTAGTCGAGCTCGTACGACCAGTCGGCCAGCGCCTGAAGATTCTCGGACGTGAGCGGGAGCTTGCCGTAGGAGCCGAGCCTGATGCGTGCGGCGAGTTCGGGGTCGATCTTGGTGAACTCGGCGATGTTCTCCCGCAGCTCGTCATCGTTGTCGAGCGCGTACTGGTTCGCGGTATCGATCGTGTCGGCGACGTTCGCGTAGTAGTCGGGGTTCGCCTCGACCTCGCTGCGCAGTGCGTACCAGACGCCGGCGACGACGGCCTCGTCCGAAAGGAACTGGAACGGGTTCGCGAGCGTGCGGAAGCCGTTCTCCTCCCGTCCCAGGGTGCCGAACGGCTCGCCGGCCACGAAGGCGTCGACCGCGCCGCTCTCCAGAGCCGCCGGCTGATCCGGGATGCCGATCTGAACGTATTCGACCTTCGACGGGTCGCCGCCGTCGCCCTTCACGGCGAGGTCGCTGAGCAACTGCGTGTAACCGCCCGGCCCGTTGATCGCGACCTTCTTGCCCTCCAGGTCCTTCGCCGACTCCAGCGGGCTGTCCGAGGTCACCAGAAGGTCGTTGATGCCGTTGGCCGGGTCGTCCGGGGTGGCGCTGGCCGCGGCGATCACGACAAGATCGATGCCGCTCTGAACCGCCTGGAAGACGCTCGTGGTGCCTCCGTAGCCGACCTGAACCTGGCCGGACTGCATCGCCTGGATGATCTCGGGCGACGAGCTCGTCTGCTGCAGCGTCACGTTCAGCCCGGCGTCGTCGAAGACGCCGTTCTGCTGCGCCATGTACGCGGGGCCGATGTCGGTGACCGGGATGACACCGAGAACCAGGTCGCCGCCCGACTCGCTTCCGCCCCCACCGCCCCCACCACCGGAACCGCAGGCGGTCAGGGTGAGGGCGAACGTCGCCGCTGCGGCGACGCCGATACCGCGAAGAAATGTACGATCCATTACTGCCTCCATTGCCAGCCGGATTGTTCCGTCGAGTCGCGACTAAAGCACATCCTGCGGTCGGTTCGTACGCTCTGCGTGCGTCTTGCCCTCACGCATCCCTAGCGTGTGGAACACGTGACAACGGCGTTAACGAAGGAGTTCTGATGCCCACACCGACGCGTGCTGCGATCATCCGCGAACAACCTGGCGAGTTCGAGATCGCCGACATCCTGCTCGACGACCCGCGCCAGGGCGAGATCCTCGTGAGCATGGCCGTGAGCGGCCTGTGCCACTCCGATCATCATCTCGCCACGGGAGACAGCGTGCCCGACATCATGCCTTTCATCGGCGGGCACGAGGGCACAGGCACCGTGCAGGCCGTCGGCCCGAACACCTCCGGCTGGGAGGTCGGCGACAAAGTGGTGTTCTCGTTCATCGCGAGCTGTGGCAAGTGCCGCTGGTGCAACGAGGGGCAGAGCAACCTGTGCGACCTCGGCCGCTTCATGATGACAGGCAGCCGGTTCACGGATCCGGACAGCTACCGCGCCTCCCTCCCCGACGGCACGCCGGTCGGCCAGATGTGCGGACTCGGCACCTTCTCGGAGCACACCGTCGTCGACGTGAACTCCGCGGTGAAGCTGCCGGCCGACGCGGATCTCGACCGGCTGTGGCTGCTCGGCTGCGGCGTGGGGACCGGATGGGGATCCGCGGTGTACGCCGCCGGAATCGAACCGGGCCAGACCGCTATCGTGATCGGCACGGGCGGCGTCGGTATCCACGCCGTGCAGGGTGCATCGCACGCGGGCGCGACCGCTGTGATCGCGGTCGACCCCGTGGAGCTCAAGCGCGAGAAAGCGCTGGAAGTCGGTGCCACGCACGCCTTCGCGACGATCGAGGAGGCGACCGTGTTCGCGCAATCGATCACCAACGGTCAGGGCGCCGACAGTGCGATCCTCACGGTCGGCCTGCTCTCAGGCAAGGACGTCGCCGATGCGTTCTACGCGATCCGCAAGGCGGGCACCGTCGTGGTCACGGCGATCGCGCCGAGTTCGGAGCAGGTGATCCCCATCCCGCCGCTTGATCTCACCCGCTTCCAGAAGCGACTGCAGGGCGCCGTCTACGGCGCGAGCAACCCGCACTCCGACATCCCTCGTCAGCACCAGATGTATCTCGCCGGCCAGTTGAAGCTCGACGAGGTCATCTCGCAGATGTATGCGCTGGAGGACATCTCTCAGGGCTACCGCGACCTGCTCGACGGCAAGAACGTCCGTGGAGGCATCCTGCATCGGCGCTGATCCCGAACCGCACGGGGCGGGCGCCTCACCGGGTGAAGGCGCTCAGCCCCGTGACGGCACGGCCGACGATGAGGGAGTTCATCTCGTGGGTGCCCTCGAAGGTGTAGACGGCCTCGGCGTCGGCGAAGAAGCGAGCGAGGTCGTGGTGCACCCGGATGCCCTCGGCACCGGCGATCTCCCGCCCGAGGGCGACGGTCTCGCGCAAGCGGTCGGCTGACCAGGTCTTCGCCAGCGCGGCGGTCGCATCGTCGAGGGCGCCGCGATCCTTCAGAGTCGTCAGCCGTACGGCGAGCGCCAGCGTCGCCTCGGCGTTCCCGAGCATCCTGGCGAGCTTCTCCTGGATGAGCTGGAACCCCGCGATGGGTCTGCCGAACTGCTCGCGTCCCAGCGCGTATCGCAGAGCTGACTCGTATGCTCCGATCTGCATGCCGGCGGCATTCCAGCCGATCACGTACCGCAGCTGCGCGAGGATCGCCGAGAGGTCCGAGAAGGAGTCGATACCGGGAAGGCGCGCGTCGGCGGCGATCGAGACGTCGTCGAACCGGATGTCGCCGTTGCGCACCATGCGAAGGGCGATCTTCCCGTCCACGTCGCTCATCGTCACACCTGGCGCATCGAGCGGCACGAGAAAGGCGTTCACTCGGCCGGTGTCGGCGTTCCGCGCCGGCACGATCGCCAGCTGCGAGATCGGCGCGTTGCCGATCCAGCGCTTGTGGCCGCTCAGCCGCCACCCCTCGCCGTCAGGAGTCGCAAGAGTCGCCATGCCGCCCGCGACGTCCGAACCGTGCTCCGGCTCTGTGAGGGCGAAGCATCCGGTGATCTCGAAGCTCGGGATGCCGGGGTCGATCGCGGCGATCTGCTCCGGCGATCCGCCGCCTCGCAGCACCGTGCGGAACATGCCGGTCTGTCCGCCGTAGATCGTGCCGATCGACGCGTCGACCCGCTGGAGCTCCAGGTGCTTGAAGCCGACGTAGTAGGGGCTGAGAGTGCCGTCAGGGCGCAGCAGCGCTTCGTCGTCCTCCAAGCGGAGAGCGGCCAGCTCTGCGCGCAGGTGCACGGGGCATTCCGCCTTCTCCCACCATTCGGCGAGGTGAGGCGTCGCCTGCTCTGCGAGCAGGCGACGCAGCTGGCCCAGCTTTGCGCGCTCGGCCGTGGTGAGGAGGTCGTCGGCATAGCCGAGCCTGTCCGTCGGCTCGGCCAGCGGATCGGGCGAAGAAGCGATCACGTACGCGCTCCCGCGGTGCGCACGGCGAGCTCCTCCGCCGCGTCCGCTCTGATCCGCGCGAGCGGAACCTTCCCTGTCTGGGTGCGGTCAAGACTCTGCCGCACGAACAGGTGCCGCGGCTTCTTGTAGCCGGCGACGCGCTCGCCGACCGAGGAGATCACATCATCGACGTCGACGGGCACGGTCGCGGCGATCGTCGCACACACGACCTCGCCGAATCGCGGGTCGGGGAGGCCGAAGACGATCGCGTCATCGACCGACGGATGCTCGATCAGCGCCTCCTCGACTTCGGCCGGGTACACCTTCTCGCCGCCCGTGTTCACCACAGCGCTGAGCCGGCCCAGCAGATCGATCGTGCCGTCGCCGCGGGCGCGCGCCCAGTCGCCTGGCACCACATAGCGGTGGCCGTTCATCTCGCGGAACGTCTCGGCCGTCTTGACCGGATCGCCGTAGTAGCCGCGAGGGAGGATGCCGCGGAACGCGACCAGCCCGAGCGTGCCGGCGCTCAGCGGGAGCTCGCGTCCCTGCTCGTCGAGCAGAGCCGCATCCGGCGTCAGCGTGAGCGGCGCGGGCAGGTCGGCTGCGGAGCGGGATGTGCCGAGCGCGTACGGCCCTCCCTCGCTGGAGGCGAACATGTCGACGATCGTCAAATCGCCGAGCCGGTGCAGCCGCGCCTTCGCCTCGTCGCTGAAGCGCATACCGCTGCTGATGACACTGGTCACGGTCGGAAGACCGCCCGCCTTCTCCGCCGTTTCGGCGAGGGGCAGCGCCAGCACATCGCCGGCGACGATCAGTCGGGTCACCTCGTAGCGGCCGATCAGCTCGTACGCGGCGCCCACGTCCATCCTGGCCGCCGCGTGCATCACGATCGTTCCGCCGAGCGCCAGCGTCGCCATCGTCGCCGACTGAGCGGTGCCGTGCAGAAGCGGGCTCATCGGCAGGGTCACGACCCGAGGCCGATCGGCGTCCGCGGCGATGCGGACGGCCGCGGCGACGTCGGCGGGCGGTTCGGCGCCGATCAGCCCCCAGGTCGAGTGGCGGCGTGCGACCAGGAGCGTATCGAGGTCCCACACCACAGCACGGGGACGACCCGTGGTGCCCCCGGTGTAGAGCCGCATGTCCGCGCCGCGGGGTGCGGGAAGCAGGTCGTGGCCGCCGACGAGCAGCGCGCGGTAGTCCGTCGCCCCGTTCACGGCATCGCCGCCGTCGTCGACGGTGATCATCTCGAGCTCGAGCCCGGCCGCCGCCTCGACGGCGAGGGCGGACAGCGACGTCGGCACCAGGAATGCGCGCGAGGAGGAATCCAGCAGCAGGTCGCGCACCTCTCCCGCGCGGTACCGGTAGTTGATCGCGACAGGGGCGACGCCGATCGCGAGGCACGCCCACATGAACACGAGGAACTCCGTGCGGTTGTACAGCAGCGTCGCCGCGGCGTCGCCTTTCCTGAGGCCGCGGGAGCGCAGGTGGGCGGCGAGGGCCGCCGCCTCGTCGCGGAAGCGGCCCCAGCTCATCTCGTCGTCCGCCGTCGCAGCCGCAAGACGCTCGGGCACGGCACGGGCGATGCCGTCCCACAAATCGCTGTAGTGGATCGGGACGGTGGACGTCGCTGTCGAGGTCTTGGTCATCGCTTCGCTCATTCGTAGTGCCTCAGCACGAGTTCGGCGACGACAGCGGGCTTCGGCGCGCCCTCCGTCTCGAACACCAGCGCGAGGGCGACCTGCCAACCGCCGTCGACGCGAGCGACATCCGCGACCGAGCCGCGGATCCGGATCGGGGCGCCGGAGCGCACGGGGTGCGGGAATCGGATCTTGTTGAAGCCGTACACGATGCCCGTCCTGGTGCCTTCGACCCGGTAGATCTCCCGCAGATGGGGCACCACCATCGACAGCGTCAGCATGCCGTGCGCGATCCGCCCGCCGTAGGGCGAGGCAGCGGCGGCCTCCGCGTCGACGTGAATCGGGTTGTCATCGCCGGAGAGCGAGGCGTAGGCGTCGATGTCGGCCTGCGGGATCTCCCGCCAGGAGGATGGTCCGAATTCGCGGCCGGCGATCGCACCGACGTCCGCGATGTCGGTGATCAGGGAACCCGCCTCGGCACGGTCGGTTGTCGTTGCGCTCATCGTGGCCTTCCGTCATCCGGCGCCTCGTCGCGCCATGTCGCCATTCTGACCGAGACCGCGTCGCCGGTGCGGCACCGTTTCCACGCGGCGAAAGCACTGTGTCCATGGCGATCGGGTCAGTCCGACCGATCGATTCCACCTGCTGAAAAACACATGGAGTGCACCGCCCGCCGGTGTGCAGACTCGGGCCAGCCGTCGACGTCTATGCCGACGGCCACGTTCCGACAAGGGAGTCGACATGATCAGTGCACGAAGCCCCAAGAGCGGGCGCTCACGCCTGCCCCGCGTCACCGCCGGTGCGGCGCTCTTCGCCGCGGGTACGCTCGCTCTCGCCGGATGCGGTGGTTCCGGAGCGGCAGGAGGAGGCGAAGGAGAGCTGCAGGAGATGACGGCGGTGACGTTCCTGCCGATGGAATCGTTCACGTTCACGCCCGAGATGTACGCCTACGCCGGCGGCTATTTCGAGGACCACGGCCTCGACGTGACGCTCGAGCCCGTGAAGGGCACGGCCGCGGCCGTGCAGGCCGTGCTCGGCGGAGCCGCAGACATCACCCGGGTCAGCTCGATCGACTCGATGCCGCCGTTGGAGGAGGGCCAGCCGATCGTTCCGATCGGCACGATGGCGTACAAATCGAACCTGCGGGTCGTATCGAGCGAGGGCAATCCGATCGAGTCGCCGGATGACATGGCGGGCCAGACGATGGGCATGGGATCGATCGGCGGGACGAGCGAGAAGATGCTGAACCTCGCACTCGATGCGGGAGGAGTCGATCGTGATTCCGTGACGCGCCAGGCGGTGCCTGTGACCGGAGCCACCTATCAACTCGTCAAGCAGGAGCAGCTGGCGGGATACATCGTCAGCCTCGACACGTCCATCCAGCTGGGGCTGCAGAATCCGGATGCGGTCGTCACGGACGCCGGTCTCGCTGAGGCGCCCGACATCCAGACGTGGCTCGCCACGCAGGAGGCCCTCGACGACGAGCAGTCGGCTGAGAACATCACCGCTTTCCTCGCGGCGATCGAGGACGCGGTGCAGGACATCATCGATGATGCGGACAACGACTTCGAGAACGTGATCGCCACTCTGCGCGACAGCGGCGACTTCGACTTCGCAGCACTCGACGATGACGACGTCGCCGCTGAGGCGCTCGACTTCTATGTGAACAACACCTGGGTCGATCCTGACGGCGACACACCGATGCTGGCGCACAACCCGGAAGCATGGACGGACGCCTACGACACGTACGTCGAAGCCGGCCTGCTCGAGGGCGGGCAGGACCCTGCAGCCTGGCTCGATTCCGACCACCTGCCATCGGCGGACGCGGAATGATCGCGCGAGAAGGAGTCGGAACCATGACGGGGGATCAGAGCGCGAACTCTGCAGACGCAGGCACGCCTCGTCTGGCGATCCGCGGGCTCTCCCGAGATTTCCACACTCGCAACGGCGTCGTCCACGCGGTGCAGGGCATCGACCTCTCCATCGCGCACGGCGAGTTCGTCGCGCTGATCGGCAGGTCAGGGTGCGGCAAGACGACGCTGCTGCGGATGATCGGCGGTCTGCTTCCGCCGACCGACGGCAGCATCGAGGTCGACGGGCGCGGACTGTGGCGGGACGGTCAGATCGACCAGTCCGCCGTCGGCATGCTCGGCTTCGTCTTCCAGGAGAGCAACCTCTTCCCGTGGTTCTCGGTGCTCGACAACATCGCGCTGCCGATGAAGCTGCGCGGCGTGCCCAAACGCGTCCGCAGATCCAGGGCGGCGGAGTTCGCCGATCTGGTGGGCCTGGGCGAATTCACCGGCTCCTATCCGCGCGAGCTCTCCGGCGGCATGCGACAGCGCGCCGCGATCGCGAGAGCACTGTCCACCGAGCCCGAACTGCTGCTGATGGACGAGCCGTTCGGCGCACTCGATGCGCTCACCAGGGAACGGATGAACCTGGAGCTGCAGCGCATCGTGCTGGAGACCAGTTCCACAGTCGTGTTCGTCACCCACGACATTCCAGAGGCGGTTTTCCTCGCGGATCGCGTGGTGCACATGACACCGCGGCCAGGGCGAGTGCGCCAGATCCTGCCTGCGGAGTTCGCCAAGCCGCGATCGGTCGATCTGCAGACCGAGACCGCATTCAATGAGATCGTGCGCCGGCTCCGGCACGACATCGACGAGGAGGAGTGAGATGTCCCGTTCTCGTTTCCTGAGGATCCTGCCATGGATCGTCACGCCGACGCTCGTCGTGCTGATCGTGGTGTGCTGGCACCTTGTCGTGACGCTGTTCGGGATCAACCCGTTCATCTTCCCCCCGCCCGGACAGGTCGGGCAGGCGTTCGTCGGGCTGTTCACCGACCCTGCGACATGGGAGGCGACGGGCACCACCGTGCTCGAGATCGTCATCGGCTTCACGCTCGCCGTCGTGTTCGGAGTGATCGTCGGCGTCCTGCTCGGCAAGATCCGGTGGCTCGAAGTCAGCCTGCGCCCACTCATCGTGATCGCACAGGTCGCCCCGAAGGTCGCGTTCGTGCCGCTCTTCGTGATCTGGTTCGGCTTCGGCATCACCTCGAAGGTGGTGCTCGCGACACTTCTCGGCTTCTTCCCGATCATGCTCAACGTGCTCCTGGGCGTGCGTTCCGTCGAGCAGGGCCAGCGAGAGGTGATGCAGAGCCTGAACGCCTCCCGCTGGCAGACGTTCCTGCAGCTGGAGGCGCGCAGCCTGCTGCCGTACCTGTTCGCAGGCATGGAGGTCGCGATCGTGCTCTCCACCATCGGCGCGATCGTCGGCGAGTATCTCGGCGGCAACGACGGGCTGGGCAACCTCGTGATCTCCGCGATGAACTCGCTCGACGCGGCCGGCACCTTCGCGCTCATCCTGTGGCTGTCGATCATGGGACTGCTGCTGTATCTCGTGGTCAACGAGCTGAAGCGGTTCTTCATCCCATGGCACGAGTCCGTCTACGGGCTGCGGGACATGGGGGCGTAGGCCGGGCATGCCGACACAGTCGCGCGACCTCATCCAGAGCCTGCAGCGCGGCGTCGAGGTTCTGCGGGCCTTCGACGGCTACGAGGCTGCGCTGTCCATCGCCGAGATCTCCTCTCGCGTCGAGCTCTCACGTCCCGTCGTGCGGCGCATCCTGCTCACCTTCCAGGATCTCGGCTATGCCGACTGCATCGGCAGCCTGTGGAGCCTCACGCCGCGCATCCTGGAGCTCGGGGCGGGATACTTCGCGGCGTCTTCGCTGCCCGAGATCTCGTACCGCTATCTCCCGGTCGCCGTCGAGCACACGGGGGAGACCTGCAGCGTCGGCGTGCTCGACGGCGACGACGTGATCCACGTCGCCCGGATCGAGGACCACAGGCCGCTGCCGGATGCCGTGCGCATCGGGCACCAGCTGCCCGTCCACGCGACGGCGCTCGGCAAGGTCCTGATGGCCGATCTCGACGAAGCCGCGCTCGACAGCCTGCTGACGCGTCTCGAGCTGGAGCGGCACACACCGCGCACGGTGACCGACGCGCGCGCCCTGCGCGAGCGCCTCGAACGTGTGCGAGGCGCGGGCTTCGACGTGTCGATCGAGGAGCTCCACCCCGGCATGATCTCGGCGGCCGTGCCGATCCGTGTCGAGGGCGTCGCCGTCGGCGCGCTCTCGGTGTCGTCGACGACCGTGAGGGAGACGGGTGATTCCCTCGCCCGCCAGATCGTACCTGTGCTGCGGCAGACCGCGTCGAACATCGCCAGTGCATATCGGAACGCGAACCCGCAGCTGTTCCGCAAGATGTCGCGCGCCGCGCGGCCCTGACGGAGCGGCACCGGTGCGGCCCGCAGCTGTTCGGGACGGCAACCGGCCTGACGAGTTGCGACTGCGACTCGGACCGCGTCAGACGGGCAGCTCGAGGCCGAGGAAGGCTCCGTCGGATTCGAGGCGGCGCTGCAGTTCGCTGACGTCGATGTCGGCGCCGCCGAGGCCTGCGCCGAGCGCCATGGCCGCCGCGGTGCCCGCCGCCTGGCCCATGGCGAAGCACGGGCCGGTCACGCGGCCGGACGACTGACCACCCTGGGTCATCGATGCGCAGCGCCCGGCGACCAGAAGGTTCTCCACGCGCTGGGGCACGAGCATCCGGTAGGGAAGCTGGTTGTAGCCGCGCGAATCGACCGGCGCGAAACGGAAGGCCACGTCTCCGGTCACGTGTGCCTCCACTGGCCAGCCGTTCACGCCGATCGTGTCGTCGAAGTCGGCGCAGCCGAGCACGTCCTCCTCGGTGAGCTGGAGTCCGCCCAGAATGCGACGCGTCTCACGGATTCCGACCGATGGCGCGATGTCGACGATGTACGAGTCCCGGAACCCGGGGGTGTGATCCCTGATGAACTCGAACGCGTCCCAGACCTGTCTTCGACCCTGCAGCTCGCCCCTGGTGAGCTGGTGCACGTCGGTGCCGTCGACCGGCGAGCCGTCGGCGTTGGACAGCTGCGTGAGATTGGAACGCCACTCCAGGGGGTTCCGCTGCGGACGCACGATCGGCTTCTTGCGCGGGAACGTGTGGGTGCCCGCCGCCTCTGCCTGTTCCATCTGCTCCCGGACCACGCGCCACGCTTCGCCTGCCTCATCGGAGTCGACACCGTTGATCCGGAACATCAGCGACGGGTACATCAGCTTCTCCGACCGCTCGAACGGCGCCCCCGCCCACGCGGCGATGTCGGCGTCGCCTGAGCCGTCGATGAAGAAGCGACCCCTCACGGCGGCGCGGCCTGACTTCGATTCGACGATCACTGCATCGATGCGATCGTCCGCCGAGCGTGCCACGCCGACGGCCCTGGTATGGAACAGGATCTCGGCGCCGCCCGAGGTGACCAGCTCGTCCGCCGCCAGCTTGAGCGCGGAGATGTCGTACGACAGCGCCTGGATGCGGTCAGCGACCGACAGATGCGGCTCGTTGAGACCGTCGAGCGCGCGCATCCGGTCGAGCAGCTCATCGGCGTACCCGTGGATCGACTGCACGTCAGTGCCGAACACCCGTGCGTGCATGCCGCAGAACGTCGCGAGCCCGCCCATCGTGCCCGCACCGCCGAGAAACCCGTACATCTCGACCAGGAGGGTCGACATGCCGTGGCGGCTCGCCGCGGTCGCCGCCATCAGGCCTGCAGGACCGCCGCCGATCACGACGACGTCGTACTCACCGATGACCGGGGTGCTGCGCGCGGGCTCGTGCACGGTCGGCGTCGACATGATGCCGGTCATGCGGGGACTCCCGCGGCCGAGTGGGGCTCGGAGGCCCTGTCGCAGAGTGCACCGCACATCACGGCGCCGCAGCTGAGGGGCTGCACCAGCTGCTCGTACTGGTCCAGATAGCCGCCACCGGAATCGCGATCGGCGAGCGGGACGAAGTCGGGCCTGGCGGCCAGTTCGGCCTCCTCTACCAGCAGGTCGACTGTGCCTGCCTTCAGATCTATTCGGATGGGATCGTCGTCCTGCACCCGGCCGAGGGGCGCGCCGGGAAGCGCCGCCTCTGGCGAGACCTCGCCGATCGTCATGCCCTGATTGACCAGGCCGGAGAACTGTCCGTCGGTGACGAGGGCGACGCTGTGCGCGAGCCCGCGAGCGTGCAGCGCGAAGATGAAGGCGCTGGTCAGGCCGAGCCCTGGCGCCCCCGTCACGCCGATGCCGCGGATCACCGCGACGTCGCCCTCGCGGAGGCGGCCGCTGGCGATGCCGGCGATGGCGTCCTCCCGGTTGCGGAAGATGCGGGCGGGGCCTTCGAAGGTGTGGGGCCCTGGATCGGGAACCGGCCGTTTCGCGACCGCGCCGCCAGGCGCGAGCGAGCCTTTCAGCACGCTGATCGCCGGGTCGGTGCCGAAGGCGTTGGCGAGCGGCCTGATGACGTCGTCATCGCCCGGTCGTGCCGACACGGCGTTGTCAGCGACCGTCCCGCCGGAGACTGTCAGCGCATCGCCGTCCAGGAGCGGAAGCAGCTCGCGAAGCGTCGTGGCGGCGCCCCCTGCGTCCTCGTACTCCTCCGTCAGTCTGGGCCCGTTGGGGCGCACCGAGCACAGCAGCGGCGTCTCTCGACCGAGCGTGCGGAACAGCTCCCACACATCGACGTCGAGTCCGGATTCGATCGCGATCGCCTGCAGATGCTTGATCGTGTTGATCGAGCCGCCGACGGCGAGCATGGCGCGCACGCCGTTTCGCACAGCTCCTGCTGTGATGATGTCGCGGGGTCGGATGTCGCGGGCCACCAGATCGGCGAGCGCGGCGGCGCTGCGGGCGACGTTCTGCCACATCCGCTCGCCCAGCGCGCGTACGGGTGCGGCTCCCGGCAGCGCCATACCGATCGCCTCGGCCAGGATGTGCATCGAATTCGCGGTCGCGAGACCTGCGCAGACTCCTGGGCCGAGGATCGCATCCTGCGCCTGCTCTTCCAATCCGTCCGTCGGTTCGCCCGTCACCGCCGCCTTCGACGCCTGCAGGAAGATCTCCTCGATGTCGGCCTCGCGACCCTCCGCGAGCCCCGAGTGCTGGTATCCGCACGGCACGACGATGGTCGGGATGTTCAGGCGACCGGCCGCCATCAGGTGGCCAGGCGTCGTCTTATCGCACGAACTCAGGCAGATCATCGCGTCGAGTTTGGCTCCCTCGACGGCCGCCTCGATGTCGTCGACGATCAGGTCCCGGCTCGGCAGAATGTACCGACCGGCGCGGCCGGCGCTCGTGACGAAGTCGCTCGGCGCCGTCGTACGGATCTCGAACGGCAGCAGTCCGGCGTCACGCAGGTAGGTCTTCAGCCGGGCCGCGACCTCGTCGAGGTGCGAGAAGCAGGCGGCGAGCTCAGACGACGTGTTCACGATCGCGACCTTGGGGCGATCCCAATGCTCGCGCGGTATGCCGAGTGCCGTGTAGTGCGCCTGCCTCGCGATCGCGAGGGCGGAGGTGCGGGGAAGGTTGCTGCGGAGCGGGGAGGACATCGTCGTCCTTTCTCATCGGCGTGCCGAACTGTCTTCGTTCCTTGATATCCCACGGGCGGATCCGTGCGCACGCTGTGCGTACGCAGCGACCGCCGAGCGTACGAGCGGGCGGGCGCGACGGAATCGGGCACTGGCTGTTTCGCTGACCACCAGAGCCCCGTGGGCGGGAGCAGTCAGCGTTTCGCCGACAGCGCCCGCGAGATGCCTCCCGCGGCCACGCGGACCAGATGGGCGGCGTTGCGCTCGTCGGCGTCTTCGTACCGCATGATCAGCGAAAGCGCGGCCACCACCTGGCCGCCAGGCACGGTCACCGGGGCGGCGACCGCCATGTACTCGGTGTTCAGGTCGCGTCCGCTGATCGCGTAGCCGCGGATGCGCACCTCGGCCAGCTCCCGCTTGAACGCATGGGCGTCGACCGTCGGAGGCAGCTGCTCGTGGAGCATCCGGTCACGCTCATCCAGCGGCGCGTAGGCCAGCAGCACGCGCCCGACGGCCGTCGTGTGCATGTCGTGCCTGCCGCCCACCCGCGGGCGCGTGAGCACCTGGGACGGGCTCTGGAACCGCTCGACGAACACCGTCTCGTTTCCCTCGCAGATCGCAAGATGGATCGAGTAGTGGGTGATCTCGTACAGGTCGTGCATGAACGGCCGTGCGATGCGCTGCATCGCCATGGAGCGCGGCGCGAGAGAACCGACCTCCCACAGTCGGAGGCCGACGTGATACCTGCCGCGGTCGTCGCGTTCGAGGGCGCCCCATTCGGCGAGCGAGTTCACCATCCGGTACGTCGTCGCCAGCGGCAGCTCCGCGTTGCGACTGATCTCGCTGAGCGTCTGGCGCGCCCTGCCCTGCCGGAAGGTGCCGATGATCGACAGTGCTCGATCCACCGACCTGGGCAGCGCGGCTTTGGGTGGTGCGGCGCGCTCGGCGATGACCATGTGTGCTCCTTGACGTCGGTGTCAGGCGTCGACGGCCTGCGTCGACAACGGGATCTCCCTGGGCGGATTCAGCGTGAACACCTCCGCGACAGCGGAGACGCCGGCGTTGTTCGCCCCTGCGACCATGATCTGCACGGATGTCGGAAAACTCAACAGCGGCACCTCGTCGGGCGTCGCGGAGAAGCTCGCCGTGTCGGGCATCGCATCCGGATGATCGACTGGCAGGCGCCAGTGCGACTTGTGCGAGAGAGCGTCCTTGCCGACGGCGGCGAGCTCGGATCGGTCGCGGCGTGCATGCTCGAAGATGAACCGCCTGAGGCTCTCCTTCGACCAACCGGCGTCGGCGAGCAACTGCGCATGCTCCGGCACGAGCACGATGAGCGCGCTGGTGTACTCGTGGATGAGAGCGCCGGTGCGCCGGATGCTGTCGGCGAGGTCGAGGGCGAGCTGCTCGGGCACGGAGGTGTGCCGCGCTTCGATGTGCATCACGGACCGGATGACGAAGGCCGTCACGACGGACTCGTCGGCCGAGTGACCGTGCTCGACGGCCAGACTCTGCCATGGACTGAGCTCTTCGTTCTCGCCGATCACCGCTGTGTACTTGGAGGGGTTGCCCTGCGTCGCCTGGTCGAGCTCGTGGGGTCGCAGACCGAACACGTTGATCAGGCCCAACCTGATCGCCCGCCCGATCGTCGCATTGGCGCGATGGCCGGAACCGAAGATGTTGCCGGCGCTGTTCAGAGAGATCTCGTTGCGGATGGGCCCGTTCACGACGGCGAACGGCGCCGTTCCCGTCGTGCTCTGCCAGATGCCGCGGCGAGGGTGCGGTTCTTTGGCGATCGCCAGCCAAGAGGCGATGACCACAGGGAGGTACTCCGGGATGCACCCGGCGAGTGCGGCGTTGATCGCGGCGAGCCGCACCGTGATCCGGCGGTTCAGATGCGGGATCTCGAACAGCACCTCGTCCGGCTCGCGGTCGGTCACCTCGAGGAAGTCGGCCAGCCGCGACTCGGTGACGGGTGTGACGGGAAGCCCATCGGTCCAGCCGCGCCCCTCGTAGAACTCCTGGGCGAGACGAACCGCTTCCGCATCGATCGCCGGAGGCGTGATCGTGTCGGATGTGATGCTCATTCCGCGTCACCGCCTGTCAGAATGCGCACGGCGACGGGCAGCGTGCTCGCGGCGTGCTCGCCGAGTTGCGCATCATCGAGGCTTGCGAACGGATGAGGCACGGCGTGGAACTCGAAACCGGGGAAGCCCTGCACAGCGGCCATGGCGCGTCCAGATGCGTGGAACGCGTCCGACACGATGCTCACTGTCGGGACGCCTGCACGCTCGAGAAGAATTCCGTCGACGACTGTCGCCGCGCTGCACGAGCCGCAGTCTCCGACACCGGTGATCACCACGTCGACTTCGTCGACGATCCGCGCCAGCAGGTCGTCGCCAGCGGGAGTGCCGAAGTAGTCCTTGGTGTAGAGCTTCGTACCTGCGACGCCCTCGGCATCACGGAGCAGCGCGCCGACCTTCGCCAGGAACATCGTCGTGTTGGGCTTGGTGTTGTCGAGAAGGCCCACGGTGAGCCCTCTCACTGTCGTCGGCCGCGGCGCGAGTGTCGCGTCGTCGGCTTGTTCGTCCATGCCGGTGGGGTCCAGCAGCAGTTCCGCCGTCGTCATCGTCGGCACCTCCCGATCGTCTCGTCGTCACAGACAATCCGATCCGGCGCCGCACGGCTGGCCGGTTTCCACGCCACGAAAACTCCCGCCGGCACGGCTCATGCGCGCGCGAGGGTGAAGGCATGACACTCAGCCCCGAGATCGTGGCCATCGACGTGCACACCCATGTGCAGCGCTCTGTGCGGGCGGACACGGCGCTCGACTCAGAGAAGAGCGAGGCGATGGCGACCTATTTCCGCACCGATGTGCGCCGCCCGACGATCGTCGACCTCGCGGAGCTGTATCGCGCGAAGAAGATGATGTGCGTGGCCTTCTCCGTGGACGACAGCTGGCTGACCGGGGAGGAGAACCCCGTGAGCAACGAGGAGGTCATCGATCTCGCCGCGGAGCACGCCGACGCGGTCATCCCGTTCGTCACCGTCGATCCGCATGCGGGCGCACGCGGTGCGCGGCAGCTCCGGCGGCTTGCGGAGCGGGGAGCGCGTGGTGTGAAGTTCCACCCCAGCGCGCAGGCCTTCTTCCCCAATGACCGAGACATCTATCCGCTGTACGAGGCGATAGCGGAGACGGGGCTGGTCGCACTGTTCCACAGCGGCCACACCGGTGCAGGCGCAGGGCGGCGCGGAGGAGGCGGCATCAGACTGAAGTACGCCCAGCCGATCCTCGTCGACGACGTCGCCGTCGATTTCCCCGATATGCCGATCATCCTGGCCCATCCGTCGTTCCCCTGGCAGGACGAGGCGCTGTCCATGGCGCTGCACAAGCCGAACGTGCACATCGACCTGTCCGGCTGGTCGCCGAAGTACTTCCCGCCGAACCTGGTGCAGTATGCACGCACACTGCTCAAGCACAAGATGCTGTTCGGCACCGACTATCCGGTCATCACTCCCGAGCGCTGGTTGCGCGACTTCGAGGCGCTCGGATACGACGACGACGTCACCCGTCTCATCCTGCGCGACAACGCCGCCGCCCTGCTCGGCTTGTGACCGGCGTGCCGAGCGCTGCTCGGGCGAGCGGGTGGGGCTCAGTCTCGGCGCGGTAGGGTGGGAGGCTGGCGCAATCGCGCCGTGATCACCCCAGACGAACGGACGTTGCTGTGCTTGCCGTGCACGATCTCGAGATTCGCGTAGGTGCGCGCATGCTCATGTCCGACGTGAGCTTCCGCGTCGGCCCCGGCGACAAGATCGGCCTCGTCGGGCGCAACGGCGCGGGGAAGACCACGCTCACCAAGGTGCTCGCCGGTGACAAGCCGCCGAGCAACGGCGGCGTCGACCTGCGCGGCGAGCTCGGCTACCTACCGCAGGACCCTCGCTCAGGCGACCCGGAGGAGCTGGCTCGCACCCGCGTGCTCAACGCCCGAGGGCTGGGCGACCTCTCCGCCAAGATCGCGGAGGCATCCGCGCAGATGGCCAGCGACGATGCGACGGCATCGGAGAAGGCGATCCGCCGCTACGGCAACCTGATGGAGCGCTTCGAAGCGCTCGGCGGCTACACCGCAGAGAGCGAGGCCGCCGTCATCGCGAACAACCTCTCTCTGCCCGATCGCATCCTCGACCAGCCGCTCAAGACGCTCTCCGGCGGTCAGCGGCGGCGCATCGAGCTGGCGCGCATCCTGTTCAGCGATGCCGACACCATGATCCTCGATGAACCGACCAACCACCTCGATGCTGACAGCGTGGTGTGGCTGCGCGAGTTCCTGAGGTCGTACCGCGGTGGGCTGATCGTGATCAGCCACGACGTGGAGCTGGTCGGCGAGACGGTGAACCGCGTGTTCTACCTTGACGGCAATCGCCAGGCCATCGACATCTACAACATGGGCTGGAAGCACTATCAGCGTCAGCGCGTCGCCGATGAAGAACGCCGCAAGAAGGAACGCGCCAATGCGGAGAAGAAGGCGTCGTCGCTGCAGCAGCAGGCGGCGCGATTCGGCGCCAAGGCTTCCAAGGCCGCCGCGGCGCACCAGATGCAGGCGCGCGCTGAGAAGCTGCTGTCAGGGCTGGATGAGGTGCGGCAGCAGGACCGCGTCGCGAGCATCCGGTTCCCGAAGCCCGCTGCCTGCGGCAAGACGCCGCTGATGGCCTCGAGCCTGTCGAAGTCGTACGGTGCGCTGGAGATCTTCGCGGGCGTCGACCTCGCCATCGACCGCGGGTCGAAGGTCGTCGTGCTCGGCCTGAACGGTGCGGGCAAGACCACGCTGCTGCGTATCCTCGCCGGCGTCGACGCCAGCGACACCGGGCAGATCGAGCCGGGCCACGGCCTCAAGATCGGGTACTACGCGCAGGAGCACGAGAACCTCGACGTCGACCGCTCCGTGCTGCAGAACATGATGTCGTCCGCGCCGGACATCAACGAGACCGAGGCGCGAAAGGTGCTCGGATCGTTCCTGTTCACCGGCGACGACGTGCTCAAGCCCGCGGGCGTGCTCTCGGGCGGGGAGAAGACCCGCCTGTCACTGGCGACGCTCGTGGTGTCGTCGGCGAACGTGCTGCTCCTCGACGAGCCGACCAACAACCTCGATCCGGCTTCGCGCGAGGAGATCCTCGGCGCGCTCAACCACTACGAGGGCGCCGTGGTCCTGGTCTCGCACGACGAGGGAGCCGTTGGGGCGCTCAACCCTGAGCGGGTGCTGCTGCTTCCGGACGGCGTCGAGGACATCTGGAACAAGGACTACGCGGACCTGATCTCGCTGGCCTGACGCCCGTTCGTCTCATCAGGGGACCTGACGAGTCGTCACTGGGCGTCGAGCAGGGCGTCCTCTTCCTCGGCGTCGCGGTCACGGCGGCGAGGGCGCCTTGGAAGACGACGGCGGGCACTGCGCTCGGGGCGTCCCAGAGCGTCGATATCGTCGATATCATCCGGATCGTCGTCGTCATCCTCCGCGGACGCGCGGATCTCGGTGCGGATCATGTAGCCGATGAAGATGAAGCCCATCACCGCGAACAGGATCCACTGCACGGCGTACGACAGGAACGGACCGGGATCCTCGGTCGGATCCTCCAGCGCGTGCGGGGTGTCGGCGGCAGCCGGATCCTCCGAGACCAACGATCCGTATACGGCAGCCAGCGTGTCGTCACCCGCGATCTCCGCGACCGACGGCACGTGCAGCGTCGGCAGCTGGCCGTCTGGGGCCGAGCGGCCGGACGTCGGCAGCGGCTCGGTCGGTCGCAGCCTGGCGATCACGGTGACCTCGCCGCTGGGAACGGTCGGCAGGATGTCCGGAGCCTCTGCGCTCTCACCCGGCGGGATCCAGCCGCGGTCGATCACGAACACGCGACTGTCGTCGGTCCGGATGGGGACGAGCACTTCGTACGCGCTCGTGCCGCCGTGGGGGCGGTTGCGCACGAACGTCTGTGCGGGCGCGATGTACTCGCCGGTGACCTCGACGGGACGCCACTCGTCGTCGGGATCGAAGCGCCCGTCATCGCCGATGAGGTCGGCGAGGGGCACAGGATCGGCGTCGTAGTTGTTCTCGATCAGGGCGAGATCGCCTGCGCGTTCGGCGTTGCGGGAGAACTGCCAGTGCGAGAGGAACCCGCACGCCACAGCGAACAGACAGGCGACGAGGGCGTACACGGTCCAGCGGACGGCGCGAGGACTGTTCTTCACGAGGCCCCCTGTGCGCCGTCTGTCACGCCCTCGACGACTTCGAGCGGAAAGCTGCGCGAGGCGAGGAACTCCCGCAGGTAGGTGACGTGCTCATCGCACGCCAGCCACACCTTCCGTCGGTCGGCGGAGTGGATCTTCGGGTTGCGCCACACCACGCTCCACGTCGCTGGCGCCCTGCACCCGGCGCGCGCGCAGGTCGGCGCGACGGGATCCATGCCGATCATGTCGTGGCCCCGCCGTTCCCGTTCGAATGCTCCTCGTCCGGCTCGGCGCCGCTCTCATCGATGCGCAGCACCCGGGGCTCGGCGTCGGGCGGAGCGGGCTCAGACGGTGCGGTGAGCGAGTCCGATTCCGGCGGGAGGGCGTGATCGACGCGTGTGGAGGAGCGCGCATTGGCGCTGACGACGGCGATGTACGGCAGGAAGATCGCGCCGATGGCGAAGACGAACGTGTACCAGCCGTAGGGCTGGATGACGACCGCAAGGATCAGACACGCGATGCGGACGCCCATGGTGATCAGGTACCGGCGCTCGCGCGAGCGCGAGTCGTCCCGCGGCGAGACGTCGAGTGACGTCGCGGACTGGGCGGAGCGGCTGCGTTTGTTCACGGTCCTCTCAGGGTATGCCCCCATCCGGTGAGCCGGCCCAGAGAACGTGTCGCCCGCCGGATAGGATGATGACTCCGTTTCCCGTCGATCATGGAGCAGCACCGTGAGCTCAGCTGACACTTCCGACCGCGTCGTCCTCGTCACCGGGGGCAATCGCGGCATCGGCCGCGCGATCGCCGAACGCTTCGTCCGCGACGGCTACCGGGTCGCCGTGACCGTGCGCAGCGGAGGGGGCCCAGACGGCACACTCGCCGTGACCGCCGACGTCAACGACGGCGCGTCCCTCGACGCGGCGGTCAAGGAGATCGAAGCGCAGCTCGGGCCGGTCACCACGGTGGTCGCCAACGCCGGCATCACCCGCGACACGCTGCTCATGCGCATGAGCGATGACGACTTCGACGCGGTCGTCGGCACGAATCTCGGCGGCGCCTTCC
Source organism: Frigoribacterium sp. JB110 (assembly GCF_900163665.1). Lineage (GTDB taxonomy): Bacteria > Actinomycetota > Actinomycetes > Actinomycetales > Microbacteriaceae > Microbacterium. Next base: position 123,643 of record NZ_FUIA01000019.1, read on the forward strand.
GTACCGTCAAAAGGGCGATCAAGAGCATGATCAAGGCGCGTCGCGGGCGGATCATTCTGATCTCGTCGGTCTCGGGTCTCCTCGGCGTCGCCGGCCAGGCGAACTACTCATCGTCGAAGGCGGGCCTGGTCGGCTTCGCCCGCTCCGTCACACGCGAGCTCGGCGGCCGCGGCATCACGGCGAACGTCGTCGCGCCCGGCTTCATCGACAGCGACATGACGGCAGAACTCGACGAGAAGACGCAGGCGGATTACAGGAAGCAGATCCCCGCTGCGCGGTTCGGCACAACGGAGGAGATCGCCGGCGTGGTGTCGTGGCTGGCCTCGGACGACGCCGCCTACATCTCGGGGGCGGTTATCCCCGTAGACGGAGGCCTCGGCATGGGCCACTGACGAGGGCCCGGCGGCGCGCCTGGCGGCGTTGTCGGCGGTCAGGGCACTGTCGGTGCCCTTCCCTTCTCCGCCTTGCCATGCACACCCCCGGACCCACGTTGCCTTGGGCACTCTCGGTGCCCCTCCTTCCTCCGCCTTGCCATGAGCACCTCCACGGCCCCCTCGTACTCGAGATGCCGCCGACAGCCAGTTTGCTGTCGGCGCGCTGACATGAGCGCACCAGGAGTCCCCACTCGCGTGGGGGGCTTTGCCAGTAGGATCGGAGTATGACCGAAGCGAGCATCTTCACGCGCATCTACAACGGGGAGATTCCCGGCGAGATCGTCGCCGAGACGGATCGGGTGTTCGCGCTTCGCGACATCAGCCCTCAGGCGCCGGTGCACCTGCTGGTCGTCCCGAAGACCGAGCAGTACCGCGACGTCACGGAACTCGCTGCGGGTGACCCCGCGCTGCTCGCCGAGATGGTCGCGTTCGCCAAGAGCCTCGCCTCCGAGCACGCGAACGGCGAGTACCGTCTGATCTTCAACAACGGAGCATCGGCATCGCAGTCGGTCTTCCACGTGCACGCGCACGTGCTCGCGAACTTCGAGGAGAACACACTCGTTGGATTCTGAATCCTCCCACCAGATCACTGACCGCATCCTGGCCGACGGCGTCGCCATGGTCCAGCTCCTCGGACCGCAGGACCGGCTGCTCCGGATGGTCGAATCCGCCCATCCGGATGTCGACGTGCTCGTGCGGGGCAACGAGATCACGCTCACGGGCGCTGAAGCGGATGTGAGCGCCGCGCGACGGCTCGTGGATGAACTCATCGCCCTCACGGCGAAAGGACACGACGTGGTCGAATCCGACGTGAACCGGTCGGCGCGCATGCTCGCGGACGAATCGGGCCCGCGTCCGAGCGAAGTGCTCGGTGAGGCGATCCTGTCCTCGCGCGGCAGAACCATCCGGCCCAAGACCCCCGGCCAGAAGGAGTACGTCGACGCGATCGACGAGAACACCATCGTGTTCGGCATCGGCCCCGCGGGAACGGGCAAGACGTACCTCGCGATGGCGAAGGCGATCCAAGCGCTCCAGCGGCGCGAGGTCGAGCGGATCATCCTGACGCGGCCGGCCGTGGAAGCGGGGGAGCGGCTCGGGTTCCTGCCTGGCAGCCTCACCGACAAGATCGACCCGTACCTGCGCCCCCTGTACGACGCCGTCAACGAGATGATGGATCCCGAGATCGTGCCCAAGCTCATCGCGAGCGGCACCATCGAGGTCGCCCCGCTCGCCTACATGCGCGGGCGTACGCTGAACAACTCGTTCATCGTCCTCGACGAGGCCCAGAACACCACGCCTGAGCAGATGAAGATGTTCCTCACGCGGCTGGGCTTCGGCACCCAGATGGTCGTCACAGGCGACATCACGCAGATCGACATCCCCGGCGGAACGAGCGGTCTGCGCACGGTGACGGGCATCCTCGACGGCGTGGATGACATCCACTTCGCCCGTCTGACCAGCGACGACGTCGTTCGGCACTCGCTGGTCGGCCGGATCGTCGACGCCTACACGGAGTACGACGAGCAGCGTACCGCGCAGCGCTACGAGCGCGCGGAGGCGCACGAGTTCGCGAACCGTGCCGAGAGGCGCTCGTCTGCGCGCCGCCCCGGCCCACGCGACCACAAGGGGAGGCCCAGGGCATGATCGAGATCAACAACGAGTCGACGATCGAGATCGACGAGTCGGTGCTGCTCAGGCTCGTCGAGCGGAACCTCGCAGAGCTCCGAGTGAGCCCCGACGCCGAGCTCGCGATCGTGCTGATCGACGAGGGCGCCATGGAGCAGCTGCACCTGCAGTGGATGGACGAACCAGGGCCGACAGACGTGCTCAGCTTCCCGATGGACGAGCTGCGGCCTGGCACAGAGGACGTTCCGACACCACCGGGCCTGCTCGGCGACATCGTGCTCTGTCCGCAGGTCGCCGAGACGCAGGCACAGGCGGCCAAGCACTCGACGATGGACGAGCTCATCCTGCTCACCACCCACGGTCTGCTGCATCTGCTCGGCTTCGATCATGCAGAGCCGGAGGAGCACCGTGAGATGTTCGGCCTGCAGAAGACGCTGATCGACGGCTTCGCCGCGGAGGAGCGCCGACGATCGTGAGACGCAGGCGACCTCCCCGATCTGAGAACCGCTCATGACCCCCGCGCTGCTGTTCGTCGCCGCGGCCCTGCTCGTCCTGCTCGGCGGCACGATGTCCGCCATCGATTCCGCGCTGTCGGTGATCTCGCGCGCCGAGATCGTCGACCTGGCCGCAAGCCAGCGGGCGCGGCGAGCCAGGGCACTTGCGCACCTCGCGGACGACATCGACTCTCACGCCAACGTCGTCGCGTTCGTCCGCGTGGTGTCGGAATCGACCGCGGCAGTTCTCGCAACGGTCGCTTTCACGCTCGTCTTCGACAACCTCTGGTGGGCGATGCTCGCCGCGGCCGTGCTGATGGCCGGTCTGTCGTTCGTCGCCGTGTTCTCCAGCCCGAGGGCGGTCGGTCGGCGCCACTCCGACGCCTTCGTGCGCGCATCGGCGCCGCTCGTGCGCCCTCTGCGGCTCGTGCTGGGGCCCGTCGCCGGTCTGCTCGTGCGCATCGGCGCTCGCGTCGCCCCCGCCAGGGGCAGACAGAGCTTCGACTCGGAGGACCAGCTGCTCAGCATGGTCGACGAGGCCGCGTCGAACGATCTCATCGACGACGACGACCGCGACCTCGTGCACAGTGTGTTCGACTTCACCGATCAGGTCGTGCGGGCCGTGATGGTCCCGCGCACCGACATGATCTCGATCGACGCGGCGGCGACCACGCGAGAGGCGATGCGCACGTTCCTCGACACCGGCATCTCCCGCATGCCCGTGATCGACGGCGAGGTGGACGACGTCGTCGGTGTGCTCTATCTCAAGGACCTCGTGCAGTTCGGCTTCCGGGAGACGCCCGGATGGCACGACGCCACCGTGCGGGCGCTGGCTCGGCCTGCGTCGTTCGTACCGGAGCAGATGCGCGCAGAGTCGCTGCTGCAGCAGATGAAGCGCGATGCGGTGCACGTCTGTCTCGTCGTCGACGAGTACGGCGGCGTCGCAGGCATCGTCACGCTCGAAGACCTCATCGAGGAGCTCGTCGGTGAGATCGCCGACGAGTACGATGCACCGTCCCACGAGATCGTGGAGCTGAGCGAGGGGAGCTACCGCGTCGCGGCCCGCCTCGCACTCGACGAAGTCGGCGACCTGTTCGACTACGAGCTGGAGGATGAGGACGTCGACTCGATCGGCGGCCTGCTCGGCAAGGCGCTGGGGCACGTCCCGCGACCGGGTGAAACCGTCGAGTCGCACGGTCTGATCATCACCGGAGGCACCTCACGCGGGCGCGGCAGGGGCCTCGCCACGGTGTTCGTCGAGCGCGGCGAGGGTCTGCGCGCTCTGCAGGAGGTCCGCTCGCGCCACCCGCAGACCGGCGAGATGCCGGTCCAGAACGACGCGCATGGCACGACCTCGTCGAGTCGCGGCGAGCGAGAAGGAAGAGAGCGATGATGAGTGACACCGCGGAGACCCGGAGCGGATTCGTGACCTTCGTCGGCCGCCCGAACGTGGGCAAGTCGACCCTGATGAACGCCCTCGTCGGCGAGAAGGTCGCGATCACCAGCGACAAACCGCAGACGACCAGGCGCGCGATCCGGGGCATCATCAACCGACCTGCCGGCCAGCTCGTCGTCGTCGACACCCCCGGCGTGCACCGACCGAGAACGCTCCTCGGTCAACGGCTGAACGACCTGGTCGAACAGGTGCTCGGCGACGTCGACGTGATCGCACTCTGCGTGCCGGCGAACGAGAAGGTCGGCCCTGGTGACCGCCGGATCGCGGCCTCCCTCGACGACTACCCGAACGCGAAGAAGGTCGTGCTGGTGACCAAGACCGACGCCGCAGGCCGTGACGACATCATGCAGCGGCTGATGGAGGCCGATTCGCTGCGCGAGGACTGGGCGGCAGTCATTCCCCTGTCATCCGTGTCGGGCGACCAGCTGGACGTGCTCGCGGACGAGGTGCTCGCTCTGATGCCGGAGGGGCCCGCGCTGTACCCGGATGACGTGGTCACCGACGAATCGACGGAGGATCGGGTCGCCGAGATCATCAGGGAGGCGGCGCTGGACGGCGTCCGCGACGAGCTGCCGCACTCCATCGCCGTGACGATCGACGACATCATCGCACGGGAGGGGCGCGACGACCTCACCGACGTCTACGCCAATGTGGTGGTGGAGCGCGACAGCCAGAAGGCGATCATCATCGGCCACAAAGGCTCCCGGCTGAGCGACGTCGGTGCCAGAGCGCGCGCCCAGCTGGAGCCGCTGCTCGGCACCAAGATCTACCTCGCGCTGCACGTGCGGGTGGCGAAGGAATGGCAGCGCGATCCCAAACAGCTCGGCCGGCTCGGCTTCTGATGAGCACTCTGCGAAATGCAGCGGCGCAGCTGCCCCGTGTCGCTGAGCAGGATGAGTGTTATCGTGGAGGCATGCTCCTCGGCGGTCTCCTTCTTAGTCGCCGCGACGAGTCCTCGATCTAGGGCCTTCTCGTCGCGGAGACTCCTGCGGGCCCATATCGAGACACCCGCCGCGAAAGAAGAAGACCATGAAGAACAATCAGAAGCCATCGGCGATGCCGGTGCACAAGTACGTGCCGTTCCACGAACAGATCACGGTCGATCTGCCCGACCGCACCTGGCCGTCCAAACGCATCGAGAAGGCGCCCCGCTGGTGCGCCGTCGATCTGCGCGACGGCAACCAGGCCCTGATCGACCCGATGGATCCGCAGCGCAAGCGCGTGATGTTCGATCTGCTCGTCGGAATGGGCTACAAGGAGATCGAAGTCGGGTTTCCCTCGGCGAGCCAGACTGACTTCGATTTCGTGCGCAGCCTGATCGACGAGGGCGCCATTCCGGATGACGTGACCATCCAGGTGCTGACGCAGGCGCGCGAGCACCTGATCGCCCGCACCTACGAGTCGATCGCCGGCGCGAAGCAGGCCATCGTGCACCTGTACAACTCGACCAGCGTGCTGCAGCGCGAGGTGGTGTTCCGCACCGACAAGCAGGGCATCATCGACATCGCGCTGGAGGGAGCGCGCATCTGCAAGAAGTACGAGGCGACGATCCCAGAGACCAACGTCTTCTACGAGTACTCACCCGAGTCATACACCGGGACCGAGCTCGAGTTCGCCGTCGAGATCTGCAACCAGGTGATGACGGTGCTGCAGCCGACGCCGGAGCGCAACATCATCCTCAACCTGCCGGCCACGGTGGAGATGGCCACGCCCAACGTGTACGCCGACTCGATCGAGTGGATGAGCCGGCACCTCGACAATCGCGAGAACGTCATCCTGTCGCTGCACCCGCACAACGACCGCGGCACGGCGATCGCCGCATCGGAGCTGGGCTACATGGCAGGCGCCGACCGCATCGAGGGCTGCCTGTTCGGCAACGGCGAGCGCACAGGCAACGTCGACCTGGTCGCGCTGGGTGTCAACCTGTTCACGCAGGGCGTCGACCCGCAGATCGACTTCAGTGACATCGACCAGATCAAGCGCACCGCCGAGTACTGCAACCAGCTGCCAGTGCACGAGCGGAGCCCGTGGGCCGGCGATCTTGTCTTCACGGCATTCAGCGGATCGCATCAGGATGCGATCAAGAAGGGCTTCGAGTCGATGGACGCCAGGGCCGAGGCCGCAGGCGTCTCGGTGGACGACATCAGCTGGGGCGTGCCGTACCTGCCGGTCGACCCGAAGGACCTGGGTCGCTCGTACGAGGCGGTCATCAGGGTCAACTCCCAGTCGGGCAAGGGCGGTGTCGCGTACCTGCTGAAGACCGATCGCCACCTCGACCTGCCGCGCAAGCTGCAGATCGAGTTCTCCGGCGTCGTGCAGTCGCGCACGGACAGCGACGGCGGCGAAGTCTCCAGCGACCAGATCTGGCACATCTTCCAGGACGAGTACCTGCCGGCCGACAGTTCGGACGCGCGTTGGGGTCGGTTCGAGATCATCTCCACAGAGACCCGCAGCTCGGGAAGCGACGTCACCCTCGAGGTGACGCTGCGAGACGGTGAAGAGCAGCGCACCGTCACCGGAACCGGCAACGGGCCGATCGCGGCCTTCCTCGAGGTGCTGCGTGAGGCAGGGCGCGAGGTCACGCTGTACGACTACGTCGAGCACGCGATGTCCGCATCCGGCGACGCACAGGCAGCGGCCTACGTCGACCTGCAGATCGATGACCAGCGACTGTGGGGCGTCGGTGTCGACGGCGACATCTCGATGGCATCGCTGAAGGCGATCGTCTCGGCCGTCAACCGGACCATCAGGGCCCGCGAGGACCACCTCGTCGCCGCCTGAGGAACCGCGCCGACAGCCGCTCAGGTACGGCGATTCGCCGCTGTCAACCGGTCGAAGCGGCGAGTTGCCGCACCTGAGCGACGGATGCGGCCCTGCGCAGGGACTGCGGATTAAGCTGGGGGAGTGCCGACCTATCGAGACGAGGCCGTCGTGCTTCGCACCCACAAACTGGGGGAGGCCGACCGCATCGTGACGCTCCTGTCGCGACAGCACGGCAAGGTCCGTGCTGTCGCGAAGGGGGTCAGGCGCACCTCGTCGAAGTTCGGTGCACGGCTGGAGCCCTTCATGGTCGTGGACGCGCAGTTCTACGCCGGGCGCAGCCTCGATATCGTGCAGCAGGCGGATTCGATCGGTTCCTACGGCGCGGTGATCGCAAACGACTACGACCGGTACACCGCGGCCAGCGCGATGGTGGAGGCCGCTGACCGCATCGCCGAAGCCGAGTCCGGCGCGCAGCAGTACTACCTGCTGGTCGGCGCGCTGCGCTCGCTCTCGCGCGGCGAGCATCCGCCCGCGGCGATCCAGACGTCCTACCTCCTTCGGGCGATGGCGCTGTCCGGATGGGCCCCAGCCCTCGATGAGTGCGCACGGTGCGCCGCTCCCGGGCCGCACAGTGCGTTCGTCGCGCAACTGGGCGGCAGCGTCTGCGGGAACTGCGCTCCCGCAGGAAGCCCGAAGGCACAGGAGAAGTCCCTCGTGATGCTGCGGGCACTGCTCGCAGGGGACTGGGGCGCGGTCGACGAGGCACCTGAGGCCGATCTGCACAGTGCATCCGGCCTCGCGAACGCCTACGTGCAGCACCATCTCGAGCGAGGCATCCGCGCCTTCAGCCAGACCGGACGCCGCGGAGGCGCACGATGACGAAGCCGTACACGCACCGCGACGCCGTCGCGTTCCGCCCGCTCGACTGGACGGGACTGTATCCGACGCCCTTCGCCGGCCCCGTGCCGAACCACGTGGCCATCGTGATGGACGGCAACGGTCGCTGGGCCAACAAACGCGGGATGAGCCGGATCGAAGGCCACCAGGCGGGGGAGGAGGTGCTGCTCGACGTCGTGGCGGGTGCGATCCAGGCCGGTGTGAAGCATCTGTCCGTCTACGCGTTCTCGACGGAGAACTGGCGCCGCTCACCGGATGAGGTGCGCTTCCTGATGGGCTTCAACCGGGACGTCCTGCACCGGCGCCGCGACCAGCTCAACGAGTGGGGAGTGCGGGTGCGCTGGGCGGGGCGCGAGCCGCGGCTGTGGCGCAGCGTGATCAAAGAGCTGCGGTACGCGGAGGAGCTCACGCGCGGCAATGATGTGCTCACGCTGACGATGTGCGTCAACTACGGCGGACGCAACGAGATCGTCGACGCCGTCAGACGGATCGCCGACGACGTCGCGGCCGGCCGCATGAAGCCGTCGGGTGTGAACGAGAAGACGCTGCGCCGGTACACCTACATCCCCGACATGCCGGACGTCGACCTGTTCGTGCGATCCAGCGGCGAGCAGCGCACCTCGAACTTCCTGCTCTGGCAGGCGGCGTATGCCGAGATGGTGTTCCTCGACACGCTGTGGCCGGATTTCTCACGCGAGAACCTGTGGGAGGCCATCCGGGTCTTCCACTCCCGCGATCGCCGCTTCGGCGGGGCGGTGGACGCGCCGCGCGACAGGCAGGCGCGCGGGACCGAGGGCGGTATCGCACGCTGATGGGTGACCCGGAGCCGTTTCGCCCGCAGATCGACGCTCAGCACCAGCGTGTGCGCCGGTACGGTGAGGAAGCATGAGAACAGAGACGATTCCCCTCCGCGAGGGGCGCGACGACGTCACCATGACCACCTACATCCTCGACGACTCGGCGTCGATGCTCGGTGGAGCATCGCGCCCCGCCGTTCTCATCCTGCCCGGCGGCGGCTATCTGAGCTGTTCCGACCGCGAAGCCGAGCCCATTGCCATGGCGTTCGCTTCGCTCGGCTATCACGCGTTCGTGCTGCGCTACTCGGTGTACGGCGACGCCGACCCGACGCGGCCGCTCGAGCCGCGTGAGCGCTCGCAGTTCCCGCATCCGCTCGTCGACGTCGGGCTCGCGATGCGCGAGATCCGCACGCGGTCGGGGGAATGGCTCGTCGACGTAGACCGGATCGCCGTGTGCGGCTTCTCGGCGGGCGGCCACAATGCGGCCATGTACGCCACGCACTGGGACAAGCCGGTGATCACAGGGGCCGCGGGTGAGGGCCTGCGCCCTGCGGCACTCATCGCCTGCTACGCCATCACCGATTACATCGACGTCGCCGAAAGGACCCACGAGGCGGGCGAACTCGAACAGGCTGTGCGCGGCGCAGCGGCGGTCGCATATCTCGGCACGACCGAGCCGTCGCAGGAAGCACTCATCGCCGCGAGCCCCGCACGCATGGCTGATGCGAACACGCCTCCCTCCTTCATCTGGGGCACGGCGGGCGACACTCTCGTCCCGGCGCGACACAGCATGTACTTCGCCACGCGCCTCGCCGACGTGGGCGTGCCGTACGAGCTGCACGTGTACGAGGAGGGCCGACACGGTCTGTCGCTGGCGACGCAGGCAACGGCCGGTTCGCGCGGTGACATGGATGTACGGGCCGCCGACTGGTTCCGTCAGGCTTCCTCATGGCTCGAGCGTCGGTTCGCACTCGATGTGCCTGACCTCTCGGCTTGGGAACGCTCACGCGCCTGACCGCCGCTGCGGTGCGCTGACGCGTGTTCAGCTGCTGCGGTGAGGCGGAGCGCTATTCGCTCAGTGCCCCCTCGATGGCGGCGATCACGGTGGAGTCATCCGGGGCCGTACGGGGACGGAACCGGGTGACCGCACCGTCGGGGGTGACGAGGAACTTCTCGAAGTTCCACGCAACGCGGCCGGCCTTGCCTTCGGCGTCTTCGGTGTTCTTCAGCGCTTTGTAGAGCGGGTGCGCGTTCCTGCCGTTCACCTTGACCTTGTCGGCGACTGGGAACGACACCCCCCACGTCGTCGCACAGTAGTCGAGGATCTCGTCGATCGAGCCGGGTTCCTGCCCCATGAACTGGTTGCACGGGAAGCCCAGCACGGTGAGCCCCTTCTCCCCGTATGTGCGCTGCAACTGCTCCAACTGCTCGTACTGGGGCGTGAGACCGCACTTCGACGCGACGTTCACGACCAGCACGGGGCCATCGGAGAGGTCGCCGAGCGTCTTGGTCTCACCCGTGGCCGTGTCGAATGGAATGCTGCGCACATCGAGTACTTCGCTCATACGGCCCAGCCTACGCCCGCGAGTCATCGTCGGCTCGGCGCGCTGCGGAACCGATCAGGACGGAGCGGCCCATCCACAGCCGCAGACAGCACGGTCGCCTCACACGTCGCTTCTGGAAGAATGGACGGATGACCACCGCGCTGACCGAACCGCATGCTGCGGCCCCGGCGAACCCGACGGGCGGGCCGCTGAAGATCGGCCCGCTCTCGATCGACGTTCCCGTGGTGCTCGCTCCGATGGCAGGCATCACCAACACGGCATTCCGACGCCTGTGCCGCGAGTACGGTGCAGGCCTCTACGTCAGCGAGATGATCACGACCCGCGCCCTGGTCGAACGCAACCCGGTCACGATGCGCCTCATCCAGCATCACGAGTCCGAGACGCCGCGTTCGATTCAGCTCTACGGCGTCGACCCCGAGTACACGGGGAAGGCCGCGCGCATCATCGCGGAGGAGAATCACGCCGACCACATCGACCTCAACTTCGGTTGCCCCGTGCCGAAGGTCACGCGCAAGGGCGGCGGAGCGGCGCTGCCGTGGAAGCTCGACCTGTTCCGCGACATCGTGAAGGCCGCAGTCGACGGTGCCGGCGATCTGCCCGTGACGGTCAAGATGCGCAAAGGCATCGATGACGACCACCTCACCTTCCTCGACGCCGGCCGCATCGCGGAGGACGTCGGCGCGAAAGCCGTCGCCCTGCACGCCCGCACGGCTGGCGAGTTCTATTCGGGCCACGCCGACTGGTCCGCCATCGCCGAGCTGAAACAGGCGGTCACCTCGATCCCCGTGCTCGGCAACGGCGACATCTGGAGCGCGGACGACGCCGTCCGGATGGTCGAAGAGACCGGATGCGACGGCGTCGTCGTCGGCCGGGGCTGCCTCGGGCGCCCATGGCTGTTCGGCGAGCTCGCACGGGCCTTCGGCGGCGAGGGCACCTCCGTGAATGCCACGCTCGCCTTCGTCGCGCAGGCGTTCAAGCGCCACGCCGAGCTCCTCGTGGAGTTCTTCGAGAGCGAGGACCGCGGCTGCCGCGACGTGCGAAAGCACGCCTCGTGGTACTTCAAGGGGTACCCGATCGGCGGCGATCTGCGCGGGCAGTTCTCGCAGGTCACGTCGCTGGACCACATCGACGAGCTCATCTCCCAGCTCGACCTCGACGCTCCGTACCCGGGTGCGCCGGCGGAAGGGCAGCGCGGGCGGTCCGGCCGCCCGAAGCGACCCGTGCTGCCCGAGGGCTGGCTAGACTCGCGAGGGATGGCCGCAGACGCGACCAGCGAACTTCAGGAAGCGGAGCTGGACACCAGTGGGGGATGAGCTGACCCGGATGAGGCCTGCCGGATACACGGACGAAGACGCAGAGCGCTTCCATCCGGAACAGCACCGTTCCGAACGCGACAGCTTCGCGCGCGACCGCGCTCGAGTGCTCCACTCCGCGGGCCTTCGGCGGCTGGCGGCGAAGACGCAGGTGCTCAGCCCCGCCAGCCCTGCCGATTTCGCACGCAACCGGCTGACGCACTCGCTCGAGGTCGCGCAGGTCGGCCGCGAGATCGGCAGCTCGCTCGACATCGCCGCCGATGTCGTCGACACCGCGTGCCTGAGCCACGATCTCGGCCACCCGCCGTTCGGACACAACGGAGAACGCGCGCTCAACACCTGGGCCGGCGACGTCGGAGGCTTCGAGGGCAACGCCCAGAGCCTGCGCATTCTGACGCGCCTGGAGGCCAAGATCGTCGGCGACGGGCGCTCGCACGGCCTCAACCTCACGCGCGCCTCGCTCGACGCCGTCTGCAAGTACCCGTGGACCGTCGATGATCCCGTGCCCGACCCCGGCGGCCGCCTCAAGTTCGGTGTCTATCCAGAAGACGAAGACGTGTTCGCGTGGATGCGGCAGGATGCCCCGTACCGGAAGCGCTGCATCGAAGCCGAGGTGATGGATCTCTGCGACGACATCGCCTACTCCGTGCACGATTTCGAGGATGCGCTGCTGAACGGCTACCTCGACCTCCGGCTCATCAACGATCCGGTCGAGCATCACCCGATGGTGGGACGCATCCAGCAGTGGGTCGGCTACGACTTCTCCCGTGAGGAGCTCGCCGACGGCCTGTACCGCCTCACCCATCAGCCGATGTGGCTGAGAAGGTTCGACCGCTCGCGCTCCGACATCGGCCGACTGAAGAACCTCACCAGCGACCTGATCGGCCGCTTCGCCACCGAGAGCGTGAAGGCCACCCGCGAGGCATACCCGCAGGAGTCGCTCACGCGCTACCGTGCCAGTGTCATCGTTCCGCGCGAGGTCGAGGTGGAGATCGCGGTGCTCAAGGGCATCATGGGCGCGACGGTCGCGAGCCTCGACACCCGCCGCGGCATCTACGAGGAGCAGCGCCGGGTGCTGGAGCGCCTCGCGAACACACTGCTGTCGACCGACACGCTGTTCTCCTCCGGCGCCGACCAGCTCGATCCGGAGTTCGCCGCCGACTTCGCGGACGCGACGAGCGATGCCGAACGCAAGCGGGTCATCGTCGACCAAGTCGCGAGCCTGACCGATCAGACGGCGCTCTCGTGGCACAACCGGCTGGTGGGCCCCATCGACCCCGAGGAGGTCGGCATCTGGGCTCCTCGCCCCTCCGAGCTGGCGGAGGTGTAGCCCGTGCCGCGCATTCGACAGGCCGACGTCGAAGAGGTCAAGTCACGCACGAACATCGCCGACGTGATCGGCGAGCGCGTCGCTCTGAAGACTGCAGGCATCGGCTCGATGAAGGGCCTGTGCCCGTTCCACGACGAGAAGTCACCCAGCTTCCACGTGCGGCCGCAGCACGGTTACTACCACTGCTTCGGGTGCGGCGAATCCGGCGACGTGTACAGCTTTCTGCGCGAGATGGACCACATGTCGTTCACCGAGGCCGTCGAGCGTCTCGCCGCGCGCATCGGCTTCCCCCTGCACTACGAGGAGGGCGGCGGCCCAGCACCCGAGACGAGCGGCAGGTCACGGCTGCTCGCGGTGAACAAAGCAGCGGCCGACTACTTCCGCTCGCAGCTCGGCTCACCCGGCGCCGAGATCGCGCGTCGTTTTCTGGGGGAGCGGGGCTTCGATCCTGCTGCGGCCGCACATTTCGGCGTCGGCTTCGCACCCCAGGGGTGGGATCACATGCTGAAGGCTCTCGGTCAGCAGGGTTTCACTCGTGAGGAGATGATCGCCGCCGGCGTGGTCTCGCAGAACCAGCGAGGCGGCGTCTACGACCGATTCCGCGGGCGCGTCGTGTGGCCCATCCGCGACGTCACCGGTCAGACCATCGGGTTCGGCGCGCGCAGGCTCTTCGACGACGACAAGGGTCCGAAGTACCTGAACACGCCAGAGACCGCCGTGTACAAGAAGAACCAGGTGCTGTACGGGCTCGACTTGGCCAAGCGAGACATCTCGCGCGGCGAGCCGAAGCGCGTGGTCGTCGTCGAGGGATACACCGACGTGATGGCATGCCACCTCGCAGGCATCACCACCGCGATCGCGACGTGCGGTACGGCGTTCGGGTCGGAGCACGTCACCGTGCTGCGACGTGTGATGGGCGATGACTCCGCCAACGGCGAGGTCATCTTCACCTTCGATCCGGATGAGGCGGGCCAGAAGGCGGCCGTGCGCGCCTTCGCGGAGGAGAAGCGGTTCAACGCCCAGTCCTACGTTGCCGTGGCCCCGGACGGCCTCGACCCGTGCGACCTCCGCCTGCAGCGTGGCGACAGCGCCGTGAAGGGCCTCATCGAGCAGAAGAAGCCGATGTTCGAGTTCATGATCGACCGGCGGATCTCCGGGTTCGACCTCGCGACGGTCGAGGGCAGGGTCGGTGCACTGCGTTCGGGCGCTCCTATCGTCGCGGAGATCCGGGATCGACTGCTGCGCCCCGGCTACGAGCGCGTCCTGGCACTTCGCCTCGGCATGGATCCGGCCGACGTGCACCGCGAGGTCGAGGGTGCCGCGCGCCAGGCGCGTCGCACTGCGTCCCAGCCGCAGCGCACCTACGGTGCGGAGCAGGTGCCAGAGCAGCAGGTCGCAGCCCCCGCGGTGACACTCGGCTCGCTCCCGCCCACACCGCAGAACGCGCGCGAGCGCGACGCCCTCACCGGCTTCCTGCAGTACGGCCATCGGGTCGATCCGGAGCTGTTCGTCAGGGCGCTCGCCGTGCCGTTCCATCATCCGGCACTGGAAGGCGTGCGCGTGACACTGGAGGGAACCGATCGGACCAAGCCCGGATGGGCGCTGACGGTCGTCGAGACCGCACCGTCCGCCTACGCGACACTGGCCGGCGAGCTCTTGGCGCGCGACTTCCCCGCACGTGACGAAGAGCACGCGGTCAGCTCGATCAACGACCTGGCCAGGCAGCTCATCATCGGAGCGCTCCTGGCGCAGAAGAATCAGCTGCTCGGGGCGATCCAGCGCGTGCCGGCCGATTCCGAGGAGGGCAGAGCGCTGCGCATGCAGCTGCGCGACCTCGACGCACAGAAGGCGCGCCTCACCCTCGACGACTGAGAGGCGGCACGAGAAAGGCCCCCACCCCTGAGGGTGAGGGCCGTCTGCTCCCCGGGTTGGACTCGAACCAACAACCTATCGGTTAACAGCCGATTGCTCTGCCATTGAGCTACCGGGGAATACTCCGTGGAGCACGCCGCCGCGATCGCGGCAACTCGTCCAGCTTAGCAAATGATCCGGAGGGAGAACGACTCGTGACACGCCCCGGGCGCGTCACGAGATCGAGAGCGTTCCGTCGACCTGGGCATCCGGCGTCCACTGCACGTCGTCGCTGGTTCCGATCGCCACGACGTGTCCGCCGCGCAGCTGCATCCGGTCGGCGCGCAGCTCCCGCGCCAGATAGGGGTCATTGCTGACGATCAGCGAGGCCATGTTCCACTCGGCGCGGCGTTTCACGATGGCATCGAAGACTGTGTGGCGCACCTCGAGGTCGAGATTCGCCAGCGGCTCGTCGGCGACGAACAGCTGCGGGTCGAGGACGAGTGCGCGAGCGATCGCGACGCGCTGTCGCATGCCGGCGCTGAGTTCGTACGGGAAGCGGTCCGTGGCGCCCAGTGGGAGCTGCACCTCATCGAGCAGTGCCGCGATGCGCAGGTCGAGTGCGCGCCCGGATGCGCGACGGTCGCGGGAGAGGATCGGCTCGGCGATGATCTCGGCGACGTTGAGGCGCGGGGGAAGGTTCGCTCCCGCGCTCTGCGGCAAGTATCCGGCGCGGTACGTCAGAATGCGGTGCCCGCGACCGGGCTTGCGCACGTTCACTCCGCACACGGTGGCCTCGCCGCCAGCCACCTTGCGGGTGTCGTCTCGTTCTCCTGCGAGCACGGACACGAGACTCGATTTGCCGGAACCCGTCGGCCCGCTGATGCACATGGTGCCGCCCCAGGCAAGAGTGAATGAGACGCCGTCTGCGGCTCTGATCGTCGGCCCTCGCCCTGAACGTCCGACGCTGAGATCGCGACAGGTGATCGCAGCGTCTGGATGGTCTTCGATGCGCATTCCTCCATCCTGCCCCACGAAGAGCGCCCCGTGGTGGTCACCGCCCGCCGGCGAGTGCGAAATTCACTCTGGACATCGGAGCGTCGGCATTGCAAACTAGCGGCAAGCGGCCGATGAGCCGACCATCGAGAGCAAGGGGGTTGTCTGTGGGAATCGACGATATCGCTGGCAAGGCGAAGGGCTTTCTCAACTCCGACAAGGCAGAAGAGATCAGCGACCAGGTACTCGATGGGGCTGAAGGCCTCGCAAACAAGGTCACAGGTGACAAGTTCGCCGACAAGGTCGAGGGCGCACGCGATGCGGCTGACGACAAGATCGGCAACGAGTAACCTTCGCACTTGACGCGAACAGGTCCCTCGCTCGGTTTCCGAGCGAGGGACTCTTGCTGTGTGCTGACTCCTGGGGTCAGCCCTCGAGGTCGTCGATGCCGGGTGTCCAGGCCCGGCCCGGCTTGCCCCAGCCACGCTTCTTCGAGATCTTCTGCGCGGTCTTCCAATCGCGGTCGGAGACCCGATCGAGGTAGATGATCCCGTCGAGGTGGTCGAACTCGTGCTGCATGATGCGCGCGCGCCATCCGTCGACGTCGATGCGCACCGCATCACCGCGCACGTCGATGCCCGTCACGATCACACGATCGGAACGGCGCAGCGGGAACCTCTCACCGGGAAAGGAGAGACATCCCTCCGACTCCTCGTCCTCATCCGGGTGACCGGGCTCTGGGGGCGTCATGAACAGCTCCGGGTTCAGGATCTCCCCGCGCCACGGCCTGCCGTCGTCGTCTTCGAATGAATACACGTAGATGCGCAGGGCGACCCCGACCTGGGGTGCGGCGAGCCCGACGCCTGGCGCGGCGTCCATGGTCTCGTACATGTCGGAGACGAGGGCACGGATCTCGTCGGTGATCTCTGCGACCTCGTCGGCGGGTGCGTGGAGGACGGGATCGCCCCAGATGCGAATGGGAAGAACTGCCATTGCTTCAGCGTAGACGCGCCGGTTCGGAGAACAGTGCGAACGCCGAACCGTCTCGATTCGGTCACAGCAGCGGGGGAGAACCCCCGTAATCGCGTGGTTTCCTGCGTGCTGGCGCCTGCTGTGCAGGAGCGCGCATTAGGCTCGGTTTCCGTGATGTGGGGCATGGAGGTCAACGATCCCGGCGAGCAGCTCGTCGGGTTCCTGGACAACCCCGGGCTGCTTCTCGGCATTCCGCTTGCGCTGGCCGGAGCCGTTTTCATGTCGCTCGGCGCGCAGTACCAGAGCCGCGGCGTCCGGAAGGTCGAGCGGATCTCCGGCGAGACCGGTGAACAGGGGCTCGGGATCTCGCATTTCCTGCGCCTGCTGCGTCGTCCGTCGTGGATCGTCGGCACGCTCCTGCTGGGCGTCGCCGTCCTCTGCCAGCTCAGCGCTCTCTCCGTTGCTCCGCTCGTCGTGGTGCAGCCACTCGGCGCCGTCTCCCTGGTGATCACGACCCTGCTCAATGCGCAGATGACGGGCCACATGCCGACCAAGCGGTCGATGACCGCGATCGGCCTGTGCGTCGGCGGCATCTTCGTCTTCGTCATCATCGCGGCGCTGTTCGCAACCGAGCGACCGGTCACCGACTACGAGCTGCTCACGGTGCTCGCGATCCTGCTCATGGTGGCCATCGCACTCGGAACGGCATGGCTGGCGCTGCGGAGACGACTGTCCGCGCTGTTCTACATCACCGCAGGCGGCATGCTCTACGGCTTCGTCGCCACATTCGCGAAGATCATCATCCTCCGCGTGCAGAGCGGGAACTTCGGCTGGGTGTCCATCACCTGCGCGGTCGCATTGGTCGCCGCGGCCGTCGTCGGCGGGTACTTCGTGCAGACCGCGTACTCCTCGGGGCCGCCTGACCTGGTCATCGCCGGGCTCACCGTGATCGACCCGATCATCGCCGTGCTCATCGGTGCGCTGGTGCTGGGGGAGACGGCGCACGCGCCGATGTGGGCCGTCATCGTGTTCCTGCTGATGGGCGGCGTCGCCGCCGTCGGGGTGTTCCTGCTCGCCAGACACCACCCCCAGGTGATCAGCGAGTCGCAGCAGCTGAACATCGCGCGCGGCGGCGACCCGCGTCTCGATCGGACGGCCACGGACGCACGCCGCGGGGCGCCGCGCTCATCCAACGAACCGTTCGAACAGGATTCCGCAGTGATTCGGGATCAGCCGCTCACGCGCGATCCGGATTCTTCGCATTCACCGTCGACGCCGCTCGACGACCTGCGCGCGCTGCGCGACCCCGATGATCTGCTTCAGCGCCGCAACCCGCCGCAGGACGGATCGCCGAAGCGCGGCGGGACCGCCCCGCCGCCGCGCGGCACCGACGACACCTCGCGATAAGCTGTGAACCGACAGGGGGCCGTAGCCAAGATGGTCAAGGCAGCGAGCTCATAACTCGACGATCCGTGGGTTCAAGTCCCACCGGCCCCACCAAGTGCAGGCTCTGATCGACGCACGATCTGCTGAGTCACGACGCGCCCGAATGACACGCTTGTGATTTCGGTGCCGAAGGTGTGATAATCGAACCGCAATCGAATACGCAGTCCGCCGGTTCTCCGGTCGGGTTCATGACAGGTCGTAGGGGAAGACGCACCTGACACACGAACCAGACGAAAACGGAGAAGATCATGGCGACACCACATGCGCGCGGAGTGATCTACATCCACTCCGCGCCGAAAGCGCTCTGCTCACACCTGGAGTGGGCGGTCGGCCGTTCGCTCGGCCGGGCCGTGAACTTCGAGTGGGCGGAGCAGTCGGTTATGCCCGGTGCTCGGCGTGCCGAGTTCTACTGGGAGGCTCCGGCGGGAACCGGCGCCGCTCTGGCGACCGCGATTCGCGGCTGGGAGCATCTGCGATTCGAGGTGACGGAGGATCCGACGCCTCGCAGCGACGGCGGCCGTTGGATGCACACCCCGGATCTCGGCATCCACTACTCCCAGATGGACACTGTCGGCAATGTCGTGATCCCGGAGGATCGCGTGCGCTACGCCATGGAAGTCGCCTCAGGTGATGCGTTCGAGCTGCAGCGTGAGCTCGACATCGCGTTGGGCTCCGCGTGGGACGACGAGCTGGAGCCCTTCCGGCACGCCTCTGACGATGCCGCCGTGGTCTGGCTCCACAAGGTCGGCTGACCGACCCTCAGGCAGTCATCTGTGATCCGTCGGCGGACACAAAGACTTGCGGCCGCCCGGTCGAAGGATCCTGGGCGGCCGCAGTACGTCGTCGTCAGCCGTCAGCCGTCATAGCTGACGAAGGCCACGACGGCGTTGTGCCCGCCGAAGCCGAACGAGTTGCTGATCGCGATCTGCGGACCGTCACCGAGCGGCTGCGCCTCACCAGACAGCTTGAATGGAACGTCCGGATCCTGTTCCGTCATGTTGATCGTCGGCGGGGCGACGCGGTCGCGCAGCGCGAGCACCGTGAACACGGCTTCCAGCGCACCGGTTCCGCCGAGCAGATGCCCTGTCGACGCCTTGGTCGCCGACACCGGGATGTCGTCGACCCTGTCGCCGAACACGCTCTTCAAAGCCATGTACTCGTTCGGGTCACCGACCGGGGTGGACGTGGCGTGGGCATTGATGTGCGTCACCTCGTCCGGCGTCGCACCGGCCTGCGCCAGCGCCTGCTCCACGGCGCGGGCTGCGCCCGTGCCCTCCGGGTCGTTGCCCGTGATGTGGTACGAATCCGCGGTCACGCCGCCGCCCACGAGGTAGGCGTAGATCTTCGCGCCGCGCGCCTTGGCGTGCTCCTCGGTCTCGAGCACGAGCGCGGCTCCGCCCTCGCCCATCACGAAGCCGTCGCGGTCGATCGCCCCGGGACGCGATGCACCCTCCGGATCGTCGTTGCGACGCGACAGCGCCTGTGCGGATGCGAACGATGCCATCGTGATCGGGTGGATCGCGGATTCCGCGCCGCCGGCGATCACGACATCGGCGAGTCCGTCCTGCAGGTGCTCGTACGCGTTCCCGATCGATTCCGTGCTGGAGGCGCAGGCGCTGACCACAGTACGGGCGAAGGCCTTCGCGCCGAACTGCAGCGAGAGATTGCCTGCACCCGCGTTGGGCATGAGCATCGGCACGGTGAGAGGCATCACCCGCCTCGGGCCCTTCTCGCGCAGCGTGTCCCAGGCGTCCAGCAGCGTCCATACGCCGCCGATGCCCGTCGCCCAGTCCACGCCGAGCCGCTCGGGGGCGACGTCCGGGGCACCGGCGTCCTCCCACGCCTCGCGGGCGGCGATGAGGGCGAACTGCGTCGACGGATCGAGACGCTTCGCCTCGTGGCGGGGCAGCACTTCCGAGGGACGAACGGACGCCTCAGCGGCGAACGTCACCGGGATCTGATACTGCTCGATCCACTCGTGGGGCAGAGTGTGCGCTCCTGGCGTTCCTGCGAGCAGGTTCTTCCAGTTGTCCTGCACGGTGCCGCCGAGCGCCGAGGTGGCTCCGATTCCGGTAACGACAATGCGCTTGGTCATGGTTGGTTCCTTGATCCGGGCTTGAGTGTTGCTCGGGAGAGTGACGTGGTGCCGCGCGCCGTGCACACGGCACCACGCACCATCACTGGTTGTTGGTGATGTAGTCGACCGCGTTCTTCACGGTCTTGAGGTTCTTGACCTCGTCGTCCGGAATGGTCACGCCGAACTTCTCCTCCGCGTTGACGACGATCGTCATCATCGAGATCGAGTCGATGTCGAGATCGTCAGTGAACGACTTCTCGAGCGCCACCTCCGATGCGTCGATGCCGGTCTCGTCGGTGATCAGCTCAGCAAGGCCCTCGAGGACCTCGTCGTTCGTGAATGCCATGGGTTTCTCCTTAGTCGAAGGGATTATTCGGGTCTCAGAACCGGGATCAATTCTATGAGTGATCGTGCTCGATCACGGGAGCACGACCACCTGCGCGGCGAAAACGAGGCCGGCGCCGAAGCCGATCTGCAGTGCGAGGCCGCCGCTGAGCTCCGGCCGCTCCTCGAGAAGCCGGTGCGCGGCGAGCGGAATCGACGCGGCTGAGGTGTTGCCCGTCGTCGTGATGTCATCCGCAATCGCGACCGTGTCGGGCAGGCCGAGCTGCTTCGCGAACTCGCTCACGATGCGCATGTTGGCCTGGTGCGGCACGAAGGCAGAAAGATCTTCGGCCTTCACGCCCGCCTCGTCGAGCGTCTTCTGGGCGACCTTGACCATGTCCCACACGGCCCAACGGAAGACGGACGGACCCTCCTGGCGCAGCGTCGGCCACTCCGCCTCGCCGTCGCGGAACTGCGTCAGTGTCGCGTTCATGCCGACGAGGTCGGCCTTGGAGCCGTCAGAGCCCCACTGCGTCTTGGAGACGCCCGGCGTGTCGCTCGGGCCGAGCACGGCGGCGCCGGCGCCGTCGCCCAACAGGAACGAGATGCTGCGATCGGTCGGGTCGATGACGTCGCTGAGCTTCTCGGCCCCGACGACGACCACGAAGCGCGCTCCGCCCGACCGGATGAGGGCATCTGCCTGCGCGATCCCATAGCAGTATCCGGCGCAGGCGGCGTTGAGATCGAAAGCGGCGGCCGGCGTCGACCCGATGCGGTCTGCGACGATCGCCGATACGGAAGGAGTCTGCTGCGGGTTGCTGATCGTCGCGACGATCACCGCGTCGATCTCCGTCGGGTCGACACCGGACTTCCGAATCGCCTCAGTCGCGGCGTCGACGGCGAGGTCGACAGCTGACGTCGATTTGTCGGCCCGCACGCGTGTGATCACACCCGTGCGCTTCTGGATCCACTCGTCGCTGGAGTCGATCGGTTCGATGATGTCCGCGTTCGGCACGATGTTCTCGCCGCGCGCGGCGCCCATCGCGTAGATCCGCGAATGGGCGGCGCCGGTCGCTTCGGTGATTGTGGCAGTCATTCTGGGTCTTTCTGCTCAGGCGGCGAGAAGCTCGCGTGCGGCGGCGAGATCATCCGGGGTCTTGACCGCGACGCTGGGCACGCCGCGGAGTCCGCGCTTGGCGAGGCCGACGAGCGCGCCGGCAGGTGCGAGCTCGATGATGCCCGTGATGCCGCGTTCGACGAAATCGGCCATGGTGAGATCCCAGCGCACCGGGTTCGAGATCTGGTGCACGATCAGGTCGAGTGCGCGCGCTCCCGTCTCGACCGGCTTGCCGTCGCTGTTGCTCCACAGCGTGAGCGACGGGGGCTTCACGTCTGCGACACCGTCGACGGCCGAGCGCAGCTCGTCCCGCGCGGAGGCCATGTAGCGCGTGTGGAAGGCACCGGCAACCTGCAGTGGGATCACGCGTGCGCCGCGCGGAGCGTTCTCGCCGAGGGAGACGAGGTTCTCCTTCGCACCGGCGGCGACGATCTGGCCGCCGCCGTTGAAATTGGCTGGCTCCAGGTCGTTGTCCGCGATCGCCTGCAGCACCTGCTCCTCGACGCCGCCCACAACGGCGCTCATTCCGGTCTCGACTCGTGCCGCGGCCTCGGCCATCGCACGACCGCGCGCTCCGACGATGCGCACGGCCTCATCCTGGGAGATCACGCCGGTCGCACCGAGCGCGGCGAGCTCACCGACCGAATGGCCGGCGACTCCCGCCGGGGGAGTGGCCTCGGCGGTCAGAGCGTTCCACGACACCAGGCTCGCCGCCACGATCAGCGGCTGCGCGACGCGGGTGTCACGGATCTGGTCCGCGTCCCACTCCGTGCCTGCGGCGAGCAGATCAACGCCTGCGGCTTCGCTGAAGGCGGCGATGCTTTCGCGCGCGCCCTCCAGTTCGAGCCAAGGGGCGAGGAATCCGGGCGTCTGGGAGCCCTGTCCAGGGCATGCGACAACAATCACCCGTCAAGTCTGCCAAGCCGGAGGCGCAACCCTGTGGAGGCTCTCGAACAACAATCGGATGTTCCGTTGTGCCTGTCGCACAGTTGCGCGTGCCTCCCGTCGCATACGGAGACTATCGAGCACGACGCGGCGAGCCCGCACGACGCCGTGCGAAGGCATCGCCCGAACCCATGGAGCCCAGGATGAGCGAGGTCTGCAGGATGAGCGCCTCCCGCGCTCCCTGTGCGTCCCATCCGATCACGTCGCCCACCTTCTTGAGTCGGTAGCGCACCGTGTTCGGGTGCACGAACAGCTCGCGGGCGGTGGCTTCGAGGGAGCGGCCGTTGTCGAGGTAGGCCCACAGCGTGGTCACGAGATCCGTCGAGTGGTCCGCGAGCGGCTGGTACACGCGTTCGACCAGGGTGCGTTTGGCGAGCGGGTCGCCCGCGAGCGCGCGTTCCGGCAGCAGATCGTCGGCTTCGACGGGGCGGGGTGCCTTCCGCCACGCTCGCGCCACGGCGAAGCCGGCCAGGGCGGCACGGGCGCTGAGGCTCGCGTCCACGAGCGCATCGACGGCCGGTCCGAGAACGAGATGCCCCTCGCCGAAATACGGCTCGAGCCCGAGCGCGATCTGCGGGAACGGCAGCTCCGCCTTCTCCTCCTGCCGAGGGCCGGCATGCGCACGACCGAGCACCAGTACGAGTCGGGATCCCTGCACCCCGATCAGCACATCGACGCCGAGCTTTCGCGCCGACCGGCGGACCTGATCGACGTCGAATCCGCGCGAGACCGTGCCGACCAGCACGCACGATTCGCCGTGGCCGTGCCAGCCGAGCGCCGCGATGCGGCTGGGGAGCTCCTCATCGCTTTCGCCCGTGAGGATCGAGTCGACGACGAGCGCTTCGAGCCTGGCGTCCCACAGACCGCGCGATTCAGCTGCACGCGCGTACACGTCGGCTGCGGTGAACGCGACTTCGCGGGAGTACAGCAGCATGGCTTCGCGCAGCTGTTCGCTCTTGCTCGCCACGCGCTCTTCGACGACCTCGACCGTCAGGCGGACCAGCTGCAGCGTCTGCTGCAGGCTGACGCTTCGCAGCAGTTCGCGCGGTGCCGCAGCGAAGATGTCGGCCGCGACAGAGGGCGTCGAGGTCGGGTCGTCGTACCACTGGATGAATGACGAGATGCCCGCCTGCGCGACCAGCCCCACAGCGGAGCGGCGCGAGGCGGGCATGTCGACGAACCACGGAAGCTGCTCCTCGAGCCGCTTCGTGGTGGCGGTGGCGAGGTCGCCGGAGATGCGCCGCAGCCACGAGAGCGTGGCCGCTTTGTCCATCCCGACGGTCCCGCCGCCGTGCGGGGCCTGCTCAGGCATCCCCGCCCGCGTTGCCGGAGGTTCCGGCAGTGACATCGAGCAGGCGATACTTCTCGATCGCCTGCGCGACGACACCCTCGTCGACCTTGCCCTGCTCCGCCAGCATCTGCAGCGCCTTCACGACCATCGACGGACCGTCGATGGTGAAGAAACGGCGCGCGGCCTGACGGGTGTCGCTGAAGCCGAAGCCGTCCGCACCGAGGGTGCCGTACGGGCCGGGGACCCACGCCCGGATCTGATCCTGCACGGCGTGCATGTAGTCGCTCGTCGCGACGAAGGGCTGTCCCTCGGCGTGGGCGAGCTTATCGGTGACGTAGGCGGTGCGCGGGGTCTCGTCGGGGTGGAGCATGTTGTGCTCGTCGGCGTCGAGGCCGTCGCGACGCAGCTCGGTCCAGCTGGTCACCGACCACACGTCGGCGGTGACGCCCCAGTCGTCGCTGAGGAGCTTCTGGGCTTCGAGCGCCCACGGCACGCCGACTCCTGAGGCGAGCAGCTGCACCTTCTCGCCTGCGCCCTGCCCCTCCGACACACGGTGAAGACCCTTCACGATCCCCTCGACGTCGACGCCCTCCGGCTCTGCCGGCTGGACCATCGGCTCGTTGTACACCGTCAGGTAGTACATGACGTGCGGGTCGGCGTGCTCGCCGCCGTACATCCGCTCGATGCCGGACTGCACGATGTGCGAGACCTCGTAACCGTACGCCGGGTCGTAGGAGACGACTGCCGGGTTCGTGGAAGCGAGCAGGTGCGAGTGGCCGTCCATGTGCTGGGTGCCTTCACCCGTCAGCGTCGTCCGCCCCGCGGTCGCGCCGATGACGAAGCCCTTCGCCATCTGGTCGCCGGCGGCCCAGAACGCGTCGCCGGTGCGCTGGAAGCCGAACATCGAGTAGAAGATGTAGACCGGGATCAGCGTTTCGCCGTGCGTCGAGTACGACGTGCCCGCGGCCGTGAGCGCAGCGGTCGCGCCGGCCTCGTTGATGCCGACGTGGATCATCTGACCCTGCGGGCTCTCCTTGTAGGCAAGGAGCAGTTCGCGGTCGACCGACATGTAGTTCTGGCCGTGCGGGTTGTAGATCTTCGCCGTCGGGAAGTACGAGTCCATGCCGAACGTGCGCGCCTCATCCGGAATGATCGGGACGATCCGCTCGCCGAAGCCCTTGGTCCTCATGATGTCCTTGAGCATCCGCACGAAGGCCATCGTCGTTGCGACCTCCTGTGTGCCAGAGCCCTTCTTCGGCATCCCGTAGGCCTTCTCCTCCGGCAGGCTCAGCGGCACATTGGTGACGCGGCGCTCTGGCAGGAACCCGCCCAGCTGCTGGCGACGGTCGATCATGTACTTGATCGTCTCGTCAGACTCACCTGGGTGGTAGTACGGCGGACGGTACGGGTCCTCCTCGAGCTGCGCGTCGGTGATGGGGATGTCCATCGTGTCGCGGAACAGCTTGAGGTCGTCGAGGGTCATCTTCTTCATCTGGTGGGTCGCGTTGCGACCCTCGAAGTGCGGCCCGAGACCGTAGCCCTTCACCGTCTTGGCGAGGATGACCGTCGGCTGCCCCTTGTGCTCCATCGCGGCCTTGTACGCCGCGTACACCTTGCGGTAGTCGTGACCGCCGCGCTGCAGCGCCCAGATGTCGTCATCGGAGTAGTCCTTGACGAGCTCGAGCGCGCGCGGGTCGCGGCCGAAGAAGTTGTCACGGACGAACTTGCCGTCTTCGGCCTTGTACGTCTGGAAGTCACCGTCGGGCGTCGTGTTCATCAGGTTCAGCAGCGCACCGGACGTGTCTCGCGCGAACAGGTCGTCCCAGCCGCGGCCCCAGACGAGCTTGATGACGTTCCATCCGGCGCCGCGGAAGAAGCTCTCCAGCTCCTGGATGATCTTGCCGTTGCCTCGCACCGGACCGTCGAGGCGCTGCAGGTTGCAGTTGATCACGAAGGTGAGGTTGTCGAGGCCCTCGTTCGCCGCCACCTGGAGCTGCCCGCGCGACTCGACCTCGTCCATCTCGCCGTCGCCGAGGAAGGCCCACACGTGCGAGTCCGCGACGTCCTTGATGCCGCGGTTGGCGAGGTACTTGTTCGTCATCGACTGGTAGATCGCGTTGATCGGTCCGAGACCCATCGACACAGTCGGGAACTGCCAGAAGTCAGGCAGCATGCGCGGGTGCGGGTAGGACGGAAGCCCGTGCGGTGCGGCGGACTTCTCCTGACGGAACCCGTCGAGCTGCGTCTCCGTGAGACGGCCCTCGAGGAACGCGCGGGCGTACATGCCGGGGGAGGCGTGGCCCTGGTAGAAGATCTGATCGCCGCCCACGGAGTGGTCGAGCCCGCGGAAGAAGTGGTTGTGGCCGACCTCGTACAGCGAAGCGGCAGAGGCGTAGCTGGAGATGTGCCCGCCGACGCCGATGCCCGGACGCTGCGCGCGGTGCACGGTGATCGCGGCGTTCCAGCGCAGCCAGTGGCGGTAGCGCCGCTCGAGGCCCTCATCACCGGGGAACTCGGGCTCGTCCTCAGCCGAGATCGTGTTGACGTAGTCCGTGGTCGGAACCATCGGCACGCCCAGGCGCTTCTCCTTCGAACGCTTCAACAGGCTCAGCATGATCTCGCGGGCGCGCTCCGTGCCCTTGGCCGCGACGAGCTCGTCGAGCGACTGCTGCCACTCGCTGGTCTCTTCGGGATCGCTGTCCTGCGGCCCCTGCGAGTACGGATCCTGATCGTGAACAGCCACCGGATGACCTTTCGTCGTAGCGGCAGTTCATGCCGCGGAGTGATACCGGGGCGCGCGGAAGGTCCGATCCGGACGAGCCCGCACGCTGTCGCATCCAGCCTATCCCCATCCGGAAGTGCTGGTTGAACTCGACAAACCCGATCCGTTGCGGTCGACGAAGCCGAGGTCGGATCACCGCGTGGATGCGGTGCGCATCGGCCACAGGCGGCAGGTACGATGGCCCCGATGAAAGCGGATTGGACGCGGCTGTGCCAGCTGCTCGATGACGACCAGGAACTGCTCGAGGCCGTGGAGCTCGCGGCGGGCGACCCCGACGCATTCCTCGAGGCCCATGGCGACGTGCTGAAGGAGCTGGGCATCACCACCGCCTCGCAGATCGATCCGTGGCTCGCCATGATCGATGCGCTCGACGATGCCGGCGCTCTCGCGTACCTGGAGCGGGATGACGCGGGGGAGGAGCTCGCCGATGCGCTCGCCGGGCTGCCGAGAGTGGTCGGCGCCGACGTGGAGCTCGATGAGGTCTCGGACGTCGAGGACTCGCTCGTCACGGCCGTGGAGGTCGCCGATCGCCTGCTCGCACCGCACGGCCTCCGCGTCGTGTACCTCGACGAGGGCACAGAGGACGTGCCGCTCGTCGTGGTGCCGCTCGCCAACACAGACGAGATCAACCGCGTCGCAGCGCGCCTCGGCCGCACCGCACGCGTCTACGGCTGACGGACATCCGGAGCCGTGGCGAGTCGATACAGCACCTCGGGCCGTCCGCGCCTGCCATAGCGGTGGGCGATATCGGTTCGTCCCTCGGATGCGAGGTGCTCGAGATAGCGTCGCGCGCTCGCTCGCGAGATCGACGCCCGCTCCGCCACCTCGGCGGCAGACGCGGCCGTGACCGGATCGAGCGCGACCAGCACGCGTCTCAGCGTGACCTCGGCGATCCCCTTCGGGAGGGATGAGGGCGAGGCAGGACGCGCGGTCGAGGGCGGAAGCTCCACTCTCCCTGTGCTCAGCAGCTGGTCGATCTCCTGCTGTGCCAGATCGCGCTCGCGCTCACTGCGCGTCTGCGCCTCATGCTGCGGCCGGTGCTCTGCACGGTACCGCCCCAGGCGTTCGGCGAGCGCCTCATATGTGAACGGCTTGATGAGGTAGCCCGCGATCCGGCCCGCGAGCGCCTGCCGCACCGTCACCTGGTCGCGCGATGAGCTGATGATCATCACGTCGGGGGAGCGGCTGCCGAGCGTGCGCAGCCGGTGCAGCACCTCGATGCCGCTGACGTCGGGAAGGCGCAGATCGAGCAGAATCAGGTCGATGCCGCCGTGCGAGCCCAGCTCGATCGCGGATGCGCCAGAGCCGACGGTCGCCGCAACGGTGAAGCCGGGGGCCTCCGAGACGAATCGCGCGTGCAGCGACCGAGCGGCGGCATCATCATCGACGACGAGCACGCGCACCTGTGCATCGCTCACGTGCTGGCCTCCATATCGAATGCGAATCGTGCACCGCCGAGCATGCCGGTCGAGACTTCGACGGTGCCGCGGCGCGCCGCAACCGTGCGACGCACCATGTCGAGTCCGATCCCGCGCCCAGTTCCGGTTCGGTCGGGCTTCGATGAGTATCCCCGTGCGAACATCCGCTCACGCTGCAACTCGCCGATGCCCGGCCCGTCGTCCTCCACGACACCGCTGATGCGTCCGTCGCGCTCGTACAGCTCGCACCTCACCCGCGCGGCGCCGGCCTCGCCGGCGTTCCGGCACAGGTTCGCCAGCACCAGCATCACGGGGTCGTCGATCTCGCCCGTGACGTCGATCACGGTCTCCAACGAAGCGCCGGCCCCACTGAGTTCGGCGCGCAGCGCCTCGATCGTCGCACGCAGCAGCGGAGGGCCTGCGGGTGCGTCATCCTGCACTGCCGTGGACACGCTCGTCGAGCCGTCGATGTAGTCGACGGCCTCGCCTGTGTCACCGTGCGCGACGAGACCGCGCACGACATGCAGACGCGTATCGAACTCGTGGGCCTGCTCGCGCAGCGCCGCGGCGGTGCGTCCGACCTGCGCCAGCTCACGCGCCGCCGCGTCGTGCCTGCGGAGCCGCCCCCTGATGGCGGCGGCCACGGCCGAACTGGCGATCAGCCCCGCCGCAAGCGCCCCTGCCGCCCATGGCAGCAGCTGCCACAGTGCGGTTTCGGCGTCATCCGCCATCCGGGATTCGAGCATGCCAGCCGAGATCGCACCGATGATGTTCCCCTCGGCGTCCAGCACGGGGTTCTTCGCACGCAGCGTGCGACCGATCGTTCCCGTGTCCATCTCGAGCACCCGCTCGCCTGACAGCACAGCGCTGCTGTCGGTGGAGACCGGTCCGCCGCGCTCGGCCGGCTCTGGGTGGGTGATCCGGATGCCATCGGTCGTCATCACGACGACGTAGTCGACGCCTGCGGAGCGTTCGACGATGCTCGCGATCGGCTGCAGCTCGGCCGTCGCCTCCTCTCGTGAAACGGCGCTGTCGAGCACCTGCACGATCTGATCGAGTTCCGCCAGTTCTGAGGACACGTCAGAGACTCGTTCCGCCGTCGCCTCTCGGATGCTGTCGCGCTGCACTGCCATCGCAATCGCCGTCGTCGCACCGACGCACACCAGCACGATCACGCTGGGCAGAACGACCAGTGCGAGGCGCGTCATACGGTATCGCCACGACGTCTCCACAGCGTTCGTCCTTCCGTTCCGAGCATGTTCGACCGTGCGCACTTATGAGCACAAACCGCGCCATGGCTGTGCGCGGCGCTGCGCCTAATGCATGTTAGGTCCTGCACCCCGTCCGCGCAGTGGTCGCTGGACGCTGAGACCCGCCAGCACGGGCCGCGCACGACGAAGACGTCAGCACGAAGGAGTGAGCCCATGTCAGACGCATCGCGTCCTCCGCACGAGGACGATCCCGGTCGACCCACGTCGGCACGCAGACGCACGGTGCTGCGTGCGATCGGCGGAATCGTCGCCGCGGCGACGATCGGCGCGGCGAGCTACGGCTCGATCACCGCTGCGGCATCCGGCGACGATTTCCACGCGTCGATGACGCTCGTCGCACCGGCGGCGGCGGGAGGCGGATGGGACACCCTGGCGCGCGAGCTGCAGCAGGCGCAGAAGGCGAACGGGCTCGTGAACAACGTGCAGGTCGTGAACATGCCGGGCGCCGGCGGCACGATCGGGCTCGGCAACGTCTCGACACTCGAGGGACAGCCGGACAGCCTGCTCGTCGGCGGCACGGGGCTGCTCGCCGCGACGATCCAGTACGGCACCGCGACGACGCTCGACGATGTCACCAACCTGGCCGTGCTGTTCGAAGAGTACGACGTGATCGTCGTTCCTGCGGATTCGCCGCACCAGACGCTCGACGATCTGGTGCAGGCATGGCGGGAGGACCCCGCGTCGATCCCGTGGACCGGCGGCGGGTCGTTCGACCAGCTCGTCGTCACGGACCTCGCCCTCGAAGCGGGTATCGAGCCGGTCGAGACGACCTACATCTCCTCCGACGGCGGAGGCGAGGCCATCCAGGCACTGCTCAACGGCACAGCCGGTGCCGCAACCGGCGGCTACCCCGACAACATCGATCAGATCGAGTCCGGCAGGCTGCGTGCGCTCGCCCTGGTCGCACCGGAGCCGGTCGACGGCATCGACATCCCCACGGCCCGCGAGCAGGGCTACGACATCACGCTGTCGAACTGGCGCAGTCTCTCCGCGCCACCCGGCATCACCGACGACCAGGCGGCCGGTCTGGAGTCGCTGATCGAAGACACGCTCGCGACTGACGAATGGAGCGCAGCCGTCGATCGCTACCACTGGACGCCGCAGGTGCGCACGGGCGACGAACTCGATGCGTTCCTCGACGAGGAGCGCGCCCGGATCGAGCGACTGTACGAGGAGATGGGACTGTGACGTTCTCCGATCGAGGTTCCAACAACCCGACGTCCGTGTCGGCCACGCTCGGGCGCACGTACCGCGGCGGCTCCGGGGAGATCGCGAGGAGCCTGGTGATGCCGGGCCTGTTGGCGCTCTTCGGCTGCTATCTCGTGTTCGGCATCATCACCATGGAGGTGCCGGAGGGCACGGCGTTCCCCGGTCCCGGATTCTTCCCCGGCCTGATCGCGGCCGGGCTGTTCCTCTTCGCCGTCCTGCTCGTCGTAGGCGACCTGCGCAGGCGACGCTCGGCTCCGGCTGACGACGAGGCCGACGAGCCGGATGGAGCTCACGCAGACGATCGTGCCGATGGCCGGCTCTCCTGGTCGTCGCTGGCATGGGTCGTGCTGGGATTCCTCGGGTTCGCTCTCACCCTGAACGTCCTCGGCTGGATCATCGGGGCCGCGCTGCTGTTCTGGTGCGTCGCGCACGGGTTCGGGGAGAAGCGACGCCTGGTCAGCCTGGTCGTCGGACTCACGGCGAGCTCGATCACCTACATCGCCTTCGACATGCTGCTGGGGCTCTCGTTGCCCTCCGGCATCCTCGGTTGGGAGTTCTGAGATGGACACTGTGCAGCTGCTCGGCGAGGGCTTCCTCGGCGCGCTCACCCTTCAGAACCTGCTGTGGGTGCTCTTCGGATGCCTGCTCGGCACCGCAGTCGGTGTGATGCCCGGGCTCGGTTCGTCCATGGCGGTCGCGCTGCTGCTGCCGATCACCTTCGCGCTTGAGCCGACGGCGGCCTTCATCATGTTCGCCGGTGTGTACTTCGGCGGGCTGTTCGGTGACTCGACCATGGGCATCCTGATGAACACGCCCGGTCAGGCATCCGCGATCGCGTCGACCTTCGAGGGCCACAAGATGGCGCTCGACGGCAGAGCGACGCAGGCCCTGGCCACCGCGGCGATCGGCGCGTTCATCGGCGGTTTCGTCGCGTCCATCGCGGTCGTGTTCCTCGCCCCGGTGCTGGCGGATTTCTCGACGCAGTTCGGGCCTGCCGAGTTCTTCGCTCTCGCGGTGTTCGCCTTCGCGGCGACCTCCACGGTCGTCACCGACAACACCGTGAAGGGTCTGGCCTCGCTCTTCCTGGGCCTCGGCATCGCCGTGATCGGCATCGACGGAGTGTCCGGTGCCCCGAGATTCACTCTTGGGTCGCCATACCTGTTCGACGGCGTCTCCCTCGTGACCGTCACTGTTGCGATCCTCGCGCTCGGAGAGGTGATCTTCGTCGCGTCCCTGGCCCGTCACGGCGGCGGCTTGAAGCTCATCCGGCCCAAGGGGAGTCCGTGGCTGTCGCGTCGTGCGATGCGCGAGGCGGCTCCGGCATGGGCACGCGGCACGGCGATCGGGCTGCCGTTCGGCATCGTGCCGGCTGGAGGGTCGGAGATCCCGACCTTCCTCGCCTACGGGCTCGAGAAGCGCCTGGATGCGCGCCGGAAGTCACCGAAGTTCGGGAAGGGCGCTATCCGAGGCCTGGCGGCGCCGGAGGCGGCGGGCAACTCGACGACCGGCATGGCGATGGGCGCGCTGCTCTCGCTCGGACTGCCGATCTCGGCGACCGCCGCGATCATGCTCGCCGCGTTCCGCCAGTACGGGCTGCAGCCGGGGCCGCTGCTGTTCGAGCGCTCGCCTGAATTGGTCTGGTCGCTGCTGGCGAGCTTCTTCATCGCGATGGTCGTGCTGCTCATCCTGAACCTCCCGTTCGCGGCCCTGTGGGCGCGGCTGCTGCTGAT
Source organism: Frigoribacterium sp. JB110 (assembly GCF_900163665.1). Lineage (GTDB taxonomy): Bacteria > Actinomycetota > Actinomycetes > Actinomycetales > Microbacteriaceae > Microbacterium. Next base: position 155,747 of record NZ_FUIA01000019.1, read on the forward strand.
TCCGAAGCCGTACCTGTACGCGGGCATCACGATGCTGTGCGCGATGGGCATCTACGCCTCATCCGGTTCGGTGTTCGACCTGCTGATGGTGCTCGGGATCGGTGTGCTCGGGTTCATCATGCGCGCACACGATTTCCCGCTGGCGCCGCTGATCATCGGCATGGTGCTGGGACCGCTCGCCGAGACGAGCCTGCGCGATGCCGCGATGAGCGCCGACGGCGACTTCACGGTGCTCGTCCAGAGCCCGATCGCGCTGGGGCTGTACGGCGTGCTCGTGATCGTGCTGGGCTTCGCCGTCACCAACCGCGTGCTCGCAGGGCGCCGCGCCCGCGTCATGGCCTGACGCGGCTCCGGCCGCCCAGGTGTTCGACGCCGGGCGGCCGGAGCCGCGGTAGCGTGACCTCATGCACTACGCGCCATTGGGAAGAAGCGGTCTCGTCGTCTCGGCTCTCGGAGTGGGGTGCAACGCGTTCGGCCGCCGGATCGACCAGGACGCCGCGGACGATGTCGTCGCCGGCGCGCTCGACAACGGCGTGAACTTCTTCGACACCGCAGACTCGTACGGGGCGGGGGAGTCGGAGACGATGCTCGGCCGCGCACTCGGCGGCCGCCGCGACGAGGTCGTGATCGCCACCAAGTTCGGGATGGACATGGGAGGCATCTACCCCGGTGCCAGGGAGAACCGCGCCAGCCGCGGGTACATCACACGCGCGGTCGAGGGGAGCCTCACGCGCCTCGGGACGGACAGCATCGACCTGTACCAGCTGCACACCCCGGATCGCATCACGCCGATGGAGGAGACCCTCTCGGCGCTGAGCGACCTCGTCAGGGCGGGTAAGGTGCGCTACATCGGGTGCTCGAACCTCGCGTCGTGGGAGGTCGCAGACGCGGCTGCCGTCGCCGACGCGATCGGCGGCGAGCACTTCGTCACCTCGCAGAACGAGTACTCGCTGTACAACCGAAGCGCTGAGGCCGAGCTGGTGCCGGCACTGGAGCACTACGGGATGAGCCTGCTGCCGTACTTCCCGCTCGCGTATGGGCTGCTCACCGGCAAGTATGCGCAGGGCGAGGCGGCGCCTGCAGGGACCAGGCTCGTTACCGAGACCGCGCGCTTCGACGGCGCGAACTGGGACATCGTCGAGGGGGTCCGCACCTTCGCCCGCGAGCGCGGCATCAACATGCTCGACGTCGCGCTCGGCGGCCTGCGCGCGCAGCCCACCGTCGACACCGTCATCGCCGGTGCGACGCGCGGCGAGCAGATCGTCGCGAACGCACGATCGGTGGCGTGGACGCCGAACGAGGAGGACCTCGCAGCGCTCGATGAGATCGTCGCCCCCGGCACGGGCACCGGGTATCTGACGTTCGCGACGCCGCGACGGTAGCGAATCGCGGTCATGTCCTCAGCAGAGCCGACGAGATGAACGCGAACCCGAGTGACAGCTGCCGTTCATCTGCGCCTTCGTCGACGATTGCCTCGTCCAATGCCGCGAAGGACACAAACGAACGACGCGTTCAGCGTACGCCTCGCCTTTGAGATACCCGACTGAGTGGAGAGTGGGCCCTGCCGGGATCGAACCGACGACATCCACGGTGTAAACGTGGCGCTCTACCAGCTGAGCTAAAGGCCCTGATGCCGACCAGTCTATCGGCACCAGACGGATGCGCCTGTCACGCCGCGGCGCGCTTGGGCCACATCCGACGCGGCAACTCGAACAGCAGGCTGAAGGGCAGCCGCCGACCGATCAGTGCAAAACCTGTCGAGACGGCCAGCGTCACCAGGAACACGACCGGCAGCACCACAGCGGGGTGCGTCACGCCGACCCGCTCGGCGATGTTGAAGATCGCCGCATACGCGGGGTAGTGCACCACGTAGAAGATCAGCGAGTACTGCCCGACGAAGCGCACGGGCCGCAGCCATCCGGCATCCGGAATGTACACGGCCACGCGGGCGAGCGCGAGAATGCCGAGCAGGCCGGGCACCGCGGCGAACGGCTCGTACCAGAGCGGCACCCAGAACGCCGAGGCGAGGCCGAGCGCAAGGGGGATCGCGGTGAGAGCGATCGCCACGGGCACGTTGATCGCGGCGACGAAGCGATCCCAGAATCGTTCGATGAAGGCGCCGAGGAAGAAGAACGGCATCAGGTAGAACAGCCGCTGGATCAGCGTGTCGTCCGGCAGCAGGAACATGCCGACGAAGCCCAGCAGGATGAATGCCCACGCCGGCACCCATTTCGTCAGCAGCGCGACGAGGTAGTACACCAGCACGAACTGCATGAACCACAGGTACGTGTTCCAGAAGGCCCACTCCCATGGCATGCCGGGCAGCGAGCCCCCACCGGCGATGAGTGCGAGGTTGAAGACGGCCGTCCACACGATGATCGGCCACAGGATGCGCCGCAGCTTGCCCCAGACGTACTGACCGGCCGTGCGCTTCAGCGACCCGGAGATCAGCAGACCCGACAGGAACATCAGCATCGGCATCCGGAACGGCGCGAAGAACTCGCTCAGGAAGATGAACGGTTCCAGCACCGCGGGCGGGTTCGGATCGTCGGCGAACGGTGCCGTGACGATCTGCGTCGAGTGGTGCAGGATCACCAGCAGGATCGACAGCCCTCGCAGGGTGTCCATCCATCCCAGTCTGCTGCTCGATCGATCGAGCGCACCGTGCGCGCGGCTCACCGGCGCACCAGCACGCGCTGCCCTGGCATCGGCGCGCGATCGAGGGTTCTCTGACTCAGACACGCCGTCACTATATCCGCGCTCGACCGCGGCGATGCGCAGCCGGGCCGATCGGCACTCAAGGCACGGCGCATCCGGATGTGCATTCGGCCCGCAGAGACCGGCGCGCTGACGTAGGTTGGAGGGATGAAAGCCTCTCCTGCCGACCAGCGCCTCCTGCTCGATATCGCCGCGCTCGATGATCGGTACGATCGCGCCAAGCGCACCAAGGAGAACCCGCCGCAGGCCGCGCGCGTGCGAGAACTCGTGGAGCAGCGCACGGCGGAGAACCGGGTGCTGGCCGAGCGAGTGGGGGAGCGCGATGCCCTGCGCAACGAACTGACGAAGATCGACTCCGACGTGGACCTGGCCACGACGCGCAGGGAACGCGACGCGAAGCGCCTCGAGCAGGCCACGGATCTCGCCACGATCAAGGCGCTCGAACAGGAACTCGCCTCGCTGGCGCGCCGCCTCGACGGGCTCGAGACGGCCCAGCTCGAACTGATGGAGAAGATCGAGCCGGCCGAGACTGCCGTAGCCGAGCAGGAGGCGACTGTGCGGACGACGATCGAGGAGGGCCAGCGGCTGAGCGCCGAGGGCAAAGAGGGCGTCATCTCCGCCGCCCGCGAAATGGAAGAGGCCGCGCGCGACCGGGCCGCCGTCGCCAGCGGCGTGCCTGACGCACTGCTCGCGATGTACGAGCGGCTGCGCGCCCGGGGCGCCGGTGCGTCCCTGTTCACCCGAGGCGTGTGCGGCGGGTGCCACATGACGCTGGCACAGAGCGACCTCGCCGCGGTGCGTACGCTCGCCGAGGACGAAGTCGCCACCTGCCCCGAGTGCGGCGGAATTCTCGTGCGCACGGACGAGAGCGGCCTCGGCGACGCCGGCGACGGGCATGACCAGGGGACGGGCACCGTCTCGTTCTCCTGACGCCGTGGCGGTCGAATCCCCCTGGGGCGATGCCGATCTGATCGCACTCGGACGCGACGGTCGGGATGCGGTCGTCGCTGTCGCGCTGAAACGCACCAGCGGCTCCCCGACGGAAATCGGACGCCGTCCACTGGCGCACGCTGAGCTCCCCGCCTGGGTGGCCGCCCGTGAGAGCGAGGCGCGCGACGGCGGGCGGCACGTGCGCTGGGTGTGGTCGTCGTCGTCCGTGTGGTACCCGCCCCTGCTCGCCTCCGGGGTGCGCGTGGAGCGCTGCACCGATCTGCGCCTGTCCCGCACGATCCTTCGCAGCGCACGGGACGGCGCTCTGCCCGACAGCGCGGCCTGGGATGCGCCGACCGAAGACGCCGCGCCGGCTGCGCTGTTCGACCTGCCTCCTGATGACGGTTCGCGCCCGCAGCACGTCGACGAGACGCTCGCCGAATCGGCTCGCCACGACGACATCCTGCGCACCGCGCCCGCCGACGCAGCCGGCCGTCTGCGTCTGCTGTTGGCCGCAGAGTCTGCGGGTTCGCTCGTCGCGGCGGAGATGACCACGGCCGGCCTGCCGTGGGATCGCACGCGCCACGAGCAGATCCTCGTGGGCGAACTGGGGGAGCGGATCGCGGGCGGCGTGCCCCGGGGCATCGCCGAGCGGGCCGACGAGGTGCGCCGCGCGCTGAGGGACCCCGCGGCCTCGCTCGATTCGCAGCCCAAGCTGCTGCGCGCGCTGCACAGGGCAGGTGTCGAGGCGCGTTCGACCAGCAAATGGGAGCTCGCCGATCACGATCATCCGGCGATCGCGCCGCTGCTCGACTACAAACGGATGATGCGGCTGTACACCGCCAACGGGTGGGCCTGGCTCGACGAGTGGGTGCGCAATGGGCGTTTCCGCCCGGTCTACGTGCCTGGCGGCGTCGTGACCGGCAGGTGGGCATCGTCCGGTGGCGGCGCGCTGCAGATCCCGAAGAGCCTGCGCGATGCCGTCCGGGCCGACCCCGGGTGGGTGATCGTCGACGCCGACGTCGCGCAGCTGGAACCACGGGTGCTCGCCGCCATGGCACACGACGAGCGCATGGCGGATGCCGCGCGCGGCCGGGACCTCTACGACGGCATCGTCGACACGGGGATCGCCGCGTCGCGCACCGAGGCGAAGTACGCCGTCCTCGGGGCCCTGTACGGTTCGACGACGGGAGATGCCGCCCGGCTGATGCCGCGTCTGCGGCGCGCGTTCCCTCGCGCCATCAGGCTGACCGACGACGCCGCGCGGGCGGGGGAGAGAGGCGAACGCGTCTCGACGCTGCTCGGGCGGGTGTCGCCGCCTCCTGACGAGCGCTGGGTCGAGCTCCAGCGTGACGCAAGGGAGTCGGCGGCGAACGAACGAATCGCAGGCACGGTTGCCCGCGAGCGCGGCCGATTCACCCGCAACTTCGTCGTACAGGGCACCGCAGCGGAGTGGGCGCTGGCGTGGATGGCCGACCTTCGTTCGAAGCTGGCCGCCTTCCCGCTCTCGAACGCGCCTGCGCCGGCATCCGGCCCTGCATTCGCCCGCAGGGCGCACCTGGCCTTCTTCCTGCACGACGAGGTGATCGTGCACGCTCCTGCCGAGCACGCCGAGGCCGCAGCCGACGCCATCAGGGCGTCCGCGGCAACCGCCGCTCGCGTGCTGTTCGGCGACTTCCCGATCGACGTCCCCCTGGACATCCGGATCGGCCCCAGCGCCGCGCCCTGACTCTTCGAGTGCCCCGCTTCTCCTCAGCCGACGGCTGAAGTGACGCGGGACACTCGAAGAAGTACGAGGTGCGAATGGGCCGGCCTGTACGCCGGGTTCTGTTCGGGAGCTCTCGCTCCGTCGGCGGCCATCTCTCTCCGCGACGCGTTGCCGCGCCGCTCCAGCAACCTACCCGGGGACTCGGCGGGCCGCGTCAACATCCCCTGTCTGGTCTTGCTCCCGGTGAGGTTTACCCAGCGGGCCATGTCACCACGGCCCCTGGTGGTCTCTTACACCACCGTTTCACCCTTACCGGCCGGAGCCGGCGGTCTGCTTTCTGTTGCACTGTCTCGCGGATTGCTCCGGGTGGGCGTTACCCACCACCGTGCCCTGTGGAGCCCGGACGTTCCTCGGCGTGCTCATCGCACGACGCGACCGCCCGGCCGACCCATTCGCTACGTCGAGTCTACCGCCGCCGGCTCTTCAGAACGTCCTGGCGCGTCAGACGCGTGCGAGGTGGTCTTCGTCGCTGCGGGCGAGACTGGCGGCGCCGATGATGCCCGCGTTGTTGCGGTGCTCGGCGATGCGCATCTCGGAGCGAGTGGACAGGTACGGCATGAACTTCTCGGGGTTCTTGGACACACCGCCGCCGACCAGGATGAGGTCGGGGGAGAAGAGGAACTCGACGTGCTCGTAGAAGTGCTGCAGGTTCTCGGCCCAGTCCTTCCACTTCAGGTCGAGCCGCTCGCGCGCCGATGCCGAGGCGAAGCGCTCGATGGACTCGCCCTGCCAGAGCAGATGGCCCAGCTCGGTGTTCGGAACGAGCCTGCCCGCGAACAGGAACGCGGAGCCGATTCCGGTGCCCAGCGTGGTGAGGATCGTCAGACCCGGAACGCCTTTGGCCGCACCGTAGCGAAGCTCGGCGAGGCCGGCCGCATCCGCATCGTTGACGAAGTGGATGTCGTGCCCGAGCCCGTCCTCGAAGAACTTCTCAGCGGCGAAGTCGATCCAGTCGTCCGAGATGTTAGCGGCAGAGAGCGTCTTGCCGTGCTTGACGATCGCGGGGAAGCACACGCCGAGCGGCAGACCGTCCGCGTCGTCGCCGAGAAGGGCGAGCAATTCGCCGGCCGTCTCGAGCACGTCCTTCGGGTGTGCGCCATCCGGCGTAGGAATGCGCACGCGATCGGTCACCAGCTCGCCGGTGTCGAGATCTACGATTCCAGCCTTCATGCCGGTTCCTCCGACGTCGATTCCCACCGCACGGTTCTCGCTGTTTGCCATGACCATCAGCTTACTTCGGGGCGTGCGGTGCCTCGTGCCACCGGTGCGCCGTTGGTCCGATTATGACGACGTTCCGCAGTGGGATGAACGACGAAGGGCGCCAGCACCCGGAATCGCTTCCGGATGCAGACGCCCTGTCGAGATCGCGTGCTACGCGCTCTTGGCTTCCTTGTCGCCCTGCCCGCGACGGGCGCGGACGAACTCGAGGCGCTCCGCGAGGATCTCCTCGAGCTCCGGGAGAGTACGCCGCTCGAGCAGCATGTCCCAGTGAGTTCGGGGGGTCTTGTCATCGGAGTGGTCGACTACTGCCTGACCCTTCTCCGTCTGCAGAAGCGCCTCGCCCGTGCAGGTGCGGCACTCCCAGCCAGCCGGCGGCTCAGCGTCGGCCGCGAAGTTCAGTACGGTGTCGCGACCGCACTGCGTGCATTTGTAGGTGTACTCTGCGCGCTCCATGAACACGACGCCGTCTTCGCTCTGTAGGCTCTGGGCGCCGAGTCGGATGCCACGAAGGCTACGGTCTGCCATTGTGTGGTCCTCTCGTCAGCTTTTCTTTATAGCGCGTGCGCCTGAATGGATCATCCGAAGGTACACCCGGCGCGCCTCCATGTCAGCCGGAAAGCGCAAGATCACCCAGTCATCCCAGCGTGCGAAGTGCCGCATCAGAACGATCGGTGACGATGCCGTCGACGCCGCGACCGATGAGCAAGCGCATGCGGTCGGTGTCGTTCACCGTCCACACGTGCACCTCGGTTCCCGCGGTGTGCGCATAGTCGATCAGACGGCGCGTCAGCACGCGCACCGGCCCCTGACGCTCCGGTATCTGCAGCGCGTCGATCTCCGCGAGCAGGCGCGAGGCCCACGTCTCGGCGCGGATCGCCGCAGCCAGAAGCAGCCGGATGATCGTTGCCCGGCCGGCGGATGTGGCAGGGCGCGCGGGCGCCGCCGCGCGCAGCGCCGTCAGTCGTCGCGCGTCGGAGAAGCTCGTCACCAGCGCGCGTTCGGCGTACCGCCCGATGATCCGGCCGGCCGGCCCCGCCGCATCGTTCGCCTTGACGTCGATGTTGAACCGCATGCGCGGGAACGCGTCGAACGCCTGCTCGAGCGTGACCAGGCCGCCGCGGTCGGCGAGCTGGCGCTCCATCTCGTGCGCCGTCACCTGATCGACGCGGCGCGGGTCACCCGTGATGGACGCGAGTGTGTCGTCGTGGAAGAGCACGACCTCGCCGTCGGCGGTGAGGTGGCAGTCGCTCTCGATGTACTCGACACCCTCAGCGTGCGCGGCGGCGAAGGCCGCGAAGGTGTTGGGTGCATGCTCATCGCCTGCGGCAACGAGCCCCCGATGTGCGAAGACTCGGGGGCTCGTCGGCGTGAAGAACGGGTGCGTCACTCGTTCGGCGGGTAGCCGCCCGGTGCGGGCGGCGCAGGGGGAATCGACCCCTCGGCCGGTGCAGAGCGCTGCTCGGCGCGGGTGGCGGGGGCCGGCGCTGAGCCGACCGTCGAGGTCGCGGCCTCGGCCTCAGCCTCCTCCGTCACCTTCGCGGCCTCCGCGACCGCTGCCGCGGCAGCTTCTGCGGCAGACGAGGACGGCTTCGGCGGAACGGGTGCCGGGGGAGTGGGTGCGGACCCGGAGGGGCCTGCCTGACCGCCGCCGGCGAATCCGCCGGCGATCCCCTTCAGCGCCTCGGTCATCTCGCTCGGGATGATCCACATCTTGCTTGCTTCGCCCTCGGCGATCTTCGGCAGCGTCTGCAGGTACTGGTACGCGAGAAGCTTGTCGTCCGGTGCACCGGCGTGGATCGCGTGGAACACCGTCTGGATCGCCTCGGACTCACCCTGAGCGCGCAGGACCTGAGCCTGCTTGTCACCGTCGGCCTTGAGGACCTCCGACTGGCGCGATCCCTCTGCGACGAGGATCTGCGACTGCTTGTGGCCCTCCGCCGTCAGAATCGCGGCACGGCGGTCGCGCTCCGCACGCATCTGCTTCTCCATGGCATCCTGCAGCGAGGGCGGCGGGTCGATCGCCTTCAGCTCCACGCGGTTCACCTTGATGCCCCAGCGGCCCGTCGCCTCGTCGAGCTCAGTCATCAGCTTCGCGTTGATCGTGTCGCGCGAGACGAGCGCCTGCTCGAGGTTGAGCGAACCGACCACGTTGCGCAGCGTGGTGATCGTGAGCTGTTCGACAGCGCCGAGGTAGTTCGCGATCTCGTAGGTCGCTGCCCGAGGGTCGGTGACCGTGAAGTAGACGACCGTGTCGACGTCGACCGTCAGGTTGTCCTCGGTGATGACGCCCTGCGGCGGAAACGAGACGACCTGCTCGCGGAGGTCGACGCGCAGACGGGGCTTCTCCAAGAACGGGATGATCCCGTGCGGGCCTCCGAAGAGCGTGCGGTTGTACTTACCGAGCCGCTCGATGATCAGCGCGTCGCTCTGCCGCACGATCGTGATCGCTTTCGCAAGCGTCACGATCACGAACAGCAGAATCGCGATCGCGAGGATCCACATGACAATGGTTCCCGGCATGATTAGTTCTCCCCAGTGTTGGTGGGCGGAATGGGCTGGTCGATGACGTACACGGTGGCCCCTGACACCTGCTGCACGTAGATCAGTGCGCCGGATGGGATCTGGCGCGCCGTCGATGTGCGCGCCGTCCATGTCTGCCCGTTGGACAGCTTCACAGTTCCGGTGGTCGGGCTGACAGCCTGCTGCACTGTGCCTGCAATGCCCATCAGCGCGTCGACGTTGAACTTCTGCGGATCGCGCGGCCGCTTCACTCGCTTCAGCAGCGGCGGCCGGATGAACAGCAGCAGAACCACCGCCACGACGGCGACGACGATCACCTGCAGCCAGATCGGCGCGCCGAGAAGCGAAGAGACCACACCGGCGACACCGCCGATCGACAGCATCAGGAAGGTGAGCTCGCCTGAAAGCATTTCGATGACCAGCAGGATGGCGATGATCGCGATCCAGCCGATCCAGGCGTAGTCGGTGACGAGGTCCATTGATCCTCCACTTGCGGCGTTTACTGAAGCCTATCGGTATAGTCTCGGCGTGGTCTGCCGCGACGCGTGCACTACGACGCCCGGTATTCCGACAGTCCCGATCACAGGTCATAGGAGTTCACCCGTGCCAGAGCCGCTTGCCCCCGGAACCCTCACCGGAAAGACCGCCGTTGTGACGGGGTCATCCCGCGGAATCGGCGCGGACACCGTCCGCAGCCTGGCGCGGGCCGGTGCCGATGTCGTCATCAACTACCGCAACAAGGCGCCGCGGGCCCAGAAGCTCGCGAACGAAGTCCGGGAGCAGGGCGTCGAGGCGCTCGTCGTCGGCGCCGACCTCACGGACGCCGATTCGTTGGAGTCGATGTTCACCAGCGTGAAGGAGACCTTCGGCACGATCGACATCCTCGTGCTGAACGCGTCGGGAGGCATGGAGTCCGGTATGGCCGAGGACTACGCCCTCACGCTGAACCGCGATGCCCAACTCGCAACGCTCGACGCCGCAGCGCCGCTGCTGGGCGCAGGATCCCGCGTCGTCTTCGTCACGAGCCACCAGGCCCACTTCATCCGGACCACGCCGACCATGCCGGAGTACGAGCCCGTCGCCCTCTCCAAGCGCGCAGGCGAGGATGCACTCCGCGAGCGCATCCCCGCCCTCACGGAGAAGGGCATCGAGTTCGTCGTCGTCTCAGGCGACATGATCGAAGGCACGATCACAGCCACGCTGCTCGAGCGCACCAACCCCGGTGCTCTCTCGGCGCGTCGCGAGGACGCCGGCAAGCTGTACAACGTCGCGGAGTTCGCTGCCGAAATCGCCCAGGCCGCCGTCGAAGCGATCCCCGAGAACAACGAGCGCATCGTGGGAGACGTCTCCGGCTTCACCGCCTGACCCCGCAGAAGATCCCACCACGGTGGGATCCGGCGTCAGAACCCGCGTGGCACGATGGCTTCGTGGCACGACAGAAGAGACCCAAACGCGTGCGCCCGAGGCGGACTCGTCAGGGCGCCGTCGGCCGGTGGGTGCGGCAGCACCCGATTGCGGTCTGGTACGTCTCGGCCAGCGCCGTCGCGGCTGTGCTGTACGCGGTCGCCGCACCGCTCGAAGCCGTGCAGTACGGCGCGCCTGTGCTGGTTGCACTGCTGATCACCGCTGCCCGGTTCGGCGCCATCGTGCTCGCCGTGCGATTCCCGCTCAGCGCAGCGATGCTGTTCGCCGCGGCGAGCGTCGTGGTGCGCTGGAGTCCGGCCCCGAACGGCCTCCCGTGGCCGTGGACGGTCACGACGATGGTGGGCTTCGTCGCGCTCGTGCTGATCGTCTGGGCACGCCACGGCTGGCTGCGAGGTCTGATCGTGTACGCGGTGCCCGCGGTCTCCGTGAGCGCCCTGGCGGCCATCGAGTTCGATGCCAGATCGCTGTCCGGGTTCATCGTCGCGGTGTCCGTCGGCGCAGTCGCAGCAGGCGCTGCCGCCCTCCTGCGTGAGCGGGCCAGGCTCGGCCGCGCATTGACCAAGGAGCGGGAGGTGAGCGAGGCCGAGCAGGAGCGGCGCCTCGTCTCGGAGGAGCGACAGCGCATCGCGCGAGAGCTGCACGACGTCGTCGCTCATGGCCTGTCGCTGATCCAGGTGCAGGCGACGTCTGCCCGCTATCGCCTTCAGGACGTCCCGGACGACGCCGCAGCGGAGTTCGATGACATCGCAGCGTCCGCACGCACCTCGCTCGCCGAGATGCGGCACCTGCTCGGGGCCCTGCGCGGCGACGAGCAGCCAGCGCAGCACGCCCCGCAGCCCACGATCGAAGACGTCGGTGACCTGGTCGCAGACGCCCGGCGTGCCGGCGCCGACGCGTCGTTGACGGCCGTCAACCTCGACAGCGTTCCCACGGCGGTCAGCCTGACCTCGTACCGCATCGTGCAGGAGGCGCTGAGCAACGCGATCCGGCACGCGCCGGGAACCCGCGTCGACATCGCACTGCATCATGACGACGGCCGACTGCTCATCGAGGTGCGCAACTCCGCTCCGGCGCAGCCCGCACCGCGCGCAAGCGGCAGCGGCCACGGGCTGATCGGCATGCGAGAGCGCGCCGGTCTGCTCGGCGGCACACTCACCGCCGGCGCGACCGATGTCGGCGGCTACCTGATTCGCGCCGAGTTGCCCGTCGAATCGGACGGCACAGGGCAGAGCATGACGGAGGACCGATGAGCACGGATCGGATCACGGCGCTGGTCGTCGACGACCAGAGCATGGTGCGGGCGGGGTTCGCTGCGCTCCTCGATGCGCAGCCAGATATCCGGGTGGTCGGTCAGGCCGCGGACGGCGCAGAGGCTGTCTCGCTCGCGCGCGAACTGCGCCCGGACGTCGTACTCATGGACGTGCGCATGCCGACGATGGACGGCATCGAGGCCACGAGGAGGCTGCTGCGCCCCGATCGCCCGCTGCCACATGTTCCGCGGGTGCTGATGCTCACCACGTTCGACATCGATGATTACGTTCATGAGGCGCTGCGCGCAGGCGCCAGCGGCTTTCTGCTCAAAGACGCGCTGCCGGATGAGCTCGCGCAGGCCGTGCGCGTGGTCGCTGCGGGCGATGCGCTGCTCGCACCGAGCGTCACGAAACGTCTGATCGAGAGATTCGCCGACACGCGTGACCCCGCGCCGTCGCGCGCCGCTCTCCGGTTGAGCTCCCTCACCGACCGTGAGCGCGAGGTGCTTGAGCACATCGGCCGGGGGCTGTCGAACTCCGAGATCGCCTCGGCTCTGTTCATCGGCGAGCAGACGGTGAAGACACATGTCGGCAAGCTCCTGCAGAAGCTCAGCGCTCGCGACAGAGTGCAGCTCGTGATCACCGCCTACGACGCCGGGCTCGTCTCGCCGGAATGATCCCTCTGCGGTAGGGGGCACCCGCCGGAAGATCACTCCGGGGTCGGATGTCCTCGCCGAGGCCGCCGACGTACCTTCCTCGAAGTCGATTCGAGGAGAGCTCCATGACCACCTTGCACGTGCCAGCCCCTGCAGTGAGCACCGCCGGACGCGCGCCGACGACTGCCGCCCCTGGACGGGATCGCAGCATCGATCTGATCCGTTCGGCCAGTCTCGTGCTCGTCGTGCTTCTGCACGCCATGATGGTCGGCGTCACGCTGTCCGGTGGTGAACCGGTCTTCGAGAACGCGCTCGAGACGGACTGGTTCGATCCGGTGAGCTGGTTCGTGCAGATGATGCCGCTGTTCTTCTTCGCGGGCGGTTTCACCGCCTTCGGTTCGTGGCGCAGGGCACGAGCGAGGGGAATGTCGGCCTCGGCATTCGTATCCGGCCGCGTGATCAGACTGATGACACCGGCCGTCGCCCTCTTCGTCGCGATCGCTGCCGGACTCGCTGCTCTCACGCTCGCGGGAGTTCCGGCCGACATCGTGGCCACAGCCGGTTTCCGCATCTCGCAGCCCCTCTGGTTCCTCGGTGTGTTCCTGCTCGCTCAGGCGCTCGTTCCGGCGATGGCCTCCTGGCACGAACGGCGACCGGCGCTGGCCCTGGCGACTCTCGTGACGGCGGCCGCGGCGATCGATGCGGTCCGGTTCGCAACCGGCTGGGAGGCGATCGGCTTCCTCAACCTCGCGGTGGTGTGGCTGTTCGTGCAGCAGCTCGGGTTCTGCGACGCGGACGGCCTCATCGCCCGGGTGCCTCGCCGCATCCGGATGGGCGGGGCCTTCGGTCTGCTCGGCGGTCTGGTCGTGCTCGTAGCGACGACCCCGTACGTGGCGAACATGTACGCCAATCAGGACCCGCCGACACTCGTGCTCGCGGTGCTCGCCGTCGTGCAGGTGGCCTTCTTCTCTCTGGCTCGGCCGCACCTGGCCCGATTCGCGCAGCGCCAGGGAGTCGCGCGGGCGGTCGCGTGGATCGGTGACAGGGCGATGACCATCTACCTGTGGCACATGACCGTCCTGATCGCGCTGGCTGGCTTCAGCGTGATCGGCGCGATGAGCGGACTGATCGTGCTGCCTGACCTGCATTCCGCGCAGTGGTGGCTGACGCGGCCGGCATGGCTGCTGGCCGCCGTGGTCGCCGTCGCCCTGGTCTCCGCGGCAGCCGCCCGCTTCGAGCGGAAGCCGATGCCGCTCCCATCCGGTGCTGCCTGGCGCACCGTCCCGGCGACCGCCCTCGGGGTGGGGTGCGTCGTCATCATCTTCGTCGTCGGCCTCACCTGGGTCACCGCAGTCGCCTGCGCCGTCCTCGCAGCCGTCGCCATCGCTCTGGCGGGGGATATCCCCCTCGGCAAGACACGAGGTTTCGCCATACCGCTTGCCGCGTCGCCCCGCGATGCTGGGGGAGTGGCAAGAGAAAACGGGGTGCGCGCGTGACCGAGATCACGGAGATGTTGCTGGCATTGGCTACGTCCCCCTGGGTGTATCTGATCGCCTTCGCCGTCACGATGCTCGATGCCTTCTTCCCGCCGGTTCCGAGCGAGTCACTCGTCGTGGCGTTCGCCGCGATCGCCGCGTCGACGGGCGAGCTCAATCCGTTCCTGCTCGGGGCGTGCATGGCTGTGGGGGCATTCGCCGGTGACAACATGGTGTTCATGCTCGGCCGCCGCCTCGGCATCGACCGATTCGGATGGATGAGAGGTCGCCGCGCCCGCTCCACGCTCGCCTGGGCGAGCCGTGCGCTCGAGCGCCGAGGGTCGATGCTCATCCTGATGGCGAGGTACATTCCGATCGGGCGCATCGCCGTGAACCTCACCGCCGGGGCGACCGGGTTCCCTCAGCGCCGGTTCGTGCCGCTGTCCGCCGTCGCCGCAGTGCTGTGGGCCGGATACTCCGTCGGCATCGGCATGCTGGCCGGCGCATGGTTCGAGCAGTACCCGCTCGTCGGAGCCGCGGTCGGCATCGTGCTCGCCCTCGTGCTCGGCGTGGCTGTCGATCAGGGCCAGGTGCTGCTGCGCCGGATCCGCACGCGTCGTGGCGGAGCCCTGGGATCAGCTGAGGAGCAGAACCGCGCAGAGCAGGACCGGGACGCAGCCGATCGTCGTGACGAACACGGTGTCGCGGGCGATGACCTCGCCGACCCCGTACCGCTGGGAGTAGTTGAAGACGTTCTGAGCGCTGGGCAGGCAGGCCATCACGACCACCGCGAGCAGGTCATGGCCGGTCATGCCGAACACGAAGGCGCCGACCAGCCACGCGACGACCGGCATCACGACGAGCTTCAGCCCGGACGCGATCAGGACGTCGATGCGCGTGCCGGGCGTGGAGAGCACGCGGGAGCCGCTGAGCGACATGCCGAAGCTGATCAGGAGCACGGGGATCGCCGCACCGGCTATCAGCTCCGCCGGTTCCATCACCATGTCGGGCAGCTCGATCTCGAAGGCCGCCACCAGCGTGCCGAGCAGCGCACCGATGATCATCGGGTTGCGCGCCGTGCGCTTCAGAATCGGTCCCAGAGCCGTGCTGCCGGTTGAGATCGCGTCAAGCAGCATCAGGAACACCGGGGTGAGAACCAGCAGCTGCAGCACGATGATCGGAGCGGAGTATGCGCCGCTGCCCAGCACGTAGGTCGCCAGAGGCAGCCCGATGTTGTTCGCATTGACATAGCCGGAGGCGAGGCTGCCGATCACGGTCGCTCCCGCGGAGCGCTTCAGGATCAGACGCGCGAGCACGGCGAAGATCGCGAACATCGCCGCAGCAGAAATCGCCGCGACCGGCAGCTGCGACGAGAACAGGACGTGCACGTCCGCGTTCGCGAGCACGGCGAACAGCAGGAAGGGGCTGAGTACGAAGAACGTCAGCCGGCTCAGGACGAAGCGGCCGTGCTCACCGAGCAGGCCGATCCGGCCCGTGACGAATCCCGTCACGATCGCGACCCCGACAACGACGAAGCCGGTGAGCGCGGGGATCATGCCTCTACCGGCATATATGAGCTGCGCGGGTGATTCATCATCGCCCACAATAGTGCGCACGTGTCCGACCTGGTCGACGACGCTCTCGCGGGATAGCGTGCTCACATGGCCACGCATCCCGCTGACTCCCACGACGCCATCCGCGTCCGCGGCGCGCGCGAGAACAACCTCACCGGTGTCGACGTCGATGTTCCCAAGCGGCGCCTGACCGTCTTCACCGGCGTGTCGGGATCCGGGAAGAGCTCGTTGGCGTTCGGAACCATCGCCGCTGAGTCGCAGCGGATGATCAACGAGACATACAGCGCGTTCGTGCAAGGGTTCCTGCCGCAGCTCGCACGCCCCGAGTTGGACTCGATCGACGGTGTCACCACGGCGATCCTGGTGGACCAGGAGCGCCTCGGCGTGAACATCCGATCGACCGTCGGCACAGTCAGCGACGCGAACGCGATGCTCCGCACGCTGTTCAGCCGCGTCGGAGAGCCGCAGGTCGGCCCGCCCAATGCGTTCTCGTTCAACACACCCTCGGTGAAGGCATCCGGCGCGATCCTCGTCGAGCGAACCGGCAGAGCGAAGCGGGAGCGCGCGTCGTTCACCATGCTCGGGGGCATGTGCCCGGGCTGTGAGGGTACAGGGCGCGTGTCGGATCTCGATCTCGCACAGCTGTACGACGAGACGAAGTCGATCAACGACGGCGCGATCACGGTTCCGGGCTACAAGCCCGGCGGCTGGTCCGTGCGCTTCTATGCCGAGTCGGGGTTCTTCGACCCGGACAAGCCGGTACGCGATTTCACCCCGGACGAGCTCGACGCCTTTCTGCACAAGGACGAGACGAAGATCAAGCTCAACGGCATCAACATCACGTACGCAGGACTCGTGCCGCAGGTGCGCAAGTCGATGCTGTCGAAGGACAGGGAGGCGATGCAGAGCCACATCCGCACCTTCGTCGACCGCGCAGTGACCTTCATGTCATGCACGGAATGCGGCGGGACGCGCCTTGCCGAAACCGCGCGATCATCGAAGATCGCCGGCCTCCACATCGGCGAAGCCTGCGCGATGCAGGTCTCCGACCTGCTCGAGTGGGTGCGAGGACTCGACCTCGAGGGAGCCGTCCCGCTGCTGACGGCGCTCGACGATCTGCTCGCCTCGTTCGTCGACATCGGGCTCGGCTATCTGTCCCTGGAACGTGCATCCGGCACGCTCAGCGGGGGAGAGGCACAGCGCCTGAAGATGATCAAGCATCTCGGGTCGCCGCTCACCGACGTCACCTACGTGTTCGACGAGCCCACAGCGGGGCTGCATCCGCACGACATCGAGCGGATGAACGACCTGCTCGTGCAGTTGCGAGACAAGGGCAACACGGTGCTCGTCGTCGAGCACAAGCCGGAGACGATCGCGATCGCCGATCACGTCATCGACATGGGCCCAGGCGCCGGTGCGCACGGGGGAGAGGTGTGCTTCGCCGGCGACCTCGCCGGCCTGCACGAGAGCGGCACCGTGACAGGACGCCATCTCGGCGACCGTGCCCGCATCAAGCACCAGGTGCGTGCGCCGAACGGCGCGATCGAGGTGCGCGGGGCGTCGTCGAACAACCTGCGCGACGTCGACGTGGACGTGCCGCTCGGCGTGCTCGTGGCGCTGACGGGTGTTGCAGGGTCGGGAAAGAGTTCTCTCGTCGACGAGAAGCTGGCACGGCGCGACGGCGTCGCGTTCGTCGACCAGACGCCGATCAAGGGATCGAGCCGGAGCAATCCGGCGACGTACACGGGCCTGCTCGAGTCCATCCGGAAGGCCTTCGCGAAGGCGAACGGCGTCAAGCCTGCCCTGTTCAGCTCGAACAGCGAGGGCGCGTGTCCGACGTGCAAGGGGAACGGCACGATCACGACGGAGTTCGGCTTCATGCAGGGGGTGACCACGCCCTGCGAGGACTGCGGCGGGCGGCGCTTCACCGCGGCCGTGCTCGAGTACCAGTTCGGCGGGAGGAACATCGCCGACGTGCTGGCGCTGCCGATCTCCGACGCGCTGGAATTCTTCTCCTCAGGCGAGGGGAAGGTACCGGCGGCCGCGAAGATCCTGAAGCGTCTCAACGACGTCGGGATCGGCTACGTCAGCCTCGGTCAAGCACTGTCGACGCTGTCAGGCGGCGAGAGGCAGCGCCTCAAGCTCGCCGTGCAGATGGGCGACGGCGCAGACGTGTATGTGCTCGATGAGCCGACTACGGGCCTTCATCTGCAGGATATCGAGGCGATGCTGGCGATGCTCGACGAACTCGTCGACTCCGGACACTCGGTGATCGTCCTCGAA
This sequence comes from Frigoribacterium sp. JB110, assembly GCF_900163665.1. Lineage (GTDB taxonomy): Bacteria > Actinomycetota > Actinomycetes > Actinomycetales > Microbacteriaceae > Microbacterium. Next base: position 173,567 of record NZ_FUIA01000019.1, read on the forward strand.
CACCATCAGGCCGTCATGGCCCACGCCGATTGGATCATCGATATGGGCCCGGGTGCAGGTCACGACGGTGGCCGGGTCGTATTCGAAGGGACGCCGGCTCAACTCACCGCAGATGGTTCGACACTGACAGGCAGACACCTCGCCGGGTACGTCGCTGAGTGAGAGACACGTGAGAGACGTGGGCGCGCCGGAGCAGTCGGCCCGCACCGAGCGCCGAAGACTGGTTCCATACAGTCTTTTACACGTCCCTCACTTGTCGATGGTTATAGCCGATAATGCACATTATGTCAGTTCGAAGTCACGTCGCCTCTTCTCTGACCCTGCAGCCACTGTTCCCCGCCCATGGGCGTTCGTGCCCTTCGTGCCAGGATCGGTGTATGACCGCAGAACACCTCAGGAAGCAGGACGGCAGCGCCGGTGATGCTGATTACGGTGTCATCGGGAAGACGTACGCCGACTACCGCCGTCCCGATCCGCGGATCGCGCAAGCCATGTGGGATGCGCTCGGCGATGCGCGTACCGTGCTCAACGTCGGAGCGGGAGCAGGCAGCTACGAACCCACGGATCGCGACGTGACGGCGATCGAGCCGTCCGCCAGCATGCGCAACCAGCGCCCGATCGTGCTCAGCCGGGCGATCGATGCAGTTGCCGAGTCGCTGCCGTTCCCGGACAGCTCGTTCGACGCGGCGATGACGACATTCTCCGTCCATCAGTGGGGTGACTTGACCGCCGGGCTCGCAGAGATTCGACGCGTCACTCGCGGCCCCGTCGTCATCCTGACCTGCGATCCGGACCTACTCGACCGCTTCTGGCTTGCCGAGTACGCACCGAGTGTCATCTCGACGGAGCGCCGCCGCTACCCGGCCATGTCCCAGCTCGTCGAGGGCTTGGGCGGGACAGTGACCGTGGACCTCGTGCCGATCCCCCTCGACTGCACCGACGGCTTCAACGAGGCCTACTACGGTCGTCCAGAGGAGCTGCTCGTCGCGGGGGCACGAGCTGCATGCTCGGCCTGGAGCTTTGTCGATCCGACGCAAGCCGACCAGTACACAGCGGCGCTGCAGACCGCGCTCGATTCCGGCGAATGGGACACCAGGCACGGCGCACTCCGTCAGCAACCGACTTTCGAAGGGTCACTGGTCATCGTCCGCGCGATGCCGTAGCCGCCATCGTCAGCGTCCCCCACCGATCCGCGCCGTCCCGCTCTTCGTCCTCTGTGTGGTCGCTGATGAAGCCTGCTCGCGTGAGAGCACGAAGCGACGCTGCATCTGAGGGGCGAACAGTCGCCCGAAACCGTATCCATCCAGCTCGATGAGCTTGCGCCACGACGTGCGCCAGTGCACCCATAGCTCATCGAGACCACTCCCCGATGGCGTGCTGATTCGAATCACACGTGTCCCGGACGCCACCCGGTGTCGCGCAGCGCGCGCAGGTAGCGCCGCCGCACGACCAGTTGCGCCACCCGGAGCGCGGGGAACATCGCGCGCCACGGCTGCTGTGGTGAAGGCTTTGTGAGCGAACGCACTGTGAGCACGACCTCATCGCCGACCCGAGAGACGATGAAGGCCTCCTCCCCCGACACCGGATGTCCAGGCAGGGTTCGGTACGAGAATCCGACACGCGTGGGCGAGGCATGCACGTCGACGACCTCGACCGGCTCTCGGATCGTGATCCCGAGAATACGAAAGGTGATCGTCAGACGCACCCCGGGTTTTGCGGGCTCGTCGCCGCCAACGGTGAAGCCACTGCGTGTCTTGACCTTCCAGCGCAGCACGTCTCGCGACACACGACTCCAGACCGCGTCCCCCTGCCCGACGACGGCGGACACTTCCGACCGCACGTGGCCGTCGTGTTCGGAAGGCCACACCGCGAGACTCGGATTGGTCATCGTCAGCGTCCCTCACCGATCTGCGCCATCCCGCGATTCTACGGTTCAGGCCGTGGGCACGCGGTACTTGAACCCGACGTGCGAGTCCGCGAACCCCAGCCGTGTGTAGAAGCGGTGGGCGTCTGAACGCTGAGCGTCGGAAGTGAGCTGAACGAGATTCGCTTCGAGTGCCGGTGCCGCCGTGTGCATCGTCCAACGCATCATCGCTGCCCCGATCCCTGACGAGCGACGGTCGCTGGCCACCCTGACCGCCTCGATGAGCAGCCGGGAGCTCCCCCGCCGCGCCATCCCGGGGATCAGCGTCAGCTGCATGGTCGCCACCACCGCATCCCCATCTGTGACGACGACGAGCTCGTTGCCCGCATCTTCCAGGATCGCGCGCAGCGCGGCTGCGTAGCGCTCGGTGTCGGAAGGATCCGCGACGTCACCGCGCGAGCTGCTCACCGGGTCATCGGAGAGCAGGCGCATCAATGCGCCGAGATCTTCCGGAACGGCACGTCTCAGTGTCAGCGGCGAAGCGGGATCGAGCGGGACCGGCAGGTCGAGAAGTGTCAGCACTCCCCTATTCTGCTCTGCGGTTGTTCACTCCTCGGCACATGGGTCGGATACCGTGAAGCCCAGCTGTCGGGCGACGGCCAGCATGCGGGCGTCGTGGCTCACGACAACCAAGTCTTCTACGCCCGAACGCAGCGCCGTGGCAACGTGAATCGCGTCAAGTGTGCGCAGGTGCGGCACGATCGCTTCTGCCTCGGTGAGCACTGCGTGATCGATGGGCACGAGTGCGATGAAGTCGAGCACCTCATCGCGCTCTGCGATCGACATATCCTCCCGGCGAATGAGTCGCGTCAGCTCGGTCTTCGACAAGCGCGACGAGATGAGGTCTTCTGATTCAGCGGCGTCTTCGAACCACGCGACAGCCTTCGACGAATGCCGGAGCAGGACCCTGCCGAGCACAGATGTGTCGACGTAGTACGCAGTCACCACTCCCCCTTCATGTCATCGAGCAGCTCGTCGACGGACTCAGCCGTACGAAGTTCATGCACCGGCAGGCTGGAGAGTTCCGGCCGACCGGTCCGCTTCGGCGGGATGATCTGCGTTGACGACACAATCGGTTCGATGCGCGCGATCCGGCGGTTGTACGACGTGATCGTATACGCCTCCCCTGCCTCAACATCGCGTAGCATCGAAGCCGGATTCTGACGCAGCTCGCGAACGGAAATGGTCTTCATGCAACCATTCTCGCACGATATTCTACATTGATCTACATTTGCGATCGATGTCGCCGATAAGGGCACGCTCTCGCAGTGCCGGGCTCAGCGCAGAACACCCGCTGCGTCAAGAACCGCGGTCAGGTCATTCGGAGCGGGTGCATCGCGCGCGATGCGGAGCGCACGCATGCCGGCACTGCGCGCGCCCTCCACATCGTGGAGCGGGTTGTCGCCGACGAACAGGCACTCCCCCGGCACCACGCCGAGGCGTTCGGCAAGAGCGTCGAACGCGCGGGCATCGGGCTTCTGCACGCCGATCCCCTCCGAGGTGCACACGATGTCCACGGCGTCGGCCAGGCCGATGATACTCAGCTTCTCCTTCTGCTGCACCTCGGCACCGTTCGTCAGTACGCCGATCCGGAGCTCCGCCCGGCGAAGCGCCGCGAGCACCTCAAGCGCCTCCGGGAACGCACGCCAGTGCGTGCGATACATCGCCAGGTACCGGTCGAACATCGCGTCGAGGCCCGCCGCGTCCGCGGGCACGTCAAGACCGAACACACGCAGCACGCGCACGAGACGCCGGCGCCGCTGTTCCGCGAAAGAGATCTCTCCCCGGCGCCAGCGCTCGAACTCCGTCTCTTCGGCGGCGGACCAGGCGGCCCGGAACGCCGATGCATCGTCGACGCCGAGGTGCGCGGCGAATGCGTCAGCACCGGCATCTGCTGCACCGCGATGGTCGAACAGCGTCTCGTCCAGGTCGAAGCCGACCGCCTTGACTGGGCTCACCGCCACCACGGTAGCCCACGCACCCGTCGCTCTTGAGTGATCGATGACGTCAACGTCCGGAGACTCCCCCGATCACCGCCGAAAGCGGCCGCGGCGCAGCCGAGGCATGTTCGACGACGTCGACGCGCCGTGCTCCGCACACGACGCACGACACGTAGCTGACGGTGCCCACGCTGGTCACGTGCGATGACTGTGTCGCCCACCCGTGCTCGTGCGCCCTCGGTGTTGCTCCGGTGGGGATCTGCTGAAGCTCTGTTGTCATGATTCCCAGCGTGGTGTAATGCCGTTATGCATCTCAACCCTTACGGCGAGTACGCGGTTCTGCTCGCAGCGTCCCTGGCGAATGACTGGCCGGATGATCGCGAACAGATCGAAGAGCGCACGCGCGACTTCGGCATGACGATGGCGTTCGCACGGCGCGATGACGACCATGCACTCACCGGAGCCGTCATCGACCGCTGGCTCGCGATCGTCGATGCAGCCGACGAGACCGGGCGTGCGGCCCTGCTCAACCTGGAGATGGCACAGGCATCGGCCTACCCGAGGCTCGTCGATCACGATGACGAGGGCTGGCACCTGCATTACCGCGACGAGGACCAGTCCCTCGCGCACGTGCTGCACGCGGTGATCAGCGTAGGCACGGCATTCCACCTCACCACGCGCGGCATGCACCGCCTCGGCAGATGCGCAGCCTCCCCGTGCACGAACGTCGTCGTCGACATCACGCGGAACGGTCGGCAGCGCTACTGCTCGGTGCGGTGCGCCAATCGAGACGCGGTCAGGCGCCACCGCGCACGAGCCCACTGACGCAGCAGCGGCACCCCACTCCCCCACGCCGACACGACTGTGGGCGGGCGCCTGCACGAGACGCCCGCCCACAGTTCATCCGGACCGGGTCAGCCCTTCGGCAGCACCAGTTCCTGGCCGACCTCGATGAGGTCGGGGTTGGTGATGTCGTCCTGGTTCACGGCGAAGATGCCGAGCCAGCCGCTGTCGAGATCCGTGTGCTCTGCGATCTCGAACAGGGTGTCACCCGACTCGACGGTGTACGTCTTCTTCGAGGCCTCCACGTCCGGCAGCGTGTAGGTCGGGGCAGCGGGCTCGGCTGCCACCGGCTGCTCTGCGGGTGCGGCGGGTGCGGCAGGCTCCTGCGACTCGCTCTGGCCCGACGCGTCACTGCTGGTCTCGGCGGGTGCCGGCGCCGACTCCGTCGGCTCAGCCGATCCGGATGCACCGATCTGCGCCGAGCACGACGGCCATGCTCCCCAGCCCTGACCGGCGAGCACGTTCTCGGCGATCCGGATCTGCTCCGAGCGGGAGGCGTCAGCGGGGTTGCCCGAACCGCCGTAGGCCTGCCAGGTCGACATCGAGAACTGCAGGCCGCCGTAGTAGCCGTTGCCGGTGTTGATCGACCAGTTGCCACCGGACTCGCACTGGGCCAGCGCGTCCCACGTCGCACCGTCGGCGGCATTCGCGGCGGTGGGAACGAAAGCGGTCGCGGCCATCGCCGCTACGCTCGCAGCCAGCAGACCGCCGCCGAGACGGCGAGCGGAACGACGGCTGTCAGCGTTGGTGAGGGAAGTCTTCTTCTTGAACACGGTGAACTCCACAGCCCCGTCTCGATCTGCACTGTGTGAAGATCGTCCGCCCGACCGAAGCATCGCATTGGTTTCGGGTGACGCAAAGGACTCTTGGGGGCGGATACGACGGCTGCCCTTTGCGGTTCAGGGTCCTACACCACCACACATCACGACTTGGTAACAAATCAATTCAGCTCCTTGCCAGGAAGATCACAAGTCAGTAGTGCGCCACGATGTCGGCGATCGTGGCAGTTCCGATGCTCGCCCCTCCCTCTGTACCAGGCGGCGCGGGGCTCGCATACTGGAGTCATCCCGCACACGATCGATGAAGGAGCCGGCCGGATGGACAGCACTGAGATCGCCAGGATCCTCAGCCTCCCCTACAGCGAAGAGCTGCTCGCACGCGACATCCTCCGTATGGCGTATGTCGCGAAAGACGGCTCGCCGCGCAACGTGCCGATGGGCTTCGTCTGGAACGGGACATCGGTCGTCGTGTGCACGACGACGAATGCGCCGAAGCTGCGGCACCTGCGCGAGAACCCGCAGGTCGCGCTCACGATCGATACGGAGGTCTTCCCGCCGAAGATCCTGCTGATCCGAGGCGACGCCGACCTCGAGCTGGTTGACGGCATCCCGGATGAGTACATGAGCACCAACAACGTCTATTCGATGACCGACGAGCAGCGCACCGAGTGGGAGAAGGAGGTGCGCTCGCTGTACAAGCAGATGTATCGCATCACCATCACCCCGACGTGGGCGAAACTCATCGACTTCGAGACGACGCTTCCGTCAGCCGTGGCGGAACTGATCCAGGAGCGCGCGGCGCGCGAGGGCGGCTGACGAACTCTCTCCTGCGCCCGGCCACGGCGGTGTGCCTGTCGCACCGCAGCGATCAGGAATGTCTACGCTGTCGTCATGGTCGACGCTCTCCCTCTCATCCACCACACCGGGTTCTACGCCTCCGACTATGCCGCCAGCGAGCGGATGTTCACCGCGGCGCTGGCGATGCTGGCCATCGTCCCGATCGAGCGGGAAGACGGGTTCGTCGAGTACGCCCGCGAGGGCACCGACACTCCTTCGTTCTGCGTCGAGCGAGCGAAGCGCCCGGATGCCGTCACGAGGCGTGTGCACGTCGCCTTCACCGCGCCGGACCGCGAGTCGGTGCGGCGCTTCCACGACGCGGCAGTCGCGGCAGGCGCCCGCTCCAAGCACGCGCCCCGCGTCTGGCCCGAGTACGGCGCCTTCTGCGCCTTCCTCCGCGATCCCGACGGCAACAACATCGAAGCGGTGCACAAGCTGCCGAAGGTGCGCTGACGGACCGCACCCAGACCGTCCGGTCACGCGCGGGCCCGGTCAGCCCGTTCGCTCCTGTGCGAGGCGGAGGGCGAGCGCGGTGCGGTCGCGCTGACCGAGTTTGCGCAGCAGCGTGGAGACGATGTTCTTCACTGTGCCATGGGCCAGGTGCAGGTCGTCTGCGATCTCGACGTTGGGCAGGCCGCGCGCCACGAGTTCGGCGACGGCCCGCTCCGATTCGGTGAGTTCAGGGAGGGGTGCTGCCGACGTTGCGGGCGACAGCGCCGCTCGTGCGACACGAGGGTCGAGCACGAGTCCTCCGGCGATCACCTGACGGATCGCCTCGACGAGGCCGTCGGTGGAGACGTCCTTGAGCAGGAAGCCAGCCGCACCCGCATCGAGCAGATCGCGCACGGTTCGTGCGTCGTCAAAGGTGGTGAGGACGAGCACCGGCAAGCCGGGATGGTCGACGATGCAGCGACGCACCAAGCCGAGCCCGTCGAGCGTGGGCATCCGTGCGTCAGCGAGTACGACGTCCGGAGCGACTTCGGGGATCATCGCGAGCGCCCGCAGCCCATGCTCGGCCTCACCGACCACTTCGATATTCGCGTCGGTCTCCAGGATCATCCGGAGCCCGCGGCGCAGCAGCTCCTGATCGTCCACGACGAGCACCCGAACGCCATTCATGCTGTGCCCCCAGAAGCAGACAGCGCCACGGCCGCCGCTTCCGACGGCAGCGCGACTGCCAGCCGGAATCCGTCCAACGTCGGCTCGGCGGTCAGCCGCCCGCCGAGCGCTTCCGCACGGGAGCGCAACGACCGCAGTCCGAATCCGTCTGCCGCGGTCGCGCCGACGGAGCCCGTCCCGCCATCGTCCGCGATCACGGCATCCACGCCGTCGGGCGCGACGACCACATGCAACCGAACGGCGGTCGCCCGGCTGTGCCGCACGACGTTGGTCAGTCCTTCCTGCACGAACCGCAGCAGCAGTAACGATTGCTCGTGCGGCAGCGGCACGTCTTCGCCCTCGATCGTCACCGTGATGTCAATACCGGTCCCCCGGAACGCCTCGGCGACCGCACCGAACGCCTCCGCGTCGCCGAGCGCGGACAGTTCCACCGGATGCATCGCGCGCACCAGACGTCGCATGGCAGCGAGAGAATCACCGACGACACTCCTCGCCCGGATGACCTCCGCGCGTGCCGCATCCGGATCGTCGACGCGGGAGACGTAGTCGAGTGAGAGACCGATCGCGGTGAGCCGATGACCGAGGTCGTCGTGCAGCTCCCGCGCCGTGCGCTCCCGCTCTTGTGCCAGTACGAGGTCTCGATCCGCCTGAAGCCGTCTCTGCAGCTCCTCGTTGGCTGCGTCCAACCGCACGAGCGCGTCCTGCAGCGAGTCGCTCACCCGGAGGCTGTCGCGCAGCACCACCGCGACGGCCGCCGCGATCCCAGCCAGGAGCGCCGCACCGATAGCCTCGATGAAGATGATCTGGGGAGGGCTGCCGGTACTCAGATGCAGCGCGACGACGAGGGTGACCAGCCCTGCGGCGTAGGCCCACAGCACAATGCCAGCGGAGAAGGTGACGCCGAGGACGAGACAGGCCGTCCAGATGATGCCGTAGTAGAGCGCGCCGTTGCCGAGTGCCATCGTCACGATTGCGACGAAGGCGACTGCGGCGATCCGGGATCTCTGCGCCGAGCGGCGCCACATCACCCACGTGACAACGGCAGCGGCGAGCAGCCCGGCGATCAGGGCGCTCACACCTGGGTGCCTGACGGGTGCTGAATACAGCGCCATCAGCGCCGGCCCGGCGATGCCGATGCCCGCGGCGAGATCGAGCAGTCCGGTGCGAAGTGACGGGCCGCTGAACATGACTACCAGCGTATGCACGAAGGGCGCAGATGACACGTGACCGCAGTCACGAAGACTGCCCGGGTCCGGTGGCTTCCGTCACCACCGGTGATGACCGCAGCGCGGCGCGCACGGCCACGTCACCTCCGTAGCGTTCCAGATATGACGTCCTCTGCTTCTGCTGCTGTCCGCACCGGCCCTGCCCCGATGCCCAGGCTCGGCACCGGACCGCTCGGCATCACGCTGCGGATCATCGTCGCGGTCGGCGTGCTGGCGGTCGCCAACGTCGTCGCCGGGATCCTGCCAGCCTCTCTCGTACTCATCCCCGGTGCACTCGATCTGCTCTCCGGCTCCTCGCCGTGGGCGTTCGCTGCCGCGTTCATCCTGCAGTCGCTCGTCCTCATCATCGTCGTCCTCCTGGTGTGGGCGTGGATGCGATGGGTGGAACGCCGGTCGATTCGAGATGCAGGCTGGCGCTGGGGGCGCCAGTCGATCCTCTGGCTTCTCCTCGGCGTCGCCGTCGCGGCAGCCAGCCTCATCGTGGTGACGGCCATGCTCCCAGCCGTCGGATCCGTGCCCGCCTCCCCCGCCATGTTCGGTGAGCCCGGCGCCGCGCCGTTGACGGTCGCCCTGCTGATCCTGCACTACATCGGCCTCGCGTTCCTGCAGCAGAGCATCCCGGAAGAACTGCTGTTCCGCGGCTGGCTGCTGTGGCGGCTCCGTCATCGGCCCGTCGTCGCCGTCGTGGTCACCACGCTTGCGTTCACTGTGATCCATCTCGTCTCCAGCGGCGGTCAGCAGTCCGCGTGGGAGCACGTGCTCTATCTCGCACTGCCCTTCGGCTTCGCCGTGCTCGCGACGGGCATGCTGCTGTGGACGGGCTCGCTGTGGGCGGCGGTCGGCGTGCACGGCGGCTTCCACATCGGCAACTACATCGCCGCTTCGGTCCTGGCCCCTGTCGACTCGGCCACGTCGTGGCTCGCCGTCGGCGGAGTCCAAGCCACCATCGGCCTGGTGCTCGTGGCCACCGCCCTCCGCCGCGGCAAGACGATTCTCGACGCACGCGACTGACGGTGATGCCGGAAGCTGTCTGAGTGCTGGTATCGATGCCGAGGCATTCCGCGAAGTCATCCGGATGTGCGCAGCGCCCCGGCTGAGACAATGGTCGTCGTGACGACACCCCCGCACGAGTTCGACCTCGCCTCCATCGGCGATGGGCTCGTCGTCTCGGGAGCTCGCGCCGAACTCGAACACGCGGCGGCCACAGGAACGATGGTCGTCACTGCTCCGCCCGGCACAGGAAATACCACATGTCGCGTTTGACGCCACTGCGAACGCTCCCGACCACTGGCTGAGCGGCGTTCCCGACTCGAGGTAATACCTCGTCAGCGCCGACGCCGCATCACGATCGCCGTCACCGATGACGACAGAGTTCTGCAGATACCGGTAGCCGTCACCAGCAGGCATCACCCTGATCGACACCGTCACACCTGTCAGGTGCGCGACGGCCCTTTCGTCGGAGCGCGCTGAGGACGGGGTTCCCTTCTCTCCGCTGACTTCGTCAGACGCACAACAGCACGCGTGCCCTGGCAGCTGCGTCGCCACACGCGGGCTGCTCATGGTCACGGGCGGGCTCGGTGATCGCTGGGACCGCCGCCGCGTGTTCGTGATCGGCCCGGCACTGTTCGGCATTGCGTCCGTGCTCGGCGCCTTCTCACCGTCCCCCGAGTTGCTGACTGCCGCATGCGCGCTCAGGGGGATCGACGGCGCGGCGCTCCTGCCGTCGGGTCGGGGCGGAGCGAGCCAGTGGTCGACTTCTCAAAAATACACTCTATGTTGATTTATGGCTGTCAGATCTCTAGGTTGGTGAGGTAAGCGTTACCTAACCCCTCAGCACCCAAGGAATCACCGTGCCAATCACTCGAACCATCGCAGCCCCCCTGACTCTTGTTGCTGCGGCATCCCTGCTTCTCACCGGATGTGCGCTGTCTACGCCTGCCGACAACGGCGTAGCGACGCCAGGGAGTACCAGTTCGACGTTGATCCAGCTGGATCGGCCCGAAATCAGTGCGCACGCCGAGGACGAGGCGATCTCGTATCCGATCACCATCGAGCATGCACTGGGCGAGACCACGATCGTTGAGGAACCGCAGCGCATCGTGGCCCTCGGCGCGGTCGAACGCGACGCCGTCATAGCGCTCGGTGCCGCTGATCGCCTGGTGGGCGCAGGAGTGCCTTTCTACGATGACAGCGTCAACCCGTGGATCGATGATTTGGTCTCCGCCGAAGACTTCGTCGCCATCCCGTGGGATCAGAATGCGCAGTACAACATCGAGCAGATCCTGAGCCTCGACCCGGACCTGATCCTCGCACCAACCTCGTTCACCATCTCGACGGACTACGCCACACTCAGTGCCGTGGTCCCGACCATCGCCTTCCTGGAGAACCCCATCACAGATCGTTGGCAGGACGTGACGCAGCTGACCGGTGACGCCCTCGGGCAGCCCGCTCGTGCGGCCGCACTCGTCGACGAGGCCGAATCCGCCCTCTCGCAGCTCGCGGAGGCCTACCCGGGGTTGCAGGGCAAGACCGTGAGCTTCACGGTCGCGCAGGGCGGCGACGCCTACGGTGTGCTCTCCGACGTGAACGACACCATGATCAAGAATCTCTCTGATCTGGGACTCTCCGTCCCTGCCGCAGTCGAAGCGCTCCCGGAGAATCCGCTCAACCCGGGAGTGAGCGACATCAGCATCGAAGAGATCGGAGCGATCGACGCTGACCTCATACTCATCGCCCACATGGCCCCCGATGCCGAAACTGCTACCGAATCGAGCCCCCTGTTCGATGCGCTGGATGGAGTGAAAGACGGCGGATACCAGTCGTTGAATCTTCTGGCCGCCACCGCGCTTCGTACACCGACCGCGCTCTCGCTCTACTGGGGCCTGAATACCATCAGCGGCACGCTGAGCACAGTGGCGGACAAGTGAGCGGCGCCATCACCGGCCACCTCGCAACAGTCACCCACGTGGCCGACCTATCGCCGGGCCTGCGACGGGTAACCGTGTCCGCCACGTCGCTCCGCGATCTGGCGCCGAGCGGATCGGGCGGCGACGCAGTCAAAGTGTTCTTCCCAACGCCGACCCGACCCGAGCCGGGGGTGCCGTTCCTCGAATCTCCGGGAGTGCTCGCCCATCCGGGCGGAGAGCGGTCGCCGATGCGCACGATCAGCGTCGCAGCGTTCCGCCGGGCGCGTGATCGGCTAACACGGTCGGGAATCAGCGAACTCGACCTGGACTTCGTCATGCACGATTCCGAGGGCGTCGCAGGCCCCTGGGTGAAGAAGGCCTCCCCTGGCGCATTGCTCGGGCTGCTCGGACTCGCCAATGCATTCGTAATAGCCGACGGCACTCGTCGACTCGTCGCGCTCGCCGACCTGAGCGCCCTCCCAGCCCTGCTGAGCGTCGTCGAGCACCTGAGCGCTGAGATCGTCGTCGACGTCACCCTCGTCGAGCCGGATGTGCGAAGACTGCCACCGCTGCCACCGCGACTGCAGCATAGCGCCGTCGTCCCCGACACTGTGGGTGCCGTCACGTCAATGTCGCGGGTGCTCGCAACGCTTCCTGACTTCACGGAATCGCAGTTCTGGTTTGCCGGCGAACGCGCGCTGGTGCGCGACATCCGGCGACAGGCGAGAGCCGCCGGAGTTCCGCGGGAACGGGCCTACGCGAGCGGTTACTGGCGCGCGGGGTGGGATGCGCCACGGCTCGAGAAGCACGAGATGAGCCTCTTCCAGTCGGGCCTCGCGGAGGGGCGCTCGCTCGCAGAGATCGACCTCCTCTCCGAATGACAACGACCCTGCGCCGTGCGCTGCCCGCGTTCGTCGGCGTTGCCCTTCTCGTCCTGTTCGCGATCCTCTCACCCGCCGTCGGGGCGAAGTCCCTCCCGATTGACCAGGTGATCTCCGTGCTATGGCAGCCGGACGACAGCGCAGCATCCGTGATCGTATGGGGTCTCCGGATGCCTCGAGTACTGCTCGGCGCGGCTGTGGGAATCGCCCTCGGAGCGGCCGGGGCTCTCGCACAGGCGGTGACGAGGAATCCCCTTGCCGACCCGGGCCTGCTCGGCGTGAATGCCGGCGCATCGGTTGCCGTCGCCATGGCAATCACCTTCGGCGGGGTCAGCCACTACCTGGGCTTCGTCGCCTGGGGCGTCGTGGGCGCCACCGTCGCGGCGGTCATTGTCATCACTGTGGGCGCGGCAGCGCGGATCGGGGATCCCCGCACGCGTCTCGTGCTGACCGGCGTCGCTCTCTCCGCGATGCTCACCTCGGTCACCTCCGCTCTGACGGTGACCGACTCGACGACGCTCAATCGCTTCCGCATCTGGACGGTCGGGAGCCTCGCCGGGCGAGGTTGGGAGGTCGCCGTGCCCACGGCCCTATGCGTCGCGATCCTGCTGCTGCTCGTCACACCGCTCATCCGCGATCTTGGCACGGCGGCGCTGGGAGACGACGTGGCCCGGGCGCTCGGAGCACACGTGGTGAGGACCCGTTGGCTCGTCGTCGGCGGATTCGCCGCGCTCAGCGGTGTCGCGACCGCAGCCGCAGGCCCGATCGGCTTCGTCGGACTCATCGTCCCGCACCTGGCACGCATCGCCACCGGTCCCGCTCTGGGTTGGAACGTGGCTGGCAGCGCGGCACTCGGCGGCGCTCTCGTCCTCGCGTCGGATATCGTCGGGCGCGTGGCCGTCCGACCGGGAGAGCTGGACGTGTCGATCGTACTCGCGTGCATCGGCACCCCGGTCTTCCTCCTCCTCATCGTGAAGACCCGCCGGCGACGAGCATCCACGGCGAAACGGAGCGCAAGGGTGGAAGCTACCCGATGAGCGCGCCCGCAGGTTCCGGCTGGAGAACATCGACGCGTGCGCGGCGGCGAGGCGGACACGTCGCATTCATGGTCCTTGCCGCAGTTGCTCTCGCGATCGTGGGACTGGGCGTGGGGACGTACGCGATTCCGGTCTCGGACATCGTAGCGACCCTTTTTGGCACCGGAGGCGAGCGGGAAAGCGTCACGGTCAGAGACCTTCGCGCCCCGCGCATGGCCGCGGCACTCCTCGTCGGGGCCGCGCTCGCAGCCGGCGGATCGCTCATGCAGACGCTGACCCGCAATCCACTCGGAAGCCCCGACCTGCTCGGCATCTCCGCCGGTGCATCCACTGGCGCGCTTGTCAGCATCATCGTCGCTGGTCAGCTCGGCGCCGTCGTCGGAGTGGGTGCGCTGGTGGGCGGCGCCGCGGCGGCAGCTGTCGTGTTGGCCCTCGCTGCGCTGACCCGCGGCACCGACCGCATGGGAACGGTCGTACTGGTGGGGGTCGCCGTCGGGCTGCTCGCGCTGGCCGTCAACACCTTCCTGATCTCGGCAGCCTCCTCACAGACCGCACTGCAGGCCTCCGTATGGCTAACGGGCAGTCTCCACGCCGTCACTTGGGCCCAGATCGGCTGGCTCGCGGGGGCCTGCGCACTGCTGCTGCCCGCCGCCGCGGTGGCCACGCGCCCGCTTCGGATTCTGGTCCTCGGGGATGACCTCGCGACATCGCTCGGAGCGCGCTTGCGCAGCGCCCAACTGTTCGTCCTCGCCGTCAGCGTGCTTCTTGTCGTGGTGACCGTCAGCGTCGCGGGCCCGATCCCATTCGTCGCGCTGGTCGCTCCGGCGCTCGCACGACGTATCACGGGCACGGCGGGCTCGGCGCTGGGAGCGTCAGTGGCCTGCGGGATGCTCCTGGTGGTCGCGGCCGAGATCGTCGGAACGATTCTGCTGTCACCGGTGACCCTCCCCGTCGGTGTCGTCACCGGAGCGATCGGCGGGATCTATCTGCTACTGCTGCTGGCGGCGCCGCTCTGGCGCAGCCGCCGTACGTGACCCAGAGCTCGCTCGATCATGACCTCGAAATGGTCGTCGTTGGTCCCGAGTTCGAGGTCGAGCGCTGCACGGGACAGTGGCACGTCGAGGTCCCTGTGAACATCCAGCCACGGCGCCGGCACGGGCGCGCTGTGCTCGCGTCGCGTCGCGTCGTCGCTGCGGTCGTTCCGGTCGTCGATGAGGAGCGTGTACCCGAAGATGTCGACGAGGAAGAGCCCGCGCACGGCGACCGCGTCCTCGAGGCGAAGGCCGATGCCGGTGAGGAAGGCGAGCATCCGCTCCGTCGAGAGGATGCGCGAGATGGGTACGGTGGTCAGCGTCACCGTCTCGGTCAGCGAGATCAAGGCAGCACGTGGGTGCTGCCTGTAGAACGCCCGGCCCTCGCGATACATCTGTCGGAAGGAATCCTCCCAGTGTTGCGGATCGAAGTCGTGCGCAGGGATCGCGTTCGTCATCTCCGCGGCGACGAGATCAATGACCTCCTGGCGATCGCTGACATGGTTGTAGAGCGCACGCACTGTTACGCCAAATTCCTCGGCAAGCCTCCGCATCGTGAGCGCAGGGAAACCTTCAGCGCCCGCGATACGCAGAGCGGCCGTGGCGATCACCTGCTTGTTGATCGTCCTACTGCCGCCTGCTCTCGGGCGCCCGCGCTTCTTCGGAGCAGTCTCAGTCATAACGCAACAGTCTAATCAACCATATATACATGCAGTGTTGATTTAA
Organism: Frigoribacterium sp. JB110; assembly: GCF_900163665.1. Classification (GTDB taxonomy): domain Bacteria; phylum Actinomycetota; class Actinomycetes; order Actinomycetales; family Microbacteriaceae; genus Microbacterium. The sequence continues at coordinate 188,816 of NZ_FUIA01000019.1, forward strand.
TGGCTAGCTCGTCCTACGCTGAGTTAGGTGAACCTCACTACAGAGCAATCGCCAGGCACACTTTCGATGTCAACGAGCGACGATGAAGAAGCGAAAGTACCCATCGAGGCCACACCGCCACGAAACGATCTGGCTCCGACACTCTCGATCGTGGCCCGGCAGCGGGCGTGGTTCGTTCTCGCTGCCGTGTGCGCCGTGCTCTCCGGCGCCTGCTCACTGGCACCGTACATCGCAGTGTTCGCAACAGTCACCGTGTTGTTCGACGGGGACGTCATCGGCGATGCTGGCGCGGCGGTGATCGCGATCGCCATCGGATGCGCACTCGCGATCATCGCCCGCGCCGTGCTCAGCGGCATCTCCACCCATATCGCGCACGTCGCCGCGTACCGGGCACTCGCCGACATCCGGCTCGAGCTCGTGCAGCGGATGCACCGGCAACCCGTTAGCCGCGTGCGCACCCTCTCATCGGGGCAGACGAAGAAGCTGTTGCACGACGATGTCGAGCAATTGGAGGAGGCGCTCGCTCACGGCATCACCGATCTATCGGCAGCAATCGCGGTTCCGGTGACCACCACCGTGCTGCTCTTCGTCGTCGACTGGCGACTGGCGCTCGTCGCCCTGCTCGCCCTGGTACTGCTCGTCATCGTTTCAGGAATCGGCATGGCCAGGGCGCAAGGCAGCAACGCCGCGTCCGCCGCTCATCTGGTCGTGCAGAACAGCGTCGTCATGGGCTATCTCAACGGCATCGCTGTCATCCGCTCGTTCCTCGGAAATGCCGGCGACTTCGACGCGGCCCGCGACGCAGTCCTGCGCGGACTCGAACTCCAGCAGAAGAGCTTCCGAAGCCCGCTGCGGTGGGTCGTCGCGTTCATGAGCGTTGCAACTGGGCTCGCAGTCGTCTTCCTCATCCCGACCACAGGTCTCGGGTTCGTGGCTGGCGAGGTCGACTTCCGGGAGCTGACACTCTTCCTCCTCATCGCGCTGGGGTATCTATCACCCGTGATCTCAATCGTGGGTGTCGCGGCGACCGCCCTGACACGAATCCAGTTCTCGTCGATCGCGATATCCGCGGCGCTGGCGGAGCCGCAGCTGGTCGAACCTTCCTCCCCCACCATGCCGGACGCCTACGACGTGCAACTGGAGAACGTGAGGCTGTCGTTCGGCGACCGGGCTGCCCTCGACGGTGTCGATCTACAGGTGCGGGATGGGGAGCACATCGCCTTGGTAGGAGCGACGGGTGCCGGAAAGTCGAGCATCGCGGGGATCATCGTCCGCCACCTCCAGCCCGATACGGGGCGCGTCCGGATAGGCGGGATCGAGGTCGGCGACATCGGCTCAGAGGGGCTCGCGCAGTTGGTCGCGTTCGTGCAACAGGACGAACACGTGTTCGCAGCGACTCTTCTTGAGAACATCCGCATCGCACGCCCGGATGCCACCGACGGGGAGGTTCGCGCCGCGGGCGAGGCAGCACAGCTCGGGGATGTCGTCGCAATCCTCGCAGACGGCTGGGACACAATGCTCGGCCCCGGCGGCAGCGGACTGTCGGGCGGACAGCGGCAGCGCATCTCAATCGCTCGCGCGCTGCTTAAGGAAGCTCGCATCGTCATCCTCGACGAAGTCAGCGCATCGCTGGACACCGAAACGGAACGCCGGACGCTGGAGGCGATCGCAGATCTCACACGTGACCGGACGGTCATCGCGATCGCCCACCGCCTGGACACGATCATCGGCAGCGACCGCATCGTCGTGGTGGAAGACGGACGGATCCTCGACCAGGGTACGCATCCGGTGCTGTTGGAACGGTGCGAGCGGTACGCCGCCCTATGGTCCGCCTATGAGACAGTCGGTGGATGGCACCTGGGAGGGCGCCCCTCCGGCGATGCCGCCGTCCCAGAGTCACAGGTCTCGAGCTCGTCAGCAGCCGCCGACGAGCTGGAGATATCCGATCCCGACGACCCGCTGCGGAAGGCCGTGCAGGAGGTCATCCGGCCGGGCGTGGGCGCCCTGGGGTTCGCCGCACAGTGGCACGCACTGCTCGGGCGGGGCTGGTCGAGGCTGCTCAGACGCGGCGTACCGAGACTCATTCTCGAAGGTGCGGCGCGCGGCGTCCCCCTCGTGGCGATCTTCGTGATCCTGATCGCCGCAATCGAACAGCTGCAAGGAGGTTCGGCAGTGACACCAACCCTCATCTGGAGCGTCACCGCTGTGCTCACGTTCGGGCTCGTCACCCGGTTCTTCCTCGCCGAATGGACCAACCGCGAAATATGGGACATCGCAGCCGTCGCCAAGACGGACCTGCAGTTGTCGGTGCTCGACCGGGTGCGGCGGGTTCCTCTGGGCTTCTTCCGCCGGAACGACTCCGGCAGGCTCACGACGCTCGTCAACAACGACATCATGATGCTCGACTTCCAGAACGTCCCCCAGCAGATCGCCGGCGCCGTGCTGCAGCCGTTGATGTCCGGCATCATCCTCGCGATCATCGACTGGAGATTGGCCATCGCCGCGTTCATCGGCATCCCGCTCTTCCTCCTCATCACCGGCGTCACCGACCGCGTCTACCACCGAGTCTTCGCCCGCATGCACACCGTGCGCGCGGAGGCGACCACGGTGCTCGTCGAACAGGCCGCCGGCACCGTCCAACTGCGCGAATCGAAGGAGTCGCCGATTGCGCGGAGGCTGCCGGACGCGGTCGAGTCACTCCGCGAGGCGAGCGTGAAGATGTCGGTGCGTGCGGCACCGCTCACGGCTCTCGGCTCGATCGCGGTCGAGATCGGGCTCGTCGCACTCATCCTGCTCGGAGCCGGACTGCTCGCAAACGGGACCATCGGCCCCGTCGAGCTGCTGTTGTTCCTGCTGCTGAGCCTCACGATGTACCAACCGTTGCAGGAGCTGACCGCGTTGACCGGGTACCGCCGCAACCAGGAGCAGATCGCCAAGAAGATCGACGACGTATGGTCGGCCGCTCCGCTCAGCGAACCCGACTCGCCCGCCACGCCGGCAGACGCCGGTGTGCGATTCGAGCACGTGTCCTTCGCGTACCCCTCCACAGGCGACGACTCCGAAAACCGTAACGCAGGCGGCGGAGTAACGAACGTGAGCTTCGAGGCCGAGGCCGGCCAGCTCACCGCCATCATCGGGGCATCGGGTGCCGGCAAAAGCACCCTCGCCCATCTGACCGGCAGACTATGGGACGCCGACTCCGGGAGCATCCGAATCGGCGGATACACGCTGCCGGAGCTTGGCACGGCGGCCGTGACTCGACTCGTGACGACCGTGTTCCAGGATGTGTACTTGTTTCCCGACACGATCCGCGCGAATGTGGAGATTGGCCGCCCCGGCGCCTCCGACGACGAGATCTGGAGAGCACTCGAGCATGCCCAGATCAACGACACGATTAGGAACATGCCATCGGGACTGGACACAGTCCTCGCCGAAGGGGGCACCGATCTCTCAGGTGGGCAGCGACAGCGGCTGTCGATCGCGCGCGCCCTGCTGAAGGACTCGCCCATGCTCATCCTGGACGAGGCCGTGGCCGCCGTCGATCCAGAGACCGAGGCGCGAGTGCAGCAGGCCATCGCCGAGCTCATGCGAGGGCGGACCGTCATCGTCATCGCCCATCGGCTCAGTACGCTCCGCCACGCCGACCGCATCGTCGTGTTCGATCGTGGACAGGTGGACGCCGTCGGCACACACGAAGAGCTCATGACCACGAGCATCACCTATCGCGGACTGCTCGGTGAGACCGCAACGACACCGGATATGCCGGGAAGCGAACCGATCGCCACCGGAGGAACACTCGAGTGAGCACGACCACAAGCGCCGCCCCGATCAGTCTGGAAGCGCGCGGGATCACCGTCGCCTACGACCGGAGCGTCGTGATCGAGAGCCTGCAGCTCGAGATCGCACCGCGTTCGTTCACGGTGATCATCGGACCGAACGCCTGCGGGAAGTCCACCCTGCTGCGCTCCCTCGCGCGCCTGCTGAAGCCTTCCGACGGTGGCGTGCTACTTGAAGGCGCCGATCTGGCGACGCTGCCAACCAAGGCGATCGCGCGGAAACTCGGCCTACTGCCACAGACCCCTTTAGCACCTGACGGCATCACCGTGTCCGACCTTGTCGGACGGGGCCGCTACCCGCACCAACGCTTGCTCGCACGATGGTCCGAAGCGGATGAACGCGCCGTGAACAACGCGATGCTCGCCACACGAATCGAGAGCCTGGCCGACTTCCCTGTCGACGAGCTCTCCGGCGGACAACGGCAACGAGCCTGGGTCGCGATGACCCTGGCGCAGGAAGCCTCAGTACTCCTGCTGGACGAACCGACGACCTATCTCGACGTGTCGCACCAGTACGAGCTCCTTGATCTGTGCAACCGATTGCGCGAACAGGGCCGCACGATCGTCGCGGTGCTGCACGACCTCAATCAGGCAGCCAGGTTCGCCACGGACCTGGTCGTTATGCACGACGGCGCGGTGGTCGCGACCGGAACTGCGAGAGAGGTCCTCACGCAGGAGCTGGTCGAGACCGTGTTCGCGTTGCCATGCATAGTCATCGACGATCCGATCTCAGGAACACCGATGGTTGTTCCGCGATAGCAGCAGTCCAGACGCACTCCCGACGACGCTGTCGTGGTCTCCCTGCGGGTCTGTCAGATGAACAATGAAGATGTTCTTGACGGCTTCGGCCGGGGCTGACCTGCTGTTTAATTGTCACGGCGTGTGCTGTTGTCCTGACACCGACGAGTCGCCCTGGCCGGGGTTCGCCGTCACTGTCCCGGAGCCTCTCGGGGCTGGGTGGAACGTGACTTCATAGGACCTTGTTCGCGCACGATGCCTCGTCATTGTTGTGTCCGCTCCAACCTCTCCAGAGGCTCCCTCCGTTGGAGAGGAACCTCATGGAAGAACACCTGCATTTGACCAGCACGATCGTCGTCGGTGGCATCGACGCGCACTCGAACACCCATCACGTTGCGGCCCTCGATTCCTCGGGTCGCCGCCTCGGCAGCCAGGAGTTCCCCGCTTCGACCCGCGGCTATCAGGACGCGCTGGATTGGCTAGGACGCTTCGGTGTGATCGACAAGATCGGGATCGAGTCGACGGGGTCGTACGCGGCCGGCATCACCAGATTCCTTCTCGCTCGCGGCGTTGAAGTTGTTGAGGTCAACCAGCCCCACCCTCACCTGCGTGCCCGTCGCGGCAAGGACGACGCGATCGATGCCTAAGCGGCGGCGATGAAAGCTCTCTCCGGCCATGCAGCGGTCGTGCCGAAGACCACCACCGGCGTTGTCGAATCCATCCGCATCCTGCGGGTCAGCCGGGACTCCGCGATTCGTTCCCGCACTCGTGCGCAACTTCAGCTTCGCGATCTGCTCATCACAGCACCTGCTGAGTTGCGAGAACAGATCACCGAGCGCACCACCGCCGCGTTGATCGAGCGCTGCGCGGGCCTCCGCCCTGACCGCGACAACATCGAGGACCCATTCCATGCCACCAAATACGCGCTCCGCACGCTCGCGAAGCGAGTCCTGGACCTCACCGTCGAGATCCGTGACCTCGACGTCGTGTTGCAGGATCTTGTCGCCCGAACGACGCCCACTCTGGTCTCCAAGCTCGCGATCGGCACCGGTCACGCTGCCCAACTGCTAATCACGGCCGGGCAGAACATCGACCGGCTGCACTCCGAAGCCGTGTTCGCGCGGCTCTGTGGTGTCGCACCGATACCGGTCTCCTCCGGCAAAACCCAGCGGATGCGTCTGCACCGCGGCGGCGATCGACAAGCCAACGCCGCCCTCCACATGATCGCGGTCTGCCGACTCCGATACCACGAGCCCACGATCGCTTACGCGCAACGCAGACTCGCCGAAGGGCTCTCGAAAAAGGACGTCCTCCGGTGCCTCAAACGCTTCATCGCCCGTGAGGTCTACCACGACCTGAAAACCGACCTCGGACTCACTTGACTTCTATAGGTCCGTCGTTCGGTGTCTCACCCATGCGGGTACTGACGCGGCTGCGCGCCGAGAAGTTCGCTGAGTTGCTGCACATGACGGGGTGGAGTGTCCAACGATGTTCGGAGGCGGTGGGGTGGCCGGATGCGAGTCACGCCGCGAGGATGATGAAACGCATCTACGGCCTCACGCCAACGCAGTACCGGACGGCAGCGCGGGCGCGTCCGCACCTCTGATGCCCGTGTAGGTCATCGCCCGAGTCCGTGCCCGGAGTCTCGGTCTGTGTGACGGTCCGCTTCATGTTCGATCGAGCGCAGCTGTTCTTGCCGTTGTGCCTGTGCACGTGCGACGGCTTCCGCGTCAGCGTGCCGTTGCCGGATTAGGGCTGCGGACTGACTTGGTGGGAGCGCTTCGATCTGGGCCAGGTGTTCGCGGAGCTCGCTCGTGCGCTCTTGCCAGTGATCCCGGTACCTCGCGACTCCGCCGTGGTGCGCCTGTCCGGGGAGATAGTGCTGGAAGACGTCACCTGTGAGCTGGGCGCGATCGCGCAACTGTCTTCCGACCGCGCTGGAGCGGGCTGTGCGTGCCTGTTCAAGGGCATCGGATGCTTCAACTACCTGCGGAATCACTGCCGTCTGCCGTTGGGTGACCTCCTGTGTCCACTGTTCAAGGTCACGGCCGGCTCGTGGTTCGGACCCCCACCGGTCCCGGATATCCCGTCGGGCCTGCTCACGTACGGTCGCTGCGGTATTGAGTGTCTTTGCGGTGGATCGTTTCTTGAACCTGCCCGCCGCCCGGTGCGCGGCGGCGGCACGCTCTGCTTCCGCCGCATGGTCGAGGTAGACGGTGCCGTCCCGCTCAGCGTCCACCAGCAGTGACGGCATCACCGTATCGAGGACATGCGCGAGCCGTGTTTCTGCCTCAGCGATCTGCGGGTCGAGTTCTTCACGTTCGGCGTGCTGCTCCTGCACCTGCCGTTCAAGCAAGGAAACGGCTCGCTCCCATCTCGCTGCTTCCTGCTCTGCATGCTGGATCGCTTCGGTGAGGCGTTCGCGCTCGGCGTTCACGAACGCTACGGGTCCGTTGGTGATGAGTCCGTTGACGGCTTCTCGCGCATCCTGGGTGGCGGCGGCGAGTCCTCGGTCTGCCCGGTCACGTTCGATGGCTTGCACGAACTGTGCCCGTGCGTCGTCGGGGTCGGTGGCGGTGATGTGGAGGGTGTTCGTCCCTCGTCCTCGGGTCATCCCGACGTAGGTCCCTGCGCCATCGAGCCCATCCCCGAGCACCGTATGCGAGGCGTCGGTGGTGGTGCCTTGCACCCCGTAGGCAGTGGACGCGTATGCCAGGTGCGCATGCTCTTTCACATAGTCGGCGGGAAGCCGCACGGTCTGCTGTCGTTTCCGGTCGGTGCCGTTCTCGACCGCGAACACGGTGCCGTTGTCGGTGACGTGTTGCATGGTGAACGTCTGCCGGTTCGCCACCCCAATGGCGCTGTCGTTCTTCCGGACCTGGATCACGTCACCGGCACCGATATCGAGCCCGTCACTGCCGGTTACGGTGCGGGTGTGGTCGAGTACGCCCCGTTCGAGACGTGCTGCTTGGATGCGGGCGTTGAGTTCTCGTGCTTCCTCATTCGTCGCCACCGTCACCGCATCACCTGGCGTAGTAGCCGCTGCGATGTGCGCGCGCAGCGCATCCTCCGAATCGTGGAGGTGCACGAGCCCCATCTCCTGCAACCGGTCGAACAGCGCAGCGGGATCAGCGCCGTCGCGCAGTTGCAGCGTCAGGGCTGCGTATGCGGGGTCGGTGAAGCGATGCAGCCCGGTCATATCCAACGTGATGCCGCGTATCTGCGCAGCAATGTCGATGACGCCACCGCGTCCGACGGCGGGAAGCTGTGCGCGGTCACCGACGAGCGCAACCGTCGCACCTGCTTCGGCGGTCACGGTGAACAGGGCGATGGCGGTGTCCTGGTCGAGCATCCCCGCCTCATCCACCACCACCCGCTCACCGGGAGCAAGCCGAGCATGCTCGGGAGGCTCGTCGAAGGTTCGCCCGCTATCGGGATCGGTGTCACCCGCTGTGAGACGCGTCCAGACGCCATCGGCGTTCCACCGGAACCCGTGCGAATAGACCAGGGCGGCAGCGCTGTCGGCGGGGATGCCGAGCGCTTCGCCCGCGACTTGCGCGGCTTTCTTCGTCGGAGCGACCACCCGTGTCCGTCTGCCGTCGGTGGCTGCGGCGTCGATGGCGGGGCGCAGCATCGTTGTCTTCCCTGAGCCTGCTGCTCCTTCCACGATGACGAGCGGATCGGTCGATGCAATGGCTGCGGCGGCCTGCAACTGGTCAGCATCCAGTCTCTGCGCAGACGACAGTGCCGCAACCCCTGAATGCTGCACTCCCCGTTCGGGTCTTGCGGCGGTGAGGAGGTCGCACAGCCGAGCCTCGGCCTGCACAACGCGGACGCTCGTGAGGTGCGCAACATGATCCGGGCGTGCAGCATGCTCGGGCAGGATCGAGAAGCAATCGGACACCGCCAGCTCGGTTGCGAGGTGCACGAACTCCCGCAGCTCCACCGGCGACGCACTGACACCGTGCTCGGTGGTGATCCGGGTGACGTGCTCCCGCACCTGGTGCGGCGTCCACGCCGACGAGCCGGCGGCGCACCGATCCAACGCGCGTGACGCCACTTCCTGGATCGAGAGGTCATCGAGCCCCACGGTCGGGCGCTGTGCCGCTTTCGTAAGGCTGTCGGGATCGTATCCGGCGTCGGCGAGTTCGGCCCTCCAACCGGCCTCTGTCGCCAGCACGGAGGGCTTCTTGCCCGGACGCTCGTGCGCCCAAGCCTTGTGCAGCAAGCGCGCCCGGATGATGGGGCCTGCGGTCTCGCCGCGGTGCGCAGTTTCCCATTCGGCTTCGAACCTGTCGAGATTGCGCTCGACCTGGCGGGCGCGCTTCGACATCACATGGTTGAACGGCTGCAACTCCACCACCTCGCCCGTCACCGGATCGAGGGTGAGACCCTTCCGGTCAAGTACATCGGCAAGCTGCGGGTGTGCGGCGATGATGGCGGTGCCGAGGGCGCGGATCGCGCCTTGCTGCTTGAACAGTGCGCCGGTGTCGAGAGCACGCCATTCCCCTGCCGCCTGCACGCGGGTGCCGATCTGGAAGTGGATATGCCGGTGCGGATCACCCGCACGACTCGTCTTATGCGTCACAGCCACGGTCTGCAATGACTCGACCGACACGACCTCTTGCGCCCCGCGTGGGCCGACACGGGTGGTGGAGTTCTGTGCGAGCCACCGGCGTATCTCTGCCGTCGCATCCGCCTGCGCCACATCGAGCACCGCTGAGACTTCAGGGTGCAACGCAGCAGCGATCGAGAGTGACTTCGGAGCGTTGATGACCATCTCCGCAAACCGCGGCGACCCGCGCTTCCCGCCACCGGCCTCACGCGGCGTGCCCATCGAGGTACCGCTCGTCGGGTCGGTCCAGTCGACCCACGCCGCGTACTCATCCGCGTCGAGAGTGCGTGCGCCGATGATCTCGCCTGCCGCGTTGGTGATGGTGAAGTTCGCGAGGGCGGTTCCGGCTTCGAGGTAGTAGTCGTCTGCGGTGGCACGGTCGGACTCCAGATACCGGCGCGCAGCCGAGCCGACACCCCGGAACAGGGTGATACCGCCCTTCATCTGGTCCTCCCTCATGAGTGGTCTCATGAGGGAGGTACGCACCACGGCCCCGCCGTAGTATGCGTCCCTCACTTTGTTGCTGAGGAGTGTTTGAGCCGAGGAGCCAGGCAGTCGGGTTCTCAGGGTCGGTTCGTAGACTCGGGGGGTGCGGATTCTGGTGGAGGTAAGTGAGCGGGCTCAGGCCTGTTACGACGTGGGGTTGTCTGCCGGATTTGAGACAGCCTGGGGTCTCTCTGCGGCTGATCCCACCTTGACGCGGCTTGACGCTCAGAAGCGGGTGTCAAGCATCGACTTCGATCCGTCCTCTGAGCGGATGCGACGCGGTAACTTCTCGTCCGCACCGTGGGTGGTGTCCGCATGATCGACACAACCTCGCTGGCAGACCTCCTCATGTGCGGGCCACGGGGACGACGCCTGCTCCTCGAGTATGCGATCGCATCCGATCGCCTCCACGTCCCCGAGTACCGTGAGGACTCGTTCAACGCGGGAGTCTTTCTCGCCTCGTATCACCTTGACCCAGGCAAGGGCACATCGGTGCAGTTGATCGGCAACGTCGGTGGGGAGGTTCGGGAGGTCGCCCCCGCTGAGGTTGCAGCGCGCTTGGAAACTGTGTCGTTGGCCGAAGTGACCCCGGAACTGTTGCGTGACTGCGTCTCCGAGCCGGTCGGTTCGGCCAGGTACTGGCAGGAGGCGGACGGGAGCGACGTACTTGCGGTGTCAGATGAGTTGCAGGTTCCGCTTCGCCGCGTCGCGGAGCACATTGCCGCGTCTGCGCATGCCACGTGGTGGGGTGAGCCGGTGGCGGAGCGTTCCCAATGGCAGGTGGAGTGGGATGACGCACCAACGCACGAGATCATGGCAGACCCGATGGCATTACTCCGCAAGGTGCGGGATCAGATCGTCGAGGAAGAACTGGCTGCTCGGCGGGAGCGTCCGTCGGATGTGACCGCGAACTGGAGCGGGAACTGGTGGTCACGCCCACCGTGGGAGCTTCCCTCAACCACCAGGGCACTGTTCGACGAGAGTCCTGCCGGGTTGTGGTTCGTGGAAGACAGCCTCGGCTGGGAGCAAGCGAACACGCGGCGGCTGGGGGTACCCGCTGGGCTGCGTATCTTCGAGATTGACACCGCCGAAGCGTGGGCGGATCTATGCGCGCGGTTCCCGATCGAGGTCACCGCGCAAAAGCGTCACGACTGGTACCGCGCCACCGGGCGAGACGGTGCTTGGGTGGTCCCGGACTGGGCGAAAGTCGCCGAACACTACGACGCTGTACACCTCCAGACACAGACCTATCTCTCTGCGGCGGGAATCGCGATCCCTGTCGATGAGCAGACCGCTACCGTGATCGCGGGCTGGGACCCGGATCAGACGTTCTGGTTTACACCGAACGTGCGCTACATCGATGATCCTGTGCGGTGGGTAGTTGAAGAGAACGGTGAACGCACCGATTGGGTCAGACAGGAGAACCCAACATGATGATCGGAACACGACTGCGGCCGCGTGTCGCGCTCGGCACGGCAGCTGCCGTAGCAGCAGTGATCCTGCTGTCTGCCTGCACACCATCACCGACGACAACCTCGACCGATGCTGAGGGGAACACGGTCACCGTCGATTGGGTCGACTACCCGGCGAGTGCGGGCATCCCAGCAAGCGATGTGCTGATGCTCCCCGCTGCTGAAGAGGTTGAAGCACGGGCAGGCCAGCTCATCGTCGAAGTTCAGGACACTCTCGAAACTGAGTACGGCATCAGCGAGTGGACGGTAGAAAGCGAAAGTGGCTGGTATCCGGAGGAAGGCAACGGGTACGGCGGCAAATCGCTACTGACCACCTATAACTCTGCAATCCATGAGGTGAACGTCGAGATTCCTGTCGAACAATGGGACGCGGTCATCGACACCGTTCGACAGATCGCGGAACGGTATGAGATCACTGACCAAGCGCGTGACACCTACTTCGAGGAGTATCCCGAGTGGATGCGGGTAGGGAGCTTCCATCGCGGAGCTGAGTTCTTCGACGTCACCATCCAGGACGACACGCTCAACCCCGACTACCAGGCGGGCGAGAGCGACGACGAACTCGTGGCGGGCGTTTCCTTGTTTTATGGGATCACGACGATCAGCGAAACAGATCGTGCCGAGTTCATCCGCCGCGCAACCCCTTTCGAGGGAATCAAGATGCCTGAGGCAACGACTTCCGACTGACACTCACGCACGCTCATGCCACCGTGGCCCCACCGTGCGGCCTGGGGTTTGCTGTCTAAGGGGTGAACCGCAGTGCCATCGATTCGGTGGGACTGCCTGATCCGGGAGAGTCTGTCGCTGAGCCGTATCACGGTGGTGCCGATTCGGCTCCACCGTCTCATCTGGGATGAAACAGTTCTGTGGTGAACCGATTTCTGCCGGTCGGGGGTGTTGAATCAACACTCCCGGTGGTTGTGAATCACGACCACCGCACCGGGTCCCCGATTGAGTTGCGTGAGCACATATAGTAGCTCATGTTTCGGGTAAATACTAGATGTTGTGGTTTGGGTGACGCACCTGTCGTGTATGAACACGATCATGCACACCACTGACACCCCATGTATTTCCCGCACCAGTCAGGTACGGATCCCACATCGGAGGCGGGCGCAATTGCCGGGCAAGCTTCCGCCAGGCTTCGACCCGGAGGCGTTCGTTCGGGAGGCGTGTGAGCGGTCGGGGGTGTCTTTCGCCGTTACTGACCCGGTCGCGCTTTCAAAGCTCCGTGTGCTCACCAAACCCGAAGCTTGACCCCGCCGTGCTCTCGATGCAGCGCTTCCGGGGATCGCCTGTATGCGCTGCGCTCTTTGTGTCAGGCTTTGAAGGTGATCTGCACTCGTTCGGGCCTGAATCTTGCGCCACCGTTGGGGAGGGGCAGGATCACGAGGGTGTCGACGAGGGCGGCGATGATGGCGCGTTTCTGTGGGATCGACCACTCCGACGCCCACGCTTCCCGCAGCGCAGTCTCGTCGCCGATGGGGATGCCCTTCAATGCTGCGGACTTGCTGGTACGCCCGAGGAGTCGTTCCGCTTCGGTGATGGAGTGTTGTGCTGCGGTTTTCGCGGCGTGGAGTTCTGCGCGGGTGAGGAGGCCTGCTCCGTAGTCGCGGGCCATGTCCTCCATCCGCTGCCTCGCAGCAGTGATCTGGGCCATCGCTGTTGCGACTCCGCCGTCTTCACCCGGTGCTATATCGGGGAGAGTGGTTGCGGCGAGGCGGAGGATGATCGACTCCGTAACGACCGCTTCGACACCTGCGGCGCTGGCTGAGAGTCCGCCGCGTTCCGGGCGACCTGGGAGCGGGAGACACCGGTAGAAGTGCTGCTTCGATGGGGCAGTCTGCCCGGTGCGCCAGCCACCGGTGACGAGAGTATTGCCGCACTTCCCGCAGGAGATGATCCCGGCAAGGAGACTCTTCGCTGATCGACCGACCCTGCGGTCGGGGTTTGCGAACACGGCGCGGATGCGTTCGGTTTCTTCCGGGGTGATGATCGCTTCCCAGTTCCCCGGCCCCAGGATCGCCCGCCCACCGGGTTTCTCACCCCCACGCGGCGCGTCAGGGTCGTAGGCACGCTGCCCCGAGATGCGTGCGGAGCAGAGGATCGACTTCACCGTTGATGCGTGCCACACATTCAAGCGACTCTTCCCCTTCGACGGCGGCACCGGGCCACCGTCGCGGTTGAGCCACATCGTGATCTGCCGCACCGACTGACCCGCAAGGAACCTGTCCGCCATCTCATGAATCACAGCGGCTTCTTCAGGGATGAGGACACCGCCGAGCCCGTACCCGTACTTCGGGGCACCATGCCACTCACCCCGCTCCGCCTTCTGCCTATTCGCACGACGAATGCGGTCGGCTTTATGCCCCGACTCATACGACGCGATCGCGACCAACTGGCGGGCCATCAACCGGCCCTCGTGCGCGTTCAGATCGAACGCGCCACCTTTGACGGTATCGATGCGGATCGGATGCGACTCCACGAGATCGATGAGATCTTCCAACTCGCGCGGCTTCCGATAAAGCCGATCCACATGCCACGCCACGATCCGAGTGGGACCGAGCTTCACCCGTTCAAGGAGATCGAGGTAGCCGGGGCGTTTCTTGTTTCCATACGCGGAGATATCGTTATCCATAAACACGGCAGGGTTTTCCACACTGAGCCGGTGGCAAAGGTCGAGGCAGTCCTGCCGCTGCCGCTCAACCCCGGCCTCCGCGCCCGTGCGATCCTCGCTGATGCGCAGATAGACGATCACCTGCTCCATGCTGTCGTTGATATTCGTGCCGTTCATGACGACCTCCATTCACCTGGTAGGTACGTCGGTCAAACCCGACACGTCGACAAGACCACCTTCGTGCCGGCGCTGGTGGCGAACCTGCTCGCGCCGCGCGCCTCCGGCCGCGTGATCGTCACGCAGCCGCGCCGGGTCGCCGTGCGTGCAGCGGCGCGCCGGCTCTCAGAACTCGACGGCACGCCGCTCGGCGATGCCGCCGGGTTCTCGGTGCGCGGTGAGAGCAGCGTCGGCGCGGACACGCGTGTGGAGATGGTCACTCCCGGCGTGCTGCTGCGGCGTCTGCTCGCCGACCCGGCGCTCGACGGGGTCGCCGCTGTGGTGCTCGACGAAGTGCACGAGCGCTCCGTCGACGGTGATCTGCTGCTCGGCATGCTCGCCGAGGTGCGTGAGCTGCGCGACGACCTTGTGCTGGTCGCCATGTCAGCGACACTCGATGCCGACGCTGTCGCCTCGGTCATCGCACCGGACGGCTCGGCGCCGATCGTCGATATTCCGTCCCCGCTGCATCCGCTCACCGTCGACTACGCCCCGCAATCTGCACCGCGCATGAATACGCGCGGGGTGACGCGAGACTTCCTCGACCATGTCGCGGCGGTCGCCGTCGCCGGTCAGGCGACTGCCGCCGCCGACGCGCTCGTGTTCGTGCCGTCGGCGCGCGACGTCGACGAGGTGGTGCGCAGGATCCGCAGCCGCGCCTCCGGCGTGGAGACTCTTCCCCTGCACGGCCGACTGCCCGCCCGGGATCAGGACCGCGCCACGCGCGGTCGCGCGTCGCCAGGCGATGCACCGCGCATCGTCGTGAGCACGTCGCTGGCGGAGAGCTCTCTCACCGTGCCCGGTGTGCGGCTGGTCGTCGATGCGGGTCTCTCCCGTGAGCCGCGGCGCGATGCCGCCCGCGCCATGTCCGGCTTGGTCACCGTGAGCGCGTCGCGCGCCAGTGCGGAGCAGCGTGCCGGACGCGCCGCCCGACAGGGACCAGGCAGGGCGATCCGCGTCTACAGCGAAGCGGACCACGCCAGGATGCCCGCACTCGCCACCCCCGAGATCCAATCGGCCGATCTCACCGACGCCGCTCTTCTCCTCGCAGCGTGGGGGACGCCGTCGGCTGTCGGCCTGCGGCTGATCACTCCCCCACCCACCGCTGCCATGGCCGACGCCGTGGCGACGTTGCGCGCACTGGAGCTCGTCGATGATGCCGGGCGCATCACACCGCTCGGCGTACGCGTCTCCCGGCTTCCCACCGGACCGCGCGAGGGACGAGCGCTCCTGGCCGCGACGGCGATGGACATCGACACCCGAACCGCCGCCGACACCGTCGCGGCCCTCAGCGGAGGCCTCCGTGACGACGGCGCCGATCTCGTGCGCCTCATCCGCGAGCTCGGTGCCGACCGTGCAGCGGGAAGCTCCAGGTGGCGCACCGATGCGCGTCGCCTCGCGCGCGCCGTCTCCGCTGTGAAACCCGCAGACTCGCACGGTCCTGGCGCCGCAACCGCATCATCCGGAGCCCCGGGTGTCATCGTGGCGCTCGCACGCCCCGAGTGGGTCGCCCGCCGCGTCGGACCCGGTTCGCGATCGTACGTCTTCGCCTCGGGAACCAGAGCCGCGCTCCCCGAGGGCAGCCCGCTCGCGGTATCGGAGTGGATCGCCGCGTGGGATGTGCAGCGCGCCTCCGGACGGATCGCCGACGACACCGGCGCGGTGATCCGGCTCGCCGCACCCTTGGACGAAGAGGGCGCGCGCCGCGCCGCCGCCGGGCTGCTCAGGCGCGAGCGCATCTCACGTCTCGAGGGCGGTCGCGTTCGGGTGCGCGACATCGAGCGGCTCGGGGCGATCGTGCTGTCGTCGACGCCCGTCGCCGCGACCTCGGCGGACACTGGGCCCGCCCTCATCGCGCATGTGCGGGACACCGGGATCGACGCACTGCCGTGGTCCGCCGCCGCGTCGAGCCTTCGCGCCCGCCTGTCGCTGCTGCACCGCGAGCTCGGTTCCCCGTGGCCCGACGTACGCTCTGACGCGCTGCTTGCGCGGCTCGACGACTGGCTGGCGCCCATGATCGGGGCGGCCGGAGCATCCGTGAGAGGAATCGACACGCTCCAAGCGCTGCGCGGCATGCTGCCGTGGCCGAATGCCGCACGTCTCGACGAACTGGCCCCGGAGAGCCTCGACGTGCCATCAGGCAACCGCGTCCGGATCGCCTATCCGGAGCCGGATGATCCGGATGGCCGGCCCGTTGTGGCCGTCAAGCTCCAGGAGGTGTTCGGGTGGGCGCAGACGCCGAGGCTGCTAGACGGTCGCGTGCCCGTGCTGTTCCACCTGCTCTCCCCCGCGCGGCACCCGCTCGCGGTCACCGACGACCTCGCGGCCTTCTGGGACGGCGCCTACCGCGACGTCCGCAAGGAGATGCGCGGCCGGTACCCGAAGCATCCGTGGCCGGAGGACCCGTGGACGGCGCAGGCCACGGCGCGCACCACACGCGCGCTGCGGCGGTGAGACCCCCGTGATGATCCTCGGATGATCGAGCGGATCATCCGGCCGTATCGGGCGCCTTGTGGCGGAATGTGCCGCCGCTCACTTCCCTCCGGGGGGACCGAGCACGAGCAGAATGACATAGAGCGCCACAACGGCGACCGCGATGAGCGCCACGAGAACCCACGCATGACGGAGGAACCATCGCATGGTGCGGTCGTACCAGGTGCGATCCTGCGGGTGTTCGCTCTGCTCGAGGCGCCAGTCGCCGGTGAGCCGAACAGTGCGGTGCAGCCATATCTCCATCGGAATCGTCGCGTACGGGATGACTGCACTGACGACCGCCAGCGCACCGACACCGATCGACCACCGCTGGTTGAACGCCACGAGGATCGCCGTCGCGCCGTACGCGAGGAACACGAACCCGTGAATGCCGCCGCCGATGGTCACCACGACGCCAGGGGCACCGACGGCACGGGCGATCAGCGCCGCGATCAGAATCGTCCACGTGATCGCCTCAGCGACCGCGAGGACTCGGTACAGGCGGGCAGGCGTTCGGAACACAGCACTCCTCGGATCGACTCCCGCCAGCCTATGCGACACCATTCCGGCCAAACGCTGAGGAGGCTACGCTCCCGCGTGCCCCGTCACGGTGCTCGGATGCGGGCGGCGTCGCCGCGCGATGCAGCACGTATCCCCAGGTGGCGAGCGCCAGCAGCGGGCCCCACAACCAGAACGGAAGCACGAGCACGAGTGCGAGTTCGCCCACGGCGACCGCGCCGCTCTGCGCGAAGGTCATCAGCAGAGCCTCCGCGCCTCCGGCGGTGAACAGCACGGACACGATCGACGCGGGCACCACCGCCAGGGCGACGGGAACGGGGCGACCGCCGATGCGCGGGAGCCAGCGCGGCAGGCGCGACCCCCATGGCAGGATCAGACCGAGCGTGAGCACACCTCCGGCGAGCACGGCGGCACCGAGCATCAAGCCGGTCGCCAGGACGGTGGAGCCGTATTCCTCGATCGCGGAGCCGCCGAACAACGGCCACGGCGTGAGCCAGCTGGCACGCGCGATCACGTAGGGCAATGCGCAGCAGGCCGCGAGCACGGTGATCACGATGCGGTGACGCGAGACGAATGCGCCGAACCGGCCGGGGTCGCGCGTCAGCAGCAGTGCCCCGCACAGGATCCAGACACCGGCGAACAGCGTGCTCAGCACGGTGGCGGAAAGCTCAACGAGGTCGTCGACGAATGCGACCGCGGCCATTTCGTAGAACTGAGGGATCGGCGTCGGGCCGAAGAACACGAACGCCAGCAGCGCGAGCACCGCCGCGACGACGATGCCGCCGATCAGTGGTCGCCGGCAGGCGAAGATCACCGTGATGATGACGAGCACTGGCAGGGTGGAGGCGAGAAGGTAGCCGGCCGTCGCGATGCCGTTGAAGCCGACGAAGCCGACCGCCGTGATGCCGCCGCACACGATTCCGATGACCGCGAGCAGCGCTCCGGGACGCATCAGGCCGAACAGGGCGGCGATGCCGACCGCCGAGGCGACCACGCCGATCGCGGCCTGCACGGCGGCCGCGATCACCGGGCCGGCGCCGGCGGTCCCGGTGAGCAGCTGCACCGGCGCGGGAGAATCCGCATAGGGACCGAGCTGCGGGGCGACCAACCAGACAAGCGCTGCGGCGAGCATGATGACCGCGATCACGGTGCCTGCCCAGAGTGATGCGCGGGTACCAGGCGGATTCGGACGGAGGGAAGAGCGTGTGAGTTGTGAGGTCATGCCAACACGATCCCGCCGCGCACTGCCTCAGGTCTTCACTCCGGCGGGCGGGAAGGACTCACCCGGGCGGATGATCTTCCGCGCCACCTGCGCCGCGAAGATTGCCGTCGCCTGGCCGCACCATGCCGTTCTCGTACGCCCAGATCACCACGTGGATCCGGTCGGGCAGGCCGAGGCCGGAGAGCACGGCTCGCACGTGCGTCTTCACCGTGTTCCCCGTGAGAAACAACCGGGCCCCGATGTCGGCGTTGGAAGCGCCGCGGGCGAGGAGCCCGAAGACCTCCCGTTCACGGGGGCTGAGTGAGGCCAGAGGGTCTCCGGATGGCAGAATCTGACGCCGAACGTGCTGCAGCAGTGCGGCTGCCGCCCTCGGCGCGACCGCGGCGTCACCCTCGGCCACACGGCAGACGGCATCGGCCAGAGCCGCCGGTCGGGTGTCCTTCGTCAGGAAGCCGCTGGCACCTGCGCGCACCGCTGCGAACACGTACTCGTCGAGGTCGAACGTGGTCAGGATGAGAACGCGCGTGGTCGGGCTGACGTGCAGCACCTCGGCGGTCGCGGAGATGCCGTCCATCCCCGGCATCCGCACGTCCATCAGCACCACGTCGACGTGATGCGCTCGTACGTACTCCACCGCACTCGCGCCGTCGCCGACGCCGCCGGTCACTCTGATCCGCGGGTCTGCGCCCAGCACCGTGGAGAGCGCATCGCGGAGCAGTTCCTGGTCGTCCGCGAGCAGCACAGACACCGACGCAGTCACGACGACGCCTCGATGGGGAGCACGGCGTGCACGCGCCAGCCGACGCTGCGCCGGATCTCCAGAGTGCCGCCTGCGCGTTCGACCCGCTCGGCCATGCCGATCAGCCCCGTCCCGCCGCGAGGCGCACCGGTGTGCGGGTCTGTTCCCTGCCCTCCGTCATCCGTCACGGTCACCGCTACCTCGCGCTCCCGCCATTCGACGTCGACCTCGATGCTCAGCGGCGCCGTCAGATGACGGATGGCGTTCGTGAGTGCCTCCTGGGTCATGCGATACGCGGCAAGCCCCGCGTCGGGGGCGAGCGGTCTCGGCTCTCCCCGCACCGCGAGGGCGATCGTGTGCTCTGCGCTTCGGGCGCGAGCGACCAGTGCGGGAACACCGTCGATTCCCTGAACCGGTTCCAGCGGCTGCGATTCTGGGTTGCCGAGCACTCCGAGCATGCCGCGCAGCCCCTGCATCGCAGAACGCCCCGTCTCGGCCACCCGCTCCAGCTCACCATCCGAACCGGGAGTGCCCGCCGTCAATCGCGCCGCCTCCGCCTGCGCGATCATCACGGAAAGCGAGTGCGCCACGATGTCGTGCAGGTCGCGCCCGATCCGGTTCCGCTCCTCCGCCAGAGCGAGTCGAATCCGCTCTTCGGCTCGCTCGGCCGCTGCAAGACGACGCAGCCTGGAGAGCGCGCCGAGGGCCCAGGCTGCGACGATCCCTGCCACGAGTGCGCCGCCTTCCACGAGCAGCATCAGCGGCTCCGGGCCATCCTGCCGCAGCGCATCCACTGTCGTGATGAGCCCGGCTCCCGTGACCCCAACGGCCAACGCGCCGAACGAGCGGCGCGTGCCGCCATCCGACGCCATCTTCCACACCAGCAGAAGGTAGGCGACGCATGACGGCAACATGGCCGCGCTCGAGTAGCCGGGGATCGTGGTGAATGCGAAGACGAGCATCAGGGCAGAGCCTGCGACGAAGGCGACGACGGGAGTCCATCGGCTGAGGAACCCCGCGGCATGCAGCAGCACGGAGACCACAGAGAGCCAGGCGACGAGCCCTCCGTCGACCGGAATCCCCGGAGCCTGCAGCAAGGTCACCACCGTGAGCGGCAATGCGATGACGGTGATGACCGCGGCGGACACCAGCACTCCGTTGCCATCGATCCGGGCATCGGGCTTGGCGACCTCCCCCATGATGTCCATCCGTCCAGTGTCCCGCGACACCCCGGCGAATGCATCACCCGTCCGAGTGACTGCGGCGGGCGCTGCTCTGAGGCGCATGGATGCAGGCTGGCCCGTTCCTCTTCGGAGCGCGGCTTCTTCCCGTCCAGTGCCGTCGACCTGCGTTCACCTCCCGCGTGTGAAGCGCCTCCACCATCCGGACCGCACCGCTGGCGTCGTCCCGTCCCCGCTGTCGGGCCTCGTGCCGCGCGCTTCGACAGCGCCGACAGAGCGCTGTGCCCGTCGTTCCCGCCACGCGGACACGTCGGCATCGACGTCATGCGTGGGCGTCACGACGGGCGGCCCTCCCTCGAGCTGAAGTCGGGCATGGCGGACACGGGAGTTGAAGTCATCGAGATGCGCGCGCACGTCTGACTCCCGCGAGAGTTCGTCGAGGGTCGCGTCCATGGCACGGTGCTCATTGCGCAGCTGGATCGCGGGAGGCGCGATACCGCTCAATCCCTCGTTCTCGATCTTCCGCCGGATCCACCAGTTCGGGTCGCTCGATCCGTCGAGTCCTTCGAGCGGCTTGCCAGCACCCGGCAGGTCGTCGAACTCGCCCCGGCGGATCGCCAACTGGATCGCCGTCTCGACGGCCGCCCAGCGCTGCTCCTGCGTCGCCCATTGCGGTGATCCCGCCCCTGCGCGTTCACCCTCCGCGCCTAGCTCTTCCTCGCCCATGTCTTGTTCTGCGCGGTACCTCGCCGCGTCGGCTCTCGGATCGGACATGTCGCCACCTCCGCCGCCAGAATACGCCGCACGGACCGCCGGGCGC
Source organism: Frigoribacterium sp. JB110 (assembly GCF_900163665.1). GTDB lineage: Bacteria > Actinomycetota > Actinomycetes > Actinomycetales > Microbacteriaceae > Microbacterium. The sequence continues at coordinate 209,746 of NZ_FUIA01000019.1, forward strand.
CGGAGTCGCCTGGCGCGCGAAAGGCCGGATGTGCCGAAGCGATGCCCCGGCCCATCCGGCCTCCACGGTTGAATCAGGCGGCGGCAGCGCGCAGATCCTCCGCAGCGGCAGCAACATCGTCGGCTCCGTAGATCGCGCCCCCGGCGACGGCGATCATCGCTCCAGCGCTCTTCACATCGGCGATCGATCCCGAATTCACTCCCCCGGCGACGGAGAACGGCACTCCGCAGGCTTCACCGGCCTCGAGCAGACCGCTCAGCGAGTAGCCCTCCTGCGCCTGCTCGTCGAGCCCCGCGTGCATCTCGACGAACTCGGCACCGAGTGCGACGGCTTCCTTGGCGCGAGTCGCCTTGTCCTGTACGCCGATGAGGTCGATGACGACGCCCTTGCCGTGCTCCTTCGCCGCCGATACGGCGCCGGCGATCGTGCTGTCGTCCGCGACGCCCAGCACCGTGACCAGGTCGGCCCCTGCGGCGAATGCGATGTCGGCTTCGAGCGCTCCGGCGTCCATCGTCTTCAGGTCGGCGAGAACGATCTTGTCGGGGTGCGCCTCCTTCATCGCCGTGATGGCCGGCAGTCCCTCCGCCTTGATCAGCGGTGTGCCGAGTTCCAGCACGTCCACGTGCGGCGCCGCCGATGCGGCGAGCTCGAGCGCGTGCTCGATCGTGAGGGTGTCAATGGCGAACTGAATCTTCATGGTGTCTTCCTTCGTCGTCGTTCGGTGGAAAATGGGCGCACTCGACTCGCGGACGCGCCTCAGGCGCGCCCGTCGTGCGAGCGATGCAGGGCTACTCGAGGTTGGCGTGACTCGGCCAGAGCTCGTCGGCGCTGCGGCCGTCGCGCTGCCATAGTGCGTGGAAGAGTGCATCGCCGACCAGCACGACCGCCTGCTCGAAGAGCGATCCGGCGTACTGTGCCGATGCATCGCCTGAACGGTCGAGCTTCGCCGCACCAGGGACCACGAGGAGATGATCGGCGAGCTCCGCAAGCGGCGATTCCGCGGCGGTCGACAGCGCCACGATCTTCGCGCCGACCTTCTTCGCTGTCGTCGCTGCGCGCACGATTCCGGCCGTTGTACCGGAGCCGCTCGCAGTGAGCAGCAGATCGCCTTCCGCGATCGCCGGCGTGGTCGTCTCTCCGGCGACATGCACGGTCAGGCCGAGATGCATGAGACGCATCGCGGTCATGCGCAGTGCCAGGCCGGAACGACCGGCGCCGAGCACGAACACGCGGTTCGCGTTCTGCACGGCGGTGACGATCTCGTCGTCGTTCGCCTCTGCGGCGACGCGACCGATGAGAGGCGCGACCTCGCCGGAGACGAGTCGAAGTGCGGATGCGAGCGCATCGGTGTCGGTGGTCATTCCTCTATGGTGCCCGGTGCGGTGGAATCGCACATTCACCTACCGGCGACTGAGACTAGTCGAACGGCTAGTCGCGTAGCCTGGCCCCATGCCCGCCCCCACGACCAGCACCGGCTCGAACCGCGCACTTGAGGCGAACAGGGCACGAGCGCTCACGGAACAGGCCGATCGCTGCTCGGTGATGCTGGAGGCGATCCTGGCCGCGCTCCGATCCCCGCGACTGGGAGACCGTGCCGCGCGGCAGGCCGCCACCGAGGTCGCCACCAACACACTGGTCGAGCTGCGTACGTGGACCATCGAGCATCGCGCCGCCGTCGTCGAGCCCGTCACCGGGGCGTTCGAACGCCTGCGCCGCGATCTCGGGCCGCTGCTGCGCTACGGCGAACTCGACGTGCAGTTCGTCGAGCCGCCGGCGAACGGCCGGGCGCTGCCTGGCGAGGTCGCACACGCCGCCCGCGCCATCGTGCGCAACGCCGTACTGACGTTCGCGGACGCCGGCCAGGCGCGCAGGGTGCGCATCGAGTGGGGATGCGACGGCCTGAATCTGCTGGTGGGGATCCGTGACGACGGCGCAGGCGACATCGACGCGCACGACGACTCGCTCCGACCGATCGTCGAGCAGGTCTCGCACCTCGACGGCACCATGAGGGTCGCGTCCACCCCTGGATGGGGCACGGAGATGAACATCACCATTCCCCTGGACCCGCCGGAACCGGCGCTGGATGGGAGTGATCTCACGGACCGCGAACGCGAGATCATGCGGCAGGTGGCGTCAGGGGCGCGCAACCGCGAGATCGCCGACGAGATCGGCGTGAGCGAGCACACGGTGAAGTTCCACGTGTCGAAGCTGCTGCGCCGCACGGGCACGCGCAATCGCGCCGAGCTCGCAGCGCTGCTTCACTGACTTCCGCGACTTCGGCTCGTCGCCCATGGCGCCCTACCGCAGCGGCGTCCACCCGAACGGCACCGCACCGTCGATGCGTGGCGCATTCCTGGTGCAAGGAGGTCGCGTCAGTCGCGGCGACCGGAGCACGGACATTTGCCTGAACAGGAACTAGACAGGTACAGTACAGCTCATGTCGTCACCGTCTGTCCGCAGCTTGAAGCACGATCTGATCTCCTCTGAACTCAGAGACGCGATCCGGGCGGGTCGCTACAGCCGAGGAGCGATGCTGCCCGGTGAAGTCGAACTTGCTCAGCAGTTCGATGTCAGCAGGGGCACCGTTCGCAAAGCTCTGCAAGAGCTCTCGAACGAGCGGTTGATTCACACTCGCAGCGGAGTCGGTTCCGTCGTCATGTTCGACGACCACGAGTTCAGCGATTCGACCAGCTGGGGTCTGCCACTGGTCGGCAGCGACGTGACGATCGACTCTCAGATCCTGCGGATGGAGCGAACCGCCGATCACGAGTTCGCCGCAACAGTCGGGAACGATTCGGTCGACTTTCTGGCGGTCGATCGCACGCGACACGTCGCCGAAGGCAGGCCCGTGTCACTCGAACGCAGCCGGGTCCCCGCTGTGGGCGCTCTTGCACGCGCACCCGAGGATGGGCTCATCGACAACTCCCTCGCGGCGACGATGGCAGCGTCAGGGCTCGCCCCGGCCCGGATCGAACAGTGGATCAGCACGGCACCCCTGAGCGCTGAGGATGCTGCGATCCTGAGCCGTGAGAGTGGAGAGCTCTTCCTGCACCTCATCCGCATCGCACGCGGTGCTGACGGCGAGTTCATCGAGCGTGTTGTGAGCTGGCTCGACCCTGCCCGATTCCGCGTGCACGTCACATCTGGAGACCTGCGATGACTGTTCCCCGATCCGCAGACGGACGCCTCGATCGCGCGCACGGCGCGCTTCTCGGGCTCGCGCTCGGAGATGCGCTCGGCATGCCGACACAGTCCATGTCGCCGGGAGAGATCGCCGACGATTATGGCGCGATCACTGGCCTCCTCGACGCAGGTCCGCGTCAGCGCATCGCGCACGGCATGCCAGCCGGCAGCATCACCGACGACACGGAACAGGCCCTGCTCCTGGCTCAGCTGCTGATCGACGGCGACGGCCACATCGATGAACGCGCGTTCGCCGCTGCGCTCATCGAATGGGAGCGCGCCATGGAGGCCAAAGGATCACTCGACCTACTCGGCCCGTCCACGAAGCGGGCCGTCGAGCGCATCCTCGATGGCGTTCCGGCGAGCGAGTCCGGTCGCTTCGGAACGACGAACGGCGCCGCGATGCGGGTCGCGCCCATCGGCGTGGCGGCTTCCGCCGACGATATCGAGCTCTTCATCGATGCCGTCGTTGAAGCGAGCGCCGTCACGCACAACACCTCACTCGGCATAGCGGGCGCGTCTGCGATCGGCGCCGCTGTGAGCGTCGGCGTCGACGGCGGCACGATTCAAGACGTCGTCGCCACAGCGATCTCCGCGGCACGCCTGGGTGAGCGGCGCGGTCACTGGATGGCCGGCGGATCGATCGCCTCCCGCATCGAGTGGGCCCGCGATCTCCTGCGAGTCACGCCCGTCACCGAGCATTCCCACGTTCTGAGAGATCTGGTAGGCACTTCCGTCGCGTCGCAAGAGTCCGTCGTGGCTGCGGTTGCTCTCGTCGCAGTGTCGACCGACGCATGGCAGACGCTGTGTCTCATCGCCGGCCTCGGTGGCGACACAGACACCATCGCCGCTATGGCAGGGGCCGTACTCGGTGCCTGTCATGGCGCTTCCATCTGGCCGACACACGCCGTGGATCAGATGCAGGCGGTGAACGCGTTGGACCTCGAACCCATCGCGCGCCAGCTCCTGACGCTGCGCGCGAGCTGACTGCTTCTGCCCTCATCCACCACCACCGACAAGGACGTCCATGAGCGACAACATCCCCACGCGCATCGAACAGCGCGGAATCGAGCCCGTTCCCGATTCTGAACGCAACGGCAACCCGCTGCAGCTCTTCTGGGTGTGGTTCGCCGCAAACATCTCCATCCTCGGCCTGCCGCTGGGCGCATCCCTTGTGGCGTTCCAGCTCCTCAACTTCTGGCAGTCCGTCGTCGTCGCTGTCGTTGGCGCTGCTGGCGCATTCGCTCTGGTCGGGGTCGTCTCCATCGCCGGGCGTCGAGGCGGAGCGCCGAGCATGACGCTCTCTCGCGCTGTCTTCGGCGTGCGCGGAAACATCGGCCCGACGACGGTGTCGCTGCTCTCGCGTCTGGGCTGGGAAACCGTGAACACGACCACCGGCGCCTTCGTGCTGCTGTCGCTGTTCACGATCATGTTCGGCGTATCCGGCGATCCCAAGGTCGTTCCGCTGCTCGCCATCGTCGCCATCGTGATCTTCGAGGCATGCACTCTGCTCGTCTCCGGTCTCGGACACGCAGCGATCCTTGTCATTCAGAAGTGGGCGACGTGGATCTTCGGCGCGCTCAACCTAGTTGTCGCCGCGTTCATCGTCGCCACGGTGAACTGGGATGCTGTCTTCGAAGCAGCCCCGGGGCCGGTCAGCGCGATGCTTGTCGGCATCAGTGTCATCGCCGCGGGCACGGGCATCGGCTGGGCCAACGCCGGCGCAGACATGTCTCGCTATCAGCGCAAGTCGGTGCGTGCCGGTCACCTCATCTCGTCCGCAGCGGCGGGTGCCGGCATCCCGCTGATCGTTCTGATCGGTATCGGATCGTTGGTGACGATCGGTGATCCTGCCCTCGCTGAAGCGAGCGATCCCGTCGCGGCGATCCGTGAGCTGCTGCCGTCGTGGATGGCAGTGCCGTACCTGATCGCAGCGTTCGGCGGCCTTCTTCTCTCGAACCATCTGTCGGTGTACTCGGCCGGGCTCACAACGCTGACACTCGGCATCAAAGTCAAGCGCATCTACGCCGTGACTCTCGACGTGGTCGTGACATTCCTCGGGGCGCTCTACTTCATGCTTGTTGCGGACAGCTTCTACAGCCCGTTCATCACGCTGATCTCAGTTCTGGCGATTCCGATCACCGCGTGGCTCGCTGTATTCCTCGTCGACATGATCAAGCGGAAGCACTACGACCCGGATGCACTGCTGGACCTGCGCGCCACAAGCGGCTACTGGTACCGCGGCGGAGTCGAATGGCGCGCCTTCGGCTCGTGGGCCATTGCCATCGTGGTCGGATTCCTGTTCTCCAAGGTCGGGCCAGCGGATGCTCCGTGGTTCACCGGTCTGCTCTCGCACACGTGGGTGGCAACGAACGGTCTGGCATGGGTAGTCACCTTCGCCATGGCCGGTGCCCTCTACTTCGTGCTCGGCGGGGCACGTGCGGGTGCCGTGCCGCTTGAATCTGGCGATGCGGGAGCGGCGAAGGTCAGCGACCGTGTCTGAGCCCGGGCGCCTCATCTTCGTCGGCAACGTCATCGTCGACCTCGTCATGCAGATCGACGCGATCCCCGAACCGGGCGGCGATACGCTCGCGCGCTCGTCGATGGTCGCCGCGGGAGGCGGGTTCAATACGATGATCGCCGCAAGGCGGGACGGCTCTGAGGTCGTCTTCACCGGGCAGTACGGCACCGGCCCATTCAGCTCGATCGTGCGGGCGGCGCTGTCCGAGAACGATTTCGAGATCGCCCAGTCCGGCGTGGCGGACGTCGACAGCGGTTACTGCGTTGCCCTCGTCGACAACACCACGGAGCGCACGTTCGTCACGTCGGCAGGCGCCGAGGGGATGCTGACGCACGACGACCTCACAGGCATCACGGTGCGCGAGGACGACGTGGTCTACGTCTCCGGATACAGCCTTGCGCATCCGGTCAATGCCGCCGCCATACCGAGATGGCTCGAAGAGCTCCCCGGTCGTATTCGGGTGATCTTCGATCCGGGGCCCCTCATCGGCGCCGCTGATGCTGCATCGGGCGAGCGGGTCTTGCGCCGGACAGACATTCTGACGCTGAACGCTCGAGAATCGCGGATCCTGAGCGGAGGTCGGGAGCCATCCGTTGCCGCTGAACATCTCAGCGGCATGATCCGGGACGGCGGCTCGGTCGTCGTCCGTGACGGAGAGCGTGGTGCCTTCCTGTCCCAGGCAGGAACCGCCGCCGAGCTGATCCCGACGCTCCAAGTGACTGCCGTCGACTCCAACGGCGCCGGTGACGCGCACGGTGGAGTGCTCACTGCCGCACTGCTGCGTGGGTCGGCGTTGCCAAGCGCGGTCAGGCGTGCCAACGTCGCGGCCGCATTGGCGGTCACTCGATTCGGTCCATCGACGTCGCCCGACGGCGCGGATATCGATGCGGCCCTGGCACGCAGATGAACACCCGCGGCGTCGTTCGCTGCGGTCGAGTGCCGAACTCGCGGCGCTGCCCCGCCGAGCTCCGCACCCGCGGCTCGGCGGCCGCGTCGCCCTACCGCAGCGGCGTCCACCCGAACGGCACCGCACCGTCGATGAGCGCGTTCTCCTCGTCCGCGGCCACCGACCAGCCCTGCGCTGCATCACGGCCGTCGAAGCCGCCTCGCGCGACCCGCAGACCGACGTCGTCGTGATGCATCCGGGGCCCGCCGCCCCGCCGCGTCGAGGCCCGCACGCTCCACGCCGCATCATCGAAGCCGCCGCCGCGGAACACCCGGTAGTCGCCGTACCTGGCGGGATCGAGATAGTCCCAGCACCACTCCCACGCGTTGCCGAGCGTGTCGAACAGGCCGAACAGGTTCGGCAGCTTCCCTCCGACGTCCTGAGGGTGCGAGATCTGGTCCGCTGCGGTCCAGGCGATCTCATCGAGCGGGCCGTACTGCGGCTTCGTCGACCTCGCGCGGCACGCGTACTCCCATTCCGCCTCGGTCGGCAGCCGATACCCGTCAGAGTCCACCCGCCACGTGACCACCTCGGCGTCCACACGGTAGGCCGGGTCGAGCCCCTCCCATTCCGAGAGCGCGTTGCAGAACCGGATGGCGCGCTGCCAGCTGACGTCGACCGCGGGCCGACGCGGGTGCTCGCTCGGAACGCCGAGGAGTTCCGCCATGAGCTCCTCCGTCACCGGAAGCACTCCGATGGCGAACGGCTCGAGTGCGACCGTGCGATGCACTTTCCGTCGCGCGTCGTGCAGCGTCACCGTGCCGGAGGGGAGCTCGGCCATCTCGATGTCGGGCGTCATCCCTCCAGTCTCCCGCACGCCGGCGCACCGCGTGCAACACTGAAACCATGCCGGAGACGACGACCGATCCCCGCGAAGCGCGCACGCTGCCGGAGACGCTGAACGAGTTCCAGAGTGCGGAGGGGCATCCGCACTTCCGCGTCGACCTCGAGCGGATCCGCTTCTCGCCGTTCTACTCGCGCCTGTCAGCCGTCACGCAGGTGATCTCGCAGGCCGGTGCAGGTCTCGCGGTGCACAACAGGCTGACTCACTCTGTGAAGGTCGCCGCCGTCGCACGCGCGATCGCCACGCACCTGTCCACGCGCCGCAACGAGCATGGCCGCATCGTCGCCGAACTCGGCGGTGCCCACGCCGTCGTCGTGCAGGCGGCCGCCGCGGCCCACGACCTCGGCCACCCGCCGTTCGGCCACCTCGGCGAGCAGACGCTCGACCGCCTCGCCCGCACGCGGTTCGGTCTCACCGAGGGCTTCGAAGGCAACGCACAGACGTACCGCATCATCACTCGCCTCGACGAGCACGATCGTCCGGGTGTCGGGCTCAACCTCACGGCCGCCGTCCGCGCGGCCGTGCTGAAGTACCCGTGGCGACGGGGGCAGGGCGGCGATCGCCGCGGCGGCAGCAGCAAGTTCAACCACTATGCGATCGATGAGCCGGATGTTCGTCAGGCGCTCGCGGCCTACCCTCGGATCGAGCCCGGCCAGCAGACAGTCGAATGCTCCATCATGGACATCTCCGACGACATCGCGTATTCGCTGCACGATCTCGACGACTTCTACCGCGCAGGGCTCCTGAACCCCGCAACTCTCTCCGCCGAGTTCCGCACGTGGCACCGCGAGCTGGTGCGGCTGCGCTCCCTCGATGAGGCCGCGCTCGTCGCCGACACGCGAACGCCCGGGCACTCATTGGAGCTGCTGTGGCGGCAGCTGAGGCGCAAGGACGCATGGATCGCCGATCCGGATGCCTTTGCCGAAGCCGTCGCGAAGGTCTCGACCGAGGTGATCGACGGTCTTGTGGCCGAGCCGTTCGACGGGTCGCTGGCGAGCGAGCGTTCGCTGGCCAGATTCACGACGGGCTGGATCGCCAGGCTCCAGTCCTCGATCGAGGTGCACAGGCACCCGGACGTCCGCTCCGGGCACGTCAGCCTCAGCCGGCAGGCGTGGCACGAGGTCGCCGTGCTGAAGTTCCTGCATCAGCGCTTCATCCTGGAGCGTCCCGACCTCGCGGTCTACCAGCGCGGCCAGGCGAGTGTGCTCGAGCGGCTCGTCGACGGATTCGCCGCGTGGCTCGACGACCTGCGCGACGCACGGCGCGCTCCACGGCGTCTGATCGATCTCGTCGATCTCGCCACGGACGACTATCGTCGTCTGGCCCGCGACGCACCGGAACTGGCTCCCGTTCAGGCTGGTGCCGACCTCGATCGGCGCGCCAGAGGCCGCGGCATCATCGACTACGTCGCATCGCTCACCGACGCACAGGCGACGTCACTCGACGCGATGCTCGCCGGTCGCACGGAGCGGCTCTGGGACGCCGGCCAGGGCCTGTGAGGCGCCGACTCCGGAGTTCAGTCGCCGACGACCACCCAGTCCGGGTGCTTCGGCTCGCGTCCGTCTCCGGATGAGCGGCCGGTCACGCGCCGCTTCACCCACGGCGCGACGTGCGCACGGTAGTACTCGCGTGTTCCCAGGTGCGCCTCTGCGGAATCCGGAAGATCCCACCACGAGGCATCGGGATGCATACCCAGCGAATCGATCACGCGTGCAGCGACCCGGTGATGGCCGCGGAAGTTCATGTGCAGACGGTCAGGCGCCCAGAACGACGGGTCGCGCAGCCGTTCATCCGTCCAGTTGATCGCCCACACGATATCGTCGTCGGCCCGCAGCCGAGCGGTGGCTGCCGCTGTCAGCTCGTCGCCACGACGACGGATCACGCGCGACAGCGGCAGGCCGTCAGAAGGATCGGCGCCGGCCAGCAGGATGGGCCTCACGCCCTCTTGTCGACAGCGCAGCACGACCTTCACGAACGCGTCGACGATGCGCTCGATCTTCGTCCCCGGGCGGAGCATGTCGTTGCCGCCGCCGTTGAACGACAGGTGCGTGGGCTTCAGCGCAAGGGCTCGTTCCAATTGTTCGTCGACGACAGGCCAGGCGAGCCTGCCTCGGATGGCGAGATTCGCGTACTCGATGGGTTCGCCGAGCTCGGCGGCCCAGCCCTGTGCGGTGAGATCCGCCCATCCGCGCGGCGTGCCATCCGGTCGCTCATCCCCCACGCCCTCGGTGAAGCTGTCGCCGATGGCTGCAAACCGCACGTTCGTCACTTCGCCATCCTACGAACGCGGCGGCTGTGCCGGGGCCGTGCGGACACGATTCAGGACGGGGTGACGACACACAGGCCCGCGGAGCCACCGTCGTACGATGGCGAATGTGAGCTCATCCGCCGATCTTCTCGCCCGCCGGTACGACCAACACGACACCGGGAGCAGACGATGCCACGTATAACCGCGCTGTACCGCTACCCCGTGAAGGGGTTCACTCCCGAGCTCAGGGACGAGCTGCGCGTGCAGCCGGACGGCCGGATGGCCGGCGATCGGGTGCTCGCGTTCCGATTCGCCCAGGCGATCCATCCGGAGTCGCAGGACGGCCGCGACTACTGGCCGAAGAGCAAGGGACTCGCCCTGATGACGTTCCCATCGCTCGCGAGGCTGCGCACCAGCTTCGACGAGAGCGAACGGCGACTGCGCATCGAGGCCGACAACACCGTTCTCGTCGACGCGGGACTCGATGATGCAGGCAGAGCGGAGATCGTCTCGGCCGTCACCGAGTTCCTGCGGACCACTCCCGATGCCAAGCGGCTGCGTCGCAGCGACGTTCTTCCGCTTGCTCTGATCGGTGACGGCGAGACCGCCCGATTCCAGGACCGATCGCGCGGCTTCGTTTCGCTGCATGCCAGGGCGAGCCAGCGCGAACTCGGCGACGCGGGCGACGAGCGCCGGTTCCGCTCGAACGTGGTCATCGACGGCGTCGACGCCTGGCAGGAGCTCAGCTGGCAGGGACGGGTTCGCATCTCAGGTACAGCGTTCCGCGTGCACAAGCCGATCGGCCGGTGCCTCGCCACGCATGCCAATCCGGATACGGGCGTTCGCGACGCGGATGTGCTCGGCGCGCTCCCCCGGCTCAATGGTCAGCCGGACCCGACGATGGGAGTGCTGCTGTTGCCCGATGCGCCTTTCCCCGAGGGCGGAGCCACGATCCGCGTCGATGATGAGGTCGTGCCGGACGAGGGTGCGACCTGAGTTGACGAAGGCGCGGCCGCTACGCGACGCTCTGGGCGACCAGCACTCCGTCGACGTAGGCGTAGACCGGCTGGGGGCGGAACCCGGCGAACAGTACGGCGCGATGCTTGTCGATTCGAACCGTGTGCCGTTCGTTCGCGCCGACCTCGAACTCCCATGTCTTGACGGTGTTGACGGACAGCAGCCGGACGGTGTCGACTACGCTCTGCCCGTCGACCGTGATGGTGAGGCGGCCCCAGAACTTGTCGATTGAGAACACCACGGTGTGCTGTTCCTGCTGCCCGACGACGAATGTCATGATCATTGGCCGGGTCTACCCGCAGGCGACTCGCGCACTCGCGCCGGAGCCGCGCGGTCTCCGGCCGTCTCATAGACTCATCGGATGAGCATCATCGCGCGCACGCAGGAGATCGATGACTTCTGGGCAGCGGCCCGACTGCAGGTCGACGGCCTGCCATCAGAGCCCGCGGAGGCGTGGGCGTTCGGCGCCACACGCGAACACGCTGATGAATTGCTCGCCCTCGTCCTCGACGGCACGAAGACCGGCACGGCAGCGGCCCTGTGGGACCACGAGGCGACCGGTGAGCGCGTGCCGGAGGCCGACGATCTCAATATCATCCTGGACGGAGCGGAGATGCCGCGTGCGCTCATCCGCACCACGAGCATCCGGATCGTGCCCTTCGACCAGGTCGACGAGGAGCACGCCCACGCCGAGGGCGAAGGGGACAGAACGCTGACGGCGTGGCGTGAGATCCACGAACGCTTCTGGCGCACCTACGGCGAAAGCGGCCGCGGCTTCGCACCCGACATGCCCGTGATCTGCGAGCGCTTCGAGGTGGTCTGGGCGGCCGCGTAGACCACCACGCGAGCGTATCCCTTGTGATCGGCTGTACCACGGCCGCCCAAGGCCTCGGACTCAACCTGACCGCGGCGGTGCGCGCCGCCGTGCTGAAGTACCCCTGGGCGCGCGGCGAGGGCGGCGGCACGACAAAGTTCAACTTCTACACGATCGACGGCGAGGACGTCCGGGACGCCCTCGCCGCCCATCCGCTGATCGAACCAGGGCCTGTGATCCCTAGCCGTGGATCAGTTCACTGCCCGGCCCCGTCTCCCGTCCGGTACAGCGGAACGCTGTCGACATACTGCTTGTCGTGCTGATGGTTGGGGAGCACGATCAGGCGTGGCTCGGAGGGGTCGTGCTCCGCAGTGAAGTCCGGGTCGCACGAGGTGAACCCGTACGGGAGCTCGCCCTTCCTGCCCGCCTCGGCGCAGTCCCATTCGGTCCCGACGGGGAAATAGCGGAGGAACTGCGACGCGGCGGTCGTGCACTCGCCTGAACCGAGATCATCGACCAGGCAGAGCGAGAAGTCCTTGGCCCCCTGCACCTCCTCGGAGTCGGACGTCCCGCTCACGAAAGCGGTCGGTGTCGACTCCAGCAGGGCCTCAACGCTGAAACACTCCTCCGAATCGTTCTTCGCACACCACTCCCCTCGCAGCTCGGCGGGGAAGTCCGCGGCCGACGGCAGCGGCTCGCGCACGAGGAGCTCACCCGACTGCGCGTTCCAGATGCGATCCCTGTCCGGAACGTCCGCGATGCCGTAGGAGCCGGGAATGGCGGCCGGCGTGCCCGCGGGGATCGCCCGGCCCAGCGGCGCGCAGGCGCTTCCCACCTCTGCCGCGCAGGACGAGTACCCGGCGGCGATGACGTCGACGAAGGCCGTGCCGTCGTCGTCGGGCGTCACCTGGAAGATCTTCTCCGTCTGGCCGGATGTCCGGAACACGTCGTCCCCGCGGATGATCACGCCGCCGGGCGCGCTCCCCGCCGCGGGCCGCCAGGCGCCGTCGAGGGCCCCGTCCGCCAGCGACGGCCGCTCCTCCGATGCGAAGGGCAGCTCGGGGAATGTGCCCTCCGCGCCCAGCGTGAGCCGGTACGGCTCGCCCATGACGGGGTTGCCGCCCTCGCCCCAGGCGACCTCCGCGATGCGCGGATACGACACGTCGTGGGCCGGGCTACCCGACCCCGCGTCCGACACGGCCCCGGGCGGGAAATACCGCAGCTGCACGCGCTCGTCCCGCTCATCGCAACTCCCCTCCTCGCACAGGACGACGGTCGAGGAGATCGACTCACGTCCGGTGGGATCATCCGGGGTGACCACCACCTGCACGCCGCCGCCCTGCTCGGCGAGGTGGCCCTGCAGGTCGAAGCAGTCCGCCTGGCCGTCCCCGTTCTCGCCCGGAGCGCACCAGGTGCCCAGCAGCGGGGCGGGCAGCTCCGTGTCCGACGCCGTGACCGCCCCGCTCGACACCTGGTCGATGAAACCCTTCCGCGGTCCCTCGTCCATCTCCGCTGTCATCAGGGCGATCTGGAACGCCGCGGCCCCGTTCGCGATCGGGGCGGACGTCTTCTCGTCGTCCTGGCCGTCCCAGCGGGCGGCCGGGGCGGCGTTGGCCGTGCCGACGATGAGCTTCTTCGCCTCGGCGGCGGTCAGCTGCGGGTCCGCTCCGAACAGCGCGACGGCGAGCCCGGAGACGTGCGGCGCCGCCATCGACGTGCCCGTCTTGAGGTCGTATCCGTCGTCCGCCACCGCGGAGAGGATGTCGGTGCCGGGCGCGGCGACGTCCGCGTTGCCGTTCGAGAACCACCCGATCTCGAAGCCGCCGTCGGCGGGAGTGGTGGCCCCGACAACGATCAGTCGGTTGCCGAGCGGGGTTCTCTGGGCAGCGCCCTTCAACTCATTGCCCGCGTCGAAGGACCCAACGACGGTGCACGGGGCAACCCTCTCCTCGTTCCCGATCTCCTCTTCTATGCACGAGTCGTTGCCCGCAGCAGAGACCGCGAGGAAGTCGTGCCTCTCCAGTAGCCCGTTCAGGGCCTCGGCGCGGTCGTCGGCCCACTGCGCCATCTTCTCCTGGACGGCCTCGTCGCCCTCTTGGGCCTTCCGGCCCTCCTCGCTGCTCGTGGCGCCGAACGACATGTTCACGACCTTCGCCCCCGATTCGACCACGAAGGTCAGCGCCGTGTCGGTCGAGACCCGGTCGATCAGACCGACCTTGTCTCCGGCCCAGCCCCAGAATCCCCCGTGGTCACCTCGGATCTCGCCGGTCGAGGCGTAGGACAGCTCGGCGTTGGGGGCGACCCCGCGGATCCCGGTCGGCCGGTCGTGGCGCGTGGCGATCGTTCCCGACACGTGCAGGCCGTGCGTCGAGGAGTCCTCGTCGGCCTCGCCGGAGGGCAGCAGCGAGGTGGGATCGGGGGCGAGGTCCGCGTGCCACTGCTTCTTGTAGAAGGCATCGACTACTCCCACCGTGGTCGGGGCGAGCTCGCCCTCGTGGGCGTCCGCGTACTCCCAGATTGCCGGAGCCCCGAGCGCCTGCATTCCCCAGTTCCCCGCGCTGTCGGGGCCCAGAGCCGGTCCCCAAGCGCCGGCCCACTCGCCGCCCGCCTCCGCGGGACCCATCGCCGTGACCAGGTTCTCCTCCGCGGCCGCCACGCCGGACCGCTGCGACACCTCGTCGCCGAGCGCCGTCAGATCGTCCTGAGCGACGGCCTCGTCCAGCAGCAGCTGGTACTGGTCGAGGAAGATGTTCAGGCCGACCACCCGCGCGCCGATATCGTCGGCGATCTCCCTCGCCTCGGTCAGGCCCGCCTCCGGCGTCGTCCGGATGACGAGCTGGTTCGCCACGAACGGATACCCGTCGGCGCCCTCCGCGAGGTCCTCCTCGTCGAAGGAGTAGTGGAACAAGTCGGGACTTGCCACCGTCTGGCGCTGCGTGACCGCGCTGTCCCCGTCCACGAGGTCGGCTGCAAACTCCTCCCCCGCCGACACGGCCTCCGGCGAGCCCAGGTCGTGCTGGGCGGCGGGTTTCAGCGCCCACCAGAGCGCGCCACCCGCCAGCACCGCCAGGGCGACGGCCGCACCGATGATGATCATCTTCTTCTTCCGCCCGACGGGGGACGGCGTACCGGCAGGGCCGTGAACCATCGACTGCACACTCCTTTAAACGGAGCCAGCCTACAACGCCACGACGGCGGCCAGTGGATCACACCAGCGGAGCGGATCATCCCGAGCGCAATGACTCACGCCCGCATCACCATCGACCGTGACTTCGCGATCGCGGAGGTACCGAGAAGGCTGTTCGGATCGTTCGTCGAGCACACGGGACACTGCGTCTGCACCGGGATCTTCGAGTCGGCCATGCCCCGGGCCGACGAACGCGGGTTCCGCCGGGATGTCCTGGAGTTCGTCCGCGAGATGGGACCGACGGTGGTCTGCTGCCCCGGCGGCAACTTCTCGTCTCCGGTTACCGCTGGGAGGACGGCGTCGACCCCGTCGAGGCCCGACCGCGCCGTATCGACGATGCCTGGCATACTCGACGGCACGAAGACCGGCACAGCAGCGGCACTGTGGGACCACGAGGCAATCGGTGAGCGCGTGCCGGAGGCCGGCGACCTCAGCATCGTGCTGAACGGATCGGAATTGCCGCGTGCGCTCATCCGCACCACGAGCATCCGGATCGTGCCCTTCGACCAGGTCGACGAGGAGCACGCCCACGCCGAGGGCGAAGGCGACAGAACGCTGACGGCGTGGCGTGAGATCCACGAACGCTTCTGGCGCACCTACGGCGAGAGCGGCCGCGGCTTCGCACCCGACATGCCCGTGGTCTGCGAGCGCTTCGAGGTGGTCTGGGCGGCCGCGTAACCGCTCCTTCCGCGGTCAGCGCCAGCCGAGGCCGGGCGCGACGTGGGTGAGGATCGATTCGAGGACGTGGGCGTTGTAGGCGACGCCGAGCTGGTTCGGAACCGTGAGCAGCAGCGTGTCCGCCTCGGCGACCGCCTCATCGTGACGCAGCTCGTCGATGAGCACATCCGGCTCCGCGGCGTACGAGCGGCCGAAGACGGACCGGGTGTTGTCGATGAGCCCGAACGTGTCCTCACCGTCGCCTGAGGCGAGGAAGTAGCGCCGGTCCTCGTCCGAGACGATCGCGAAGATCGAGCGCGACACCGACACCCGCGGCTCGAAGTCGTGATCGTGCTTGGCCCATTCCTCGCGGAACGCGCGGATCTGCTTGGCCTGCTGCACGTGGAACGGCTCGCCGGTCTCGTCGTCCTTGAGCGTCGAGCTCATCAGGTTCATGCCCTGCTGCGCCGCCCACACCGCCGTCGCGTTCGAACCTGCGCCCCACCACATCCGCTGCCGCAATCCGCCGCTGTGCGGTTCGAGGCGCAGCAGGCCAGGCGGGTTCGGGAACATCGGGCGCGGGCTCGGCTGTGCGAACCCCTCACCCTCGAGGAGCTGCAGGATGATCCGCATCTTCTCGCGGGCGGCCTCCGCGCCGGACGGGTCGTCCTCCCCCGCCTGGTAGCCGAAGTAGCGCCATCCGTCGACGACCTGTTCGGGTGACCCACGCGAAACGCCGAGCTGGAGGCGGCCATCGGAGATCAGATCTGCCGCGCCCGCATCTTCGACGAAGTACATCGGGTTCTCGTAGCGAAGATCGATCACGCCCGTGCCGAGCTCGATCTTCGATGTCTTCGCGCCGGCGGCGGCCAGCAGCGGGAAGGGCGAGGCGAGCTGCCTGGCGAAGTGGTGCACTCGGAAGTACGCGCCGTCCGCGCCCACGTCCTCTGCGGCCTGGGCCAGATCGATCGACTGGTGCAGCACGTCGCTCGCACTCTGCGTGTGTGACTGCGGATGCGGCGTCCAGTGGCCGAACGAGAGGAAGCCGATGTTCTTTCGCGAAACGGTCATAGTTCTATTCAACGCTATACATTCGTGTTCATTCCCTGATCGCGCAGTCGTGCGGAGCGCAGAGCTCGCCTGACGCCGCCGGATATCACGCACTTCCGTGACGAGGACGACACGCAGTCGTAGGCTGGTCGGGCATGCCATCACGCACGATGCGGAGGAGACCATGTTCACCATCGCCGACACGATCGTCGAATCGTTCAAGGATGCAGGCGTACGGCGGATCTACGGACTGCCGGGCGACTCGCTGAACGGCTTCACCGACGCACTGCGCCGCGACGGCTCGATCGCGTGGCAACACGTGCGTCACGAAGAGGCTGCCGCGTTCGCAGCCGCGGCCGATGCCGCCCTCACCGGTCAGCTGGCCGTGTGCGCAGGCAGTTGCGGCCCGGGGAACACTCACCTGATCAACGGGCTCTACGATGCGAACCGAAGCCGTGTCCCCGTGGTGGCGATCGCCGCACAGATCCCAGGACCGGAGATCGGGAGCGCCTATTTCCAGGAGACTCACCCACAGGAGCTCTTCCGGGAGGCATCCGTGTACAGCGAGCTGGTGAGCATTCCGGAACAGCTGCCGTACGTGCTGGAGATCGCGATGCGCAATGCGATCGAGAAGCGCGGGGTCGCGGTGATCGTGATACCCGGCGAGGTCTTCCTCGCCGAGAGCCCGAGCACGCGTCGGTCAGCGCCGATATCGCGTGCGCAGCACATCATCCGCCCTGTCGATGCTGAGCTGAGGCGTGCCGCCGATCTGCTCAACACTGCGAAGAAGGTCACGATCCTCGCCGGCGCAGGCACGGAAGGCGCTCACGACGAACTGATCGCGATCGCCGACAGGCTCAAGGCTCCGGTCGTGCATGCGATGCGAGGCAAGGAGTTCGTCGAGTACGACAACCCTTACGACGTCGGAATGACGGGGCTGATCGGCTTTTCGTCAGGATACCGCGCGATGGAGAGCTGCGACGTGCTGCTGATGCTCGGCACCGATCTCCCGTACCGACAGTTCTACCCGTCGAAGGCGAAGATCATTCAGATCGACATCCGCGGCGAGAATCTCGGCCGTCACACCCCGCTCGATATGGGCATGGTGGGCAGCGTTCGCGACACCGTCGATGCGCTGCTGCCTCTGTTGGACGAGCACGCAGATGACAAGCATCTCCGCTCATCGACCGCGCACTACGCCAAGACGCGCAAGGAGCTCGACGAGCTGGCCAGCAACGACAGGAACCGCACGCCGATCCACCCGCAGTACGTCGCCAAGCTCGTCAGCGATCTCGCCGATGACGACGCGGTGTTCATCCCGGACGTAGGCTCCCCGACGGTGTGGGCTGCCCGCTACCTGACCATGAACGGCAGACGCCGACTGATCGGCTCCTTCAGCCACGGGTCGATGGCCAACGCGCTCCCGCACGCGATCGGCGCGCAGTCAGCGTTCCCGGATCGCCAGATCGTCGCTCTCGCAGGAGACGGCGGGCTCGCGATGCTGCTCGGAGAGCTGCTCACCGTCCGCCAGCTGAAGCTGCCCGTCAAGATCGTCGTCTTCAGCAACTCCTCGTTGAACTTCGTCGAGTTGGAGATGAAGGCCGCAGGCTTCGTCAACTACGCCACGGAACTGGACAATCCGAACTTCGCGGATGTGGCGAAGGCGATCGGTCTCCACGCCCAGCGCGTCGAGGAACCCGACGATCTCGAACACGCCCTCACCGAAGCATTCGCACATGATGGACCTGCTCTGATCGACGTCGTCACGGCCAGGCAGGAGCTGTCCATCCCGCCGACGATCACCGCTGCGCAGGCGAAGGGCTTCACGCTCTATGCACTGCGCACTATCCTGTCGGGGCGCGGCGAGGAACTGCTCGACCTCGCGGAGACGAACGTGTTCAGACGGCTGTTCGACTGAGCGGCCGGAGCAGGGCATCCTCAGCCTCAGAACGCAGAACTGGCCTCGGCTCCCATCGGGCGCGGCGAGGCCAGTTCGTGCAGATTGAGTCAGATGACGCCGAAGGCCAGCATCGCGTCTGCGACCTTGCGGAAGCCGGCGACGTTGGCACCGACGACGTAGTCGCCGGGCTTGCCGAACTCCTCAGCCGTCTCGAGCGTGTTCTGATGGATCGAACGCATGATGTCGGTCAGACGCCCCTCGGTGTACTCGAAGGTCCACGAGTCCCGAGACGCGTTCTGCTGCATCTCGAGCGCGCTGGTGGCCACGCCGCCAGCGTTGGCTGCCTTGCCAGGGCCGAACGCGACGCGCGCGTCTTGGAACACCTCGACAGCTTCGGGCGTCGACGGCATGTTCGCGCCCTCCGAGACGGCGATCACGCCGTTCTCGACGAGGCGCTTTGCGTCCTTCTGGTGCAGTTCGTTCTGCGTCGCACATGGCAGGGCGACGTCGACGGGAACCTCCCAGATGCTGCCATCCGCGACGAAGCGCGAGCGACCGCCGCGACGATCGACGTAGTCGGCGATCCGGCCGCGCTCGACCTCCTTGATCTGCTTGAGCAGTTCGAGGTCGACGCCGTCCTCGTCAACGATGTATCCGGATGAGTCGGATGCGGTGACGACGACGCCGCCGAGCTGCTGCACCTTGTCGATCGCGTAGATAGCCACGTTGCCGGAGCCTGAGACACCGACACGACGTCCGTCGAAGGACGAGCCGCGCACCTTCAGCATCTCTTCCGCGAAGATCGTCGCGCCGTATCCTGTGGCTTCCTTCCTGACCAGCGAGCCGCCCCAGTCGAGGCCCTTGCCGGTGAGGACTCCGCCTTCATACCTGTTCGTCAGACGCTTGTACTGGCCGAACAGATAGCCGATCTCGCGCGCGCCGACGCCGATGTCACCTGCTGGCACATCCGTGTACTCGCCGATGTGCCGGTGCAGCTCGCTCATGAATGACTGGCAGAAGCGCATCACCTCTCCGTCGGACTTGCCGTGCGGGTCGAAGTCGCTGCCACCCTTGCCGCCGCCGATCGGGAGGCCTGTGAGCGAGTTCTTGAAGATCTGCTCGAAGCCGAGGAACTTCACGATTCCGAGGTTCACCGACCGGTGGAACCGGAGCCCGCCCTTGTACGGTCCGAGAGCCGAGTTGTACTCCACGCGGAATCCGCGGTTCACCTGCACGGTGCCCTTGTCATCGACCCATGGCACGCGGAAGATGATCTGCCGTTCCGGCTCGCACAGACGCGTCAGGATGCCCTGGTCGTTGTACTCAGGGTGACGCTGCTGCACGACGGCGAGCGAGTCGAAGACCTCGCGAACTGCCTGATGGAACTCCGGTTCGCCGGGATTGCGGGCCAAGACCGCATCGAGAGTCTTCTGAAGGGCAGGGTCGAGCATAGGGGTCCTTTCTGGATGTCAGTCAGCGGCCGCTCCCCGCCGCTGTGGGCACCGTGGTGCCCTGCGCCGATTGGGTGCGTCGGCGTGATGCGTGCGGGGCCTCGGGAGGCCGACATCGTGTGTCGACGCGCCCCAGCCGTCGGATGGTGCATCGCTGTCGCCCAGCGAAACGAGGCCCCGGACCGCGGCCAAGGCACCACCGCCGCCCACTCTATGGCATCGCGGGCCCAGAGAAGACCGCGCCGCCTGCCCTACCGCTGAGGCGACACCGGGCGATCCGTCCCCGAGTCGGCGAGGTCATCCGACAGCGACCGCCCCTTCAGATCGCTCAGCCCCCACGCGCTTGCGGCCGCGGCCGCGAAGCAGATGGCGAACACCGTGAACACCAGCGGCGCGCCTCCCAGGTTCAGCGCCCACGGTGTGAACAGCGGCGCGACGATCGAGGCGATCCGCCCCACGGTCGCCGCTGCGCCCGCTCCTGTGGCACGAACCAGCGTGGGATACAGCTCGGGACTCACCGCGTACAGCGCTCCCCACGCCCCGAGGTTGAAGAAGGAGAGCAGACAGCCGAACAGCAGGATCTGCCACACCTCGCCCGCCGTGCCGAACAGCATCGCCGAGATCGCCGACCCCACCAGGAACACCGACAGAGTCGCACGACGACCCCACACCTCGATCAGCCAGGCGGCCATCGCGTACCCCGGCAGCTGCGCCAGGGTGATGATCAGGGTGTACCCGAAGGAGCGCACCAGGTCGAAGCCCTGTGACACGAGGATCGACGGAATCCAGATGAACGCCCCGTAGTAGGAGAAGTTCACGAACGCCCACACTGCCCACAGCGCGGCCGTGCGGCGGGCGAGCCCACTCCGGAACAGGTCGGCCACGCCAGCGCGGCGACCGGACGGCTGCACATCCGACACCTGCGTCACCGGTCGGGCGCTGTCCCCTTCGAACTGCCGCACGATGCGCTCGGCTTCCGCGAGCCGGCCCTTCGATTCCAGCCAGCGCGGCGACTCGGGCAGCCCCCACCGAACCGCCAGAGCGTAGAGCGCAGGAATCGCGCCGATCGCAAACGCCCAGCGCCAGCCGTTCTCGAGCGGCACGACGAAGTACCCGATCACCGCAGATGCCGTCCACCCGACCGCCCAGAAGGCTTCGAGGATCACGACGAGTCGGCCGCGGATGCGTGCAGGAGCGAACTCGCTGACGTACGTCGATGCGACGGGCAGCTCGGACCCGAGGCCGAGGCCCACGATGAAGCGGAGCACGAGCAGCATGCCCACTCCCCCGACGAGCGCGCTGGCACCCGTCGCGATGCCGTACACGAGCAGCGTCAGCGCAAACACCTGGCGCCTGCCCAGCTTGTCGGCGATGAGCCCGCCGACGCCGGCCCCGACGGCCATCCCGACGAAGCCCACCGACGCGATCAGGCTCATCGTCGTATCGTCCAGCGCCCATTCGCTGGCGAGTGCGGCGATGATGAACGAGATCAGCCCCACGTCCATCGCGTCGAGCGCCCAGCCGATTCCGGAGCCGCCGATCACACGACCGTGTCGGCGCGACAGCGGCAGATCGTCCAGGCGTGAAGCAATGGTCATAGTGACCATTCTATTCGGCTTGATCCGTACTATGGCGCGTCCGGAAGATCCGCAGGGCTCACGAGCGCCGCCCGCAGAGTGTCGAGCCCCACACCGCCGACATCGAGCGCTCGCCGATGGAAGTCGCGCAACGAGAACGCCTGGCCTTCCGCGGCACGCGCGTCGTCACGGATCTGCTCCCAGATGCGCTGGCCGACCTTGTACGCCGGGGCCTGACCCGGCCATCCGAGGTAGCGGTTCACTTCGAAGCGGACGAAAGCATCCGACATGTTGACGTGCCCGCGCATGAAGTCGAGAGCGTAGTCCGCATCCCACGTTCCGCGACCGTCCGGACGCTGTTTGCCGAGGTGCACGCCGATGTCGAGGACGACGCGGGCTGCGCGGAAGCGCTGACCGTCGAGCATACCGAGACGGTCAGCCGGCTCCTCGAGGTACCCGAGCTCTTCCATGAGGCGTTCGGCGTACAGAGCCCATCCCTCCGCGTGTCCGGATGTTCCGGCCAGCAGTCGTCGCCACGAGTTCAGCCGCTCCCGATTGTGCACGGCCTGGCCGATCTGGAGATGATGCCCTGGAACGCCCTCGTGGTACACCGTCGTCAGCTCGCGCCACGTGTCGAACTGGTTCACACCCTCCGGTATGGACCACCACATCCGGCCGGGACGAGAGAAATCGTCTGTGGGACCGGAGTAGTAGATGCCGCCTTCGTGCGTCGGAGCGATCATGCATTCCAGGCGGCGCACCGGCTCAGGGATGTCGAAGTGCGTGCGGCCCAACTCGGCGACGGCACGGTCGCTCGTCGCCTGCATCCAGCGCCTCAGCTCTTCCGGGCCGTTCAGTTTGCGCGATGGATCTCGCTCCAGGTGTGCAATGGCTTCGGCGACGGATGCACCGGGGAGGACGCTGTCGGCCGCGTTCTCCTGCTCGACGACCATGCGCCCCAGCTCTTCGATGCCCCACTCGTAGGTCTCGTCGAGGTCGATGCGACTGCCGAGGAAGCCGCGCGAATGCATCGCGTACAGCTCACTGCCGACTCCATCCCGATCCGTCGCCGCCGGTGCCAGCTCGTCGCGGAGGAATGCTCCCAGCTCCGCGTACGCATCTCGTGCCGCCTGACGCCCGCGGGTGAGATCCGCCGCGACAGCGCCGGACAGCTCGCGGTCGGCGCCGAGAGAAGCGAAGAATCCGCCATCGGAGATGTAGCGCTCGTTCTGTGAGATCACCTGCCGAACCTGGCGCAGCGCCGGCGTCTGCCCCTCCGCGATGCCCTCTCGCAGCGCGGTTGCATACCCCTGCAGAGCGCGCGGGATCGATCCCAGACGTGCGGCGACCGTCGCCCAGTCAGCATTCGTCTCGGTCGGCATCTGGTCGAAGGCGTCTCTGATGCGCTGAGGCGGGCTCTCGAGCCCGTTCAGGTCGCGCCGGTACCAGCCAGAGCGGTGCACCTCACGAACTCGGTCCAGCTCGGCGGCGAGATCCATCCGAGTGATCGCATCGACCTCGTCGGCGGACTGTGCGCCATCGAGGGCACGGCGCGCGAGCTTCGCGGCGTCGTCGAGAGCGTCCTCGCCTTCCGGCGAGAAGTCTTAGAAGCGGTCCTGACCCTCGTCGCGGCCGATCGCCGTGGCGACAGTCGGCAGCAGCCTGGCGAGCGCATCGACCCAGCCGTCGGCGACGCGATCCACGTCGGTCTGCTCGCGGGCGTCCATCAGTGCGCCGCTTCGTCCCAGTTGCTGCCATGGCCCACCTGCACGTCGAGCGGCACAGACAGCTCGGCTGCGGACCCCATCCGGTCGCGCACGATCTGCTCGACGCGGTCCCACTCGCCCGGTGCGATCTCGATCACCAGTTCGTCGTGGATCTGCAGCAGCACGCGAGAGCTGAGTTCCCGCAGATCATCGTTGATGCGCAGCAGCGCGATCTTCATGATGTCGGCCGCGCTGCCCTGGATCGGGGCGTTCAGTGCGGCACGCTCCGCGTTCTCCCTGAGCACCCGGTTCGGGCTCTTCAGGTCGGGGAACGGCCGGCGGCGACCGAAGATCGTCTCGGTGTATCCCGTCTCACGCGCCTGCTCGACTGCCCCGCGCAGATAGTCGCGCACCGCGCCGAAACGCGAGAAGTAGTCGACCATCAGCTGCTTCGCCTCGCGCTGTTCGATGCGCAGCTGTTTGGCCAGGCCGAACGCCGACAGGCCGTAGACGAGACCGTACGACATCGCCTTCACCTTGGATCGCATCTGCGGCGTGACGTCTCCCGGCTCGACACCGAACACGTGGGAACCGACGTACCGATGCAGATCCTCGCCCGATCTGAATGCTTCGATCAGACCGGGGTCTCCCGACAGGTGCGCCATGATGCGCATCTCGATCTGAGAGTAGTCAGCGGTGAGCAGCGTTTCGTAGCCGGAGCCGACCTCGAAGGCCGCCCTGATGCGCGCTGACTCCTCGGTGCGCACCGGAATGTTCTGCAGGTTCGGATCCGTGCTGGACAGGCGCCCCGTCTGGCTTCCGGTCTGCACATAGGTCGTGTGGATGCGCCCCGTCTCGTCGATGGCTCCGTCGAGCCCGTCGATGATCTGCTTCAGCTTGGTCGCCTCGCGATGCTGCAGCAGCAGCCCGAGGAACGGGTGGTCTGCCTTCTCCTGCAGGTCGGCCAGTGCCGCCGCATCAGTGGTGTAGCCCGTCTTCGTCTTGCGCGTCTTCGGCAGATCGAGCTCGGTGAACAGCACTTCCTGCAGTTGCTTCGGTGAGCCGAGGTTCACCTCGTGCCCGATGGTGGCGAAGGCCTCCTGTGCCAGCGACTCCGCGCGCCCGCCGAGCTCGCCGGCGAAGGCCGAGAGCTTCTCGTGCGAAACGGCGACACCCGCCAGCTCCACGTCGGCAAGAGCCAGAACCGTCGGCATCTCGATGTCGGTGAACACGGGCGCCACGGAATCCGGCATCTCGTCGCGCAGAGGATCTGCGACCCGCACCGTGTACCAGGCGAGTTGGCCAGGCGTCGCACCATCGTGCTCCGGCACGAGCTGCGAAGGATCGGCCTCGGGCAGCGTCTCACCGAGCAGCCGCTCGACGAGGTGCGCGAGAGTCTTGTCGGGAAAGCTCGGCCGCACGAGCCATCCCGCGAGAATCGGATCAAAGGCCAGCCCGCGCAGGGGCGCACCTGCGCGTGTGAGTGCCTTCACCTGAGATTTGGCGTCGGCAACGACCTTCGGTGCGTCTGAGGCGAGCCACTCCCCCAGCGATTCGGCCACACCGGCCGACCAGGATGCTTCGACGACTTCGTCGACTGTGGCGAGCCCGATCCGATCCGGGAGCCCGTCTGCCAGCGTCAGGGCGAGCCCGATCTCGCCGGTGGCAGCGCCCGCCCACGCCGCGAGCTCTGCAGCCTCGAGCTGCTTCGGCTGGGGTGCCTCGGCTATCGGGGCCGCCCCTTCGTCGTCACCCTCGACGCTGCCCGCGGCTTCGAATACGCGCGGCAGCAGCGCCCGGAACTCGAGCTTGGCGAAGATGTCGCGCACCGCCTGCGAATCGAGGGGCTTCCTCTCCAGCTCGGCCACCGCGACGGGCAATTCGACGTCGCGCAGCAGGCGGTTGAGTCTGCGGTTCCGTCGCACGTCCTCGATGTGATCACGGAGGTTGCCGCCCACCACGCCCTTGATCGTATCCGCGCCTTCGATCACGGCGTCGAGCGAGCCGAACTGATTCAGCCACTTCACTGCGGTCTTCTCGCCGACCTTCGGCACGCCGGAAAGATTGTCGCTCGTCTCGCCGACCAGCGCAGCGATGTCGGGGTACATCGCCGGCTCGACGCCGTACTTCTCGAACACGGCGGGAGGGTCGTAGCGCTTCAGCTTCGATACGCCCTGCACGGAGGGGTACAGCAGGGTCACCTCGTCGGTGACCAGTTGGATCGTGTCGCGGTCGCCCGAGCAGACCAGCACACTCCAGCCTGCTTCAGCACCCTGCGTCGACAGGGTGGCCATGATGTCATCTGCCTCGAAGTCAGGTTTGGCGATGACGGTGATGCCCATCGCCTCGAGGGTCTCCTGCAGCAGCGGGATCTGCCCCTTGAACTCGGACGGGGACTCAGACCGATTCGCCTTGTATTCCGGGTACTCCCTGGTGCGGAAGGATTCGCGCGCCGTGTCGAAGGCCACCGCCACGTGGGTCGGATTCTCGGCCTTGAGCAGGTTGACGAACATCGACAGAAAGCCGTAGATGCCGTTCGTGTGCTGGCCGTCTTTTGTGGCGAAGTTCTCGACCGGCAGTGCGTAGAACGCCCGGTAGGCCAAAGAATGGCCGTCGACCAGCAGAAGGGTAGGCTTTTCGGTGTCTGTCACCCTGCCAGCCTAACGAGGGGGACGGACTTTTCTTAAGGCAAGGAGCACCATGAGCGAAGTTGACGGTCTGACCTGGGCCAGGGGACGCGGACTCGGGCCGCTCAGCGACAGGATGGGCATCCAGATCGTGGAGTTCAGCCTCGACCGCGCTGTCGCGACCATGCCTGTCGAAGGCAATCAGCAGGGCGTCGGACTCCTGCACGGCGGCGCCTACGTCGTGCTGGGAGAATCGCTCGGCTCCATGGCCGCCAACCTCCACTGCGGGCCCGATCGCCTCGCCGTCGGCGTCGACATCAACGCCACGCACACGTCCTCGGCGACAGAAGGCGTCGTCACGGGCGTGTGCACACCGATCCACCTCGGCGGCTCCATGACGGTGCACGAGATCGTCATCACGAACGAGCAGGGCAAGCGCTGCTCCACCGTGCGCATCACGAACGCGATCCGCAATCGCCCCGGCTTCTCCTTCCACGGCACCGCATAGGGCATCCGGACGCAGAAGAGCCCCCGCCTCGGCGGGGCTCTTCTCACATTCGTGCACTGATTCTCGTTGAGATCGGCGTCCGGTGCGGTCGGCTCCAAGGCGGAGGAGGGAAGGGCACCGAGAGTGCCCTGACCGACGACAACGCCGGAAACGGCCGTGCCGGACGCCGATCAGCCCTTTTTCGGGGAGAGCTGCTCGATAATGGCCTTCGCCACGTCCTGCATGGTGAGGCGACGGTCCATGGAGGCCTTCTGGATCCAGCGGAAGGCGTCGGGCTCGGCCAGGCCCATCTTCTCGTTCAGCAGGCCCTTCGCGCGGTCGACGAGCTTGCGCGTCTCGAAGCGCTCCACCATGTCGGCGACCTCGGCTTCGAGGGTGATGAGCTGCTCGTGGCGCGCCAGTGCGATCTCGATCGCCGGCAGCAGGTCGTTCGGGGTGAAAGGCTTCACGACGTATGCGAGCGCTCCCGCCTCGCTGGCACGCTCGACGAGCTCCTTCTGGCTGAAGGCCGTCAGCAGGACCACGGGGGCGATGTTGTTCTTGCTCAGCTTCTCGGCGGCGGAGATGCCGTCGAGCTGGGGCATCTTCACGTCCATGACCACGAGGTCAGGACGCAACTCGGTCGCGAGCTGAACCGCCGTTTCGCCGTCACCGGCTTCCCCGACCACGTCGAACCCGTTGTCGCGGAGGATCTCCACGATGTCGAGACGAATCAGCGACTCGTCCTCCGCCACAACAACGCGTCGTGATGCGCCGGCCGTCGTCTGCTCGTCGTTCTGCTCTTCACTCACTGTCTCATCCTAAAGCCTGTAGTTTCGTACCGTCTGCAGGAACCGCTGGTTCCGGAGCACCCATTCCGACCGATGTGTCAGGGCGCCGATCCGCGTCCGGCTGCGTTCCTGCCGTCCCCCAGCCAGGTGCGATCCGCAAGACGCGTCACACTATGCGACCGAAGTCTCGGCGCCCTATACCATCACCGCGTCCACGCACGCGCTCAGCCCGATGGCGTCAGAATCTCAACGACCACACGCAACCCGACGTCATCAACGTTCCCACCGCCCGCATGCGAACCCCGAGGACTCCAAAAAAAACGAAGATCTTCTTCGGTCCTATCGGCCGAAGAAAATCGTGCCGGCGGTGGGAATCGAACCCACACGTCCTTGCGGACAACGCATTTTGAGTGCGTCGCGTCTACCGTTCCGCCACGCCGGCATGGAACGAGCCTACCTGTGGGCAGGCCCGTTCCCGTGAGAAACCCGTGAAGGGTCAGCCCTGCTGGTACACCGGTGCTGCGCCGCCGACGGCGTCGCCCACCCTGTGCACGCGCAGGTCGTTGGTGGAACCTGCGATCCCCGGAGGGGAACCCGAGATCACGACCACCCGATCGCCTTCGGAGGCGAGCCCCTGCTGAAGGAGGTAGTCGTCGACCTGGTGGAACATCAGGTCGGTGTGATCGACCATCTCGACGAGCGTCGAGGTGATGCCCCACGTCATCGCCATCCGGCGACGGGTCTGCTCCACGGGCGTGAAGGCGACCATCGGGATGCGCGAGCGCAGTCGCGACATACGGCGAGCCGAATCGCCCGACTGCGTGAAGACGCACAGGAACTTCGCCTCGACGAACTCCGCGACCTCGATCGCGGCCTTCGTGATGACGCCGCCCTGTGTGCGAGGCCGGTTCGTGAGCGACTCGATGCGGTCAAGACCGTGCTCCTCCGTCGACGCGACGATGCGCGCCATCGTGGCCACGGTCGTGACGGCGTGCTCGCCGACGCTCGTCTCGCCCGAGAGCATGACCGCGTCAGCGCCATCGAGGATGGCGTTGGCGACGTCGCTCGTCTCGGCGCGGGTCGGAACCGGGTTCTGGATCATCGACTCGAGCATCTGCGTAGCCACGATCACCGGCTTCGCCAGGCGGCGCGCAAGCGACACGGCTTGCTTCTGCACGAGCGGAACCGCCTCGAGCGGAAGCTCGACGCCCAGGTCGCCGCGGGCGACCATGATGCCGTCGAATGCTTCGACGATGCCCTCAAGCGCGTCGACCGCCTGCGGCTTCTCGATCTTGGCGATGATCGGGCGGCGCACGCCCTCCTCGTCCATGATCTCGTGGGCGCGCTCGACGTCGGTTGCGTTGCGCACGAACGAGAGCGCGATGATGTCGCAGCCCTTGCGGAGAGCCCAGCGCAGGTCCTCCTCGTCCTTCGTGCTCAGAGCGGGCACGTTGACGGCGACCCCTGGCAGGTTGATGCCCTTGTTGTTCGACACAGGGCCGCCGACGATGACCTTGGTGGTCACGACGGTGCCGTCGGTGTCGACGACCTCGACGCGCACCTTGCCGTCGTCGATCAGCAGGAAGTCGCCAGGCTTCACGTCTGTCGGGAGCCCCTTGAAGGTCGTCGAGACGATCTCCTTGGTACCGGCGATGTCGTCGGTGGTGATCTTGAAGATGTCGCCCTCGGCCAGCTCGTGCGGGCCGTTCTCGAACTTGCCGAGCCGGATCTTCGGCCCCTGCAGGTCGGCGAGAATCGCTACGGGCTTGCTGAACTCAGCGGCGGCGGCGCGAACGTTGTCATAGTTCGCGTCGTGGACCGAGTGGTCTCCGTGGCTCAGGTTCAGTCGGGCGACGTCCACGCCCGCCTCGATGAGTTCCCGAACCTTGTCCTTGGTGGAAGTCGCCGGACCGAGGGTCGCGACGATCTTGGCACGTCTCAAATTTCACACCTTCCGCACGTGTGTTGCCATGGCTCCGCGGCGCCCGATCCGCACGATGGGGCCGCAGGCCGTTCTACGGCCCGCCGAAACAGCGAGCCGCCTTCGCAATGCTACAGGCCGATCGGCGCGTCCGTTGGCTCGACAGGAACAGGCAGCGCCGTCTCCCCCATCAGGAACTCGTCGACCTTCGCCGCCGCAGCACGACCCTCGGCGATCGCCCAGACGATCAGCGACTGACCACGGCCCGCGTCACCCGCGACGAACACGCCGGACGCGTTGGTCTGGTAGTGCTCGTCGCGCCAGGTGTTGCCGCGCTCGGTGAACTGCGCACCGATCTGCCCCTCGAGCGCCTCGCGCTCCGGGCCGGTGAAGCCCATCGCG
This sequence comes from Frigoribacterium sp. JB110, assembly GCF_900163665.1. Taxonomy (GTDB): domain Bacteria; phylum Actinomycetota; class Actinomycetes; order Actinomycetales; family Microbacteriaceae; genus Microbacterium. The sequence continues at coordinate 239,075 of NZ_FUIA01000019.1, forward strand.
ATCAGCACCAGATCAGCCGGGATGTCCCGCTCGGTGCCGGCCTTGGGCACGCGCGCCCCGTCGACGAACTCGGTCTCAGCCACGCGCAGCGCACGAACCTCACCTGCGTCGTTGGAGACGAACTCGACGGTCGATGCGAGATAGGCACGCTCGCCGCCCTCTTCGTGTGCCGAGGACACCTCGAACACCGTCGGCGCCATCGGCCACGGCTGGTGCTCAGGGCGAGTGTCAGCCGGACGCTTTCCGATCGCGAGGTTCGTGACGCTCAGCGCACCCTGGCGGTGCGCGCTTCCGATGCAGTCCGCGCCGGTGTCGCCGCCGCCGATCACGACGACGTGCTTGCCGTGCGCGCTGATCTGCCCCGGCACCTGGTCGCCGGCTGTCGCGCGGTTCGACTCGGTGAGGTATTCCATCGCGAAGTGCACGCCCTCGAGCTCACGGCCGGGCAGCGGCAGATCCCGCGGCACCGTCGCACCGGTGGCGACCACGACGGCGTCGTAGCGCCCGCGCAGCTCCTCCCACGTGATGTCCTCGCCGATCGTCACTCCCGCACGGAAGCGCGTGCCCTCGTCCCGCATCTGACGCAGACGCGTCTCGATGTGGTGCTTCTCCATCTTGAAGTCGGGGATGCCGTAGCGCAGCAGACCGCCGATGCGGTCGTCGCGCTCGTACACGGCCACCGTGTGGCCTGCGCGCGTGAGCTGCTGCGCGGCGGCGAGACCCGCAGGTCCCGATCCGACGACCGCAACGGTCTTGCCCGTCAGACGCGCCGGCGGCTTGGGCTCGACCCAGCCGTTCGACACGGCCTCGTCGATGATCGACACCTCGACCTGCTTGATCGTGACGGCGGGCTGATTGATGCCGAGCACGCACGCGCTCTCGCAGGGTGCGGGGCAGAGCCGGCCGGTGAACTCCGGGAAGTTGTTCGTCGCGTGCAGACGCTCGATGGCGCCGCGCGCGTCACCGCGCCAGGTCTGATCGTTCCACTCCGGGATCAGGTTGCCCAGCGGGCAGCCCTGATGGCAGAACGGCACGCCGCAGTCCATGCAGCGACCTGCCTGCCGGCGGAGCACCGCTTTGTCGCCGGGCTCGTAGACCTCTTTCCAGTCCATGATCCGGACGGGAACGGGACGACGTGCGGGGAGCTCGCGCTCTGTGGTCTTGAGAAAGCCCTTGGGGTCAGCCACGGGTCACCTCCAGGATTCGGTTCCAGACGACGTCACCATCAGGGTCGAGCCCCTGGTCGAGAGCGTCCTGACGCGTCTGCAGGACAGCGGCGTAGTCGCGCGGCACGATCTTGGTGAATTCGGCCGCGACGGTGTCGAGGTCGGCGAGCAGGCGCGCCGCCGTCTCGGACTCGGTGTGTTCGATGTGCTCGGCGAGCAGATCGCGCAGGATCTCGACGTCGCCGGAGCCGAGCTCGCCGAGGGTGAGCTCGCCGGAGGCGAGCGAGTCGCTGTTGACGAGGGAGTGGTTCAGACGGTGCACGTACGCCGTTCCGCCCGACATGCCAGCGCCGAGGTTGCGACCCGTGCCGCCGAGGATCACGGCGAGGCCGCCCGTCATGTACTCCAACGCGTGGTCGCCCACGCCCTCGACGACGGCGGTCGCGCCGGAGTTGCGCACGAAGAACCGCTCCCCCACGACACCGCGCAGGAACATCGATCCGCTCGTCGCGCCGTATCCGATCACGTTTCCGGCGATCACGTTCTGCGATGCGTCGAAGGTCGCCTGTCGCGGTGGTCGCACGACGACGCGTCCGCCGGACAATCCCTTGCCGACATAGTCGTTGGAGTCACCCTCCAGGTTCAGCGTGATGCCGCCTGGCAGGAACGCTCCGAACGACTGTCCTGCCGATCCCGTCAGATTCACGGTGATCGACTCAGGCGGAAGCCCGTTCTCGCCGCGCGCCTTCGTGACGTGGTGGCCGAGCAGAGTGCCGACGGAGCGCGCGGTGTTGCGCACCGGCAGGTCGATCGTGGTGCTGCCTGTGCCGTCGATGACGTCGCGCGCGGCGTCTATCAGCTGCACGTCGAAGTGGGATTCGAGCTCGTGGTCCTGCTCCCGCACCCGGCGACGCGACTCACCGTCGCCGAACTCCGGTCCGTGCAGGATCGGTGACAGGTCGAGACCGTCTGCCTTCCAGTGCGAGATCGCGCCGTCGATGTCGAGCAGGTCGCTGCGCCCGACGGCCTCGTCGATCGAACGCAGCCCCAGCTCGGCGAGATACTCGCGGACTTCCTGAGCGATGAACTCCATGAAGTTGACCACGTGCTCCGCCTTGCCGGTGAAGCGCGAACGAAGCGTCGGGTTCTGCGTCGCCACGCCGACGGGGCAGGTGTCGAGGTGGCACACGCGCATCATGATGCAGCCGCTCACGACGAGGGGCGCGGTGGCGAAGCCGAACTCCTCGGCTCCCAGCAGCGCGCCGATGACCACGTCGCGACCCGTCTTCAGCTGGCCGTCGACCTGCACCGAGACGCGGTCGCGCATGCCGTTGAGCATGAGTGTCTGCTGGGTCTCGGCGAGCCCCAGCTCCCACGGCGTTCCGGCGTGCTTGAGCGAGTTCAGCGGGCTGGCACCTGTGCCCCCGTCGTGGCCCGACACCAGGATGACGTCGCTGAGCGCCTTCGCGACACCCGCGGCGACCGCGCCGATGCCCGACTGGCTCACGAGCTTGGTGTGCACCCGCGCGTCGGGGTTCGCCCGCTTCAGGTCGTGGATGAGCTGCTTGAGGTCTTCGATCGAGTAGATGTCGTGGTGCGGGGGCGGTGAGATCAGTCCGACGCCGGCGGTGGCGTGGCGGGTGCGCGCCACCCACGGGTAGACCTTGCCTGGCGGCAGCTGCCCGCCTTCGCCCGGCTTGGCGCCCTGGGCGAGCTTGATCTGGATGTCGTCTGCCGCCGTGAGGTACATGCTCGTGACGCCGAAGCGTCCCGAAGCGACCTGCTTGATCGAACTGCGACGCTCAGGGTCGCGCAGACGGTCCAGATCCTCCCCGCCCTCACCCGTGTTCGACTTGCCGCCGAGGCGGTTCATCGCGATCGCGAGCGTCTCGTGCGCCTCCCGTGAAATGGAACCGTAGCTCATCGCGCCCGTGGAGAACCGCTTCACGATCTCCGAGACGGGCTCGACCTCCTCGATCGGAATCGAGGTGCGCCCCTGCTGCTTGAGCTGGAACAGGCCGCGCAGGGTCTTCAGCTCCGCTGCCTGGTCGTCGACGAGCTTCGTGTATTCGCGGAAGATGTCGTATCGCCCGGTGCGCGTGGAGTGCTGCAGCCGGAACACCGTGTCCGGGTTGAACAGGTGGGCTGCGCCGTCACGGCGCCACTGGTACTCGCCGCCGGTCCACAGCCGCTCGTGCGCCCGGGGTGCGCGATCCGTCGGGTAAGCGAACGCGTGCCGCGCCGCTGTCTCTGCGGCGATCTCTGTGAGACCCATGCCGGAGATCTTCGTCTCCGTGCCGGAGAAGTACTTGTCGACGAGGTCGTGGGACAGCCCGACCGCCTCGAACACCTGCGCGCCGGTGTACGACGAGACGGCGGAGATTCCGATCTTCGACATGATCTTCAGCACGCCCTTGCCGAGCGCGTAGATCAGGTTCTTCACGGCCTGTTCCGCCGTGACATCGGTGACGACGCCGCTGCGGACGAGTTCCTCTGCCGATTCCATCGCCAGGTAGGGGTTCACGGCACTCGCGCCGAAGCCGAGCAGCGTCGCCACGTGGTGCACCTCGCGTACGTCGCCCGCCTCGGCGACGAGGCCGACGGCCATCCGCGTCTCGTTCCGGATGAGGTGGTGGTGCACGGCGGAGACGGCCAGCAGCGACGGGATCGGAGCGAACTCCGCATCGCTGTCACGGTCGGTGATGACGATGAACTGCGCACCGTTCGCGATCGCGCGGTCCGCCTCGCGACACATCTGATCGAGCCGCTTCTGCATCCCCTTCGCGCCGGCCGTGACGCGGTACAGCGCAGAGATCGTGACGGCTTCGCGACCGGGCATCGACGACGAGATGTGCTGGATCTTGGCCAGTTCGTCGTTGTCGATCACCGGGAAGTCGAGGCTGATCGCCCAGGCGTGCTCCGGGCCCCACGTGCAGAGGTTCCCCTCGCTGCCGAGCTTCGTGCGCAGGCTGGTGACGACCTCCTCGCGGATCGAGTCCAGCGGCGGGTTGGTCACCTGCGCGAACTGCTGCGCGAAGTAGTCGAACAGCAGCCGCGGCCGCTTGCTGAGGACGGCGATGGGCGTGTCGGAGCCCATTGCGCCGATCGGCTCGGCACCCTTGGCCCCCATCGGGCCGATCAGCACCTTCAGCTCCTCCTCGGTGTAGCCGAAGGTGCGCTGGCGGCGCCGGATGGAGGTGGCGGGATGGACGAGGTGCTCGCGCTCCGGAAGGTCGGCCAGTCGGACGGTGCCCTCTTCGAGCCACTCGCCCCACGGGGCGACCGTGGCGATCTCCTTCTTCACCTCGGCGTCGGACCGGATCCGGCCCTCCGCAGTGTCGACGACGAACATCGTGCCCGGCTGCAGGCGTCCGCGACGCGCGATGCGCTCCGGCTCGAACTCGAGCACACCCGTCTCGCTGCCGATGACGACGAGACCGTCGGTGGTGACGGTCCACCGCCCGGGGCGGAGGCCGTTGCGGTCGAGGGTCGCCACGACCTGCGAGCCGTCGGTCGCCAGGAGAGCGGCCGGGCCGTCCCACGGCTCCATGAGCCCCGCGTGGTAGTCGTAGAACGCGCGCACGTCCGTGTCCATGTCGGGCTTGCGCTCATACGCCTCCGGCACCATCATCATCATCACGTGCGGCAGGCTGCGTCCCGTCAGCTCGAGCATCTCGAGCACCTCGTCGAACGAGGCGGAGTCGCTCTCGTCGTCTGAGCAGATGGGCAGAATCGGTTCGATCTCGCCGAGGAGGTCGCTGGCGAGCTGCGACTGACGCGCGCGCATCCAGTTGCGGTTGCCGCTGACTGTGTTGATCTCGCCGTTGTGCGCCATCATCCGCAGCGGCTGCGCGAGCGGCCATGACGGGAAGGTGTTCGTCGAGTACCGCGAGTGCACGATGGCGAGTTCGCTGGCGAAGCGCTCGTCCTGCAGGTCGAGGTAGAAGGGCTCCAGCTGCAGCGTCGTGACCATGCCCTTGTACCCGATCGTGCGGGCCGAGAGCGTGACGAAGTAGGCGTCTGCCTCGTGCTGGGCGCGCTTGCGGAGCCGGTACGCGCGGCGGTCCAGCTCGATGCCGCGCAGCGGGCTGACGTGACCGGCCTGGGCGCTGGCCACGAACACCTGCTCGATCGCCGGCTGCGCGTCGCGCGCGAGCCGCCCGAGGTTGTCCGACTCGGTCGGCACCTCGCGCCACCCGAGAACGTGCAGGTTCTCCGTCGCGGCGATGCGCTCGATCTGGCGCTTCTGCTTCTCCCGCTCCAGGCGATCGGTGGGCAGGAAGGCTGCACCTGCGGCGTACTCGCCGACGGGCGGCAGGTCGAACGGGAGCTCGTCACGGAAGAACGCATCGGGCATCTGCACGAGGATGCCCGCGCCGTCGCCCGTTCCTGCATCGGACCCGATCGCTCCGCGGTGCTCGAGGTTGCGCAGCGCCTCCAGCGCCAGCGACACGATGTCGTGCCCCGCCTCGCCGCGAAGAGTCGCGACCATGGCCAGGCCGCATGCATCCTTCTCGAACTGAGGGTTGTACATGCCTTGGCGAGGAGGATATGCGCCGCTGGCGCCGTACGGAGGCTGGAAGTACATGTATCTGCGTCTTTCCGTCGGGGCTGAGAGAACGAAAGCGGATGACGGCCCCGCGCTGAGCCGTCATCCGCGCGATCGTACCCGTGTCCTTTCCGAAAGGGCAGCAGAGCTTCTAGATCGTCACGTTGCTTGTGGCGGCGGGTCAGCGATGGCCTTCGACTCGGCGGGGTCGCTTACGTCGACGAAGTCATCTGCATTCGAGTGTATGTCGTCAAGATTACGATCATGTTTCCCCACGCGATACGGCGACGGCTCGATGCCCGTGTGCCTCCGTGTCTGCACGATGAGGATCACAACGCCGACGACGACAGCGGCGATCGACGCCCACACGTTCGTCCGCAGCCCGAACAGCACTTCGCTGGGATCGATCCGGATGCTCTCCCACACCGCACGGCCCGCGCCGTACCAGATCAGATACACCGCGAACAGGCGCCCCCACTGCATCGCCAGCTTGCGGCCGGCCCACAGCAGCACGATCACACCGAGGAGGTTCCAGATCACCTCGTACGCGAAGGTGGGGTGGAACAGCGTGCCTGGCTCGAGGCCCACAGGGATCGCGGCGTTGTCGTCGTCGATCTCGAGCCCCCACGGCAGGTCGGTCGGCAGGCCGAACAGCTCCTGGTTGAACCAGTTGCCGAACCGGCCCAGCGCCTGGGCGAGCAGGAGTCCCGGCGCGAGGGCGTCGGCGAAGGTGAAGAACCGGATGCCGGTCCAGCGACATCCGAGCCATGCACCGATCGCGCCGCCGATGAGAGCGCCGTAGATCGCGATGCCGCCTTCCCAGACTGCCCACACGGAGCCGGGCTCCGAGACGTTCCACGGATTGGAGCCTTCCCCGAAGTAGTAGTCGGGGTGGGTGACGACGTGGAACGCCCGGGCGAAGACGATCGCCAGGGGAACCGCGAGCAGCGCGATGTCGATGACGATCCACGGCTCGGCGCCGCGCTTGCTCAACCGTCGGTTGGTGAGGATCGTCGCGGCGATGATGCCCGCGATGATGCACAGCGCGTAGATGTGGATCGTGAACTGGCCGAACGAGAACGGACCGATGTTCCACGGACCGAAGTTCCACGTCCAGGAATCGATCGGTGGGGAGGGAATGCTCGACAGGACGTTCGCCAGTGCGGAAGACAGCATGATCGCGAGTCTACTTCTCCAGATGTGGTGGGTTTACAGCGAACTATCGGCGCGTGCCTGCGACGAGTTCACGGGTCAGTTCTGCCACGGCGTCGACGCCGCCGTCACGCAGGGCGCGCACGAGGGCCGTGCCCACGATGGCGCCGTCGGCGTACTCGACGACGTCATGCACCTGCTGCGCGGTCGAGATGCCGATGCCGACGCAGGCGCGGATGTCGCTGTGCTCGCGGATGCGGCTGACAAGGGTGCGCGCGGCACGGTCGAGCTCTTCGCGCTCGCCGGTGATGCCCATGGTCGACACCGTGTAGACGAACCCGGTGCTCGAGGAGGTCACCATGTCGAGGCGTTCGTCCGAAGACGTCGGGGCGGCCAGGAAGATCCTGTCGAGCCCCGTGCGCTCGCTGGTGGCGATCCACTCGGGAGCGGCATCCGGCGTCACGTCCGGTGTGATCAGGCCCGCTCCACCCGCGGCGAGAAGATCGTCTGCGTAGCGCTCGAGACCGTACTGCACGACGAGGTTCCAGTACGTCATCACGACGACCGGCACGTCGGTGCGCGATGCGACCTCTTTCACCGCGGTGAACAGGTCGCGTGTGCGGAACCCCGCCTCCAGCGCGGCGTTCGTCGCCTCCTGGATCACGGGCCCGTCCATCACCGGGTCGGAGTACGGCGGGCCGAACTCGATCACGTCGGCGCCGTTCTCCGCCAGTGCCACGGCGGCTTCGATGCTCGTGCGCAGATCGGGGAAGCCGACGGGCAGGTAGCCGATGAACGCGCCGCGCCCCTCGTCGTGCGCTGCGCTGATCGCTGCTGCCACCCGGCTCATGCGCTCTCCCCCTCGCCTGTCGGCGCGTCGTACAGATCGAAGAACTGCGCCGCGGTGTCCATGTCCTTGTCGCCGCGGCCGGACAGGCACACGGCGAGGATCGCCTCATCGCCCAGTTCGCGCCCGATCCGGATGGCGCCGGCCAGGGCGTGCGCCGACTCGATCGCCGGGATGATGCCCTCGGTTCTGCTCAGCAGACGCAGCGCCTGCATCGCGTCGTCGTCCGTGGCGGGGATGTAGGTGGCCCGCCCGATCGACGCGAGCCAGGAGTGCTCGGGCCCGACACCCGGATAATCGAGCCCCGCCGAGATGGAGTGCGATTCGGTCGTCTGGCCGTCGTCGTCCTGCAGCACGAAGGTGCGGGCGCCGTGCAGCACGCCGGGGCGGCCGCGCTCGATCGAGGCGGCATGGCGCTCGGTGTCGACGCCGTCACCTGCCGCTTCGACGCCGTAGAGGGCGACCGCGGCGTCATCGATGAACGCGTCGAACATGCCGATCGCGTTCGACCCTCCTCCGACGCAGGCGATCACCGCGTCCGGAAGCCGGCCTGCGCGTTCGCGCAGCTGCTCGCGGGCCTCCTCCGAGATGATCTTCTGGAAGTCGCGCACCATCGCGGGAAACGGGTGAGGTCCGGCCGCCGTGCCGAAGATGTAGTTGGTGTCCTCGACACTGGCGACCCAGTCGCGATAGGCCTCGTTGATCGCATCCTTGAGCGTTCGCGATCCGGTCGTCACCGGGATCACCTCGGCACCGAGCAGTCGCATCCTGGCGACGTTGAGCGCCTGACGCTCCGTGTCGACCTCGCCCATGTAGATACGGCACTCCATGCCGAACAGGGCAGCGGCCGTCGCTGTCGCCACACCGTGCTGACCGGCGCCGGTCTCGGCGATCACACGGGTCTTGCCGAGCCGCCTGGTGAGCAGGACCTGCCCGAGGACGTTGTTGATCTTGTGGCTGCCGGTGTGGTTGAGATCCTCGCGCTTCAGGAAGATGCGCGCGCCGCCCGCGTGCTCGGCGAAGCGCGGCACCTCGGTCAGCGCCGAGGGCCGGCCAGCGTAGTCGCGCAGCAGGCCCTTCAGCTCCTCGGCGAACGTCGGGTCGGCCATCGCATCGCGGTGCGCCGCGTCGAGCTCGTCGATCGCGGCGATGAGCGACTCCGGCATGAATCGTCCGCCGAATTCGCCGTAGAACGGGCCAGGCTGATCGCGCAGGTTCGTCACGCTCCCGCCTCCAGAAAACTCGTCAGGGTCGCCACGGGGTCGCCGGTGACCAGCGCCTCCCCGATGAGGACCACGTCGGCGCCGGCGGCGCGGTAGTGCGCGACGTCGGCTGGGGTCTTGACCGCGGACTCGGCGATCTTGATCGCATCGTCCGGAATGGACTCGACGAGCCGCCCGAACAGGTTCTGGTCGAGCTCGAAGGTCGTCAGGTCGCGGGCGTTGATGCCGATCAGCGGCGCGCCCAGCGACGCGGCACGCGCGACCTCGTCTGCTGAGTGCGCCTCGACGAGAGGGGTCATGCCCAGTTCGACGATCAGACGGTACAGCTCCTGCAGCGTGGGCTGGTCGAGGGCTGCGACGATGAGCAGCACCAGGTCGGCGCCCGCCGCTCGCGCTTCGAACACCTGGTACGGCGTGGCGATGAAGTCCTTGCGCAGCACGGGCAGCGTCACCCGCTGCTTCACCGCGGTGAGGTCGTCGAGCGAGCCGCGGAATCGGCGCTGCTCCGTGAGCACGCTGATAGTGCTCGCTCCTCCGAGTTCGTAGGCGGCCGCCTGCGCCGCGGGATCCGGGATCTCTGCGAGCTGTCCGCGCGACGGGCTCGCGCGCTTCACCTCGGCGATGATCTTCACCCGGTCGCTCGGCGCGAGCACCGCGACGGCGTCGCGCGCGGGCGTCAGTGCCAGCGCGGCCTTCTCCACCTCGGCGAGCGGTCGCTCCTCTCGGCGGGCCTGCGCATCCTGCACCGACCCGTCCGTCAGATCGGCCAGGAGCGACATCAGTGCGCCTTCGACTCGTGCTTCGCGCTGTCCACGCCGAAGCCGGCCTTCTTCATGATGAGACCGACGATCGGACCGACGACGAACACGATCACGCCGACGATGAGCACCACCCACGCCTCGAAGAACAGCGCAACCGTCGCGATCGACAAGCCGATCAGCATCAGAAGCACAGTGGACCATGCGGCCCGCGAGTGGCCGTGTCCTGGATCGGCGAGGGGGTTGCTCATACGAATGTCCCTTTCGATGTTGCGGGGTCGCAATCGAGTCTATCGGTTCGCGGCATGAGGCCGTGCGCGCTCAGCGGGTCGGGTCCTCGCCGTGTGAGAGCTCGTCCCAGGAGTCGATCGGGTCCACAGTGCCGGATGAGGGCGCCGCTGGCGCCGTGTCGAACCGACGGCCGCCCCTTCGCCAGCCATGGGCCGTCGCGAGAGTGAGCAGTCCTGCCAGAACCGCGGCGACGGAGCCGCCGAGGCTCACAACGGGCCACGGGCTGAGCGTGATCGCGGTGACGAGATCTGCCACCGCTTCGTCGCCGGCCAGCCCGGTGTGCTCGGTGACCGTTGTCGCGACAGCGGAGACGGGCCGCTCGACGAGCACCGGCACGATCGCGACGATCATCGCGATGCCCGCCGCGGTCGCCAGCGCCCCGAGTGCGTAGCGCAGCACGCGTGCGACGAGCGTCAGCACGAGTGCCAGCGCAAGCACTGCCAGTGCCAGCGGCTGCACGATCGGAAGCGCATCGGATCCGGTCACCGGAATGTCGTTCTGTGCGACGACGGCCGTCAACCAGGTCTGAGTCGTGCCGAGCAGCACGATGCCGCCTGCAACGAGGAGCAGCACGACTGAGACGACCCGCGCCCGACGGGCGAGGAACCCACCGGAGGTCATTCGTCGCCTGTGACGGGGTTCAGATCGCGGTCGGTGTGCTCGCCGTCCGCGTCGAAGCAGGTGCGGGTGCCGGTGTGGCACGCGGCGCCGACTTGGTCGACCTCGAGCAGCACGGTGTCCGCGTCGCAGTCGACGCGGACACCGATCACCCGTTGCGTGTGTCCCGAGGTGTCGCCCTTGCGCCACAGCTCACCGCGGGAGCGCGACCAGTACACCGCGCGGCCGGTGGTGAGTGTGAGGCGCAGCGCCTCACGGTTCATCCACGCCATCATCAGCACCTCCCGCGTGTCGTGCTGCTGCACGATGGCGGGCACCAGGCCGTCGGTGTTGAAGGCGACGCCGTCGAGGCGCTCGTCCACGGTGCTCATCGAACGGTGACCCCCTCACTGGCCATGGCTTCCTTCACCTGCGAGATCGTCAGCTGACCGGAGTGGAACACGCTCGCGGCGAGCACCGCGTCAGCGCCCGCCGTGATCGCAGGTGCGAAGTGCTCAGGAGTGCCGGCGCCGCCGGAGGCGATCACCGGAACGGTGGCGAGTTCGCGCATCGCGGAGATGAGTTCGAGGTCGAAGCCGTTCTTGGTGCCGTCGGCATCGATCGAGTTGACCAGCAGCTCGCCCGCACCGCGCTGGATCGCCTCTCGCGCCCAGTCGAGGGCGTCGATGTCGGTCTCGGTGCGGCCGCCATGGGTGGTCACGACGAACCCGGATTCCGTGCCGGGCGCGCGCTTGACGTCGAGCGAGAGCACCAGGGCCTGGGCACCGTATCGATCGGCGATCTCGTCGAGCAGATCGGGACGGCGGATGGCCGCGGAGTTCACACCGACCTTGTCCGCGCCGACGCCCTGCAGACGGGCGACGTCGTCGACGGAGCGCACGCCCCCTCCGACTGTCAGCGGGATGAAGACCTCTTCTGCCGTGCGCTGCACGACGTCGTACATCGTGGCGCGATCGTCGACGGTGGCCGTCACGTCGAGGAAGGTGAGCTCGTCGGCGCCCTGGTCGAAGTAGGCGCGGGCCAGTTCGACGGGGTCGCCCATCTCGCGCAGGTTCCGGAAGTTGACGCCCTTGACCACGCGCCCCGATGCGACATCGAGGCACGGAATCACCCGAGTGGCGACGTCGGCCATATCAGAGCCTCGCGTTGTGGATCTCAGTCACGAGCAGCGCACGCGCACCCAGCTCGTACAGCTCGTCCATCACCCTGTTCACGCTCTTGCGGGGCGTCATCACGCGCACCGCGACCCAGTCGAGGTCGCGCAGCGGGGAGATGGTGGGCGATTCCATACCCGGAGCGACCTCCGCGGCCTGGTCGATGAGGTTCTGCGGCAGGTCGAAGTCGAGCATCACGTAGCGGCGCGCGACGAGCACGCCGCGCAGGCGACGCACAAGGCGGTCGACGCCCGCCGCCTGCTCCGGCGCCTGGATCAGCACGGCTTCCGACTTCAGCAGCACGTCGCCGAAGATCTCCAGGCCGGCCTGCCGCAGCGTCGTGCCGGTGGAGACGACGTCGGCGACGGCGTCGGCGACGCCTAGGTCGACGGCCGACTCGACCGCGCCGTCGAGACGCACGACGTCGACCTCGATGCCGCGGTCGGCGAGGAACGATGCCACAAGACCCGGATAGGCGGTGGCGACGCGCATGCCTGCCAGGTCGCTCAGCTCGTGGAATCGGCTGGGCGGGCCGGCGAAGCGGAAGGTCGAGCCGCCGAAGCCGAGCGCCTCGATCTCGGTGGCGGGCTCACGGGTGTCGAGCAGCAGGTCGCGCCCGGTGATGCCGACGTCGAGCGCACCGGATGCGACGTATGTGGCGATGTCGCGCGGGCGCAGGTAGAAGAACTCGACGTCGTTGGCCTCGTCGATCAGGTGCAGCTGTTTCGTGTCGCGGCGAGTGGCGTATCCCGCCTCATCGAGCATCTCGATGGCAGTCTGCGAGAGGGATCCCTTGTTCGGGACGGCGATGCGGAGCATGGTGGCTTTCGTTCGTGTCTACGGGTGATTCATCCGGAACCGCTGGCGCGGATCACAGATGTCGGTAGACGTCCTCGGGGGTCAGGCCCTTGGCGATCATCATCACCTGCAGGTGATAGAGAAGCTGCGAGATCTCCTCGGCCGCTTCGTCATCGGTCTCGTACTCGGCGGCCATCCACACCTCGGCGGCCTCCTCGACGATCTTCTTGCCGATCGTGTGGATGCCGGCGTCGAGCTCGCGGACCGTGCCCGACCCTTCGGGGCGCGCACGTGCCTTCTCGGTCAGTTCCGAGAACAGGGAGTCGAAGGTCTTCACCCGTCAAGGCTACCGGTTGCGAGAGACCGCTTCGTTCATCCGGATGCCGCCGGCCGAGCACCGTTCAGTGCGGCGAATGGCTGTGGGCGCGCGCCAGTTCTCGCAGGTCCTCGATGGCGCCCTCGACATCGGAAGCGCCGAACACGGCGGATCCCGCGACGAAGGTGTCGGCCCCCGCCGCGGCCGCCTGCTCGATCGTGCCCGGTTGGATGCCGCCGTCGACCTGGAGCCACACCTCGGAGCCGTGCTTGCGTGCCTGCTCGCGCAGCTGTTCGATCTTGTGCATCGTGCCGGAGATGAACGACTGGCCGCCGAAGCCCGGCTCGACGGTCATCACGAGGATCTGGTCGAACTCGTCGAGGTAGTCGAACAGCTGCTCTGGGGCCGTACCCGGTTTGATCGCGATGCCGGCACGGGCGCCGATCTCGCGCAGCCGGCGGGCGAGGGCGATCGGCTCGCTCGCCGCCTCGAGGTGGAAGGTCACCGACGCGGCGCCGATCTCGGCGTAGCGGGGTGCCCAGCGATCGGGGTCGTCGATCATGAGGTGCACGTCGAGCGGCACCGGGCTCGTCGCCTGCACTCGCTCGACCATCTGCGGGCCGAAGGTGAGATTCGGCACGAAATGGTTGTCCATCACGTCGACGTGCACGTAGTCGGCTCCCGCGATGCGGGCGAGATCCGCCTCCATGTTGACGAAGTCGGCCGACAGGATGCTCGGGTTGATGCGCGGGGCGGCGGGAAGACTCACGCGTCGATTATCGCAGAACCGGATGGCACGATGAGGCCGCGCGACGTGCGAGCGGCGCGCGGCCCCATCATCCGAAGGCGAGAGCCGTTCGTGATCTCGGTCAGAAGCCCGAGTCGAACAGCTCGTCCTCGCGGCCCTCCTCGACCAGCTTCTGGTACCCGTTCGCAGCGATCGCGGCGGCATTGCTCACCGTTGCGATCGGGCCGACGAGCCAGCCGCCGTCCTCCTTCACCGCGATCGGGCGTGCCTCTTCGAGGCCGAGCAGCGTGAGCGGCTTCACGTCGGTGATGCAGTACTCCTCCGGCTCGCCGTAGGACCTCGGAATGCTGATGCACGGGTGCGAGTAGACGGCGGTCTCCCCCTCGGCGCTGATCTCCAGGTTCTGCACGTCGATCGCGGCGCGGTCGCCGTCGACGTCGCTGGTGGCCTCGAGGCCGCCGAAGGTCACGTCGACGCCGCCTGACAGTTCGCCCAGCCCCGCCGAGTCGCCGAACAGCGACATCCAGCGGCGTTCGGCCAACGGCATCGTCTCGGCGAGGGCGGCGTAGTCTCCGGATGAGGCGAAGGCCGAGACGCCCTCGGTGAAGCCCGCCAGCGCGGCCTCAGGCGATTCGTACGGCTTCGCTTCGATGATCTCCGTTCCGTACGGCACGGTGTCACCGCTCGTTCCGAAAGCCGTGTCCGAGACCGTCAGAAGCGGGCTGACGAACCAACCGCCCTCGTCGACGGCCATCACCGAGTACGGATAGGCCCGTGCGAGTGCCTCAGGGTCGCTCGAATCGACGTAGGAGTTCTCCGCGACGCCGGCCCACTCCTCCGCGAAGTCGATCGTGTACGGCAGCTCGCCCCCGATGGAGTCCGTCATCTCGCCGACCTGCCGGTCCACCATCTCCTCGATCTCGTCGTCGGAGTAGTACCCGCCGTACTCGTCCGAGTCGTATCGCTCCTCGGCAACGGTCCGGAGTGCCTCCTCGAGCTCATCGACATCGGCGTCGATCGTGACGGTGCCGCCGATGAGCCGTACACGGGCGACCTCGTCCATCAGCTGATCGGTCTCGTACGTCAGGTCGCTGGAGGTGACGTCGATCGCGTCGAGCACATCCTGGGCGACGGTCAGGTACTCATCGTCGCCGCTGTCGCCGATGTCGCCGATGGTCTTCACCGCCTCCTCCAGATAGGTCATCTCGCTCGGCGCCATCGAGGTGTACAGCGCGATCGGGTCGACGTCGAGCGCGCCGTCGACGAGCTTCGACGCGGCCGCCTCCGGCGAGTTCGACCCTCCGCCGAACAGGCCTGCCGAAGCCGCCCAGACCGCGCCGCTTCCGGCGACCAGCACGACGACGCCGACCGCAGACAGGCTGATCACGAGGCCCTTCTTCGATTTCTTGCGAGGCGCATCTACGACGGGTGACGGAGCCCAGGCGACGCCGGGCTGCATCGGAGCGGGCTGCGCGCCGAACGCGTGGTCTGGCTGCTGGCCGAAGTCCTGGACGGGCTGGTGCGGGTTCGCGGGGGCGCCCTGCTGCGGGAAAGGCGGGTCGCCGTGCGGCTGCGTCGGCGCCGCGGTGGGCTGAGCCGGCTGCATGCCGCGACGCTGCGCGACCGCGGCCCTGGCTGCGTCATCGCCGTAGGTGGCGATCCAGTCCAACAGCGCGTCGTGAGCGTTGGGGTGGCGGGCGATCGCAGCCGACAGGTCGATGCGCGCCGTGGCGATCTCGGCGAGACGCTCAGCGGGGGTGTTCGGATCGGCGAGTTCGTCCTCAGGACGGAACGGACTGGTCATGTGTCCTGCATTTCTCTCTCGGTGGCGCCTGGTGCGACGTGCACGTCGAGAATACCGGCGGAGACTGCCGCTCCCCATGGGCAGAAGTGCCCCGGCGCGGCTCGCTACGCGCGCTTGCGCAGCAGGGAGAGGAACATCGCGTCGGTGCCGTGGCGGTGCGGCCACAGCTGCGCGCGGCCCGATCCGTCTGCCGGCTCCGCGAGGTCGATCTCGCCGAGGGAGACGGCGCGGATGGCTGCGCGGGCGTCGAGCTCCTCGATGCCGTCGCCGAGCTCGTCCGTGATGCGCGACACGACTGCGGCGGTCTCAGCCAGGTGGGGTGAGCACGTGACATACGCCACGACGCCGCCCGGCTTCAGCGCCCGGATCGCCTCGCGCAGCAGCCGCTCCTGCAGCTCGGCCAGCTCCGCGACGTCCGCCGGACGTTTGCGCCAGCGCGCCTCCGGTCGGCGGCGCAGCGCGCCGAGCCCGGTGCACGGGGCGTCGACCAGGATGCGGTCGTACGTCGCTTCGCGTTCAGCGGCGAGCTCCCGTCCGTCCTGCTCCGCCACGTCGACGTTCCCGGGAACTGCGTCGAGCGCCCTGCGCACCAGCTCGGCCCTGTGCGACGACAGCTCGTTCGCCTCGAGCACGGCGCCGCGCTCGCGCGCCTCCGCAGCGAGCAGCGCGGTTTTGCCGCCGGGACCTGCGCACAGATCGAGCCAGCGCTCAGATGCCGGTGCCTCCGTGCCGACCGCGCCATCTGCTTCCCCTGTCCCGCGTGCGTCGACAGCGCCGAGGTCGAGGCGCGACAGCGCCAGCGCCACCAGCTGCGAACCCTCGTCCTGCACCCGGATGCGACCGCCGGAGGACCGCACGAGCGGCTCGGGGTCGCCGCTGGCCGCGCTGAACCCCACGGGCGAGAATGCGGTGCGCGGTGCGGTGGGCTCTGCGAGCCCCGGCAGTGCGATCATCGTCACCCGCGGCGAGGCGTTGTCCGCCTCGAGCAGTTCGACCAGCTCATCCGCCCGGCCTTCCGCGGCCAGTGCCCGACGGAAGGCCCGGATCACCCACACCGGGTGCGAGTAGCGCGCCGCCAGTCGATCGTCGTCGGATCGCGCCGCTTCCTCGAGGATGTCGATCCACTCATCGAGCTCGCGTTCGGCGACCCTGCGCAGCACCGCATTCGCGAATCCTGCAGCACCTCGGCCGCCCGACTCACGCACCAGCTCAACGGATTCGTTCACCGCTGCGTGCCTCGCCACGCGTGTCGACAGCAGCTGGTGCGTGCCGAGGCGGAGTGCGTCGAGAACCGGGGCGTCGATGTCGTCAGCATTGCGACGTGCTGCCGTCGCGATGATTCGGTCGTATGTGCCGATGCGCCGCAGCGTGCCGTAGGTCAGCTCTGTGGCAAGCCCCGCGTCCGCACCGTTCAGGCCAGCACGCTCGATCTCACGAGGCAGAAGCAGGTTCGCGTAGGCATCGTCGTCGGTCACCGCCCGCAGCACGACATAGGCGACGCGGCGGGAGTTCTGCACGCGTGTGCGTCCGCGATCGCCGCCGCGCTGTGTGCGGCGGTCGACGTCGTCGCGCCCCCGGGGAGCGTGTTCGCTCCGAGTGCCGCGACGCGGCGGACGGGAATCGTCGCCGCGGCGCGCAGGGCCACGGCCGTGAGCCGAATCTCCGGATCGTCCGCCGTTCATGAGCCGAGCCTGACGTCGCCGCGCTGGCCGCGGAACCAGTCAGCCGCATTCATCGCACCCTTGCCCGCGGGCTGCACGCGGGTCAGCAGCACGGCACCGTCGCCCGTGCCGGCGAACACGCCGTCCTTGCCAGCCGCGAGTTCGCCTGGTGCCAGTTCCGGCGCGTCGGCGGCCGGAGCGGCCTCGTGGATCTTGAGCCTCTCCCCCGCCACCGTGGTGTGCGATCCGGGTTCCGGGGTGACGCCCCTGTGGCGGTCGAGCACGTGAGCGGCCGTCTGGTCCCACCGCACCCGACCATCGTCGAGTGCCAGTTTGGCCGCGTGCGTCTGCTCGCCGTGCTGCGCAGTCGCGGCCGCGGTGCCGTCAGCGATGCCCTCGACGACATCTGTGACCAGCTGCGCACCGGATTCGGCGAGCTCGGCCAGCAGGTCAGCGGCCGTGGCATCCGCGGCGATCTCGTGACGCAGCTGCGCGTACACGTCGCCGGCGTCGAGCTCGGGCACGAGTCGGAACACAGCGGCGCCCGTCTCGCGATCGCCGGCGATGAGCGCTCGCTGCACGGGGGCGGCGCCCCGCCAGCGCGGCAGCAGCGAGAAATGCAGGTTGATCCAGCCGTGGTCAGGCGCGGACAGCAGGGGTTCCCGCACGAGCCCGCCGTAGGCGACGACGACGGCGAGCTCCGCGCCCAGCGCGACGAGCTCCTCTGTCGCCTCGTCGCCGAGCCGCGCGGCCTTCAGCACGGGCAGGCCCAGCTCGTCGGCGGCCCGCGCAACGGGCGACGGCGTCATCACTCGTCTGCGGCCGATCGGGGCATCCGGCCTGGTGACGACCATCCGGATGTCATGCCCTGCCGCGTGCAGAGCACGCAGTGTCGGAACGGCGGCATCGGGGGTGCCCGCAAAGATCAGTCTCACGAAAATGTGCTCCGGTCATCGGTTGTGCGGCCTCGAGAACCGCAGGTGTCAGACAAGAATTCTAGTTCCGCTGGCCGACGCGCTGCCGAGAAGCGCACTTATTCGACGTGGGCCCGTCCGAACCGGCGCATCTCGACGAGGAGTGCGCATCTCGGCAGCGGAGTCAGAGCTCGGGGTCGAGGACGTCGAGGCGGACGCTGAGTGCGGCGCGGGCGCCCTTGCGGCGGTCCTTGCGTCGGCGGGTGCTGACCGCTTCGGCGATCACCGATGCACGCAGCGACGTCGCCACGGCGGCACCGCGGGCGTAGTCGAACCGCACGAGAGCGCGCTGGGCGGTCGGGCCGAAGCGCTCACCCGCTTCGAGGGGAACCGGGCCGAGCACGGCGTCGGGCGGCAGATCGGGAATGTGCTCACGCAGCTTCTCGATCGCGCGCTGCACCGCTGCTCCCACTCCCTCGACACGTGCCACCCGCGCGGCGGGCGGCAGGTGCAGCGGCGCACGCTCTGCGAGTTCGGAGCGGGCGTACCCCGCGTGCGTCCAGGAGGCCAGTGCCCTCGCCACCGGCCCGTTCACGCCTGCGAGATGCACGGGTGATCCGGGGGCTGCGAGTGCCGCCGCGTTCGACCACCAGCGCAGGCAGGCCTCGCCGATGCGCAGGTCGGGCGACTGCAGCATCCGCTCGCCGTCGAGCAGCAGCACCGCGCGGTAGCCGCCGTCCGCGACCGGCTCGGCTCCGCGCGTTGCGACCACGAGCGCGGGTTCCGGCCCCACTTCCCGCACCTGATGGTCGCCGTCCGCGATGATCACGCGCGTGCCAGGGAATGCTCGTCCCAGCTCGTCGGCCGTGCGCTCCGATCCGGACGACGACAGCCGCAGACGCACGGACTCGCATTTCTGGCACGCCCAGTTGTGCGCGCCGCGCCCGCACCACCCGCACACGGGCACCGCGCCGCGCGAGCTGGCCTGCAGCGGCCCTCCGCACGACGCGCAGCGCGCCGGCGCCCTGCAGTCCGCGCACACCAGGCTCGGCGCATAGCCGGGGCGCGCCACCTGCACGAGGACCGGCCCGTGGTCGAGTGCCTCCTTGGCCGCACGGAATGCGGCTGAGGGCACGCGCGCGCCTCGTTCGTCCTCCCTGGTTCCGCTGAGGCGCACGTTCGCCTTCTCGCGCCTGGCGGCGGCCACCTCGGTGACGAAGCCGATCTCGACGAGTCGCTGCACATCGGACGATCGCGTATGTCCGGCGAACACGAGCGCGCATCTCTCGAGGCCCTGGCGCACGAGGGCGGCGTCACGCGCATGCACGTAGGGTGCGAGCGGCTCCTCGTAGAGCGTGTCGCCGTCGTCCCAGATCGCGAGGAGGCCGAGCTGGTGGACCGGCGCGTAGACGGCGGACCGATTGCCGATGACGACGCACGGACGCTCCTCGAGGGTGCGCAGATACCCGGCGTAGCGCTCTGGGCCGGACTGGCCCGCATCGTGGCGCACGAGCGCGTCTGAGGGAATGTGCTCATCCGCTATCGACTGCAGACGGTCGAGGTCGCGATGATCCGGCACGGCGATGACCGCCGAGCGCCCGCCAGCCAAGGTGTCGGCCGCCGCCGCCACGAGCAGGCGCGCCCACGCGTCCGGCCGAGGCTGCGCGTTCAGCGCGAGCCGCTCCGCGGACCGGATGCGGTCGGCGAGCCCGGGGAAGGCCGCAAGTTCCAGCGTCGCTTCGCTGAGGCCCGTGACGGTCGGCGCTCCCCCGCGCTCGGCCGCCAGCCATGCCTTCTCCGCACGCACCATCCGCTTCGGGATCGCCAGTCGCAGCACGTCACCGGCGGAGCCCGCAGCTCTGTCGGCGACGGCGCGCGCCAGACGGTACAGCCGTTCCGGCAGCACGCGTGCCGATGAGACGACCTGTTCGAGATCGCTCAGCGTGCGGCTTCCGTCGTCTTCGGCTGCGACCTCGACCACGAAGCCCTCGACGACGCGCCCGGCCGTGCGCAGGGGTGCCTTCACGCGCACACCGCTGACCACGCCGGAGACGAGTTCATCCGGAATCGCGTAGTCGAACAGCCGGTCCAGCTGCGGCACGGGCGAATCGATGAGCACCCGAGCGATCGGGCGCGCCCCCGTCACGGGCGTTCGCGGGAGAGTCGCCGCGCCGACCGTGGATGACCAGCGTGCGCCGCGCCGAGCCGCGCTCCGCCCGCCGACCGCATCAGATTCCCGCTGCGCGCCGCAGCGCCTCCGCGCGGTCGGTGCGCTCCCAGGTGAAATCGTCTCCGTCGCGGCCGAAATGGCCGTAGGCGGCGGTTGCCGCGTAGATCGGTCGCAGCAGGTCGAGCTCGGCGATGATGGCGGCGGGCCGCAGGTCGAAGACCTGCTCGATCGCGGAGACGATCGTCTCATCCGCCACCGAGCCGGTGCCGAAGGTCTCGACGTACAGCCCCACAGGGTTCGCCTTGCCGATGGCGTACGCGACCTGCACCTCGAGTCGATCTGCCAGGCCCGCGGCGACCGCGTTCTTCGCGACCCAGCGCATCGCGTACGCCGCGGAGCGGTCGACCTTCGACGGGTCCTTGCCGCTGAACGCGCCGCCGCCGTGGCGCGCCGCGCCGCCGTACGTGTCGATGATGATCTTGCGCCCCGTCAGCCCCGCGTCGGCCTTCGGGCCGCCCAGTACGAAGCTGCCTGACGGGTTGACCAGGATCCGCGCATTCGACAGATCCAGCCCCGTCTCCTCGAGCACGGGGCGGATCACGACGCGTTCGATCGCTTCGCCCAGGTCGGCATGGGAGATGTCCGGATTGTGCTGCGTCGACAGCACCACGGTCTCCACCGTCTTCGGCACGCTGCCCTCGTAGCCGAGCGTGACCTGCGTCTTGCCGTCGGGACGCAGGAACGCCAGTTGCCCGGACTTCCTGACCGCGGTCAGTCTGTGGGCGATGCGGTGCGCCGCCCAGATGGCCATCGGCATCAGCTCGGGCGTCTCGTTGGACGCATAGCCGAACATGATGCCCTGATCGCCGGCACCCTGACGGTCGAGTTCGTCGCCGTCATCGCCGCCGCGGTGCTCGGAACTGGTCGTGACCCCGTCGCCGATCTCGCGGGACTGCTCGCCGACCGAGACCGTCACACCGCACGAGTCGGCGTCGAACCCCATATCGGAGGACGTGTACCCGATGCGCCGGATGACGTCGCGCACGATCGTGGCGATGTCGGCGTAGCCCGATGTGCGGATCTCGCCTGCGACGTGCACGAGGCCCGTCGTGACCAGTGTCTCCACCGCGACCCGCGCGTCAGGATCCTGCGCGAGCAGCGCGTCGAGGACGCTGTCGGAGATCTGGTCGCAGATCTTGTCGGGGTGGCCCTCGGTGACGGACTCCGAGGTGAACAGGCGCAGGCTCATGGGGCTCCAGAATCGAAGAAGGTGGTCGCCGTCATTCTGACAGCGACCACCGACGTCCGGCGAACGTATTGCGTTTCGTCGCGACGAGCCGACTACTCCGCGGCGCGAAGGCGCAGCTTGTCCTGGTGGATCTCGCGCAGCGCGATCGTGAGTGGCTTGTCCTGGATCTCGCTGTCGACCAGCGGGCCGACGTTGTCGAACAGGTTCCCCTCGTGCAGATCGGTGTAGTAGTCGTTGATCTGGCGGGCGCGCTTCGCGCCGTACACCACGAGCTCGTACTTCGAGTCGACGCGCTCCAGCAGCTCGTCGATCGGCGGGTCGATGATGCCCTTGTTCTCGGTAGCCATGCCGCTCCTTAGAAGTCGTCGTGCCCGTTATGCGGGCACATCTGCCAATTCTACGACCTGTTCCGCCGCTTCGGCGACGTCGTCGTTCACCACGAAGAAATCGAACTCCCGCTGCGCGGCCAGTTCGACCCGTGCCGTGCGCAGTCTGCGCGCGCGTTCCTCGTCGTCTTCGGTGCCCCGTCCGACCAGTCTGGTGACCAGTTCGTCCCAGCTCGGCGGCAGCAGGAACACCAGCGTCGCCGACGGCTCGGCGGAGCGCACCTGCCGCGCACCCTGCAGATCGATCTCCAGCAGCACCGTCCTGCCGGCGCGCAGCGCCTCGTCGACCGGACCGCGCGGCGTGCCGTAGCGATGCGTGTTGTGCACGGTCGCGTATTCGAGGAGTTCGTCGTTCGCGATCATCCGGTCGAACTCCGCGTCGTCGACGAAGTAGTAGTGCGTGCCGTCGACCTCGCCGGGCCGGGGCTGACGCGTCGTCGCCGAGACCGAGAGATGGATCTCGGGATGGGTGTCTCTGATCCGCATGGCGACGGTCCCCTTCCCGACGGCCGTCGGGCCGGCGAGGACGAGCAGCCGGCTGCGACCGGGGCGGGGCTCCGGTTCGGGGAAGCGCGTGTCGAGCCAGCCGCAGAGTCGGTCGCGCTGGCGCGGCCCCAGTCCGCCGAGGCGCTTCACGGGTGCGATGCCGACCTCGGCGAGCACGCGGTCGCGCTTGCCGCGGCCGATCGCGGGCAGGGCGAGCAGGAAGTCCGTCACGCGCAGCGTACCGGCGGGGGAACGCGTGTCAGACTCCGCGCGTCGGAGCACCTCCTGGGGCGCCAGCACGCGGGTTCCGATGTCCCGCTTGAGCGACGCCCTCGCCCTGCGCGCTTCGATCGCGCGGCGGGACGCGGCCGTGCGGTCGACCTCGGGCGGTCTGACGCTGTCAGCGGGCATCTCGCGCCTCCCGGTACTCTGCCGCGCGCGCGGCGATGGTCTCGACGATGGCGTCGGGGCCTGTCCGCAGCAGGCTCCTGCTCTCCGAGGCCAGCACGTTGCCGGCCAAGGCGCCGAAGCGCGGCAGGAGATCATCCGGGCCGGCTCCCTGTGCGCCGAAGCCCGGCGCGAGGATGGGCATCCCCGCCAGCACGTCGTCGGTGAGGCCGGAAGCCGTTCGATCGATCGTCGCGCCGACCACGAGCCCGGCCGACCCCAGCGGCGCTCCCCCGCCCGCGGCGGAGACGTCGAGCGCAACGCGGCGCGCCACGGTCTCGCCGCCGTCGCCGATTGCCCGCTGCAGTGCGGCGGCCTCGGGGTTGCTGGTCGCGCCGAGGACGAACACGCCCTTATCTGCCCGCAGCGTCGTTTCGATCGACGCCGTCAACGACCCCGCTCCGAGATACGGCGACAGCGTCACGGCGTCCGCCTCGAGCGGAGATCCCGGCTCCAGCCAGGCGCTCGCGTAGCCGGCCATGGTGCTGCCGATGTCGCCGCGCTTGGCGTCGGCTACGACGATCAGTCCTGCGTCGCGTCCGGCGGCGAGCACGGCTTCGAGCGCGGCGAAGCCGGCGCTGCCGAAGCGCTCGAAGAACGCCACCTGAGGCTTGATCGCGGCCACCCGGCCGGCTGAGGCCTCTACCACGCGCAGACCGAACCGCTTCAGCCCATCCGGCGTCTGCTCGAGCCCCCACGCGTCGAGCAGCTCCGCGTGCGGGTCGACCCCGACGCAGAGCGGCCCGAACGCGTCGAGTGCACGCCGGAGCCGGGAACCGAAGGTCACCGTCACACCAGCGCCTTCCGTGCGATCTCGTACTCCTGCAGGCTCGTCACCTCGAAGCCGCCGTCGACGGCGTCCATCGCGCTCACCGCGGCGCCCAGCGTGACGATCGTGGTGAACAGCGCCTTGTCGGCGGCGACGGCTGCCGCGCGGATCTCGTAGCCGTCGGCACGCGCCGACATCCCGCTCGGAGTGTTCACGACGATGTCGACGCGGCCGTCGTTGATCAGATCGACGATGTTCTCGCTGGCGTCGGAGTCGCTGTACTTCGCCACGACCTCCGTCGGAATGCCGTTGCGCGTGAGGATCTCCGCAGTGCCCTCCGTCGCGAGCAGTGTGAACCCGAGCTGGTGCAGGCGGTGCGCCGGCAGCAGCACGTCGCGCTTGTCGCTGTCGGCGACCGAGATGAACACGGTGCCCGAGTTCGGCACGCCGCCGTAGGAGGCGACCTGGCTCTTGGCGAACGCGATGGGGAACGTCTTGTCGATGCCCATCACCTCGCCGGTGGAGCGCATCTCGGGTCCGAGCACCGAATCGACGATCTGCCCGGTCGCGGTCCTGAAGCGCTTGAACGGCAGCACCGCTTCCTTCACCGACACCGGTGTGCCAGGCGGCACCACCGTGCCGTCGGCTACAGGCAGCAATCCCTCTTCGCGCAGCGCGTCGATCTTCTCGCCCGCCATGATCCGGCTCGCCGCCTGGGCGAGCGGGATGCCGAGCGCCTTCGACACGAACGGCACTGTGCGGCTGGCGCGCGGGTTCGCCTCGATCACGTAGAGAACGCCGGCGCTGATCGCGAACTGCACATTCAGCAGGCCGCGCACGCCGACGCCTTCCGCGATGGCGCGCGTCGCTTCGCGCACGCGGGCGATCTCGTTGCGCCCGAGCGACATCGGCGGCAGAGCGCAGCTCGAGTCTCCCGAGTGGATTCCCGCCTCCTCGAGGTGCTCCATCACGCCGCCGACATAGAGCTCCTCTCCGTCGAACAGGGCGTCCACGTCGATCTCCACCGCGTCGTCGAGGAAGCGGTCGACCAGCAGCGGCGCATCCTCTCCGATGATCGCGCTCTCGGCGATGCGGACGAAGTAGTCGCGCAGGCTGGGCGTGTCGTAGACGATCTCCATACCGCGACCGCCGAGCACGAACGACGGGCGCACGAGCACCGGAAAGCCGATCCGCTCCGCGATCTCGACCGCGTGCTCCTCGTCCACGGCCGTGCCGCTGTGGGGGGCGACGAGGCCGCCGCGCTCGAGGATCTCGCCGAACAGCTGACGGTCCTCCGCCATGTCGATCGCCGCGGGGCTGGTGCCGAGGATCCGGTAGCCGGCATCTTCGATCCCCTTCGCCAGGGCAAGCGGGGTCTGTCCGCCGAGCTGACAGACCACACCGTAGATCTCACCCGACCGGCTCTCGGCGTGCAGCACCTCGAGCACGTCCTCGAGCGTGAGCGGCTCGAAGTACAGCCGATCCGAGGTGTCGTAGTCAGTCGAGACCGTCTCCGGGTTGCAGTTGACCATCACGGTCTCGTACCCGGCACCGCTGAGCGCGAAGGACGCCTGCACGCAGGAGTAGTCGAACTCGACGCCCTGTCCGATGCGGTTCGGCCCCGAGCCGATGATGACGACCTTCTTGCGGTCGCTCGGGGTGATCTCCGTCTCGAAGTCGTACGACGAGTAGTGGTACGGCGTGAGCGCGGGGAACTCCCCCGCGCAGGTGTCGACCGTCTTGTAGACCGGGCGCAGGCTCAGCGCGTGGCGCGAATCGCGCACCTCGACCTCCGTGAGACCGCGCAGCTGCGCGATCTGCACGTCGCTGAATCCGTGCTCCTTCGCCAGGCGCAGGGCGCGCTCATCGAGCTCGTCCGCCCCCGACACGGCGTCGGCGACCTCGTTGATGAGCACGATCTGGTCGATGAACCACGGATCGATCTTGGTCGCGTCGAACACCTGGTCCGCCGTCGCCCCCAGGCGCAGCGCCTGCTGCACCTGCACGATGCGGCCGTCGGTCGGCGTCCGCATCGATTCGAGCAGCTCGTCGACCGCTGCGGACTGCTCTCCCCAGTGGAACGAGGATCCGCGCTTCTCGACAGAGCGCAGCGCCTTCTGCAGCGCGGTGGCGTAGTTGCGGCCGATCGCCATCGCCTCGCCCACCGACTTCATGGTGGTCGTCAGGGTCGGATCGGCGGCCGGGAACTTCTCGAACGCGAACCGCGGCACCTTCACCACGACGTAGTCGAGTGCCGGCTCGAACGACGCGGGCGTGACGCCGGTGATGTCATTCGGAACCTCGTCGAGGCGGTAGCCCAGCGCGAGCTTGGCCGCGAGCTTCGCGATCGGGAAGCCTGTGGCCTTCGACGCGAGTGCGGAGGAGCGCGACACGCGCGGGTTCATCTCGATGACGATGATGCGGCCCGTCGCCGGGTCGATCGCGAACTGGATGTTGCAGCCGCCGGTGTCGACGCCGACTGCTCGGATGATGTCGATGCCGATGTCGCGCAGCTTCTGGTACTCGCGGTCGGTGAGCGTGAGCGACGGTGCGACCGTGATCGAGTCGCCCGTGTGCACACCGACAGGGTCGACGTTCTCGATCGAACACACGACCACCGTGTTGTCGGCGGTGTCGCGCATCAGCTCGAGCTCGTACTCCTTCCACCCGAGGATCGACTCCTCCAGGAGCACCTCGGTCGTGGTCGACTCACGCAGACCGTCGCCCGCCATCCGGCGCAGCTCTTCCTCGTCGTGCGCGAACCCGGAACCGAGGCCGCCCATGGTGAACGACGGCCGCACGACCAGCGGGTAGCCGAGATCAGCGGCCGCATCGAGCACCTCGTCCATCGTGTGCGCGATGCGGCTGCGCGCCACCTCGGCGCCCGCCTCGACGACGAGCTCCTTGAAGACCTGGCGGTCCTCGCCCTTCCGGATCGCGTCGACGTTCGCGCCGATCAGCTCGACGTCGTACTTGTCGAGGATGCCCTGCTCGTGCAGGGCCATCGCCGCGTTCAGCGCCGTCTGGCCGCCCAGGGTCGGCAGGATCGCATCCGGCTTCTCCTTGGCGATGATCGTCTCGATCACGTCGGGGCTGATCGGCTCGACGTACGTCGCGTCAGCGAAGTCGGGATCGGTCATGATCGTCGCCGGGTTCGAGTTGACGAGGATGACGCGCACGCCCTCTTCGCGGAGCACACGGCAGGCCTGGGTTCCCGAATAGTCGAACTCGCACGCCTGACCGATCACGATCGGCCCGGATCCGATCACGAGGACGGACTGGATGTCGTCGCGCTTAGGCATGGGGGCCCTTCTTGCCGAGGTGGTCCAGGACCATGGCCTGGAACCGGTCGAACAGGTAGTTGGCGTCGTTCGGCCCGCCGGCGGCCTCCGGGTGGTACTGCACGGAGAAGGCGGGGATGTCGAGGGCGCGCACGCCCTCCACGACGTTGTCGTTGAGGCCGATGTGGCTGACTTCGATGCGGCCGAACCCGGCGGGACTGTCGAAGACGCCCTCGATCGGAGCCTCGACCGCGAAGCCGTGGTTCTGCGCCGTGATCTCCACGCGTCCGGTCGATTTGTCGCGCACCGGCTGATTGATGCCGCGATGCCCGAACGGCAGCTTGTAGGTGCCGAGGCCGAGCGCGCGCCCGAACAGCTGGTTGCCGAAGCAGATGCCGAAGTACGGCAGTCCGTCGCGCAGGGCGGACTGCAGCAGCTCGACATGGGCGTCGCTGGCCGCGGGGTCGCCAGGACCGTTCGAGAAGAACAGCGCGACGGGGTCGATCGCACGGATCTCGTCGAAGGTGACGTGCTGCGGCATCACGTGCACCTCGAAGCCGCGGCTGGCGAGGTTGTCCACCGTCGCCTGCTTGATGCCGAGGTCGATCACGGCGAGATTTCCGATCCTCTCGCCCACGGCCTGCGTCACCTGCACGGCGTCGACCGAGACCTGGGCGGAGAGGTTCTGCCCCGTCATCTCGGGAGCGGCTGTGACGGAGCGCAGCTGCTCATCGGCGGTGAGGTCGGCCGCCTCGCCCGAGAACACGGCGCCGCGCATCGAGCCGTCGGACCGGATGTGCCTGGTGACCGCACGCGTGTCGATGCCGCTGATGCCGACGATGCCGTCGCGCTCCAGTGCGGTTTCGAGCGATTCCTCAGCGCGCCAGTTCGACACGACGCGCGAGGGGTCGCGCACGATGTAGCCGGCGACCCACACGCGGCGGGATTCCGCGTCTTCGCTGTTGACCCCCGTGTTGCCGATGTGCGGTGCGGTCTGCAGCACGATCTGACCGGCGTACGACGGGTCTGTGAGGGTCTCCTGGTAGCCGGTCATCCCTGTGGTGAAGACGACCTCGCCGACCGTGGTGCCGCGTGCGCCGTAGGCGTAGCCGTCGTAGCGGCTGCCGTCCTCCAGCACGAGCACCGCACGGTCGCGGTCAAGAAGAGTAGAGGTCACTGCTCGGCTCCTGTGTGTTGTGCCGACAGATCGTCGATCGCGCGGACGAGGGCGTCCGGCGAGTGACTCTGTAGGCGGATGTAACTGTCGCAGATGGTGTCGTCGTCGCTTCGCCACGCGACGAGCACGAGCCCGTCGCGCTCCACGACGCGGTCGATGGTCCATGTCGCCCTGCCCGCACCTTCGATGCGGCCAGCGTCGAGGAAGAGGGAGGGGGTGCCTGGCATGTCGAGCGCGACACCGGATGTCGTCACGGTGACCGTGACGCGGGAACGGAACGCCAAGTGGGGCAGCGCGAGCCGGTCGAGCGGCGCATCGTGACGGGTCGTCGCCACATACAGTCCGTCGAAGACAGCGGTGGTCTCGCCCCGCACCTGGCCCAGCGGCACCTGGATCTCAGCGGAGACCCGTCGTCGTCTGCGCCATCCCCACCACATCAGCACCAGCACCAGGGCGATCACGCCCGCGAAGAACGCGATGCCAGGCAGGTACGCCAGCATCAGGCGTTCTCCTGCTCGACGATCTCGCCGTCTGCGAGCGTGACACGGCCGCGGTGGATCGTCCACGTTGTCCTGCCAGGCAGCTCGTCGCCGAGGTACGGCGAGTTCTCACTGCGGCCGCGCAGGTCGGCCGCGGTGAACACGCCCTTCACGTTCGGGTCGTACAGCGTCAGCTCCGCGCCCGACCCCTCGGCGATGTCCTCGCCGTGGCCTGGAAGCTGACCGATCCCGGCCGGCGTCTTCGACATCACGCGCGCGACGTCGGCCCAGTCGAGCAGGCCTGTGTCGACCATGGTCTTGTGCACGACGCGCAGCGCGCTCTCGAGGCCGACCATGCCGTGGGCGGCTGCGTGCCATTCGCACGCCTTCGATTCCTCGGGGTGCGGGGCGTGGTCTGTGGCGACGATGTCGATGGTGCCGTCGGCGAGACCCGCACGCACGGCCTCGACGTCTTCGGCACGACGCAGCGGTGGGTTCACCTTGTAGCGGGCGTCGTAGCCGCGCACCTTCTCGTCGCTGTAGAGCAGGTGGTGCGGCGTGACCTCGGCCGTGACGTCGATGCCGCGGGCCTTCGCCCACCGGATGATATCGACTGAGCCGGCCGTGGAGAGATGGCACACGTGCAGTCGCGAGCCGACGTGCTGTGCGAGCAGCACGTCGCGCGCGATGATCGATTCCTCGGCGACGGCGGGCCATCCGGCCAGCCCCAGCTCAGCCGAGACGACGCCCTCGTTCATCTGGGCGCCCTCGGTGAGCCGAGGGTCCTGCGCGTGCTGGGCGATCAGACCGCCGAACCCCTTCACGTACTCGAGCGCACGGCGCATCAGCAGCGGGTCCGCCACGCACGAGCCGTCATCGCTGAACACGCGCACGTTCGCTCGCGATGACGCCATGGCGCCCAGCTCGGCGAGTCGCTCGCCCTTCTGGCCGACCGTCACGGCGCCGATCGGCTGCACGGTCGCGTAGCCGGCCGCTTCACCCAGCGCCAGCTCCTGTTCGACGACACCGGCGTTGTCGGCCACGGGCATGGTGTTCGGCATCGCGAACACGGCGGAGAACCCGCCTGCCGCCGCGGCACGCGTGCCCGTGAGGATCGTCTCGCTGGCTTCGAAGCCCGGTTCGCGCAGGTGAACGTGCAGGTCGACGAGCCCCGGCAGTGCGATCAGGCCGTCCGCGTCGATCCTGGTCGCTCCTGCGCGGCTCAGGCCTGTGCCGATCTCGACGATGCGTCCGTCGTCGACGACGATATCCGCCCTGTCCGATCCTTCGATCGCGGCGCCGGTGATGAGAAGAGTCTCGCTCATCGTCCCTCCTCATTCGTCGTCTGGTCCGTCCCGCGTTCCCCCGACAGGAGCAGGTAGAGCGCGGCCATCCTGACCGACACTCCGTTCGTGACCTGTTCGAGCACCGTGGAGCGGCCGGAATCAGCAGCAGCAGGGGATATCTCGAGGCCACGGTTCATCGGGCCGGGATGCATCACAATCGTACCGCCGCTCAGACGCGCGAACCGTTCGCGGCCGAGGCCCCAGCGGCGCGAGTACTCGCGCTCCGAGGGGAAGAACGAGGCGTTCATCCGCTCGAGCTGGATGCGCAGCACCATCACGGCGTCCTGGCCCGCTGCGAGGGTGTCGTCCAGGTCGTAGCTGACGTCGACCGGCCATGCGGAGAGATCCTGTGGGAGCAGCGTCGGCGGTGCCACCAGCGTGACCTGCGCGCCGAGCGTCGCCAGCAGCCACACGTTCGAGCGGGCGACCCTGGAGTGCAGAACGTCGCCGATGATCGCGACCCGTACACCGTCGAGGTCGCGACCGCGGCTCGCCGCACCGTGCAGGCGCCTGCGCATCGTGAAGGCGTCGAGCAGTGCCTGGGTCGGATGCTCGTGCGTGCCGTCGCCCGCGTTGACGACGCCGGCCGAGATCCAGCCGCTGGTCGCCAGGGTGTGAGGCGCGCCCGACGCCCCGTGGCGGATCACCACCGCGTCGGCGGCCATCGCCTGCAGCGTCTGGGCCGTGTCCTGCAGGCTCTCGCCCTTGGAGACGCTGGAGCCCTTGGCCGAGAAGTTGATCACATCGGCAGAGAGCCGCTTGGCGGCGGCCTCGAAGGAGATGCGCGTGCGCGTGGAGTCCTCGAAGAAGAGGTTCACCACGGTCTTCCCGCGCAGCGTCGGAAGCTTCTTCACCTCGCGGCTCTGCGTGTCCGCCATGTCCTCTGCGACATCGAGGATCCGGATGGCCTCCTCACGCGAGAGCGTGCGCGTGTCGAGCAGGTGCCTCATTCCGTGCCTTCCTCGATCGTGACGTCGTCGACGCCGTCGACCTCGGCGAGGCGGACGTTCACGCGCTCGGCGCGTGCTGACGGGAGGTTCTTGCCGATGAAGTCCGGCCGAATGGGGAGCTCGCGATGGCCGCGGTCGACCAGGATCGCGAGGCGCACGGCGGCGGGTCGGCCGATGTCCTTGAGCGCGTCGAGCGCCGCTGAGATGCTGCGACCGGAGAAGAGCACATCGTCGACGAGCACCACGACGCGGCCATCGATGCCGGTGCGGGGGATCTGCGTCGGCCGCGGAGCGCGGGTGGGGTGTCGCGAGAGATCGTCGCGGTACATCGTCACGTCCAGAGCGCCCGTGGGGACGGCGACGCCAGCGAAGCGTTCGATCAGAGCGGCCAGTCGCTCGGCGAGATTCACGCCTCTGGTGGGGATGCCCAGCAGGACGAGCCCCTCCGCGCCGCGATTGGCCTCGAGGATCTCGTGGGCGATCCGGGTCATCGCCCGACTGATATCGGCTTCCTGAAGCACAGCTCGCGTGCTCATCCGCCACTCCCTTCTCCGCCTCACTGGACGGTCTTAAAGGTTCGGTGCGCTCAGTCTAGCCTGTCGCCTGACTCGCTGTGCCGGGCTCGCGAGATGCGCACTTTTTCGACAAAGTGGCGTCCAAAGCGGCGCAACTCGACGAGAAGTGCGCATTTCGGCAGCAGGGTTCGGTGTCAGTTCGCCTTTTCGATGCGGGCGAGGACGCCGTGAACGAAGCCGCTGGACTCGTCGGTGGAGAGCTCCTTGGCGAGCTCCACGGCCTCGTTGATCGCCACGGCGGCGTCGACCTCGTCGTTGTAGAGGATCTCCCATGCCCCGATGCGCAGCAGAGCACGGTCGACGGTGGGCATCCGGTCCAGTCGCCATTCGCGGCTGTGCGTCTCGATCTGCTCGTCGAGCTCGTCGCCGTTATCGATGACGCCGTCGACGATCTCACGGGCGTACAGCCATGAGGCCTGACGCTCGGGCTCGCTCGCGGCGCGCTTGGCCGCGGTTGCGAGTGCCTGCGGCAGCGTGTCTCCGCGGACGTCGGCGGAGAACAGAATGTCGAGGGCGCGCTTGCGCGCCTTGGTGCGTGCGCTCAAGGGTCAGTCGTTCACGCGGCCGAGGTAGTCGCCCGTGCGGGTGTCGACCTTGACCTTGGTGCCCTCGTTCAGGAACAGCGGCACCTGGATCTCCGCGCCCGTCTCCACCGTGGCCGGCTTGGTGCCCGCGTTCGAACGGTCGCCCTGCAGGCCCGGCTCGGTGTAGGTGATCTGGAGCACGATCGACGGCGGCAGCTCGATGTACAGCGGCTGGCCGTCGTGCATCGCGATGGTGACGATCATGTTCTCGAGCATGAAGCGCGAGGAGTCGCCGACGACCGCCGCCGGCACGTTGATCTGGTCGTAGTCGCGCTGGTCCATGAAGAAGAACGTGTCGCCGTCGTTGTACAGGTACTGGTAGTCGCTGCGGTCGACGTTCTGCACGTCGACCTTGGCACCGGCGTTGAAGGTCTTGTCGATGATCTTGCCCGAGACGACGTTCTTCATCTTCGTGCGGACGAAGGCACCGCCCTTGCCCGGCTTCACGTGCTGGAACTCCACGATGCTCCAGAGCTGGCCGTCGATCGAAAGAACGACCCCATTGCGGATGTCTGCGGTGGATGCCATGAAGGAGATTCCGTTTCGTGTCGTGTCAAGTTGCCAGGGCGCGCGGCCCGAGAACCCATTGTACGGGTAGCCGGATGTGCTCCCCCGCCCCGCGCGTCTCTTCATTTCTGGCACGAATCTGCTGGGCCACCCATCCGGAGATGTGCCAGAAATGAAGAGTCGGCGCGTCAGAGGGCGACGGTGGTGCGGGTGGGGGGCTGAGAGTCTTCTGCCACCTCGAGGTAGGCGGCGTAGAGGAGGGACTCGTCCGGCGCCTGCAGCACGGTGGGTTTGGCGATGTCGTCGAGCACGATGAACCGGAGCATCCCCGCGCGGGCCTTCTTGTCCCGCTGCATCGTCGCCAGCAGCTGCTTCCACGCGCCGATCCGGTACGTCGTCGGCAGCCCCAGCGACTCGAGGACGGCTCGGTGCCTGTCCACCGCCGCGTCCGAGAGCCGCCCGGCCAGCCGGGACAGCTCAGCGGCGAACATCATGCCGATCGAGACCGCTGCGCCGTGGCGCCACTGGTAGCGCTCGGCATGTTCGATCGCGTGGCCGAGTGTGTGCCCGTAGTTCAGGTGCTCGCGCACACCGGACTCACGGAAGTCCTCGCCGACGATGTCGGCCTTCATCCGGATGGCCAGTTCGATCGTGCGGCGGAACTCCTCGCTTCCGACGTCCGTCGCCCGCTCGGGGTCGGCCTCGATGATGTCGAGGATCTCCGGATAGCGGATGAATCCCGCCTTGACCACCTCGGCGTAGCCCGCGACGGCCTCATTGCGAGGAAGACTCGCGAGCAGGTCCAGGTCGCACAATACGGCGTGCGGCGCCCAGAATGCGCCGACGAGGTTCTTGCCCTCGGCTGTGTTGACGCCCGTCTTCCCGCCGACGGCCGCATCGACCATGCCGAGAACCGTGGTGGGAACCTGCACGACCTTCACACCGCGCAGCCAGCTGGCCGCCACGAACCCGGCGAGGTCGGTCACCGCGCCGCCGCCGAACCCGATCACTGCGTCTGTGCGGGTGAAGTCGGCCTGCCCCATGATCTGCCAGCAGAACGAGGCGACCTCGATGCGCTTGCCCTGCTCGGCATCCGGAATCTCCGCCAGCAGCACCTCGCGCTCGCCCAGGAGGCTCTCCCGCAGGGCCTCCGCCTCCTTCTGCAGCGTCGGAGGGTGCACGACGAGCACCTTCTTGGCGATCTCCGGCAGCGTCTCGCCCAGTTCGGCGACGAGCCCGCGGCCGATCCGGATGCCGTAGCCCGTCGCGCCGCTCACGCGGATCTCGGTGACATCGCTCATTCGGATTCCTCCTGCTCTCTGACCCAGTCGACGATGCGATCGACGACGTTCTGGATCGGACCTGTCGATGTGTCGATCTCCAGCGTGGAGACCGCGCGGTACGTCGGCATGCGCTCGTCCCTGATTCGGATCCACTCGGCGAGCGGGTCGCTGTCGCTGCGGTTGAGCAGCGGTCGCTTCTGACCGCGCAGACGCCCGGCGATGGCCGTGTCCGAGACGGTCAGCAGCACGACACGGTGGCCGGCCAGTGCTTCTCGCGTGCCGTCGTGAGTCAGTGAGCCGCCGCCGAGCGCGACGACGCCGTCCTGCGAGAGCGAGGCGAGAACCGCTTCGTGCTCGTACGCGCGGAACGTCGTCTCCCCCTGCTCGACGAAGATGTCTGCGATCGGACCGTGGTGCTGGACGACGATGGAATCGGTGTCCCTGAATGGCACGCCGAGCGCCTTCGCCGTCTTGCGGCCGATCGCCGACTTCCCCGCGCCCATCGGACCGACCAGCACGAGCAGCGGACGCACGGGCGCACCTTGCTCGAACGGGCCGGGTACGGCGGTCGGTGCGTCGTCCGTCATGCGTCGGGCGCGACGGCGTCGTCGTCCGTCGTGCGCAGCTCGTCGGGGATCGCGGCGAGGTAGCCCTCGAGATTGCGGCGCGTCTCGGCCAGAGAGTCACCGCCGAACTTCTCGATGACGGTCTCGGCGAGCACGATGGCGACCATCGCCTCGGCGACCACGCCCGAGGCCGGCACGGCGCACACATCGGAGCGCTGGTGGTGCGCCGTGGATCCCTCGCCCGTGGCGACGTCGACTGTGCGCAGTGCGCGCGGCACGGTCGCGATCGGCTTCATGGCCGCACGCACGCGCAGCGCGGTGCCCGTGGACATCCCGCCCTCGGTGCCGCCGGCCCGGCCCGACCCGCGTCCGACACCCGCTTCGGTCGCGAACAGCTCGTCGTGCGCGGCCGAACCGCGACGGCGCGAGGTGTCGAAGCCGTCGCCGACTTCGACGCCCTTCATCGCTTGGATGCTCATCAGCGCCTGGGCGAGTTTGCCGTCGAGCCGACGGTCCCACTGCACGTGGGAGCCGAGCCCTGGCGGGAGCCCGTACGCCAGCACCTCGACGACGCCGCCGAGCGTGTCGCCGGCCTTGCGTGCGTCGTCGACTTCGGCCACCATCCGCTCGCTCGTTGCGGCGTCGAAGCACCGCAGCGGATCGGCGTCGAGGGCGGCGACGTCATCCGGATGCGGCAGCGCAGAGCCGTCAGGCACCCGCACCGGACCGATGGAGAGCGTATGGCTGACGAGCCGGATGCCCAGTTCGCCCAGGAACGAACGGGCGATCGCCCCGAGGGCGACGCGGGCGGCCGTCTCACGGGCGCTGGCGCGCTCGAGAATCGGGCGGGCCTCGTCGAAGCCGTACTTCTGCATGCCGACGAAGTCGGCATGTCCCGGGCGCGGGCGCGTGAGCGGAGCACCGCGGCCGCGGGACTTCTCGGTGAGCTCCACGGGAGCAGCGCTCATCACCTCGGTCCACTTCGGCCACTCGGTGTTGCCGATGCGCAGGGCGATCGGGCTGCCCATCGTGTAACCGTGCCTGACGCCCGAGGAGAGCGTCAGCTCGTCCTGCTCGAACTTCATCCGGGAGCCGCGGCCGTAGCCCAGCTTGCGGCGCTGCAGATCCTGTTGGATCTGCTCAGCGAGGAGCGGGACGCCAGCGGGCAGACCCTCCATAACGGCGATGAGTTCGGGGCCGTGCGATTCGCCGGCCGTCATGACACGGAGCATAGGCTCCATCTTCCCATGCGTTCGAGGCACGCTGCGCCACGACCGCGGCGGGCTCGTGGTCAGCGCGGACCGCTGAGTGCCTTGCGCATCGCCTCGAGCACGGCATCCTCACCCTGGAGCGGCTCGCCGCGCTCCCCCGACACGAAGATGCGCACCTGCAGCACGGCCTGGTGCAGCAGCATGCCGAGCCCGGGGACGACGTCTGCCTCCCAGCGGCGCGCGAGCGCGGACGGCCAAGGGTCGTAGGCTACGTCGAACAGCGTGCCGCCCGTGCCGGCAAGGCGGACGAGGTGCTCTGCTGGCAGGTCCGCCCCGCCGGGGAGCGTCGCGATCGTGACATCGGCGGCACCGGTGACCGCGTCGAATGCCGCGGCGTCGACGCGGACTCCCGCCCGCTCCCCCAGCTCGACGAGCGCCGCCGCGCGCTCGGCACGGCGTGCGACCACCTGCACCCGGCGTGCGCCTGACTCCGCCGCCGCCACGAGTGCCGATCCGGCCGTGGCACCCGCTCCGAGGATCCTGACGCGCTCGGCACCGTCGAGGCCCGCCTCGTCCATTGCACGCACGATGCCGCCGACGTCTGTGTTGAACCCGCGCGGTCGGGTTGCGCTCCCGTCACCGGCGAACAGCAGCGTGTTCACCGCTCCGGTCAGCTCCGCGTGCCTGTCGCGGGTGCGAGCGGCGGCGAAGGCGCCCTCCTTGAGCGGCATCGTGAGTGCGAGCCCGCGCCACTCCCCGTTCAATGAGGCCAGGGCCGCGTCGAGACCGGCACGATCGACGCGGCGCCGGTCGAAGGACCAGTCGAGTCCGAGTGCTCGGTGCGCCGCGCCGTGCAGGTGCGGTGAGCGGCTGTGGTCGATCGGATCGCCCCACACCTCGAGACGACGACCTCCGTCGATCGGCGGGTTCACGTGCGACTCACTCCGAAGCGCGTCCTGCATTCTGCTCGCTCCTCAGCATCCGGCGTCGGGGTTCTCCGAGCACCACTGCACCCACTCTGAGACATTCTGCTCGTGTTCGGCGAAGCTGGTGGCGAACTTCGTCTCGCCGGTGTTCAGGTTCACGCTCACGAAGTACAGCCACGGCCCGTTGACAGGGTGCATGGCCGCGTCGATCGCGAGATCCCCGGGGTTCGAGATCGGGCCGGCAGGCAGACCGACATGCTCGTACGTGTTCCACGGGTTGTCGTCGTTGCGCGCCTCGGCCGAGGTGGAAGCGGAGCCGGCGTGCGCCTCGCCGTAGCCGTACTGCACGGTGGAGTCCATCTGCAGGAGGCCGTTGGTGTCACCCCATGTGTCGGAGTCGAGCCGGTTGTGGATCACGCGCGAGACCTTGTAGAAGTCGTCCTCGAAGCGCGCCTCGCGCTGGATGATCGCGGCAATCGTGAGCACCTCGTGCACGTCCTCGTCGGGCACGCCCGCCGAGTCGAGCGATTCGCGGGTGCGGTCGACGAGCCGCTGCACGACGTCCTGCGCCGACGCATCCGGATCGAAGGTGTAGGTCGCGGGGAAGAGCCAGCCCTCGAGGCTGTCGGAATCGACGCCGTACTGCGACGGGTCGGCCGTCGCCTCCTCGAGGTCGGAGGCCGACACCTCGATGCTCTCCGAGATACGGGTGATGGACGCCTCCACCGTGAGCCCCTCCGGCAGCTGCACCGTGTTCTCCTGACGGTTCTCAGGGTCCTCCAGCGCGTCGACGACCGCGGCGCTGGTCATCTTCTGCTGCAGCTGGTACACGCCGGGGTACAGCTTCGGATTCAGCCCGTTCTCGCGCAGGTAGCGGGTGAAGGAATCGGACTCGAGTGTGACGCCCGCGTCGAACAGCTTCGGGGAGATGGCTTCGCCGGTGTCTCCCTGGTCGACGGTGATGAACACCTCGCCGGATGCCTCGCCCTCTTCGTAGTCGTGTGGGCCGTCCAGGCCGAGCACCTCCTGGATCCGCTCGCCGTAGGTGTTCCATGCCCAGACGCCGCCTGCGGCGAGCCCGCCCACGAGTACGAGCACGATGATCGCGGCGATCAGGCAGCCCTTGCCCCTCTTGCGCGGACGCTCCTCCGGTTCGCTGTGCAGCAGCGCCTCGATCGAGCTGCCCTCAGGCATGGTCCGCGCGGGGCCGGCCGCCACGTCGCTGCGAGTTCTGCGGGTGGCGGCGGACTCGCTCTCCGCGTCCTCAGGTGCGACCTGCTCCGCACCTCCGACTGCGCCAGCGGAGGCTGCCGAAGCTTCGGCTGGCTCGTCGGTGTCTTCGTGCCTGGCGGCAGCTCCGATGTCGATGCCGCCTGCATCCGGCGCCGCGTCCTCGTCGGCCGGGGACTGCGCCTCACCATCATCCGGCACCTCTGCCACCGGCTCATCGGCCTTCTGCGCCCGTGCGCGCTCACGCGCCTCGCGGCGCGACAAGGGCTGGCCTGGCTCGTCGGACTGCGGGTCGTCGGTCATCTGCGTCACTCCGGGAGGGAAACGGGCTCGCCGGCGGGGGCGCCGGTGCTCTTCTCGCTGTCGACCGCGTGCTGCAGGAGCACGACCGCGGCCACCTGATCCACTACCTTACGAGACCCCTTCTGGCTTCGCCCGGATTGCCGCAGCGCCTGATGGGCCGTGACGGTCGACAAGCGCTCGTCGACGAGGCGAACCGGCACCGCTGCGCGCGAGGCCAACTCCGCGGCGAAGTCACGGGCGTCCTGCGTGGACGCGGTGTCGTCGCCGCGGAGGTTGAGCGGCAGCCCCACCACGAACTCGATCGGCTCGTACTCGGCTGCGATCTCGAGGACACGGATGATGGCTCGCTCGTCGCGCGGCACGGTCTCCACAGGCACGGCGAGCATGCCATCCGGGTCGACTCGAGCTACACCGACACGGGCTCTGCCCGGATCGATGCCGATGCGCACACCGCGCCGGAATTCCGTCACGTCTACAGCGCCTCCGCCGACCGACGCACGGCCTCGAGCGCGGCAGGGATCGCCGCCGCGTCTGTGCCGCCGCCCTGAGCGAGATCGGGCTTGCCTCCGCCGCCGCCTCCGAGCACGGAGCTTGCGGCCTTGGCCAGATCGCCGGCCCTGGCACCGATGTCACGAGCCCCCTCATTCGTGGCGACCACGACGACGGGCCGACCTTTCGCCTCACCGGCGAGTGCGACCACCGCAGGCTCGGAGCCGAGTCGCTCGCGCACCTGTGTGACGAGGCTGCGCACGTCGTCGCCCGAGGAGACGGCGCCGATCGACTCCGCGACGAGGGCGACGCGTCCGGCTGCCGCGGCCCTGCCGGCAAGTTCGGGAACGCGCTGCTGCAGTGCCTGCTGCTCGAACTGCGCGATCCTCTTCTCAGCGGCCTTCAGATTCGCCGCGAGCTCTGAGACGCGCTCGGCGAGCTTGTCCCGAGGCGTCTTCAGCGAGCTGCTCAGTTCGGTGACGAGGGCGCGCTCACGGGTGAGTTCGCGGAAGGCGTCCTGTCCGACGAGCGCCTCGACGCGACGGTTGGCCGCACCGACGGATGACTCGCTGGTCAGCGAGATCAGTCCGACCTCCGCGCTGGACGACACGTGCGTGCCGCCGCAGAGCTCGCGCGACCACGGCCCGCCGATGTCGACCATTCGGACCTTCTCACCGTACTTCTCACCGAACAGTGCCGTGGCGCCGGCCGACTTCGCATCATCGAGCGACATCACCCTGGTGGAGACCTCGAGGTTCGAACCGACCGCGTTGTTCGCGATCTCCTCGATCTCGCTCTTCGTCGCATCGGAGAGCGCCTGACCCCAGGAGAAGTCGAAGCGCAGGTAGCCCGCACGGTTGAGCGACCCTGCCTGCGTCGCACCCTTGCCGAGCGTGTCGCGCAGGGCGGCATGCACGAGGTGCGTTGCGGAGTGCGCTCGCTCGGCCGCACGGCGGTTGGCGGCATCGACGACGGTCGTGGCCGGCTGGTCGACGCCGACCTCGCCGCTCGTGACGAGCACCGTGTGGCTGACGAGCCCCGACACGGGGCGCTGCACGTCGAGCACTTCGAGTTCGTAGCCGGGGCCGACGATCGTGCCCTTGTCGGCGACCTGACCGCCGGACTCAGCGTAGAGCGCTGTCTCCGGAAGGATGACCTCGGCGGTCTGGCCCGTCGTCGCCGACCGGACGGGGGAACCGTCGACGATGATGCCGAGCACGCTCGTGGAAGTCTCGAGATCGTCGTAGCCCGTGAAGACAGTCTCGCCTTCGGCCCGGAACTGGCTGTACACGCCGACGTCCGCAATGGCGCGCTTGCGCGAACGGGCATCCTCCTTCGCACGCTGCCTCTGTGCCTGCATCAGGCCATCGAACGCTTCGCGGTCGACGGACAGGCCCGCTTCCTCCGCGATCTCCACCGTGAGGTCGATCGGGAACCCGTACGTGTCGTGCAGCAGGAACGCCTGGTCGCCGGCGAGGCCCTTCCTGCCCGCGGTGGCGGCCTTCTCGACCGCCGTGTCGAGGATGGTCGATCCGGCGCTGAGAGTGCGCAGGAACGTCTCCTCCTCCGCGAACGCATAGGCGGAGATCCTGTCCCAGTCGGTGTCGAGCTCCGGATAGGTCTGCTTCATCGCATCGCGGGATGTAGCGAACAGCTCGGGGAAGGTCGCCTCCTCCACGCCGAGCAGGCGCATCGAACGCACTGTGCGGCGCATGAGACGGCGCAGGATGTAGCCGCGCCCCTCGTTCGCGGGAGTGACGCCGTCGGAGAGCAGCATCAGCGAAGAGCGCACGTGATCGGCGATCACGCGGAAGCGCACATCGTCCTCGTGCGCGGCGCCGTAGCGTCTGCCGCTCAGCTCGCTGGCACGGTCGAGCACAGGACGAACCTGGTCGCTCTCGTACATGTTCTCGACGCCCTGCTTCAGGAACGCGACGCGCTCGAGGCCCATGCCGGTGTCGATGTTCTTCTGCGGCAGACCGCCGACGATGTCGAACTCCGTCTTGCTGCGCACGTTCTCGAGCCGGTCCTGCATGAACACGAGGTTCCAGATCTCGATGAACCGGCTGTCGTCGACTGCCGGTCCGCCGTCGCGACCGTACTTCGGCCCACGGTCGAAGAAGATCTCGGAATCGGGGCCGCCCGGCCCTGGTTGGCCGGTGTGCCAGTAGTTGTCCGCGCGGCCGAGTCGCTGAATGCGCTTCTCATCGAGCCCGATGACGTTGCGCCAGATGTCGTGCGCCTCGTCGTCCGTCTCGTAGATCGTGACCCAGAGGTCCTTCTCGTCGAAACCGAGTCCGCCGTCCGAATCGCTCTTGGTCAGCAGCTCCCATGCGTACTCGATGGCGCCGCGCTTGAAGTAGTCCCCGAAGGACCAGTTGCCCAGCATCTGGAAGAACGTGCCGTGCCTGGCGGTCTTGCCGACCTCTTCGATGTCGTTCGTGCGGATGCACTTCTGCACGTCGGCGATGCGCGAGTGCGAGGCGGGAACCACACCGGTCAGGTACGGGATGAACGGCACCATGCCTGCGACGGTGAACATCAGAGTGGGGTCATCGCTGACCAGCGACGCCGACGGAACGATCTGATGGTCGTTCTTCTCGAAGTAGTCGAGGTAGAGCTGCGCGATGTCGGCGGTCTTCATAGGTGCGTGTCGTGTCCTTGCTGATGGGAGCGGAGCCGCGCCGCGCGACGCGGCCGTGTGGTGGATCGCGGGGTTCAGGCGTTGCGCTGACCCTGCTCGGCGTAGTACGCCTCGCTGAGCCGGTCGGTGAACTCCGTCACTCGCGCGTCGACCCTGCCGAGCAGCTCATGCCCTCGCGGATCCTTGTTCATGAAATGGGCGGCGACGAATCCGCCGATGATGCCGAGCAGGAACCACAGCAAGCTTTTCATGTCGCCCTTCCCAAAGGTGTCGTTGAGTCCATCGTACCGACCGATAGTGTGCGGAGTGTGACGACTCGGGCGCTGTACGTGGAGATCCTGATCCGGGCCCCCCTGGATCGCGTCTGGGAGCTGACACAGGATGTCGACCTGCACCCGCGCTGGGACGCCAGGTTCTCGGCGATCCGGCCCACGGGCGTTCGCGACGACGGTGCGCGCACGTTCCGCTACGAGTTGGCGCTCGGCGTCCGCACGATCCGCGGCACCGGAGTCTCCCTCAGTGAGAAGCGTGCCGCAGGCGGGCCGCGCACGTCGGCGCTCGTGTTCGACGCTGATGATCGTCTGTCGCCGTTGCGACGCGGTCGCGGCTATTGGCGCTATGTCCCCCATCCGGAGGGCGTCCGATTCATCACGGGGTATGACTACCAACCGTGGTTCGGAGCCTTCGGGCGGCTGCTCGATCGGGTCCTCATCCGACACGTCGTCTGGTGGTTGACCGCGTGGAGTTTCGACCGCCTGCGCCTCTGGGCCGAATCCGGGATCGAGCCGGAACGGGTGACCTGGTGGCGGGGGTGGCTCCGCGGGCCGCGTGCCAGGGCGCGCAGCTGCCTGTCGCGGCCGTCCGCGCACAACGGTCGCGATGTCATGGCCGCTGCCCCTGACTCGCTGTCAAGGATCCGGGACCATGACTGAGCGCACTTCCGCCCCCGTCAGCGTCTTCGCACGAGGGATGGGCAAGGACTTCTCACGGTTGCACCCGATGATGCAGCGGCGCTTCGGCGTCGGCACGGCGGCGGGCTACGGCTGCGTCGGAACGGGCGTCATGCACGAAGTCCGGCGCGGCCCGTGGTGGGTGCGTCCTTTCCTGCTCT
The DNA here is from genome assembly GCF_900163665.1 of Frigoribacterium sp. JB110. Classification (GTDB taxonomy): domain Bacteria; phylum Actinomycetota; class Actinomycetes; order Actinomycetales; family Microbacteriaceae; genus Microbacterium. The sequence continues at coordinate 281,243 of NZ_FUIA01000019.1, forward strand.
TCGGGGCGACGCGCAACATCATGTTCCCGGAAGCGGGCACGGACGTGCCGTTCCGCATCGACAACTTCCCGTACGCCGACGACCGCGGCAGGGAGACGGTCACCTTCGTGCGCACGATGCAGGTGCGCCCGGGACGACGGCGCCGGTTCGATGCCACCATGGTCTACAGCGCGGAACGCGGTTGCGTCGTGGACTACCTCGGCACCCACCAGCACCTCGCCGTCGATCTCGACCTGTCTGTCACCGAATCCGGCGGACTGCGCCTCGTTTCGGGTGAGCAGCGCTTCTACGAGGGACCGATCGCGTTCCGGTTCCCGATGCTGTTCAGCGCACGCGCACACCTCACCGAGCACTACGACGAGCAGCGAGGCCGCTACGTGATCGACCTCGAGGTCCGCAATCGGTTCGTCGGCGTGCTGTTCGGATATCGCGGCGAGTTTTCGTGCGAGTTCCCGGATGCCGCTGCCATGCCGCCGTCGCTCAAGCCGTATCGAGAGGAGACTCGCGAATGACCTCCGCACCCGATCGCCCTTCCGTGCTGCTCGCCGCGCTCGGGCCGACGGCCGATGCGCTCCGTCCTGAAGTCGCTCAGTACGCGGAAGGTCCAGGTGACGGCATCGCAGTCTGCGACGGCGTGTTCTCGGTCGCGGGAAGCCGCTGGGGCCGCTTCGGCCTGCTCGCGCGGCCGTTCGTGGGACCCCGCCTGATGATCACGTCCTACGGCGCCGACGTGCCGTTCCACGTGGAGAATCGGCTCGAGCAGGCGCCCGACGGTGCAGCCGAACTTCGTGCGACGCGCACGTTCCGCTTCGCGCGACGGACGGAGACGTTCGTCGACGTGCTCCGCGTCGGAGAGCAGTCGGGCACACTGGTGAACCGGCTCGGCGCAGCGCAGCGCGTGGAGCTGACCCTGCGGTGCGAGGCGACGCCCGAGGGGCACCTTCGTCTGCGGTCGGAACGCGCCGTGCTGAGACTCGGGCGCCTGCGCATCCCGCTGCCCGGCGTCTTCTCCGTGAGCGTGCAGGTCGAAGACGGCTTCGACGACGACACCGGATGCCAGACCGTCCGTGCGCTGGCCAGGAACCCGCTTCTCGGCACCGTGCTGACGTACCGCGGCAGCTTCCGTTGGCGCATCCGTCACCCCTGACCGCTCCCCCGCCCGCCGCACCCCAGGTCGCCTCCGGTGTGCCGAACTGCACCAAAACTTCGGCGGAACCACAATCCGCCACACCTGAGCAGCCCCGGCCGCCTCCAGCGTGTCGAGCAGCACCACCGCCAGCCCCATCTCGCTTCCGGTTCCCCAAACTGCACCACCGCCGCACCCCGCTCACCTCCGGTATGCCGAACTGCATCAAGATTTCAGCGGAACCGCAATCTGCCACACCGGAGTGCGCAACGGCGTCACACCGGAGGGCTGGTCGGCGGTCAGGGGCGCCAGCCGCGGGAGCGCAACGCTGCCTCGGCTCGTCGCTCCAGCCGGTCGCCGTCGCGGAAGAGGATGTTCGTGACCTCGAGCATCGTCCAGTCGTCTGCTCGGAATCGCGCGATGCGCTCGACATCTTCGGCGTACGTCGCGTGATGGAGTGCGCCGTGGTACTCGATGCCCAGCTTGTGCTGCGGATACGCCAAGTCGACGCAGCCGAGGAACTGGAACCGGTCGAACACGTCCATGTTCAGCTCGGGCTCCGGCAGCCCGTGCGCGACGAGACGGAGGCGGCAGGCGGTCTCGCGCGGCGACCATGCGTCACACCGGATGAGTCCCAGGGCCTCTCTGAGCCGTGCGGCGCCGATGCGGCGACTCGCCTTCAGCGCTTCTCCGAGGCTCTCCACGGTGGTCAGCGGCGGACGGCCCGGATCGGGTCGGCCGTGTCCCACACGCCACACTCGGCAGAAATAGTCGCCCAGAGCTACGAGGTCCGTCACGCTCCACGCGCCGAGCATCGCCCAGGTCGAGGCCGGGGAGGCAACTCTCAGCCCCTCCACCTCCGTGATCGAGGCGGCCGCGGAGGGAACGCGGTGACCGCGCACCCCGACAGCACGGGGTACGTGCTGCTCACCGCAGACGGCGACGTCCACTCCGTGGGGCGTCCGGCCGACCGGCAGGGGCGCGCCCCAGATCGCGGCCGCCGTCTCGTGGCTGAAGAACTCGCTCGGACGCATTCGGGCTCGGTAAGCGTGCGCGGCGCGGAGCAGTTGAGCCCTTCGTGACTCACCCTCAACCGAGACGTCGGGGTCGGTGAACCGTCGCACGCCGCGGAACGGCCGCTCCAGGTCGGGGCTTCGCAGGCGACCGAACCGCACCCCGGCGTGCCGGGCCTGTTCGACGGAGAAGCAGGCTCCGAGATCCCGCGGGATGTGTACGAGTCGTGGCATGCCCCCACGCTGACACCGTCATCAACCGGATCCGCCAGAATCCACAACCCGATTTCGCCACTCTCGCAGTTATTCACAACCGGCCGCCCACAGCTTCCGGTGTGCCGAGTTGCTCCACCCGCGCGCTGGAGCGCCCTCAGGTGTGGCACATTGCGCCAAATCTGCCGCAGAAGCGCAGTTCCGCACACCGGAGCTGGGGCCGCCGAGCACAGGACGCGCAAAAAGGGCGCCGGGGTGTAACCCCCGGCGCCCTTTGCGGCGGCTCTAGCGAGCTGCGTAGTACTCGACGACGAGCTGCACGTCACACGTGACGGGCACCTCGGCGCGCTTCGGGCGGCGCACCAGCTTGGTCTGGAGCTTGTCGAGCTCGACCTCGAGGTAGCCGGGAACCGGGGGCAGCACCTCGGCGTGGCCGCCGGCTGCTGCGACCTGGAACGGCTCGGTGCCCTCGCTGCGCTCCTTGACGTGGATCGTCTGGCCCGGCTTCACGCGGAACGACGGGCGGTCGACGATCTTGCCGTCAACGAGGATGTGGCGGTGCACGACGAACTGGCGTGCCTGCGAGGTCGTGCGGGCGAAGCCCGAACGCAGCACGATCGCGTCGAGACGCATCTCGAGCAGCTCGACGAGGTTCTCACCGGTCAGGCCGTCGGTGCGGCGCGCCTCGTTGAAGGCGATGCGGAGCTGCTTCTCGCGGATGCCGTACTGCTCGCGCAGACGCTGCTTCTCCTTGAGACGAACCGCATAGTCGCTGTCGGACTTGCGCTTGGTCCGGCCGTGGGGGCCGGGGCCGTAGGGGCGCTTCTCCATGTAGCGAGCGGCCTTGGGCGTGAGCGCCACGCCGAGCGCGCGGGAGAGGCGGACCTTGCGGCGGTCCTGGGACTTCGTAGTCATGATTCCTTTCACGTGGCCGCGACTTTCGCGTGCCTACGGACGTACATCCCCGCTTCTCCGGATGACGGCGTACGCCGGACTGCCGTCTGGATCATGCAGCGGGGTGTGCCCGAAGTTCGAGCCGATCAAGCTTACCAGACAGGCGCACGGCCGCCGTGCACCAAGATCACCGCGCGCGAGTGCCGCTCCGGCGCCGGATGCTGCCGTCGGATCGGCGCGCTCGAGACTCCGCGCACACGCGAGGATGCCGAGCCTCAGGCGCCGCCGATGATGCGCCGGATCTTCTCCAGTCGCTCGCCGATCTCGCGCTCGCCGCCCAGCGGTCGCGGTTCGTAGTAGCGGCGGCCGCGCAGCACATCCGGAAGGTACTGCTGCGTCACGACGCCGATGTCGCTGTCGTGCGGGTATGCGTACCCCTTGCCGTGCCCGAGCCGCTTCGCTCCTGCGTAGTGCGCATCGCGCAGGTGGAGCGGAACGGGCCCCATCTTCCCGGCGCGGACATCAGCGAGAGCCTGATCGATCGCGTTGATCGTCGCGGGCGACTTCGGGGCCGTGGCGAGGTAGATGGTCGCCTCTGCAAGCGGGAGGCGCCCCTCCGGCATGCCGATGAATGCCACGGCATCGGCAGCAGCGGACGCGATCTGCAGCGCACGCGGATCGGCGAGACCGATGTCTTCCGCCGCGTGCACCACGAGGCGACGCGCGATGAAGCGAGCGTCCTCCCCTGCTTCGATCATCCGCGCCAAGTAGTGCACGGCGGCATCCGGATCTGAGCCGCGGATCGATTTGATGAACGCACTGATGACGTCGTAGTGCTCGTCGCCCTGACGGTCGTAGCGCAGCAGCGCCCTGTCGACCGCCTGTTCGACATGGCCCTCCGTCACTCGTGCGACCGGCGCGCCCTCGCCGTCCGGAGTCTCTCCCGCCTCGGCGCGCTCGGACACGCTGACGCCCGCCGCCGCCTCGAGCGCGGTCAGCGCCCGACGGGCGTCTCCGCTGGCCAGCTGGATCAGACCCGCCCGTGCCTCCGGCGCCAGCTCGACCTGCCCCTGCAGCCCCCGTGCATCCGTGAGCGCACGGTCGATGAGCGCTCCGAGATCGTCGTCGGTGAGCGGTCTGAGGGTGAGCAGCAGCGAACGCGACAACAGCGGAGAAATCACGGAGAACGATGGATTCTCTGTCGTCGCCGCGATGAGGATGACCCATCCGTTCTCAACACCAGGCAGCAGTGCGTCCTGCTGGGCCTTGGTGAAGCGGTGGATCTCGTCGAGGAACAGGATCGTCGATTGGCCGTACAGGTCGCGCTGATCGAGCGCTTCCTTCATCACCTCTCGCACGTCCTTCACCCCTGCGGTGATCGCCGAGAGCTCGACGAATCGACGACCGGATGAGCGGGCGATCGCCTGCGCGAGCGTCGTCTTCCCCGTGCCGGGAGGCCCCCACAGGATCACGGAGACCGTTCCGGGCTTCGTCGCAGCGGGGTCTGCGAGCGCCACGATCGGCGACCCAGGCTTCAGCAGATGCGCCTGCCCGGCCACTTCGTCGAGAGACACCGGACGCATCCGCACGGCGAGGGGCGTCTGGCCCGTGAAAAGTGCGGTATTCGTCACTCCCCCAGCCTACGCGGGGCATCGGACATCGAGACGTGACGGTAGGCTCGTCCCGTGGCACACGGCAAGTCGAAGACACAGCGCGAGGAGCGCGAACGCGCCCAGCGGTACATCGCCCGTACGTCGATGCATGAGCAGCAGCAGCGACGCAAGAAGCGCGACAACGTCGTCGTCTCGGTTGCCGGGGCCATCGTGCTCGCAGCAGCGATCGGCGCACAGATCGCCTACTACGGCGCGGGGCCGGGCGTGGCGGAGCTCGAGCCCTCCCCGACATCCACGACGGACGTGCCCTCTCAGGAGCCCGCACCGCTGCCGCTCGACGAGTGAGCCGACCCGCCTGCCCCGCACCGGAGCAGGCATCCGGCAGACATTTCCGCACGCGAATCCCGTAGGCTGGGCCCGTCCCTCGTCCTTTCTGCGGTTCGCCGCCCAAGGAGCCCCACAGTGAGCACCCCCGACCACACCAACGACGACAGCACCGCGCCGGAGCACACGGACGCGACGCCGATCGAGACGCCGCAGCCCGCCGCGGAGACGACCGCTCCCGATACCGGCCAGAACGCGACGCCGACCGACGCAGAGGCGACAGCTCCCGCGGCGGAAGCGCCGACGGACGGCACGGATGCGACGCAGGCCGCCCCCGAGGAGCCGAGCACCGCAGCGGAACCCGAAGAGGCCCAGGCAACCGAGAACGCGCACGGCGCACCAGGTGATTCGCCAGCCGAGGAGACCGCCACCGCCGACGCACCCGAGCAGCCGGCCCCCGAGACGGAGTCGGCCGTGACCTCGGCTCCTGACACGGAGGCACCGGCTTCGGCATCCGAGATCGCGCAGAGCGCGCCGGATGAGTCGGCCACAGAGGAGACGGCCCCCGTTGACGCGTCACCCGCTGCAGCAGGAGCCGGCGAAGCATCGGCCCCGGCCGCCGAGACCGCAGAGACGACGCACGGCGAGGCGGCTCCGGCCACCGCCGGCGAGGCAGCCGCCGCGACGCCGACTGCCGCAGAAGAGTCCGCGGCTCCGACCGACGCGCCGGAGTCAGCTCCTGCCGCACCGGTTCCGACGCCCGCCGCGGTGCCGAAGCCGCGGCCCATGCCCCGCCCCACCCCGGCGGCGGTCCCTCACTCCAACGCGCCTGTCACTCCGGCAGCGCCCGTCGTGCCGACGACGTCTTCCGCCGAGGCGGAGCGGTGGGGCCGTATCGAGCCCGATGGCACCGTCGCCGTGCACGAGGGCGACGACTGGCGCGTCGTCGGCGAATATCCCGATGGCACGCCGGAAGAGGCGCTGGCCTACTTCGCGCGCAAGTTCAACGACCTCGAGGTCCGCGTCGTCACGCTGGAGCAGCGTCACGCGACCGGTGGTGCATCCGCCTCCGACCTGCGCAGACAGGCTGCCGCGCTGAAGGGCGAGGTCGTCGGTGCCGCGGCCGTCGGTGATCTCGTCGGTCTCGCCGGCCGGCTCGACGCCCTCACCGATGCGCTCGCAGAGGCGAGCGAGGAGGAGGCAGCGGCCAACCGCGCCGCGCTCGACGCCGCCATCGCCGAGCGCGAGTCCATCGTCGTGAAGGTCGAGGAGCTCGCGGCTCGCGACCCGAAGCAGGTGCAGTGGAAGCAGGCATCGGCCGAGCTCGACGCGATCTTCGCGGACTGGCAGAACCACCAGAAGACCGGCCCGCGCCTGCCGAAGTCTGTGGCTCAGGCGCTCTGGAAGCGGTTCCGCGATTCCCGCGCGACCTTCGAACGCAACCGCCGCGCGTTCTTCGCGCAGCTCGACGAGCAGCACAAGACCGCTCGCGACCGCAAGGCGCGCATCGTGGAGCGGGCAGAGGCACTCGCGCCGCAGGGCGAACAGGGCATTCCCTCCTACCGCGCGCTCCTCGACGAGTGGAAGGCCGCTGGCCGCGCGGGCCGCAAGACCGATGACTCGCTGTGGGCACGGTTCAAAGCGGCAGGCGATCTGCTGTACGGCGCCCGCGCCGAGCGCGATGCCGCAGAGCAGGCGGAGTCGCAGCCGCGCATCGCCGCTCGCGAGGAGCTGCTGCTCGAGGCGGCAGCAGTCGCCGACGAGAAGGACCTGGTCAAGGCGCGCAAGTTGCTGACGAACATCCAGGATCGCTGGGAGGAGGTCGGCCGTATCTTCCCGCGCGAAGCGGAACGCGCTCTCGACGGCAAGATGCGCCAGATCGAGCAGGACCTGAAGCGTCGTGAAGAGGTCGACTGGAAGAAGAACGACCCCCGCACCAGGGCGCGTGCGAACGACATGTCGCAGCAGTTGGAGGAGGCGATCGCCGCGCTCGAAGCAGACCTCTCCGCCGCTGAGGCAACAGGCGACAAGCGCAGGATCGATAAGGCGCGCGAGGCGCTCGAGGCACGGCGCGCTTGGCTGCGCGCGATCGGCTGACGCCTTCTCCTCCACAGTCGCCCCCGGCCGCGTGCCGGGGGCGACTTCTTTCCACAGGGGTTCCGCATCCGACAAGGACGCACGAGTCTGGAGTCGTGACCAGTCCCCTCATCCGGATGGAACGGCTCAGTCCTACGGAGCTCTGCGCCGCGCGCCTCGATGGCGACGTGTTCGAACTCGGCGGCGGATATATGCCGGCGGACGCCGTCGACGCGCCGGCTCTTCGTGCGGCGACGCTGCGCGATACGTTCCGCACGGACCTCGTCGCGGTGGGGATGAGCGCGGCGTGGGTGCACGGCGCCATTGACTCCGAGCCGATCGTGCACGTCGCGCAGCCGCTGAGCGCGCACCGGGATCATCGCCGCAAGCCGGGGCTGCGGGTGCGCGATCGGCCTGCCGACCCCGGCGATACGGTCGATGTGGACGACATCGCCGTGCTGACCATGGCATGCACGCTCGCCGATCTCGCATTGGCTTCTGCTGCCGTCCGCGACGACGGGCCGCGGCGGTTGTCGGCCCACTCAGCGGGCCCGTCGCTGCGCCGGGCCATCGCAGCCCTCGCGTCCGACACCGATACGCTCGCTGACGCCCTCGCCTGGCTCGACGCGCATCTCACGCCGCACAAGCGCGACGCGATGGGGCTCCTGCGCTCCCTCAGCGACGATGCCGCTGCGGTCCCGGAAGCGCGTCGGCACCGTCGGCGCTCTACGCCGAGGTGACCCGGTACACGTCGTAGACGCCGTCGATGCGTCGCACGGCATTGAACACCCTGTCGAGATGCACCGAGTTGCCCATCTCGAACACGTACCGGCTGATGGCCAGTCGCTCGCGCGTGGTCGTGACGCTGGCGGAGAGGATGTTGACGTGATGCTCACTGAGCACGCGAGTGATATCGGCGATGAGAGCGGCCCTGTCGAGCGCTTCGACCTGGATGTGCACCTGGAAGACGCTGCGTTCCGACTCGCCCCACTCGACCTCGATGAGCCGCTCAGAGTCCTGCTTCAGCGCCTTCACGTTCGTGCAGTCCACCCGGTGCACGCTCACACCGGAGCCGCGCGTGATGAAGCCCACGATCGCGTCGCCTGGCACCGGGGTGCAGCACTTGGCGAGCTTGACGAGGATGTCCGCGTCGCCGCGCACGAGCACGCCCGAATCGTTCCCGCTCGAGGGCCGCCGCGTGGCGGGCAGATCGATCGGGCCGGTGGCCGGCTCGCTCGTCTCGAGCAGCCCTCCCACCTTCTCGAGCACCGACTGCGTCGACACGTGCCCCTCGCCGACGGCGGCGTAGAGCGCGGAGACGTCGTCGTAGTGCAGCAGATGCGCCGTCTCTCCGAGCGAATCCTTCAACCGTTTCAGCGGAAGGTGATGGCGCCGCATCGCGCGCAGCAGCGAATCCTTGCCCTGTTCGATCGCCTCGTCGCGGCGCTCCTTGGTGAACCAGCCGCGGATCTTGTTGCGCGCACGGGTGCTCTTGACGAAGCCCAGCCAGTCCTGGCTCGGCCCGGCATCCGGGTTCTTCGAGGTGAACACCTCGACGACGTCGCCGGAACGCAGCTCCGTCTCCAGCGGCACGAGGCGTCCGTTCACCTTCGCACCCATGGTGCGGTGGCCGATCTCGGTGTGCACCGCGTAGGCGAAGTCGACGGTGGTGGCGCCGGCAGGAAGCCCGATCACGCGCCCCTTCGGCGTGAAGACGTAGACCTCCTTCGCACCGATCTCGAATCGCAGCGAGTCGAGGAACTCTCCCGGATCCTTCGTCTCCGCCTGCCAGTCGGAGATCCGGGCGAGCCATGCCATGTCCTGGCCCGAGGCGCGCTCGTCGAGCTTGCCTCCTGTGGCGTTCATCCGCTCCTTGTACTTCCAGTGCGCAGCCACGCCGAACTCGGCCTGCTGGTGCATCTCCTCCGTACGGATCTGGATCTCGACCGTGCGACCGCCGGGGCCGATCACTGTCGTATGCAGCGAGCGGTAGAGGTTGAACTTCGGTGTGGCGATGTAGTCCTTGAATCGGCCGGGCAGCGGCGTCCAGCGCGCGTGGATCGCACCGAGGATCGCATAGCAGTCGCGCACGGTCTGCACGAGCACCCTGATGCCGATCAGGTCGTAGATGTCGTCGAAGTCGCGACCGCGCACCACCATCTTCTGGTAGACGGAGTACAGCTGCTTCGGCCTGCCGCCGACGGAGCCCCGGATGCGCAGCTGCTGCAGGTCGATCGATACGTCGTCGATGACCCGGCGCACGTACTCCTCGCGCTTCGGCGTGCGCTGCTTCACGAGTGCGTCGATCTCGTTGTAGATCTTCGGGTACAGCACCGCGAACGAGAGGTCCTCCAGCTCGCTCTTGATCGCCTGAATGCCGAGCCTATGCGCCAGCGGCGCATAGATCTCGAGCGTCTCTGTGGCCTTCTTCTTCGCCTTCTCCGGCGGCACGAATCCCCACGTGCGCGCGTTGTGCAGGCGGTCGGCGAGTTTGATGACGAGGACCCGGATGTCCTTGCTCATCGCGACGATCATCTTGCGGACCGTCTCGGCCTGAGTGCTGTCGCCGTACTTGACCTTGTCGAGCTTGGTCACGCCGTCAACGAGCAGCGCCACCTCATCGCCGAAGGTCTCGCGCAGCTCTTCGAGCGGATAGCCGGTGTCTTCGACGGTGTCGTGCAGCAGTGCGGCGGAGATGGCGCGGGGACCGAGGCCGAGGCCCGCCAGGATCTCCGCCACCGCGAGGGGGTGGGTGATGTACGGTTCGCCGCTCTGCCGCTTCTGTCCCCGGTGCTTCTCCTCCGCGACGGAGTACGCCTTCTCGATGATCGCGAAGTCGCCCCTGGGGTGGTTCTGGCGTGCGATGGCGACGAGCTTGGCGACGTCGGCGTGGCGGGGAGCGCGGGAGAAGATGCGCGGCACCAGGCGGCGCAGGCTCGGACTCGAGGCCGTATCGGTCATTCGGCGCCTCCCCGTGTTCCCATTCCGTTCATCCTACGCCGAGACGAGGGGCGTGCCCGACCGCTCGGATCGGGCACGCCCCTCGTCATCGCACCGCCTCAGCTCGCGACGCGGGTGTCGCGCGAACGGTCCTCCAGCGTTCGTGCGTCGCGCTGCCGGATCGCGGACTCGCGCTCCCGCAGCAGCGAGTACAGCGGGGCCGCGACGAACAGCGTCGAGTACGTGGCAACCAGGATGCCGACGAAGATCGCCAGTGAGATGTCGCTGAGCGTGTCAGCACCGAGCCACAGGGCGCCGATGAACAGGATCGCGGCGACGGGAAGAGCGGCGACGACCGAGGTGTTGATCGAGCGCACCAGCGTCTGGTTGACGCCGAGGTTGACCGATTCGCCGAACGTGCGATCGGAGTTCTCGCCGTCCTCGTCAGTGTTCTCGCGGATCTTGTCGAACACGACCGTGGTGTCGTACAGCGAGTACGCCAGAATCGTGAGGAATCCGATCACCGCCGCGGGCGAGATCTCGAATCCGGAGAGCGAATACACGCCGATCGTGATGATGAGCACGTCGACCAGGCCGATGATCGCGGCGACCGACATCTTCCACGTGCGGAAGTAGACCATCAGGATGACGAACGTCAGCGCGAGGAAGATCGCCAGACCCCACAGCGACTGCTTGGTGACCTCTTCGCCCCACGACGGTCCGATGAACGACGACGTCACCGCGCTGGTCTCGACGCCGTATGCCTCGGCGAGGGCCTTCGTCACGTCCTGCGTCTGCGCATCGTCGAGTTCCGAGGTCTGCACCCGGATGTCGCTGCCGCCGATCGTCGTGACCGTTGCGATGGTGCCGGGGATCGTGTCGGAGACGGTGTCCGATCCGACCAGCTGGTCGGTCGTCGACGGGTTCGAGATCGTGAACTGCGAGCCGCCGGTGAACTCGATCGACCACTCCACACCACGCAGGAACGGCATCGCCGCAGACACCGCGACCAGCGCGAGCGCGATGATGAACCAGACGCGGCGCTTGCGGACGAACGGGACCGAGGATTTGCCGGTGTAGAGGTCGTTACCCAGCTGATTCATCGAGCGCATCAGGCGTCGCCTCCTTTGTCCGTCGAACCGCCTCGCACGGCGGGCTCCGCTTCCGCGAGCTTTCGCTCAGCGATGGTCTGGCGCCGCTCGGCCTCGCCGCGCGACTTCTTCACGCTGACGGAGGAGGCGACGGGCTTGCGGAACTGCGCCCTGCCGCGGTAGACCGCGCCGAGAGCAGTCGGATCCAGACCCGAGAGCCTGTGACCGCCGCCGAAGAAGCCAGTGCGGGACAGCAGCTGCATGACCGGATGGGTGAAGATCACGAAGATCAGGATGTCGAGCGCCGTCGTGATGCCGAGCGTGAATGCGAAGCCCTTCACCGTGGCATCGGCCAGGATGTACAGCACGACCGCGGCGAGCACGTTGATCGACTTCGAGATGAAGATCGTGCGCTTGGCACGGTTCCAGCCGTCCTCGACGGCCCCTGTGACCGATTTGCCGTCGCGGAGCTCGTCTCGGATGCGTTCGAAGTACACGATGAACGAGTCGGCGGTGAATCCGATCGTCACGATCAGACCCGCAACCCCCGCAAGTGACAGCCGGTACCCGAGTCGCCACGAAAGCAGACAGAGCAGGATGTACGTCAACACGCCCATCACCAACAGAGAGGCGATGATCACCGTGCCCAGGACCCGGTACTGCGCCAGTGCATAGAGGGCGACGAGCGCGAGGCCGATGAGGCCCGCGATCATTCCGATCTCCAGCTGCTGCTCACCGAGAGTCGCCGAGATGGTGTCGCTCGAGACGACCTCGAAGCTCAGCGGCAGTGCACCGAACTTCAGCTGATCGGCGAGCGTCTTGGCGCTGTCCTCGTCGAACGTGCCCGAGATGCTGGGACGGCCATCTGTGATGACGGCGTTCATGGTCGGTGCCGAGATGACGGAGCCGTCGAGCACGAACGCGAACATGTTCTGCGCGCCCTGACCCTGCTGCGCGTACAGACGCTTGCTGATGTCGCCGAAGATCTCGGTGCCCTCGTCGTCGAAGCGGAGGTAGACCTCCCAGCGGCCGTTCTGCGGGCTCGTGCCGCTGGTGGCGTCCGTGAGCGCGTCACCGGTGATGTCGACGGGGCCGAGAATGTACTTCGCCTGACCCGTCGGGTCGCACGCGACGATCGGCTCATCCGCCGGCGCATCTGCCGCGTTCACGTCGGGGTCGGCGCAGTCGAACGCGTTGAAGCGTGCCGCGAGGTGCTCTGAGACCTGTGCAGGGTCGTTCGGCGCGGTCGGCTCGGCGGTCGGCGTCTTGGCCATGCTGTCGTCCGGCGTCGGGTACGGCGTCTCTTCGCCGTCTTCGCCGACGAACGATGTGCCGCTGCCGGGGCCGGCGATCACCTCGCGCAGCTCGAGCTGGGCGCTCGACTCGATGCGCTCGCGCGTCTCGTCGTCGATCTCACCCGGCATCTCGACGACGATGTTGCGGCCGCCCTGCGTGGTGATCGACGACTCGGACACGCCAGACGCGTCGACGCGCTGACGGATGATCTCGACCGCCTGCTGCAGCTGCTCGGATGAAGGGTCGGCGCCTTCGGTCTGCGCCTCGAGGATGATCTGGGTGCCGCCCTGCAGATCGAGTGCCAGTTCCGGCACCCAGGATGATTCTTTGAACCCCCACACGCCGAAAGCATTGGCTCCGGCGAGAACTGCGGTGAGGACGAGAAGTCCGATCAGAGCGCGCCACGCTCGGCGCACGGGAGTAGTCGGTGCCACGTATAGGCCTTCGCTGGTCGGAGAGGAGGTGGGGGAGGTTACTTCTTGTCTTCGTCTTCGGAGCCGGGCAGCTTCTCGACGCCCTCGCCGTTCAGCGTATACGTACCGTCCGTGGCCTCCACCTCGACGTCGCTGTCGGCGTCCTCGTCGGAGTTCTCGTCATCGTCCGTCTCGTCGTCGGTGCTCTCCTCGGGCGCGAGCTCGATCGAGTGCGCGTGCAGGTCGACGACCACGCCTTCGGCGATCTCGATGCGCGCGGGCTTGGTGAGGTCCTCCGCGTCGAACTCGACGATCGTGCCGTACAGACCGGCGCGCGACATCACGCGAACACCCGGCACCATCTTCACCTGGCGCTCGGCCGCCGCTTCCTGTCGCTTCTTCGCCTGGCGCCGGCTGTTGAAGATCATGAAGACCAGAAGCACGCCGAGGACGACGAAGAGCATGAGGGACATCGGGTCCATAGGAAAACAGAGCCTTTCAGAGGTATGGCGTGCCGTCATCGGCACCGTTGCGAAGATGCGCCATGGGTACGGCGCGAAGTCTGCCGAAATTATAGTTCATCGAATTTAAGGGCCTCCTGGGCACGAACGGCACCTATGTGGTCGTACGCCTCAGGCGTCGCGACCCGCCCTCGAGGGGTGCGCCCCATGAAGCCGATTCGCACCAGGTACGGCTCGACGACGCTCTCCACCGTATCTGCTTCTTCGCCGACCGCCACAGCCAGCGTGCCCAACCCGACCGGGCCGCCCCTGAACCGTCGCACCAGCGCGTCGAGCACCGCACGGTCGAGCCGATCGAGGCCGATGGCATCCACGTCGTACAGCTCAAGGGCCGCTCTGACGTCTTCGATGGCCGGCGCGCCGCCGCCGTGGTGCACGAGCGCGAAGTCTCTCACGCGGCGCAGCAGCCGATTCGCGATACGAGGAGTGCCGCGCGAGCGCTGCGCGATCTCGGCGCGTTCGGTCTCGCCGAGACCGACATCGAGCATGTCGGCGGAGCGGCCGATCACGCGTTCGAGCTCCTCCGGCTCGTAGTACTCGAGGTGGGCGGTGAACCCGAAGCGGTCGCGCAGCGGGTTGGGCAGCAGCCCCGAGCGCGTGGTCGCACCCACCAGCGTGAACGGCGCCAGGTCGAGCGGGATGCTGGTGGCGCCGGCTCCCTTGCCCACCATGATGTCGATGCGGTAGTCCTCCATCGCGAGGTACAGCATCTCCTCGGCGGAGCGCGCCATCCGGTGGATCTCGTCGATGAACAGCACCTCGCCTGGCTGCAGGCTGGACAGCAGCGCCGCAAGATCGCCCGCGTGCTGGATCGCCGGGCCGGAGGACATCCGCAGCGGCGCGCCGGCTTCGTGCGCGACGATCATCGCGAGTGTCGTCTTGCCGAGGCCGGGAGGACCGGCCAGAAGGATGTGGTCGGCGGCTCTGTCCTGGATGCGCGCGGCCTCGAGCAGGAGCTGGAGCTGTGCACGCACCTTCTGCTGCCCGACGAACTCGTCGAGGCTGGCGGGGCGCAGCGCGCCCTCGATCGCCAGTTCCGAATCGTCGTTCGGCTGAGGGCTCGTCACACCGTCAGACATCGGCCGCCTCCCGTGTGCGGCGAGACGTCACTGCCACTGCACTCTCAGCCATTCGTCACGCCCTTCGCCTGACCGAGAGCCGCCAGTGCGAGCCGCAGCAGCCCCTGCACGGAGGCGCGGTCGGCCTCGCTCGCGCTGCCGGCGACCTGCGCGACGGCGTCAGCGGCGATGCGCTCCTGCCAGCCGAGACCTGCCAACGCCCGGACGACCTGGTCGGCGACGGCGGTGTCCGTCGCGGCGACCGGGGCCACTGCCTCGGGAGCAGCAGCGATTCCGTCGAGCTTCCCCTGCAGCTGCAGTGCGATCATCTTGGCGGTCTTCGGGCCGATGCCGCTGACTTTGCGGAACGGCTTGTCGTCCTCAGCCTGCACCGCCTCGGCGATCCGGTCGATGGTGAGCGTGGACAGCACGCCGAGGGCCGATTTCGGGCCGACCCCGGAGATGCCGATCAGGATGCCGAACACCTCGAGCTCCGTGCGTTCTGCGAACCCGAACAGCGTCAGTGAGTCCTCCCGCACGATGAGCGAGGCGTGCAGGGCGATCTCCTCCCCCTCCCGCGCCGTACGTGCGACGTCCGGCGGGACGAGGACCGAGAAGCCGACGCCGGAGACGTCGATGACGACCGAGTCGGCACCGGCGTGCAGCACGGAGCCGCGCAGGAATGAGATCATCACCCAAGCCTATGGGTCACCCTCGACATGGGAGCGCTTTCGCCCAGGCAACCGGGACCGGAGAACCTCTCCACCCCCGCGACGCGCCGAAGAAGTCGAGCGATTCCCCTCCGCGGGCTACGCTCGGCACTTACGAAAACGATCCGGAGTGCTGCACGTCGAGCTTCCACGTAGTAGAGGCAGAACGCATGCAGCAACGTCCAGGAGCGGTGTTC
The DNA here is from genome assembly GCF_900163665.1 of Frigoribacterium sp. JB110. Lineage (GTDB taxonomy): Bacteria > Actinomycetota > Actinomycetes > Actinomycetales > Microbacteriaceae > Microbacterium. The sequence goes on from NZ_FUIA01000019.1 coordinate 296,728, forward strand.
TGTGCCGCTATCACCCTCATCGTCGCATTCGTCGCATGGGCGGCGCTCTGGCCGGAGAACCTCTCCGGCGTCATGACAGCCGCGTCCAACTGGTCGGCGGCGAACATCGGCTGGGCCTACCTCGCTGTGACGTCCGGCTGCATCGTGCTGCTGCTGTATCTCGGCATCAGCCGCTTCGGCCGCGTCCGGCTCGGCGAGGACGATGACCGCCCGGAGTACAGCCGCTGGGCGTGGGTCGCCATGATCCTGGGAGCCGTGATGGGCGTCGGCCTGATCAGCTACGGCGCCGCAGAGCCGATGTCGCACTTCATGGTGCCTCCGCACGACCTCGCGGAGGCGCAGACACCGGAAGCCGCGGTCACGGCGATGCAGTTCTCGTACTTCGATTGGGGCCCGAACGCCTGGGCGCTGTTCGGCATCTTCGGTCTCGCGATCGCGTACTCGACGCACCGCCGCCACAACTCAGGGCTCGTCTCTCCGATGCTGCGGCCGATCCTCGGCGCATCGATGGACGGACCGCTCGGAAAAGCCGTCGACATCTTCACGGTGCTCGCGACGCTGTTCGGCACGACGACGTCGCTCGGCCTCGGTGCCGCGCAGATCGCCGAGGGCGCGAACAGCCTCTTCGGCATCTCCACAGACGTGTTCGTGCAGGTCGTGATCATCGCCGGAATCACGGTGATCTTCACGCTGTCGGCGCTGTCTGGCATCAGCCGCGGGATCAAGTGGGTCAGCCAGATCACCATGATCGGCGCCGCGATCATCGGCGTCTACGTGCTGATCATGGGCCCGACGAGCTACATATCGAACCTGTACTTCCGCTCGTTCGGGCAGTTCCTGTCCGACTTCCCGATGATCGCCCTGCTGACGCCGTCGACGCCGGAGGACCTCGCGTCGATGCAGTTCTGGACGTACTTCATGATGGCGTGGTGGCTGAGCTGGGGCGCCTTCGTCGGCATCTTCCTCGCAGCGATCTCGAAGGGCCGCACCATCCGGGAGTTCGTCGCGGTCGTGATGGGAGTGCCGACCGTCGTGTTCTCTCTGTGGTTCACGGTCTTCGGCGGCACCGCCATCAACTTCGACATGTTCAAGGACACGAACATCGGCGAGGCGACGCTCAAGGACACCAACGTGACCTTCTTCGCCGTGCTCGGGGAGCTGCCGCTGCCCGCCATCACGTCGGCGCTCGCCCTGATCCTGATCGTGCTCTACTTCGTCACGGGCGCCGATTCGAACACGTACGTGCTGAGCCTGCTCTCGTCGCGCGGCTCGCTGAAGCCGACCAGGCCCATCCTCGCGGTCTGGGGCGTGCTCACCGGGGTCTGCGCCATCGTTCTGCTGCTCCTCGGCGGCCTGCAGGCGCTGCAGCAGGCCGCCATGCTCTCGGCCGTGCCGTTCACCGTGATCGTCACGCTGCTCGGTGCATCACTCGTGAAGTCGCTGCGCTCAGACAAACGATTCACGGGGACCCATCCGATCACCAGGGACGAGCCGGATGCGGCGCTGGAGCAGCCACGCGGCCGGTAGCCGGGTCGCGCCGTCGAGTCCGCGCCTCGTGGTGGAGCGAGTCCGTCGGCGTGCTCTAGCGGCGTGCGCCCGAGCGGCGCGCTCGCTTCTCCGCCTCCGCCCAGGCCCGTTGTGCCGGCGTCGTCTCTCCCGCAGCGGCAGCTCCCATTCCGGTGCCCGCACCTGACCCGCCGCGCCATGCGTGGCACAGCGCGATGGCTACGGCGTCGGCCGCGTCAGCGGGTTTGGGCGGTGCGTCGAGGCGCAGCACGCGCGCGACCATGTTCTGAACCTGCAGCTTGTCGGCGTTGCCGTATCCGGTGATCGCGGCCTTCACCTCGCTCGGCGTGTGCATTGCGCCGGGAATGCCGTGCTCCGCGGCGAGCATCAGCGCAACGCCGGAGGCCTGCGCGGTGCCCATCACCGTCTGCAGATTGTGCTGTGCGAACACCCGCTCCACGGCGAGCACTGCAGGGTCGAACTCCTCAAGCGCGCTCCGGATGCCGACCCCGATCGCGCGCAGACGCTCGGCCACGGGGGCGTCGAGCGGCGACCGCACGACCCCCACGTGCACGAGCCGCGCCGTGCGATCCGGAGCCACGTCGACCACGCCGACCCCGCATCGGGTCAGCCCAGGATCGATCCCGATCACCCGCAGCGCATCCACACCCCCAGGCTACGCCGAACTTCCCCCGCTCCCCTGCACCCTGCAACCGATCCGAACCTTCACGCGTGAGGCTGTGGGCATGGGCGTCCGGACGCTGTTCCCCACCGTCCCTCCACACGACGCTGGCGCGTCGCGCGGAGCCTCCGACGGCGTGGCCCCTTCGGGTTCGGCGTGAGCGCGCGAAGCGCGCGAGGGAATGTCGGCCGGACGCCCATGCCCACAGCCGACCACTCGCGTCCTCGAACGCCACCCCGCACACGAGTGCCCCGTGGCCCGTCATCCGGACCACGGGGCACTCAGGTCGCGAGGATCAGTCCTCTTCGTCCTCCGAGGACAGCTCGGCCTGCACCTCTTCCGAGATGTCGATGTTCGTGTAGATGTTCTGCACGTCGTCGCTGTCCTCGAGCGCGTCGATCAGCTTGAACACCTTCTTCGCCGTGTCAGCGTCTGCCGGCACCTTGACGTTCGCAACGAACTCGGCGTCGGCCGACTCGTAGTCGATGCCCGCCTCGACGAGGGCCGTGCGCACGGCCACCATGTCGGTCGCCTCAGAGATGATCTCGAAGCCCTTCGGGTGCGCCTCGACCTCTTCGGCCCCCGCCTCGAGGGCCGCCATCATGACGTCGTCCTCTGAGGTGCCTTCCGCACTGGCGACGATGACGCCCTTGCGCTCGAAGTTGAACGAGACGCTGCCGGGGTCAGCCATGTTGCCGCCGTTGCGGCTCACGATCGTGCGCACCTCGCTCGCGGCGCGGTTCTTGTTGTCCGTCAGACACTCGATGAGCATCGCGACACCGCCCGCCGCGTACGCCTCGTACATGATCGTCGTGTACTCGACGGCCTCGCCGCCGATGCCGGCCCCGCGCTTGAGGGCGCGGTCGATGTTGTCGTTCGGCACCGACGTCTTCTTCGCCTTCTGCACAGCGTCGTACAGCGTCGGGTTGCCTGCGAGGTCGGCGCCGCCTGCGCGGGCCGCGACCTCGATGTTCTTGATCAGCTTGGCGAACGACTTGGCACGTTTGGCGTCGATTGCCGCCTTCTTGTGCTTCGTGGTCGCCCACTTGGAGTGTCCGGACATATGCCTCCTCGTACGTTGACGGCCGCAGCGCACGCCGTAGACGCACGCGTTGGGGCCTCGGACCATCTTACGCAGGTTGCGCCGCCCTGCCCGGAGCGGACGTGTCCTGATCATCAGGACACGTAGATCGGTGTGCCCTCCGGCAGTGCCGCGAGTTTCGTGATCGCGTCGGCGTCGACGCGGATGCAGCCGTTCGAGATCGCTCCGCTGCGCACGTCGTGGTAGTGGAACGCGGTGATCGCCACGTCCTGCCCGCCGAAGCCGGCAAGCGTCGACGACTGCACGGACAGATACACGATCGGGTGCCCCCGTGCGTACTCGAAGCTGGTCACCTCGGTCATCATCACGAACGAGCGCCCCTTCGGCGTCGGCGTCGCCTCCGTTCCCCAGGCGAAGTCGGTCGCGACCGTCTCGCGCTCGGCGTCATCGCCGGCGCCGGTGACGATGTCGACGGTGCCCTCACCGAGATCGACCTCCACACTGCTGTCGAGCTCCTCTATCTGCACGTCGTCGGCGCGCAGCCATCCGGTCAGCTGACTCGCATCACCGTCGCCCGCGCGGGCCTGGCGCCCGACCAGCAGCACCTTCACCCAGTGGTCGTGCTGTTCGACGATGGGAACCACCGTGCCGCCGTAGCGCTGCTCCTGAGGCAGCCAGGCGACGGGTTCCTTCGCGGGGTCGGCGAATACTGGCGCGCCATCCACCTCGTCCGGAGCAGCGGTGGCGCCGATGGTGGGCTCATTCGGTGCGTCGTCGACGGGCAGATCGCCGTTGATCATGAAAACGTCGACGACCGGGTAGTCGTCGGCGCTGTAGCTGTCGCCGTTCTGCGCAGGACCCGTCGGCGTCGGCGTCGGCGTCGGGTCAGCGGTGACAGTCGGAGTCGGCGTCGGGTCGGCTGACGGCTGCGCGGTGATCCCACGCACCCAGATGACGGCGAGCGGAATCATCGCGACCACGACCAATGCCGCCACGACGATCCCGGCGATCCCGACAGCGCGCTTCGACATAGGTCAATAGTGGCATGATCGAGGGATGAAGGTTCTGTCGATTCAGTCCGCCGTCGCCTACGGCCATGCTGGCAACTCCGCAGCCGTCTTCCCGATGCAGCGCATCGGCGTTGAGGTGCTGCCCGTCTACACGGTGAACTTCTCCAACCACACCGGTTACGGCGCGTGGCGCGGGCCGGTGATGGACCCGCAGGACGTCTCGGACGTGATCACCGGTGTCGAGGAGCGCGGCGCGTTCGACGAGCTCGATGCCGTGCTCAGCGGCTACCAGGGCTCCGAGGGCATCGCCGACGTCATCATCGATGCTGTCGGCCGTGTGAAGGCCGCGAATCCGAACGCCGTGTACGCCTGCGATCCGGTGATGGGCAATGCGAAGTCGGGATGCTTCGTCGCGCCGGCGATTCCGGATCTCCTGCGCGAGAAGGTCGTGCCTGTGGCCGACATCATCACCCCGAACCAGTTCGAGCTCGGCTATCTCACCGGCACCGAGCCCGACACGGTCGAGTCGACTCTGGAATCCGCCGATGCCGCACGGGCGATGGGCCCGCGCGCTGTGCTCGTCACGAGCGTCGAGCGCCCAGATCGCGACGGGGGAACCATCGAGATGATGGCGATCGACGACGATGGCGCATGGATTGTGACGACGCCTCACCTGCCGATGAAGGCGAACGGATCCGGCGATGTGACTGCGGCGCTGTTCACCTCGCACTACGTGCGCACCGGTTCGGCCTCCGAGGCTCTTTCACGGACGGCGTCGAGTGTGTTCGGCGTGCTCGAGGAGACGCATGCGGCCGGTTCCAAGGAGCTGCGTCTCGTCGAAGCGCAGCACCACTACGCTGATCCCCGTCTGGAGTTCGAGGTCCGCCGCCTGCGCTGAACCGCGGTCAGCCGGCGCGACCGTCACGCGAGGGACTCGCCGATGATCCGCGCCGCGGCGTCGTACGACCCTGCGTCGCGGCCGGCGAAGCCGAGTCTGAGGTATCGCGCCGTCGACTCAGCCGGGAACCAGTCGTCACCGCTGGCGATGATCACTCCGCGCGCCTCGCAGCGGCGCACCAGCTCGGGCAGATCGGTGCCGTCATCGAGCCTCACCCACAGGTGCAGACCGCCTGGCGGCACCAGGTCGATGCTCACGTCAGGCAGATGGGCGCGCACGGCGTCGATGAGCAGATCGCGCCGCGATGCCAGCTGATCGCGCAGCCCTCGCAGGTGCGTGCGCCACGCCGGCTGCGTCACGACGTCCAGGGCGGCCGCCTGGAGCACGCCGCTGACGTACATCGTCTGCGCCTGCAGGTCGGCGAGCACCCGTTCGCGCAGTGGGCCGCGGGCGACGACGGCGGCGACCCGGATCGCGGGCGAGACGCTCTTGGTCAGTGATCGCACATACACGACGTGTCCTGCGTCGTCCTGCGCGGCGATGGGCGACGGTTCGGATGTGATTCCGAAGTCGTGCGCCCAGTCGTCCTCGATCAGGAATGCGCCCCGAGCGCGGACGACGTCGAGCACCGCGCTCGCCCGTGACGGCGTCCACTGTGCGCCCGTCGGGTTCGCGAAGGTCGGTTGGGCGTAGAGACCACGGGCGCCGGTCTCGGCGAAGGCGCGGTCGAGCGCATCCGGATCCGGCCCCTCCGGCCCCGACGGCACAGGGTGCAGCGTCACGCCCGCCTGCGAGGCCGCCAGGATCGCACCCCAGTACGTCGGCGACTCGATGAGCAGAACGCCGCCCCGCCCCGCGATGCTGCGGAACAGCGACCCGAGAGCGATCTGGCTGCCCGGCGTGATGATCACGTCCTTTGCGCTCGGTGCCGCCAGCGCCGTGGGCACCGACCCGCCCAGTTCAGCGGCGAACCAGGATCGGAGCTCCGGCATGCCTGCCGGCGACTGGCGGACTGTTGCCGCCTCGCTGCGCGCGGCGCGGATGAGCGCCGACCTGACCAGCCGTTCCGGCAGCAGTTCGCTGTCGGGGTACCCCGAGCTCAGCTCGATGACCTCGGCCGATGAGGAGCGCTGTGCCGCCAGCACTGAGGGCAGCCCGCGCTCGGGCGAACCGAGGGCCGCGGTCTGCCATCCGAAGTCCTGGCTGTGCGCACGCCTCACCGATCGGACGAACGCTCCCGCGCCCGGGCGCGTCTCGATCAGTCCCAGCGTCACCAGAGAACGCAGCGCGCGCTGCACTGTCACGGGGCTCGCGGCATGCCGCCTGGCCAGGTCGCGTGTCGACGGCAGTCTCGCACCGGGCGCGGCGGAGGCGATCCATCCGCGTAGGTCGTCGACGATACGAACACTGCTATCGTGTTTCATGACTCATCACAATAGCGCTACTCTCCTTGTGCGCAACCCGATACTCGACAATCGGCGCGGCCTCGGCTGGGGACTGCTGGGGGTCGCTGCTTTCTCGTTCACCGTGCCGCTCACCCGCATCGCCGTCGAGGCTGACCGGATGTCGCCGCTGTTCGTCGGCGCGGGGCGCGCCGTCGTCGCGGCGGCTCTGGCCGGACTGGCACTGATCCTCACCCGCCAGCGGTTGCCGCGCGGGCGGGAATGGGTGAGCGTCGTGATCGTCGCGGCGGGAGCGGTCGCCGGTTTCCCGCTGCTGACATCGTTCGCACTCACGCAGACATCCGCTGCCCACAGCGCCGTCGTCATCGCGCTGCTGCCGGCTGCCACCGCGGTCGTGGCCGTGCTCCGCACCCGCGAGCGACCTCGACCCGCGTTCTGGGTTGCGGCCGCGGCCGGCGCGGCAGCAGCTGCGACGTTCGCCGCGATCCAGGGCGGCGGGCTCAGCCGGCTGCACGGCTCCGACGCGCTGCTCTTCGCCGCCGTCGCGGTCTGTGCCGTCGCGTACGCGGAGGGCGGAGTGCTCTCGCGGACGCTCGGCTCCTGGCAGACGATCTCGTGGGCGCTCGTCGTCGCCTCCCCCGTCATGGCTGCCGTCACCGGCGTCGCGGTCGTCGATCAGCCGCCGAGCGGCACCCCGGTGCAGTGGGCGGCCTTCGCGTACCTGTGCGCGGTGAGCATGTTCCTCGGGTTCTTCGCGTGGTATCGCGGGCTCGCGATCGGGCCCATCTCGCAGGTCAGCCAGGTGCAGCTCGCGCAGCCGGTGATGAGCATCTGCTGGGCCGCACTGCTCCTGCACGAGCGCATCACGCTGGCCACGCTCCTCGGCGGCGCGGCCGTCGTCGCATGCGCTCTGATCGCGGTGCGCACACGGTCAGGTGGGCATGCACCGCCGACGCCGCCCGAACGCTGACCTGTCAGTCGCCGACCCGGTCGAGGAACCGGCGGTGGAACCGCATCTCCCCCACCTCTTCCGGATGGAACGACGTCGCCATCACCTGTCCGCTCTCGACCGCGACGATCCGGCCGTCGACCTCCGCCAGCACCGCGACATCCGGCCCCGTCTCCTCGACCACAGGGGCCCGGATGAAGGTCGCATGCACGAGCTCCGAGCCGAGCGCCGGCACGTCGAGATCGGTTTCGAACGACTCATTCTGGCGTCCGAAGGCATTGCGCCTGACGGCGACGTCGAGGCCGCCGAACGTCTTCTGGCCGGAGATGCCGTCGATCAGCCGGTCGGCGAGCAGGATCATGCCTGCGCACGTTCCGAACACCGGCATACCGCAGCGGATGCGTTCGACGATCGGTGCGCGCACGTCGAACGCCCGCGCCAGCTTGTCGATCGTCGACGACTCCCCGCCAGGCAGTACGAGTCCGTCGATCCCGCTCAGGTCATCCGGTCTGCGCACCAGCGCTGTGCGCGCCCCCAGCTCCTCGAGGACCGCGATGTGCTCGCGCACATTCCCCTGTAGCGCGAGCACCCCGATGCGCGGCGTCACCATCTGAGATCGGCCGAACAGTGCGGGCTCGGTCTGTCGGCGGCGTCGGACCCGTCGCACGATGCAGGCGGACTCGCGCGGCCTCGCGTTGAGTGTCGGTGCATACGCCTAAGCGTATGTCCGCTCACGCTTGCGTCGAGAGACGTGTCGATCGATGACGATCCGCGGCTTCGCTCCCCAGCCGCCTACGCTTCAGCGTCGTACGCCGCGCGACGCTTCTGAACGTCATCCATGTTCTCCTGCGCCCAGAGTCGAAGCTGCCGCATGGTCTGGTGGAGCGAGAGCCCGAGATCGGTGAGCGCGTAGTGGACGGTGACGGGCACTGTGGGCGTGATCTCACGAGTGACGAGGCCGTCGCGCTCCAGGGAGCGCAACGTCTGAGTGAGCATCTTCTGGCTCACACCGGCGATGAGGCGCGCGAGCTCCGAATATCGCAGAGCAGCAGGCGCAGCGCCGCCCCCGGCGTCTCCCCCGAGTCCGCACAGGACGAGGACGACCCACTTGTCGGAGAGCCTGTCGAGGAGCTGACGACTCGGACACACCGCCAAGAACGCGTTGTACGCGTTCCTTGCCCGGTCGCGCTTCTCGGCCGCGCTGACTGTCGCCATCAGAATCCCCTTCGCGTCCAGTACGTAACGCACTATCAGGTGCGTACTTCCCAATGTAGAGCAACTTCTCAAGACTGGACCACGCGGTGGCTGAGGTGCCATCGCTGACCCTCGACGAGGAAAGGCAATCTATGAACATCGCCTCCCCGCTCCCCGGCGGAACCTGGAAACTAGGCGACCGCACGGCAACCCGCTTCGGTTACGGAGCGATGCAGCTCGCCGGCCCGTGGGCGATGGGCCCACCAGACGACCGTGACGGAGCGCTCGCCGTCCTTCGCGAAGCGGTCGAGCAGGGCATCACGCACATCGACACCAGCGACGCCTACGGCCCTCGGATCACGAACCAGTTGATCCGGGAAGCGCTGCACCCCTATCCGGAGCGCCTGCTCATCGCGACGAAGGTCGGCGCCGGCCGCGACGCCGAGGGCGGCTGGCCCACGGCCCGCGACCCCGAGTCGCTGCGTCGACAGGTGCATGAGAACCTCGAATCCCTCGGAACGGACGCTCTGGACTTGGTGAACCTGCGCATGGGTGACGCGACGGGACCGCAGCGCGGCTCGATCGCCGAGGCCTTTGAGACCCTCGCCGACCTCCAGCAGCAGGGCCTGATCAGGAACCTGGGCGTCAGCAATGTGAGCGCCGAGCAGGCCTTCGAGGCACAGAAGATCGCCCCGGTGGTCTGCGTGCAGAACATGTACAACCTTGCCCATCGCGACGACGACGAACTCGTCGACCGGCTCGCTGCGGACGGCATCGCCTATGTCCCGTTCTTCCCGCTCGGAGGTTTCTCGCCGCTGCAGGCAGGGGCGCTGTCATCGGTGGCGGCACGTCTCGAGGCGACCTCGATGTCAGTGGCTCTCGCCTGGCTGCTGCAGCGCTCCGAGAACATCCTGCTGATTCCGGGCACGTCCAGGGTGGCGCACCTGCGCGAGAACATCACGGGTGTGGCGGCGCTCCGCCTGTCCGACGAGGACGTCGCCGAGTTGAACAGCATCGGCACGTGAGGACGCGGTCACGGGACGCTGCGTCAATCCGTGCTGCTCATGGGAGAGCGCGTATCTCGGACCACGGCATCGGTCCTGGCTGAAGCGTGGAATCGAGCGGGCCCACTCCGCCGAACCTCGGCAGAGTGGGCCCGAACCGTCACGCCCGCCAGACGTCTACCAGCCCCGGTCGGCCAGCCGATGCGGTGCGGGGATGTCGGAGACGTTGATGCCGACCATCGCCTCGCCCAGCCCGCGTGAGACGTCGGCGACGGCAGCGGGGTCGTCGTACAGCGTCGTGGCCTTCACGATCGCCTTCGCTCGCGCCGTTGGGTCCCCGGAGCGGAAGATGCCCGAACCCACGAAGACGCCGTCCGCGCCGAGTTGCATCATCATCGCCGCATCGGCGGGAGTGGCCACTCCCCCGGCGGTGAACAGCACGACAGGCAGTTTGCCTGTGCGGGCGATCTCCGAAACCAGCTCGTACGGCGCCTGCAGCTCCTTGGCCGCAACGTACAGCTCGTCGTCGTTCTTCGACGCCAGCGCCCGGATCTCACCGGTGATCTGCCGGATGTGCCTCGTCGCCTCCGAGACGTCCCCTGTGCCCGCCTCACCCTTGGAGCGGATCATCGCCGCACCCTCCGTGATGCGACGCAGGGCCTCGCCGAGGTTGGTCGCTCCGCACACGAACGGCACAGTGAACGGCCACTTGTCGATGTGGTTGACGTAGTCGGCGGGTGAGAGCACCTCGGACTCGTCGACGTAGTCGACGCCCAGTTCCTGCAGCACCTGTGCCTCGACGAAGTGGCCGATGCGCGCCTTCGCCATCACGGGAATCGACACGGCGTCGATGATGCCGTCGATCAGATCGGGGTCGCTCATCCGGGCCACGCCGCCCTGGGACCGGATGTCGGCGGGCACGCGCTCGAGCGCCATCACCGCAACAGCGCCGGCGTCCTCTGCGATCTTCGCCTGATCCGATGTGACGACGTCCATGATGACGCCGCCGACGAGCATGTCGGCAAGGCCGCGCTTCACGCGCGAGGTGCCGGTTTCCGTGTGGGTCATGGTGCTCCTTCTCGAGCGAAACGTTTGTCCTAGGACAAAGCGTACCCGCTGTGAACGGTAGGCTCGCACCATTCGTCACACAGCGACACAGGAGACCGGATGACCGATTCGATCGAGGGCGCAACCGCGGTCGAGATCGCCGGCAGCGTGCGCTCGCTGATCGAACGCGGGCAGCTCTCCCCCGGCGAGGCGCTGCCTCCTGTGCGCACCCTCGCCGACCGACTCGGTGTCAATCGCAACACCGCCACCGCGGCGTACCGTCGACTGGCAGAGGCCGGCCTGGTGATCGCCGCAGGCCGGGGCGGCACTCGGGTGGCCGCCCCGGAGGAGGTCGCACGCGAGGGATACTCCGACACGGCGCTGCGGGACGTGGGCAACGGCAATCCCGATCCGGCTCTCATCCCGGATCTCGCCGGTGCGCTCCGAGCGGTCGTCGGCCGCCCCGTGCTGTACGGCGCACCCGTCGTCGACCCCGACCTCGAAACGTGGGCGCTGGAGGCGATGGCGAACGACCTCGCTCCGTCCCAGATCCGGGTCAGCGTCACCAGCGGCGCGGCCGACGCACTGGAGCGCCTGCTGGCCGGCTCGCTCTCCCGCGGCGATGCCGTGGCGATCGAGGACCCCGGCTTCCTCACCGGCATCCACACGATCCGCGTCGGCGGCTTCACTGCCATCGGCGTTCCCGTCGACGATCAGGGCATGACACCGGATGGTCTTCGCCGCGCGCTCGAACAGGGCGCGCGAGCGGTGATCTGCACACCGCGGGCGCAGAACCCGACGGGCGCCTCAGTCTCAGAGGAGCGGGCCGCGCAGCTGCGGGAGGTGCTCGCCAGGCATCCGTACGCCCTCGTCGTCGAGGACGACCACTTCTCACTGCTGTCGGCGCGACCGTTCCGCTCGATCGTGCCGATGACGCACCGCCGCTTCGCGCTGGTGCGCAGCGTGTCGAAGTTCCTCGGACCGGATATGAGCCTCGCGCTCGTCGCCAGCGACCCGCACACTGCCGAGCGGCTCGGAATGCGCCTGCGCCCGGGGACGGCGTGGGTCAGTCACCTGCTGCAGCGCCTCTCGCTGTCGCTGCTCACCGACGACGCCGCACGCACGCAGATCGCCGCGGCGGGCGAGCGCTACGCCTCCCGGAATGCCGCCTTCTGCCGCTCTCTCGCCAAGAACGGGGTCGACTGCGCTCCGGGAGACGGGCTCAACGTCTGGGTGCCTGTGACCGCGCCTGCCCGCTCGGTCTCCGATCGCCTGAAGCGGCGCGGTTGGCTCGTGCGCGCGGGAGACGAGTTCCGCGTGATCTCAGAGGGCGATGACACTGCCTCGCGTCGCATCCGGGTCACCGCACACGCTCTCACTGACGCTGACCAGCACGCTCTCGCCGCCGACATCGCGGCGGCCGGCGGCTGAACCCCAGAATCACCGAGCCGGACGATACGCTACGACTCGCCCGTCGAGAGGACAGCAATGGCGGATTCACCGACGAACGACCGCGCGACGACGCGACGTGCCCGTACCGACGAACGCCTCGCGGATGCCGTCTCGACCCAGCTCGACCGACACGGCTACGCGGGCGTCACGATCGAGGGTGTCGCGGCCGAATCCGGTGTCGCGAAGACGACGATCTATCGCCGCTGGAGGTCGAAGGCCGAGATGGTGTTCGACCTCACGATCCATCGACCCGACGAGGGCGCACTGATCGATACGGGCACGCTCGCGGGCGATGTGCGAGCACTTGCACATCGGGCGGTCTCCTTCATCGGTGGCGAACCGGGGCTCAGCATTCTGCCAGGCCTTCTCGCGGAGATGGCGGTCGACGACGTCCTTGCGGACAGAATGCGCGCCGTATTCGTCGACGGCGCACGCAAGGATATTGCCGAGGTCATGGCGCGCGCCTCCGCGCGCGGCGAAGTGGAAGCGAACGTCGATGTCTCGGCGTTCCATGCCGCGCTTCTCGGCATCCCGTACGCACGCATCCATCTGCTCGATGGCAACGATCCGATGCGCCTCGCAGACCAGCTCGCTTCCCAGCTCCTCGCACTGGTCACTTCCTCGTCCGGCTGACCCGTCGCGCAGCACATGACGAAGAGCCTCGACGCTCACCTTCCTTACTGCTACGCTACGTAGCGTTGTCAACTATGGGAGCTTTTTCATGGGCGAGGAAACGATGTGGGCGGTGCAGTACGCCGAGTACGGCGGTCCGGATGTCCTGCGTGTCGGCACGGTGCCACGACCGCGCCCTTCGCGCGAGCAGGTGCTGGTCGAGGTCGCGGCGTTCAGCATCAACGGCGCAGATCTCCTAGCCCGCCGCGGGCGGCTCCGCGTGCTCAGTGGGTTCGGGTTTCCGAAGGGCACAGGCGTCGACTTCGCCGGAACTATCCGGGAACGAGGTGCGGATGTAACGAGCCTGCGCGTCGGCGACCGGGTGTGGGGCTACCTCGGTGTGAAGCCTCCCGGCGCCCATGCCGCCGCAGCGCAGTACGTCGTGGCCTCCACGGACGTGCTCGCCGTCGCACCTGACAGCACCTCGCTCTCCGAAGCCGCAGCCCTCCCCCTCGTCGGTTTGACAGCGCTCAAGGCGCTTCGCGATGCTCTGCGTGTCGCGGCGGGCGATCGAGTGCTGGTCGTCGGGGGCAGTGGCGGGGTCGGTTCCACCGCGATCCAGATCGCCGTGGCACTCGGCGCCCGCGTCGATGCCGTTGCGGGATCACGCGGCGACGTTGCCGAAAGCGCCGGCGCCGAGCACGTCTACGACTATCGATCGACCGCACCTGAGCAGATCTCGGCGCGCTATCACGTCATCCTCGATACGTCAGGTTCCCGTGTCGGGGCGTACCGCGGTCTGCTCACCCGCGCCGGGCGCATCGCCAGCGTGTCGCCGGCCTCCTTCTATGCCGTCATGGCATCCGCCGTCACCCCCGGCCCTCGGATCCGGGTGGTGTCGGCCGGTCCGAACGGCGAGGATCTGCGGTGGCTGGCGCGTGCCGTCGACGACGGTTCGATCCGGCCGATCGTCGCAGGGTCGTACCCCCGCAACCAGGTCGAGGACGCCCACCGGGACAGCGAGTCAGGCCCTTCGGCCGGCAAGCGCGTCGTGACCGCGTCCTGATCCGATTGTGGGTGATTTCAGCGGGTATGTGCCCCGTCAGAGTGACAGAAATCGCCCACAGACGTCTTACGCGGGCCAGGCGTCGGCGATCGCCTGACGCACGTCTCCGAGCATCTGCGGCAGGGCCTTCGTGCGACCGATGATCGGGAAGAAGTTGGAGTCGGACTGCCACCGCGGCACGATGTGCTGGTGCAGGTGCTCCTCGACGCCGGCGCCGGCGACCTCGCCCTGGTTCATGCCGATGTTGAAGCCGTCGCAGCGCGAGGTCGCGCGCAGCACGCCCATCGCCACCCGTGTCAGGTGCGCGATCTCGGCGACCTCGTGATCGTTCGCCTCGTCGTACATGCCCACATGCCGGTAAGGGCATACCAGCAGGTGGCCCGAGTTGTACGGGAACAGGTTCAGCAGCACGTAGGCGTTGTCGCCGCTGTGCACGATCAGGCCGTCCTCGTCCGACTTGCCCGGTGCCGCGCAGAACGGGCACCCGGTCCCCCGGTTGACGTCCGCGCCCGCCTGGATGTACGCCATCCGGTGCGGCGTCCACAGCCGCTGGAATGCGTCAGGCGTGCCGCCGAACTCGCTCTCCGGCTCGAGCTGGGCGTAGTCGTCGCGGGGGTCGGTCACACGGTCTCCTGCACGGCGTCGGCCTCGCTCAGCACGAGCTGCTTCCGTTCGATCAGCCCGCCGATCAGCGTGACGGCTTCGTCGAGGGGGATGCCGTTGCGCTGCGATCCGTCGCGGAACCGGAACGACACGGTGCCGGCCGAGCGGTCCTGCTCACCGGCGATCATGATCACCGGCACCTTCTGCGTCGTGTGCGTGCGGATCTTCTTCGGCATCCGATCATCGGAGTGGTCGACCTCGACTCGCACACCGGCCGCACGGAACTTCTCGGCTGCATCGTTCAGGTAGTCGCCGTACTCGTCGGCGACCGGGACGCCCATGATCTGCAGCGGCGCGAGCCAGAGCGGGAAGTCTCCCGCGTAGTGCTCGAGCAGGATGGCGAAGAAGCGCTCGATCGAGCCGAACAGCGCGCGGTGGATCATGATCGGGCGCTGCTTCGAACCGTCGGCCGCCGCGTACTCCAGGTCGAAGCGCTCCGGCAGGTTCGGGTCTACCTGCACGGTCGACAGCTGCCAGACGCGGCCGAGTGCGTCGCGGGTCTTGAGGTCGATCTTCGGACCATAGAACGCGGCTTCTCCTGGCACCTCGGTCAGCTTGAGCCCGCTGGAGACGGCGACATTGCGGAGGGCGTTCGTCGAGTCCTCCCAGAACTCCTCGGAACCGATCCATTTCGACTTCTCGCCGTCGCGCATCGACAGCTCGAGCTCGAAATCGCTCAGGCCGAAGTCGCGCAGCATCGAGATGATGAACTCGAGAACCTTGGTGACCTCGCCCTCGAGCTGGTCGTGCGTCACGAACAGGTGCGAATCGTCCTGCGTGAACCCGCGCACGCGCGTGAGCCCATGCAGCGCTCCGGAGAGCTCGTTGCGGTACACGGTGCCGTTCTCGGCGAACCGCAGCGGCAGATCCCGGTAGCTGCGCGCGCGTTCCTTGTAGATGAGGATATGCATCGGGCAGTTCATCGGCTTCAGGTAGTAGTCCGAGCCCTGCTTGGTGATGTGGCCGTCCTCGTCGCGCTCCTCGTCCATCCGGATCGGCGGCCAGATGCCATCGGCATAGGTGGTGAGGTGCCCTGAGACGTTGAAGAGGTCGCTCTTGGCGATGTGCGGCGTGTAGACGTACGTGTAGCCGCCCTCGATGTGGCGCTTGCGGGCGTGCTGCTCCATCTCCCCGCGGATGACGCCGCCGCGCGGATGCCAGACCGACAGGCCCGAGCCGATCTCGTCGGGGAAGGAGAACAGGTCGAGCTCACGGCCGAGCTTGCGGTGGTCGCGCTTGGCGGCCTCGGCGAGGCGGTCCTTGTACGCGACCAGATCGTCCTTGCTCGCCCACGCGGTGCCGTAGATGCGCTGCAGCTGCGGGTTGCTCTCGTTGCCTCGCCAGTACGCACCGGCGATGCGCAGCAGGTCCCAGCCGTTCGCGACCATACGCGTCGACGGCACGTGCGGGCCGCGGCAGAGGTCGCCCCACACCGTCTCGCCCGTCTTCGGGTCGACGTTGTCATAGATGGTCAGTTCGCCCGCACCGACCTCGACGCTCGCGCCCTCTGCGGCTTCCTTCTTGCCGCCCTTGAGGTCGATCAGCTCGAGCTTGAACGGCTCGTCCTTCAGTTCTGCGCGGCCCTCATCGTCGGTGATCGAGCGGCGGACGAACCGCTGCCCGGCCTTGACGATCCGCTGCATCTCCTTCTTGATCGCCTTGAGATCATCCGGAGTGAACGGCTCATCGACCTGGAAGTCGTAGTAGAAGCCGTCGGTGATGAACGGCCCGATGCCGAGCTTGGCTGCCGGGTCGATGCGCTGCACGGCCTGCGCGAGCACGTGCGCCGTCGAGTGGCGCAGGATGTTCAGGCCGTCCTCGCTGTCGATCGTGACCGACTCGGTCGTCTGCGTGTCCGTGACCTCCGCGGCGAGGTCGGTGAGCGTGCCGTCGACGCGCATGGCGACGACGTTCTTTTCGGGGAACAGATCGAATCCTGTGGTCACCAGACGATTCTACGAGCCATCGCCTGCAGTCACGAACTCGATGCCGTGCGCCTGCAATCGCTGAGCGGCTTGCGGGTGGTGTGATGGCAAGGCGGAAGAGGGAGACGGGCCGCGCGCCCGCTGACCGATGACAACACAGCCAGCGCGCTGCCCGCAGGCCGCTCAGGTGCCTGGCAGGGTCCTGCCGAACATCGTCGCCGTATCACGTGCGCTCGGCGTTCCTGCGTCGAGGTCGGCCCCGGCTTCGATCAGCCGACCGACGACATCGTCGTACCCCTTGAACACGGCGCCCGCGACAGGCGCCTGGCCACGGTCGTTGAGTGCGTTCACATCGGCATCGCGCTCGATGAGTCCCGCGACCAGCTCTGCATGACCGTTGTAGGCGGCGAGCATCAGCAGCGTGTCGCCCAGCGAATTCGTCAGGTCCGCATCGACGCCCTGGTCGATGTACGCGAGCAGCTGCGCGTCGCCCTCGCGGGCGAGGTCGAACATCCGGTTACCGAACTCGACCACCTCGTCAGGCAGTTCCTCCGTCATGGCACCCATGCTATCGAGCCCGCCGGTGGATTGTCGTCACCGGCGGGCGTACTCTGGCCGCAGGCGGGCGACCCGCCCGTTTTCGGATGAGCAGAACGGACGGTTGTGAGATGGACGCGATGATGATGGACACGGCCTCCCCGAGCATGAAGATGCCGGGCATGGAGACCATGGACATGGCGATGATGCAGGCGTGCATGGACGCGTGCTCCGCCTGCGAACAGGCGTGCACGGTGTGCTCGACCCAGGGCATGGACTGCGCACCCGCCTGCATGAACACCGCCGACATGTGCAACACGATGATGCGGAGCATGATGCGCATGCAGGGCATGACGCCCGCGGCGATGATGTCGATGCTCGACGCGTGCATGGCGATGTGCCAGGTGGGCATGGACTCCTGTATGGAGCACGCGGAGACCAGCGACGTGTGCCGGATGTGCGCTCAGGCGTGCAAGGCGTGCATGGACGCGTGCATGCAGATGCGCGAGTCGATGATGGCGTCCGCCTGAGCTCTGCCGTTCAGCTCAGCGGCGCCACGTTGTACTGCGCGCGTCCGACCGCCAGCACGTCGTAGTCCAGGTGCAGGGCGACGGGCGTGCCCTCCGCGATGTCCACAGACCCTGCGTGCCAGACGGTGCGCGTGGCACCGGTGAGCTCGCGCAGTCCGATCGTGCCCTCGACGCTGTCGATCTCCGCCACGATGGCGTCGGCCCAGCGGGTCGGCGTCGCCGATGCCAGACGCGCCTGAATCAGGTGCAGCGAATGACCGGGAGCGAGCGAGGAGCACGTGCCACCGTGCGCGCACATGCACACCGCACGCTCCGTCACCTCGACGGGCGAAAGATGCGAAAGCGGCGTGTTCACGGGGGCTCCTCACGGTTGGATGATCCGAGGTTACGTGCGCTGCCTCCCGTGCGTCATCTCACCCGAAACACGACGCAACACTGCGCCTGACACGACGAAGCCCCCGACGCGTCGGGGGCTTCGAACGAGAGCGGATGACGAGACTCGAACTCGCGACCCTCACCTTGGCAAGGTGATGCGCTACCAACTGCGCTACATCCGCATGGGAACTCGTGCTCCGGACGACAAATCCCCGGCAGAACCGGGGATCAAGTCGTCGTGCGCGATACTGGGATCGAACCAGTGACCTCTTCCGTGTCAGGGAAGCGCGCTACCGCTGCGCTAATCGCGCCTGTGAAGGCTGTTCAGTTGAAAGAGTGGAGGTGGCGACGGGATTCGAACCCGTGTAAACGGCTTTGCAGGCCGGTGCCTAGCCTCTCGGCCACGCCACCGCGGGGGGATCGATGACCCGCGTGCCGATTCCCTCCGAAGAGGAAGCCTGACACTCGAGCGGATGACGAGACTCGAACTCGCGACCCTCACCTTGGCAAGGTGATGCGCTACCAACTGCGCTACATCCGCATCGCCGTCCGGTTCGTTTCCTCGCCGGCGACTCATAAAACTATACGCACTCGCGTCGTCTTCGCCAAACCGAGCGGGCCACCGGGCGCGTCACGCGCCGTTCCGCGGACGTTCACCGCTCTGCCTCGATTCCGAGCGGTTCCGACCCGATCTCTTCGCGGGCGATCGTGCGTTCCCGGCCAGGCTGGCGCAAGATGGAGTGACGACAGAGCCACCGACGAGAAGAGACCGGAATGAGCAACGAAGAGCACGACCCGCTGGTTCAGGTCCTCGACGCCGGTGAGCCGTGCACCGACGTCGAAGTGCTTGAGCCGAGGTCCGTTCCCCTGGGCGGGCCGCGCGCGATGCCGGTGTCGCGCACACTTCCGCAGCGCCGCCGCTCGCTCGTCGGTTCGTGGTGCTTCGTCGACCACTACGGCCCGGACGATGTCTCGCGCACCGGCGGCATGCACGTGCCGCGACACCCGCACACCGGGCTCGCGACCGTCTCGTGGCTGTTCTCCGGCCGCGTCGATCACCTCGATTCCGGCGGGAACGCCGCCACGGTCCGGCCGGGCGAGCTGAATCTGATGATCGCGGGCCGCGGCATCACGCATCAGGAGATCTCCACGCCTGACACGACCGTCCTGCACGGCGTGCAGCTCTGGTACGCGCTGCCGGAGGCGACGCGCTTCGGCGAGAACCACTTCGAGCACTACCCGCCGCCCCCGGTGACGACGATGCCCGGGGTGACCGCTCGCGTCTTCATCGGGTCGCTGGCCGGCTCGGTCTCCCCCGTCGAGACCCGCACGCCCGATCTGCTCGGTGCCGAGCTGATCCTCTCCCCCGATGCCGACGTCACGCTCGAGGTGCGCACCGATTTCGAGCTCGCCGTGCTCGCCGAGACCGGCGACATCCGCGTCAACGGCACCCGCACGGCGCAGCACGGGCTGGCCTACGTTCCTGCGGGGTCCGACTCCCTCCGACTCTCGGCAGGAAGCTCGGGAGCGCGCGCCGTGCTGCTGGGCGGTGTGCCGCTCGGCGAACGGATCGTGATGTGGTGGAACTTCGTCGGCCGCACGCACGAGGAGATCGAGGAGTTCCGGCGTCGGTACCAGGGTGAGCTCGGCTTCGAGCCCGTGCACACAGACGATGCCGGCACTCCCCCGCTGTTCGGCGACTTCCCGCCGGAGCAGCCGGCGCCGCTTCCCGCACCGGCCCTGCCGAACGCCCGTCTGCGTCCGCGAGAGTAGCCTCAGCCGACGCGAGACCGTGACCTGGGCGCCCGTCGCACGACGTCGGTCAGCTCTCGCCGCGGAACATCGCCGCGACCTCTTCGGGGATCGGTGCGCCGCGCAGCCCCCGCTCCGTGTCGTGCACCGTCCACACGCGCGTCTCGAACCCCTCGACCCGCACCTCCCCGTCCTTGGTGAGTGTGTGCCTGATCTGGAAGCTCTTGGTGCCGAGTTCGACGATCTCACTGGTGATCTCGACGTCATCGCCGTAGCTGCACGGCGCTCTGAAGGTGGCTTTCGTCTCGACCAGCGGACATCCGGCTCCGCCATGGGCGGCGAGCATCTCCTGTTTCGGCATCCCTGTGGCTTCGTAGAGCATGGTGGTGCCGTGGTCGAACCAGCGGAAGAACTGCGGGTTGAACACGATTCCCGCCGGATCGCAGTCGCCCCATTCGACCCGCCTGAAGAGAGTGCTCTTCAACATCTGCATCGCCTTTCCACCTGCATCGACGGGCAGCGAGCCCTGCGTCCCTGTCGCCGATGACACGTCCGCTCGGCCGGACACCCCGGCTCGCCTCTGATTCTCCCACCGCAGCCCGCACGCGCGCCGCTTCATCCCGTTGAAAGGAATCCCGCCCCATTCCGCTCTCACGGAGGCAGGATGGAAGGAACACGCTATCGATGGAGATGCACGCATGAGTTTCTCGAACGCCTACATTCCGCTCAACCACATCTGGTCGACGCCGTTCGCGAAATGGCAGGGCACGCTCGCCGAGGTCAACTCGCTCGACCTCGCCGTGGAGACCACGCGCTCCGCCCTCGCCGCACGCGGCACGGCCACGGATCGCTTCACTCACTGGGCACTCGGCCAGACCGTGATCCAGAAGGGCACATTCTTCGGCGTCACGACGGTTTCCCGGCGTCTGGACGCCGGGAAGTACGCCGGCCCGTGGATCAACCGCGCCTGCGCGACGTCCGCCGCAGTCATCGACCATCTCGCCGCGCAGGTCGAACTGGGACGCCACAGCGCGACTCTCGGCGTGCTCTCCGATCGCACCAGCAACGCCCCGCTTGTGCTCTGGCCGACCACGAAGGGGCCAGGCGGCGCCCCGCAGCAGCAGCATTGGATGCTCGACAGCTTCGCGAACGACCCGACGACCGGCCATGGCATGCTGGCCACGGCCGAGTTCACGGCGTCCGACGGCGGATTCACACGTGAACAGGCCGACGACCTCACGCTGCTGCGCTACGAGCAGTACCAGCGCTCGCTGGCGAACGATCGCGCATTCCAGCGGCGCTTCATGATCGATGTCCGCATCCCGGATCGCCGAGGCGAGATCGTCCTGACGGAAGACGAAGGCGTGTTCCCCACCACCCGCGACGGACTGGCGAGACTGCGGCCGGTGAACCGCGACGGCATCGTCACATTCGGCTCGCAGACGCACCCCGCCGATGCGGCGGCTGGCGTCGTGGTCGCGAACCACGACGTCGCGCGCGAACTCGACGACGAGGCGCAGGTGCAGATCTGCGGAACGGGTTTCGCCCGCGACGAGCCGGCCAGAATGCCGAAGGCCCCCGTCGGCGCCGCTCGCGCCGCGCTCGACGATGCCGGCCTCGAACTCGACCAGGTCGATCTCGTCACCACGCACAATCCCTTCGTCGTCAACGATCTGTGGTTCATCCGCGCGACCGGGTACGACCAGGAACGGATGAACGTGTACGGCTCATCGCTGATCTACGGTCACCCGCAGGGTCCGACCGGAGCGCGCTCGATCGCCGAGCTCGCGCACGCGCTGCGCGAGCGGGGAGGCGGGTACGGGCTGTTCACCGGCTGCGCCGCGGGCGACGACGCGGGTGCCGTCGTGATCAGAGTCGACGGCTGAGGCTCTGACAGCCGAAGGCGGGGTGCGCTCCGACGGAACGCACCCCGCCTCATCCGGAGTCTGACGAGTCGCTGCCTAGGCAGTCAGCGTCTTCCGGTAGTCCTGCGCCGCCGCACTGATCGGCGTGGGCGCGACCGTCACCCTGATGGCCACCTGCTCGTGGGGTTCGACTTTGCCTGGACTGCGGCTGCCTCCGCCGTCCTCACCCCAGATCAGCGTGAGCTCGGTGCCGTCCTCGATGGACTCGTCGATGCTGCCGAGCGACATCATCAGGCGCTCGCCGTAGCTGTACGCCGGGTAGGTGGCGTGCCCGACCAGCTCACCGTCTGAACCGAGCACCTTGTCGTAGTGCAGGCGACCCGTCGCCGCGACGGGCAGATCGATGTGCTTCGCCGTGGGGCCGTCGTGCACCAGACGGGCGTACACGTTCGCGAAATCCTCGGGGTTCCACACCAGGGTCACCTTGCGGCGATGCGGCTGTTCAGCGAGCTTCTCCAGCGCCTCACGGCCGACGAAGTCGTGGTCGAACTTGATGATGTGGCCGTAGTTCAGATCCCACGGCGTCGCATAGTAGTCCTCGACGTTCGACGAGTAGTAGCTGCCGCCGAGCGCCATGCGCGCCGACGCGCTCCGATCGGAGAGCCACTCGCGGTATCCCTTCAGCTCAGGGCTCGAGTACACGGCTGAGAAGGGCACCGCCCACCATCCGGACTCCATCACCGTGCTGAAGTACGCCAGTGATCCGATCCGGCGCAGCCCGTGCTTCTTCCCCGCTTCGACGAGTGCTCGCTTGACGACGTCGCGATCCTCCCACGGCCCCGACAGCTCCAGCCCGTACACGCCTCCCATACTGTGCCGCATGGCGCGGACGGGGCGGTCGGCGATCGATATCTCTCCCGCATTGAAGAACTTGATCTCGGGGAGCTCGCCTCCGTGCAGCTCGCTGAGCAGAGCGTACGCGTTCGGCCCCTCGATCTGGTACCGGTAGAAGTCGCGCTTCTTCTCTTCGTTCAGCGACCAGAGCGGGTCGAGCCTGGAGCTGACGTCGAGCTCACTGATCTCGACGTTGTACTCGACCCAGTCGGTCGTCGCAGGATTCCCGACCACCGCGAGATCGCCCTCGTCGAGGTAGTACAGAATCGCATCCCCGATCACGTGCCCCTCCGGCGAGCAGGCGACGAACTGCTTCGCCTTGCCGACCGAGAAGGTCGCGAACGAGTTGATCGCGAGCGACTCGAGCAGCTTCACGGCATCCGGCCCCGTCACCCGGAGGCTGTGCATGTGATAGCTCTGGTCGTGCAGGGCGACGCCTTCCCGCCACGAGAGCTGCTCGTCGCGCCACGTGGTGTACTCCTGGCGGACGCGGTCGTTCGGCATCATCACGCCGAAGATGTTGAGCGCGTTCTTGGGCGCAAGCGAGTAGAGATGGTCGACGATGCCCCGCGGGCCGTCGACGATCGACTGAAGGGTGTTCTCGGGCACGGCGTCCTCCTCATTGAGTAAGTTCTGCTGCTCCGACGGTAGGCGGTGCGCGCGCAGATCGACGTGCGTTTCCCTTTGATCGGAAAAGCCGTCACTCGTCGCCGCGATCGCGCACGAAGGCGTCGAACCCGGGAATGGTGAAGCGCAGGCTCCCGTGCGCTGCGGGCTCGATGATCCCCTTGCTGATCAGCGATGCTCGGGCCACGCCCAAGTCACTGGAACGCACGCCCATGCGCTCGGCGATGTCGCGCCGCGCGACGACGTCGCCTTCGAGCTCGGCCATCGCACGCATGAGACGACGCTCGTATCCCGTGGCGACGTCCCAGCGGGCCCCGAACATCGACCCCATCTGCGCATCGACCTCCGACGAGCTGCGCTCCACGTCTGACAGCGTGATCTCCCCGCCCGCCGCAGGGCGGGCTGTCTCCCACGCGGCGGCGCCGATGACCTGAAGCGCCTGCGGATAGCCGTCCGCGCGCGCCACGGCCGCGGAGATCGCCTCATCGCGCCAGGTGACGCCGAGTTGGCGCGCCGGCTCGACCAGCACTGCCTGGGACGTGTTCTCGTCGAGTTCAGAGAGGATCGTCTCGTGCGTGCGCTCTCCGAAGGTGGCGGCCCGGGTCAGCAGGCTCTTCGTCTGCGGCAGGCCCGCGCCGACGACCACCAATGGGAACCGCTCGCGTTCTGCGTCCATGTTCTGAAACGCGTTCATCAGCAGTGCGACGTCGCGGAGCGCGGCCGGATCAGGGGAATGATCGCTCCCGCTTCGCGGATCGAGTGGAGCGTGCAGTTCGTCCAGCACGATCAGAAGGCCGGCTCCCCCGCGCTGACGCACCGCGTTCGACGCTTCGAACAGGAGGTCTTCGATGTCAGTGAGCGCCACGGCTGCGGACGCGTCGGTGTCGGCCGCAGGGCCGAACTTCGCTTCCACCGATGCGACGCCCAGGTGGAAGCGGACGCCCAGTTCTTTGAACCGCTGGCGCGTGTGCGGCGAGTCCAGCACGTCGGCGCGTTCGAGGGCGCTGCGCACCTTCATCGCCAGGTCGCGCAGCACGGGCTGACGCTTCACTCCCACGGCCCAGACCACGACGAAGCCATCGGCGGCAGCCTGATCGGCCACGTCTCGCAGCAGCGAGGTCTTCCCCAGGCCCCGCGGCCCTGTCACGATGGTCAGCGGCCCCGCCATCTCGCCGAACGCGATCACCCGCGCCAGGCGGTCGCGCAGGGCTCGGCGCTCGTCATCGCGCCCGACGAACACGCGCGGACGTCCTCCCGGGGTGTACGGATTCGGCAGCATGCTCGCACCTTACATCGATTTATACATTGACGAAATATAAATCGATGTATGGCTCGGCAGTGCTCTCTCCCAGCGACGCTGCGCGCCTCACGCCTCGGGCAGACCCACCTTCGGCTTGGCCCACGAGCGCCCGCGCGTGTCCTTCAGGATGTCGTACTCCGCATCGACGTGGGGCTCGATCGCGCTGTACTTGTCGTTCGGTGCGCCGATCACGAGCTGGAACCCGAGGCCTCGCCACGCACCGATCGCGCGTTTGGTGAAGTGCGCGTCCGCTTTGATGAGCGCCTCGTCGAGGAACACCGGCGCGTACCGCGGGCGCTCCGCGTCGGCGTCGCCCAGTTGGTAGCGCAGCGCTGCCCCGACGATGAACGCGATCAGCTCCTGCGACTCACCGCCCGATTTCTCGCCGATGTGGTCGTAGAGCGCGACGTGCTCTTTCGTGACCGCGTCGATCTTCTCGGCGCTCATTCTGACGTGGCCGCGCACATCGACGAGATCGGCGAAATCGGGCGACGTGCGCCGGATTCGCGCGATCAGCCTGGCCATCCGGTCGTAGATCTGCTCGCGTTCGTCTTCGCTCGCCGCGTCTGCGATCAGCGATCGGACCTCTCGCAGCTCGCGCCTGAACCGGCGCCGCACCTCGGACGATGTCTCGCGCGCGACGATCTGCAGTCGATGGGCGTCGTCGTAGAACGGAAGCTCCTGCATGATGCGGTTGACGGGTTCGATGCGCTCCCGGATCTCGCGGAGCGCACGCCCGAGCGCGGAGTCGAGATTGGTGAGGTCGTTGCCTGAGAGGTTGACCAGGCTCTCCCTCCACTCGTCCTCCAATTCGTGCAGTCCGCTCGTCTCGAGTTCGGCGAGGATGCGCTCGAAGTCCGAGAAGGCGCCTTCGGGGTCAGCCGTCAGGTTCGGGTTCGGCCACGCCTCGAGGAATCCCTCCAGCGTGCGGCGCAATGCGTCGCGCTGGTCGGCGAGAGTCGTCTGCGCGGTCGCCTGGTCCCCGATCAGCTGCTTCGCCGCCGTCGAGAGTGCGGCATCGAACCGTTCCAGCTCCACGGCACGGGTCGTCGATTCCTGCCCAGCGGGCGGCGCGAATCGGTCGTCGAGATAGGCGCGCTGGGCGTCGGTGAGCTCGCGCTCCGCCTGTGTCGCCTCGTCGATGCGCTGCTGCGCCTCATCGACCTCGTCGGTGATCGCGGCCCAGCGCTGCGCGATGCGCTCCTGCTCGGCGCGGGCTCGGCCGGTGTGCTCCTGCAGCGACTGGAGCTTCTTCTTCGCCGCACGGATCTGGCGCTGCAGGTCCTGCACCTTCGGATTGTCCACCGTGACCTCATCGATGACCGCGGCCCACCGATCCCGCTCGCCGCTGACGGCGACGACGTCGATCTCGCTCCACGCGAGCTCCCGAATCCGGCTGTATGCGGTGAGGCGTGAGTCGAGCTCGTCGAGCGCCGCGGCCGCGGCGAGCTCGACCTGCTTCTGATCGGCGAGGCGGGCGCGCGTCGCATCGAGGCTGCGGCTGATGCCCGCCATGCGTCGCCGGTTCGAGAAGCCCAGCACATTCGCCCTGCCGTGTCCGCCGTGCGCGCCGCGGCTGCCGTTCGACATCTGCCCGGCGATGGTGAGCGCCGACGGATGGGCGTCGAGCTCTTCAGGCGAGTCGACGCACACGAAGCCGAACTGGCGCTCCAGACGATCCTGCAGCCAGCCGACGAAGGGAGATTCCCGGTAGTCGAGTCGGCCGGGCAGCGTCGCCGGATCGAGGCTGCGGGCATCGCCGAGGTCGGACTCCGCACCCTCGTAGCGCACCCGTACGGGCGTGCGCACGCGGTTGATCGCGGTGCGGAACGCGGCCAGGCTGCGCCGGTCGATCAGAAGCGTCGTCGCGAACCCGCCGAGAGCCAGCCCCACGGCCTCGCTCCACGGCTCGAATTCGGTGCGCACCTCGATCAGCTCGCCCACGAAGGGCAGATCCTCCGGCGCCAGACCGGCCGCGTTCGCGAGCGCTTCCCGGGAGTCGTGCAGCGCCTGCGGGATGCTGTCGGCACGGTCCCTCGCTCGTCGTGCGTCCTCCTCGAGTGCCGCGACCTCCCGTTCGATCTCGCGGGAGGCGCCGCGCGCCTCGGCATAGGCTTCGCGCGCCGCGCGCTTGAGATCCGGATCGTCGAGCGCCTCAGCGGCTTCCGTCTGGAGCGCGGCGAAGGCACGAGCGGAGGCGACGTCGATGCCGAGCTGTGCGACCGTCTCATCGAAGCGTGCGCGCTCAGCCTCGACCTTCGCCGTGCGCCGCTCGGCCTCGCGCAGCTCCCGCTCGGCGGTGTGCAGGCGATCGCCGCCCGCACCCCGGAGCACCTCGGCGAGCCCGTCGCGCTCCGATTCCGCCGCCGCGGCCAGCGCTTCCTGCTCGTTCACCACATCATCGGCCTCGCGCTTGGCGCGCTGCAGCTCCCGTTCGGTCTCGCGAAGAAGCCCGAGGCGCTTGTCGTCTCGCCAGAGCGAGGCGATCGATTCCGGATCGGAGAACACCCCGATCTCGTCGATCAGTCGCAGCCGCTCCGCCGATTCCTCGATCCTCTCGCGCATGCCCCGGATGGGCGTCAGCGCACGCACCTGCTTGCGTGCCGTGATCATGCGCTCCTTGGTCGCATCGAGCTCGTCGAAGTGGCTCACGACAGCGTCGGCGGTGGTCAGCGTCTCGGGTTCGGAGAGCACCATGCGCTTGTACAGGTCGTCGACGGTGGTGATCTGCTGCCCCGCCTGGATCCGCGCCAGCAGACTCATCGCCTTCGTGCCGGCGCCGGCCGCGCCGATGCCGAGGGCGGAATGCAGTCGCGCGGTGAACTCCCGCTCGGTGGCCACGGTCTCGAGCCCTGCCTGACGCACCGCGTGATCTGCGAGACGACGCTCCGCCGCGTCCTCTAGAGCCGTGACGTCGAACGGGCCATCGATCGTGGCGCGCACGCGCACCGTGTCGTCGATGGTGCGGGCGGCAGCCGGGATGTACCAGGCACGCACGGCGCTGAACTGCGAGCCGTCGTAGTCGGTCCAGGTCATGGCGACGGCGGTCCATGTATCGGCGCCGTCGCCGCGGAGCACCCGCATCTGGGTGCCGTTCTCGGTGCGCGATTCGTCGATCTTGCCGCGACCGTAGGACAGGATGTTGCGCTGGTCCTCACCGCGGGGGCGACCGGTGACGCCGCCGTTGGACGCACCGTTGAACGGCGTCGTGTGCGGCATCATCAGCGCGATGTAGGCGTCCATCAGCGTCGACTTGCCTGATCCGGATCCGCCGACCAGCAGCGTCGCCCGCGGCGAGAACCGCACTCGGTGCGCACCGTCGTATCCGCCCCAGTTCACCAGCTGAAGCTCGTCGGCGACCCACTGCTGGCCGCGGGACTCGGCGGGGATCATCCCGAACAGTGTGTCGAGCATGGTCACGATGCGGCCTCCTCTGAGTTCTCGGCGCGCAGCCACGAAGCAAGCTCGCGCAGTCGATCGGCGCTGAGCACGATCTCCACGAGCGGGCTGATCAGGAAGCGGCCCTCCGACTCCTCCTCAACGATGCCCTCCTGGCGCAGACGCGCCAGCGCGCCCCTGACGGCGCGCTGTCTGCGGGCGAGATCACCGTCCGTGTCGGTGAAGTAGCTGAGCACGGTCTGCTCGACCTCCTCCACGTCGACGCGGGCCTGTCTCTCCCCCGCGGTCGACTCGCGCTGGTAGACGGTGCGCAGATACACGAGCACGAGAGTCTCAGCGCGCGAGTACGCCTCGTCGCGCAGCAGAATCGGCACGTCGAGCTCGTCGGATCGCACCTGCTGTTTGTACGCGATCCCGCGCGATGTGTCGACGATGAGGCGCACGAACAGGTCGTGCAGGCGCGACTCCACCAGCTGCTGGTTCTCGATCAGCACCGACCAGTCCTCCTTGCTGCGCTCGGCGAGGAGATAGCGGCGCTGCAGCAGCCGCACCAGCACGCGGCGCACCTCGGGGGCGAGCGCCCCGCGGTCGCCCGCAAAGCACTCGTCGGGGTCGCTCTCCATCGGCACGGGCGCGATGAAGGCGTCGTTCTCTGCGGCGGCGGTGTCAGTCATCGTCTGCGTCCTTCACGGTGCGGGCGGTCACGGAGCCGAACGCGAAGCGGCGGCGCGTGCCGTCAGGGCGGAGAGCCTCGACGATCGACACGTCACCGCCGTCGGTCATGCCGTTGCGGTGGGCGATCTCGAGCAGGCCGACCAGGTCGACCGGGCGGCGGTTCGACGCGCCGGTGAACGCGTCGCCGAGGTCGAATGCGCCATCGAAGGCGGAGACGTAGGCTTCCAGTTCGTCGTACATCGGGCCGCCCCAGTCGCGAGTGTCGGCGTCGAGGAACTCCGCGTCGGCATCGCCGAGCGCGAGCGGCTCGGGCGTACGAGGCGGCCGCGGGTCGGACAGGGTCTGGCGCAGGTGGCCGATGCCGGCCGCCGGCAGGCTGCGCAGCGGCTCGACGCGATCGGCGGCGCGCGACGACGACATCCACGTCTGCATACCGCTCATCACCTCGCGCAGCAGTTCGTCGACCTCGCGGTCGCGCACGGGGTCATGCGTGCGCACCTGGGCGGTGACCACGTGCGACGCGCGCCGCTGCGCCGTGAGCACGTCGGCGACGCCCTGTTCGACGCGCTTGGCGATCGCGTGCAGCTCGCCGCGCTGGTCCGCCGCGAGCAGTCGGGAGAACGGCTGCGCCAGCAGATCGTGCACCTGGACGGTGAGCTGGTCGATGTGCTCCGGATCGCCGATCAGCCCCAGCGCGCCGACGAAGGCGCGACCCTCCGGCGTCTGCTGCATGATGTGCTGGCCGCGGTGCAGGTATTCGCGCAGCACGTCGCCGGTCGGCCTGATGTCGCGGCGCAGCTCTGCGACGACGTCGCGCTGCATCGCCTGGATGGATTCCGCCACGCGGGAGAAGTCGGCAGGCAGTTCGCGGGAGAGGTGGAGCACGTTCTCCGCCTCCTCCAGCAGCTGCTCGTCGTCTACGGGTTCGACCTCGCCGCGCATCAGCCGATCGATCTCGGCGTCGATCTCGGCGCGCTCCGCCGTGAGCCTGGCGATCCGGACATTCGGGTCGGTCTCGGCATCCTGTGTGAGCTGGTCGACGGAGTCGAGCAGAGTGCGCACGCGCGATCTCGATACGCGAGCGCGGCCGCCGCCCGTCCGTCCCGCGATCTCGAGCGCACCGACTGCCTGGGCCGACAGGCGGTAGACCTCCTGCGCGTCCTCGATCTGCGGCACGAGCCATCCGACGCGCACCCAGTAGCGGCAGATGTCGCGGCCGCCGCCAGCGGGAACCCGCCGCTCCCCCTCGTCGTAGCCGGCCCCGCGCAGCTCGTCAGCGATCTCTCCGACCTCGACGTGCGCGTCCGCCACGGCAACGGCCGGACGATCGACGGTGAAGACCAGCGAGAGCGCCGTCACGACGAACGGCGCGTACCGACCGTGCAACAGGTCCAGCGTCGGGTTCCGGAACGCCGCAGCCGCACGCTGGTAGGCGGTCTCGGAACGCGAAGAGGTCATCCTCCCCAGATTACCGGTGTCGGCACGGGCCCGCGATCAGCGTCAGCCGATTGCGTCCTCGACGAACAGCACGAGCTCCGCGGCCACGTCGTCGCGCGTCTCCGGTTCGTTGTGCACCTCGTGGCGGAAGCCCGGGTACACGACCGTGCGCACATCGGTGGTTCCGCTGCGCACCAGGCGGTTGGCGACGTGATACGCGCCCTCGCCGAAGTTCGTCACCGGGTCCTGGTCACCCGCGAGGATGAGGACGGGCAGATCGGCGCGGATGGTGTCGTACCACTCCGGCGCGTTGGCCGAGTCGTACAGTCCGGCGAAGCCGCGCAGGAAGCGCACCGACATCGGGGCCCCGAAGTTGTTCAGCGGGTCGATGCCGTGGTCGCGCACGACGTCCGCGTCCCTGGCGACCCAATCGGTGGGGCCGGCGCCGTCGCCGTAGCGATCGAGGAAGCCGTCGAACAGCTGTCCGACCAGCTCCTCCGATGCCGGGGCGTC
The DNA here is from genome assembly GCF_900163665.1 of Frigoribacterium sp. JB110. Lineage (GTDB taxonomy): Bacteria > Actinomycetota > Actinomycetes > Actinomycetales > Microbacteriaceae > Microbacterium. Next base: position 327,085 of record NZ_FUIA01000019.1, read on the forward strand.
GTCGCCGTCGGCCGCGACGAGTGCGCCGCGATCCAGCACGTTCTCCATGCCGTGCATCTGCGCGGCGATTCCGCACAGCGCCAGACCGTCGAGCCCGGCGTCCTCCCCCGAGGCGAGCGCTCGAGCGATCATCGAGCCCCACGAGTGGCCGAACACGACGTACGGCAGGTCGGGATGCCGCTCACGGACCAGCCTCTGAAGCGTGCGCTCGTCCTCCACGACGGTCGTTGCGGCATCCGCACCGGCGTCGGCCCACACGCCGGAGAGCATCGCCGTGCGGCCGTGCCCGGCATGGTCGTCCGCAGCGACCACGAAGCCCGCATCGAGCAGCACATCGATGAGCGGCAGGTAGCGCCGGGAATGCTCGCCGAGGCCGTGCACGATCTGCACGATCGCCCTGGCAGGGCGGGTGGGCTCGTAGATCCAGCCCTGAATCGTGTCACGCGCATTGTGCGATGCGAACTCGACCTCGTGAAGTGCCATCACGTCCCCTTCATCCTGCTCCGCCTCGGTGCGAAGTCGTCGCCATGCTACCCACCACCGCACTGGCGAGCGCCCGGATTCGGGCCCCGGATGCACGAACGTGCGCGCCTCGGACGGGCATCCCCCGAAGTGCATGTCCCGTTCACCCGTTCGCCACGCACCAGCGCTACCGTGTGCACAGGATGACGACCGGCGACCCGCAGACTCGGTTCGGCGCGGCCCCTCCCGCTTGGGACACGCGGCCGCTGACCGAAGTCGTCTCGTCCGACACGGCCCGCGAGTACGAGCTCCGGATGCGGGCGGCAGGCGCCCTGCCTCTCGCCGACTCGCGCTCCGGCCGCGCGATTCTGCTGACGGCGCAGATCATCGCGCTCGTGCTGACCACGGTCTTCGCCGTGTACTTCGGCCTGGGTCTGGTCGCCTCGATCGTCTTCGACGACTTGACTGCGGCGCTGTGGAACGGCCTCGTGCTCCTGGGTCTCGTGGTCGCGGCGGTTCTCCTCGTCGCAGCACTGATCCGTCGACGACGCGTCGACGACACCCGCTACCGCCTGGCGAGTTTCGCCCATGTCAATCGACTCTGGTATTCGCCCGCGGCGTCTCCGCCCGTGCCCAGCGCCGTCCTGGCTCATCAGTCGACCGGCGAACTGACCGATCTGTTCAGCACGTCAGTGCCGGTGAACGCGTTCATCGCGAACTGCGCCTTCCGAGATCTCGATGTGCCAGAAGGTGCGCTCCGCGCCTACGGATACGCCGCGGTTCAGCTGCGCAGCGGTCGCAGCCGATTCCTGCTGCGCGTGATCCTGCCGCCCCTCACGAAGGGACGCCTGTCGCTCCCGAGCCGCGCTTGGTCTCGGGTCGATCGCCCTGGTTGGCATCTTCACGGCTATTCGCTCCACCTGCCCTCGGGCACCCGCGATGTCACGGACATCCGATTCCCGCAGGCACTTGCCGCCGTCATCGCTTCCTCACCGTTCCCGATCGAGGCGGTCGAGGTGCACGGCCCGTGGCTGGTCCTCGTCGCCCGCGAGCCGCTCGTGGAAGCCGACCCCGCACGTTGGATGCAGCTGCAGCAACTACTGGCTGTCATCCGGGACCTCGACGACGGACGACGCTGACGAGGCTGTTCGCACGGCGATGACGCGCGATCGCCTCGGCCCTGTCGTGCTCAGATCAATCGGGTCGGCGGCCCGTACGCCGCCACCGCGCTGTCGGCGGTCAGGAGAATGGCGCCCTCCTGTCGCGCCTGCGCAACGAGAATCCGGTCGAACGGGTCGCGGTGCACTGCGGGCAGTTCCGCCACAGCCGCGCCGTGCACGCCGGAGACGGCGAGTTCCTCGTAGCCCGCCTCGAGCAGACCCCGACGGACCACGTGCGCATCGACTCGGAAATCGTCGCGACCCAGGCCCGACTCGATCGCGATCTCCCAGATGCTTGCGGCACTGAACAGCAATGTGTTCGCTCGGTCTTCGATCGTCGCGACTGCGTCAGCGCTCAGCTTGTCGGGCTCGTACGCCGCCCACAGCAGCAGATGAGTATTGAGGAGCAGGATCAACGCGTGCCCTCGAACAGATTCGCGATCTCCTCGTCACCCATCGAATCGAAGTCCGACGGAACCTGCCCCTGTCCCCGCAGGAAGCCCAAGCGCGGCGACACGTCCTCCGCCTCGATGCGCACCAGGCGGACGAGGGGCTTCCCCGCCTTGGCGATCGTGATCGATTCGCCGTCCACGGCCGCGTCGACGAGCCTCGACAGATGCGTCTTCGCCTCGTGCATGTTGACTATCTGCATCGCCGTCCCCTTCTGTGAACTAGTTGACCTTAGTCAATCTGGCACGATGCAGATTCCGATCCTGGACCTGCCATGACATCGAGGGCCGAGATCAGAGCATCTGAGCCTGCACTCGGGCTGGTACCTGCGGACGGCCGCAGGGCGCGGGAATTGATGGCCGCCATTCGGGACCTCGACGATCGACATCTGAACCCCGCGGATACGACACCCAGTCTCCACGCGGCTCGGTCACCCCCTGCCCGGAGTCAGATCGCCCGCCTGGCTTCACCCTCTCAAGTACAGCAATGATCGAGTGACACCAGAGTGGCAGTCATCTTCGAACGGCTGTGTCTGACGACGCATCATCTCATTACTGACCGCCGAACAGTGTCTATGAGCTCGCAGTCGACGAAGCGTGGCGACCGCAGAGCGTTGCCACCGCGCTCCTGCATGTAGTCCGCGTCGAGGCGAGTCGACGGGGAAGGGTGACATTTGCGGATCTGGGTATGTCTCTACGGGGCCTTGACAGCTCCTCGGTCGGCGAGCAGTCTCAACGGAGATCCACCGTGTCCACCTGTGCCGACGGCACCGCCCGTATGAGCCGAGGCGCCCAAGTTCGATGGTCGCGCTGCGATCGAATTCGAGAACGGGTAGGTGAACGGTATGACTGATGCGGAATCCGTTTCGGACTTGCGACGCATCTGGGAGACTGCCGCACCCGGGTGGGCGAAATGGGAGTACGTCTGGGGACGCACGCTCCCCGATGCCACGGAACAGATGATCGAAGCCGCGGGTGTCACGGAGGGCATGCGGGTTCTGGATGTTGCCTGCGGCGCGGGGAGTCAGACGCTGCAGGCAGCCGAACATGTCGGGGGCGAAGGTCATGTCGTCGCGACCGACATCTCGGCCACGATGCTGGAATACGTACGGCGGAGCGCTGCCGAGGCCGGAGCGGAGAACGTCAGTACGCTCGAAGGCGCTGCCGAGGAGCTGGACCTGGCCGGAGGCAGTTTCGATGCGGCGATCTGCCGCCTGGGAGCGATGCTCTTCTCGGCACCGGGGCAGGCGGTCGCGGCCGTCGGCCGCGCGTTGAGGACCGGCGGCCGGTTCGCAGCGCTGGTGTTCACCACCCCGGAGAACAACCCCTTCATGTCGGTGCCGATGGGGCTCTTGCTTCGCCACACGGAGACTCCGCCTCCGGCGCCCGGCACACCGGGTCTGTTCGCATTGGGCAGAGATGGAGTCGTCGATTCCCTGCTGTCAGGAGCAGGGCTCACACAGATGCAGACGACGAAGGTCCGAGCACCGATCCGTTTCGACTCGCTCGACGACGCCGTGATCTTCTTCCAAGAGGCGGCGGGTGCCTACCGGTCTGTCGTCGCGACGCTGAACGAGCCCGAGCAAACGCGAGCCTGGGACGTCGTACGAGAGGGACTGAGCCAGTTCCGCGACGGCGACGGCGTCGGCGGAGAACTCGAGTTCGTCATCGCATCAGGAGCCCGCGCGACATAGGGCCGCTTACCTCGCGAGCAAGGCGACCGTCGCCGGTGCCCGACGGGGCACTCGAATCCAGACGGCAGGGCGAAGGCGCCTGCCGCGTGATTCCTGAGGTCAAGCGGGAAGGGACTGCTCGAGCTCGAGGATTTCGGGCGGTGCGGTCAGGAACTGCGGAAGCTCCTGGAATGCCGCGGCCATATGGACGGACCCACTGTGCGCCTCGAGCGCCGCGCGGCTGGCATAGCGCTCGACCCACACGAAGGTGTGCGGCAGCTGCGGATGGCGGTGCATCACGTAGAGGAGGACATCGGGTTCCTCGCGATGGACGGTTTCCATCACGCCCGTCACAAAGGCGAGGTAATCCTCCTCACGGTCCGGCTTCACCGTCATTGTGACCACCGCCGTCAGCACGCCGGCCGTTCCGTGATCAGCCATTGCCGCATCCCTTCGTGTCGCGCAACCCGCGAGCGAGCTCGGTCGTCGCGTCGTTATAGCCAGCATTCGTCCGCCAGCCTCGGGCCGCAGAAGTCTCCGGCGAAATCCTGAACGCCGTTGAGCTCACGAGAATCCGCTACCCTTCAGAACAGGAGTGTTCTCCTGAAGATGACCCACGTCAAGAGGCGTGCCGAAGAATCGCCACGGCGACAGGCACCGGCCGAGCAGGCTCGGCGGGACATCCTTCATGTCGCGTAGGACTTCGCAACGATCCTCGACGCCATTCCTCGGCCACAGCACGAAAGAAACTTCCCCAGCCCGCGCTCGCCTCGGCCAGCGTGCATCACCAGCTCCGCGGCCTTGAGCCCGTCGCGATGCGACTTCGACACAAAGACGCCAGGCAGCGCATCGTTCTCAACGAGGCACAGCTCCGCGAAGCCGAAGCTAAGTACCTCGCCGGAGCGACGCTCCACGAGGCAGTGGCACCGTACGGGATCAGCCACGTGCGACTCGGCACGCACCTTCGACACCGAGGCAACAAAGTGCGAGGCGGCTCCCCTACCGAAGCTGAGATCGATCAGATGATTCGCCGCTACGAGCGAGGAGAATCTCTAGCAGGTATCGGTCGAGCGCTCGACTACCAACCCGATACCGTCCGCAACCGACTCATGAAGCGCGGGGTACAGAGTCGCGATACGCATGCGCGAACACGGTGAGTCCGCTTACGGCCGAGCCATCAATTCCCGTGGAACCACTGTCGTCGCCCGAATGTACTCGGCCAGTTCAGGCAGGAGCATCCCGGACAGTCGAATCGCTTCGTCGTGCGCTGCTTCGATGCTCCGGCCAGCGCCCGCGCCGAACAACGGCTCGTGGTGCGACGCGCGATTTCGCGCCATGTTGATCACCCCGAGTCAGCGTTCAAGCGCTGCGCGGCTGGTCTTCTTCGGCCATGCACGGTGCAGGTACGGAACCCAGAGCGCCTTCTCGTGCGCGGCGTCCGTGCAGTGCCGCCAGAATCCGAAAGAGAGCTCAGCGATGACCTCACCGGGCTTGGCCGACGACACGCCAACGCATCTACGGATCGCATCACTGACGGTGGTCCTGTTGCGCGCGTTGAGATCGATGCGACGACCACGACGTGTGCGCCACAGCGGCGCGAGCACCGGTGACGCGTCCTCCAGGAGACAATGAGCTTGGCCACGCCAGTGCTTGTTCATCACGCGGTCATAGGCGTTCCGGAGCGCGACCTCGACGTGAGCGACATCACGCATGATCGCTGCCCCGAGCTGCAGATTCCACTCGTACAGAGCGAGCGCGCGCTCGCGGTCCCCACCGACGTCCCGTAGATAGCGCCCGAACCTGGGCTTCGATAGCCAGACATCGATCCACTGCCCACCCACTGGAGACCGGCGCGATGGATCGGAAGGCCGCTGACTACCTCACTGGTTCGGCATGTACGTCAAAGCCCCGGCGAGAGTAACTCTGTTGCCAGAGCCAGCGCTCCACCGGGGCGTCACCAATAGTCTAGCACCGTGCCGCTAGTGCTGTGCCGAGTGAACGCCAAGCTCCTTGAGCGCCTCGAGGAGGTCAGTCTTCCCCTGTTTCTCGATCTGTCGAATTCGCTCTCGGGTCACTCCCATCTCAAAACCGATTGCATCAAGCGTCATGGGCTCGAAGATCGGCTTCCACTCGTCAGCTGATGTCAGCCCATGGCGCATCCGGAGAACACGCTCGCTGCGCTCATCGAGTGTCTGCAACGCCTCATCGACGCGGCACCGGGTCTCCGCCCTGATGCTGGATGAGTCGATGTCCTCAGCGAACTCGTCGATCACGATCCCTCCGAGAGTGGTGAGCTGGGTGTGTCCTGGCTCGATCAGCCACTCGTCGCGGTCGATATCGAGCGGGCGCTGATCGAGGGCGAGCAGGTCTTCAAGCTGCTGCCTGCTCATCTCGAGATCTGCGGCAGCACGGTCGCGAGGGTCGCTGATCTCGGCACAGTTTTCGTGGTCTGTGAGAACCATCTGGGCTCTTCGCAGCTCGTCGGCTTTATGGACGGGGACGCGTATCGTCCGTGAGGTATCCGCTACCGCGCGGGAAATGGCCTGGTTGATCCACCAGGAGGCGTAAGTGGAGAACTTGTACCCCAGTGTGAAGTCCCATCTCTGGACCGCGCGCTCCAGTCCCAGGTTTCCTTCTTGGATCAGGTCGAGCAGCTCCAGCTTCCCCGCACGTCCAGCGCTCTTCTTCGCGATGTTGACCACCAGTCTCAGGTTCGCGTTCGTGAACCGCCGGTGAGCGCTGGCTCCTTGACGCACCAGATGCTCGAGATCGCGCTTCTCTCGCCTGGTGCTATAGCGCACGGATTCCACACGCTCCTTCGCGAGTACACCGACTTCGATCGCTTCGCCGAGGTCCACTTCCTCACGTGCTGAGAGGAGCGTTTGCTTACCGATCTGACGGAGGTACATTTGGGTTGAGTCACGCCCCAGCTGCGCTACGCCGCGCAGCTGTTCCGGAACCTCGCCATCCCATGCCGGAGGCGTCTCTTGAACGGCAGCCTCCTGAGGCTCCTCGGGCTGATCTGCTCTCCCACCCGCAGTTGCACTCGAACCGCCGCGGTCACGGTCCTTGTCAGCACCGCCGAGAACTCGGCCTGGCACACCCGAAGAGTCCTGCACCGGCGTAGGCGTCGTCGCCTTGCGGTACTTCCCGGCGGCTGGCGCTTCGATGGGCTCAGCAGGAGGGGGATTCTCGAGGAATCGGAGGATGTCATCGCGGTCGTCGGGAAGCCCGAACCAGCCGAGTTCGCGCGCGTGTGGCAGGACCTCATTGAGGTGCTCGTCGCCGCTGACCTCCGGGTCCTCGATGGTTCCTCTGGTGTAGAAGACGACGAACTTTCCCGCGCGTCCGTCGGCCTTTCGGCGAATCACCCGGCCGAGTCGTTGGACGAGCTGACGTTTACTGCGGTTCGCTGCCAGCACGATTCCGAGTTCTGCTTCTGGTACGTCGACTCCCTCGTCAAGTACACGAGGCGCTGCGAGAACGGGGAGGTCGCCGCTGCGGAACTGCGCCATCCGCGTCTTTCGGTCAGATCTCCCCATCTCGCTGTATACGGCGGTCGCCGCGATGCCACGCTCGCTCACCACGGCTGCGGCTTCATCAGCGCCGGTCTGCGTCAACGAGAAGATCAGGGAGCTGTTGGCCTGAGCCAACGCAGGCACAAGCTCTGTGAGCCCCGTGATCTTGGCTTGCGTTTGGGCGAGGAGCTTCTGCCGTGATGAGACGGCGCGCATGTACTTGCGCGCCGTGAGGTTCCGAGCATTCGCTGTTTCCTCGGCCGCCCATGATGCAACGATCGCGAGGAAATCTGCAGGTCGCACATCCGTGTAGGGAAGGTACGCGTGCAGAGTCCGGTGCGCCTTCCGAATGTCGCCGGAGAGCGCTTCGTAGCGTGCGGCTTCGTCAGATGAGAGATTGACGCCGACGAGCGCCACGTCGAACGGAGCGATGAGTCGGTCCGCGCGCGCCCTGTCGTACCAGAGCCGGTAGGCGACTCCGCCAAAGTACGGTTCCAAATGAATGAGGTGGGCACCATCCGTGCGCTGGTAAGTCGCGGAGAGTCCCAGTCGCCGCGAGTATCCCTCGTCGAGGATCTTCGAGAACTTCTCCGCCGCCGCCCGATGCACTTCATCGACGATGAGGAGACGGCTGCCATGGCCGGCAAGCTTGTTCACGACGCCGCTCTCGGCGTTTGCCAGGGCGCTTTGCATGGTCGACACGATGACCTCGTGCGTGCGGAAGTCATCACGATATTGATCGCCGAGCCGCCCGACTACGACCCACGGCAGGAGCTTGCGAATCTCTCCAAACCACTGATGAAGCAGCTCGATGGTCGGAACAACCAGGAGCACTTGCCGCCCTTGACGCGTAGCGTCGGAAACAGCGGCGAGTCCGAGGCGGGTCTTACCCGCGCCGGTCACTGCTTCGACGATTCCTCGGTAGTTGTTGCGGCGCCACGCCTCGAATGCATCTTCCTGCCAGGCAAAGAGACTCAGCTGCGGATCTTCCAGCGGGTGCGGCGGCAGAGTTGCTGCTTCTTGGGAGGTGGAGGGCGCGCCGAGAATCGTCTGACTGCCTACGACATCAAGCACGGGCCTAGGTTCCTTCCTCGGACAGGCATCGGGCCGGGAATACTGCCTGGTTGGCTTCATCCTGGCAGTGACCTCAGACATCCGAAGCGCCGAGTGCCTCCTCGCGGGTCACAATATTTCAACGAAGTCTTCTCACTCCGGTCGGAGAGGCGTTGCTCCTGCGGTGCGAGGTGATTGGTGCGGTCTGGATCGCCTCTGAGTGCCGGGCGACACACCATGCCCGTCAGGCTTCTGGGCTCGAACGTATGCGCGCGTACTTCCACGTCTCAGCCTGCATCGCGCTGAGCGGAATGAGGCGATGACCAGCGACCAAGCCCATCCGATGATCACCAGAGGAACAGCGTGGATGAAGGCCTGGAAAGCGAGCTCGCTCACGCGGCTGCTCGGCCAGACCCGCGCGCCATGGTCGATCGAGGTCGCTGACCACGGCATCCGCATCACCGTCAACGGCCAGGCCAGCGAGTATGCCGCACTCGAAGTTCCCGCGCTACACGAGGAGCACGGCGTGATCTGGTCGCGTCATCAGTTCGCCGCGGAGCGACCGAACCAGCTCTGGCTGGCCGACCCTACACCGAGCACAAGGCCGCGGAGGGCAAGCTCTACCTGTGCGCTGTCGAAGCGAGCCAGACCTTCCTGGCCACCAGCCCCAGGCCGTACAACGAAAGAACCTTGCCCCGCAATCAAGCGAGGCAAGGTTCGAACGTTCAACTTTATGTGGACCCAGCGGGACTCGAACCCGCGACCCCCTGCATGCCATGCAGGTGCGCTACCAGCTGCGCCATGGGCCCATATTCGCTCCCCGACTCTCCGGGGCAACTCAATGAGTTTACATCACCGATTTGGGGGAAGCGAAATCATGTCACGCCCCGGGCGTGCCGCCTGCATCCGCTGCCGCGCCTGGCTGTTCCGGCAGTTCGATCGGGATCGACGGGCAGTCCTTCCAGAGCCGCTCGAGCGCGTAGTACGACCGCTCCTCCTCGTGGAAGACGTGCGCGACCACATCGCCGAAGTCGACGAGCACCCAGCGCGACGACTGCCGCCCCTCGCGCCGCAGACGCTTGTGACCCGCCTCGATCATCCGGTCTTCGATCTCGTCGGCGATCGCCGCGACGTTGCGCTCGTTGCGGCCCGTGACGATCAGGAACACGTCCACCAGCGGCATCGGCGCAGATACGTCGAGGGCGACGAGGTCGGTGCCGCCCTTGGCGTCAGCTGCTGCGGCCGCGACCTGCAGCATGTCAAGCGTTTCAGCGGAGGGCATCTATAGGGTCTCCCAGACGTTGTTCGTGCAGGGCGGCTGGAGCCGCCTCGGTCAATTGAGTGCGCCGGTGGCGAAGACGTACACGACCACGCCGATCAGGGCGACGCCGAGCACACCGGCGGTGATGCCCAGTGCGAGCATCAGCCCGTGATTCTTCTCCGGCGAGGGTGGCCGGATGACCTCACCCGGTGCTTTCGAAGTGCTCACAGCGCTCGACGCCGAGATCGGCGTCGGCGACGAGTGCTGCGGGATCTCGCCGTCGATCAGAACGTCGTCGACGTCCTTACCGTCGGTGGTGCCCTTCGCCGCGCCGTGGGTGCCGATTCCGTCCGGCAACGTGTGCGAGCTGGTCAGGATCAGTTCGCCCGTCGCGGTGATCGGTGCGTTCAGCGCAGCCGCGCCCGGCATGTCCTTCAGGATGAGGGCGGAGGCGTTGCCGGATGTCGAACCGCTCGACTCGAGAGAATGCTGGAACGCCTCCGCGGCAAGCTCGCTCGTGTCGCTTCCGGATGCCGCTGGCTCGTCTTGAGACTGGGCAGCTCCGTCGTGCGGGGCCGCCTCCGCTTCGTCGGCAAGCGCGTTCTCGCGTTCCTTCGCCTCTCGGCGCTCGGCCGCCTCACGCTCTGCCTGCTCGCGCTCGGCGCGCTGACGCTCCTCGGCCTGGCGGAAGACCGCAGCGCCGAAGCTCGCTCCCACCTGGGGCCGCTCCTCGTGCGCAGCATCCGGTGAGCCTTCTGCCGCGTCCTCGGTCTGTGAACCTTCGAAGCCGACGGGGAGCTTCGTCTCGTCGGCATGCTCTGCCGCGGGGGGATCCGACGTCGCTGCGTCGCTGTCGGTGCCGGATGCGACCGGCGCTGCGACATGCTCGGCCTCGGGTGCGGAATCCGACGTCCCCTCCGACGCACCCTCAGCGTCCGCCTCACGATCGGCGGCGTCATCGGCCTGCTCGGCGGGCTCCGATTCGACCACGTCGATCTGGCTCGTGCGCAGGCGATGCATCCGCATCTCCTTGCGCGTCAGAGGTTTCGGATCCTCTTCTGGCTCGGGCTCTGCTGCGGGCTCGACCTCCGCCTCGGCAGCCGGAGCGTCCTCACTCGACGCGCCCGCCTCATCCGGAGCGGCCGCATCGGACGCGTGCTCGTCGCCCGCCGCCGTGTCTGCTTGTTCCTGCTGCGGCGCCGCAGCGTCGTCCGTCGATTCCTCGTCGACGATCGGCAGTTGGCCGGTACGGCGCAACTCCTTCAGCTGACGCCTGGTCAGCGGCTCTTCTGGGGTGCTCATGCTGCCTTGCTCCGATACAGATGATGCTTCGCGATGTACTGCACGACGCCGTCGGGAACGAGATACCACACGGGATACCCGCGTTCGACGCGGTCACGGCAGTCCGTCGATGAGATCGCCAGCGCGGGAATCTCCAGCAGGCTCACGTCCGTGGTGGGAAGCCGTTCGATGTCGAGTGCGTGCCCCGGCCTGGTGACGGCGACGAAATGGGCGAGATCCCACAGCTCGTCGGCGTCACGCCATCCCATGATCTGCTCGATCGCGTCGGCGCCCGTGATGAAGAACAGCTCCGCATCCGGACGCTCCCTGCGCAGGTCGCGCAGGGTGTCCACCGTGTAGGTCGCGGTCCTGCGGTCGATGTCGACACGGCTCACCGTGAAGCGTGGGTTCGACGCCGTCGCAATGACCGTCATCTCGTACCGCGATTCCGCCAGAGACACCGCAGGTTTGTGCGACGGCTGGCCCGTGGGGACGAAGACCACCTCATCGAGCCCGAACGACTCAGCCGCCTCACTGGCGGCGACGAGGTGGCCATGATGGATCGGGTCGAAGGTGCCGCCCATCACCCCGATCCGCGGTGCGCGAGTCTGCTCAGTCACGAAAAGTGGCCTAGTGGCCGTGCCCCGCCTTGTGCGACGACGGCTCGTGCGCGCGCTCGACCTTGTCGGCGTGGCGGTTGGCGACGTTGCGGTACGAGAACGTCACGAGCCCGAGCAGGGCGAACACCACAGCGGCGATGATGCCGTACGGCAGTGTCTCGAGCGCGACGTTCCCGTGGTGCTCCTCAGCAGCCGCCACGAGCGCGGAGATGAAGGTCATCCTGACTCCGTTCAGTACTTTTCGTTCAGTTTATCGCGCCCCGACCTTATCCTCGGCCGAGAGCCCGGAGCGTCGCGACGCTGGTGCTATTCGCGGACCTGGCCGGAGCCGCGTACGAGCCATTTGGTGCTCGTCAGCTCGCTCAGCCCCATGGGGCCTCGCGCGTGCAGTTTCTGTGTCGACACGCCCACTTCGGCACCGAACCCGAACTCGCCTCCGTCGGTGAATCGAGTCGATGCGTTCACCATCACCACGGCCGAATCGACTTCGGCGAGGAAGCGGTCGGCACGGCGGGTGTCGGTCGTCACAATCGACTCGGTGTGTCCGGTCGAATATCTCCGAATGTGCTCGATCGCGTCGTCGAGCGAATCGACCACGCCCATCGCGACGTCGAGGCTGAGGTACTCAGCGGCCCAGTCCTCCTCCGCTGCGGGAACCACGCCGCCGGCGAGCGAGCGCACGCGGTCGTCGCCGTGCACCGTGACGCCGTTCTCCTGCAGCGCCGCGACGATCGGCCCGATCAGTCGCTCCGCGGCGCCGCGGTGCACGAGCACCGTCTCGGCCGCATTGCAGACGCTCGGGCGCTGGACCTTGGCGTTCACGACGATGTCGCGCGCCCAGTCATCCGGCGCCGATTCATCGAGCACGACGTGCACGACGCCCGATCCGGTTTCGATCACGGGAACGGTCGACTCCGTCACGACTGTCCGGATGAGTCCCGCGCTGCCGCGCGGGACGAGCACGTCCACGAACCCACGACCGTTCATCAGAGCGGCTGTGCCGTCGCGGCCGAAGTCGTCGACGCTCTGGATCGCATCCGCAGCGATGCCGCTGCCTGCGAGAACAGATCGCATCTCCTGCACGAGCACGGCGTTCGTGCTCCTGGCGGCGCTGCCACCGTAGAGAACGGCGGCGTTGCCCGAGCGCAGGGCAAGCGCGGCGATGTCGACGGTCACGTTCGGGCGCGCCTCGTAGATGGCGCCGACGACCCCGAACGGCACTCGCACCTGCTCGATCTGCACGCCGTTGGGCAGTCTGTGCCCGCGCAGCACCTGGCCGACGGGATCCGGGAGCGCGGCGATCTCGCGCAGCGATGCCGCAAGCCCCGCGATGCGCGCCGTGTCGAGGCGCAGGCGGTCGAGCAGCGCGGTGCTGAGCCCCTCGCGCTCGCCTCGGGAGAGATCGTCGGCATTGGCATCGACGATGCGGGATTCGGCAGCGATGAGCGCATCGGCGATCGCGTGCAGGACCCGCGTCTTGCCGTCGCTGGTGAGCCGAGCGGCCTCGCGCGAAGCATCCTTCGCCGCGGCGAGCCGTGCCTGTGGGGTCTCGCCCTGCCCGGTCGCCTGCTCGATGGTGCCTGTCACCGCTGTGCTCACCTGCGTCGCCTCGTCTCGTCTTCTCGCGCTACTCGGCCAGTGTATCGAGCGCGCCGGTGGTTGCGACTCGCTCGAGGTCGGCCGGCTCGAACCACGTGCCGACCTGCTCTCCCCGGAGGGCGGACCATGCCAGGTCGGCTCCGGTCACGAGCACGCCGATACCGGCCGCGGCGGCGTGAAGCGCTGCGGATGCCTTCGTCGCCGCTCCCCCGGTGCCCACACTGTTGACGACCGTCGCGCCGAACTCGAGTCCGGCGAGGTCCTGACCGAACGCCACGGTCTCGAGTCGCTCTGCTCCCGGCTCGGCCGGCGGCTTCGTGTAGAGCGAGTCGATGTCGCTGAGCAGCACGAGCGCGTCGGCGCCGACCATCCGTGCGACGAGAGCCGCAAGACGGTCGTTGTCGCCGAACCGGATCTCGTGAGTTGCGACCGTGTCGTTCTCATTGATGATGGGAAGCACCCGCAGGCCGAGCAGTCTGTCGATCGCACGACGTGCGTTGCTGCGGGCTGTCGCATCCTCGAGGTCACGCGAGGTGAGCAGCACCTGCGCGGCGACGATGTCGAACGGACGCAGCGCATCCTGGTAGCGGTAGACGAGCACGTTCTGCCCGACAGCCGCCGCTGCCTGCTGCGTGGCGAGGTCGGTCGGCCGCGAGTCGATGTCGAGGAACGGCATGCCGGTGGCGATCGCGCCGGAGGAGACCAGCAGCACCTCGGTTCCGCGCTCGTACGCATCGACCAGCGCCGCGACGATCATCGGGATGCGCCGCTTGGCCTCTCCACTGATCGATGACGAGCCGACTTTGATGACGATGCGCTTCGCCCCGACCAGGTCGGCGCGGGTGCGAGCGCTCACGCGTCGTCCTCGCTCTCGCGCGTGTCCCCCGACTCCCATTCGCCGCGGCTCGACAGTCTCCGCTGCTCCTCGTCGTCGCGCTCGATGGAACGCGCATCCATGAGTCGGTGGTACTCCTCGCGACGCTCGTTCGTCGTGCGGCGCCCCTCGCCTCCGCTGAAGCGCATGTCGGTTCCGCGCGGCGAGGGTGTCAGTTCCGCTGCCGACGAGATCGTCGGTTCCCAGTCGAACACGACGCTGTCGTCGCCTGTGCCGATGGTGACGGTCGATCCGGCCACCGCGCCGAGGCGGTAGAGCTCGTTCTCGACGCCGAGCTTCTCGAGCCTGTCGCCGAGGTAGCCGACGGCCTCTTCGTTCTGGAAGTCGGTCTGCTGCATCCAGCGCAGCGGCTTGTCGCCGAGGATGCGGTACACCTTGCCGTACGTGCCGCCCTCGACCCGGATCTCGAAGTCGCGTTCTGAGCCCTTCGGGCGGATGACGATGCGCTCAGGCGCCTCCTCGACCGGAGCAGCCGCGCGATGCTCTTCGATCAGCTGACCCAGCGCGAACGTGAGCTCGCGCAGACCGCTGTGCGCCACAGCCGAGACCTCGAAGACTCGGTAACCGAGCGCCTCGATGTCGCCGCGCACGAACTCCGCGAGCTCGCGCGCCTCCGGCACGTCAACCTTGTTCAGCACCACGACCTGCGGCCGGTCCAGCAGCGGCGTCTGCCCCTCCGGCACGTCGTAGGAGGAGAGCTCCGCCCTGATCGTCTCGAGATCCGTGAGCGGGTCGCGCCCCGGATCGAGCGTGGCGCAGTCCAGCACGTGCACGAGCGCCGTGCAGCGCTCGACGTGGCGGAGGAACTCGAGGCCGAGCCCTCGCCCCTGGCTCGCTCCCTCGATCAGGCCTGGTACGTCCGCGACCGTGTACCGCATATCGCCGGCCTGCACGACGCCGAGGTTGGGCTGCAGCGTCGTGAAGGGGTACTCCGCGATCTTCGGACGCGCAGCCGACGCCGCCGCGATCAGACTCGACTTGCCCGCAGAGGGGAACCCCACCAGGGCGACGTCGGCGACCGTCTTCAGCTCGAGGACGACGTCACCCGTCCACCCCGGCGTGCCGAGCAGGGCGAATCCGGGCGCCTTGCGCTTGGGAGACGACAGCGCGGCGTTGCCCAGACCACCGCGCCCGCCTGGGGCGGCGATGAACCGCATGCCGGGGTGCACCATGTCGACGAGCACCTCGCCGGACGGATCCTTCACGACAGTGCCGATCGGAACCAGGAGTTCGAGGTCCTCACCCTGGTATCCAGAGCGCATGTCGCCGGCGCCTTCTCCGCCCTTGACGGACTTCCGGTGCGGCGAGTGGTGGTAGTTCAGCAGAGTTGTGGTCTGCGGGTCGGCGACCAGAACGATGTCGCCGCCGTCACCGCCGTTCGCGCCGTCCGGCCCGCCGAGCGGCTTGAACTTCTCGCGCTTCACGGAGATGCAGCCGTTGCCGCCTCGCCCCGCCTGCAGGTGCAGCGTCACCTCGTCGACGAACGTGACCATGGTGCCTCACTAGCGTTGATGCCGTGCCCGGATACTCCATCCGGAAAAAGAAGGAACGGGGCGAGCCGAAGCCCGCCCCGTTCCGAAAGCTATCGCGTCGTGCGACCGTTCAGGCTGCGACGACGTTGACGACCTTGCGGCCGCCCTTGTGACCGAACTCCACGGCGCCCGTCTCGAGAGCGAACAACGTGTCGTCCTTGCCGCGGCCGACGTTGACGCCGGGGTGGAACTTGGTGCCGCGCTGGCGGACGAGGATCTCGCCTGCGTTGACCTCCTGACCACCGAAGCGCTTGACTCCGAGGTACTGGGGGTTGGAATCGCGACCGTTACGGGATGAGCTTGCGCCCTTCTTATGTGCCATTTCGAGCCTTCCGCGCTTACTTGATACCGGTGATCTTGACGCGCGTGAGGTCCTGACGGTGCCCCTGGCGCTTCTTGTAACCGGTCTTGTTCTTGAACTTCTGGATGACGATCTTCGGGCCGCGCAGATCCTTGACGATCTCGGCGGTGACCTTGATCTTCGCCAGCTTGTCTGCGTCGCTCGTCACGGTCTCGCCGTCCACGAACAGCACGGCGGGGAGCTCGATGGTCTCGCCCTGTGCCGCCTGGACACGGTTCAGCTGAATCACCGAGCCGACCTCGACCTTCTCCTGTCGGCCACTGGCGCGCACAATTGCGTATACCACTTCATACCTGTTTCATCGGGGAGCTCATGGCTCCGAAATCACACGGGAGGACTGCGGCCTGCTGCTGACGCAGGCTCCGGGGCGCGGACTCGGGCTGCTCAACTGAGGCCCTCGGGAGGAAACACCTCACGCACCAACGGTTAACTTTACCGGATGACGGCGATTCAGGCAAAGCGCGCCACCCGCGTGTCTGGTCGTAGGCTCGAATCATGAGTGTGCTGATCGACAAACCGATGTGGCCGGCGCACGGGCGGCTCTGGGCGCACCTCGTCAGCGACGCCTCCCTCGACGAGCTGCACACCTTCGCCGCTGACCATGGCTTGCACCCGCGCAGCTTCGACCTTGACCACTACGACGTCCCCGAGGAGATCGTCGATCGCCTCATCGCCGCCGGAGCCGAGCCCGTCACCGGCCGCGACCTGGTCCGCCGCCTCGCGGCATCCGGTCTCCGTGTGCGCCAGCGCGACCGCCCCTGACGCCCATTTCTTCATTTCTGGCACATCAGCGGTGGTGTGCCCACCCGGAGATGTGCCAGAAATGAAGAGTTGCGCAGCGTCGTCAGTCGTCGGTGGGGTTGACCTCGACGGCGGTGCCGGTGAGGGCGGCGGTCGTGACGCGACGGCTCTTGGTGCGGTTGCGTCCACGGCCGGGCTCCTTGGGCTCCGGAAGCGCACTGAGGACCGAGTCGAGCAGCTGCTCCTTCTCGGACTTCGGGCGCTCGGGAGCCTGCTCGGTCCGCGGAGCGCGGTCCTGCTTGTCCGAGCGCTTGCGCCGGGGCTTCTTCGACCGCTCCTCCGATGCGGGCTCCTGTCGGGGTCCCTCGGGCAGCGCGATCTCGACAGCGGGGTCCTTCTGCTCCGGCTCCTGCGCCGCCGGAATGGTCGATGCCGCGATCTGCGCCAGCGCTGATTTCACACCATCGGTGATGACGTGGGTCGCACCGTTGCCGTTGCTGTTCCCGTGCGAGCCAGACGCGTCGTTCGAACCCTGCTTGTGGGATCCGTTGCCGTTCGACCCGCCGCCGCTGCCGCCACGGCCTCGACGGTTGCCGCCGCCGCCTGACGAGCGGTGCTTGGCGACCGGGTCGTGGTGCACGATCACTCCACGGCCGGCGCAGACCTCGCACGCCTCGCTGAACGTCTCGAGCAGTCCGAGGCCGAGCTTCTTGCGCGTCATCTGCACGAGGCCGAGGGACGTCACCTCCGCGACCTGATGCTTGGTGCGGTCGCGGCTGAGGCACTCGATGAGACGACGCAGCACGAGATCGCGGTTCGACTCGAGCACCATGTCGATGAAGTCGACCACGATGATCCCGCCGATATCGCGCAGCCGCAGCTGGCGCACGATCTCCTCGGCGGCCTCGAGGTTGTTCTTGGTCACAGTCTCTTCGAGGTTGCCGCCGCTCCCGACGAACTTGCCCGTGTTCACGTCGACCACGGTCATCGCCTCGGTGCGGTCGATGACGAGGGAGCCGCCGGAGGGCAGCCAGACCTTGCGGTCGAGCGCCTTCTCGATCTGCTCCGTCACGCGGAATGCATCGAACGGATCCTGCTCGCCGTCGTAGCGCTCGACACGATCGAGCAGATCGGGTGCGACCTGCTCGAGGTACGTCGTGATGGTTCCGTGCGCGTCATCGCCCTGGATGAGCATCTTCGTGAAGTCCTCATTGAAGACATCGCGGACGATCTTGACCAACAGGTCGGGCTCGCTGTGCAGCAGGCTCGGGGCGTTGCCCTTCTCGACCGCCTGCCTGACGTGCTCCCACTGGCTGGTCAGACGGTTGACGTCGCGCGTGAGCTGTTCCTCTGTGGCGCCCTCTGCCGCGGTGCGCACGATGACGCCGCTGGAGGAAGGGAGCACCTGCTTCAGGATCTTCTTCAGTCGCTGCCGCTCGTTGTCGGGAAGCTTGCGCGAGATGCCGTTCATCGAGCCACCAGGCACATAGACCAGGTAGCGGCCGGGCAACGAGATCTGGCTCGTCAGACGGGCACCCTTGTGCCCGACCGGATCCTTCGTCACCTGCACCAGCACGCGGTCGCCCGGCTTGAGTGCGAGTTCGATGCGGCGAGGCTGGTTGCCGGTCTCGACGGCGTCCCAGTCGACCTCGCCGGAATAGAGCACGGCGTTGCGTCCGCGTCCGATGTCGACGAACGCCGCCTCCATGCTCGGCAGCACGTTCTGCACCCGCCCCAGGTAGACGTTGCCGATCAGTGACGCATCCTGGTCGCGCGCGACATAGTGCTCGACGAGCACCTTGTCCTCGAGCACGCCGATCTGTACGCGGCCCTTCTTCGAGCGCACCACCATCTGGCGATCGACCGACTCGCGCCGGGCGAGGAACTCCGCCTCGGTGACGACGGATCGGCGGCGGCCGGCTTCACGGCCGTCCCTGCGGCGCTGCTTCTTCGCCTCGAGGCGCGTGGAGCCCTTGATCGCCTGCGGCTCGGTGATCAGCTCAGGCTGACGGTCGGATCCGCCGCCCTTGCCACCACGGCGGCGGCGCCTGCGGTTGCCCCGTGCCGAGGAGTCATCGTCGTCATCGCGCTGGTCGTCACGACGATCATCGTCGCGACGATCGTCGCTGCGCAGATCGGTGTCGCGCGGCAGCGCCGGCAGCGGAGCGATCTGCGGTGCATAGAAGTGCAGCGCAGTCGACGGCGACGACACGAATGTCTCCGGCAGCAGCCCCAGGCTCACCGCGGTGAGACGTTCCGGAACCTCCGGCTCCGATTCGTTCGTCTCCGGTGCGTGCTTCGCCACGGTCGACGCATCCGGCGATCCGGTTGCCTCGCCGCCACGGCTCTGCCCGCCGTCGGCCGCTCCCGCGGGAGCCTGCTCGTCCGGGGCTTCGCCCGATTTGTCGCCGTCTGCTGCGGCCGGATCCGGGTTCTGCCCGCCCTGCGCAGTCACCTGTTCCTCGGTCGACTCATCTGCGACGGGGGCCGCGTCAGCCGGTGCCGTTTCGTCACCGGTGCCCTCCGGCGCAGTCTCGCGCTCCGGATCTCCGGTGTCGTCCGCCCGCTCGGGCTGGTCGCCGTCGACGCCCTCAGGTACGTCGTTCCGCTCGACCGCGGACTCCACCGGCTCGCCGTGGACGAGCTCAGCGGCCGTGTCGGCTTCGGGCACCGGCTGGGCGCCCTCCGCCTCCTCGTCGCGTCGCGTCGCTACCTCCTCGGCAGCGGCTGTGTCGAAGGTGTCGTTCTCGCTGTGTTCACTGTTCTCATCGGCCATCTCTGGCGTACTCCTCGACGAGCGCTTATGCGCGCCCGGAATTCTCGAGCGAGCCCTTCCCGGGCCCGCGTACTGCGTCGACCGGCGTTCGCTCTGGTCGCGAGAGGCTTCCGCCTCGAAGTCTCTTCAGCGCGGTTCGCGGATCCCCCGCGGGTTGCGCCTTGCGTGCCATTATCGCATGCGCGGATCAGAGGGCGTGTATCTGGCGGTGTCATAATCTGCTCATGCCCAGCACACGCACCCGGCCGACCGCCCTCGGCGTCTGGTTGATCATCGCGTCCGTGATCGGTTGGATCGCGGCTTTCACCCTCATGATCGAGAAACTCGATGTGCTGGAGAGCCCCGGCACGACTGCGGGCTGCGACTTCAGCGTCCTCGTGCAGTGCACGAAGAATCTCAACGAGTGGCAGGGATCGGCCTTCGGGTTCCCGAACCCTCTCATCGGCGTGGCCGGCTGGATGGCGCCGCTCGTCGTCGGCGTGGCGATCCTCGGCGGGGTGAGGTTCCCGAAGTGGTTCTGGACTCTGTTCACCGCCGGCATGACCTTCGCCTTCGGGTTCATCTGCTGGCTCATCTTCCAGTCGATCTTCAGCCTGTCGACGCTGTGCCCGTGGTGCATGGTGACCTGGTCGGTCACGATCCCCTCGTTCTACGCCGTTGCCCTGCACGCGATCCGCATCGGTGCGATTCCCCTCGGGTCCCGTGCCGGGAAGGCGGCCGACAAGCTGGCCGGCTGGGTGCCGCTGTTCACCGTCGTGAGCTTCGCCATCATCGCCCTGCTGGCACAGATCAGGCTGAACGTGCTGGTCGAATTCCTCTAGGGAGTGCGCGTTGCCCGGATGAACGGAACCCCCGCCGCAGCACGGCAGGGGTTCCGTTCCGGTTCAGAACCAGATCGACAGCTCGCGCTCGGCCGACTCCTGGCTGTCCGAGCCGTGCACAAGGTTCTGCTGGACCTTCAGGCCCCAGTCGCGACCGAGGTCGCCGCGGATCGTTCCCGGCGCGGCGCTGGTCGGGTCAGTCGTTCCTGCCAGCGACCGGAAGCCCTCGATGACGCGATCGCCGGTGAGGCGGATGGCGACTGACGGGCCCGACATCATGAACTCGAGCAGCGGCTCGTAGAACGGCTTGCCCTCGTGCTCCGCGTAGTGCTTCTCGAGTCGCTCGCGGCTGGGCTCGACGAGGCGCAGGTCGACGAGCGAGTACCCCTTGCGCTCGATGCGCGCGAGGATCTCACCGGTCAGGCCGCGGGCGACGCCGTCCGGCTTGACGAGGACGAGTGTCTCTTCCGTAGGCATGTATTCCTCTTTCGTTCGTGAGGGCCCGGCGCGTCTCCCCGGGTGCCCTGCGATCTTCCGTCACGGCGACACGGTCACCGACTCGAACAGGTCGACACCAGTCTGTCAGGCTTCGCCGCCGTGCTCCCGCTCGTACGCGGCGCGCTGGCGCTGCACGCGCCGTTCCGTGCGCGAGCCCCACACCACGGCGTACGCCCACAGGCCGCCGAACACCAGTGCCGCGATGAACAGGCCCGTCTCGAGAAACCCGCCGAGCAGCACGACCACCTGCAGCGCCCATCCGACGGCGTAGCCCCACGGCCAGCGCAGCAGCCCTGATGCGAGGAAGAACAGCACGGCCATCACGCCGCCGGCCACCACTCCCCACCATGCGGGCAGCGGGCCGGTCGCGTCGAGCCCGTAGAGCACGAGGCCGCCGAGGAATGCCACGAGCGCCTCGCTGACCAGGACGATCTGTCCGAGCTTCTCCTGCAGCGGGCGGTAGCGGGCCGGCTTCGGCTGCTCCTGCGTCATCGGCGCTCCACGTTCTTCCAGCCCTCCGCCTCCGCGAGGGCGATCGCCTCACCGACGAGCACGACCGAGCCGGAGATGACGACGGCGCGCTTCTCCGCTCCGTTCGCCCATGCCCTGGCGGCTTCTGCGGCGTCGGAGAGATCGCGGTGCACGGTGGCGCGCTGACCGGTCGCCTCGATGAGGTCCGCGAGGAAGTCGGCCGAGTCGGCGCGCGGCGAGTCTGGCTCCGTCACGAACATGTGAGTGGCGACCGGTGAGAGCTGGGCGATGATGCCGGCGGCGTCCTTGTCGTCGAGCACGCCGAGCACGACGCCCCACTCCTGGATGTCGAACGCGTCCTGCAGCGCGCGCGCCAGCGAGGCCGCCCCGTGCGGGTTGTGTGCGGCATCGATGATCACAGTCGGTTCGACTCCGACGAGCTGCAGCCGCCCCGGAGAGACGACCTCCTGCAGCCCCTCTGCCAGAACATTGTCAGCGACCTGCTGCGACGCATCGCCGATCAGCGACTCGACGGCGGCCACCGCCAGCGCCGCGTTCTCGCCCTGGTGCTGCCCGAACAGCGGCAGATACTGCTCCTCATACGCCCCCGTCAGGCCCCGGATGGACACGAGCTGGCCGCCGACGGCGAGCTTGCTCTCCGAGAGGGCGAAGTCCTCGCCCTCGAAGGAGATGGTCGCTCCCTGCTCCTTCGCGACACGGCGCAGCACGGCCTCGACCTCCGGCGTCTGCTGTGCCGAGACGGCTCGGGCGCCCGGTTTGATGATGCCGGCCTTGACCTCGGCGATCTTCTCGATCGTGTCGCCGAGCCGATCCGCGTGGTCGAGCGCGATGGGCGCGAACACCGCGACGTCGCCGTCCGCTGTGTTCGTCGAGTCCCACGAGCCGCCCATGCCCACCTCGAGCACGAGCACGTCGACGGGAGCGTCCGCGGAGGCCGCGAACGCGAGCACCGTCAGCAGCTCGAAGAACGTCAGCGGCTCCTCGTCGGAATCCGCCAGCTCCGCATCGACCATGTCGACGAACGGTGAGATCTCGTCCCAGGCGTCGGCGATCACGTCGTCGGCGATGGGTTCGCCGTCGATCAGGATCCGCTCGGTGAACCGCGTCAGGTGCGGGCTGGTGAACAGGCCGGTGCGCAGACCGTGCGCCCGCACGAGCCGCTCCACGATGCGCGCCGTCGAGGTCTTGCCGTTCGTTCCCGTGACGTGCACGACGCGGTAGGTGTGCTGCGGGTCGGCCAGCAGCTCCAGCACGCGTGCCGTGCGCTCTTTGCGGGGCTGCACCCATCGCTCGCCGGCCCTGGCCAGCAGGTTCTCGTAGACGGCGTCCGCACGGGCGCGGTCGTTGTCGCTCATCAGTTCTCCACTTGCACGGCCTCGACGACCACGCGCGTCACGGCGACGCGGATGTCGCCTGCATTGGCATAGGTTCCCGCCGGAATCGTCTGAGCGAACTCCGCATCGCGTTCGACCAAGTCGTCGAACAGCTCGCACCCGCCGACGGCCAGCGTCTCGCCCGCGACGTCCGCCGCATCGAACGCGGCACGGACGGCGGCTGCGTCCTCCGGCGAGGAGAAGCCGAGCTCGAGCCGGATCCGGTCGCTGACGTCGAAGCCCGCGGCCTTGCGCGTGTCCTGAACGGCCCGGATGACGTCGCGCGCCAGACCCTCGGCCTCGAGCTCCGGCGTGGTCGTCGTGTCCAGCAGCACGAAGCCGTCACCGGGAAGAAGCGCGAGCGCTTCGCCTTCAGGGCGCCCCGTGGTCTCCAACTCGATCGAGTACTCTCCGTCGGTCATGATGACCTCGTCATCGGGAAGTCCAGTGACATCCAGCTGCTCGCTCCCGATGAGCTCGATCCCACCGGCTGTGACCACGCCATTCGATTCCGACCAGTCACCGGACTTCGCAGCCTTGATCACCTCCTGCACGCGCTTCCCCAGCCGGGGGCCCGCGACCCGGGCGTTGACGTTCAGGCGGCGCGAGATCCCGTATCGCTCTGCGGTGTCATCGCCGAGCTCGACCAGGTCGACTCGCTTGACGTTCAATTCCTCGCGCAGAATGCTCTCGAAACGGGCGAGCTCTTCCGTGCGGGATGTGACCACGATCAGCTTCGTCAACGGCAGTCGTACGCGCAGGCCCTCCCTCTTGCGCAGCGCATTCGCCACACTGGAGGCCTCGCGAATCTTCTCCATGACCTCCCACAAGTCATACGACAGCGGGAACTCGTCCGCATCGGGCCAGTCGGTGAGGTGCACACTGCGCCCGCCGGTGAGTCCCTGCCACACCCGCTCGGAGATGAGCGGGAGCAGCGGCGCGGCGACGCGGGTGAGCGTCTCCAGCACCGTGTACAGCGTGTCGAAGGCCTCTGTGCTCTTCGGGTCGTCCGTGACGCCCGTCCAGAACCGGTCGCGCGAGCGGCGCACGTACCAATTGGTCAGCACCTCGGCGAAGTCACGCAGGCGGGCGGACGCCGTCGTCGAGTCGAGCTGGTCGAGGTCGGAGGCGACATCACGCACCAGCAGGTGAAGCTGCGCCAGGATGTAGCGGTCGAGCACGTCGGTCGAGCTCGTCGAGCGCTTCGCCTCGTATCCTGCGGCATTCGCATAGGTGGCGAAGAAGTACCACGAGTTCCACAGCGGCAGCATGAACTCGCGCACGCCCGCGCGGATGCCCTCTTCGGTGACCGAGAGGTTTCCGCCGCGCAGCACGGACGACGACATCAGGAACCAGCGCATCGCGTCGGAGCCGTCGCGATCGAACACCTCGTTGACGTCCGGATAGTTGCGCAGCGACTTCGACATCTTCTGGCCGTCGTTGCCGAGCACGATGCCGTGGCAGCTGACGCCGGTGTAGGCCGGGCGGGAGAACAGCGCCGTCGAGAGCACGTGCATCACGTAGAACCAGCCGCGGGTCTGCCCGATGTACTCGACGATGAAATCGGCCGGCGCGTGCGAGTCGAACCAGTCCTTGTTCTCGAACGGGTAGTGCACCTGTGCGAACGGCATCGATCCGGAATCGAACCAGACGTCGAAGACGTCCTCGATCCGGCGCATCGTCGACTGCCCGGTCGGGTCGTCCGGGTTCTGGCGGGTGAGGTCGTCGATGTACGGCCGGTGCATGTCGACGTCGCCGTGCTCGTTCACCGGCAGCTGGCCGAAGTCGCGCTCGAGATCCTCGAGCGAGCCGTACACGTCCACGCGCGGATGGTTCGGGTCGTCCGACTTCCACACCGGAATGGGCGTTCCCCAGTAGCGGTTGCGGCTGATCGACCAGTCGCGCGCGCCCTCGAGCCACTTGCCGAACTGGCCGTGCTTGACGTTCTCCGGCGCCCAGGTGATCTGCTCGTTGTTCGCGAGCAGATCGTCCTTGAAGTCCGTGACGCGCACGAACCAGCTCGAGACCGGCATATAGATCAGCGGGTTGCGGCAGCGCCAGCAGTGCGGGTAGCTGTGCTCGTACGAGCGCAGCCGCAGCAGCCTGCCGTTCTGGCGCAGCAGCCGCACGATGGGCGTGTTCGCATCCGACCACAGCTGGCCCGCGACATCCGGAACCATATCGAGGAAACGGCCGTCAGCGCCGAGCGAGACGATCGACGGGATGCCGTGCGCCTCGTGCACGCGGTGGTCATCCTCACCGTAGGGCGCCTGGTGCACGATGCCGGTGCCGTCGCCGGTGGTGACGTAGTCGTCGGCGATGACCTGCCAGGCGTTCTGCGTTCCCCACGTCTCGACGTCGGTGAAGTAGTCGAACAGCGGCTCGTAGGTCACGCCCGAAAGCTCCGTGCCGCTGATCCGGGCCCGGATGGCGGCGGTCGCCTCATCCGGCTCGTCGTAGCCGAGCTCACTCGCGTGGGCGGCGACCAGGTCGGCCGCGAGCAGGAACTCCTCGCCTGCGGCGCCCTCCGTCGTGCCGTTCGGGCCGACCGGCACGACGGCGTACTCGACGCCGGGCCCGACGGCGAGCGACAGGTTCGTCGGCAGCGTCCACGGCGTGGTCGTCCAGGCCAGCGCCCGCACGCCGGCGATGCCGAGCTGCTGTGCCTTCTCCCCCGTGAAGGGGAACGAGACCGTCACCGACGGGTCCTGCCTGTCCTGATAGACGTCGTCGTCCATCCGGAGCTCGTGGTTGCTCAGCGGCGTCTGATCGCGCCAGCAGTACGGGAGCACGCGGTAGCCCTCATAGGCGAGGTCGCGGTCGTGGAGCTGCTTGAACGCCCACAGCACGCTCTCCATGAACCCGGGGTCGAGGGTCTTGTAGCCGCCTGCGAAGTCGACCCAGCGCGCCTGGCGGGTGACATAATCCTGCCACTCGCGCGTGTAGGCCAGCACCGACTCGCGCGCCTTCGCGTTGAAAGCATCGACGCCCATGGCCTCGATCTCGCTCTTCTCGGTGATGCCGAGCTGCTTCATCGCCTCGAGCTCGGCGGGCAGTCCGTGCGTGTCCCAGCCGAAGACGCGGTCGACCTTCTTGCCGCGCATCGTCTGGAAGCGCGGGAACAGGTCCTTGGCGTAGCCGGTGAGCAGATGCCCGTAGTGCGGAAGGCCGTTCGCGAACGGCGGGCCGTCGTAGAACACCCACTCATCGGCGCCCGCACGCTGATCGATCGACGCGCGGAAGGTGTCGTCCTGTTCCCAGAAGGCCAGGACGTCGCGCTCGACATCGGGGAATCGCGGCGACGGGATCACGTGGCTCGCGTCATCGGCGGCCGGTCCGAACGCGGACTTCGGGTAGGTCATCTTCATGGGCTCCAGCAGTTCCGAAAGGGACTGCGAGGACGACTGGCCACTGTTTCCAGCTCCAGCCGCGGTACCACCCCGCGTGCGACACGTGCGCCACTCTCACTGCGGCTGTGACGGGCCTGCCCCGCGCGGGTCTAGTGAGGGCGAATGCCCCGTTCTTCCGCGAGCTCCCCGGTGATGGCCGGTTCGATGCTGATGAGTCGATTCTACGCGCTCCCGCGCGGGGCGGCGAATTGATCGCGTCTGCGGCACGCGACGCACGGAGCACGCCTTCCCGCAACAGCGCCGGCGTGCCCTATCGTGGGGTTCATCCGCGCCAGGACGGCGCGCTCCTCTCTTTCACACGACTCTCTTACGACGAAGGCATCCGTGACGCTTCCCGAGTCCCTCGAAACCCGTCCGCTCCCCATCATCGCGCCGAAGGGTCCGCGCCCGTACGACACCATCGCCGTCCTCGGCGGCGGGGCCTTCGGCACGGCACTGGCATCGGTGGCCGCGCGTGCACAGCGTGAGACCAGGCTCTGGCTCCGCGACGAGAGTGTTGCTGCCGACATCCGGGACAACCGCCGCAACACCCGCTACCTCGGCGACATCAAGCTCGCCAAGGGCATCGCCGCGACCACCGACCTGGCCGAGGCCCTCGAAGGCGCAGATGCCGTGCTGCTGGTGACCCCGTCGACGACGATCCGGGAGATGGCGGCCAGGATCGGCGAGCTCGCGCCCCCGGATGCACCGATCTTCGTCTGCGCCAAGGGCATCGAATCTGGCAGCGGTCTGCTGATGAGCGAAGTCGCAGCCGAGGTGGCACCAGGGCGCCCGATCGGCGCCCTCACCGGCCCGACGTTCGCCACCGAGACGGCCGCGGGGCACCCGACCGCTGTGACCGTCGCGTGCAACTCCGGAGTGCGGGTCAGACCGATGGAGCGGGCAGCGGCGCGCATGGCGCTGTCACTGGCGACCGGCGCATTCCGCCCGTACATCTCAGACGACCTGCCGGGTGTGGAAGTGGGCGGTGCCGTGAAGAACGTCGTCGCGATCGCCTGCGGCATCCTCGCCGGTGCCGGCTTCGGCGAGAACTCGCGCGCCGCGATCATCACCCGTGGGCTCAGCGAGATGAAGGAGCTCGCCGTCAAACTCGGCGGCAGCCGCGAGACCGTCACGGGCCTGGGCGGGCTCGGCGACCTGATGCTGACGTGCTCGTCGCCGCAGTCGCGCAACTTCTCCTACGGCTTCCAGCGCGGCCAGGGCCGCAGCGACGACGAGGTGTTCGATGGCCGCCCTGTGGTCGTCGAGGGCCGGCACAACGCCGTCACCGCCACCGACCTCGCCCGCCGACTCGGCCTGCACATGCCGATCTGCGAGATGGTGCGCTCGATCGTCGACGACGGCGAGCCCATCGGCGACGCGTTCGCCCGGTTCTGGTCGTCCCCCATCGGCGCCGAGCCCCGAGCCCTCGACCTCGAGATCGCCCACCCCGCCGTCGACGCGGTCGAGAAGCGTTTCGAGGACCTCAACCTCTGACGCAGGGTCGGGTTGCGCCGCGCGCATACATAAACAGATCGCGCATTCGCACACACAGTTTCCGGGTTTCGCTGTTGTCGAATGCGCGTTGTGTTGTCGAATGCGCGGTGCCCATTCATTTCGCGAGATGCAACCCGCGCGCCACGGCCCCGATGATGAGGTCCTGCACGCGCGGCCAATCGCCCATCACCTGCCAGTAGCCGACCCGGATCACGTGATAGCCCGCCAGCCGCAGCTTCGCGTCATGCTCGTTGTCGATCATCCGCTGCTCGTCCACATGATGGCCACCGTCGATCTGCAGTATGAGCCGATCGCCGATCAGCAGGTCGACTCGGTGCCCCAACAGCCACACT
This sequence comes from Frigoribacterium sp. JB110, assembly GCF_900163665.1. GTDB lineage: Bacteria > Actinomycetota > Actinomycetes > Actinomycetales > Microbacteriaceae > Microbacterium. The sequence goes on from NZ_FUIA01000019.1 coordinate 354,889, forward strand.
TGGCGACGAAGACGGAGCCCGAGCCACCGCAGCCGCGGCACGACCACGGTCTCAACACCCGAGTCCGAGTACGGCTGCGCGTCCGCACGGAGCCGCCGACCCTTCGCCCCGAACGCCAGAGTGCCGAGATGCTCGAACGTCGTCAGCCCGCGGTTGAGCGCGGACTCCCAGACAGTGAGCGCCTTTTCGTAGGGCTGGCACTCCGCGACGAGGTTCAGCGTGTTCTCGAGCGAGTCCTCGAGGCGACCCGGATGCCGCGGCAGAAGCGGCCTCGCCCAGTGCACGTGCGCAGATGTCGGGCGGCGCAGTGGTCGTCCTGGCCTCGCCGCGACGTGGACCCGCGGCTCGTGCACGTCCCAGAGCCCCACTCGTGCTGCGCGAGTCACGCAGGTCACCACGACGCCGACCTCGACTGCGGCGACGAGCGCAGGATCCGCCGACATCGTCGAGACCCATCCCCGGGCAGGCCTGTCCAGTATCCCCGCTCCGACGGCGCGGTCAACGATGTGCCGGCTCACACCCGCTTCATCGCGCAGAGCGTCGGTCGGCATGATGCCGCCGGCGGCTTCCACGATCCGTACGAGTTCCATCACGTCAGGCTCGCACCACGATGTGCTGTCGAACCCAGTTGTGGACAACGTTCCTGCCGAAGATCCGCGATCCAGGCCCTGTGAGCGAGAGGACGGGAAGCTGCTCTGCCCCGACATACAGGAGATGACGTGCGCTCGCGTACACGAACCCGGCGGGGTGTGCGCGAACGCAGGCTTCCGTTTATCCGCGGCGCAGCGTCGACCGGTTCACCGCAGCACATTGCGCGCGTTCAGCAACATCGCGCGCATTCGCGAACACGATTCCCACGGAATCGTGTGCGTGAGCGCGCGTTCTGTTGAGTTATGCGCGCGGTGCCGGGTGCACGGCGCCCTCGAACACCCGCGACGGCCCCTGGCGCAGGATCGACCCGAGTTCGGCTTGTAGACTTGCGGAAACTCCCACATCTGGCACGCAGACACCGTGCCGCCCATATCGCTAGGAGCGCGCATGCCCGAGATTCCCGACAAGCCCGCACTCGAAGGTCTCGAAGCGAAATGGGGTGAGCGCTGGGAGAACGCCGGAACCTACCGGTTCGACCGCGACACCGCCCGCGCCGCGGGCCGCGAAGGCGTCTACTCGGTGGACACTCCCCCGCCGACGGCATCCGGGTCGCTGCACATCGGCCACGTGTTCAGCTACACGCACACCGACGTGAAGACGCGCTTCGAGCGCATGCGCGGCAAGCAGGTGTTCTACCCGATCGGATGGGACGACAACGGCCTTCCCACCGAACGCCGGGTGCAGAACTACTACGGCGTGCGCTGCGATCCCTCGCTGCCGTACGACGCCGACTTCACACCGCCGTTCGAGGGCACCACCAAGAACATCAAGGCCGCTGACCAGGTGCCGATCAGCCGCCGCAACTTCACGGAGCTGTGCGAGGCGCTCACCGTGGAGGATGAGAAGACCTTCGAGGACCTGTGGCGCCAGCTCGGCCTCTCGGTCGACTGGACCCAGACGTACCGGACGATCTCCGACGACACCATCCGCACCAGCCAGCGCGCGTTCCTTCGGAACCACGCCCGCGGCGAGGCGTACCAGTCGCTCGCCCCGACGCTGTGGGACATCGACTTCCGCTCCGCGATCGCGCAGGCAGAGCTCGAAGACCGTGAGCGCCCGGCCGCGTACCACCGCCTGCCGTTCCACCGCACCGACGGCGCAGGCGACGTGCTGATCGAGACCACGCGCCCCGAGCTGCTGGCTGCGTGCGTCGCCCTCGTCGCGCATCCGGATGACGAGCGCTACCAGCCGCTGTTCGGCACCACAGTGAAGACTCCGCTGTTCGGTGTCGAGGTTCCCGTGCTGCCCCATCCGCTCGCACAGCCAGACAAGGGCTCCGGCATCGCGATGATCTGCACCTTCGGCGACGTCACCGACATCATCTGGTGGCGCGAGTTGGACCTGCCCAACCGCACGATCATCGGCAAGGACGGCCGCATCGTGGCCGAGGCGCCCGAGGCGATCACCGGCGATGCCGGGCGAGACGCGTACGCGCAGCTGGTGGGCAAGACCGTGTTCAGCGCGCAGAAGCTCACACTCGAGATGCTCGAGGCATCCGGCGAGCTGGTGCACTCGGGCGAGCAGTTCAACCACCCGGTGAAGTTCTTCGAGAAGGGCGATCGTCCGCTCGAGATCGTCTCCACTCGGCAGTGGTACGTCCGCAACGGCGCCCGCGACGCCGAGCTGAGGGCGAAGCTGCTGGCGCTCGGCGAAGAGATCGACTGGCACCCCGATTTCATGCGCGTGCGCTATGAGAACTGGGTGAACGGCCTCACCGGCGACTGGCTGGTCTCACGGCAGCGGTTCTTCGGCGTGCCGATTCCCGTCTGGTACGGGCTCGACCAGAACGGCGAGCGCGACTACGACAACGTCATCGTGCCGGATGAGGCATCGCTGCCCGTCGACCCGTCGAGCGACGTTCCGGCGGGCTACACCGCCGATCAGCGCGGCGTGCCCGGCGGGTTCGACGCGGAGACCGACGTATTCGACACCTGGGCGACGTCGTCCCTGACCCCGCAGCTCGCCGGCGGATGGGAGCGCGACGAGGAGCTGTGGAACCTTGTCGCACCGTTCGACGTGCGGCCGCAGGGTCAGGACATCATCCGCACCTGGTTGTTCTCGACGCTGCTGCGCAGCGCGCTGGAGGACGACAGGCCGTCGTGGAAGCACGCGTCGATCTCGGGCTTCATCGTCGACCCCGACCGGAAGAAGATGTCGAAGTCGAAGGGCAACGTCGTCACGCCCGCCGACATCCTGGACAAGCACGGATCGGATGCCGTGCGGTACTGGGCGGCGTCGAGCCGGCTCGGCGCCGACGCGGCATTCGACCCGCAGAACCCGACCCAGATCAAGATCGGCCGACGTCTGGCGATCAAGGTGCTCAACGCGGCGAAGTTCGTGCTGGGCTTCGAGGCTCCGGATGGCGCGGAGGTCACGGAGGCGCTGGACGCCTCGATGCTCGCCGAGCTCGATCGCGTGGTCGAGCAGGCCACAGCGGCGCTGGACGGCTTCGACCACGCCCGCGCGCTGGAGGTCACCGAGGCGTTCTTCTGGACGTTCTGCGACGACTATCTCGAGCTGGTCAAGGAGCGCGCGTACTCGGGCGGCGCGGCAGGGGCCTCCGCGGCCGTGGCGCTGCGCACCGCACTGTCGACGCTGCTGCGCCTGCTCGCGCCCGTCGTCTCGTTCGCGACCGAGGAGGTGTGGAGCTGGTTCCAGCCAGGTTCCGTTCACACCGCATCGTGGCCGACCGTCTCGGGCATCCATGGCGACCCGGATGTGCTCGCCGCGGCGAGTCAGGCGCTGATCGCGATCCGCCGTGCTAAGACGGAGGCTAAGGCATCGCAGAAGACGCCGGTTGTGTCGGCCACGGTCGTCGCGCCCAGCGGTCGGACAGCGCTGCTGAAGTTGGCCGAGGTCGATGTGAAGGCCGTCGGCCGGATCGAGACGCTCGAGTTCGAGGACGGCGAGGACTTCGCGGTCACCGGGATCGAGTTGGCACAGCCGGAGGGATGACTATGAAGCTCGGAACACGATGGGCGGCGGGATCCGAGCCCCCGTCCTCGGTGCCGGAGGCGCTGCGCGCCGAGATCGCACGCATCGACCAGACGCTCGCCCAGCCCGGCGCTGCTCCGTCGTGGACGCTGACCTGGTTGGAGGGCCGTCCGATCGCCGAACTCGCCAGCGGCATCGAGGTCACCCTCGATGACAACGGCCAGCCGGTCACCACCACCTTCGACCCGATGGCGTAGAGCGCGCGGCAGACGTGTGATGCGAAGAGCCCGACCCTCCCGGAGAGGTCGGGCTCTTCGCATCAGTGCCTGCGGCCGGCGATGGCGGAACCGAAGAGCGCATGCGCACTGCGCGCGACGAGAACGCCGCCAGTTCCGTGCGCACGGGCCGCAGGTTATGCGCTCTTGCGGCGCTCTCGGTACACGCGGGTCGGCTCGGCGCCGTCCGTGACCGCGCCGCGGGTGACGATGACCTTGTCGACGTCTTCATCGCTCGGGATGTCGAACATGATCGGGCCCAGAACGTCTTCGAGGATGGCGCGCAGACCGCGAGCACCCGTCTTCCGTTCGACTGCGAGATTGGCGATGGCGCGCAGCGCTTCCTCTTCGAACTCGAGCTCGACGCCGTCGACCGAGAACATCTGCTGGTACTGCTTCACCAGTGCGTTGCGCGGTGTGCTGAGGATCTCGACGAGAGCGTCCTGATCGAGCGGGTTCACGGAGGCGATCATCGGCAGCCTGCCGATGAACTCGGGGATCAGCCCGAACTTGTGCAGGTCTTCTGGCCGCACCTCGCTGAAGAGCGTGTTCTCCTGCGTCTTGTCGTGCAGCGGCGCTCCGAAGCCGACGCCGTGCTTGCCGATGCGGTTCGAGACGATGTCCTCCAGCCCTGCGAAGGCGCCGGCGACGATGAACAGCACATTCGTCGTGTCGATCGAGATGAACTCCTGGTGCGGGTGCTTGCGTCCGCCCTGCGGCGGCACCTGCGCGACCGTTCCCTCCAGGATCTTCAGCAGCGCCTGCTGCACGCCCTCACCCGAGACGTCTCGCGTGATCGACGGGTTCTCCGCCTTGCGGGCGACCTTGTCGATCTCGTCGATGTAGATGATGCCGGTCTCGGCGCGCTTGACGTCGTAGTCGGCGGCCTGCAGCAGCTTGAGCAGGATGTTCTCAACGTCTTCGCCGACGTAGCCGGCCTCGGTCAGCGCCGTTGCGTCGGCGACGGCGAACGGCACGTTGAGCCGCTTCGCGAGAGTCTGGGCCAGGTAGGTCTTGCCGCAGCCCGTCGGCCCGAGCATCAGGATGTTGCTCTTGGCGACCTCGACCTCCTCGGCCTTCTGCTCGGCCGGTTTGATCTCGCCGTGGGCGCGGACTCGCTTGTAGTGGTTGTAGACGGCCACGGCGAGCGAGCGCTTCGCATCGCTCTGGCCGATGACGTATTCCTCGAGGAATTCGTAGATCTCGCGCGGCTTGGGCAGATCGAACTCTCCGGTCGCCTCGCCGTCCGACGCCTCCGCCATGCGCTCTTCGATGATCTCGTTGCACAGCTCGACGCATTCATCGCAGATGTACACGCCTGGACCTGCGATGAGTTGCTGCACCTGCTTCTGGCTCTTTCCGCAGAACGAGCACTTGAAGAGGTCGGCGCTCTCGCCGATGCGAGCCATGGGGCCTCCTGATCGTCTGGCAACTGCCTGATGTGTCGAGCCTAATCGCTGCCACCGACACTCGGCGTCACAACACGGGCACGACGAAGCCCCGGGCGCGACTCGCGTCACATCCCGGGGCTTCGTCGAACAGGCCGCTACTGCGTCGGCTGGCGCTTGCGTGTGGAGAGCACCTGGTCGACCACTCCGTACTCCACGGCCTCGTCCGCGCCCAAGATCTTGTCACGGTCGATGTCCTTGTGGACCTGTTCCGTCGTCCTGTTCGTGTGCTTGGCCATGGTGTCCTCGAGCCATGCGCGCATGCGCATGATCTCGGCCGCCTGGATCTCGATGTCGGAAGCCTGGCCGTGACCGGACTCACCGACCGCCGGCTGATGCATCAGCACCCTGGCGTTCGGCAGCGCCAGACGCTTTCCTGGCGCGCCCGCCGCCAGCAGCACCGACGCGGCGGATGCCGCCTGTCCGAGGACCACGGTCTGGATCTGGGGCGAGATGTACTGCATGGTGTCGTAGATCGCCGTCATCGCGGTGAACGACCCGCCTGGCGAATTGATGTACATGATGATGTCGCGGTCGGGATCCTGGCTCTCGAGGACGAGAAGCTGGGCCATCACATCATCAGCCGAGGCGTCGTCGATCTGCACGCCGAGGAAGATCACGCGGTCCTCGAACAGCTTGTTGTATGGGTCCTGGCGCTTGAAGCCGTACGCCGTGCGCTCCTCGAACTGCGGGAGGATGTAGCGGCTGGACGGCATCTGGAGCCCCTGCGGGGCCTGGGTGTACGGAGTGTGCATCGTGGTGAAGTCCCTTGCTCCCTCAGTTGGCCTCGCGGTCGGTGCCGCCGCCGCCGGCGACGTCGCTCGCGCTCTCGCGGATGTGATCGATGAAGCCGTAGTCCACCGCTTCTTCGGCCGTGAACCAGTGGTCGCGGTCTCCGTCTTCGTGGATCTGCTCGACCGTCTTGCCCGTCTGCGCCGCAGTGATCTCGGCGAGGCGGTTCTTCATCGAGACGATGAGCTCGGCCTGCGTCTTGATGTCGCTCGCGGTGCCGCCGAAGCCGCCGTGCGGCTGGTGCAGCAGGACTCGGGCATTCGGCGTGATGTAGCGCTTGCCCTTCGTGCCGCTCGTTAGCAGCAGCTGCCCCATCGACGCCGCCATGCCGATGCCGACAGTGACGATGTCGTTGGGCACGAACTGCATCGTGTCGTAGATCGCCATACCTGCGGTGATCGAACCGCCTGGCGAATTGATGTAGAGGTAGATGTCCTTATTCGAGTCCTCGGCTGCGAGAAGGAGGATCTTCGCGCAGATCTCGTTCGCGTTATCGTCTCGCACCTCCGACCCAAGCCAGATGATGCGATCCTTCAGCAGCTGGTCGAAGACACTCTGTGCCATCAGCGGTTCCGGCATTCTCACTCCATTCGGTGATGCGTTGATATCGACACTACCGGCGGGAAATCGCGGCCCAGCCCATGTTCGCCCTGGGCATACGACAGCCGCGATCGCCTCAGGATTCCGTGTCGTCCTGGTCTCCGCCGATCGCTCCGACGACGGGGATCGGGCCGCCGTCGTCGGCGCCCGTCCGCCGCCAGCGGGCGATCGCGTTGCCGAGGTGGTAGATGATCAGAGCCGCCAGCGTGCCGAGCACGATCGCGCCGAGCTGGAACGACCCCCATCCCATCGCGTACCCGCCGACCGCGATGACGAACGACACCGCGACGGTGTACTGATTGACAGGGCGTGAGAAATCGACCCGGTTGTCGACCCAGATCTTGATGCCGATGACGCCGATCAGCCCGTACAGCGCTGTCGTCACGCCCCCGAGCACCCCGGCCGGGATCGTGTTGAACACGACGCCGACCTTAGGCGAGAACGCGAGCAGAATGGCGAACGTGCCTGCCACCCAGTAGGCCGCAGTCGAGTAGACGCGCGTCGCGGCCATCACACCGATGTTCTCGCCATAGGTCGTGGTTCCGGAGCCGCCGAATGCTCCGGCCACCGTCGTCGCCACACCGTCGGCGATCAGCGCGCGACCCGTGTGCCTGTTGATGGACGGGTCGTTCGTCATCGTCGCCACGCCTCGCACGTGCCCGACGTTCTCGGCGATCAGCACCAGCACGACGGGGAGGAACATCGGCACGAGAGCCCACGCCGCAGGGTCGGAGAGGGCGACGAGGTGGAACTGCGGCAGCCCGATCCAGGCCGCATCGGACATCCCGGAGAAGTCGACCTGGCCGGTGGAAGCCGCGACGATGTAGCCGACGATCACGCCGAGGAAGATCGAGATGCGTCCGAGGAAGCCGCGGAACAGCACGCTGAACAGGATCGTCGCGGCGAGGGTCACCATCGCGACCTCCGGCTGGGCCTGGAAGTTGTTCCATGCGCTGGGTGCGAGGTTGAAGCCGATCAGAGCGACGATCGCTCCGGCCACCACCGGGGGCATCAGCTTCTCGATCCAGCCGACTCCGACCGCCTGCACGATGAAGCCGATGATCGCGAGCAGGATGCCGGCCGCCGCGACGCCGACCAGCGCCTGAGTGATCTGCAGGCCGCTCTCGAGGCTCTGCCCCGCGTTCACGGCCGTGATCGGGGCGATGAAGGCGAAGGACGAACCGAGGTAGCTGGGCAGGCGGTTGCGCGTGATGAGCAGGAACAGCAGTGTGCCGATGCCCGAGAACAGCAGCGTGGTCGAGACGGGGAAGCCGGTCAGGATCGGAACGAGGAACGTCGCGCCGAACATGGCGACGACGTGCTGAGCGCCGATCGCGAGAGTCGCCGGCCACGAGAGCCGTTCCTTCGGGCCGACGACCGCGTCGGGCGCAACGGTGCGGCCGTCGCCGTGGATCCTCCAGATGGGCATGTCTGTGCTCCTCATACGTCTCGCAGATGCTGTTGCTGCGGTCACCCTATCGGCATCCGGATGGCCGCATTCGCCCGCAGCCGCAGGCACGACCCCCGGACACACCTCGGGGTCCGAGCGCCGCAGCGCCCGGACCCCGAGTGAAAGGTGCTACTCGGCCTTCTCGTCCGAGGACTCGACCGTCTCGTCTGCCGACTCGTCGTCGGCATCCGGCGTCTCGTCGGCTTCCTCGTCCTCGCTGGGAACGAAGTCGGTCACGTCGACGGGGTTGCCGTCGGTGTCGACGACGGACACCTTGCCGAGCACGGCGCCGAGCGCCTTGTTGCGCGCCACGTCGCCCATCAGCGCCTGCAGCTGGCCGCCCTGCTGGATGGCCTGGATGAACTCCTGCGGTGCCATGCCGTACTGGCCGGCGGACTGGATCAGGTACTGCGTGAACTCGTCCTGCGAGACCTGCACGTTGAGCTGCTCCGAGATCGCGTCCAGGAGGATCTGCGTGCGGAACTGCTTCTCGCTGGCCTCGGTGACCTCGGCACGGTGCTCGTCGTCCTCGAGGCGGTTCTCCTGCTCGAGGTGGCGGTGCACCTCGTCCTCGACGAGCTGCGCCGGAACCGGGATCTCGACCTGCTCGAGCAGCACATCGAGCATCTTGTCGCGGGCCTTCGAAGCCTGGTCGAAGGCGCCCTTCGACTTCGCCTGCTCGCCGAGGCTGGCGCGCAGTTCGTCGATCGTGTCGAACTCGCTCGCCATCTGAGCGAAGTCGTCGTCCGCCTCAGGCAGCTCGCGCTCCTTGACGGCCTTGACGGTGACGGCGACCTCTGCCTGCTCGCCCGCGCGGTCGCCGCCGACCAGCGTCGACGTGAACGTGGTGTCCTCACCGGCGGTGAGCGATTCGATCGCCTCGTCCGTGCCCTCGAGCAGCTCGCCGGAGCCGAGCTCGTAGGACACGCCGTCGGCGCGGTCGATCTCGGTCTCCTCGATCTTCGCGACGAGGTCGAGCTCGACGAAGTCGCCCGTAGCGGCCGGGCGGTCGACCGTGACGAGCGTGCCGAAGCGCGCGCGCAGCTTGTCGAGCTCTTCGTTCACCGCGTCCTCATCGGCCTCGACCGCGTCGACCTCGACCGTGAGGCCCTCGAACGAGGGAATCTCGAACTCGGGGCGGACATCGGTCTCGATGTCGACGACGAGGTCGCCCGAGAAGTCCTTCTCGCTGGGCCATTCGACGATGTCGGCGGCGGGGCGACCGAGCAGCTTGACGTCGTGCTCGGTGACCGCGGCGCGGAAGAAGCCGTCGAGACCGTCGTTGACGGCCTGCTCCATGACGGCGCCGCGACCGATGCGCTGGTCGATGATCGGCGCAGGGACCTTGCCCTTGCGGAAGCCGGGGATCTGTACGTCCTGAGCGATCACCGTGTAGGCGTTGTCGATGCTCGGCTTCAGTTCCTCGGCGCTGACCGTAATGTGCAGCTTCACCCGCGTCTGGCTGAGCTTCTCGACGGTGCTGTTGACCATTCTGGTGCTTCTCCTCGTGACGAACCCGTGCGTGTTTCCGCCGGGCTTTTAGGTCTGGGGGCCGTATGTCGGGGCGACAGGATTTGAACCTGCGACCTCCCGCTCCCAAAGCGGGCGCTCTACCAAGCTGAGCTACGCCCCGGGTTTCCGCGCACGGCGAACCACGAAACGGCCTCCCAGAGTCTACGGCATCGCGCGGCCCGCCTGTTCTGAGGTACCTCAGAGCGGCGTGGCGGGCCGTGGTGCTGCCGAAGATAAGGCGTTCTGCCGATGCCTGCCCACCCCCTCAGAGCGGATCGTTCCTGTCGAAGGGACGGATGTTCCATGAGACGGGAGCCTGAGATGAACGACTGGATGTTCGCCATGAACCGGTACGAGAACGACGTGCGCGACGCCGAGCGCACCATCGCACAGCGCAGGTCGCTGCAGGAGCGCCGAGAGAAGCGGGCGATGAGCACCGGAACGGACATGATCGCCGCAGCGACCGGGCGGGTCCGACCGGCCGGTTCCTGATGGGCGTCGCAGCCCCGTGGCACGATGAGGACGTGAGTCCGTTCGAGTCAGCCACCGCGCTCATCGGCCGCGACAGCGAGCGCCGAGTGCTCGACGACGCCCTCGAGTCCGTCCGCGGCGGAACTCCGCGGACGGTCGTGATCGGCGGCGAGGCCGGCATCGGCAAGAGCCGGCTGCTGCGCGAGTTCCTCGCTTCCCACACGCACGACGCGCACGCGCTGCTCGGTCAGTGCGTCGATCTGGGCGACGTCGCCGCGGCCTACACGCCCGTGATCCCTGCACTGCGGCCGCTCCTCGCGCGATTGGGCACCCCGCGCGTGCGCGAACTGACAGGGGCGGGAGCCCGCGCCCTGCTCGCGCTCTTCCCCGAACTCGATGCAGCCGATGCACCGGCGGCGCTGGGGCCTGTCGAGCAGTTCCACGAGGCCGTCGCGACGGTGCTCGAGGCCGCGTCGACCGACGAGCCGGTCATCCTCGTCTTCGAGGACGTGCACTGGATCGACCCTGCGAGCCTCGGGCTGCTGCGCTTCCTGACCCGCGTGCTGACCACGGGGCGCATCCTGCTCGTCTTCAGCTACCGGTCGGACGACGTCGGTCGGGGTCATCCGGTGCGCCGACTGCTCGGCGAGCTCGAGCGCGATCGGGACGTCATCCGGATCATGCTGGAACGGCTTCTGCACGAACAGGTGCGCGACCTCGCGCTGGAGCTGCGCGGCGCCCCGCTTCCGGAGGCCGAGCTCGAGGGCCTGATGAGCCGCAGCGAGGGTGTGCCGTTCTTCGTCGAGGAGCTCGTCGCATTCGGCGACGACGATCCGCAGATCGTGCCCGAGACGCTGCGGGAGCTCCTGCTCGCACGCTACGAACGGTTGCACGACCCAGCGCAGCGGCTTGCCAGAGTATTGGCAGTCGGGGGCACGGAGGTCGAGCACGTGCTGCTCAGCCGCGTGTGGGACGGCGATGACCTCGACGAACGCGCGCGCGAGGCCCTGCTTGGCGGCGTCATCCAAGCCGATCACGACGCCTATCGGTTCCGGCATGCACTCGTGCGGGAGGCGATACTCGACGATGTGCTGCCAGGCGAGCACGAGCGCATCCACGCGCGGTACGCCGCCGAGTACGAGCGTCTCGCCGACGAGACCAAGCGCCCGCTGTCCGCCGCGATCGCGCACCACTGGATTCAGGCACGCGACCAGGTGCGGGCCTTCCCCGCCACGCTCCGTGCCGCACGGGAGGCCAGGGCGGCGCTGGCGTTCGGTTCCGCTGCCCAGCACGGCGAGCGCGCGCTGGCGCTGTGGCACGCCGTGCCTGATGCCGAACGCGTGGCCGGCATGTCGAAGCTCGCGCTGTCCGGGCGCACGACGACCCATCTGCGCAACGCGGGAGAGCTCGAGCGAAGCCTTGCCCTGGTCACTGCCGCGCTCGAGGAATGCGAGCCTGGCACGCTCGACGAAGCGCTCCTGCTGCACAACAGGGCGAAGGCGCTCGCGCAGCTGGCGCGCGAGGAGACCCTCGACGTGTTCCGCCAGTCCCTCGCCGCCGCGGAGAGGCTCGATGACGGCAGCGACCCGCGGCTGGCCGCCCTGCACTCCTCGGTCATGGTGTCGTTCTCCGGGCGGCTCATGCTCGCAGGGGCGGTCTCCGAGGCTCGCGAGCTCGCGCTGAGCGGCGCCGCGCTGGCTCGTTCTCACGGTGACGAGCGCACGGCATCCGTCGGCGTGAACGTCGCGGCAGTCTGCCTGGTCGCAACCGGAGACGCGGTCGGAGCGCTGAGAGAGCTGGAGGACGCCAAGAGGATCGCAGCGGACGACGGACCGGCCCAGGTGCGCTACTTCGTGAACGCCTCGGACGCCGCCCATCTGCTCGGTCAGTACCAGCACGCCGTCTCGCTCGCCCAGCAGGGCGTCGACGCGGCACGGCGGCTGGGCTTCGAACGCACCTCGGGCGTGCTGCTGTCATCGAACCTGGCAGAACCGCTGGTCTGGCTCGGCGAGTGGAGCCGCGCGGACGCGATCATCACCCGCGCGCTGTCGCTGGAGCCGCCGAGGTCCTATCGCACGCATCTCCTCGTCACGAAGGCGGCCATGCTGACCTGGCGGGGGAATGCTGAAGCCGCCGACGCGCTGCTGCGCGAACAGCGCACGGTGCTGGTCGCGAGCATGGCAGCGGAAGTGCAGTCGCTGATGGGAGTGGGCCGGGCCGCCACCGAGACCGCACTGGCCATGGGCGACGTCCAGGCGGCGTGGGAGCATGCGGCCGGGCTGCTCGACACCGACCCCGCGCGGCTGTGCGCGGGCCGAGTGCACGCCTGCGCGTGGCCGGCGGCACGCACCATCGCCGCCGCACGCGCATCCGGATCGCCCAGGGCGGCGGCCGACGCGGAGCCGCGGCTGCGGGCACTCGTCGCACGATTCTCCGAATGGCCGATCCACGACGTGTGGGCTCCCGTCATCGACGCCGAGCTCACGAACACGACCGACGCGTGGCGCGGGGCCCTGACCGCGGCGCGCGACGAGCGGGCACCCGTGCACCTGGAGCCGTACGTCCTGGTGCGGTTGGGCGAGTCGCTGATCACCGGCGGCGAGCGGAGCGCGGCACGCGACACTCTGACCGAGGCGATCGATGCCGCTGAGCGCGGCGGCGTCACCGCGATGCGCGAGCGTGCGCTGGAGCTCGCGGCCGACGCAGGGCTCTCCTCCGCCGGCCCACCGCGTCGGGGCGGCGGAGCGCTCACGGAGCGCGAGCAGCAGGTGCTCGCACTCGTCGCCGAAGGGCTGAGCAATGGGCAGATCGGTCAGCGGCTGTACATCAGCGGGAAGACGGCGAGCGTGCACGTCTCATCGATCCTGCGCAAACTCGGCGCCACGAGCCGCACCGAGGCGGCTCATCTCGCGAGCCGCGACCACGAGACGCGGTAGTCCTCTGCGATGAAACGAGTTCTGCCCCGGCTCGCGGCCGGGGCAGAACTCTTCGGAGGGGATGACGGGAATCGAACCCGCGTGACCAGTTTGGAAGACTGGGGCTCTACCATTGAGCTACATCCCCGCACTGCCTGTGACAGCGCATTCCACTATAGGGGAACAGAGCCCTCGTCCGTGAATTCGGTCGCTCGCGCGTGGCGGTCCGCCGTCGCGAGATAGCGCTCGGCATTGAGTCGGAGCCGCTCGACCTCCTCATCGTCCAGCGCGCGGCGCACCTTCGCGGGAACGCCAGCCACCAGCGACCGCGCAGGGACGAGGGTCCCTTCGAGCACGACTGCGCCCGCGGCCACGAGGCATTGGGCGCCGATGACGGCACCAGACAGCACGACGGCGCCCATGCCGATGAGCGAGCCGTTGCCGATGGTGCAGCCGTGCACGACCGCATTGTGGCCGATCGACACACCATCGCCGATGTCGGCGGGATACGCGGCGTCGACGTGGATCGACACGTTGTCCTGCACGTTGCTGCCGACTCCGATGCGGATCGTGTTCATGTCGCCGCGCACGACGGCGTTGTACCAGATGCTCGCCCGCTCGCCGAGTTCGACGTCGCCGACGACTCGCGCACCGTCGGCGACGAACGCGGAATCGGAAACCGTAGGAGAGGACTCGTCGACGGGGCGGACACTCGCTCCGGATGAAATGGTCATCCGGCCATCTTGCCAGGCCAGGGCAGGCTCACCCAAGCACTCTTAGGGAAGCCTTACTTTCCCCAGGTCAGAGGCGATTTAGCCCAGCCTCTGCTTGCTTGCGGAATACCTCAGCCGGAGTACCGTTGACATCAACACCGACCGTTTCTCGGGAAGGATCACACCATGACGAACCAGACAATCGCCACCACCGCCAGCGACCCGACAGTTGCCGCGGGCACGTCGCAGTTCCTCGCGCCCGTCGTTCTCGGTCTCCAGGCTCTGACGCTCAACGGGAAGCAGGCCCACTGGCACGTGCGCGGCCCGAACTTCGTCGGCGTGCACGAGTTCCTCGACACGGTCGTCTCTCACGCCGGAGAGTGGGCTGACACGGCCGCGGAGCGCATCGTCGCCCTCGGCCTGCCGATCGACGCCCGCGCGAACACGGTCGGCGAGAAGGCTGCCGCAACGAAGGTCGGCGCCGGCTTCGAGCAGTCCGAGCAGGTCATCCGCTCGGTCATCGCCGACATGGACGCGATCATCGCGGACACTCAGGCGGCGATCGACGGCCTCGACGAGGTCGACCTGACCAGCCAGGACATCGCGATCGGCATCAAGGCGGGCCTCGAGAAGGACCGCTGGTTCCTGTTCTCGCACCTCGCGTCGTAATCCGCGCACAAGGGCGCGCTCCGGGATCATCCGGGGCGCGCCCTTGTGCGTGCGCGGCAGAAACTCGGAGGTCGGGCAGATCCTCGGGGCAGAAAGCCGGGCCCCGTCCCAGGTTCTGCGTATTCTCCGACGTTCCGCGCGGTGGCCGCGTCCGAGGTCAGACCGCCAGGTGCGTGATCCTGCCGGCGAGCAGCGTCGCCGCCACCGGCATCTCGCGCAGCTCCCGCTCCCCTGCCGCCAGCGGATCCTCCGCGACCAGCACCAGGTCGGCGCTCTCCCCCGGCAGGATCCGCTGCTCCGCAGCAGATCCGCCGCGCGTCGAGGCAGCCAGGGCCGTCGCCGCGTCCAGCGCATTCTCCGGCTGCCACGGCGCCCTGGCGTCGTCGCTGCGGAACACGGCGGCGGCCACCTGTCGCCACGGGTCGAGCGCGGACACGGGTGCATCGGATCCGAAGACGAGGTTCGTGCCCGCCTCGTGCAGCGCGCGGAACGCATACGGCGCCGACGTCTGATCGGCCCACAGATCGTCGACCAGATCCCGATCCTCTACGGCGTGAGTGGGCTGCACGCTCGCGACGACGTCGAGCCGCGCAAACCGGGCGATGTCGGCGTGGCGCACCAGCTGCGCGTGCTCGATCGATCCTGCGGCTCCGGATGCCGCGAAGCCGTCGAGCGCGTGGGCGACGGCGACGTCGCCGATCGCGTGCACGGCGGCGCGCAGACCGCCGCCCGCCGCGCGGGTGAGGTGCTCGATCAGCTCGTCCGGCTCGACGTTGAGGTGACCGGTCGCACCGTCCGGCTCGATGCTGCGGCTGGCGCGGTATGCGTGCGAGCACGCCGCCGTGCGCGTGCCGAGCGAACCGTCGCTGATCACCTTGTACGGCCCCATCCGGATGAGCCCGCCCCCGTCGAGGGCGTCTCCCGTTGCGAGCCCGTCGTTCAGCGTCTGCTCGAGGCGGTGCGTATAGGTCGCCACGTCGACCCGCAGCAGGTCGAGGCCGGCCGATGCCCGACGCGCCCAGTCGTCTCCGCCCCACTCCATGTGCATGTCGACGACGCCGACGATGCCGCGGGCAGCCGCACGGCGGGCCATCCCCTCGACGGCGCGATCGAGCGTGGCCTCGTCGAGATCGCCGAGGCGCCGCGCCAGCTCGAACGCGTTCTCCTCGCGCACGAATCCGTCGCTGCTGGCCCAGCCCTCGCGCCGCAGTGCCGCGCTGTTCAGCCAGGCGCTGTGAAGATCGGCGTTGACGAGGTACGTCGGCGACTCCCCCGTGTGCCTGTCGAGCATGTCGAGACTCGGCGGCTCGGACCACAGCGCGTCGCGGAAGCCGGAGCCGACGCGGCGGCCGTCACCCAGCACGGGAGCATCCGCCATCGCAGCCGCCGCTTCAACGGCTGAGCCGGTGTGCGCCAGCGAGACGCGCTGGGCCTCCAGCGCCCAGGGCACGGCATGCACATGGTGGTCCCACATCCCCGGCACCAGCCACGCCCCCGCCGCGTCGAGAACGGCACCGCTGCGGCGAGCGAGGCCGGCAGGTGCGATGTCGACGATCCTGCCGCCGGAGAGGAACACGTCGTACGGTTCGGCCTCATCGATTGAGGCCAGCGGCATCAGCTCGCGGCCTGCGCCACCGATGCGCGCGTTCGCGATCACGTCGACCGTCTCGCCCACGTTCATCCGGTCACCCCTCTTTTCCGTCGTCGCGTGTCATACCTGTCCAGGCGATGCCGGTGCTCCCCGTCCCGAGCTGTCCGGCCCGCCGCGCGCTCACCTCTGGCAGGTCGGGCACCAGTAGAGCTTGCGGGCCTGCATCTCCTCCAGCACGATCTCTGTGCCGCACACCCGGCATGGCAGGCCGGCGCGGTGGTACACCCAGTGCCTGTCGTCACGGCTGGCCATCGCACGGCGCCACGCGTCGCCGGCGAGCCCGTCCATCGTCATCATCTGCCCGGTCTCGACGCCGACGCGCAGCAGCCGCTCCCAGTCGTGCCACATCTCGCGCAGCAGCGTCTCGGGCACCTGCTTGCCCGGCGCGTGCGGGTCGATGCCGGCACGGAAGAGCATCTCCGCACGGTAGACGTTGCCGATGCCGCTCACCACGGACTGGTCCATCAGAAGCTGACCGATCGCGACGCCTCTGCGACGCACAGCTGCGACGAAGCGCCGCTCGTTCTCGGCGGAGTCGCCCACGAGCGGGTCCGGCCCCAATCGGTCGATCACCGCTTCGATCTCATCCGGCCCTTCGACCGCACAGGCGGTCGGCCCGCGCAGATCGGCACAGGTCGAATCGGTCATCAGTCGTGCGCGCACCTGACCGACCACGGGAGGCGGCCACTGGTCGGACTCGTCGGCGAGGCCCTTGGTCTGCTCCGACATGCGCACGTGGGCACGAGTCTTCCGCGGGGCCCCGATCGACGCCAGCGAGTTCTCCCCCGCGTCGTCGAAGACCGGCTCGTCGAGATCGGTGCCGCGCTGGTTGGTCTGGCCCATCCGGCCGTTGGCACTGGCGATCGTCGGATCGACCTCGATCTCGCCGGCGAAGTCCCACGCACCGTAGAGACCGAGATGCACCCTCAGCCAGACGTCACCGGAGAACTCCAGGAACATCTGCTTGCCCACCGCACGCGCCGCAACGAGCTCGCGCCCGTCGAGCACGGACGCACCTTCGGCGAATCTGCCCTGCGGACTCGACACGGCAACAGCGCGGCCGACGAAGTTGCGGTCGAACTGCTTCGCGATGCGATGAACGGAATGGCCCTCTGGCACGGCGTTCCGCCCCGCCTACGCGCGCGGGTCGGGGTCGAGCGACCCGTCGGTCTCGAACGCCGCGATCTTGCCGATGCGTCGCGCGTGACGGTCATCGCCGGAGAACGGCGTGGCGATGAAGCGCTCGATGAAGGACACGACCTCCTCGAAGGTGTGCTGGCGCGCACCGATCGAGATCACATTGGCATCGTTGTGCTCGCGCGCCAGCTCGGCTGTCGACAGGTTCCAGACCAGCGCGGCCCGAATGCCTGCGACCTTGTTCGCCGCGATCTGCTCGCCGTTGCCCGACCCTCCGAACACCACGCCGAGGGCATCGACACCCGCGCGCTGATCGGTGACGACCGCCTGTGCCGCCCGGATGCAGAAGGACGGGTAGTCGTCGACCGGATCGTAGCCGACGGGGCCGTGGTCGACGACCTCGTGGCCGCTCGAAGCGAGGTGCTGCTGCAACTGGGTGGAGAACTCCAGACCGGCATGGTCGGTGGCGATGTGGATGCGCATGCTCAGCATTCTTCCCTATCTCGTACGGCTCACGGCTCGATGCCGGCCGCTGCCGGCTTCACACCGATGCGCGCGTTCACGCAGCACCCGGGTCGGCACACGTCGTACCACGGACCGAGATCCGTCATATGAGGGCGCTCGCTCGCCGGTGTGCCGTTCATTCGTTCCTCGATGAGGTCGACCAGCCCCGACACGAACGCCGGATGGCAACCGGGCGTCTGCGTGCGCACGAAGGCCAGACCCGCGTCCTCGGCCGATTCCTTCGCCTCGTTGTCGAGATCCCACATCACCTCCATGTGGTCGCTGACGAAACCGAGCGGCGTCACGGCGATGGCACTGATGCCCTCTCCCGGCAGTTCGGCGATGCGGTCGTTGACGTCAGGCTCCAGCCACGGCTGCGACGGCGGACCTGAGCGGGACTGGTAGACGAGGTCCCATCCGACCCGGCTCGCGGCCGGCACCTCGCCAGCGAGCCGCTGCATGATGTGCTCGGCGACAGCGGTGTGCTGCGCGGCGTAGGCGCCTCCTTCCGACCATTCGCGATCGCGAGGGCCGGAGAGGTCCGCGTCGCCGGTCGGAATGGAATGGGTGGCGAACAGCACGCGGATCTGTTCCGGCGCGATGCCGTCGGCGAGGTACCCCTCGACGGCTTCGCGCACGCCCTCATAGAACGGTTCGACGAAGCCCGGGTGGTCGAAGAACAGCCGCACCTTGTCGATCGTGACCGGGTCGTCTCCCTCGCCGACGCCGGTCTCGATGAGCGCGCGCGCGAAGTCCTCGCGGTACTGGCGGTCGCTGGAGTACGAGCTGTACGCACTGGTCGCCAACCCGAGCAGCGTGCGGTGGCCGTCCGCAGCGGCACGGGCGACCGTGTCCTCGATGTAGGGCGCCCAGTTGCGATTGCCCCAGTACACCGGCAGGTCGATCCCGCGGCGGGCGAGCTCCGCTTCCAGCGCCGCGAGCAGCTCGCGGTTGTGCTGATTGATCGGACTCACGCCGCCGAAGTGGCGATAGTGACCGGCGACCGCCTCCAGGCGCTCATCCGGGATGCCGCGCCCGCGCGTGACGTTGCGCAGGAAGGGGAGGACGTCGTCCTGCCCTTCTGGCCCGCCGAAGCCGGCCAGCAGCAGCGCGTCATACGCGACAGGAGTCTCGACGAAAGGGGCGCCGCCGCATGCGGCGGGCGAAGCGAAGGGAACGATGCCGGTGGTCACCGTGTCATCTTCTCACTCGCGGAGGCCTGCTCGGCCAGCCTTCGCTCAGCCGACATCCGGATCGGGTTTGGGCACATCCAGAGCCGAAGTTCACCTGTACCGCTTAGGCTTTACCAGTTGCCGGGGCTACCCACCCCGGATCCCCCGATTCTTCATAGAGGGAGACCCAGTGCCTGGAGAGAACCTCACCAGAGTGGAGGCGCAGGAGCGCCGCTCAGTCGTCGACACGCAGTCGTACGAGGTGACGCTCAACCTGACCAGGGGAGCCGAACTGTTCGGATCGCGCAGCGTCGCGCGATTCTCTGCCACAGAGGGTGCCTCGACGTTCATCGACCTGATCGCGACGAGCGTGAACGAGATCACGCTCAACGGCCGCCAGCTCGAGCCCAGCGAGGTGTACGCCGATTCGCGCATCCGCCTCGACGACCTCGCCGCGGAGAACGAGCTGGTCGTCGACGCCGACTGCGCCTACACCAACACGGGTGAGGGGCTGCATCGCTTCGTCGACCCGGTCGACGGCGAGGTCTACCTGTATTCGCAGTTCGAGGTGCCGGATTCGCGTCGAGTGTTCGCCGTCTTCGAGCAGCCCGATCTCAAGGCGACCTTCCAGTTCACGGTGACCGCGCCGTCTGCGTGGCAGGTCATCTCGAATCAGCCGGCCCCTGAGCCGATCCCCCACGACGACCGCGCGACGGCCACATGGGGCTTCGAGCCGACGCCGCGGATCTCCTCGTACATCACCGCCCTCGTCGCAGGGCCGTACGAGGTCACCCGCTCTGAGCTGACCAGCTCGTCCGGCCGCGTGATCCCGCTCGGAGTGTTCGCGCGCAGGAGCCTGTGGGACCACGTCGATGCCGACTACATCTTCGACAAGACGCGCCAGGGCTTCGCGTACTACGAGGAGAAGTTCGGCGTCGAGTACCCGTTCGCCAAGTACGACCAGATGTTCGTGCCGGAGTTCAACGCGGGCGCCATGGAGAATGCCGGCGCGGTGACGTTCACCGAGTCCTATGTCTTCCGCAGCAAGGTCTCCGATGCGGTGCGCGAGCGGCGCGTGGTGACGATCCTGCACGAGCTGGCGCACATGTGGTTCGGCGACCTCGTGACGATGACGTGGTGGAACGACCTCTGGCTGAACGAGTCGTTCGCGGAGTGGGCGTCGACCATCGCCACGGCAGAGGCCACCGAATGGGAGGGCGCGTGGACGACGTTCAACGCGATGGAGAAGACGTGGGCGTACCGACAGGACCAGCTTCCGTCGACGCACCCCGTCGTGGCCGAGATCGGTGATCTGGAAGACGTCCAGGTCAACTTCGACGGCATCACGTACGCCAAGGGCGGCTCCGTGCTCAAGCAGCTCGCCGCCTACGTCGGCATCGACGCGTTCTTCGCCGGTGTCGGGGCGTACTTCCGCAAGCATGCGTTCGGCAACACGACCCTGCGCGACCTGCTCGTCGAGCTCGAGGAGACCAGCGGCCGCGATCTGTCGGCCTGGTCGGCGAAGTGGCTCGAGACGGCGGGCGTCAACACGCTGTCGCCGATCGTCGAGGCAGACGTCGACGGCGCCATCACACGGTTCGCCGTGATGCAGACGGCGCCGGCCGACTACCCCACCATCCGTCCGCACCGACTCGGCATCGGGTTCTACGATCTCGACCGCGGATCGCTGGTGCGCACGCACTACGCCGAGATCGACGTGGACGGCGATGTCACGAACGTCGACGAGCTGAAGGGCCGTCGCCGCCCCGCACTCGTGCTGCTCAACGACGAGGATCTCGCCTATGCGAAGATCCGGCTCGACGACGTCAGTCTCGACACCGCGATCGAGCACCTCTCCGACATCGCGGACCCCCTCGCCCGCTCGCTCGTCTGGGGCGCGGCATGGGATCAGGTGCGCGACGGCGAGACTCCGGCCAGCGAGTACATCGATCTGGTGCTGCGCAACATCGCCGCCGAGACCGAGTCGACGACGATTCGCACCACGCTCTCGCAGCTGCAGCTCGCGGCGAACTCCTACGTGGCACCTGAGTCGCGCGAGTCGTCGCGCCGCCGGGTCGCGGACGGCCTCTGGCTGCTGCTCAGGCAGGCCGCAGCGGGCAGCGACGTGCAGCTGCAGCTCGCAACCGCGTTCGCCAGCGCCGCGTCCCACCGCGACCACTGGGCGACGGTGAAGGGCATCCGCGACGGCGCCGTCGACATCGACGGCCTCCAGATCGACACCGATCTGTCGTGGCAGCTGCTCATCTCTCTCGCGGCAGGCGGTCTCGCCGGCGACGCCGAGATCGATGCTGCGCTGGCCGACGACAACACGGCCTCGGGCGCAGAGCTGGCCGCCAGAGCCCGCGCCGCGCTGCCCACGGCCGAAGCGAAGCGCGCCGCCTGGGAATCGCTGGTCGAGCGCGACGAACTCCCCAACACCATCGTTCGTTCCGCGGCGGTCGGCTTCGTGCATCCGGCCACGCGCGACGCGCTCGACGAGTTCGTGCCCCGCTACTTCGACATGCTGCTGCCGATATGGGAGAGCCGCACCTATCAGATCGCGTCGTACCTGATCGAGCTGCTCTACCCCGCGCCTCTTGCGAGCGTCCAGCTTCGCGACGCGACGCGCAGCTGGTTGAGCACCCACTCCGATGCGCCGGCGGCGCTGCGCCGACTCGTGCACGAATGCCTCGCCGGCGTGGAGCGCGCGCTGAACGCACAGGCGCGCGACGCGGAGTGACCGTGGAGGAGCAGGAGAGCTTCTACGACCAGGTGGGCGGGCGCGAGACGTTCGCCCGCCTGGTGCGGGAGTTCTATCGGGGCGTGGCCGACGATCCGGTGCTGCGTCCGATGTATCCGGAAGAGGACCTGGGCCCGGCCGAGGAGCGCCTGCTGATGTTCCTCGAGCAGTACTGGGGCGGCCCGAAGACCTACAGCGAGCAGCGGGGCCATCCGCGGCTGCGCATGCGCCACGGCGGGTTCCATGTGAATCCCGATGCCCGCGACCGCTGGCTCGCGCACATGCGCGCGGCGGTCGACGCCCTCGACCTCCCGCCTCTGCACGAGGAGACCCTCTGGGACTACCTCAACCGCGCAGCCCACTCCCTGGTCAACACCTTCGACCCCGCCCCCGAGCGCTGACTGCCGAAGTGCCTCGGGGTTGTCGAGATGCCCCGGTGCGGACGCCTTTTCGGACCATGTTGTGGCACCTCGCGAACTGAAGCGCGGTCGTCAGCCGGTGCTTCTGACCTGAGTGAGGCCGGATGCCGCCGGGCCGCGGGAGAGCACGTGGCCGCGCCCCAGGGAGACCCTCGTCCAGCGCCCGGATGTCGCAACGCGCGCAGTCTCCTCGCCGGCGATGAACCCGAACGCGAACGCCGCGAACGCGACGCCGCGCGGAAGCGACAGCACGTCATCGTCCGCCTCGCCCCACACGGTGCCGCGCACCGTACGGACGATCTCCTCGCCAGGGCTGTCCGGCAGCTGGTGCGCGACCGCTGAGATGCCCCATTGGGCACGGGCGGCGAGGGTCGCGGCCGCGATCTCCCCGCGGTGCTCCCAGCCGCCGCGGGGCGGCGCGACGCCTGCCCATGCCGGAGCGAGCGCTGTGTCCGGCAGCTCGAGCTGAGCGGTATCCTCCGTCTCCCCGAGCGAAGCGACGACGAGGTCGCACTCCAGCTCCGGATCGACGCGCAGCGCCCGCATCGCAAGCACGGTCGGCGTGCGGTCGAGCAGGCCCTGCGGAGCCAGCGCCGCGCTCGTCATGGCGAGCACTCCCCCGCCAGCCTGCAGCCTGACGCCGTCGGCTCCCGCGTGCTCCGCCCTCCCTGCGAAGGTCAGCGCGTCCCGCGCCGATTCCGAGTCGGGAAAGATCAGTCGAGCGGCCATCCCACCAGCCTATCCGGCAGCGAGTGAGCGCTGACCCGGCTCGGATACGGTGCCGCCCTGCGAGCAGGTTCCGTCTGACTCAGCGTGCCAGACGGGCGCATAGACTGGCTCCCGTGAGCGAGACGCCTTCGACCGACCCCGTGTCCCGGCTGCGCGAGTACCTCGATCTCGAAGAGCCGGGAGCCCGCACCTCGAGCGACATCTTCGTCGGCCGGTCACAGCCGATGCCGATGGGCCGGATCTTCGGCGGACAGGTGCTGGGTCAGTCGGTGATCGCCGCCTCGCGCACACTCGAGGAGCCCCGCCAGCCGCACTCCTTCCACGGCTATTTCCTCCGTCCCGGGAATGCGACCAAGCCCGTCACATTCGCCGTCTCGCGCATCCACGACGGTCGCTCATTCGCCCGCCGCGCTGTGCAGGCGTACCAGGACGGCACTCCGATCTTCTCCGCCATCGCATCGTTCCAGGACGACGATCCCGGTCTCTCGCACCAGGTGCCGATGCCTGAGGGTCTTCCGGAGCCCGAAGATCTGCCTGACCCCGCCGAGACCTACGCCACGCATCCGATGTCGGGCAGGCTGCTGCTCGACAACCCCGTCGAAGTGCGGCACACGGCCGGGGACGTCTGGTTGCACGTCGACGAAGCCACGCCGCGCCAGGCGGTCTGGACGCGCGTGCGCTCGCGCCTCGGCGGCGATCAGACCCTGCACCGAGCCGCGCTCGCCTACCTCAGCGACTTCACGATCCAGGAGCCGGTGCTGCGCGCGAACGGCGTGCCGTGGGCGACGCCCGGCCTGAACGTCGCGAGCCTCGACCACGCGATCTGGTGGCACCGCTCGGTCACTGCCGACGAGTGGATGCTCTACGTACAGGAATCACCGAACTCGGGTGGGGGCCGCGGTCTCAGCCTCGGACGGCTGTACTCGCGAGACGGGACGCTCGTCGCCACCGTCTCTCAGGAGATCATGGCGCGCGTGCCGGAGCGGGGCGCTCAGGGCTGACCCGCCGTCGGATCAGGCCGCTGCGGATTCCTTCAGGCACGCCTCGAGCGCCACCCAGCCGAGCATCGCGCATTTGATGCGCATGACGTACTTGGCAACGCCCTGGAACGCCGCGGCGTCCTCGAGCCGTTCCGACGGCTCAATCGAACCTCGCGAACGCAGCATCTCGCGGAACTCGTCGATGCGCGCGAGAGCGTCGTCGCGGGTCGCGCCGGCAAGCAGATCACTCATCACCGACGCGGACGCCATCGAGATGCTGCACCCCTGCCCCTCCCAGTGCAGGGACGCGATCTCGCCGCTCTCGTCGACGGTCGCGCCCATGGTGATCTCGTCGCCGCACGACGGGTTCAGCTCATGGTGAGAGTGCGCTTCCGCCGATGGGTCGCCCTTCCCCTGCGGGTCGCGCGAATGGTCGAGGATGAGCTCGCGATAGAGGTCGTCGAGTCCGCTCATGTTGTCACTCCGAAGTAGTCGCGCACCTCGCCGAGCGCCTCGCCGAAGCGGGAGACGTCGTCGATATCGGTGTAGACGGATGCACTGGCGCGCACTGTCGCCGGCACGCCGAGCGCGCGGTGCAGCGGTTGCGCGCAGTGATGCCCGGTCCGGATGGTCACTCCCCTGTCGTCGAGGAACTGGCCGACGTCGTGGGCGTGCACGCCGTCGACGATCACGCTGGCGATCGCCGCGCGCTCAGCCCCGGGTGCCGGCCCGATGAGACGGACGCCTGGAGTACGGGTCACCGTCTCCACCAGCGCTTGGGCGATTCCCTCCTCGTGCGAGCGCACGTCGCTCATGCCGAGAGAAGCGAGATAGTCGGCAGCGGCGCCGAAGCCGATCGCCTGAGATACGGGCTGAGTTCCCGCCTCGAAGCGGTTCGGCGCCGGCAGGAACTCGGCCTCGTCCATCGTCACGGTGGTGATCATCGATCCGCCCGTGCGTGCAGGCGGGAGCACGTCGAGCAGCTCGGCACGGCCGTACAGCGCGCCGATGCCGGTCGGGCCCAGCATCTTGTGAGCCGAGAACGCCGCGAAGTCGACGCCGAGCGCGCTGACGTCGACGGGCATGTGCGGCACGGACTGGCAGGCGTCCAGCACGGTGAGCGCACCGACCTCGGCCGCCACGCCCACGACATCTGTGACGGGAGCGATCTGCCCTGTCACGTTGGACACGTGCGGGAAGGCGATCAGCCGTGTGCGAGAGGAGACAGCGCCGCGCATCTCGTCCAGCGACCACAGCCCGTCGGCGTCGACTGCGACATGGCGCAGGACGGCGCCTGTGCGCGCAGCGAGTCGCTGCCACGGGATGAGATTGGCGTGGTGCTCCGCCTCTGTGACGACGATCTCATCGCCCGCTGAGAGCGCGAGCTCGGCGCTGCCCAGCCCCTGCGAGGCATCCGAGATCCCGAGCGCGATCATGTTGATCGCGTCCGTGGCTCCTGCGGTCCAGACCAGCTCCCGCTCGCCTGCACCGACGAACGCGCCGACCCGCTCGCGCGCCGCCTCGAATGCCCACGTCGCCTCGCCCGTGGCGACGGACGAACCGCGGTGCACGGCCGCATAATCGGCCCTGACGAAGTCAGCTTCGGCGGAGATGACGGTCTCGGGGCGCTGCGATGTCGCACCGGAGTCGAGGTACACGACATCCGGATGCGCTGCGTAGTAGGGAAAGTCGGTGCGACGGAGTCGTCCGAGGGTGCGGGTAGTCACCCTTCCAGTGTCTCGCAGTCCTGATGTGCCGGCGCTGTCAGGCCGTCTCGACGAACGGTGCCCACTGCGTCCGTGCGGCCTCGGGGATCCGCACGGGCCGCATCGTCTCCTGTGAGGCGAGCACGATCACGGTCGAAGCCGTCGCGAACAGCACGTCTTCGCCCTCGACGTCGCCCCGGATCTCATACGCGACATGCATCGACGATCCGCCGAGTCTGGTCAGCCAGACCTGGAAATCGATCGGCGCCTGCACGTACGGCACTGGTGCCAGGTAGGTGACGTCCTGCTGCGCGATCAGGGTGAAGAACGGACCATCGTCGCCGACCTTGAGCTCGCCGTCGAAGACCGCCAGCGGGGAGCTCAGATCCGAATCCTCGTGCTTCCAGAAGGCGCGCACGCGCGCCTCTTCCATCAGCTTCGTGATCGCCGCGTTGTTGACGTGGCCGAAGGCGTCCTGGTCTCCCCAGCGAAGATGAATCGGGATGTGCACTCGCGTCATGCTCACATCCTGCCACCGGCGCTTGGCAGCGTGCGCAACCCGATCTCGACGGCGCTACACCATAGCCGCCCCACGCTAGCCGCAAAACGACCGTGAGAGAACCGGCTATTCTATAACGGTCGGATAACAGGTGCGCGGTCGCCCCGAGCGCCCCTCAACCCCGCGGCATCCCCATGATCACGGGGAATATGAGGGGGTCCGCGTCGACGCCGTGATCGAAACGTGAAGGTGCGCTTCGCCGCGACAAGGAGACACAATGGGGAAGCGATGCCCGGAACCCCCGGGCATTTCTGTTGAGAGTGGCCCATCAGAGGCCGCCCCTCTGCGAAGACAACCGAGGAGAACTTTGAGCAACGAAGAGATCGCATTGCGCGCGGAGGGCCTGTACAAGGTCTTCGGCCGGCGCGGTGGCGAGGCCGTTGAACGTCTCCGTGCGGGTCAGAGGCGCGATGAGCTCGGCGGCGGCACCACTGCCGCGGTCATCGATGCCTCCTTCGAGGTCAAGCGCGGCGAGATCTTCGTCGTCATGGGGCTGTCAGGCTCCGGCAAGTCGACCCTCATCCGCATGCTGAACGGACTGTTCGAGACGACGGCAGGGACGATCTTCATCGGCGACGACGAGCTGGCCTCGGCCAGCACGGGCGAACTCCGCAAGATCCGACGTGAGCGGGTGTCGATGGTGTTCCAGCACTTCGCACTGTTCCCGCACCGCACGGTCGCGTTCAACGTCGCGTACCCGCTGAAGCTGCAGGGCGTCGACAAGGCGACCCGCGAGGCGAAGGCCGACGAGATCCTGTCGCTGGTCGGCTTGGACGGCTGGGGCGACAAGTTCCCTCACCAGCTCTCCGGCGGCATGAAGCAGCGCGTCGGCATCGCCCGCGCTCTGGCCGCTGACACCGAGATCCTGCTGATGGACGAGGCGTTCAGCGCCCTCGACCCTCTCATCCGGCGCGAGATGCAGGATCAGCTGATCGAGCTGCAGGAGACGCTGGGCAAGACGATCATCTTCATCACGCACGACCTCAACGAGGCGATGCTCCTCGGTGACCGGATCGCTGTGATGCGCGACGGAGAGATCGTGCAGATCGGAACGCCCGAGGACATCCTCACCGACCCGGCCAACGACTACGTCGAGCAGTTCGTGCAGGACGTCGACCGCGCCCGCGTGCTCACCGCAGGCAACGTGATGGAGAAGCCCCGCGCCGTCGTCTCGCTCACCTCCGGCCCGCGCACCGCACTGCGCACGATGCGCGACACGAACTCGGGCGCCGCCTACGTCGTCGACCGCGACCGCAAGCTGCTCGGCACAGTCGACGACCGCAGCGCCGTGAAGCTCATCCGGAAGGGTGAGCGCTCGCTCGAGGGCGTCATCAAGAACGACGCCGTGAGCGTGAACGAGGATTCGGTCCTGATGGACCTGTTCGTGCCTTCCGTCGAATCGAAGCTCGCCGTCGCCGTGGTGAACGAGGCGGGGAAGCTGATCGGGGTGATCCCGCGAGTGACGCTTCTGGCGGCGCTCGGCCCTGGACCAGGAGCAACCGAGGAGATCACCCTGCCGCAGCAACCCGTGCCATCCGCTGAGATCGACGAGATCCTCGCCGCCACAGATGAGAAGGGAGCCTGACCATGGACTGGTTCCCTCGCATCGAACTCGGCAAGTGGGTCGCAACCGGTATCGACTGGATCAAGGACAGTCTGGGCGGCCTGCTCGATCTCTTGTCCTCAGTATCTGAGACGCTTGTCGGCGGGTTCGCCGATCTTCTGGTGATGCCAGCAGCCTGGGTGATCGTCGTCCTCTTCGCTTTCCTGAGCTGGCTGCTGCGCTCGTGGAAGTTCGCCATCACTGTTCTGGTGATGTTCCTGCTCGTCGTCGGCCTCGACCAGTGGGAGGAGACGATGCAGACGCTTTCGCTCGTAGTCGTATCGGCCGTACTGGCCGTCATCGTGGCCATCCCAGTCGGAATCTTCGCCGCCCGCAATCGTTTCGTCAGCGCGATCGTCAAACCGATCCTCGATCTGATGCAGACGATGCCGGTGTTCGTGTATCTGATCCCGGCGATCGTGTTCTTCGGCCTCGGCGCTGGCCCCGCAGTCTTCGCGACCTTCCTGTTCTCGATTGCGCCAGGCGTGCGTATGACCGAGCTCGGTATCAGAGGTGTCGACTCGGAGACCGTCGAGGCAGCGACCGCCTTCGGTGCGCCCAACAGGAACATCCTGTTCGGCGTGCAGCTGCCACTCGCAATGCCGACCATCATGGCTGGTGTCAACCAGGTGATCATGCTCGCCCTGTCGATGGCCGTCGTGGCGGGTATGGTCGGCGCAGACGGTCTCGGGAAATCTGTGACGGCCGCCATCTCGCAGAACAACGTTGCGCTCGGCGTCGAGGCCGGCCTCTGCGTCGTTCTGCTGGCCGTCTTCCTCGATCGCCTCACAGCAGCGGTCGGAACGCCGAAGGACTACCCCTCCTCACTCATCCGAATCATCCAGATGTCGCGGCAGCCAGCTGCGTAACCAGACCTCCCCACCAATCCCGCATATGTTGCGGAGAAAAGAGAGGACCAATCACATGATCAAGCGACACAACCTTGTCAGGACCAGCGCCGCCGTAGGTGCGCTCGCTCTGGCCGTCAGTCTGGCAGCCTGCACGGGCGACGATGATGGCGGTCAGGCCGCCGACGACTGCATCGTCGATGACGCGAATGCATCTGCGCCGGTCCAGCAGCCAGAGTCGAACGCCGTTGCCGCGAGCCACACTTCGCAAGCGGCTTCAGCTCAGAAGGCTCCCGCGGCCGTCGACGGCGAGACGATCAAGCTCGGCTTCATTCCGTCCTGGACGGATGGGCTCTCGACCGCGTACCTGCTCGAGGACCAGCTGGGCAAGCTCGGCTACAACGTCGAGATGACCGAACTGACTGACGCCGGTCCCCTCTACGCTGGTCTCGCCGGCGGCGACGTCGACCTCTACCCGTCCGCATGGAACGAGAGCACGCACGCTTCCTACATGGAAGAGTACGGCGACAGCCTGGAGGACCTCGGCGCTTACTACGACAACGCCGTGCTGACGATCACCGTGCCCTCGTACGTCGACGTCGATTCGATGGATGAGCTCGCCGACAAGGCCGACTGCTTCGGCGGCGAGATCATCGGAATCGAGCCGGGCGCCGGTCTCACCGAGACCACGCAGGACTCGATGATCCCGGCTTACGGCCTCGAGGACGCCTACGAGCTGACCACCTCATCGACGGCGGGCATGACGACCTCGCTCGACGAGGCGATCAACAACGAGGAGCCGATCGTCGTGACGCTGTGGCGTCCTTTCTGGCCATACGGCTCGTATGACCTGAAAGACCTGGAGGACCCTGAGGGTGCCATGGGCGAGCCCGAGGCGCTGCACTTCCTGGGTCGCGACGGCTTCGCCGAAGACTTCCCTGAGGCGGCGGAGCTGATCGCGGGCATCAAGCTCGACGACAACTCGTACGGCTCGCTCGAGGACACGGTCGTGAACCAGTTCGAAGACGGCGATGAGCCCGCCGCCATCGACCAGTGGGTCGAAGAGAACCCAGAGGCATTCGAAACTCTGGTCACGGAGTGATCTGAGCGGACCATCGTCCGACGCCCCGCGCCTGCTTCCGAGCAGGCGCGGGGCGTTCTCGTTGCTGCGCGGCCGCGCGGCGCAGAGAAAGTTGATGCCCCGGATGATCATCCGGAGCATCAACTCAGCCAACCGAGCGAGCTCGGTCTGCTCTCACCTCAATCGCGTGTCGGCGCAAGCGCCTCAACACGCTCAATCGGCTCGGCAG
Organism: Frigoribacterium sp. JB110; assembly: GCF_900163665.1. Lineage (GTDB taxonomy): Bacteria > Actinomycetota > Actinomycetes > Actinomycetales > Microbacteriaceae > Microbacterium. Next base: position 384,677 of record NZ_FUIA01000019.1, read on the forward strand.
ACTCGAGCGAGCTCGGTCTGCTCTCACCTCAATCGCGTGTGAGCTTGCGGTGGGTCGTGCGGTGCGGGCGCGCCGCATCCGGGCCGAGCCGCTCGAGCTTGTTCGCCTCGTACGCCTCGAAGTTGCCCTCGAACCAGTACCAGTTCGCGGGGTTCTCGTCCGTGCCCTCGTAGGCGAGGATGTGGCTGGCGACGCGGTCGAGGAACCACCTGTCGTGTGTGACGACCACAGCACAGCCGGGGAACTCGAGCAGCGCGTTCTCCAGCGACTGCAGCGTCTCGACGTCGAGGTCGTTGGTCGGCTCATCGAGGAGCAGCACGTTGCCGCCCTCCTTGAGCGTGAGCGCGAGGTTCAGACGGTTGCGCTCACCGCCGGAGAGCACGCCCGCCTTCTTCTGCTGGTCCGGGCCCTTGAAACCGAACTTCGACACGTACGCGCGCGACGGAATCTCCGTCTTGCCGACCGTGATGATGTCGAGGCCGTCCGAGACGACCTCCCACAGGGTCTTGTCCGGGTCGATGCTCGCACGGGACTGGTCGACATAGCTGATCTTGACAGACTCGCCGACCTTGAGGTCACCGCCGTCGATCGACTCCAGGCCCACGATGGTCTTGAACAGCGTGGTCTTGCCGACGCCGTTGGGGCCGATCACGCCGACGATGCCGTTCGGCGGGAGCGAGAAGCTCAGCGCGTCGATCAGCGTGCGGTCGTCGAATCCCTTCTGCACGTTCTTCGCCTCGATCACGAGCGAGCCGAGTCGCGGCCCCGCCGGGATCTGGATCTCCTCGAAGTCGAGCTTCTTGGTGCGCTCCGCTTCAGCCGCCATCTCCTCGTAGCGCGCGAGGCGTGCCTTCGACTTGGCCTGACGGCCCTTCGCACTCGAGCGCACCCACTCGAGTTCGTCCTTGAGGCGCCTCTGGAGCTTGGCGTCCTTCTTGCCCTGCACGTCGAGGCGCTCGGCCTTCTTCTCGAGATACGTCGAGTAGTTGCCCTCGTACGGGTAGAGCCGACCGCGGTCGACCTCCGCGATCCACTGGGCGATGTTGTCGAGGAAGTACCTGTCGTGCGTGATCGCGATGACGGCGCCGTGGTACTGCTGCAGATGCTGCTCGAGCCACAGCACGCTCTCTGCATCGAGGTGGTTCGTCGGCTCGTCGAGCAGCAGCAGATCTGGCTTCTCCAGCAGGAGCTTGCACAGCGCGACGCGGCGTTTCTCACCGCCGGAGAGGTTCTCGATGCGGGCATCGCCCGGCGGCGTGCGCAACGCGTCCATGGCCTGCTCGAGCTGAGCGTCGAGGTCCCACGCGTCGGCGGAGTCGATGTCCTCCTGGAGCTTGCCCATCTCCTCGAGGAGAGCGTCGAAGTCGGCATCGGGCTCGGCCATGAGCGCCGAGATCTCGTTGAACCGGTCGACCTTGGCCTTGATCGTGCCGACGCCCTCCTGCACGTTCTCCAGCACAGACTTCGACTCATCCAGCTCCGGCTCCTGCATCAGGATGCCGACTGAATATCCGGGTGTGAGCGTCGCGTCACCGTTGGACGGGTGGTCGAGACCCGCCATGATCTTCAGGATCGTCGACTTTCCCGCACCGTTCGGGCCGACCATACCGATCTTCGCACCCGGATAGAACGACATCGTGACGTCGTCGAGGATCAGTTTGTCGCCCACCTTTTTGCGGGCCTTGATCATCTGATAAATGAATTCAGCCATAGTGGTTCCAGTCTAGAGGAGCGCCCCCTCCGTGGCGGACGCTGACGAACTTCACTACCAGTCGATCTCGCGGGTGTTGCCCAAGAGGCACACGCCCTCACCCAGCACCGGCTGCACGATCGCCACTGGGTCTCCGGTCTCCGGCCCGACCTGGCCGACGAGGCATCCCTCGCCCACCGCGACGGAGAACATGATCGACTCCGCCGGCCACTCGATCGTCGTGATGTCGCTGGTGACCTGCATCTGCGACTTGTCGAACCCCTTGTCCACGAGCGCGTCGATGTACACGTGGCCGTGGACGTTGTCGTCGGATGCCCACACGTCGTTCACGATCTCGGCGAACAGCGCGAGATTGTCTTCGGCGGTGCCGTCGGGATCGAACTCGGTCGGCGTCGGTGCCTCGGCGGGCTCCTCTGCCGGCTCCGCGCTGTTCGACGGCGTCTCGCTCTGTGTCTGATCGGGTGGCTCAGGCGCGCAGCCTGCGAGAAGCCCCGCGGCCAGCATCGTCGTTCCCAGAACCGCCATGGCCAGCTCACGTCGTGTCACCGTTCGATTCTAGAGGCTGGCCGCTGTGCGCCCGCGCCACCGCTCAGTACGGAGTATCGACGGAAACCGGCTCGGCGTCCCACTGCGCCTGGGAGTCCGATGACGCAGTCTCTGGAGTCGCCTGCGCGGCCGCACCTTCTGATTCGCCGCTTCGGTCGTCCGGTGCGTCGTCTGTCGCCTGGCGCGAGGCCTTGGTGTAGCTCGAGGTGCCCCACTTGAGATCGTGCCCCACGCCTCCGGCCACGATCTCGGCGTCCATGCCTCGACGCTCGTCCTTCTCCCACGTGCGCAGCCGCAGCCGCCCGGTCACGATGGCCCGCTCCCCCTTGCGGATCGACTCGAGGACGTTCCTGCCCAAGTGCTCCCACGCACTGATCGAGTACCAATTCGTCTCTCCGTCGCGCCACTCGCCGGTGCCGGTGTCTCGCACTCGCGGCGTGCAAGCCAAGCGGAAACTCGTGACGTGCTTTCCCGTCGGCGTCACCCGCGCTTCGGGGTCGGAGCCGACCGTGCCGATGACGGTGATCGAGTCGCTCATGATCTGTCCCTTCGCTCTCGGAGCCGGCTGGCCCCGTTCTCAGCGTGGACAGGTCTCAGCGCTGTATGCGAGTACGAATCGTCGATTGTGGACGGATTCGTGCGTTCCGCACGCCTGTGAGGGAAAGGACGACCGCGTTCAGGCGAGGTACTGCGAGAACGACGCGCGCACCTTGTTGACCTTGGGCACCGCCACGGCGAGGCAGTATCCCTGCGTCGGGTTCTTCGTGAAGAAGTCCTGGTGGTAGTCCTCGGCGTCGTGGTACTCGCCGAGCGGCTCCAGCGTGGTCACGACCGTTCCCTCAGTCGTGCCGAGCGGCGCGTCCCAGAGTTCGCTCGCCCTCCGCCGCGCTGCGTCGAACGTCGCCTTCTGCTCGGCGTCCGCGTAGAACATCGCCGATCGGTACTGCGTGCCCCGATCGGCTCCCTGACGGTTGAGCTGACGCGGGTCGTGCATCGTGAAGAACGCATCGAGGATCACCTCGGCGGGGATCTGCTCCGGGTCGAAGGTGACCTTCACCGCCTCCGCATGCCCCGTTGCGCCCGTGCACACGAGTTCGTACGTCGGAGCGGGCACGGTTCCGCCCGTGTACCCGGAGACGACCTCCTCAATCCCCGTCAGGGCGCGGTAAGCCGCGTCGAGGCACCAGAAGCATCCGCCGGCGAGCACGTAGGTCTGCATGCATTCAGGCTACGCTCCCGCACCGGCGACGGCGCCGAATTCGCTGGTTCTGCGGCGATGTCGTACCCCCTCCCTAGCGTAGGCACCAGAAGGGAGAGACCATCATGAACACCATCGCAGCTCCTGCCGTTCCCCACGCCGCACCACGACTGTCATCGCCGCGCGAGCACCTCGTACGCGCCGCGGCCGACCTCTGGCGGGTCGTCGACCGACACGATCGCGTTCTGGGGCATCTGCGTGTCGTCGAGACTCCGAACGGCGTGCGCTGTCGTGCCGAGCGCTACCACCGGGCGACAGGCCGCTTCACCGAGGTCGGCGCGTTCTGGTCGCCGGACGACGCGGTCGCCGCCCTGCGCTGAGCCGGATGCGCCCCGCCCGACTCGAAATCCACCCGCGAATGCCGGTAACCTGGTGGGCGACCCCCAGTAGCTCAGCGGAAGAGCATCGATCTTCTAAGTCGCCGGTCGCACGTTCGAATCGTGCCTGGGGGACGACCTCTCCCCCGGTCTGTCAGAGGCCGGGGATAGGGTGGCTCTCATGGCAAACGCATCCGAAAACGACCGGCTCGTCTGGATCGACTGCGAGATGACCGGTCTCGACCTCGGGGTCGATGAGCTGTGCGAGATCGCGATCGTCGTCACAGACTTCGAGCTCAAGGTGCTCGACCCCGGCTTCCAAGTCGTCATCAAGCCGAGCGACGCCGCCATGGCGCACATGAACGACTTCGTCACGAAGATGCACCGCTCCAGCGGCCTGATCGAGGAGATGCCGAACGGCGTCACACTCGCGGAGGCCGAGCGGCAGTCGCTCGAGTACATCAAGCGCTTCGCGCCCCAGCAGGGCAAGGCACCGCTCGCCGGCAACACCATCGGCACCGACCGGATGTTCCTCGCCAAGTACATGCCGCAGGTCGACGAATATCTGCACTACCGCAGCGTCGACGTCTCCAGCGTCAAGGAGCTCTCGCGCCGCTGGTTCCCGCGCGCATACTTCCAGGCCCCAGCCAAGGACGGCGGCCACCGCGCGCTCGCCGACATCCTCGAATCGATCCGAGAGCTCGAGTACTACCGCAGAGCCGTTTTCATCGATCAGCCCGGTCCGACGAGCGATCAGGCGCGCGACACGGCATCGTCTGTGGTGTCATCCTTCGCCGAAAATCTATGACAAAATAGACAAGTTGCCCCGCCAGGGGCGACCATGGTGGCTGTAGCTCAGCTGGTAGAGCACCGCGTTGTGGTCGCGGGGGCCGCGGGTTCAAGCCCCGTCAGCCACCCCATTCTTGCGAGGTGCGAACGTCGACTGCGGAACCAGTCGAGGTTCGCACCTCGCTTCTGTTCGGAGCGTGCGCTGATCAGGATGCGCCTGCGTGCGTCCTGCCGGCTTGCTCATCCGCCGGGTCTGCTCACCCCCGGACACGCACTCGCACCGCGCTGGCGCACCAGCCACACCACGTCCCGAGCAAACGACTCGCACAGCAGCAGCAGTGCGACGGCGACCGCCGCGATCGACATCACCGCGGGAACGAGCCCCGACGCAGCGACGACCAACGCGATGCCCTGCACTGCCGTGACGACCTTGCGCCAGTGACGCGGCGGCAGCGGAGCCCGCAGCCACGGCAGCACCCAGCCGGCCGCGACGAAGGCGTACCGCATGATCCCGATCGCGAGGACCCACGCGCCCAGCGTCTGCGCGACGAATGCGCTGAGCACCAGCAGCAGAAATGCGTCCACCTCCATGTCGTAGCGCGCGCCGAGCGGTGTCGCGGACCCGGTGCGCCGGGCGACCCAGCCGTCCACGGCGTCGAGGGCGAGCGCGGGGATCGCCAACGCGAGCAGCAGCCAGGTGGGAACCGACTGCAGAAACGACGCCGCGACGACGACCGTGACGAACCCCACGAGCACAGAGCGAGCCGTGGTGACGGCATTCGCCTGTCCGAACCGTTCGGCACCGCTGCGGCCGAGCGCCAGAGCGAGCAGCGCGTTCGAGACGGCGAGATACCCGACGCCCAGCGCAGCGGCGATGACCGGAAGCCCGCCGAACACGCCCAGCACGACACCGAGCACGCCGATGGCGGTGGCGATAGGCGGTGCCCAGTGAATCATCTTCATCGACTGCCTCGGGCTTCGAACGCCCTGTTGCTCTCCGGTGGACGACATCCTGTGAGGATCGTGCCATCAGGCTTAGCATGAGAAACGGGCCGACAGGAGGAGACGCGTGCAGGAAGCCGCCGCATTCTGGATCGAAAGGCCGCACGTCGGCGCGATGCGGACGCAGCCGCTCCCGTCGGTCGGCGAAGACGACGTGCTCGTCCGCACGCAGTTCAGCGGCATCAGCGCGGGAACGGAGACGCTCGTCTTCCGCGGTGAGGTTCCCGCCGCAGAATCCGAACGGATGCGGGCGCCGTTCCAGGAGGGCGATTTCCCCGGCCCGGTGAAGTACGGATATCAGAGCGTCGGCGTGGTGATCGACGGGCGCCCCGATCTCGTCGGCCGCACGGTCTTCGCTCTCCATCCTCATCAGTCCGCGTTCGTCCTTCCCGCCGACGCCGTGTTCCCCCTTCCAGAGGGCGTCCCGCCGCGCCGCGCCGTGCTCGCCGGAGCGGTGGAGACCGCGCTGAACGTGGCGTGGGACGCGGCACCGCGCATCGGCGACCGGATCGTCGTGATCGGTGCGGGAACGATCGGCTGCTGCATCGCGCGTCTGCTTCGCGGCATCCCGGAAACGGATGTCACCCTGGTCGATATCGACCCGATGCGGCAGAGCACCGCAGCGCAGCTCGGTGTCAGGTTCGCCGAAGCCGCCGCGGCGCCGGGCGACCGCGACATCGCGATCCACGCCAGCGGCAGCGGTTCCGGTCTGCAGCTCGCCCTGGAGTCGGTGGCGGAGGAAGGCACGGTGATCGAGGCGAGCTGGTACGGCGACCGGCCCGTCACCGTGTCACTCGGCAGCGACTTCCACTCCCGACGGTTGTCCATCCGCTCCTCGCAGGTCGGCGCTGTCTCGTCGTCACGACGAGGCAGCAGAACACGCCGCGATCGGCTCGCCCTCGCGTTGCGCCTGCTGCGCGACAGCGGGTTCGACGCACTGTTGGGCGCCGAGTCATCCTGGCGCGAACTGCCGGAGGTGATGGCGTCTCTCGCCGACGGGACGTCTGAACGTGGCGGCACGGGTCCGTGCCTCACCATCGATTGGAAGGACGCACCATGACCTTCACCGTGACCGTGCGCGATCACATGATGATCGCCCACAGCCTCTCCGGCGACGTGTTCGGGCCCGCCCAGAACCTGCACGGAGCGACCTACGTCGTCGACGCGTCCTTCCGAGCCTCCGAGCTGAGCGCCGACGGCGTCGTCGTCGACATCGGACGAGCCGCCTCGGCACTGCACGAGATCACTTCTTCGTTGACGAACCGCAACCTCGACGACGATCCGAGGTTCGCCGGGACGAACACCACCACCGAGCACCTCTGCCGCGTCGTCGCGGATGCCCTCGCCGAACGGGCAGGCGACGGCGCACTCGGCGCCGAGGGACGGCTGCTCACGACGATCACCGTCACGCTGCACGAATCGCACATCGCCTGGGCGAGCTTCGAAAGGCAGCTGTGAACGGGACACGGGCCGTGCTCGCCGCCGGGGCCGCAGGCGACACCGAAGAAATGCCGACAGGCGGCACTCACCACGAGGATTCTCTTGGCGCGGTCGATTTCGTCGTACCCGCCTGGGTGGAGGATGCGGCACGCATCAGCGGCGGAAATGTGTACGATCTCGCGGTCCACGAGGCGCTCGAGGCACAGTGCTGGAGGGCGTGCCTGCGCCGAGTCGACGTCGGCGACGCAGCCATGTCATCGGCGCTTCGCGACATGCGCGATGGAGCGGTGGTGCTCGTCGACGGGCTGCTCGCCAGCCGTGCCGCCGATGCCCTCACCCGGGAGTCCACCAGGCTGCGCGTGGTGGTTCTCGCACACATGGTGGAGAGTTCTTCCGCTGGCGCTTCGAAGGCCGTCATCGCCGGCGAGCGCCGCGCTCTCCGCGCCGCACGCGGCGTCGTCGCCACCAGTCGCTGGACCCGCGATGTCCTCGTCTCCCTCGGCAGCGTTTCGGCCGACCGCGTCGTCATCGCCCGTCCCGCCGTCGCCGGTGCGGTTCGTCCCGCTGAATCGGACCCGCAGGGCGAACGCCTGCTGTGCGTCGGTCCCCTCGCCCCGCACAAAGGGCAGGACATCCTGGTGCGCGCGCTGGCGGGCATCGAGGCCGAACAGCACTGGAGGTGCACCTTCGTCGGCTCGCCAGACGTCGACCCCGCTTTCTCGGCCGCGCTGAGGGATCAGGTCGACGCCTTCGGCCTGAGCGACCGCATCCGGTTCGTCGGCGTGCTCGCCGGGCGCCGAATGACCGAACAGTTCACGGCGACGGACCTGCTGGTCGCCCCGTCGCGCGACGAACCCTTCGGAATGGCCGCAGCCGAGGCATCGGCACACGGCATCCCCGTACTCGCCGCCCGCACCGGCGGTCTCCCCGAAGCGATCGCTGCCAACGCCGGCCGGATGTTCGTTCCACCGGATGATCCGCACGCCCTGCGCAGGGAGCTGCGCAGATGGTGGTCCGACGACAGCACCCGCGCCACCATCGTCCGTGACGCGATGCGGACCCGATCGATCACCCGCAGCTGGGATGACACGGCGCACGACGTCGCTGCGGCGCTCACCACCGCAGCCGCACCGGCCGGGAGCGACGCACCATGACCCCGGGGATCAGCAGTGCGTGGCTCGCCGTGCGCGAGCCCGAGGATGCGCGCGCACGTTCGACCGCACTCGCCGAGGCACTGGCCTCCCACGTTCACGAAGCGCCGATCATCGCACACGATCTCGGCTCCGGCACCGGATCGATGATGCACTGGCTGGCACCGATGCTGCCAGGGCCGCAGAGCTGGCACCTGCATGATCGGGACGCCCAGTTGCTGCAGCGCGCCGCGGACGCCCCACGACCCTTCGACCACGGCGGATCCGTCGTCTCGGTGTCCACGCGCGTCGGTGCGCTCGACGATCTGGATCCAGAGGACCTGCGCGGTGCGTCTCTCATCACCGCATCGGCACTCCTGGATGTGCTCACCGAGGACGAGCTGCGCGCCGTCGTGTCCCATTGCGTCGCGGGCGGCGCTCCCGTGCTGTTCGCGCTGACCGTGACAGGCGACGTCGCGGTCACGCCCGCAGACCCGCTCGACGATGACCTCCGTGCGGCGTTCAACGCGCACCAGCAGCGCGTGCACGCCGGCGTGCACCTGCTCGGCCCGACAGCCCTCGATCGGGCGCGCGCTCTGTTCGACAGCGCCGGGTGGGAGGTCCGCGCCGTCGACACACCGTGGCGCCTCGGCTGGCACACGCCGAGGCTGCTGTCAGAGTGGTTGGCCGGATGGACGGACGCGGCCGTCGAGCAGAGGCCCCAGCTGCGATCGGCGGCCGCCGACTACCGCGCCGGACGCACCGCGCAGGCGCGCGCCGGGGCGCTCTCCGTCGACGTGCACCATCAGGATCTGATGGCATGGCCGCCATGACGTGGTTCCCGCAGGCTGCCGCCGTGCTGCGCTCACGGCGGGTGCGAGTGTGGGCGCGGCCGATCGCGGGAGCAGCCATCCTGGCCGCGGTGGTGTGGCGGGTCGGTGCGGAGCCGTTCGCCCGCGGATTGCTCAGCATGGATGTGTCATCGGTCGCGTCCGCGGTCGGGCTGATCGCCGTTGCCACCGCCGCATCGGCATGGCGGTGGCGCGTCATCGCGCAGCGCCTCGGCGCACACATCTCGCTGCCCAACGCGATCGCGTCGTACTACCGCTCGCAGTTCCTCAATGCTGTGCTCCCCGGCGGCGTGCTCGGCGACGTCCATCGCGCTGTCACGCACGGAACCGACGCCGGCAGCTTGGCCCAGGCCGCCCGCGCCGTGGCGATCGAACGCCTGACGGGGCAGGTCGCGCTCGCCGCCGCAACCGCTGCGGTCGTGCTCTGGACAGCTCCCGCCTTCGGTCCGACCGTGCTCGTCGTGATGGCCATCGCGGTCGCGGTCGTCGCGCTGCTCATCGGTGCGATGACCCTCGCCCATCGCGGGCGCGGGATCATCCGGCGCGAATGGGCACATCTGCGCAAGGGCGTCGGCTCCGGCGGTGCGCTCGCGCAGATCGCGGCGAGTTCGGCGGCGGTGCTCGCGTGCCATGTCACACTGTTCGCCGTGGCCGCTTCCGCTGTCGGCATGCGGCTGCCGATCCCGCAGCTGATCGGGATCTCGCTGGTTGCGCTGCTCGGAGCGGCCATTCCGACGAACATCGCCGGTTGGGGGCCGCGCGAAGGCGTGGTCGGCTGGGTGTTCCATACGGCCGGGCTCACGGCCGCGGCCGGCGTGGCCGCATCGACGGCGTTCGGTCTGTTGGTGCTGATCGCCGTCGTGCCCGGTGCCTTCGTCATGCTCGTCAGCGCTCTGCGCGGTCGGCGCACGCACGGGCCCGCTGCCTTCGGAGGAACCCAGACGCCATGAATCATGCGCAGAACCCTCCCCGACCGTACGTGACGGCGAGTGCGGCCATGTCCCTCGACGGCTACCTCGACACCGCGTCCCCACCGCGTCTCGCGCTGTCCAGCGATGCCGACTTCGATCGCGTCGACGAGGTGCGGGCCGCGCACGACGCAGTCCTCGTCGGCGCGCGGACCGTCCGCCTCGACGATCCGCGACTGCTCGTGCGCGGAGAGGAACGGCGCCAGCGCAGAACCGAGGCAGGTCGAAGCCCGAACCCCACCAAGGTCACCGTGACGGGCACCGGCGATCTCGACCCGCGCGCGCGGTTCTTCACCGCCGGCGACGCCGAGAAGGTGGTGTACTGCCCTGACCGACTCTCCGAACGCCTCCGTCACCGCCTGCCGCTGGCGACCGTGATCGGGCTCGGTCCGGATGCCTCGGTTCCCGGGATGCTGCGGGACCTCGGCGAACGCAGCGTGGCCTCACTGATGGTGGAGGGCGGCGGGCGCGTGCTCACCCAGTTCCTGGCATCCGGGCTCGTCGACGAGCTGCACCTTGTCGTCGCCCCGTTCTTCGTCGGAGATCGCCGTGCACCCCGATTCGTCCGCGACGCGGAGTTCCCATGGACTCCGGATCGCCGTGCTCGGCTGATCGAGTCGACGCCGTACGGAGACGTGGTGCTGCTCCGATACGGCTTGAGCGATCGCTGCGATGCCTGACCGCTTCGTCGTTCGCTCGCCCTCTGGTCGGACGGGCGCTGCGGCGATATCCTGATACCGATCGGAACTGACTCGACCGACGGGGGACGCAGATGTCCAGCACCGGAGGAAATGCGCAACGCATGGCGCAGTACGCGAGCGCCCTGCTCCTGATCGCCGCAGGCGGAATCCACCTGTTCCTCGTGCTGATCGGAACCGGTGGATTCCTCGGCGTGACATTCGTACTGAACGCGGTGGCGGGAATCGCACTCGGTATCGGCATGTTCGTGCTGCGCGGCACGATGCTGCGGCTCACGGCCGTGCTCGGCCTGCTGTTCATGATCGCGTCCCTCGGCGCCCTGCTGACCGCGCTCACGGTCGGCCTGTTCGGTATCCACACCTCGTGGAGCGACACGCTCGCGCCGCACACCGTGGTGGTCGAATCCATCGGCGTCGTGGTGCTCGCCGTCACCACGACGATGCTGTTCCGTTCGTCGCGCGCCGACCGGGACTGAGCGCCGACCTCACCCGCCATGTGATGCACACGCTCGGGCACCAGGCGTCTGCACGAATCCGGTCAGGACGCCCCGCACCGCCTCGCGCAGCATGGGGCCTTCCTGCTCCGCCGTGAACTCGGAGTCAGCGGCGATCTGCTCCAGGAACCCGTCCATCAGCAGCCGCACCCAAGACACCAGTCGTTCCGCCGGCAGATCCGTGCGCACTTGGCCAGTGCTCTGTCCCCGAACGAGCCACTCCAACAGCAGCTCACGCTGCGCCCGCTCATCCGCCTCCAGCGCCGCGGCCACCTTCGGCTCAGTCATGACGGCGGCGACGGCACGGACGAAGCCACCCAGACGGGGATCGCTCGCGTCGTCGATCAGCTGGTCGACGATCCTGCTTATCGCAGCCAGCGGATCTTCGATGTCCTCGACCGCGGCACGGAGCTGAGCGACGTCATCGGCACCGAGCTCCAGGATCGCCAGCAGAAGGTCCACCTTGGCCGGGAAGTAGTGGAAGAAGGTGCCGGAGCCGATCCGTGCTTCCCGGCAGATCGCCGCCGTGGTGGCACGCTCGTACCCGCGAGCGGCCATCACGGTCAACGCGGCATCGATGATGTGCAGCCGCCGCTCCTCATGACGCCGCGGATCGACGGTCCGTGCCATCGCTCACCCCTCCCGCTCGACGAGCCTCTACTCGTTCCCCGCGGCAGCGGACCACGAGGCCTGCCTCGCGCAGTGCCTCCTCAGCCTCCATCCTGCCGGTGTTCTTCCGGCGCTTCCGTCGCCATTCGCGGATGAGCCGGTGCTCCCCCGAGGTGAAGCCGGGCTTGCCGTCCACCCACCGTGCATAGTCGCCTTCGAAGGGATCCTGGTCGAGCCATGGATAGCCGTGCTCGCGCATCGTGCTCGCGAGAGCGCTGCGGCTCACCCCGTCGGCGTTCAATCGCACCCGGATGCGCTCACGAGGGTCCAGTACGACGACGTAGTGTCCGTCGGGATACATCGTGGCCACGTCAGTGCGTTCGATCCACCCCTCGCGATCCTCCTGCCGGTACTCGATGTGATCGGTCGCTACGGTCAACCTCAGCCCTTCGCTCTCGATGTTCAGCGCAAGAAGCACTCCACCGACTACGCCGAGGAGCGCACCGATCGGGATCGACCAGGCCCAAGGCAGACCGGCGACCACCTGCAGCACACCGGGCGTCGGGAGCGGCGACAGGTCGAACATGTCGACCAGCCAAGCCGCGAGAACGGGCCCGCCGAGCCCGAGCCCAACCGCAGATATCAGGACCGCGAGACCGAACCCGAGCGGGATCGCCACAGGCTGTCGCAACGATGTCTCATTCATCCTTCAATACTAGAGTATGCACTCCATTAATGATGGGCTACCGACTCCGTTCGCGTCGACGGGATGTCCGGGTGGAATGTCGGAGGTCGGTGAGACGATCTGGGTATGTCGACGAAGCGTCCGCCGGTCTGGTTCCCCACCCAGGAGGAACAGGAGCGGTCGCGTGTGCTGCTGGCTGACATTGAGACTGCGGAGCGGGCTGCTCGTGTCGCGGAGGCGGCCAGGGTGCGGGCGTCGGCGGAGTTGATGCGGATCGCGGTCGCGCAGGGCAAGCGTGCTCTCCGTACTCGGGGGACACGGCCGCCGGTACCAGTGTGTGAGGGTCCGGTGGATGACATGCCGGTCCGTTCCGTTGCGGCGGAGGTCGCGCTGGTGCGGGGCGTGACCCGGTTTCGTGCGAAGGCTGACTTGTCGGATGCGTATCTGCTGCACGAGAGCTTCCCCGCCACGCTCGATCGTGTCGAGGACGCCATGATCGGGCAGGACAGGGCGCGGGCGGTCGTCGATGCCGGCACCCGGCTGCGAGGTGAGATCCGCGATGTGTATGAGGAGCGGGTGCTGGAGCTGCTGGACGCGTCCCCGACGCGGTCCGTGCCCGGGTTCGCCGCGGACTGTGTCCGTGTGGCCGAGCAGCTCGATCCCCGCGACCCTGAGGAACAGGCCCGGGCGGCGCGGCGTCGACGGATGGTGTTCACGACGGTGCTGTCGGAGCATCTCGCCGAGCTGCATGTGATCGGTGATGCGACCGCGATCCGCGGGATGGAAGACCGGGTCACCTCGATCGCGAAGACCGTGATGCGCGACACCGACCGCCAGCACCCCGCCGCCGTCACCGGCGCGAGCGAAACGACCCCTGGGGTGGAGGCCGATCCGCGCACGTTCGGGGGAGTCTGCGCGGACGTCGCCGCGGATCTGATCCTCACCGGCACCCCGACCGCGCACCATGTCATGGATGCTTCCGGGAAGAACATCCTCGAGGAGATCCGCGCGACGGTGCAGGTCACGATCCCGGTCCAGGCCCTCACCGATCTCACCGACGAGCCGGGGCATCTGGCCGGGCACGGCCCGCTCCCCGCCGATATCCTCTGCGCCCTCGCCGACGATGCACCCGTCTGGGAGCGGCTCTTCCGCCGCCCCGACACCGGGGCGCTGCTGGCCGCGGACTCCTATAAGCCGACCGCAGAGCAGCACCGGTTCCTGCAGGCGCGGGACGAGCACTGCCGGTTCCCGGGCTGTGACCGGCCGTTCCGGCGATGCGACATCGACCACACCACCGACTGGGCCCGAGGCGGCGAGACCACCGTCACCAACCTCGGAGCACTGTGTCGACATCACCACACGCTGCGGCATCACACCCCGTGGAAAGCGAAACAGACCGCGGCGGGAGTGTATGAATGGACCAGCCCCACCGGGCGGGCCTACCGCGACAAGCCCGAGTCCTCAGTGAGGTTCGTCGACACCGAAGAACTCGCCAACGGCACCCCCATGCCCGACCTGGCCGACAGACACGAACGCACTCCCGAACCCGCACCCTTCTGAAGCTCAGGCTTGCCCTCGTCGGCTCAGCCCGTGCGGGCGTCGTCCCGTACATCCGGTGCCGGAATCCGGCGCCTGATCAATGCGACCGCCACGATGCCGACAGCGGTGAGCACGGCGGTTGCCACGAACACCGACGGCGTGCCGAGCGCGCCGCCCATGAAGCCCGCGAGCACGGGCCCGGTCACCTGTCCGATGTACTGCGCCGACACGTTGTATCCGAGCACCAGCCCCACGCTTGTGCTCGGAACCAGTCGCCGAATGGTGGCCACAACGGTCGGAGTGATGCCGCCGAGTGCGAGACCGGTTGCGAAGCGCAGTGCCGCGAATGACCACAGCTCCGGCACCGCCGCTTGCAGCGCCAGCAGCCCGGTCGCCGCGACAAGGCTCCAAGTGAGCACGCGCAGATGCCCGACGCGATCGGCCAATCGACCCAGCCACGGCCCGGAGAGAATCGTGCCGAGAGCGGTCAGCGAGAACACGACTGCCGCGAATATGGCGACGTGCTCAGTGCCGCTGGTCAGGCGTTCGATGTGCACCGTGATGATGGGCTCGACGGAGATCGTCGCGAACATCAGCAATGCCGACAGTCCCAGCAGCGCGATGATCGTCCCCCTGCGCGGTATCGCCCGCCACCCGCCGCGTCCGCTCGCTGAGATGACATTCGCCATTGGGGCGGCAGAGCGGTCTTCACGCAGGAACACCGCCGTGCCGATGAACGCGACGAAGATCAGTGCGCCGGTGCTGAGGAAGGCGAGCGTCACGCCGAACGCCTGAGCGATCGCACCGCCCAGCAACGGGCCGACGATGGTGCCCGACATGATCGCCGACGACAGCACCCCCAGCGCCCACGCCGACCTCCCCCGCGGTGCCTGCGCCGCCACGAGAATCGTCGATCCGGATGCATAGCCGCCCAGCAGCCCGACGAGCAGTCGGACGGCGACGAGCTGCTGCACATCCTGCGCCAACCCGATCAGCGACATCGCGACGGCCATGCCGAGGCTGGCTCTCACGAGCATCGGCTTGCGCCCGTACCTGTCCCCCAGCCAGCCCCACAGCGGCGCGGCCAACGCTGCCGTGAGAAACGTCGCCGCGTAGGCGATGCCCGACCATGCGGTGACGGCGGCTGGATCTTCCACACCGAGATCACGGACGTACAGCGGAAGGATCGGCAGGATCAGCGTCATCCCGACGATCGTCGTGAACGACCCGAGGGCGCACACGATGAGGTTGATGCGCCAGTGCGGCGCGGCGGATTCGGTCGAAACGGACACGCGAATGCTCCAGAGGACGAGGAGGAGCAGGCACCCACGAACGCCGCTGCGGGCCGCCTGCCGTCAGTGGGCCCCGCAGCGGCCGGAAAGGAGCTGCCTGCGCGTCACGATGCGCTCATCATATGCCACGCCCGTCACGGAGTCTCCCGACTTCCGGCGTACGTCGTCTCATCGAGCCCCGACTGAGTCGAGTCGTGGTCGACCTCCCCCACGTCGTACATGGTCGTCATCCAGTGGAAGAACTTGTCGCCACGGTCACGCAGCTCATCGGGGTCCATGACCAGGTCCTACATCTCGATCACCGAGTCCTGGCTGACGACCAACTTGTACTGGTCCTCCCTCAGTAAGGGCTGCGGGAGGGGACGTGCGGCGTCAAGCGCCGCGCACGCCGTCAAGCGCCGCGCACGCTTCCGGAGTACCGTCGAAACATGGGACGCACCGACGAAGCAGAGCTCCTCGTGAACGCCTCCCCCGAGAGCGTCTACGCTGCGCTCACCTCGGCGGACAGCGTCGTGCGATGGCTCCCGCCAGAGGGCATGACGGGGAGCATCGAGCACTTCGATGCTCGCACCGGCGGCCGCTATCGGATGACCCTCACGTACGCAGACGCCACGGAGGCACCCGGAAAGAGCAGCGCAGACGAGGATGTCGTCGAAGGCAGGTTCGTCGAGGTGACGCCGGATGTTCGCGTCGTGCAGGAGATCGAGTTCGAATCCGTCGACCCGTCCTACGCCGGCGTCATGCGGATGATCTGGGAGGTGTCGGCGCAGGACACCCGCACCGTGGTGGTGTTCCGGGCGGAGGACGTGCCGAGCGGGATCTCCGCCGAGGATCACATCGACGGGCTCACGTCATCGCTGCGGAACCTCGCCGCGCTCGTCGAGAGCTGAGCAGAACCGCCGCGCATCCGGATTCGGTCAGCGGCCCCGCACCGCTCACGAATCAGTCCTCGTGTGCCAGCGGCAGCCTCGCGCCGAGCTCGGTGAGCGCGGTGTTGGCCGGCAGCAGGGCGTCGTAGAGATCCTCGAACACGGGGCGGAGCTCTTCGTAGACGCTCGCCTCGCCAGCATCCGGATCCGTCGCGTCCGCGACGGGCACCAGGTCAGCCGCGACATCGATCGAATCGATCATGCCGAGCGCCTCCATGCCGAGCAGCGCCGCCCCGAAGCCGGATCCTTCTGGGCTGGCCGGGAAGCCGATCGACGCGTCGAAGGCACTCGCCAGCGTACGGCGCCACATCTCGTGCTTCATCACACCGCCGGTCGCGCGGATCTCCGAGATGTCCAGTCCCGCACCGCGCATCGACCTGAGCACGAGCGTCAGCTGCAGCGCGACGCCCTCGACCGCGGCGCGCACGAGGTGTGCGCGTTGGTGCGCACGCGTCAGCCCCACATACGCGCCTCTCGCCGCGCCGCCCCAGCGCGGCGCCCGCTCCCCCAGCAGGTACGGCAGCATCAGCAGGCCACCGGAGCCAGCGGGCACCGTCATCGCCTCGTCGAGCAGCTGCGCGGTCGACAGCTCCGCGTAACCGGATGCGAGCTCCGCCCTCACCCAGTCGAGCACGACGCCGCCGTTGTTGATCGCGCCGCCGACGACCCAGCGGTCCTCAGTGAGCGCGTAGCAGAATACGCCGCCGTTCGAGTCAACGCTCGGGCGGTCGACGCTGACCCGCAGCGCCCCGCTCGTGCCGACGGAACAGGCCGCGACGCCGTGCCGCACGGCGCCGACACCGAGGTTGGCGAGCGGTCCGTCGCCCGCACCGGCGACGACAGGAGTCGCCGCGTCGAGGCCGGTTGCCTCCGCGGCCGGCGCGGTCAGCTCACGCAGCACGTGCCTGGTCGGCACCAGCACCGGCAGCCGATCGGTCGTGATCCCGGCGAGTTCGAGGGCCTCAGCATCCCACTCGAGCCGGTGGATGTCCATCAGCCCCGAAGCGGAGGCGAGGGAATGGTCCGTGACGAGCTCGCCGCACAGCTGCAGCAGCACCCAGTCCTTGATCCCCGCCCAGACCGCAGCGCGGTCGAACAGCTCGGGCTCCTCCTCGCGGAACCAGACCAGCTTCGTCAGCGGCGACATCGGATGCACGGGAGTGCCCGTGCGGCGATGCAGTGCCAGTCCGCCCTCGGAATCACGGATGCGGGCCGCCTGCGCGGCCGCACGGGTGTCGGCCCACGTGACCACCGGTGTGAGGGGCGCACCCTCCGCGTCGAGCGCCATCACGCTGTGCATGGCACTGGAGAAGCTCACGCCGCGCACGCTGTCGGCGCCGACCCGGGAGACGACGTCGCTGATGCCGCGCTGCACGGCATCCAGGATGTCGTGCGGGTTCTGCTCGGCTCGCCCGGGCGCCGGCTCATCCAACGGGTACCCGTGCGAGGCCTGCGCCACGGACGAGCCGTCTGCGCGGTACGCGACGACCTTCGTCGCCGTCGTGCCCATGTCGACCCCGATGACGACGTCTGCGGATTCCATCTCAGTCTCCGTGCTGTTCATGCCCGTGCGCTTCGAACGATACGACCACTTTGCCTGAGACCTTCGAGTCGCGCGCGACGTCGAACGCGCCGTGCACGTCGGCGACCGGGACGACGTGGGTCACCACGGCGCCGATCTCCGGCCGCTCCGCGAGCAGGGCGACGGCCTCGTCGATCTCCTCGCGGAAGCGGAACGCTCCGCGAAGGTCGACTTCCTTGGAGATGAACGGTGCCAGGTTCACGCCCTGCGGCGTGTTCGGGACCATCCCGATCTGCACGACGACTCCCCGACGGCGCACCGCGGCCCCGGCCGAACTGATCGCCGCGGGGGCGCCCGAGCACTCCAGCACCACGTCGAACGCCTCAGCCGTGAGTTCATCGCGGCCGACGCGCACGACGGCGTCCGCGCCCATGGTGCGCGCCCGCTCCAGCGGCTCATCGAGCATGTCGCTCGCCGTCACGTGTGCCGCACCTCGAGCACGTGCCGCGGCGACGGCGAGCAGCCCGATCGGGCCCGCACCCGAGACGAGCACACGCGCATCGGTCAGGTCACCTGCCCGAGTCGCGCCGTGCAGGGCGACGCCGAGCGGTTCGGCGAGCACGGCACCGGCCGTGTCCAGTCCGTCGGGAAGCACGCGCACCATCCCACGGTCGACGACCAGCAGATCGGCCATCGCGCCCTGGGTGTGCGGCATGGTCGCCGCGCTGCCGAGGTAGGAGCCGCCCGGCCACACGTGCGGCTGCCCCTGGGTGCCCGGCACCTCGGTGCCGAAACGCGCGGGGTGCACGGTCACCGGAGTGCCAGGGGCGAACTCGCCTCGCGGGTCCACGTCGACGACACCGGACATCTCGTGCCCGGGGATGAGCGGCTCGCGCACCGCGTACTCGCCGTTCGCTCCTTCGAAGAAGTAGTGCAGGTCGCTGCCGCAGATGCCCACCTGCTGCACGCGGATGCGCACCTCGCCATCGCCCGTGTCCGGCACGGCGGCCTCGCGCACGGCGATCCGGTCCTTGCCGTCGATGTACACCGCCCGCATCGAGTCGGCGCTCATACGACGGCCGTCATTCCGCCGTCGACGACGATGTTCTGACCGGAGACGAAGCTCGAAGCATCGGATGCCAGGAACAGCAGTGCACCGCGCAGCTCGCGCGCATCGCCCCATCGGTGCGCTGGCGTGCGGTTCACGAGCCAGTCGTTGAAGGCGTCGTCCTCGACGAGGGCGCGATTCATGTCGGTGGCGAAGTACCCGGGTGACAGGGCGTTCACCTGCACTCCGTGACGGGCGAGGTCGGCGGCCATCCCCTGTGTCAGCAGCGCGACGCCGCCCTTCGACGCCGAGTACGGCGCGATCGTCTGCCGTGCGAGCTTCGACTGCACGGAGGCGATGTTGATGATCTTGCCGCTCCCTCGCTCGGTCATTCCCGGCACGACGAAGCGCGAGACGTAGAACATGCTCGACAGGTTGCTCGCGATCACCGCGTCCCAGTCGTCGACGGCGAACTCGCCGATCGGCGCACGGCGCTGCAGACCGGCGTTGTTGACGAGGATGTCTGGAACGCCCTGCTCCGCGACGAGCTGCTCGACCTGCTCCTCGACATCACGGGCGTCCGTGACGTCGAAGCGCACCGTGGCGGGGCGTGCGCCCGCGACCTCGGCGATCTCGTCTGCCGCGGTCGCGAGCGCATCCGGATCGCGCCCGTGCAGCGTGACGCGCGCGCCCGCCTCGGCGAGACCGAGCGCCAGTGTGCGCCCGAGGCCGCGCGATGACCCCGTCACAAGTGCGGCGCGCCCACGGATGTCGAACAGTTCGGAAGTCACTGATGTCCTCCTCAGAAGATCAGGTAGACGGCGAGGACGAGCACGAACGCGACGACCGATTCGATCGCCTGCTGCACGGTCCACGTCTTGAGCGTGGTCTTGACGTCGAGGTTCATCAGGCGCCCGACGAGCCAGAATCCGGAGTCGTTGACGTGACCGGCGAACACCGATCCCGCGGCGGTCGCGAGCGTGATCGCCGCGACGTCCATCGCACCGAAGTCTCCGGCGACGACGGCCGGAGCCATCAGTCCGGCCGACGTCACCAGCGCCACGGTCGCCGATCCCTGCGCGAGGCGCAGCACCACCGCGATGACGTATGCGGCCAGGATGACGGGAAGGCCGAGGTCGGACAGCGTGTCGGCGAGCGCATCGCCGATGCCGGATGCGCGCAGCACGCCGCCGAACATGCCGCCCGCACCGGTGATCAGGATGACCGATGCGACAGGGCCGAGCGTTCCGTCGACCAGCTTCTCGAGCGCCGAACCGTCTTCGCCGCGGAAGCGGCCGAGCACGAGCAGCGCGACGATCACCGTGATGAGGAGCGCGATGGGCGACTGCCCGATGAAGGTGAGCGCCTGCACCCAGAACGCGTCGGGATCGACGGTGCCGACGGAGCCCAGCGTGCTCAGCCCGGTGTTCAGGAAGATCAGGATAATCGGCACGAGCAGGATGGCGATCACGGTGCCGGGCTTCGGCGGGTTCTGCGGCTGGTCGTCGTCCTTCGCCCCGAACAGCGACGGCACGATCATCGGGTTGCGCTTGTTGATGAACTTGCCCCAGAGGTAGCCGGAGAGGTACCAGGTCGGGAACGCGATCACGAGGCCGAGCAGCAGCACGAGCCCGAGGTTCGCCTCGTAGAACTCGATCGCCGAGACGGGGCCGGGGTGCGGGGGAAGGAACACGTGCATGACCGAGAACGCCGCGGCGCCGCTCATGCCGAACAGCAGCAGGTTCTTGCCGCCGATGCGTCGAGCGACGGCGAAGATGATCGGCAGCATGACCACCAGGCCTGCGTCGAAGAAGATCGGGAAGCCGAGCAGCAGCGACGTGATGCCGAGGGCGAACGCCGCGCGCTTCTCACCGAAGACGCGGACCATCAGGTCGGCGACGGCTTTCGCGCCGCCAGACGACTCGATCAGCCTGCCGAGGATCGCTCCGAGCCCGATCAGCAGCGCCACGGAGCCGAGCGTTGATCCGAAGTCCCCGACGAGCGTGTTCACGATCTCGCTCACCGGCAGCCCTGTGGCGATCGCGGTGAGCACCGAGACGAGGATCAGTGTGAGGAACGCGTGCAGGCGCAGCTTGATCACGAGGAACAGGATCAGCAGCACGGCGCCGGCGGCTATGCCGAGCAGGGGCCCTGCGCCGAGGGTCTGGGTCCACTCTTCAGTCATGGGATTCTCCGTTGAATGTGAGTCGAGCAGAACGGACCTTCACCGGCCATCCTGCAAAAGTACTATTTATCGCCGTAGTAAGGTATCACTACTTGCTTCGAGGAAGGAACCCAATGGCGGGCCGCATCCACAACGACGTCACTGACGATCTCGGCTCCCGCATCGTCGCGGGCGAGATCGCCCCTGACGCAGTCTTCACGCTGGCACAGCTCGAACACGACTACAACGCTTCGCGCACGGTCGCACGCGACGCCGTGCAGGTGCTCGAGAGCCTCGGCCTGGTGGCCTCGCGTCGCCGGGTCGGAATCACAGTGCAGCCGCGGGACTCATGGGACGCGCTCGCACCGCGGGTGATCGGCTGGAATCTGCACGGCCCGTTCCGACAGCAGCAGCTCGAGGCGCTGATGGAGCTCCGCGTGGCCGTCGAGCCGACAGCGGCACGGCTGGCCGCAGCCCGCGCGTCCGCCGCACAGCGCGCCGAGCTGCGCCGTCTCGCCAGCCGCCTGCGCACCCTCGCCGTCGAGGGCGGCGGCGCGTCAGACGACTTCCTCGCCGCCGATGTGCGCTTTCACGACCTGCTGCTGCACGCGTCGGGAAACCCGCAGCTCATCGCGCTGCGCGCTCCCGTGCGCGAGGTGCTGACGGGCAGAACCCGCCTCGGCCTGACCCCCCAGATGCCGGCTCCGGGAACGCTCGAGGAGCACGAATCCGTCGCCGCCGCGATCAGCACGGGAGACGGCGCGGAGGCGGAGGCGCACTCCCGCTCGCACATGCTGGCGGTCTGGGGCGAGGTCCAGACCGACGACTCGCTCGCGTGATCGCCGTCAGTGCGGTGCGCCGTGATGGCGCGACACGAAAGCGCTCCCCCTGACGTAGAACCGGCGCGGCGCGTCGACGGCCTTCGAGATCCCCACCCGCACGCCCGTGACGATCTCGGCGGCCGACAGCTCCGCCCTGCGGTCCAGGCGCAGCCCCCACCCGTCGCCCGCGAGAGACGTTCCGGTCAGCGAGAGATCGGCGCCGAGTGCCTGGCCGAGCTTTCCCGGCCCGTTGGTGAGCTCCGCTCCCCCGCGGCCGCGCCTGGCCCGCATGATCTCCTCGCCCTCCAGCGGTTCGGCGGCCCGGATGAGCACCCCGGAACCGACGCCGGCCCGCCCCGTGACGACATTGCAGCAGAAGTGGATGCCGTGCGAGCGGTAGACGTACAGATGGCCGGCCGGGAGGAACATCGCGGCGTTGCGCGGTGTGCGCCCGCGGAAGGTGTGGCTGGCCGGATCGGTCTCGTCGTACGCCTCGGTCTCCACGACCCTGACCCGCACGCGCTCGCCGTCGATCTCACTGACGAGCTCGCAGCCCAGCAGCCGCCGCGCGGCCAGCTCGACGGGAGCGTCGAGGAAGCCGAATTCCGCGCCGGGTGCGGTGCCGGCCGTCGTCGTCATGCCACCAGAGTCCGCCGCGTTCGCCGTCACCCCTCCACTCTCGCATCCGGAACAGCCGTCCGCGCTCGACACGACGCCCACGACCCACGAGCCAGGCGGGCCCGCCGCCGCGCTCTAGGCTGAGGGGATGACGATCACCGCCGCAGCAGACGGCTCCGCCCTCGGCAATCCAGGACCGATGGGCTGGGCATGGTTCATCGACGACGCCAGCTGGGCCGCGGGCGGCTCGCCCCACGGCACGAACAATCAGGGCGAGCTTCTGGCCGTGCTCGAGCTGCTGCGCGCGACGGCCGGCACCGACGAGGCGCTGCACATCGAGTGCGACAGCAAGTACGTGATCGACTCAGTCACCAGATGGATGCCCGGCTGGAAGCGCAAGGGCTGGCGCAAGGCGGACGGCAAGCCGGTGCTCAACCGCGACATCCTCGAGGCTCTCGATACCGAGATCACGGGCCGCAGCGTGACCTTCGAATGGGTGAAGGGCCACGCAGGGCACCCGCGGAACGAGGCGGCGGACAAGCGGGCCAACGGCGCGGCTCAGGCGTACCGGAATCGCTCGGCCGTCGACGCGGGACCGGGCTTCGCTGGCCACGACGCAGAAGCGCCATCCCCTGCCGCGCCGCCGGCTGCCTCCGACCCGACCCGCACATCCGGGGCCGTGGCCGTCGAGCAGCCGACGCTGTTCGACGACCTCGACGACGACGCCACGGAGATCAGAATCACCCTCACGGCGAGCGAGCACGCACGGCTGCGCGAGCGCGCCTCGACGGCGGGGATCAGTCCGGAACAGTTCCTGCGCGAACTGATCTGAGCCGGTGCCCAGCGCAGCAGCAGGCGACTCATCGGACACGACCAGGGCGACACGATGCCGGATGATGCAGCCGATGACTCGATGACGGCGGGCGCACCCGTCGTCATCCGACGCTCGGGCGCTGTTCTCGCATGGACTGCAGCCCCATTCCGCACGTCCGCGCGCCTGATCGGGCGGACCCTGCTCGCCGGAATGCTCGCGCCGGGCGCGTCGCTCGGACAGGTGTGCCCCGCCTGCGGCGGCCCGCACGGCCCGCTCCTTGTCCGCGTCGGCGACGCTCCCGGCCCGCTCGTGAGCGTCTCGTACGCCGACGGATTCGTCGCCGTCGGCGTCGCGCCGGAGGGCGCACGCGCGTTCGGCATCGACGTCGAGTTCGACGATGCGGCCACCCGCCGCGCGGTCGGCGAGGCCATCGGCGCGCGGATGGTCTCCTCGTGGACGCGCGGAGAAGCTGTTGCCAAGGCGCGCCGTACCGGCCTGCGCGGCGCGCTCCCCCGCACGATGCCGCGCCGGAGCGCCGATCGTTCCGGTTCCGCGTGCCACGAGCCCGCCAGTGCCGGCCGGCATGACCACGACGAATGGACGACGCCCGCCGCCGACGCACACCGTGCACTGGGCGGTTTCGACATCCGGATCGACAGCCCCCGTCGTGCGGTCCTCAGCGTCGCGCTCGCCTGATCAGGTCCCGTTCACGTCTCCCTGCGCCCGCCGCCCCGCGCGGGACGGGAGCTCTGGCAACGCGGTCTCGACGAGCCATGACCGCCGGAAGGCGTCCAGCGGCACGTCGGTGTGCGACGCGGCGAGCGCGAAGAAGGCGTCCTGCGTCGCGAGCGTGTGCGCTCTGCCCGTCGCCCATGCGCGCATCAGAGCCCGGAACGGCTGGTGCCCGATGGTGCGCCTGAGTGCTTCGAGCAGGAGTGCGCCGCGTTTGTAGACGCGGTCGTCGAACATGTCGTCCGCCCCGGGGTCGCCCAGGACGAGATCCTGCGGCAGCTCGGCGAGCCGCGCATGGTGCGCCTCAGCCAGGTCGGCGATGCTCCGGTCCCCTGACGATTCCGACCACACCCATTCCGAGAAGCAGGCGAAGCCCTCGTTCAGCCAGATATCGCCCCAGGCGCCGATGCCGACGCTGTTGCCGAACCACTGGTGCGCCAACTCGTGCGCGAGCAGCCGCTGCTCGTCCGGCTCGGCATGATTGGCGCCGAAGGTGACCATTCCCTGCGATTCGAGCGGGATCTCGAGTTCCTCGCTGGTGACCACGACCGTCAGGTCGTGCTGCGGATACGGGCCGAACCAGTCTTCGAACGTCTCGATCATCCGCGGCACGTCGGCGAAGGCCTCGAGCATCGAGCCGTGCTGGGCCGGCGGGGTCACCAGGCGCCAGCTCAACTCACCCGATGCGATCTGGGAGGTCTGCGGGTACTCCTGGTACGGCCCGACGTGCAGCGCCAGCAGGTAGGTCGCCGTCGGCACGTCGGACGAGAAGGACCAGGTGCGCTTGCCTGCTGCGCTCTCGACCGGGCCCGGCACACCCGTGGCCGCTGCGAAGAACTCCCGATCGGTGGTGAATCGGATGTCGTAGCGCGCGCGATCGTCGACGCGGTCGTTGCACGGGAACCAGGTCGGCGCACCGATCGGCTGCGCGGCGACCATCGCTCCCTCCTCCAGCTCTTCCCAGCCGAGCGTTCCCCAGCGGGAGCGACGAGGGCGAGGGCGACCGGCGTACTCGACCTCGAGCAGGAGCCGCTCCCCCGCCTCGAGTGTGCGGCCGAGCTTGACGGTGATGCCGTGGGCGTTCTGAGCGACCTTGCGCTGCGGCCTGCCGTCGACGCGGACCTTGCCCGCCTGCAGCCCGACCAGGTCGACGCGCAGCGAGCGGGTCTGCTCGGCCACCTCGATCCGCATCTGCGCGCGACCTGTGAGCCGGTTGGTGCGGGGTGTGTAGTCGATGTCGAGCGCACAGTGCTCGACTCGGTAGCTGCTGTCGCCGCTGTGCGGCGTGTACTGCGTGCGCATCCAGAGAACCTACTTCGTCGACTGGTAGGCGCGCACCTTCACCGCGCGCCATGGGCCGATGGGGTTCCCGCTCCAGCGCGAGCCGACCGGCACATCCTCGCCGCGCATGACGAGCGAGGCGGGGCCGACGGTGGCGTGCTCTCCGATCTCCGCCGCGGGCAGGATCACGCTGTGCGGGCCGAGCGTCGCCCCCGCGCCCAGTTCGACGACGTCCATGCTCATGATCCGGTCGTGGAACAGGTGCGTCTGCACGACGCAGCCCCGGTTCACCGTGGAACCGTCGCCGAGGCGCACCAGGTCGGGTTCGGGCAGCCAGTACGACTCACACCACACGCCAGAGCCGATCGTCGCTCCGAGTGAGCGCAGCCACAGTGTGAGCACGGGCGTGCCCGCGGCCGTGCGAGCGAACCACGGGGCGGCGAGCATCTCGGTGAACGTGTCGCTCACCTCGGTGCGCCAGACGAAGCTCGACCACAGCGGCTGCTCGCCTGCGCGGATCGGACCGACGATGATCCACTTGGCTGCGGTTGAGATCACCGCGGCAGCGGCGCCTGCTGTGAGCATCACGACGCCGGCGAGCAGAACGGTCCACATGCCGACGGCCTGCCAGAGCCATGCGAACGCGAGCATCACAGCGAGCCCGAGGCCGCAGCTGACGATCACCGGAACGACTCGGCCCAGTTCCCACAGCGCGCGGGCGATGCGCAGCGCCGCACCCGGCCGGTACGTACGGGAGTCGTCGCTGTCCTGCGCGACTCTGCGCAGCCGCACCGGCGGCGACCCCAGCCACGACGATCCGGACTTCGCCTTCGTCGGCGCCGCGGACAGCACTGCGACGAGCGAGTTCTTCGGCACCCTGTGGCCTGCGGCGGCCATGCCCGAGTTCCCGAGGAAGGCGCGCTTGCCGATTCTGACCCTCCCGATCCGCAGCCACCCGCGGTGCAGCTCGTACGAGGCGACCATGGTGTCGTCGGCGAGGAAGGCGCCCTCGTCGATGCGCGTCAGGCTCGGAATGAGCAGCACCGTCGAGGCTTCGACGTTGCGGCCGACCCTGGCGCCGAGCAGGCGCAGCCACACCGGTGTGAACAGGCTCGAGTACAACGGGAACAGCAGCGTCCGAGCGGCATCGAGCACACGCTCGGTCGCCCATGCCTGCCATCCGACGCGGCCGAGCACGGGGTGAGTGCCCGGCCGCAGCCCGATAGAGAGCAGACGGACGAAGATGATGACGACACCGGCGTACACGCTTCCCGCCACCAGCACCGCTGGCACGAGCCACACCGCCGCGGCGAGCGCGGCATCGCCGAGGGAACCCGCGCCGCGCATGCCCACGGCGATCACGGCGCCGCCTGCGACGAAGGAACCGAACGGCAGCAGCGCCAGAAGCATCGACGACAGCCCGTACACGGCCTGCCAGACCCACGAGCGGGGCGCTTCCTTCGACGGCCACTGGTCGCTCGAGTCGCCGCCGATGCGCACGGCGGGGGAACCCGCCCAGGTCTGACCGGACTTCACCCGCCCGAACACCGCCGACCCTGGCGTGATCTCCGCGCCGTCGTCGATCCGTGCACCAGGTGCGAGCGTGCTGCGCGCGCCGACGGAGACCTGGCGCCCGATGCGCACCTCCCCGAGCCGCAGCACATCGCCGTCGATCCAGTACCCCGTGAGGTCCACCTCAGGCTCGATCGCCGAACCCCTTCCGACGGTGAGCATGCCCGTGATCGGCGGGAGCGTGTGCAGGCTGACGCCCTTGCCGATCTTCGCGCCGAGCGCTCTCGCGTACAGGGTGATCCACGGCGCGCCGGCAAGGCCCACCGCCTCGATCTGCATGGCGAACTGCTCAGCGAGCCACAGCCGCATGTGCACGCGGCCGCCGCGCGGGTAGTCGCCAGGCCGCACACCGGCGAGCAGGACGCGCGCCGCGAAGGCCGCGATGCCCATCCGGCCGAACGGCGTCGCCACGACCGCGATGCCGATGACGAGCGCCCACCACGGCGCGGTCGGCAGCGCGTCGAAGCCGGTGGTGAGGTTCAGCACCGTTCCGGCGGTGAGCACGTAGACGAGCCAGCGCAGGCCTCCCGTGATGAACAGGGGAAGACCGACCAGCGTCTGCGTCCACTGCGTGCGCCTGCGCGTCGGACGTGCCTGGTGGAATTCGAGGTCGCCGGATGCCTCGTCCGTCGCCGCGATCGCCTTCGCCATCTGCCGCAGCTTCGGCATGTCGTAGATGTCTGCCACCGTGAACTCCGGCACCCTGGCACGGACGCGCGAAACGAGCTGAGCGGCGCCGAGCGATCCTCCTCCGAGGTCGAAGAAGTCGGCGCCTCGATCGGGCACGGGCACCCCGAGCACCGCCTGCCACTGCTCGACAAGCCACTCCTCCGTGCTCGTGAGCCCTTCGATCCGGGTGGAATCGACGTTCTGAAGCGGCCACGGCAGTGCGGCCCTGTCCACCTTTCCCGACGTCCGCACGGGCAATTCCTCGACTTCGGCGAGCAGCGGCATCACGCCGGAGGGCAGCCGCTCGGCGAGCAGCTCCCTCGCTGCGGCGCGATCCAGCGGCGCCTCCGTCACGAGATAGCCGACGAGCACGGGAACGCCCGCCTCGCTCTCGCGCACGGCAGCGGCGGCGGCGGTGACGCCCGGCACGTCCTGCAGCGCGTTCTCGACCTCGCCCAGTTCGATCCGGCGCCCGCCGACCTTCACCTGGTCGTCCGCGCGCCCGACGAACATGAGCCCTTCGGGCTCGTAGCGCACGAGGTCACCCGACCGGTAGGCCCGCTCCCACCCCAGCGACGGCATCGGCGCGTACTTCTCCGCGTCCTTGGCCGGGTCGAGGTAGCTCGCCAGCCCGACCCCGCCGATGATGAGCTCACCGGTTTCGCCCTCTGCGACCCGGTTCCCCTCCGCGTCGACGACCGCGAGGTCCCATCCGTCCAGCGGCAGGCCGATGCTCACAGGCGTCTCGCCGTCGAGCGGGCATCCGCACGAGACGACGGTCGCCTCCGTCGGTCCGTACGTGTTCCAGACCTCACGGCCCGAGTCCGCCAATCGTGCGGCCAGCTCCGGCGGGCACGCCTCCCCGCCGAAGATCAGCAGCCGCACGTTCTCGATCGCCTCGGCCGGCCACATCGCGGCCAGCGTCGGCACGGTCGAGACGACGCTGATGCTCTGGCGCACCAGCCACCCCGACAGGTCCTCCCCCGATCGGACGAGCGAGCGCGGCGCAGGCACAAGGCACGCACCGCTGCGCCACGCCAGCCACATCTCCTCGCACGAGGCGTCGAACGCGACGGACAGCCCGGCGAGCACGCGATCGCCAGGGCCCAGCGGCGCGTGGGGCAGGAACCAGTTCGCCTCGGCATCGACGAATGCCGCGGCGGAGCGATGCGAGACGGCGACGCCCTTGGGCACGCCGGTGGAGCCCGAGGTGAAGATCACCCATGCGGCATCGTCGAGGCCGGGAAGTTCAGCATCCCGAACGCCCTGCTGCGAGCTCGCCGGGCTCGGCACGTAGCCGTCGTCGCCGATGATGCCGACGACCATCGCCTCGCCGAAGACGAGGCGGGCACGCTCATCGGTGTCGTCCGCATCGACGGGAACGTAGGCGGCTCCCGCCATGATGATGCCGAGGATCGCGATGTACAGATCTCGGGAGCCGCTGACCACGCGCACACCGACGCTGTCGCCGCGCCCGACTCCCTCACGGCGCAGCTCGTCCGCACGGGCGTCGCACGCATCGAGCAGCTCGACGTAGCTGAGGGCGCCGGACCCGTCGTCGAGCGCACTCGCGTTGGGATGCGCTGCGGCCGTGGCGCGCAGCACGTCGACGAGGGTGCGCGGCTGCGGCGCGAATCGGCCGCGCGCGAGCGGAAGCTGCGGATCGCGGTGCGAGATCGGGACGGGCGAAACGGTCGGATTCACACATCCGCTTTCTGTCGTGCGTTCGGTGCGGTTTCTCCCGGCAGTACGCCGTGCCGCGGCTCGATGCGCCAGCACGGCGCGGCGCGCGCTGTGCCGAGAACTGAACCGGTTTCATCCTATGAACGGGCCGCTCGAGCGTCGGTACGCCACGCAACCGAGCCGCACTCTGTTCACCTTGCGGACATTCTCCCGACATCGCGCGACCGGTTCGTCTCGGCTCCGTAGACTGGTGCGGACATGCTGCAACGGAAGGCCCACGCCCTATGAGCGCTCCCGATCCCGCCGACCGCGCCGACGCCGCGGCCGGTCAGGAGGAGCCGATGATGCGGATGGGCGCTGACGAGTTCGAGCGCCTCGTGATCGACGAGCTCGACCTGCTGCCCGACGACATGGTCGACGGGCTCGACAACGTGGTGTTCGTCATCGAGGACCGCCCTGAGGACGGCTCTCTCGGGCTCCTCGGTCTGTACGAGGGGCTCGCACTCACCGAGCGCGATCGCTACGGCATGGGCGACCTGCCCGACCGCATCATCGTGTACCGCGAACCGCACCTCGCCCGCTGCGCCACGGAGGACGAGCTCCGCGACGAGGTGCACACGACGCTGGTGCACGAGATCGGGCACTTCTACGGAATCGACGACGAGCGACTGCACGAGCTGGGGTGGGCATGAGCATCGCGCTTCCCGAGCTCGACGAGCAGATCGACCTGCAGCCTTCGTCATCCGGGCCGTGGCAGACGGTCGTCTGGAACGACCCGGTCAACCTGATGAGCTACGTCGTCCGCGTGTTCCGAGAGCACTTCGGATACGGCCCAGAGAAGGCACAGCGACTCATGCTCGCCGTGCACAACGACGGCCATGCGATCGTCGCGGAAGGAGCCCGCGAGCAGATGGAACTGCACGCGCAGGCGATGCACGACTACGGCCTGTGGGCCACCGTGCGGGAAGGAACACCATGAGCGAGAAGATGCTGATGCTCACGATGACGCGCATCGAGGTCGAGCATCTGGAGGACCTGGTGCGCCAGTTCGCGGACCTCGTCAACGGCACGCCGTCGGATGACCCGGCCGTCGAGCGCCTCGCTCCGGATGTCTATCCGGACGATCCCCACGCGTCGAGCGAGTTCCGCTCGCTCACCAGGGGCGACCTGCTGCATCGACGTGCTCGCGACGCGAGCATGGTCCGCCGTGCGCTCGAGAAGGTCACAGACAGCGGCGAGACAGACGAGTTCGCGCCGGTCGACCTCCCTCTCGACGAGGAGGCGACGGAGGCGTGGCTGCGCACCCTCACCGCGCTGCGACTGGTCATCGCCAGCCGCCTCGGCATCAGCGCTGAGACGCAGCACGATCCGGAGGATCCGCGCTTCGCGGTCTTCGACTGGCTCGGCTACCGCCTCGACGGCCTCGTCGCGGCCGCCGACGAGGCCCACGGCGCATGACGCTCGAACCGTCCATCGCAGATTGGTGAGCGTGTCCGCATCCCGCCCTTTCCAGGTCGATCTGCGCAGCGTCGTCGATCTGCTCAGTCGCCACATCTACTCCAGCCCGCAGGTGTTCCTGCGTGAGCTCCTGCAGAACGGGCGCGACGCGATTCGTGCCAGGGCTGATGGCCATCCGGATGCCCCTGCAGGGCTGATCGAGATCGTTCCGGCCGAGGACGGGAGCACGTTCCGCTTCCGCGACAACGGCGTGGGACTCACCGCGGACGAGGCTGCTGAACTGCTCTCGACCGTCGGGCGCAGCTCCAAGCGGGACGAGCTGCTGCAGGTGCGCCGCGAGAGCTTCCTCGGGCAGTTCGGCATCGGTCTGCTGAGCTGCTTCATGGTGGCCGACCGGATCACGGTGATCAGCCGATCGGCATCGGGCGCGCCGGCCATCGAGTGGGTCGGTGATGCGACGGGCGAGTTCCGCGTCCGCGAGCTCGACGAGGCAGCGACCGCCGAGCTCCCGATCGGCACGGAGGTGGTGCTCGTTCCTCGTCCGGATGAGGCCGCGCTGCTCGCGCGGGGTCGCGTCGCAGGGCTCGCGGAGCGCTTCGGCGGGTACCTCCCGGTGCGTGTGACGGTCGCGAACGCCGACGGCAGCCGTGACCAGGTGACCCGCCGCGCGGTCTTCCTCGATCCGGATGCGACCGATGAGGAGCGCGCCGAACTCGGCGCTGAGCTGCTCGGCCGGGAGCCTCTCGATGTGATCCCGCTTGCGGTCTCGGAGACCGGAACGACCGGCGTCGCGTTCGTGCTGCCTTTCTCGGCTCCGCCAGGCATGCGTCAGCCCAGCACGGTCTATCTCGGCCGGATGCTCGTGAGCGATCAGCTCGATCGTCTGCTGCCGCCGTGGGCGTTCTTCGTCCGCGCCGTGATCGACACGGAGAGCCTTACGCCGACGGCCTCTCGGGAATCGTTCGTCGAGGACGTCTCGCTCGAGATCACACGCGAACGACTCGGCGACGCGCTGCGCGCGTGGATCATCCGGCTCTCCCGCGATGAGCCGTGGCGGTTCCAGGAGTTCCTGTCGGTGCACCAGATGGCGCTGAAGGCCATGGCCGTGCACGACGACGACCTCGCCCGCGCCGTGCTGCCGTGGCTGACGCTCGAGACGTCGCGGGGCACCCACACGGTCGACGAGCTCACGACATCCGGCGGCGAACTGCGCTATGTCGAGACGGTCGACGAGTTCCGCCAGATCGCCGCGGTGGCCGCCGAGGACGCCCCCGTCGTCAACGCGGGCTACTCGTACGACGCCGACCTGCTGAGGCGGCTGCCGGCTCTCACCGGGGCACGAGTGACCCGGGTGCGCGTGGATGATCTGCTCGATGAGCTGAGCCCGCCTCCGCTCGACGATCTCGACGCGGTGCGCGCCCTCGAACAGCGGGCACGCACCGCGTTGGCCGAGACGCGCGCCGATGTGATCGTCCGCGCGTTCTCGCCGGAGAGCGTGCCGGGGCTGTGCGTCGCCGACCCCGAGACGATCAGGCGCCGCGAGCTCGATGACGCGAAGGAGCAGGCATCGGATTCGCTGTGGGGAGATGTGCTCGGCGACGTCGGCGCCATTCTCGACTCACGGCGCCGTGGCGAAGCACGCACGCTGGGCATCCGGCTCTGTCTGAACTGGTCGAATCCGCTCGTGCGGCAGATCGCGTCGATCGACGACGGCCTCGTCTTCGACAGGACCACGAAGCTCGTGTACGTGCAGTCGCTGCTGAGCTCGCACCGGCCGCTCACGGCCGCGGACCGTGCCATGCTCACCGACGCGCTCGGTGACATGGTCGCTCTCAGCGCCGGTGTCACGAACGGAATCGACGTCTTCGGAACAGAGGGAGATCGGTGAGCACCGCACCAGAGGCAGAACGGATCCTCGACCGGATCGAGCAGGGAGAGCTCGCCGCTCAGGCGCAGGAAGAGGTCGCCAGGGCCGTACGGCTGGCCGACGAGGCCGACGCCGACGACACGTCGTACCGCGCCCGCATGCTGCAGACCGATATCGCGCACTGGCTGAACGACTCCGACACGATGCTCTCCTCGTTCGCGTGGTGCGTCGCGAAGCACGACTCCGATCCCGCGCGCTTTCCGATCGCGCGGGCGGACGATGGGCCGGATCTGCTGTTCCAGCACAAGTGGATCGCCGGGCTGCTGGCCGGCAACAGCCGCTTCCCGATCGCCCGCATCGATCAGGTCCTCGGCGACATGGAGCGGCGCTTCCGCGAGGCGGGGCTGAGCCAGAACGGCGTGCACCAGGCGCGACGCGACGTGGCCATCGCGCTCGGCGACTACGAGGCTGCTGAGCGGCATATGACGGCGCGGGAGCTCGCGCCGCGCGACGACTACTCGCACTGCGAGGCGTGCCAGCGGTCCACGGATGCCGGGTTCGCGTCTCTGCAGGGTGACGACGAGCAGGCGCTGCGGCTGTGGCAGGAGATCCATGAACGGGATCTCTCCTGCGGGGAGGAACCGGAGTTCGCCGACGCACAGGCGCTGCTGCCGCTGCTGCGTGCAGGCAGAGGCGACGAGGCGATGATCGTGCACGCCCGCAGCTACCGGGCGGCGCGCACCAACCCAGACGCGATGTCGATGGTGCGCTTCCACCTCGAGTTCTGCGCGGTGACCGGCAACGTCGAGCGCGGTCTCGAACTGCTGCAGCGGCACTTGGGCGGGTTCACCGTCGACGCGTTCTCGGATCAGCACCACATGGGCGTGCTGCGTTCGATCGCGGTGCTGCTCGACGCCGCGGTCGAGGCAGGTGCCGGCGAACGCGAGCTCGTCGGATCCGACGGCGAGAACATCGAGCGCCTGTTCGGCGAGCGGAAGCGCGTGCACACGGTGAGCGAGTTCCGCGACCGCGCCTGGAGCGTCGCAGAGCGCATCGGCGGCGCCCTCGACGAACGCAACGGCAACGATCGCTGCGCCAGCGACCTCACCGCCGCGCGCGGGCTTCGCACGGAACGGTACGACCTGCCCTTCTCTGATGCCGAGGCGTATGCGCCGCTGGCGTCGGCGCATCCGGAACCGTCCGATGCCCGCGGGTGGCTGATCGAAGCACGGCGCTTGGTGGCGGGCCATCACCTGTCGCGAGCGGATGAGGCCGCGGCGCGCGGTGTGCAGACCGCGACGCCGGATGCCGCCCCTCCCCTGCACACGGTGCGCGTGTGGGCGGCGCTGAGCGACGACGACGAGACGGCAGCCGCGGCGCATCACCGGGCACGCGTCGCTGCGATGCGCGAGGCCGGATGGCACGACTACGCCGACGCCGAGGAGCGGCTCGGGCTGAAGATGCTCGGCAACGCATCGCGCGACGACGTCGACGAGATCGCCGAGGAGATCGAACGCGCCAGGTCGCACGGCAGCGACCCCTCACTGCTCGTCGATCTGCTGATCACGTTCGCCGCCACCCAGTTCGAGGCTCCGGAGACGCCGACCGGCGGCGTGGAGGCTGCCCTCGCCGCCGTGCGCGAGGCGGCGCTGACCCTCCCCGACGACGACAAGAACATGCTGTGGCCAGGGCTCGTCGACGCCCATCTCGAGGCCCTCACGCGCGCGGAGCTGTTCGAGGAGGCAGGCGAGGTCGCCGCTCTGGCGCTCGAGGACCCGCGCGCCGCAGATGCCGTGATGCTCACCGCCAGGCGGGTCGTCACGATCTCGATGGCGTCGAAGGCGCGCTTCGACGAGGCGGCGACCGCGAGCGAGGGGCTCATCGTCGACGCCGCGCGCGCCGAGGATCCCGTCGCCGTCGGCAACTCCGCCATGCTCGCCGCGCAGATCTATGCCGACCTCGGCCGACCTCGCGAGGCGAGCGCCCGCGCCGCGTACGCGATCCGGAGCTTCGAGCAGGTGGGGCAGGCGCTTCCCGGCCAGCGGCACACGCTGGCGTCGCTGCAGCTCGATGCGGGGCAGGCGCAGGCAGCGCTGGAGAACTTCCAACTCGCGTTCGACGCCATGCACGAGTCGGGCGAGGAGGATCCCGTCGTCCTCTCGCGTGTCGCGAGCGGGCTCGGCCGTGCCGCGTCGGAATGCGGTGAGCTGGCGGTCGCGTACCGCGTCTGGACGTGGGCGGCCCGCGTCGCGGAGGACGCAGAGGTCTGGGACAGGGCGGCATCCGTGACACTCGACGTGGCGTCTCTGCTGCACGACGTCGACGATGAAGACGCGGTCGTCACCGCGGCGGAGGGTATGGAACTCGCCATGCGCTCAGGCGTTCCCGCACTGCTGGCACGCGCACAGCAGCTGCACGGCTGGTTCACCGCCGGCACCGGTGACGCGGTCGGCGTCGCGGTGCTCGATGAGGCGATCGGCACAGCGGAGGCCGCCGAGCTGTGGGAGAGGGCGCTGGATGCGCGCATCTCCCGCGGCAGGGCGCTGCTCGCGCTCGACCGCCACGACGACGCGATCGGCGCGCTGCGCGAGGCCGCGGAAGCCGCCGAACGGCACGACATGCCGCAGTTCGCGCGACTCGCCGACATCCATCGCGCCACCGCGCTCACGGAAGCGGGGCGCACAGACGAGGCAGCCGTGGTCTACCGCGAACTCATCGACCGCCTCGACCCCGCCGACGATTCCGGCATCCGCGACGCCGCGCGCAGCGCCCTGGCGGAGCTGGGCGGGTAGGGGCGTTCGAGCCTTCCTGACGATCCGGGCCATCGCCTGCCCATGGGGCGCGCCGTCACGGCTTCTACTGAAGCGTCAGCTCACTTTCCAGCGGTCCTCGCGAGTACGCGTCTGAGTGGTCGAGGATCCGTTTCTCGGGCAGAATGAACGGTTCGCCGAAGGTGTGGTCCCACTCGGTCGGATCGAACCGGCCGAACCCGCTTGTTGTATAGAAGGTCAGTTCCTCCACGAGTATCCGACCTTCTGCGATGCAGAGGTCAACGCGGACGTGTGGGAAGGGCGCCGACAGCTTCCTGCAGATCTCAACCAACTCGTCGAAGAGCTCCGGCTTTGGAATGGGGTACTGCGCGTTCTTCTTACGTCGGGTGAACGGCAGCAGGTTCCAGTCCATGTCGTAGTTGTTGTATGTGTTGGGTACACCGGGTGCGCTGTCCCTGGCGACGGTGATGAACGCCGGCTCGCCATCGAAGCAGAAGAACTTGTACTCGAACTCCTTTCCTTCGATGAGTTCCTCTGCGATGATGCGGGGCTCGATGTCCTTGTATCCCCAATCGAACGTGTGGTAGTAGACGTTCTCCCACGGCTGTATCCAGGAACTGGTGCGCAGCCTCATCTCGTCGACGTTCAGCGCGTTCTTATCGCGAACGAGTTGCACGTGGCGGCTTCCGCTGCCCCAGTTCGACTTGATGACGAACTTTTCAGGGAGGGCGTCGAAGTCAATGGCTCGACCACTCTCCCACACCCCGATCAAGGGGATCACGTACCGTTCGCCCACGGTTTCGGCGACATAGTCTTTGAACTTGTACTTGTCGATGCACGCCGTGATGAGCGGATCCTGGTAGTAGAGCTTGTACCAGTTCGTCTTCTCGTTGAAGGTCTCGGGGTCGTCGAGGTTGGGAAAATACTTCAGCGCTCTCATGCACTGCTTCTCGATGAACCACTTCTTCTGTTCCAACGAGAACTCTCGATCGACGATGTACGTGAACATCCGAAATTGGTCGTAGAATGCGGGTTTGTCCACGCGCTGCTGCAGACGCTCGACAGTCCTTTTCAGGATCCGGATCTCTGGGAGCGTCAGACCCTTGAGCGCGTCTACTCGCCCGTTCACCCGCGACAGGCGGTCGCTTGCCTGAGACAGACTGCTGCTGAGTCGCGAGGCTCGGGAATCCAGTCGCGTGACGTCCTTGGATATGCCGAGCTTCGAGCGGAGCAGCTGGCGCAGTCGCGTCTTCAGTCGATCGAGAAGATTCAATTGATGCCGTGTTTCTATAGGTGTGCGGTGACAGCATATACAGGATAACAGTATACCGAGCGACACCGTAGCAGCTCTGACTATACGGAGCGAAGTCAGGCCGCGTTCCGAGCGCGAGCGGACGAACGGGCGAGATCGGGATGTTCGCGGCCTCGACACGGTCCATGATGCCCGCCAGCGCGCGGACATCTCGCCGTATCCGTCGCGGCCCCGGGGACGCCTGTCCATTCATCGATGCGAGGGAGCGCCGCTCCGCAACGGTGCAGCGCACACTGACTCGCCGAGCAGACTCAGCAGGATCGGCCGGGACGCGTCATGGGCACCCGCCGAGCGACGATCCCGTTGCCAAGCGATCGTCTCGGTCGTGTGCCCACCGATTCGACGCCTGATCGCGGACTAGCGCAGCTCGAGCCGAAGGTCTGCGAGCGCGGCCGGATCATGGGAGGCGATGTGTGCGCGTTCCTGCGCCGCCCAGCGCTCCCAGTGCGGCGCGTAGGTCTCGCCGTCGCGAGCCAGAGCTCGCTCCCGTCGCGACACCTCAGGTGCGTCCAGCCAGACGGTCAGATCGGCGAGCTCTTGCGCGTGCGGGGTGAGCGCGCCCGCGCCCTCGACGATCAGCGCGGTGTCCGGCGCGATGCTGACGCTCGCGCCGGGTGATCCGGCGTTCCAGTCCCAGCGGCGGAACTGCCCCGCTCGTCCTGCGGCGATCGGTGCCAGGATGCCGTCGGCGACGATCGTGCTCGCGGACGCGAGGCCGTCCCACCCCGGATAGAAGTCGTCGAGCGCGATCAGGCGCGGCGTCTTCTGGCGGGGCCACGCGTCGCGAAGCCGCGCCGCGATGGTCGTCTTCCCCGAGCCGCTTCGCCCGTCGATGACGACTCTCGGAAGGGCGACGTCCAGGGCGCACACGCGCCGGAGCACGGTGTCGAATGCGACATCGAACGATGCCGCGAAGGCGTCGCTACTTCTTGAGGGCACGGATGATCTTGCGCAGGGCGCGCCCGGCCACGCAGATCACCGGAACCGATACCGCCAGCAGTGCGATGAGGTTCGGCTCGAAGCGCAGCCCCTCCGGTCGGCGCACGTAGACGCCGAGCGGCATGGAGATGCTGCCGCCTCCGCCGCCTGCACCCTTGCCCTCTTCGTCGCCGCCGCCGAAGCCCGACCACGCGGCTGCCACCGGGACGATCGTGACGCCGTCGACTTCCTGCTTCTCGCCGTAGACGGCGTTCACGCCGGCACGGTTCGTGATCTTGCCGAGTTCCAGTGCGATGTTGGGCATGCCTCCAACCTACTCCGGATCGCCGAGATTCGCCCTCACCGACGTCCTGCTCGCCTCAGTCCGACGTCTCCGGCGGTCGTGGCGGCGCATGCAGCGCCCCTCGCCCGAGGAAGGTCGCGCGCGTGAGCGCCCCCGCCCCGAAGCGCGCGACGGCATCGTCGAGTGCTCCCTCGGCGCGGCGCC
The DNA here is from genome assembly GCF_900163665.1 of Frigoribacterium sp. JB110. Lineage (GTDB taxonomy): Bacteria > Actinomycetota > Actinomycetes > Actinomycetales > Microbacteriaceae > Microbacterium. The sequence goes on from NZ_FUIA01000019.1 coordinate 422,693, forward strand.
AGTCCTGATCCTCGTCCCACAGCGCCAGCGCAGACGACCCCGCGGGCTGGAGACGCTCCGCTCGCACGCCGATCAGTCGCACCGGATCGTGCCTCTCCACGGCGGCGAACAGCTCGCGCGCTGATTCGCCCAGGCGCTGGCCGAGGTCGGTCGGCTCGGCCAGCGCCTGCGAGCGCGTGATCGTGGTGAAGTCGGCGAAACGCACCTTGATGGCCGCTCCGGCCGCTTCCAGCCCGGCCCGGCGCAGACGCACCGCCACACGGTCGGCGAGACGCAGCAGCTCGGCGCGCAGGGCATCGGCATCGCGCACGTCGTCGGCGAAGGTCTCCTCGTGGCTGATGCTCTTCTCGACCCGCTCCGTCTGCACCTCGCGCGGATCATCGCCCAGGGCGAGCTCCGCCACCCTGCGCGCCCCCGATTCGCCGAGCGCTCTGGCGAGCACGTGCTGCGGTGCCCTGCGCACGTCTTCGATGGTGCGCACGGCCCGCGCTTCGAGCGCCTCCGCGGCCTTAGGTCCGACGCCCCAGATCGTGCGCACCGACAGCGGCGCGAGAAAGTCGGCCGTCTCGTCCGCTGGCACGATCAGCAGGCCGTCGGGCTTCGACATCGTCGAGGCCATCTTCGCCACGTGCTTCGTCGCGGCGACGCCGACGCTGCAGACCAGCCCGGTCTCCTCCGTCACCCGGCGTCGGATCATCCGAGCGATCTCGCCTGGACTGCCCCATAGTCTCCTGGCCCCGCGCACGTCGAGGAAGGCCTCGTCGATCGACAGCGGTTCGACCAGCGGCGTGATCTGCCGGAAGATGTCCATCACCTGGGCCGATGCCTCGCGATACCGCTCGAAGCTCGGCGGCACCACGGTTGCGCGCGGGCACAGTTGCAGCGCCCGTGCCATCGGCATCGCCGAGCGCACCCCGTACCGGCGCGCCTCGTACGACGCGCTCGAGACGACAGAACGGCCATCCGGCGCCCCGATCACGACCGGCTTGCCCGCAAGCGACGGGTCGTGCAGCACCTCCACGGCCGCGAAGAACGCGTCCATATCGATGTGCAGGATGCCCGTGCCGGAGTCGTCGGCATCCGGCGCAGACACGCGCCTGCCGCTGCCGTCCGATCGCCCCATGCTCTTATTCTCCCCGCGCCCGGCAGCTCAGGTGCGGGAAAGCGCCGCCATTCTCGTGGGAAAGCGGCGTTTTCCCGCACCCGAGCGACGGGGCGCGGATCAGGACCCGGCGCGCTCGAGGATGAGCTCGCGTACTCGGGCGGCGTCGGCCTGGCCCTTCATGGCCTTCATCACGGCGCCGATGATGGCGCCGGCCGCCTGCACCTTCCCGCCGCGGATCTTCTCGAGCACGTCGGGTTGAGCGGCCAGTGCATCGTCGATCGCGGCGATCAGCGCGCCGTCGTCGGAGACGACCGCAAGCCCGCGTGCGTCGACGACCTGCTGCGGCGTTCCCTCACCGGCGATGACGCCTTCCAGCACTTGGCGGGCGAGCTTGTCGGTGAGGGTGCCGTCATCGATCAGCTTCTGCAGCGACGCGACCTGATCCGGAGTCACCAGCGCGGCAGGCTCCGTCTCCTGCGCGTTCGCGACGCGGGTGATCTCTCCGGTCCACCACTTGCGCGCGGTCTGGGGCGCAGCTCCTGCGGCCACCGTCGCCTCGACCTCGTTCAGCAGCCCGCCGTTGACGACGTCCTGCAGTTCGAGATCGGTGAAGTCCCACTCGGCCTTCAGGCGGCGGCGGCGCACGGCAGGCGCCTCGGGAAGCGCGGCGCGGAGCTCCTCGATCAGCTCCTCGCTGGGTGCGACAGGCAGCAGGTCGGGCTCCGGGAAGTAGCGGTAGTCGTCTGCGTCCGACTTCGGTCGGCCTGGCGAGGTCTCCCCCGTGTCCTCGTGCCAGTGCCTGGTCTCCTGAGTGATCGTGCCGCCGGAGGCGAGGATGGCCGCCTGGCGCTGGATCTCATAGCGCACGGCGCGCTCGACCGAACGCATCGAGTTGACGTTCTTCGTCTCGGTGCGGGTGCCGAGCTTCTCAGCTCCGCGGGGGCGCAGCGACACATTCGCGTCGCAGCGCACATTGCCCCGTTCCATCCGGGCCTCCGAGATGCCCGTCGCGATCGCGATGTCGCGGATCGTGGCCAGATACGCCTTGGCGAGCTCCGGTGCACGGTGCTCGGTGCCGAAGATCGGGTGCGTGACGATCTCGACGAGCGGCACGCCGGCGCGGTTGTAGTCGACCAGTGAGCTGGACGCACCCTGGATGCGACCGGCCGAGCCGCCCATGTGGGTGAGCTTTCCGGCGTCCTCCTCCATGTGCGCACGCTCGATCGGCACCACGACCGTCTCGCCGTCGCCCAGGTCGACCTCGACCGAACCCTCGAATGCGATCGGCTCGTCGTACTGGCTGATCTGGTAGTTCTTGCCGAGATCCGGGTAGAAGTAGTTCTTCCGCGCGAAGCGGCTCGACGGGGCGATCGAGCAGCCCAGCGCCAGGCCGAGCGTGATCGACTTCCGGATGGCCTCGGCGTTGACCGCAGGCATCGAACCGGGCAGGCCCATGTCGACGGGGGCGACGAGCGTGTTCGGCTCTGCGTCGTGGTTCTCGGTGTTGGCCGGGTTGGCCGCGGCCGAGAACATCTTCGTCCTGGTGTTCAGTTCGATGTGCACCTCGAGGCCGATCACCGGCTCGAACCTCTCGAGTGCCTCCTCGAAGCCCATCAGTTCTGCGCGCGCCATCAGCGTGCCCCTCCGTTCAGTGCGGGGGCCCGATCGAGCAGGGGGCCGCCCCAATCGTCGACGAGCAGGTGTTCGAGTGCCGCGCCGACCCGGTAGAGACGGGCGTCCTCGTGCGCGGGGGCGAGGAACTGCACGCCGACGGGCAGGCCGTCGTCTGCTGACAGGCCACTCGGCACCGAGATGCCGGGGACTCCCGCCAGGTTGGCGGGGATCGTGGTGAGGTCGTTCAGGTACATCGCCAGCGGGTCGTCGATCTTCTCGCCGAGCTTGAACGCCGTCGTCGGCGCGGTCGGCGTGGCGATCACGTCGACGTCGGCGAAGGCCGAGGCGAAGTCGCGCTGGATCAGAGTGCGCACCTTCTGGGCGCTGCCGTAGTAGGCGTCGTAGTATCCAGCCGACAGAGCGTACGTGCCGAGGATGATGCGGCGCTTGACCTCGGGCCCGAAGCCCGCGTCACGCGTGGCCGACATCACGTCCTCCACCGTGCCGCCCGGCACCTCGACCCGCATGCCGAAGCGCACCGAGTCGAACTTGGCGAGGTTGCTCGATGCCTCAGCCGGGAGGATCAGGTAGTACGCGGCGACCGCGTACTCGAAGTGCGGCGCGCTGATCTCGACGATCTCCGCGCCCTGCGCCTCGAGCTTCGCCAGCGACTGGTGGAAGGAATCGGCGACGCCGGGCTGGAAACCGGAGTCAGGCAGCTCCTTCACGACGCCGATCTTCAGGCCCTTCAGGCCTTCGCCGGCCGCACCCTCGATGGCGGCACGTGCCATCGAGGGCCACTCGCGGTCGATCGACGTCGCATCGTGCACGTCGTGGCCGGCGATGATGTCCTGCAGCAGGCCCGCGTCGAACACGGTACGAGTCACGGGCCCCACCTGGTCGAGGCTCGACGCCAGCGCGATCGAGCCATAGCGACTCACCGCGCCGTAGGTCGGCTTGATGCCGACGGTTCCCGTCACGTGCGCGGGCTGACGGATCGAGCCGCCCGTGTCAGATCCGAGCGCGAGAGGCGCCTCGAAAGCGGCGACGGCTGCGGCCGAACCGCCGCCTGATCCACCGGGGATCCGGTCGAGGTCCCACGGGTTGCGGGTCGGCCCATAGGCCGAGTGCTCCGTCGAGGAGCCCATCGCGAACTCGTCCATGTTCGTCTTGCCGAGCGGCACGAGCCCTGCGGCGCGGGCACGGGCGACCACCGTCGCGTCGTAAGGCGACATGAAGCCCTCGAGGATCTTCGACCCGGATGTCGACGGCATGTCCGTTGTGACGAGCACGTCCTTGATCGCGAGCGGAACGCCGGCGAGCGGGGGCAGCTCCTCGCCGGATGCTCGGCGCTCGTCGATTCCGCGCGCCGTCTCGACGGCCGCGTCGTTCACGTGCAGGTAGGCGTTCACGTCGCCGTCGACCGCGGCGATGCGGTCGAGGTGCGCCTGGGTGGCCTCGACGCTCGAGATCTCGCCCTCAGTGAGCTTCGCAGCCAGCTCAGCTGCGGTCATCCGGATGATGTCCGTCATGTTCTCCCCCGTCACTGTTCTTCGCCGAGGATCGCCGTCACACGGAAGCGATCTCCGTCCGAGTCGGGCGCGTTCTGCAGCGCCTGATCGGTCGTGAGCATGTCGCCGACCTCGTCGGGGCGGAACACGTTCTGCATCGGGATGGGGTGGCTCGTCGCCGGGACGTCGTCGGATGCGACCTGCGAGACCTTGGCGATGTTCTCGACGATGGCGTCGAGTTCACCGGTCAGGCGCGTCACCTCCTCGTCCTCCAGCTGAATTCGGGCGAGCACACCCAGATGGCGCACGAGTTCGGGAGTGATTTCTGACACCGGTCCAGTCTAGGCCGCCCGACGAGCTCGCGCTGTCGTCTGCTGCCGCATCCGGATGTCCTTGAGAAGGCACCTGCGCACTCTCGCGTGCGTTCGCTCGCCTAGTCTTGTCTGGTGACAACGCAGTTCGATCCGCCGCGCCCCTGGACCGCCTCCTATGCACCCGGCGTGCCGGAGGACCTCGATGAGATGACCGGTTCCCTGATGGACCTCGTCAGGACCTCGGCGCGCGAGCATCCCGATGCCCCCGCGCTGCAGTTCTTCGGGCGCGAGACGACCTACCGAGAGCTGTCAGCCGCGATCGACCGCGCGGCGGCCGGACTGTACGCGCTCGGCGTGCGAAAGGGCGATCCGGTGGCGATCGTGCTGCCCAACTGCTCGCAGCACATCATCGCCTTCTACGCGGTGCTGCGCCTCGGAGCGATCGTCGTCGAGCACAACCCGCTGTACACGCCGCGCGAGCTGCGCAAGCAGTTCGAGGACCACGGCGCGAAGCACGCGATCGTGTGGAGCAAGGTCGCCCGCACCGTGCAGGACTTCCCGAACGACGTCGCCGTCGATTCCCTCGTCTCGGTCGACGTCACCAAGGGCATGCCCGCGTACATGCAGGTGGCGCTGCGGCTGCCCGTGCCGAAGCTGCGCGAACAGCGCGCCCAGCTCACCGAGCCGGTGCGCGGCGCCGTTCCGTGGGAGCAGATCATCGGATACGCACCGATCGGCGACGACGTGCCGGCACCCGGCACCGACGACATCGCGGTGATCCAGTACACCAGCGGCACGACGGGCGACCCGAAGGGCGCGACCCTGACGCACCGCAACCTGCTCGCAAACGCCGCGCAGGCCAGGGCGTGGACCCCGGATGTCCCTGACGGCGAGGGCACGGTCGTCTACGCCGTGCTGCCGATGTTCCACGCGTACGGGCTGACTCTGTGCCTGACGTACGCGATGTCGCGGGCGGCGAGACTCGTGCTGTTCCCGAAGTTCGACCCCGACATGGTGCTCGCCGTGACGAAGAAGCACCCCGCAACCGTGCTGCCCGCCGTTCCGCCCATCGCCGAACGCCTGCTGAAGCGGGCGAAGGAGACCGGTGTCTCCCTTGCGGGCACCGGCATCGGCGTCTCAGGAGCGATGGCGCTGGACGACGCGCTCGTCGTGCCGTGGGAGGAGGAGACGGGCGGCATGCTCGTCGAGGGCTACGGGCTGAGCGAGTGCTCCCCCGTGCTGTGCGTGAACCCGGTCGGTGACAACCGCAGGGCCGGCACGATCGGCCTGCCGCTGCCCGGCACCGAGGTGCGCGTGGTCGACCCGGAAGATCCGACCCGCGATGCCGCGCAGGGCGAGGCCGGCGAGCTGCTCGTGCGCGGGCCGCAGGTGTTCAGCGGGTACTACGGACGCCCCGAGGAGACCGAAAGAGTGTTCTCCGACGGCTGGTTCCGCACCGGCGACATCGTGGAGATGGACGATGACGGGTTCCTCACGGTCGTCGACCGGATCAAGGAGCTCATCATCACCAACGGCTTCAACGTCGCGCCCACCGAAGTCGAGATCGCGCTGCGTCAGCACCCGGCGATCTCCGACGCCGCCGTCGTCGGCATGCCGTCGCCCGGCGGCGAGGAGGTCGTCGCAGCCATCGTGCTCGACGGCGCTCCCGATTTCGACCAGGACGAGGCCCGTGAGTTCGTCAAGCGCATCCTCACGCCGTACAAGGCTCCCCGCCGCTTCGTCGTGGTCGACGAGCTGCCGAAGTCGATGATCGGCAAGGTGCTGCGCAAGCAGGTGCGCGAACTGCTGCTCGCCGACGCCGAGAGCGCCGCGTGAACGAACAGGACCGGCTCCCGGCCGCGGAGTGGGAGAAGCGCGTCGAGGCGCTGCGGGCTTCGGACTGCGGCCACCAGGAGCTCATCATCCAGATGACGGCCCTCGCTGCGGCGGCACCGCATCCGGCACTCGGCGCGTTCGAATTGGCCGGCGCTTTCGATTCGACGGGGCATGAAGACGAAGCCGACGCCGAGTACTCCCGGGCCACGGCACAGGGTCTCAGCGATGTCGACCCGTCGAGGGCCTCGCAGCTCGTGGTGCAGCACGCATCCACGCTGCGCAACCTCGGCCGCGTCGACGCGGCCATCGAGATGCTGCGAGACGCGCCGCCCCACCCCGACACGGGCGCGGCCCCTGCGGTCTTCCTGGCGCTCGCGCTGCACAGCGCCGGCCGGCACGACGAAGCTCTGCGCACGGCGGTCGAGGCGATCGAACCGACGCTGCCGCGGTACAACCGCTCGGTGCGCGCATACGCCGCGGCGCTCGCCGACGAATAGTCGTGTTCGCTGCGGCGAAGTGATGTACTCCCACGACGATGGTCGTGCCCGAGACGGATCTCGGGCACGACCATCCGGTCATGTCAGGATCACTCCGAGCGACGCTTGACCTGCGTCAGGATGATGGTGTCGGTGTCGTTGAACTCCTGCTGGATCTCGTTGTCCGAATCGGTGTCGGCCTTGTGCGTCGAAGCACTGACGACGAACGCGAGCACGAGGTTGATCAGGAAGCCTGGCACGATCTCGTAGAGGTCGAAGATTCCGCCGGAGAGGTACTGGCCCCATACCCAGGCGGTGGCGGCACCGGCGACCATGCCGACGATCGCTCCCACGTTGGTGAGCCTGCGCCAGAACAGCGACAGGATGATCAGCGGGCCGAATGCGGCGCCGAAGCCCGCCCACGCGAAGCTGACCAGTTCGAGCACGGACGACTCGGAGTCGAGGCCGATCAGGACGGCGATCACGGCGATGAGGAGTACCGCCCCGCGACCGAGCCACACCAGAGCGGACTCCTTGATGCTCTTCTTCAGCACGAGGCGCGCGATGTCTTCGATCAGCGCCGACGACGACACGATGAGCTGGCTCGAGATCGTCGACATGATGGCGGCGAGCACGGCGGCGAGCACCAGACCGGCCACGAACGGGTGCATCAGGTTCTGTGCGAGCACGAGCACGACCGTCTCGGAGTCGGGGAGCTCGATGCCCTTGACGTGGAACCAGGCGATGCCGATGAGGCCGGTGATCACAGCACCGATCAGCGACAGGATCATCCAGCCGATGCCGATGCGGCGGGCGACCTTGGCGTCGCCCGCGCTGCGCAGCGCCATGAAGCGCACGATGATGTGCGGCTGGCCGAAGTACCCCAGGCCCCAGGCGAGCGAGGAGATGATGCCGAGCAGGACCACGCCGGAGAAGCCGTCGCCGAACCACGACAGCGGGGTCGCACTCGCGAACGGTCCTTCCTCGCCGGCGTCCATCGCGGTCTGTGCGTCTGCGATGCGCTGCGCGCTTGCCGCGTCGAATCCGTCTGCGAGCGCTGTGAGGTCGCCGATGGAGATCACGGCCAGCACCGGAACGATCATGAGGGCGGCGAAGATCATGATGCCCTGCACGAAGTCGGTGTACGTCGCCCCGAGGAAGCCGCCGAACAGCGTGTACGCCAGTGTCACGCCGCCGACCAGGAGCATGCCCGTCAGGTAGTCGCCGCCGAACGCGCTCTCGAAGTACTTTCCGCCGGCGACCATGCCGCTGGAGACGTACAGCGTGAAGAACACCAGGATGACCACGCCCGCGACGATGCGGAGCACGTGCGTCTTGTCGTGCGTACGGTTCTCGAGGAAGCTGGGCACCGTGATCGAGTTCTTCGCGACCTCGGTGTAGGCGCGCAGCCGCGGCGCGACCAGCTTCCAGTTCAGGTAGGCGCCGATCGTCAGGCCGATCGCGATCCAGGCGTCGAAGAGGCCCGTGAAGTAGAGGGCACCAGGAAGACCCATGACGAGCCAGCCCGACATGTCGGACGCCCCGGCGCTGAGCGCCGCGACGGCCGGTGGCAGACTGCGTCCGCCGAGCATGTAGTCTTCGTGGTTCTTCGTCTTCAGCGTCGCGTAGACGCCGATACTGATCATGGCGGCGAAGTATATGACGAGCGCGATGATGAAGTACGTCTGTGGCTGCATTCTGGCACGCTACCGGCAAACTCTCAGTTAAGCGAGTCTTTCGGGGCCGTCCGTTACGAGAATGTGGAACTGCGCGGAGTCGAGTACCGGAATTCCGAGAGACTCCGCTTTTGCGAGTTTCGAACCGGCGCCTGGGCCCGCCGCAACGAAGTCGGTCTTCTTGCTCACACTCGATGCGGCTCTGCCGCCGGCGCGCGTGATCGCCTCCTGCGCTCCCTCTCGGGAGTAGCCCTCCAACGCACCCGTCGCGACCACCGTGATTCCGTCGAGCACTCCCCCTTCGGCCATGGCGGCACCCGGCCCCGGATGATCCGGAGTCTCGAAACGCACACCGGCCGCGATCCAGCGGTTCACGATCTCGACATGCCAGTCGACATCGAACCACGCCAGAAGTGAGTCGGCGATGATCGGACCGACGCCCTCGACGGCCGCCAGCTCGTCGCGGCCGGCAGCCCGGACGGCGTCGAGCGATCCGAAGTACGCAGCGAGCGCGCGGGCGGCGACGGGCCCGACGTGCCGGATGTTCAAAGAGACCAGCAGCCGCCACAGGTCCTTCGTCTTGGCCTTGTCGAGCTCTTCGAGCAGCTTCACCGCCTGCGCCGACGGGTGAACGAGCTCGTGATCCTTGCGCACTCCCGCTCTGCGGCGCTCGGCGGGCGCGGCATCCTCCCAGCCCGGCGGGTAGACCCGCTCGATGCGCTGGAACGGCGAGCGTCGCACCGGCTCGCCCGCCTCGTCCGTTCTGCTCTCCCCCGTCTCGGGATCGGTGACGATGACCTCGAGCGGCACGATCTCGTCGAGCGTGAGGTCGAACAGCCCTTCCTCGGTCGACAGCACGGGCGGCAGCTCCTCATGCGTCTGCGCGTTGCGCGCCGGCTGCGTGAGTGCGGCCGCGGTGACTTCGCCGAGCGCTTCGATGTCGAGCGCTCCGCGGGAGCCGATGTGTTCGACGCGGCCGCGCACCTGAGCGGGGCAGGTGCGCGCATTGGAGCAGCGCAGGTCGATGTCGCCCTCTTTCATGGGGCGCAGCTCCGCGCCGCATTCCGGGCATGCGCTGGGCATCACGAAGGCGCGCTCCGAGCCGTCGCGCGCCTCGGCGACCGGCCCGAGCACCTCGGGGATCACATCCCCCGCTTTGCGCAGCACGACGAGATCACCGATGAGCACGCCTTTGTGCACGACGACTTCCTGATTGTGCAGCGTCGCCTGGCGCACGACCGACCCGGCGACGAGCTTCGGGTCCATCACCGCGTAGGGTGTCGCTCTGCCCGTGCGACCGACGCCGACTCTGATGTCGATGAGACGTGTCTGCACCTCCTCTGGCGGGTACTTGTAGGCGATCGCCCACCGCGGCGCACGACTCGTCTCTGCCAGCTCCGCGTGCAGCGCCAGCTCGTCGACCTTCACCACGACGCCGTCGAGCTCGTGCGCCACGGACGCCCTGTTCTCGCCGTAGTGATGCACGAACTCGGCGAGCTCCTCGTCTGTGCGGGTCACGCGCGTGTGCGGGCTGGTGGGCAGCCCCCACTCTGCCAGCAGGTCGTACACCTCGCTCTGCGCGGCGACAGGGGGTTCGGGCCACGCTCCGATGCCGTGCACGTACAGCCGCAGCGACTTCAGCCTGGTCTCACCGGCCTCCCGCTCGAGGCCCTCCTTCTCGTCGAGCTGCTGGCGGAGCCCGCCGCTGGCGGCGTTGCGCGGGTTCGCGAACGCGGGGAACCGTCGCTCGGCTGACTTGCGTCGCGCCTCCTCGTCGAACGGCTTCTTCGTCGCGCTGCGCACCTGCTCCCATCTCTGCTTCGACTCGGCGTAGGCGCGCTCGCGCAGTTCGGCCTGGAGTGCGTTGAGACTCTCGAAGGCTTCGACGGGGATGAAGACCTCACCGCGGACCTCCACGATCTCCGGATGACCAACGCCTGCAAGCCGCTCCGGGATGTCGGCGAGGCGCAGCGCATTGTGAGTGACCAACTCGCCGACCCTGCCGTCGCCGCGCGTGGCGGCGGAGGTGAGCACGCCGTCCTCGTAGCGCAGATTGATGGCGAGGCCGTCGATCTTCAGCTCCGTGAGCCAGGCGACCTCGCGCCCGGCTGCTTCTCGCGTCTTGGTGCACCATTCGCGCAGCTCGTCGAGCGAGAACACGTTGTCGAGGCTGAGCATGCGCTCGGCATGCTCGATGGTGTCGAGCTCCGTCTCGCCGGCCGCTCCCACCTGCAGCGTCGGCGAGTCCTGCCCCTGCAGCTGTGGGAATGCCGTCTCGAGCTCCTCGAGCCGGTGCATCCAGCCGTCGTATGTCGCGTCGTCTACGGGCGCCGTGTCGCGCCCGTAGTACGACTCTCGCGCTTCGACGATGCGGTCCGTGAGCTCCCGCACCTCCTCGCGCGCTGCGTCGATGGTCGTCTCATCAGCTGCGTCTGCCACGTGATCAGTCTACGAACCGGCACCGACATTCAGGAGCACTCCCGCTCGTCCGGAGATGAAGCCGGGGTCAGACCGGTGCGGGCACAGCGGAGACAGTGCGATCGATCGTGCACTGCCCGATCACACGGGTGCCGTCGTAGAGCACGGCCGTCTGGCCGGGGGCGACGCCGGTGAGCGGGTCTTCGACATCGACGATCATCTCGCCGCCGGTGATGCGCGCGACGGCAGGCACAGGATCGGCGTGGGCGCGCACCTGCACGTCGCACGCGAAAGGCTCATCAGGCTGCACGGGCTCTGCGCCCGCCCATGTGTATCTGCCGCCGGCGAGGGAGGCGACCGCGAGAGCCTCCTTGGGGCCGACGACGACCTGGTTCGACACCGGCTTGACTTCGAGCACGAACCGCGGCTTGCCGTCGGAGGCCGGTACGCCGAGTTTCAGCCCGCGGCGCTGACCGACGGTGAACGAGTGGGCACCGTCGTGCGAGCCGACGACGCTGCCGGCGCGGTCGACGATGTCGCCGTGTTCCTCGCCCACCTTCTCAGCGAGCCACCCCTTCGTGTCGCCGTCGGGGATGAAGCAGATGTCGTAGCTGTCGGGCTTCTGGGCGACGGCGAGCCCACGGCGCTCGGCCTCGGCGCGCACGAGCTGCTTCGACGGCGTCTCCCCGAGCGGGAACATGCAGTGCGCGAGTTGCTCGGTTGTGAGCACGCCGAGCACATACGACTGGTCCTTCGCCTCCTCGCTGGAGCGATGCAGCTCGAGGCCCCGCTCGCCGTCGACGAGGGTCGCGTAGTGGCCAGTGCAGACGGCGTCGAAGCCGAGTTCGATGCCCCGCTCGAGCAGGGCGGCGAACTTGATCTTCTCGTTGCAGCGCATGCACGGGTTCGGGGTGCGGCCGGCACGGTACTCGTCGACGAAATCGGCGATGACGTCGTCACGGAAGCGCTCCGAGAAGTCCCACACGTAGAACGGGATGCCGAGCCGGTCGGACACGCGCCTCGCGTCCAAGGAGTCCTCGATCGTGCAGCAGCCGCGGCTTCCGGCGCGCAGGGTGCCGCCGGCGCGGGAGAGCGCGAGGTGCACGCCGACGACCTCGTGCCCTGCCTCGACGGCGCGCGCCGCCGCCACCGCGGAGTCCACTCCCCCGCTCATCGCCGCAAGTACACGCATGCTTCCAGCGTACGCGCCGCTGGCGGCGGCGGCCTCAGCGCGCGATCAGGTCACGCCCGCATCCGCGAGTGCCTACGTTCTTCACGAGTGCCTACGCTGTTTCGTAGGCACTCGCGAGAATCGTAGGCATTCGCGTGGGCTGCCCGCCTCAGCGCGCGGCCAGGCGCCGGTAGGACTCGGGGAGCGCCGCGACGAGCGCGTCGAGGTCGGTGGACGTCGTGGTGCGACCGAGGCTGATCCGCAGCACCTGGCTCGCCTCTGCCTGGGAGTAGCCGAGCGCCATCACCACGTGCGACGGCTCGGCGACGCCGGCTTGGCACGCTGACCCGGTCGACACGGAGACGCCGCGCTGGTCGAGCAGGAACAGCAGCGATTCGCCTCCGGCGCCCGGCAGGTGCAGGTGGATCGTGCCGGGCAGCCGGTGCTCCGGATCACCGAGCACGACGACCTCGGGAATCTCACGCTTCAGTGCGGCCAGAAAGCGCTCGCGCAGCTCCCAGAGGCGTGCGCTCTCAGTCTCGCGCTCGAGCTCGGCGAGCTCCGCGGCGCGGGCAAGCGCCACCGCCCCCGCGATGTCCTGGGTTCCGGCGCGAAGGCCGCGCTGCTGGCCGCCGCCGTGCAGGAGCGGCTCGACCGTCGCCGTGCGCGAGACGACGAGAGCACCCGTGCCGACCGGGGCGCCGATCTTGTGGCCGGAGACGCTGAGTGCGACCAGTCCGGTCCCCGGCGAGGCGTCACCGCGCCATCCGGCGAAATCCACCCCGACGTGGCCGAACGCGGCGACGGCGTCGAGGTGCAGCGGCACTCCCGCCTCGGCCGCCGCACGGGACAGGCCGGCGGCGTCGTTGGTCGTGCCCGTCTCGTTGCCCGCTACGAGGGCCGTCGCGAGGGCGGCCCGGCCGTCATCGGCGAGCGTGCCGGCGAACGCGTCCACGGGGATCCGACCGCGCGCATCCAGCCCCACCGGGGCGACGACCGCTCCGTCGTGCGAAGCCAACCATCCCACCGTGTCGAGCGTCGCGTGGTGCTCACCATCCGGCAGCACGATCCGCTCAGCGCCCGCAGCCCGCGAGCGCCACAGCCCCTGCAGAGCGAGTCCGATCGATTCGGTTCCTCCGCTGGTGAGCACGACCTCGATCGGCTCGCATCCCAGCACGGCGCCGAGCCGTTCGCGGGCGTCCTCCAGCACGCGGCGCGCGTGCTGGCCTGCACCGTGGATCGACGACGCGTTGCCCACCAGCTGATGCGTCTCGAGCCACGCATCGCGCACCTCAGGCCGCAGCGGCGTCGTCGCGGCGTGATCGAGGTAGACGGGCGCGCTCATCCGGTATCAGAACAGCAGGCTGGTCAGACGCGTGCGGGCCTTCACCACTCGGGGGTCTGCGGCGCCCATCACGCCGAAGAATTCGACGAGTCGCTGCTGCACCGGCGTCCTCGAATCCGTGTCGAGCGAGGCGAACAGCTCGAGCAGCCGGTCGAAGGCGTCCTCGACGTGGCCGCCGGCGACGTCGAGATCCGCGACGGTGAGTTGAGCGTCCACGTCCATCGGCGCGTCTGCCGCCGCCTGCCTCGCCTGCTGCAGATCGACGTTCTGCACGCGGGCGAGCAGCTTCACCTGCCCGAGCCCCGCCTGCGCATCCTCATCGCGCGGGTTCTCCTTGAGCGCCTGCTCGTATGCCGTGACGGCCCTGGCGTAGTCGCCGGCCTCGATCGCGGCGAATGCCTCGGCGTGCAGCGGCGGCAACGGCTTCTCCTCGGGCTCCTCGGCCTGCTCCTCGCCTTCCGCCGACGCATCGACCGTGCCGGTGATGCCGTTCTGCGCCGCCACCTGCAGCAGCTGGTCGAACACCTGGCGCACCTGCTGCTCCGGGATGGCACCGTTGAACAGCGGCGCCGGCTGACCGCCGAGAAGCGCGACCACCATCGGAATCGACTGCGCACCGAAGGCCTGCTTCAGCTGCGGGTTCTGGTCGATGTCGACCTTCACCAGCACGACGCGACCGGCGAGCTCGCGCACGACCTTCTCGATCACTGGGCTGAGCTGCTTGCACGGCTCGCACCACTCGGCCCAGAGGTCGACCACCACGGGCACCGTGCGCGACAGCTCGAGGATCTCGTTGAACGTCGCGTCGGTGACGTCTCGCACAAGCGCGCTCGACGCGCTCGCGCCCTGCTCGCCCGCCGGGGGCGCAGCCGGTGCGTTCTGGCGGTTCTTCAGGGCCGACAGGTCGACGGCGCCGCGAAGCGCGCCGGCGTCAGGGGGAACATTCGACATCAGTGGGTCTCCGTCAGTTCGTCTATCGTGCGGTGGGAGATGCTATTCGTCCTCGTCCTCGGAGTCGGTCTCCGCCTCGAGGACCTCGGCGCCGCGGATCGACGACGAGCTCCCGAGTAGCCGGATGGGCTCTTCCGAGCCCTGTGACGGGACGTAGAAGAACAGCTGGTCGAGGTAGCGAGTGCGCACTCCGCCCGCCGAGTTCTCCTCGCCGGTGAATGCCTGGAGCACCGGGTCGTCTTCGAACCGGATCACGGCGTCGGCGTCGGTCGGTTCGACCGTCTCCGCCTCGACGACCGAGACGCCGACGATCGCGCCGCTGTGCAGCGTCATCAGCGCGAACGGGTCACTGGCTCCTGCCCGCTGCCCGAAGCTGAGCTTGCCGGTGTCCTCGCCGGTCTTGTTGAAGTTGCTCAGCGTCTTCTTGCGCTTCTGCGTCACCTCGGCGAGGAAGCCGTCGTTCTCGATGTCGAAGAGTTCGGCGTATTCGCTCTTCTCACCGTCCTTGAGGATGCTCGCGTACGCCGTGGCCACGTCCTCCGGAGCCAGCTGCAGGAACGACGAGTCCGGCGGCACGAGGGCCGCGCCCTGGTACGGCGGTGCGAGTTCGGGGATCTCCGCGGACGGGCGCAGCTGCGACACGTACGTCGCCTTGTAGCTGTGCCACGGGTCCTCCTGGCGAAGGGTGATGATCGTCGGGGCGACCGTCTCGTCCTCGGCGTCCTCGACGACGGTCAGCACGGTGCGCGGCCAGCCGTCGAATGCCTGTGGAAGCAGGATCGCGATCGGCTCGGCGGGGATCTGCGGCAGCGACTTGTAGTCGTCGATGTCCCCCCGCAGCGAGTAGTTCACCTTGCGGATCTCCAGCGCGGTGCCGGCGAGCCGCTTCGCGGCGAGGCTCGCATCGTTCTTCTCGTCGGCTTCGGCCACCTGCTCCGACAGGTCGGCGATGATGCGCTCGGCCTGCGTCTCGGTGATCGCAGGCTGCTGTGCCGCCTCGGTGTCGGCTGCCTCCTCCGTCGCACTCGGCGACGGCGTCGGGTCGGCAGCGGGAACGTCGGCCGTGCACCCGGCCATCAGCGCGACGGACAGTCCGAGCGCCGGCAGTGCGAGACGCATCCTGCGCCGCAGCGACCACGGCGACGCCTCGCGCTGTGCCGTGCCCCGTTCGGGCCCCGGCTCATCCTGCGCGTCCGGCCGCGCGGCATCCGAATCGGTGCCGGCTGATGCGCCTGAATCGTCACCCGGACCGTCGTCATCCGGACCGTCGTCGCGCGATTCGGCATCCGCTTCGCCTGCCGATTCCGGCTTCGCCTCGTCGATCTCTCCGGCGACGTGTCGGTCTCGGGCGATCGCGATCGCACCCGTGAGCGGCACTGGCTGCCCCTTGCGCCGCGGTCCGCGCGAGCGCCGCGAGTGCACGACGGCGAGGATGTAGAGAAGCAGACCGATCACGAGCACCCCGACGCCGGCGCCGATGAACCACGGAGCGGACGGTGTGCTGTTGTCGATGGGCCACGTGACCTCGATGGTCGCCGGCGCCGGCTCCGTGCCGTCCGAGGCGATGAGCACGCTCAGCTGCATGCCCTCGGGGAAGGAGAAGTTCTCCTCCATCGTTCCCTCCGCCGTGAATGACTCGAGCCACAGGTCCGATCCGGCAGGGCTGCGCCCCTCCGGATCCCCCTCCAGCTCAACGGTCGGCTCGACCGTAGCGACGTCGATCTCGCCGCCGTCCGCAGTCGCGTGGGTGAAGCGCTGGTCGCCCAGCCAGCCGAGCACGTCGGTCGTGCGCGCGTACGTGGCGAAGATCGGACCGTCGCTGGAGATCGTCAACGTGCCGCTCTCGCCAGGCAGAGCCTCAGGCAACGCCTCGAAGACGTCGGAATCGATCACCGTGAACGGCAGGTCCTGTTCCGACGACACCTTGATGGTCTCGGAGTCCGGCCCGAGGAACACGGTGCGCTGGGCAACGCCCATCGCGACGAGACCGGCGGCGATCACGAACGCCACCACAGCCCAAACGAAACGCACAGCACCACTCCCTCGGCGGCGAAGCGGCGCGGATGGCGCCCGTCAATCGCACGCGGTTGTCGAGAACTCAACAGCCCAGGTTACCGGGTCCGCCCCTGAGCGACGCCACAGAAGAGCTGAATGTGCATTCTGCCCGCAGTGCAGGGCGCGTGGCGCGGCACCGCGGCTTCCTGGCCCTTCCGTCGTATTGTGAGAGCGCACGAGTCGCGCGCCCAGCGAGGAGAACGATGAAGATCCACAACCCGTTCCGCGTCGCGCTGGTCGCGACCCTCGGAGTCGGGCTCGGCATCATGCTGATCCAGAGCCTCGCGGAGCTGTCGACGATCCTTCTCTATGTGGGAACGGCGCTGTTCATCTCGCTCGGCCTCGACCCTGTCGTGTCGTGGCTGTCGAGGCGGAAGATGCCGCGCTGGCTCGCCGTCGTCATCACGGTCGTCGGAGCGCTGGCCGTGTTCGGCGGCATCATCATGATCGTGCTTCCGACGCTGATCGAGCAGATCAGCCAGCTGGTGCGGCGGGTCACCTTCCTCGTCAACAGCGGATCGTGGCAGACCGATGTGGTCACGTGGCTCGAGACGACGTTCCCCACGCTGCAGGTCGACGAGCTGTTCTCGCGCGTGAACGGCTGGCTCCTCGACAACATCGACACGATCAGCGAGGGCGTGCTCGGTCTCACGGTCGGCGTCGCTCAGGGGCTGTTCGGCGCGTTCATCGTGCTGATCCTCACGATCTACTTCACGGCATCGATACCGACGCTGAAGGCCGCCGTGTACAAGATCGTGCCGGCGTCGAAGCGCGAGGGCTTCACCGGGCTGGGCGATCAGATCACGGACTCAGTCGGCTACTACGTGATGGGGCAGGTCACGCTCGGACTGATCAACGGTGTGCTGAGCATGATCTTCCTGAACATCATCGACGCCCCGTTCCCCGCGGTGCTCGCTGTTCTCGCCTTCCTGGGGTCGCTGATCCCCCTCGTCGGTTCGATCACCGCCTCGACGATCATCGTGCTCGTGTGCCTGATCCCCGGCACGGGTTCACTCACGACCGCGATCGTCGCCGCCGTGTACTACCTCATCTACATGCAGATCGAGGCATACGTGATCTCGCCGCGCGTGATGAGCAGGGCGGTGTCGGTGCCTGGCGGCGTCGTGGTGGTCGCCGCTCTCTCCGGCGGCGCGCTGCTCGGACTGCTCGGCGCGCTGATCGCCATCCCGATCGCCGCGAGCATCCTGATCATCTATCGCCAGGTGCTGATCCCCAAGATGAACGAACGCTGACCGGCGGTTCGGGAGCACGGGCCTGGCGGCGTTCTCGCCAGCCGTCGGGCTCTCAGCCCGCTGAGGCTAGGCGGTCTCCGGATGCTCGGTGGGCAGCGGCAGCGCTGCAGGGTTGACCAGGTTCACGATCTCGGTGAGCACACGGGAGGTCTGCTTCTCCCCCACCCAGAGGTGCTTGCCGCCCTCCACCGGGACGAGCCGGATGCCGGGCGCGACGGCGAAGCGCTGTGCCGCCTCGTCGGGGCGCAGGAAGTCGTCGAGCTCCGGGATCAGCGCGACGATGGGTCGCTCGTCACCGTTCCATGCAACGAGGTCGTCCTCCGTCGCACGGTGCAGCGGCGGCGAGAGCAGAACCATGCCCCGGATGTCGTGGCCGCGCCCGTACTTGAGCGCGAGCTCGGTGCCGAACGACCATCCGACGATCCACGGGTTCGGCAGTCCGCGCTGCGCGACGAACGCCATGGCCGCGGCGACGTCCGCCTCTTCGGCGGTGCCTTCGCCGAACTCGCCGTCACTGGTGCCCCGCGGCGACGAGGTGCCTCTGGTGTTGAATCGCAGCACCGCGAGGTCGGCGAGCGCAGGCAGGCGCGCCGCCGCCTTGCGGATGATGTGCGAGTCCATGAATCCGCCTGCCGTCGGCAGCGGATGCAGCGTCACCAGCGTCGCGACGGGTTCGCGCTCTGCCGGAAGAGCCAGCTCTCCGACGAGTTCGAGGCCGTCATCGGTGCGGAGGGTGATCTCTTCGCGTCTGGCGGGCAGCATCACTGCCCCGCGGATTTCTGCCACGCGGTGCTCCAAGGTCGGAAACTGGACCGCATCAGTCTACGGCCCTCACCGAGTGTGCCCCTTGTGTTCGAGCGGTCCGATCGAACACAGGGGGTACGTTCGCGGGCTAAGAGATGCGCCAGCAGTGGGTGTGCCAGTGGCGGCGTCCGCTCAGGTCTGCTTGGGCGCCCATGATGCCGTCCTCGCGCCACACCACGACGTGGGCGACGCCGGGGTCGATCGTACCCGCGCACCCCGGACAGGTGTACTGCTTCACGGCGCGCTGACCGGAGACCGGCTGCACGCTGAACTCACGGCCGCGGCGCGTCTCGCTGCGCCGAAAGCCCGACAGCATTCTGTCGAGGCTCTCGCGCGACTGCTCTTCGCGGCGCTGCCGCTGCTCGGCGCGCTGGCGCCGGGAACGACCCACGAGGGGTCACCACCAGTGGTTGGAGGTCCAGAAGGAGTACGCGCTCGCCCAGCTGCCGTAGCGCTGGATGGCGTAGCCGTTCGCCCATCGCAGGTTGTCGACCGGGTTGTAGCCGCTGCCTGGCACCTTGCTGCACGGGTATGCCTGGATGATGCCGCACGCGCCGGATGACGGGTTGGTCGCGTTGGGGTTCCAGCCGCTCTCGCGATTGGCGATGTAGTCGACGTAGCCCCAGTCCGACTCAGCGATGCCCGCCGCGGTCAGCCACTCTTCTTTGGAGCCGCCCCCGCTGTAGAACGGCGAGGGCGTCGACGTGCTCGTCGTGCTGCCGCCGGACCCTTCGTCCTCCGCATCGGTCTCAGGCTCCGGGGTCGGCTTGGGCTTGGGCTTCGGCTTGACGTAGACCTCGTACTCGCTGCCCTCGAGGGCGAGCGGTTCGACGTTCTCTCCCGTTGCGTAGACCTGGGCCTCCGCGAGCGAGTCCTGGAACGCCGACGGCGTGTCGATGGCGGCCGACGCCTCGGCGGGATCGGAGAACGCTCCGAGGCTCGGCGTCACGAACGCCGCGACGAGACCGAGGGCGCCGACACCGGCGAGTGCGGCGCTGACGGTGCGCTTGGCCGACCACTTGGCCTTCCCCGGCCGTTCGATCAGACCTGCGCCCTCGATGAGGGCACGGGTCTCACGGCGCGAAAGCGTGGTCTTCGGAGTCTGAGAAGTGTCGGGAGTCACAGTGGGCCCCACTGTACCAGGAACGTTACGTCCCCGTGACATTCAACTCGGTTCTCTCAGAGTCGTGTCGGAAGGGCGGCGCGACGAGCGCCTGTGTTCGTCGCGAATGCCTATGCCATGCGACAGGCGCTCGTGAGATTCCTAGGCGCTCGCGGGTTTCCAGGCTTGTCAGCGGACAGCGAGGATGATGCGGACGACAGCGTCGAGCAGAGCGTCGACCTGTTCTTCGCGGTAGCCGCGTTTCACCATGCGGAACGCCGCCTGGCGCACTTGATCGGCCTCGAGCGGGGCGCCGGAGCGCAGGAACTCCACCACGCGGTCCGCGACCACGTCGACCTCCGCCGGGGCGTAGCCGTAGGAGAACATCCCGACCCTGGCGAACCGGTGCCGCGCGGGTCGCGTGAGGTGTTCGAGGATCTCCTGCGCCTCGTCCTTCGCACGATCCACCCAGACGTTCGCACCGGCGGTGTCGAGCGCGATGCGTCGCTCGCGCGCCGCGAACGCCTCTTCGATGCGACCGAGCGCCTGATCGACGGCCGCCACCCGGAAACCGCGCTTGACGAGAGAGAAGCCTGCTTCTCTCACGTCCTCCGCGGTGAGGGAATGGTCGTCGCTTTCGAAGGCCGCGCGCGCCTTGGCGAGGAACGCATCGACCTGCTCGCGGTCGTAGCCGCGTTCGCGTCCCTCCGCCAGCGGAAACGGGAGCTTCTTGCGCCCATCGGGCTGCTCGTGCTGGCTGCCCTGATCGATGATCGCGGTCTCACTCATGTCCGGTCCTCGGGTGTGGTGGGTGGAATGGAGATTCTACGGTGTGCCGGATCACAGCGCGACGAGCGGCGCCAGCGCGTGGTAGAGCGCGAACGCCGCCGCGGCCGAGAGCAGGATGCTGTCGAGCCGATCGAGCACTCCCCCGTGCCCCGGGATCCAGTCGCTCATGTCCTTGATGCCCAGGTCGCGCTTCAGCATCGACTCGCCGAGATCCCCCACAGTCGCCGTCGCCAGCAGCACGACGCCGATGATCATGCCCGACCACCACGGCAGCCCGAGCAGGAACTGAGCGAGCAGGGCGCCGGCGACGACGGAGGCCACCGCCGCGCCGGCGAAGCCCTCCCAGGTCTTGTTCGGGCTGATCCGGGGCGCCATCTTGTGCCTGCCGAAAATGAGGCCTGAAGCATATGCGCCGGTGTCGGCGACGATCACGATCACGATGAACGCCATGATCCAGAACTCGCCGCGCTCCTCCCGAAGCAGGGCGAGGGCGAGACTTGCCAGCAGCGGCACGTAGACGGCGATGAATCCGCTCGCCAGGACGTCGTTCATGACATCGCCCGCCGACCGACCGTCGCGGGCGATCATCTGCGCGCAGAGGCGCCACACCACGATCGCGGCGACGGCGAGGAAGATCGCAGTCCAGTGCACCCACGCGTCGAGGAAATATGCCGGCAGCAGGATGAGCACGACGGCCGCTAGCTGCGGCACGACGTCGACGCGCCTGCCGCCATGCTGGAACGCCCGCACCAGCTCCAGCACGCCCACGCCGGCGCCGAGCACGGCGATGATGACGAACAGCGCCTTCACGAAGATGAGCGAGCTCAGCACCACCACGCTGATGACGATCGCCGAACCGATTGCGAGGAACAGGTCGCGCCCTGTGCGCTCCTTGATCCGTTCGTTCGCCTGGTCGAACTGCTCCTTGGCATGTTCGATCTGGTCGCGCGCGTGCTCCATCCGGTCACGCGCCTGCTCGAAGGGTGCACCGTGCGCGCGGTGAGAGGAGTCATCGCGCTCCTCGCGCGACGACGCCTCCCCCTCACCGGGCACCTGCGACATCCGAATTCAGACCTCGAGGAGCTCTGCTTCTTTGAGCTTGAGCGCTTCGTCGATCTTGTCGACGTGCGACTTGGTCAGCGCGTCGAGCTCTTTCTCGCCTCGGGCGATCTCGTCCTCGCCGACCTCGCCCTGGAGAGCATCGAGCCCGTCCTTGAGCTTGCGGCGGATGCCGCGCACGTGGACCTTCGCGTCCTCACCCTTGGCACGCACGAGCTTGACGTACTCCTTGCGGCGCTCCTCGGTCAGCTCCGGCATCGTGATGCGCACCAGGTGGCCGTCGTTGGTGGGGTTCACATCGAGGCTCGGCATGGCCCTGATCGCGTCCTCGATCGCCTTCAGCGCCGTCTTGTCGTACGGGGTGATGATGAGGGTGCGCGCCTCGGGGTTCTGCATGGAGGCGAGCTGCTGCAGCGGTGTCGGGGAACCGTAGTAGTCCACCGTCAGCTTCTGGAAGAGCTGCGGGTTGGCGCGGCCGGTGCGCACGGTGGCGAAGTCGTCCTTCGCTGCTTCGACGGCGCGCTCCATGCGCCCCTTTGCTTCTGTCAGGACATCCGCGATCACGGTGGCTCCATTCGTCATGTTGCTGAGTCGAGTCTACTGGTGCGAACGCGCGGCACGCGCACGCAGAGGCGCCGCAGCGCGGTGCGGCGCGGTCGCGTCAGGACGTGACGCGCGTGCCGAGCTGCTCCCCGCGCAGGGCGCGGGTGACGTTGCCCGCGGGCTCCATGCCGAACACGCGCATGTCCATGCCGTTGTCCATGCACAGGCTGAACGCCGTGGAGTCGACGACCTTGAGGCCGCGCTGGAGCGCCTCGGAGTACGTCACGCTGTCGAGCTTGGTCGCGGACGGGTCGGTGCGCGGGTCGCCCGTGTACACGCCGTCGACGCCGTTCTTGGCGACGAGCACTTCGACCGCGCCGATCTCGAGCGCACGCTGGGCTGCGACCGTGTCGGTCGAGAAGTACGGCATTCCTGCGCCCGCGCCGAAGATGACGACGCGGCTCTTCTCGAGGTGGCGCTCCGCCCGCAGCGGGATGTACGGTTCGGCGACCTGGGTCATCTCGATGGCCGACTGCACACGGGTGGCTGCGCCCGCCTGCTCGAGGAAGTCCTGCAGCGCCAGCGCGTTCATCACGGTGCCGAGCATGCCCATGTAGTCGGCGCGTCCGCGCTCCATTCCGCGCTGGCTGAGCTCGGCGCCACGGAAGAAGTTGCCGCCGCCGACGACGACCGCGACCTCGACCTCGTCGGTCACCTCCGCGATCTCACGTGCGATCTGGCCGACGACATCCGGATTCACCCCGAGGGTGCCCCCTCCGAACGCCTCGCCCGACAGCTTCAGGAGGACGCGCCTGCGTCCGGTCTCTTTGCGCATATGGATTCCTTCTCACTCGGGGCGTTCTCGGCCACTGCTCACGGTAGCCGATGGTGCTTTCTTCCGGCCGCGAAAAGGGGGCCCGGATCACTCGGATCCGGGCCCCCTGATGTCGTCGCCTACGCGCCGACCTTGAAGCGTGCGAAGCCGGTCACCGTGATGCCGGCGTCCTTCGCAACCTGATCGATCGACAGCTTGTTGTCCTTCGCGAACGGCTGCTCGAGCAGTACGACCTGCTTGAAGAACGCACCGACGCGACCCTCGATGATCTTCGGCAGTGCGGCCTCAGGCTTGCCCTCGTTGCGCGAGATCTCGGTGACGATGTCGCGCTCCTTGTCGACGTCTTCGGCCGGGACCTCGTCGCGCGTGAGGTACTGCGGGTCGGCGAACGAGATGTGCTGCGCGATCGAGCGCGCCGTCTCTGCGTCGTCACCCGAGTACGCGACCACGACGCCGACCTGCGGCGGCAGGTCCTTGCTGGTGCGGTGGAGGTAGACCTGGAAGGCGTCGCCCGACAGAGTCGCGACCCTGCGGAGCTCGACCTTCTCACCGATGATGGCGGCCTCGTCGCTGATCAGCTGTTCGACCGTCTTGTCGCCTGCGGGCGCAGCAAGGCCCGCCTCGACCGTCTCGGCGCCGGCTGCGGCGACTGCGTCGACGACCGCGTCGGCCAGGACGAGGAACTTGTCGTTCTTCGCCACGAAGTCCGTCTCGCACGCCAGCTCGATGAGAGTGGCCTTACCGCCCTGCTCACGTGCGATGACCAGGCCCTCGCTGGTGGAACGGTCAGCGCGCTTCGCGTTGCCCTTCGCACCCTTCAGGCGCAGGATCTCCGTGGCCTTCTCGATGTCGCCTTCGGCTTCCTCGAGCGCCTTCTTGGTGTCGACCATGCCCGTGCCGAGCTGCTCGCGCAGGGTCTTGATGTCAGCGATGCTGATGTTCGCCATGGGTTGTGGCTCTCCCTCTAGTCAGTTCGTGCGCCTCCGGCGGCCGTGGCCGCCGGAGGCAGAAGAATTACTCGGCTGCGGGCTTGGAGGCGTCGGCCTCGGCGGGGGCGTCCTCGACGACGGACTCCTCCGCGGGGGTCTCCGTCGCCGGAGCGTCCTCGACAGCGGTCTCCGCTGCAGGGGCCTCTTCGGCCGGCGCCTCAGTCGTCGCCTCAGCGGTCTCCGCTGCCGGAGCCTCCTCAGCAGGCGCCTCAGTCTTCGCCTCGTCGCCGGCGAGGAGCTCCTGCTCCCACTCGGCGAGCGGCTCGGCGTCGCCGGCCTCGGGGTTGTGCTTGGCCTGCAGGCCCTCAGCCGCGGCGTCCGCGATGATGCGCGTCAGCAGCGAGACGGAGCGGATCGCGTCGTCGTTGCCCGGGATCGGGTACTGCAGGTCATCGGGGTCGACGTTCGTGTCGAGGATGCCGATCACCGGGATGCCCAGCTTCTTGGCCTCGTCGATCGCGAGGTGCTCGCGCTTGGCGTCGACGACCCAGAGGGCCGACGGCGTCTTCTGCAGGTTGCGGATGCCGCCGAGCGACTTGTGCAGCTTGTTGAGCTCGCGCTTCTTGAGCAGAAGCTCCTTCTTGGTGAAGCCGGACTCCGACGGGTTGTCGTAGTCGAGCTCCTCGAGCTCCTTCATGCGGGCGAGGCGCTTCGAGACGGTCTGGAAGTTGGTCAGCAGACCACCCAGCCAGCGCTCGTTGACGTAGGGCTGGCCCACGCGGGTCGCCTGCTCGGCCAGAACTTCCTGCGCCTGCTTCTTCGTGCCGACGAAGAGGACCGTGCCGCCGTGGGCGACCGTCTCCTTGACGAAGTCGTACGCGCCATCGATGTAGGCGAGCGACTGCTGCAGGTCGATGATGTGAATGCCGGAGCGCTCGGTCAGAATGAAGCGCTTGACCTTCGGATTCCACCGGCGGGTCTGGTGTCCGAAGTGAACGCCGCTGTCGAGCAGCTGGCGAATGGTGACGACGGCCATGGTCGTACTCCTTGAGTCTCGGCGCCGCGAGGCGCCATCTTGCGGTTGTTGTTCCTGGTGCCCGGCACACGCCCACCCTCATCAGAGGGACCGAAGGGAGATGTGCCGCGGTCGTCGCCGGGGCCTCGAGTGACCGAGACCCTCGCGAAGACTCGCTGTGAGCACGCGAAGTCACCCCGAACATCGGGATGCTCCCACAAGCATACCAGGTCGCCTGCCTCAGAACCGCGCCGTTCCGCGGGGTCCGCGCGGGTCGCTGGCGATCGTCCTTCCCCTCACAGGCACGGGTTCGCCGCGTTCGCCGTCCACAGGGGCGCGCACGGTGTTCCGCTCCCGGATGCCGCGGTGCAGTGTGGGCGCATGAGCGGATGGATCTCCAGAGCACAGCCCCGCATCGGGCGCCCGCGCCGATGGCCGCGCGGCGTCGCCGCCGCCGTCTGCGCCGTGCTGGTCGCGGCAGTGCTGCTGGTCGTGCAGGCATCGCCTGCGCACGGCGATCCGCGCTCCGACGGCACGGCGGTGATCGCTGATGCGAACGCAACGCGCATCGCGTGGAACGGCGCTGCTCCCGGATCGGTCGGCACGGAGTCCGTGCCGACCGACGAGCCGTGGCGCTGGCCCACCTCGCCGGTGCGGGTGGTCGCGGGGTTCGCGGCGCCCGCGCACGACTACGGCGCGGGCCATCGCGGCATCGATCTGTCCGCTGCAGGCGAGGTGCGCGCCCCCGCGTCCGGCGTGGTCGCGTTCTCCGGCACCGTGGTCGACCGGCCGCTCGTCACGATCGACCACGGCGGTGGTCTGGTCTCGACTCTCGAACCGGTTTCGAGCCCGCTCTCCCCCGGCGATCCGATCACGGGCGGCGACGCGGTCGGCACCGTCTCATCCGGCGGGCATGCGCCGCCAGGCGCGATCCACTTCGGCGTGCGCCTGAACGGCGACTACATCAATCCGCTGCTGCTGCTCGGCGGCGTGCCTCGGGCGGTGCTGCTGCCGTGCTGCTGATCGGCGCGCACCGCCCGAGACTCGCGTCAGCGGGCGATGAGATCGCTCGCGCCGCCCGCGGCGACCTGGACCTCATAGCGGCGCGGGTTGCCGAAGCGGTGCGCCGTGATCGAGACGGCCTGCTCGCGGACGAACGGCAGCATCTCGACGCGACCGGCCGACGTGACCTCGTGGCGGTAGATCGCGATGTTCGGCTCACCCTTGGTCGCCTCGATGATCGGTTCCGCTGAGCCTCCGATGAGACGGATCCGCGCTCCCGTCGTCGTGAACGACGCGGCCCGCGCCGCCCACTCATCGGCATCCTCGACGCGCGCGACGACACCGGCCTGCGTGAGGTACTCCCGCACTTCGCCCGACAGGCCCTCAGCGCTCGAGACCGTGATCGGGGCGCCGATGCGCACGCCGGCGGCGACGACGCGCACGAGCTCCGCGGTGCGAGTTCCCTCGAACCGCACCGTGACGGCCGTCGGCACGTAGCGCAGCACGTTCTGCTCGAGCTCGAGGCCCTGCACATCACGGGCCACGCCGAATTCGTCGTTCCAGGCGGCGATGTCGGTGCCGAGCGCTGATTCGAGCCATCCGCGGTCATCCGCGGGAACGGCAGCCGCGGCGCGGCGCACGGCGGCGTCGCTCGACGCAGCTCCTGTCACGGGGACGTCCGTCCACGTGCCGAGACCGAACAGGTAGCTCGGTCCTCCCGCCTTCGTGCCGGCGCCGACAGCCGATTTCTTCCAGCCGCCGAACGGCTGTCGCTGCACGATCGCACCGGTGATGACGCGGTTGACGTACGCGTTTCCCGCCTGGATCGACCCGAGCCACTGCTGGATCTCGTCGACGTCGAGCGAGTGCAGACCGGAGGTGAGACCGTAGTCGACCGCGTTCACGACCTCGATCGCCTCCTCGAGCGTGTCCACGGCGATGATTCCCGCCACGGGCCCGAAGTACTCGGTCATGTGGAACTCGGATCCCGGCTTCACGCCCTCGCGCAGGCCGGGTGTCCACAGCGCGTCGCCGAGCTGCTTCGGCTCGAGCAGCCACGTCTGGCCGGGCTCCAGCTCGGTCAGACCGCGCAGCAGCTTGCCCTCGGCCGGGGCGATGATCGGCCCGATGCGCGCGCCCTCGGTCCACGGCATGCCGACCTCGTAGCCGTCGATCGCGTCGAGCAGCTGGCGGTGGAACCGCTCGCTCTTCGCCACCGACCCGACGAGCACGATGAGCGACGCCGCGGAGCACTTCTGGCCCGCGTGGCCGAACGCCGAGTACGCCGCGTCCTTTGCGGCGAGGTCGACGTCGGCGCTCGGGGTGACGATGAGGGCGTTCTTCCCGCTCGTCTCCGCGAGCAGCGGCAGGTCGGGGCGGAACGAGCGGAACAGCTCGGCCGTCTCGTAGGCACCCGTGAGGATGGCCTGATCGACCGACGGGTGCGCCAGCAGCTGAGAGCCGAGCTCACGCTCCTGGAGCTTCACCAGGCGCAGCACGTCGCGCGGAACACCGGCTTCCCAGAGCGCTTCAGCGATGACGGCACCTGTGCGCGCCGCCTGGCGTGCAGGCTTGAACACCACTGCGGACCCGGCGGCGAGCGCCGCGAGGACTCCACCGGCCGGGATCGCTGCGGGGAAGTTCCACGGCGGGATGACAGCGGTCACCTTCGCCGAGGTGTACTCGGCGCCGTCGACGTCGGCGAGCAGCTCGGCGCTGCGTGCGTAGAAGTGCGCGAAGTCGATCGCTTCGCTCACCTCGGGGTCGCCCTGTTCTACGACCTTGCCGCACTCGGATCCCATCACCTCGAGCAGATCCGCACGGTGCGTCTCGAGGGCGTCACCGGCGCGGTGCAGAATCTCCACCCGCTCGGCCAACGGTCGCGCGGTCCACGCCTGCGCGGCCGAGACCGCGCCGTCGATGAGCGCATCGAGCGACTCGGAGTCGCGGATCGTCGCGTCTTCGAGTGCCTGCTCACCGAGCTCGGAGTTCTCCATGCGCGCACGGATCCCCGCAGCCCAGTCGCGGTTCACGGCCACGGCCGGATCCGTGTCGGGGACGCCGTGGAACTCGCCCCGCGGGCCATCGGGCTGCGGCTGCGAGCGGTCCATCACGCGGTTCGGCGTCGGCACCTCGGTCGGCATCATCTCGATCGAGGTGAGGAAGCGGTCCTGTTCCCGCTGGAACAGCCGCTCGTCGCTGTCGATCTCGAACACGACCGACATGAAGTTGTCGGAGCTGGCGCCCTCCTCGAGTCGGCGAATGAGATAGGCGATGGCCACGTCGAACTCGTCGGGGTGCACAACGGGTGTGTAGAGCAGGAGCTCGCCGACGTCGCGGCGCACGACCGCTGCCTGCTGCGTCGCCATTCCGAGCAGCATCTCGAACTCGACGCCGGAACCCGGCTCGATGCGGATGCCGCGCTTCTCGGCGAGCAGCTTGGCGAGCGCGATGTCGAAGAGGTTATGACCGGCGATGCCGATGTGGACATGGGCGATCCGCTCGGGCGTGAGCGCGTAGTCGAGCACCTGCTTGTAGCCCGCGTCGGTGTGCTGCTTCGACGGCCATGTGGCGATCGGCCAGTCGTGGGTCTCCGCGTCGACCTGCTCCATCGGCAGGTTCGCACCCTTGACCACCCGCACCTTCACGGGCGTTCCGCCGTTCGCGACACGGTGCGCGGCCCATTCCTGCAGACGGATCATGGCGCCGAGGCTGTCCGGCAGATAGGCCTGCAGCACGATGCCGGCACGCACGGCCTGGAACTCATCGCGATCCAGGATCCGCTGGAAGACGTCGAGCGTCAGGTCGAGGTCCTTGTACTCCTCCATGTCGAGGTTGAGGAACGTGTCGTTCGCGAGCGCCGCGCGGTACACCGGGGCGAGCGCGTCGACGGCCTCGTCGACGGCCTGCTCATGCGCCCAGAGGCTGTGCGGGGCGACGGTCGAGGAGACCTTGATCGACATGTAGTCGACGTCATCGCGCTCGATGAGCCGGATCGTGCCGGCGACCCGCTTGGCCGCCTCGCGCTGGCCGAGGATGGCCT
Organism: Frigoribacterium sp. JB110; assembly: GCF_900163665.1. Classification (GTDB taxonomy): domain Bacteria; phylum Actinomycetota; class Actinomycetes; order Actinomycetales; family Microbacteriaceae; genus Microbacterium. The sequence continues at coordinate 451,539 of NZ_FUIA01000019.1, forward strand.
CGCCGAGAAGGTTGACGTTGAGTCGCGTGCCCTCTCCACCGACCTTCGCCAGCGCGGGGCCGAGCTTGGACTCGCTCGCGTCGACGATGAGGTGGCGCACCATGCCGCGCAGCACCCTGCGGGCGATCGGCACGACGATCTGCGGGAACGTCGTGGCCACGGCCCCGCCGAGGCGCACGAGTCCGCGCAGCGGAGCGGGAAGGAACCCCGGCACGTTCTGCGACACTCGGCGGAAGTTGCGGGCCGCAACGCGCAGATCCTCCGGCTGCACGACGCCGTCGACGAAGCCGACGGCGAAGTCGAGGCCGTTCGGATCGCTCAGCACGCCGGCGAGGTTCTTCGCCGCGGCATCGACCTTCTCGCCGCGCGCGGATTCCAGCCAGATGCGCACCTGCGCAATCGCCTCATCGGCGAGCGCGCGGTCGATCCCGCTCGTCGCCGTTGCTGCCGTGTCCGCTGCGTTGTCGCGGGGCTCGACGGTCATTGGTTCTCCTCGTTGCAGTCTGCGTTCTCCCATCGTGCGCCCTGAGAACCGTGAGGTAAAGCAGATCATTTCGAAGGATTCCTTTCGGTACTATCGAACGATGAGTATGGGGTGGAGTACGCACCGATTGCTGCTGCTGCGCGAGCTGCAGCTGCGCGGAACAGTCACCGCCGTGGCGACGGCGCTGCGCTACTCGCCGTCGACGGTGTCGCAGCAGCTCGCCCAGTTGGAGCGCGAGGTAGGAGCGCCGCTGCTGCAGGCGGACGGGAGGCGGGTGCGCCTCACGCCGCAGGGCGAGACGGTGGCCGCTCACGCCGCGAGATTGGTGTCACTCGAGGACCAGGCCCGCGCCGAGATCGACATCGCGCGATCGACGCCGCCGCACGTGCGCATCGCCGCACTGCAGACCTCCGCCCACGCACTGCTGTCGCGCATGCTCGACGTGCTCGCTGCCTCTCACCCCGGTATGCGAGTCGACGTATGGGTGCTTCCGCCCGAGGAGGGTCTGTTCGAGGTCGAGGCGCGCGGCTTCGACCTGGCGATCGCCGAACAGTATCCGGGTCACACCCGCGAGCGCCGCCCGGGGCTGGACCGTGTCGTCCTCGGCAGGGATCCGATCCGACTCGCTGTCGGCCCCGACTCATCGGTCAGCTCGCTCGCCGATACGAAAGAACTGCCGTGGGTGATGGAGCCGGTCGGCACGGCGGTGCGCGCCTGGTCGGTGCAGCAGTGCCGGGAGGCGGGCTTCGAGCCCGACGTGCGCTACAGCGCGGCCGACCTACTGGCGCAGGTGCGGCTGATCTCATCCGGACACGCCGTCGGGCTGCTGCCGGAACAGCTGCTCACGAACGAGGACACCCCGGTGACGCTGATCGATCTGCCAGGCGCCCCCGGCCGCGAGATCTTCACCGCAGCGCGCGAATCCTCCCGCAACACCTCGGGCATCGTCGCTGTTCGTGCCGCGCTCGAACGCGCCTTCCGCGACACCACCGCCGCATAGAGTCGCCGGCGCGGCAGCTCACGCTCGCGGATGCGCGAGCCGGTAGGTCGCCTTCAGCCGTTCGGACGAGACGTGGGTGTAGATCTGCGTCGTGCCGAGGCTGGCGTGGCCCAGCAGCTCCTGCACCGCGCGCAGGTCGGCGCCGCCGTCGAGCAGGTGCGTGGCCGCCGAATGGCGCAGCGCGTGCGGCCCGACCGCACCGGAGCCGACCGCTGGTCCGATCGTTCGCGCGACGACGTCGTACACCGCTCTGGGCCCGAGGCGCCCGCCCCGCGCGCCGAGCAGCAGTGCCGTCGTCTCCTGCTCGCTCCTCGCACGCAGTGCGGGGCGAGCGCGCGTCAGATAAGCGGCGACCGCGCGCGCGGCCGGGGCGCCGAAGGGCACGACCCGTTCCTTCTCGCCCTTTCCGAGCACCCTCGCCGTGCCGCGGTCGAGGTCGACGTCGCCGACGTCGAGGCCGCACAGCTCCGATACCCGAATGCCCGCGCCGTACAGCAGTTCCAGCGCCGCGTGATCGCGAAGCGCAACCGGATCGCCGTCGGAGATCGCCGTCGAGGCGAGAGCGTCGAGCGTCTCGCGCAGGGCGTCGGCTGTGGCGACCTGCGGCAGCGTCCGCCCGCGCTTCGGCGTCACCAGTCGCAGACTCGGGTCGATGGGCGCAAGACCCTCGTCGCCCGCCCAGGAGAAGAAGGATCGCGCCGACGAGGTGCGCCTGGCGAGTGTGGATCGCGCATCGCCTCGTCTGGTCGCCCGCCACAGCCAGTCGCGCAGGTGCTCGAGATCGACGGCGGCCACGTCGATGTCTCCGATCGCGTCGGCGAGGTCGGCGAGATCCGAACGGTACGCCCGCACCGTCGCGGGCGACAGTCGGCGCACCCGCTCCAGGTGCGACACGAACGCCTCGGCGGCCCGCGAGATCTCCATTCCCCCAGTCTCCCGCGCCGATGCCCCGCCGTGCCGTGACGCGCCGCGAGGATGCCTCGCGCGCAGGGCGCATCGCCGGACACGCGACACGATGCATCGACGACGCAACGAAGAGCTGCGCTGAGCAGGCACCGCGCAGCAGGCAGCGCTCAGGAGCCACGGCCGAGCCGCCATCTGCCGCCGTCCTGCTCCGCCGCGCCTTCGAGCCCGAGCAGTCCGAGCGCCGCAGTCACCTCGGTCGGGGCGACACCACTGCTGCGCGCGATGTCGTCGACGCTTCGCCATGCGCGCGTCCCCAGCGCGTCGCGCACCCGGAGTGTGACGGGGTCGACCGGCGCGGCCAGCGGTCGGTCCCCCGCCCCGCCTGGGTGCTCGCCCCCGAGTGCCATCAGCTCACGTGCGTCATCGCCGCAAGTGACGCACACCGCGTCGTACTCGCGCAGCAGCCTGTGACACCCCGCCGAGGTCGTCGACAGCACCGACCCGGGAACCGCGCCGAGCGGTCGCCCCAGCTCTGCGGCGGCTCCCGCTGTGCTGAGCGAGCCCGACCGCTGTGCCGCTTCGACGACGACGGTGGCCGCGCCCAGCGCGGCGATCAGCCGGTTGCGGCGCAGGAACCTGAACTTGGTGGGCGCGGCGCCCGGTGCCACCTCACTGATCACCGCTCCCGTCTCGACGATGCGCTGCAGCAGATACGCGTGCCCTGCCGGATAGACGCGGTCCGCTCCGCCGGCCATCACGGCGATCGTGGCGCCGTCCGCCCTGATCGCCGCGCGGTGCGCCGCTCCGTCGATGCCGTACGCCCCGCCCGACACCACAACGACTCCCGACCGGGAGAGATCGTCGGCCAGTTCCCCTGCGACCTGTTCGCCGTACGGACTTGCGGCCCTCGCGCCCACGATCGAGAGGAACGAGCGCCGTTGCGAGAGTGTGCCAGGGTCTCCGTGCACCCAGAGCGCGATCGGCGCATGCGGCCCCAGATCGTTCAGCTGCTCCGGCCACCTCTGATCGTCGGGGGTGAGCAGGATCAGACTCTTGCGGTGAGCAGCGCGGAGCGCATCGGTGACGCGATCCGGTCCGAATCGGGGCCGCCAGCGGGCCAGCGCCTGGTGCCAGGCCGGGGCGTCGATCCCTGCCGGCGGCGATGGACGTGCCGTGGCCACGGCGTGCTCGGCCTCCTCCAGTGCTGCTCGAGCACCGAGCATCTGCGTCACGGCCCCGGCGACGCCGTCGCTCGGCTCGACGATGCTCGTCCACGCCGCACGGGCGATCAGGTCTCCGAGCTCGGCCCGCCCCGCCTCAGGCCACAATCGCTCGGCGGCTCCACGAACCGAGTCGTCGGAGAGGATGCTGTTCATGTCACCGCTCCTGCCTTCAGATACAGCGCCCGCCCGATCTCCCGCGCCGTCGGCACGTCGATTCCTGCGAGATCGCTCAGCGTCCACGCCAGGCGCAGGATCCGGTCGTACGCCCGCAGCGTGATCGAGCCGTGCGAGAGCGCACGGTCGAGCGCACCGGTCGCCTCGCGAGGGACGCGCGGCCCCTCGCTGCGCAGCCACGCACCGGGAACCTCAGCGTTGCGAAGCCACGGCGTGCCGCGCAGTCGGCGCCGTGCGCGCTCTCTCGCTGCGACGACGCGCTCGCGGGCCTGGTCCGAAGTCACATCGCCCGCACCCGTCGCGGCGGTGACGCGTTCCACGCGCAGCGCGATGTCGATCCGGTCCAACAGCGGACCGGACAGTCGACGCTGGTAGGTGCGCACGGCATTCGGTGAGCACACGCAGCTGCCGCCGCGCACACCGTGCTCGCCGCACGGGCACGGGTTGGTGGCCAGCACCAGCTGGAAACGGGCGGGATAGCTCGCGGTGAAGCCGGCACGATGGATGTCGATGCGGCCGTGCTCGAGCGGCTGGCGCAGCGCGTCGAGCACCCCTGCACGCACTTCGCCTGCCTCATCGATCATCAGCACGCCGCGGCTCGCCCGCGAGATCACGCCGGGCTTCGACATCCGGGAACCCCCGCCGACGAGCGCGGCCAGCGTCGCCGTGTGGTGCGGCGCTTCGAACGGGGGCGTGCGGTTCAGCTCTTCGACTGCCTCCCCAGAGAGGGAACGAAGCGCCGCCACCTCGAGCGCCGCCTCATCGTCGAGCGGCGGCAGGATGCCGGGGAGCCGCCTCGCGAGCATCGTCTTGCCTGCACCCGGCGGCCCCGACAGCAGCAGATGATGCCCGCCGGCCGCCGCCACGGTGAGCGCTTCGACCGCCTCGACCTGCCCCACCACATCACACAGATCGCCCGCTTCTGCCGGCGCCGCCGGGGACACGACGCGCCGCACCGCTCTGTGCTCGGGCACGGCGACGTCGGCGCCGTACCCCTGGGCGACCTCGGGAAGCGACACGGCCGAGACGACTTCGATGCCCGGCACCAGCCGAGCCTCCGCCTCGTTCGCCCTCGGAACGACGACGCGTTCGAACCCGCGTTCCGCCGACGCCCGCACGGCGGGCAGCACACCGGCGATCGGCCGGAGACGGCCGTCGAGACCGAGCTCGCCCAGGTGCACGGTCCGCGCGATCGGCGCACGCGGGATGACCCCGCCGACGGCGAGCGAGGCCACCGCGATGCCGAGATCGAACGCCGACCCGTGCTTGGGCAGGCTCGCCGGCGACAGGTTCACGGTGATCCGTCGCGGCGGGAGCTCGAGCCCCGAGTTCTCGCTCGCGTTGACCACCCGACGCGACGCCTCTCCCAGCGTCTTGTCCGCCAGCCCGATGATGCGGAACTCCGGGGTGTGACTGGTGACGTCGGCCTCGATCTCCACCATCTCGCCGCGCAGCCCCGTCAGCGCGACGGCCCACGTGCGCGCGACGCTCATCGCAGGTCCTCGACGTAGTCGATCGAGGCTTTCGTCGGGTCTCGGCCGACCAGAGCCATCGCGTCGACGCGCACTCTCCTGCCGCGGGCGATGTCGGGATGCTCCCGTGCCCAGAGATGGGCGAGCCGCCACAGCCGCCGCAGTTTGTCGGAGCGGATCGCCTCGAGTGGATGGCCGAACGCGGTGCCGCTGCGCGTCTTCACCTCGACGGCCGCGATCACTCCGGCGCGAACGGCGACGATGTCGAGCTCACCGGCGCGGCACCGCCAGTTCCTGTCGACGACGGAGAAGCCGCGGCGGCGCAGTTCGTCCGCTGCTCGCTCCTCGCCTGCTCTGCCCAGGTCGTCTTTGTGTGCCATGGCACCAGACTCGACCAGCCGTGACGAAGGCCGACAGGGTGTGAATGGTCACCTTCCGCGTGATCACGCGGATTCTGCGAGAGACCTCTCCCCTGTGAGGGGAACGGCGCGTGCTACGTTCCGTCGAGCGACAGCTCATCCGGGATCTCGAAGTCCCGGCGGGTGAGCTCCTCGATGTTGACGTCCTTGAACGTCAGCACCCGCACCGACTTCACAAAGCGGTCGGCGCGGTACACGTCCCACACCCAGACGTCGCTCATCGTCAGCTCGAAGTAGAAGTCGTGCTCCGTGTCGTGGCGGACGACGTTCACGTCGTTGGCGAGATAGAAGCGCCGCTCCGTCTCGATCACGTACTGGAACTGCGACACCACATCGCGATACTCCCGGTACAGCGCAAGCTCGAGTTCGCGGTCAAAGTCGTCGAACGGGTCCTCATCCATGGTGGCTCCATCCTACGTGCGAGAGCGCCTGCTCGTGCCCGGAGCCGGATTGCCGGATGTCGCGGCAGGCGTCAGAACAATGCAGGCGCGTCCGCGATGGCCCAAGAGCGCCTGTGGTGATCGCTCAGGCCGTGACCGGCGATGGCCTCGCGGTGCGCGGCGCTGGCGTAGCCCTTGTTGCGCTCCCACGCATAGTGCGGGTGCTCGGTGTGCAGCGCGACCATGTGCTCGTCGCGGGCCACCTTCGACACCACCGATGCCGCGGAGATCGACGCGCAGGTGCGGTCGCCTTTGATCACCGGCCGCACGTCGAGGCGCGCCGCGGAGGCCCACTCGTCGAATGCCCTGGCTGTCGGCGTGATGTAGTCGTGGTTGCCGTCGAGCAGCACGATGCCGCTGTCCGGGGCGAATCCGGCTGCCGCGAGCGATTCGATGGCGCGCAGCGCCGCGAGCCCGAGCGCGCGCACGATGCCGACCTCGTCGATCTCGGCGGGGCTCGCCCAGCCCACGGCCGATCCCGTCACCCATCTCGCGGCGCGGGAGGCGACTTCCGGGCGCCGCTTCTCCGTGATGAGCTTGGAATCCTTCAGGCCCTCTGGCACCGCGCCTTCTGCAGCCGAGGCGTCGATCACGGACGCCCCGACGGCGACGGGGCCGGCCAGAGCGCCCCGACCGACCTCATCGAGCGCGAAGATGAGCGGAGCCTGCCCGAGCAGTCTGCGCTCGAGCTCGAGCGTCGGCGGTGCGGCGCTCATTCGTCGTCCGGTGACGGCACCGCGGCGAACACCTCGGGCGCGCTCATCCAGCCGAAGCGCTCGAACGGCCAGGTGCGGAAGAACACTCGCCCGACCACGTTGTCGACCGGGACGAAGCCATCACCTGGCTTGTCGCGGTTGTAACGCGAATCCAACGAGTTGTTGCGGTTGTCGCCCATCACCCAGAGCGAATCGTCGGGAACGGTGATGTCGAACCCGTCGCGGGAGGCCTTCGTGTCTCCCTCGGGGAGCTTCAGATACCCCATCTCGTCGATGGCCTTGCCGTTCACCGTCAGCTGCCCGAGAGCGTTGCAGCAGACCACGTGATCTCCCGGTGTGCCGATGATCCGCTTGACGAGGTGATCCTCGCTGTCCGCCGCTGACAGTCCGATCATGGTGAGGAACCAGTCGATGCCCTCGCTCACCGGGGAGCGCTCCGGCTCCCCCTTCGGCTCGAGCCAGCCGCCCGGGTCGGCGAAGACGACGATCTCGCCGCGCTCGTACTCGTTCCACAGCGGCGTCACTTCGTCGACGAGGATGCGGTCGTCGATCTGGAGCGTGTTCTCCATCGATCCGGATGGGATGTAGAACGACCGCACCACGAAGGTCTTGATCAGGAAGGAGATCAGCACGGCGATCACGATGATCACCACGACGTCGCGCAGGAACAGCAGCGCCCCGCCGCGTTTGTGCTCCTTCTTCTCCCGCTTCCCGTCGCGTTCCGCTTCCTGCCGCTGGCGAAGCTCGCGTCGCGAGGTCACCGGCATATCGTCCGCAGCAGGGTCGGCGGAAAGTGAATCGCTCATATCGTCCTTCGCTCGGCGCCGACGCAGGCGCTCCGTCCAGCATTCCACATCGCAGCAGGGAGCCCTTTGCGACACGGAGGCTGCTCACGCGGATGCACCGAAAAAGAAGAGCCCCGCGCCCCGAAAACCGGGGTGCGGGGCTCTCCTGAAGCATGTCAGCCGTTGTCGCGCTTCTCGCGGATGCGGGCCTTCTTGCCGGTGAGGCCGCGCAGGTAGTACAGCTTCGCGCGACGCACGTCACCACGGGTGACGCGCTCGATCTTCTCGATGATCGGCGAGTGCACGGGGAACGTGCGCTCGACGCCGACCTGGAAGCTGATCTTGCGGACCGTGAACGTCTCGCGCACGCCGTCGCCCTGACGGCCGATGACGACGCCCTGGAACACCTGCACACGCGAGCGGTTGCCCTCGACGATGTTGACGTGCACCTTGACGGTGTCACCCGGGCCGAACTCGGGGACGTCGGTGCGCAGCGAAGCCGCGTCGATGGCATCGATGATGTTCATGTCACTGTCTCTCTGCGGCCGCCACGGGTCGACCGCGATCCTCTGGAAAGAGTCGCTTGTGCGGTGAGGCCGAGGCAGAAAGCTCCGGCGGCCCTCGTCTCCCCCGCGGCAGAAACGAAACGCATGCGTGCAACAGCACCATGCATCACGGCACAGCGCCCTATTCTGCCATGGATTCCGCGTCCACCCAAACCGTCTCGGCGCTACTTGTCGGGGTCGCTCTCTGTGACGATGAGCACGTCGCCTTCGTCATCCGGACCCTCGTCGTCTCGATGCTTCGTGCGGAAACGCATGACGCCCGCCTCACGACGCAGCTGCCAGAACTGCAGCCAGAACAGAGCGAGCCCCGCGACGATGGCCGCCGACAGCGTCGCGGCGAACCATCGGGCGTCGACGACGACGACGGCGATCGTCAGGATGTGCCACACGCCGAAGCCGAGCACATCCCACCACGAGACGGCTCGGGTGCGCCCGACGGACGGACGGGAGCGCGTGATGAGAGTGAGCAGACCCTGCCCCAGGAACACCGACGGCATGGCGATGAACACGATCCACAGGATCGCGAAGCCGTTCTCGCCGAAGACGCCCCATCCGATCAGCAGCCAGGCCGGCAGCACGAGCGCGGCGAGCCACAGCCACCGGTAGAACACGCGACGAAGGGCCATGCTCCCAGCGTAACCGCGCGGGGCACGCCCATCTCGAGTGGGAGAGAATGGAAGGACGATACCTGGAGGATTCACATGATCGAACTGCGCACCCCCGCCGAGATCGAGCAGATGCGGCCGGCCGGCCGCTTCGTGGCCGAGACCCTGAACACACTGAGAAGCGAGGTCGCCGTCGGCACGAATCTGCTCGATATCGATCGGCGCGCGCACGACATGATCCGGAAGGCGGGCGCGACCAGCTGCTACATCGACTACCACCCGTCGTTCGGCGCGATGCCGTTCGGCAAGGTGATCTGCACGTCGATCAACGACGCGGTGCTGCACGGACTGCCGTTCGACTACAGCCTGCGCGACGGCGACCTCGTGACGCTCGACTTCGCCGTGTCCGTCGACGGGTGGGTCGCCGACTCGGCCGTATCGTTCGTCGTCGGCACGCCCCGCGATGAGGACCTGAAGCTCATCGACACGACGGAGCGGGCGCTGACGGCTGCCATCGACGCCGCGAAGGCCGGCAACCGGGTCGGCGACATCTCCGCGGCGATCGCCGAGATCTCCTATGCCGCCGGTCACACGATCAACACGGACTTCGGCGGCCACGGCGTCGGCCGCGAGATGCACGGCGACCCGCACATCCCCAACGACGGCCGGCCCGGCCGCGGCTTCCCGCTCAAGCCCGGTCTGATCATCGCGATCGAGCCGTGGCTGCTGCAGTCGACCGACGAGCTCTACACCGACCAGGACGGCTGGACCCTGCGCAGCGCCGACGGCTCCCGCGGCGCCCACTCCGAGCACACAATCGCGATCACCGAAGACGGCCCGATCGTCCTGACGGACAGGTCTGCCCTCTGACCTCATGCACACGAAAGCCCCGGATCACGATGATCCGGGGCTTTCTTCCGCTATGCGCTGAGCGGTGTCCGGCGCGGTCGATTCCCAGGCGGAGGAGGGAACGGGGCCGAGAGCCCTGTGACCGACGACAACGCAGGAAGCGGCCGTGCCGGGCGCCGCTCAGCGGGCGAAGTTTCCTCGGTAGTACTCATAGGTCCACCCCACCAGTGCGACGACCAGCAGGCCGGCCGCGAGCGGGATCAGGAAGGTGCCGACGGCGAGGCCGAGCGCGCCGAGGGCGACGGCTCCGCTGAGGACGAGCGGCCACCAGGACCACGGGCTGAACTCGCCCATCTCGGGGTCGTCGTCGTCGATGTCGGCGTCGAGGCGGTCCGCCGCGAGCTCAAGGCCCTTCTGGCTCGCGTGCCACTTCTGGATGAAGAAGGCGATCATCGCCGACATGAAGGTGCTGAACAGCAGAGCGATCGCGCCCGGCCACTCGACGGCTTCGTTCCACGTGCGCTCCCCCGCCTGAACGGCGTCGAGGTGACTGAGGATTCCCCAGCCGGCGTAGACGACGGTGCAGATCAGGAAGAAGACCGCGAGGATCCACCAGATGACAACGTTGGATTTCATGGCTCTACTTCACCTCTCCGTCTGCGACGTCCTTCACTGGGACATCCGGAGCATCCTTCGCCGGCCCGACACCCACCTCGACGACGGGGCCGTGGTTCAGGTCGAACGCGGGGCGCTCCGACCGGATGCGCGGGATCGACGTGAAGTTGTGCCGCGGCGGCGGGCAGCTGGTCGCCCATTCGAGCGATCCGCCGAAGCCCCACGGGTCGTCGACTGTGACCTTCTTCGCCTTGCGGGCGGTGACCCACACGTTCAGCAGGAAGGGGATCATCGACGCGCCGAGAATCATGGCACCGACGGTGGAGAGCTCGTTGCCCCACGCCCAGCCGTCTGCCGCCGAGTAGTCGGCGTAGCGGCGAGGCATGCCGTCGACACCCAGCCAGTGCTGGATGAGGAACGTCATGTGGAAGCCGATGAACAGCATCCAGAAGTGCACGTAGCCGAGACGCTCGTTGAGCATCTTCCCCGTCCACTTCGGCCACCAGAAGTAGAAGCCGGCGAACATCGCGAATACGACGGTTCCGAACACCACATAGTGGAAGTGGGCCACGACGAAGTACGAATCCGACACGTGGAAGTCCAGCGGCGGCGCCGACAGGATGACTCCGGTGAGACCGCCGAAGACGAAGGAGACCAGGAAGCCGAGTGAGAACAGCATCGGCGTCTCGAAGGTGAGCGACCCTCGCCACATCGTTCCGATCCAGTTGAAGATCTTCACGCCCGTGGGAACGGCGATCAGCATCGTCATCAGCGCGAAGAACGGCAGCAGCACCGCACCGGTGACGTACATGTGGTGAGCCCACACCGACACCGACAGCGCCGCGATGGCGATCGTCGCGTACACGAGGGTCTTGTAGCCGAAGATCGGCTTGCGGCTGAACACCGGGAAGATCTCGGAGACGATGCCGAAGAACGGCAGCGCGATGATGTACACCTCTGGGTGTCCGAAGAACCAGAACAGGTGCTGCCACAGCAGCACACCGCCGTTGGCCGGGTCGTACACATGGGAGCCGAGGATGCGGTCGCTGGCCGCGGCGAGCAGCGCGGCTGCGAGGACCGGGAACGCGATCAGGATCAGCAGGCTGGTCACGAGCGTGTTCCAGCTGAAGATCGACATGCGCCACATCGTCATGCCGGGTGCGCGCATCGTGATGATCGTGGTGATGAAGTTCACCGCGCCGAAGATGGTGCCGAATCCGGAGATGCCGAGACCCATCATCCACAGGTTGCCGCCGACACCCGGCGAGAACGAGGCGTTGGCGAGCGGCTGATAGGCGAACCAGCCGAAGGAGGCCGCGCCCTGCGGGGTGAGGAAGCCGGCCACCGTGATGATCGAACCGAAGGTGAACAGCCAGAAGGCGAACGCGTTCAGTCGAGGGAACGCCACATCGGGTGCACCGATCTGCAGCGGCAGTATCACGTTGGCGAAACCTGCGAACAGCGGCGTCGCGAATATCAGCAGCATGATCGTGCCGTGCATCGTGAACAGCTGGTTGTACTGTTCGTGGGTCGGGACCACCTGCAGGCCCGGTGCGAACAGCTCGGCGCGGATGATCAGCGCCATCACACCGCCGAGCATGAAGAACAGCACCGAGGTGATCAGGTACATGTACCCGATCGTCTTGTGGTCAGTGGATGTGATCCAGCTGACGATGATGTTGCCCTTGCGGTGGGTGCTGTTCCCGCTGAGCAATGCCGCCTGACGCGCCGGCATCGCCGGGCGCTGCTCCTGCACAGTCGATGTCATAGCGCTCAGTGCCCCTCTTCTTCTGCCTCGGCACCAGTGGTGCCCGGGAGGTTCTGCAGGCGGTCGTAGGCGTCGTTGATGTCGCCCGTCTGACCATCGCCCTCGAGGTCGTCGAGGTACGACTCGTATTCGGCATTGCTGACCACGTCGACCTCGAAGAGCATCGCGGAGTGGTATTCACCGCACAGCTCGGCGCACTTGCCCTGGTAGGTGCCCTCACGGGTGGGGATGAACGACCACGAGTTGTCGTGTCCCTGGTACATGTCCTTCTTGTAGAGGAAGTCGATGATCCAGAAGGAGTGGATCACGTCGCGGGACTGCAGGTCGATGGTGACCTTCTTGTCCACCGGCAGCACGAGCCTGGGGAGCTTGTTCTCGTCGACGTCGCCGTCGTCATCGACCTGGGCTTGGATGCCCATCGTCCACACGGCGTCGGAGTTGTCCTCCTGGTCGCCGTCGTACTGGAAGTCCCATGCCCACTGCTTCGCGATCGCGGTGATGTGCACGTCGGGCTCTGCCCACGGCTCCTCGATCTTCGTCTGCTCGCGAGCGGTGAAGGCGAACAGTCCGATCACCAGGATCAGCGGCACCGTCGTGAAGAAGATCTCGATCGGCATGTTGTAGCGCAGCTGCACGGGCAGACCGGTCTGTCCCTTGCGGCGGCGGTACACGACCATCGCCCAGAGCATCAGGCCCCAGGTGATGATGCCCACGACCAGAGCGGCGATCCACGAGCCCGTCCAGAGCGCGGCGATGCCGTCGGTCTGGTTGGTCGCGGGGGTGCCTTCTTCGGTGAAGCCGGGGAGGTACCCGTGCAGTTCCGTCGGGGTGCAGCCCACGAGGGCGACGAGAGAGGCAACGGCGATAGGTATCGCGGCCCAACGGAGGCGGCGTTTCGACGGCACGTACTTCACCTTTCGAACGTGAATGGAGCGGAATCAGTCTACGGCACTTGCTCACCGGATTCAGGCCACACTCCCAGCGTGTGGCGCGGTGCTCCGGTGGTGCCGCACAGCGAACGGCCCCGCATACGGGAGCTGCGGGGCCGTTCGCTCGTGGATCAGTGGAAGCTGTCGCCGCAGGCGCAGGAGCCGCCGGCGTTCGGGTTGTCGATCGTGAAGCCCTGCTCACTGATCGTGTCCTTGAAGTCGATGGCGGCACCGTCGAGATACGGCACCGACATATTGTCGACGATGACCTCGACGCCATCGAAGTCGACGGTCTCGTCACCCTCGAGCTGGCGTTCGTCGAAGTACAGCTGGTAGATCAGGCCGGAGCATCCGCCCGGCTGCACGGCGACGCGGAGGCGCAGGTCGTCGCGCCCTTCCTGTTCGAGCAGGCTCTTCACCTTGGCGGCGGCGGTATCCGTGAGGCTCACGCCGTGTGCGCGGGTCTCGGCGTTGATCGTCAGGGTGTCACTCATGCCGTCTCCTTCTCACTCCAGGTTTCGCCCTTGCGCGGGAACGCACATCGGCCTTCTACCGATTGTAGACGTCGATTCGGCGCTTCAGGCACGTTTCCGTCCCGCTCGCGGCGTTTCTCGCCCGTCGGACGCGGCATCCGGATGTCGTCTCAGCCCTCGCGCTGATTCATCCGCCCCAGCAGCAGCGTCTCCGACACGATCGCGTGGCGGAACGTGTCGAGGTGCAGGGACTCGTTCGGACTGTGCGCCCGCGAGTGCGGATCCTCGATGCCCGTGACGAGGATCTGCACCCCCGGATAGCGCTCGACGAGGTCGGCGACGAACGGTATGGAGCCGCCGACGCCGTAGTCGACGGGCTCCGTGCCGTATCCGTCTCGCATCGCCTCGCGTGCCGCGGTCACCGCCCATCCCGACGTGTCGACGAGGAAGCCGTCGCCGTTGTCGACCTCACTGAAGGTGAGCTCAGCGCCGAACGGTGCGCGCTGCTCCAGGTGGGAGCGGATGGCCTCGTAGGCCTCCCGCGAGCTCTGGCCTGGTGCGACACGAGCGCTGACGACGACGGTGATCTCCGGCGCGAGGGTGTTGCTCGCCGCATGCACTGGCGTGTGGTCGATCCCCGTGACGGTGATGGCCGGTTTGTTCCAGATGCGGGAGAGGATGGTGCCGTTCCCCATGGGGCTGACGCCGTCGAGGAGTCCTGCTTCGTCCCGCAGCGTCGACTCGTCGTACTCGGGAGTGTCGGCATCACGTATGGCAAGGCCCTCGACGGCGACCGAGCCGTCGTCGTGCCACAGCGTCGACAGCAGCTTGATGGTGGCGAGCATGGCATCGGGCACCGCGCCGCCGAACATGCCGGAGTGCGATGCGTGGGCGAGCGTGCGCACGGTCAGGTGGAACGTGGCGTTGCCACGCAGCGACACGGTGACGGCGGGCGTGGCCGAGTCCCAGTTGCCTGAGTCGGCCACGACGATCACGTCGGAGCGCATCTCGTCCGCGTTGTCGTCCATGAACTGCGTGAACGAACGCGAGCCGAACTCCTCCTCGCCCTCGATGAACAGCACGATGCCCAGGTCGAGGTCGTCGCCGATCTTCTCGTGCAGCGCCCGCAGCGAGGCGATGTGCGTCATGACGCCCGCCTTGTCGTCAGCGGCGCCGCGACCGTACAGGCGCCCGTCGCGCACGGTCGGCTCGAACGGCGGCGTCTGCCAGAGCGCGTCGTCGCCAGGGGGCTGCACATCGTGGTGGGCGTAGAGCATCACCGTCGGCCTGCCGTTTCGCGCCCTGCGCGTGGCCAGCACACCCGGCTGACCGAGGTCGTCGGTGCCCGGAACCTCCGCGCGATGGATGCGCACCTCGTCGAAGACAGCGGTGTCGCGGGCGAGCTGCGCCACCGCCTCCGCGCTGCGCCCGAGCTGATCCTGGTCGAAGGACGGCCACGCGATGCCGGGGATGCGCACGAGGCGGCCGAGATCGGCCAGCGCGTTCGCGATTCCCCCTTCCGCGACGTCGGCGAGATTCTGATCCGGATCTTCTGCGAAGGTCATGCGGGTATCCTAGGGCGCGAACCGCAACGACTTATCGAGGTGCTCCGCCGTGGCAAAGACCCCCGCTCCCAGCGACAACGACGCGTCGACGCCGACCGTCGGCAAGGGACGCCCCACTCCGACGCGCGCCGAGCGCGAGGCGGCCAATCGCCGTCCGCTCGTCGCCAACACGAAGGAGGCCCGCAGACGCGCTAAAGCTGACCTTCGCGCCCGCCAGGATCGCGCCCGCCTCGGACAGGCCAATGGCGAGGAGAAGTTCCTCCAGCCGCGCGACAGAGGGCCGCAGCGCCGCTGGGTGCGCGACTTCACCGACTCACGGTGGCATCTCGGCGAGCTGCTGATGCCTGCGCTGATCGTGATCCTGGTCGCGACGATGTTCCTGCCGTACGCGTTCCAGTTCTACGGCATGGTCGGCCTGTGGGTGTTCGTGCTGTTCACCGTCGGCGATATGTTCATCCTGTCGCGCAGTGTGAAGAAGCGCGCCGGCGAGAAGTTCGGCGAGGACAAGCGTGAGAAGGGTCTCGGCTGGTACGCGGCGATGCGCTCGATGCAGATGCGCTTCATGCGCCTGCCGAAGCCGCAGGTGCGCGTCGGCGGCGCACCGAAGTAGCGGCACGCGCATCCGGCCTCGCTCATCCGGCACGATCCGGATGAGCGAGGCCGGTTCGCGTCAGCGGCCCCGTATCAGGCCGCGGTTGATCTGTCGCGCCCAGAACGGGCCACGATAGAGGAACGCCGTGTAGCCCTGCACGAGGGTCGCCCCCGCATCGAGCCGCTCCTGCACGTCGTCGGCGGTCTCGACGCCGCCGACCGAGATCACGCAGAACTCAGGGTCAGGCACCTCGGCCCGGATGATCCGGAGCACCTCGAGAGAGCGTTCACGCAGGGGCGCGCCGGAGAGACCGCCGGCGCCGGCGGCGGAGATCGTGGCCAGATCGGCGGTGAGACCGTCTCGGGAGATGGTCGTGTTGGTGGCGATGATGCCGGCCAGGCCGAGATCCTTGGCCATCGTCGCGACACCGGCGATCTCGTCATCCGGCAGGTCGGGTGCGATCTTCACCAGAAGCGGGGTGGCACCGGCCGCCTCGCGCACAGCCGTGAGCAGCGGCGTCAGCGTCTCGATCGCCTGCAGACCGCGCAGGCCAGGAGTGTTCGGCGACGAGACGTTCACCGCAAGATAGTCGGCGAGCGGTGCGAGCATCGTCGCGCTGGCGACGTAGTCGTCCGTGGCGTCAGCGACATCGACGACACGGCTCTTGCCGATGTTGGCACCGACGACGGCTCCCCCGCGCCGCATCTTCGCCAGGCGCTTGGCCGCGGCCTTCGCGCCGCGATTGTTGAAGCCCATCCGGTTGATGACGGCGCGATCGCGCACGAGGCGGAACAGTCGGGGCTTGGGGTTGCCGTCCTGCGGGATCGCCGTGACGGTGCCCGCCTCGATGTGGCCGAAGCCGAGCGCGTCGAGGCCGCGAACACCGACGGCGTTCTTGTCGAAGCCCGCGGCGACGCCGAACGGACTCGGGAACGTGAGCCCGAGCGTGGTCACCGCAAGCGACGAGTCGGGCTTCGTCACGGCGCGCACGATCGGCGCGAGCGGCCTGAGCCCTGCGAGGCGGATGACTGCCATTCCGAGGTGGTGGGCGACCTCAGGATCGAAGCGGGTGAGCACGGTGCGGAACAGCAGCGGGTACATTCTCAATCCTTCTGGTCCGTCGCCGAATCGATCGGCGCCGCGACCGCGTGATCGGCGCGGAGCGAGGCGATGGCCGATTCGAAGTCTTCGAGCGACTCGAACGCCTGGTAGACGCTGGCGAAGCGGAGGTAGGCCACCTCGTCGAGCTCACGCAGCGGGCCGAGGGTCGCCAGACCGATCTCGTTGGCGTCGATCTGGCTGAGGCCGGTCTGACGCACCGCCTCCTCGACCTTCTGCGCGAGCACGGCGAGGTCCGCGTCGGTGACAGGACGACCCTGGCAGGCCTTGCGCACACCGAGCACGACCTTGTCACGGCTGAACGGTTCGACGGCGCCGGATCGTTTGATCACGTTCAGACTGGAGGTCTCGACCGTGGAGAAGCGCTTCCCGCATTCGGGGCACTGACGCCTGCGCCGGATGGACAGGCCGTCGTCGCTCGTACGCGAGTCGATGACGCGGGAGTCGCCGTGGCGGCAGAACGGGCAGTGCATCAGGCGAACCGCGCCGTGACGGCCTCGCCGTGCGCGGGGAGGGCCTCTGCTTCGGACAGGGCGACGATGCCGTCCCTGACGGCTTCGAGCGCCTCGCGCGAGTATTCGATGACCTGCTGCGATCGCAGGAACGTGGCGGCGCCGAGGCCCGCCGCGTAGCGCGCCTGGCCTCCGGTCGGGAGCACGTGGTTCGATCCGGCGAGGTAGTCGCCGAGGCTGACAGGGCTGTGGGTCCCGACGAACACCGCGCCGGCGCTGGTGTAGCGGGGCGACGCGTCTGCGGCGTCGGCGAGGTGGAGTTCGAGGTGCTCCGGCGCGTACGCGTTGCTGAACGCTTCGGCCGCGGATGCGTCGTCGACGAGCACGATCGCGGACTGCTCCCCCGCCAGCGCAGTGGCGACGCGCTCGGCATGCCTGGTCGCAGCCGCAACGCGTTCGACCTCGGCGGCGACCGCTTCAGCGAGGGTGAGCGAGCTCGTCACGAGCACAGCTGAGGCCTGCTCGTCATGCTCCGCCTGGCTGACCAGGTCGTAGGCGACGTGCCGGGCATCGGCTGTGTCGTCCGCCGAGATCAGGATCTCCGTCGCTCCCGCCTCCGCGTCCGTGCCGACGACGCCGGCGACGGCCCGCTTGGCCGATGCGACGAAGTTGTTGCCTGGCCCGGTGACGACATCGACCGGATCGAGGCCGAGCTCGTCGACGCCGTAGGCGAACGCGCCGATCGCTCCTGCGCCTCCCATCGCGTAGACCTCGTCGATGCCGAGCAGCGCGGCCGCTGCGAGGATCGTCGGGTGCACGCGACCGTCGTGCTCGGACTGCGGCGGCGATGCGAGTGCGACCGAGGCGACGCCGGCGACCTGAGCAGGCACGACATTCATGACGACGCTCGACGGGTACACCGCCTTGCCGCCTGGCACATAGACGCCCACGCGTGCGACCGGCTGCCAACGCTGCGTCACACG
This sequence comes from Frigoribacterium sp. JB110, assembly GCF_900163665.1. Taxonomy (GTDB): domain Bacteria; phylum Actinomycetota; class Actinomycetes; order Actinomycetales; family Microbacteriaceae; genus Microbacterium. The sequence continues at coordinate 469,674 of NZ_FUIA01000019.1, forward strand.
CGCGCCGTCGGCGAGAGTGGTCGTCCTGGCCGGGGGGATCTGGGCCGCGGATGCCTCACGCACACGACGGATCGTCTCTTCCAGTGCGTCGCGGATCGGCGAGGCGAGGCCCGCGAGTGCCTCAGTGAGCTGCTCCGAGGGCACGCGGATGGCGTGGTCCGTCGCACCGTCGAACCTCTCCGCCTGTTCGCGCAGGGACGCCTCGCCCCTGGCGCGGACATCGGCGACGATGTCGGTCGCCGCCTCGAGCGCCGCCTGCCGTGCCGCGTTCGCGCGCGGCACGGCGGCGAGCAGTTCCGCGGGCGTCAGCTCGCGCCCGCGCAGGTCGATCGTGCGCATGTTCGTATGGTTCTCTTCTCAGCCGCGGGTGACGCCCGTGGTGTCGTGCAGGTAGCCGACCCTGCCGTTGTCGTCGCGGACGACGAATACCTCGCCGCGCTCCTCCAGCACCAGCGCCCACGCCGTGGGGCCGATGCGGAACAGCGGACCGCCGGCGGCGTCGACGACGTCACGCTCGACCGGCGCGAGTGCCCAGAACGGCTGTGCGTTCGTCACCGGGAGGGAGCCTGGGTCGACGCGCTGACCCTCGGCCGAATCCTCGTCGTCGTGACGGTCAGAATCGCGGGCGTCCTGAACATCGGCCGGCACGCGCAGGACGGTGTCGCCGTCGAGTTCTGAGTCGACCGCCGCGGCGTCTGCCTCGTCCGGCACGGGGATCGAACCGGTGCGCCGGTACCCCTGCCCCGGCTGCTCCTCGCCATCGCTGGCGAGGGCGCCGCCGAAGTCGACGCCGGCTGCGCTGTGGTCGAGCGCCGAGCGGGCGGGCTGCCCCGTCACCTGTTCGGTGTCGGTTGTGATCTCCTCGTCCTGTGTCGAGACGTCGGCAGAGGTCGGCACCTGCAGCGCGCGCGTGGCGACGTCGTCGGCCTCTCCTGCTGACTCGTCGGCGTCGGAGGCGACCTCGGCCGCGGCGGTCGTGCCGTCGGAAGCCGCGGCGCCGTGCTCGGTTCCATCTGCCGGAGCACTGTCCCCTGCGGGAGCGTGGTCTGCCGACGGCTCACCGAAATCGATGGCGGGTGCGGCTGCCGGCGGGCCGAACGGATCGGCGACGGGTTCCTGGGGCGGGTACTCGTACGGCGCAGCAGGAGCACCGGAGGCAGGAGCGTGCGCGTCGGCGGTCGGCGCCTGCGCGGCATCCTCGGCGCCAGAGGCCTGACCCTGGTACTCGTACGGCGCAGCAGGAGCGCCATAGGCAGGCGACTGCGCGTCGGCAGTCGGCGCCTGCGCAGCTTCCTCAGCGCCAGAGGCCTGACCCTGGTACTCGTACGGCGCAGCAGGAGCGCCATAGGCGGGAGGCTGCTGCGGAGCGAACGACGACGACGGGTCTGGCTGCGGTGCGTACGGCACGGGCTGCTGCGGGTAGCCGCCCTGCGGTCCGTAGGCGTTCTGCTGACCGTAGGCCGGGGGCTGCTGGCCATACGGGCTCTGCCCGTACGGCGGCTGCGCGTGGGGCGGCTGCTGACCATAGGGCGCCTGCTGGCCGAACGGTGCGGGCTGCTGGCCGTACGCCTGCTGGCCCTGCTGCTGCCACGGCGCCTGCTGCGGTGCGGGCTTCGGCGCCCGCGGGCGCTGGATCAGCGTGAGCGCGGGCCTCGCCGCTCTCGTCGCCTGTGTCTCCTCGCGACCGTCGAAGTCAGCTCGGAACGGCGGAACGAACGGAGCGACGACCGTGAAGAACACGCCGGCAAGTGCGACCACGGCGGCGACCCAGGCCATCCAGGTGACGCCGACGCCGCCCATCATTGAACCGGTGCCGAGCGCCGAGAAGACGGCGCTCCAGTAGACGACGGCGTACGACACGAACGCAACCGATGCGAACTGGTCGATGCTCAGCGAACCGATCTTGAGTGTCGTGAGTGCCGGCACGAGGCGACGCAGCACGATCAGCGCGGTAGCTGCGACCATGGCGACCGATGCGGCGATCGCGGCGATTCCCTGTCCCCAGACCGGGAAATACGACGGCAGCTCCATGCCGAAACCTGCTGACGCACCTGTCAGCGAGTAGATCGAGAAGAACGAGAAGACGATCGAGACGACGCCGACACCCGCAAGAATCAGCTCCCGCAGCGAGAACACCCAGATCGCGGGGACGCCGCCGTGGCCGCGATCACCATCCGGTTCATCGGTCGTATTCGACATCGGCTGTTCCGGGATGAAGCTCTCTCGTGCCGGCGCAGGTGCCGGCGGCCGCGGGTCGCCCGCGGGGGGCTGCGGATTGGGAGCGCCCTGCTGCGGCTGGCCGCTCGGCTCCCAGGCCTGCTGGCCGTTTGTGTTGTCGGACACGACTGACGTCCCCTCTTACTGCTCGCGTGAGCATTGCTTGCACGGTCGTGGTTACTTCGATCCTACTGCCCGGATCACGGCCGTCTTCTGTGTTCGTTCTGTGTGACGGCCGCCCGCGCGCCGTCGCCTCAGCCCAGGCACTGCGGCCCGAGGAGCGACTTCAGGTCGCCGAAGAGATCGGCGGTGACGGTGACGGGGATCGGCACTTCGAACACCTTCGCCGATCGTCCTCTGTGCATCTTCAGTCGCACCTCTGTGTCTCCTGTGTGTCGCTTCAGCACGTCGGCGAGGTCCTTCACGACCCGCTCCGTGGCACGCTGCTCCGGCAGAAGAAGAGTGATGGGACCCGCCGTGTCCATCGCCCCCAGGTCGGGCGAGAACGCCGACTGCGCGTGCAGGTTCAGCCCATCGTCGCGGCGCGACACCCGCCCGCGGACGACGAGAATCGAGTCCTGCTGCAGAATCGGCTGGAACTCCTGATAGGTCTTCCCCATGAACATCACGGTGACCTCGGCTTCGAAGTCCTCGACCGTGACCATGCCGTACGGATTTCCACTCGCCTTCGCCACCCTGTGCTGGGCGCTCGTGACGAGACCGGAGACGGTGACCTGGTCGCCGTCGTCGAGCGATTCCGATCCGAGCAGGTCGGCGATCGTGATGCTGCGGTGCTTGGCGAGCGGCACCTCGAGACCGGCGAGCGGGTGATCCGAGACGTACAGCCCGAGCATGTCGCGCTCGAAAGCGAGCTTGTCCTTCTTCGTGTACTCGGGGCGCTCCGGGACCTTCTGCACTTCCTGAGGCTCGTCCCACAGGCTGTCGAAGTCGAAGCCGACCTCGCCCTGCGCCTCGCGCCGCTTGTCGAGCACCGCCTGTTCGACGGCATCCTCGTGGATCTCCACCAGGGCACGCCGCGTGGCACCCATCGTGTCGAACGCGCCCGCCTTGATCAGCGACTCGACGGTGCGCTTGTTCGCCGCGTGCGCGGGGACGCGTTTCAGGAAGTCGTGGAAGCTCGCGTACGGCCCGTCGGCGCGCGCCGAGACGATCCCGTCGACGACGTTCGAGCCGACGTTGCGCACGGCGCCGAGGCCGAAGCGGATGTCCTCCCCGACGGCGGCGAAGAAGAGGATCGACTCGGAGACGTCCGGCGGCAGCACGTTGATGCCCATGCGCCTGCACTCATTGAGGTACATCGCGAGCTTGTCGCGCGAGTCGCCGACGCTGGTGAGCAGCGCGGCCATGTACTCGGCCGGATAGTGCGCCTTGAGGTAGGCCGTCCAGTACGACACCACGCCGTACGCAGCCGAGTGGGCCTTGTTGAACGCGTAGTCGGAGAACGGGAGCAGGATCTCCCACAGGGCCTTGATCGCCCCCTCCCCGAAGCCGCGACTCTTCATCCCCTCGGCGAAGCCGACGTATTGCTTGTCGAGCTCCGACTTCTTCTTCTTTCCCATCGCGCGACGCAGGATGTCTGCCTGCCCGAGACTGAACCCGGCGACCTTCTGTGCGATCGCCATCACCTGCTCCTGGTAGATGATGAGGCCGTATGACGTGTCGAGGATCTCCCTGAGCGGCTCCTCGAGCTCGGGATGGATCGGGCTGATCTCCTGCTCACCGTTCTTCCGCAGCGCGTAGTTCGTGTGGGAGTTCGCGCCCATCGGGCCTGGTCGGTACAGCGCGATGACGGCTGAGATGTCCTCGAAGTTGTCGGGCTTCATCAGGCGCAGCAGGCTGCGCATCGGGCCGCCGTCGAGCTGGAAGACGCCGAGGGTGTCGCCGCGAGCGAGCAGCTCGTACGCGTCCTTGTCGTCGAGGGTGAGGGTCTCGAGGTCGATGTCGACGCCGCGGTTGGTGCGCACGTTGTCGAGGGCGTCCGAGATGATGGTGAGGTTGCGGAGCCCCAAGAAGTCCATCTTGATCAGGCCGAGCGACTCACAGGCCGGGTAGTCGAACTGGGTGACGATCTGCCCGTCCTGCTCGCGCTTCATGATCGGGATGATGTCGATCAGCGGATCGGAGGACATGATCACACCGGCGGCGTGCACGCCCCACTGGCGTTTCAGCCCTTCGAGCCCGATGGCGCGGTCGAAGACCGTCTTCGCTTCCGGGTCGGTCTCGATGAGCGAGCGGAACTCACTCGCTTCTTTATAGCGACCGTGATCCGGATCGAACATGCCGCTCAGCGGCATGTCCTTGCCCATCACGGGCGGCGGCATCGCCTTCGTGAGCCGCTCCCCCATGCTGAACGGGAAGCCGAGCACTCGGCTGGAGTCCTTCAGCGCCTGCTTCGACTTGATCGTGCCGTAGGTGACGATCTGCGCGACGCGCTCATCGCCGTACTTCTCCGTCACGTAGTCGATGACCTCGCCGCGGCGCCGGTCATCGAAGTCGACGTCGAAGTCGGGCATGGAGACGCGGTCCGGGTTGAGGAACCGCTCGAAGATCAGGCCGTGCTCAAGTGGATCGAGGTCGGTGATGCGCATCGCATACGCGACCATCGAACCCGCGCCGGAGCCTCGCCCGGGGCCGACACGGATGTCGTTGTTCTTCGACCAGTTGATGAAGTCGGCGACCACGAGGAAGTAGCCGGGGAACTTCATCTGGGTGATGATGCCGATCTCGTACTCCGCGCGCTTGCGCACGTCATCCGTGATGCCGTTCGGGTAGCGGTAGTGCAGCCCCTTCTCGACCTCTTTGATGAACCAGCTCTCCTCCGTCTCCCCATCCGGGACGGGGAATCGCGGCATGTAGTTCGCCTCGGTGTCGAACTCGATGTTGCAGCGCTCGGCGATGAGCAGTGTGTTGTCGCAGGCCTCTGGATGCTCGTTGAACAGCTGACGCATCTCCCGCGCCGACTTGATGTAGTAGCCGTCACCGTCGAGTTTGAAGCGGTTCGGGTTGTCCATCGTGGACCCGGACTGCACGCACAGCAGGGCCTCGTGCGCGTCGGCCTCATGCTGATAGGTGTAGTGGGAGTCGTTGGTGGCGAGCAGCGGGATGTTCAGGTCTTTGGAGAGCCTGATCAGGTCTTCGCGAACTCGCCGCTCGATGGAGAGACCGTGCTCCATGATCTCGGTGAAGTAGTTCTCCTTGCCGAAGATGTCCCGGTAGTCGGCCGCCGCCTGTCGCGCCTCGTCGTACTGGCCGAGTCGCAGCCGCGTCTGGATCTCGCCGGACGGGCAACCCGTGGTGGCGATGATGCCCTTGCCGTACGTCTCGAGGAGCTCACGATCGGCGCGCGGCTTGAAGTAGTACCCCTCGATGCTCGACAGCGAGCTGAGGCGGAACAGGTTGTGCATGCCCTCGTTGTTCTCGGCCCACATCGTCATGTGGGTGTAGGCGCCGCCGCCAGAGACGTCGTCGCTCTTCTGATCGGGCGAGCCCCACGACACCCGCGAGCGCTCGCTGCGCTGTGTGCCCGGCGTGATGTAGGCCTCGAGGCCGATGATCGGTTTGACCCCTGCGGCCTTCGCCGCGTTGTAGAACTCGAACGCGGCGAACGTGTTGCCGTGGTCGGTGACGGCGATGGCGCTCTGCCCCAGATCAGCCGCCGCCTGGGTCATGTTCCCGAGTTTCGCCGCCCCGTCGAGCATCGAGTACTCGCTGTGCACGTGCAGGTGGACGAAGTCGTCGGAAGCCATATCCCGAGTCTAAATTCACCCACGGACATTCCGCCCCGCCGTGTCGCGCTCCCGTGGCGGGCCGACGTTGCGGGAGGCCCCGGGAACCGGCGGCGCTCACAGCGGTGCGCGCCTGGGTGTGTACCGCCGCGGACGCCGCTGGGGCGAGTACGGCCGTCCCGAACGAGGACGTTCCACCCGCATCCGGCCGGTTTTCGCGTGACCGCGCTCAACCGGGCGTGTGCTCACCCCCGCGCCGACCCACGACCGAGTCCCGCATCGGCGGCTGGCACGCAGCGCCCATCAGGAGAAACGCACCTGGTGCGGCGGTGACCGCGAGCCCCGGCTGAACGACAGCTCCGAGGCATGCCAGGACGACGGCGACCCAGGCTGCGATACGAGCAGCACGCGCCCCGACGAAGAAAGACGCGATCGCCGATGCGAGAGAGACGGCTTGGCAGAGCACCGCCACTCCCATTGCATCGAACCAGGTCTCGATGCCGGAGATGCCCGCGGCCCGCCCGTGCACGAGGTTCGCCGAGCCGTAGGCGATCAGTATGTTCCCCCACGCCATAGCTGCGCCGGCGAACACGACGAGAAGCACGGCCCGGACGCGGTCGCGACTGACGACGCCGCTGATGATCATCGCAACGACGACGAGCATCATCACGCCGCCTCCCACCGCGATGCCGGGCAGAATGTAGCCGATGCCGTCAGCGCACACCCAGGTGCCGTAGCCTTCCGTTCCCGGTGCACCCGTGCTGCACCTCACGTGCAGCCGGTCCCGCAACAGCCAGATCAGCCCCGGCGCCGTGACCAGGGCGGCCGCGCCGCCGACGGCCGACCACAGCACCGCCGCCGCGCGGGGCGAGACGAGAGAACCTGCCATCGCCTCATCGTCTCAGACTCGCCGGTCCCGCTCCGTTTCCCCCGCCGACTGGGTGATCCGGCTCGTCGGCTGAGTGGACTCCACCGGCAATTGCGCCTGAGCGCGCAGACAGGCGGGTCGCGCCTCTGAAGCCGCGCCCCGCGGGATTTCTGAGCCGAATGACGTTGGTCCGATTCTGCGAGAGCGGTCGCGCGACGAGTGAACGATACCGTCGCGCGGCCCGCACTCAATCAGCGGGTGGAGGAAGCTCGGCTGGCGCTTGCGACGGCGTCTGGAGTGCCATCCCAGAGTCTGTTCCGCCGTTCGCATCATCCGGATGATCGGCCCCGTGCCGGTTCCAGCACATCGACGCTGATCGCAGCCTCGGCGGCAGCGTTCAGAGCCTCGGCGGCTGCCGCATCCGGTGCATCGACGGGCGCCGGAACGGCACCGACCACCAGTGCTGCTGTCGCCGCTCCTGCGACGAGTCCGCCCATGCCGATGCTCTAGCCAAGCGCCCCGCGCTGCGGGCGCACGCCTCCGCTCAGCGCCAACTGCTGCCATCGCCATCTCGCGCAGCAGCGCCTGACGCGCGGCGCCGCTTCATCACGCGTGTCGCGATACCGAGCAGCCACCGCCTGGCCGAGTCGCTCGACTGTCCGAACGAACCACGCCTGCGGAGGGCAACCAGGAATGCCTCGCTGAGCACAGCGTCCACACCGTCGCCGACCAATCACCGACGCACATCTCCGCCGACCGCCCGCGCATGCCGCCCGAAGATCGCCGCGATTCGCGCCGAGGCTTCGAGCGGTGCCGCGATGTCTTCGCTGTCAGTGCTCATATCGGGTATTGCACGCCCGCGCCGATCCGGTTCACGACTTCTGCGAAAGTGTCCGTCGCATCAGCACACGCGGGAATCCGTTCAGCACAGATCCGGTCTCGGCCGCCTGTGTGAAGCCCGCGCCCTCGAACAGCGCCTTCGTGCCGACGTACGCCATCGTCAGGTCGACGTGCTCACCGCGGTTGTCGACGGGGTACCCCTCAACAGCCGGCGCGCCGCGCTCGCGGGCGTACGACACTGCGCCAGAGATGAGGTGGTGCTGAATCCCCTGCTTGCGGTGGCCCGGCCGCACACGGAAGCACCACAGCGACCAGACGTCGAGTTCGTCGACATGCGGGATGAGGCGGTTGCGGGCGAAGCTGGTGTCTCTGCGCGGGTGCAGCGCCGCCCAGCCCACCGGTTCGCCATCGAGATAGGCGATGACGCCAGGCGGCGGATCGTGCTCGCACAGTTCCCGCACTCGGTCGGCGCGCGCCTGTCCGCGCAGCGCCTGGTTCTCCTTGCTGCCGATGCGGTAGCTCAGGCAGAAGCACACGTTGCTCGTCGGCTTCTTGGGCCCGACGAGCGCCGCCACGTCGTCGAACTCGGTCGCTGCCCGCACCTCGATCACCATGCGTTCAGTGTGCCCGGCGCTCCGTCCTGCACCCCGCACCGTGCCCGCGCGTCCGGCAGAGCAAGGCTCCCATGCTCGGTCGCCGAGATGAGTACGATGGCGGCGAGAATCCCACGTTCTCGCCGCCATCGTACTCATATCGCGCGGTCATACTCATGTCGCAGCGGGGACGCGATCGAGCCGCAGCTTCCTCGCTCGCGCTCCGTGACACGTGTCTCGCACACGGCCTCAAGCGAATGTGCGTGGCCTCCTTCCACCCACACCCCCGAGTTCGCGTGGCTTTCCGTCCACAACCCGCAGTTGCCCGTTGTGTGCGCTGCTCTCCAGTACCAAGACTCATGACGTCCCCATCCGGAACGGAGGATCGACATGGAGCTGTGCGCAGAACTCGAAAGGCGCGGTGGCTGGTTGCACCGAGCTGACCTGATCGATGCAGGCTGGAGCGCCGATCGGATACTCGCGGCTCGACGCAAGGAAGGCATAGAGCTGCTGCGCAGGCAGTGGCTGCTCCTGCCGAGCATCGGCGACGACCTGCGGACAGCGGCAGCACTCGGCGGAGTGGTCTCGTGCGTCTCGGCGCTGGCTCGGCTCGACCTCTGGCTCCCGAAGGGACTGCCGACGCAGGTCCATCTGGCGGTGCCGCCGCACACAGGCAGCACATCAGAATCGAGCGTCTGCCACCGTTCGCATCCGGTCACGGCTCGTCGGCCGCGCTCCCTGCTCGACGAAATCGAGAACGTATTGGCAAACGTCGCTTCGTGTCTTCCGAAGCGGGATGCTTTCTGCGTGTGGGAATCGGCTACCAATCGCCGGCGCGTCACACCCCAACAGCTGCGACGGATACCGTGGCGTTCCCGCGCTGCCAAGGATCTCGCGAAAGCGGTCTCTGAGCAATCGGACTCCGGTATGGAGTCGACCTTCGTGTGGAACTGCCGGCGCGCCGGTATTCGGGCCGTACAGCAGGTGAGAATCGCCGGCCATAGGGTCGACTTCCTGATCGGCAGGCATCTCGTCGTGCAACTCGATGGCTGGGCCTATCACAAGGATGCGGCACAGCGTCGGCGGGACATCCGGCACGATCGAGCCCTGACTGCCCTCGGCTGCACCGTACTGCGCTTCGACTACTACGACGTGATGCACGACTGGCCCCGCGTCGAGGCGGAGTTGCGACGCGGGATCGCCGCAGGTGCGGCCGACTAGCCAGCCGCCGAGACGAGTACAACCGCGCCAGGCTCGACCAGAACTGCCCCGAACGTACTCACCTCGACCGAAAGTACTCAGCTCGCGGGTCGCGCGATCAGCGGGCGAGGAGGTCGTAGGCGTGCTGCAGGTCGGGCGGGTAGGGGGACGCGAACTCGACCCGGTCCCCTGTGGCCGGGTGCTCGAACGCGAGGCCGTGCGCGTGCAGCCACTGGCGCGTGAGGCCGAGCCGCTCGGACAGCGTCGGGTCGGAGCCGTACAGCGGATCTCCCACGCAGGGGTGGCGGTGCGCCGCCATGTGCACGCGGATCTGGTGCGTACGCCCCGTCTCGAGGTGGATCTCGAGCAGCGATGCCCCGGGAAACGCCTCGATCGTCTCGTAGTGAGTGACCGAATCCTTGCCGTCCGGCATGACCGCGAACTTCCACGAGTGGCTGCGGTGTCGGCCGATGGGTGCGTCGATGGTGCCGACGAGCGGATCCGGGTGCCCCTGCACGATCGCGTGATAGATCTTGTCCACGGTGCGCTCCTTGAAGGCGCGCTTGAGCTGGGTGTACGCGTACTCCGACTTCGCGACGACCATGAGCCCGGATGTGCCCACGTCGAGCCTGTGCACGATGCCCGCCCGTTCGGCTGCTCCGGATGTCGCAACGGAGACACCCAGCCCCATCAGAGCGCCGACGACGGTCGGTCCCTCCCAGCCGGGAGAAGGGTGAGCGGCGACGCCGACGGGTTTGTCGACGACGACGAGATGCTCGTCCTGGAAGATGATGCCGAGCTCCGGGACCACCTCGGCCACGGCCTTCGGCTCCTCGCGCGGAGTCCACGCCACGTCAAGACGCGCCCCGGCGGTGACACGGTCCGACTTCCGCACACCGCGGGCGTCGACGAACACGCCCCCCGACTCCGCGACGTCCGCGGCGAAGGTTCGGGAGAACCCGAGCAGCTTCGCCAGCGCGGCGTCCACGCGCACACCGTCGAGCTCATCGGGAACCGTCAGGCTCCGAGACTCCATCAGGAGGCGTCCCCGGTCGTCGTGCGACCCGTGCGACCTTCGTCCATGCTGTCGTCCGCACGGGAGACTTCACTCTCGCCGTCGCCGGTTTCGCCGGCGTCCGGCGCATCGTCGACTTCCGGCACGGCGTCGTCTTCGCCGTCCCCCTCGTCGCCGTCGTCCATGGCCGGCTCTTCGGCGTCACCCCGATCGTCGGCATCCGGTGCGTTGTCGTCGTCCTCGTCCTCCGCACCGGAGGCGTCGCCGTCGCTCGCGTCCTCCGCGTCGCCCTTCTTGCGGACGCGGGTGCCGTCGAGTTCGAGGCCGATGATCAGCAGCAGGGCGACAGACGCCATGCCGCCGACGATGAAGATGTCGGCGACGTTGAAGATCGCCGCGTTCGGCGTCCAGAACCACATCCACGGCGTCAGGATGAAGTCGACGACGTGACCGACCGCGAAGCCCGGGTCGCGGAACAGCCGGTCGCCGAGGTTGCCCAGGACTCCGCCGAGGAGCAGTCCGAGGACGACGGCCCAGAGCCTGGACCGCACGCGCCGGATCGCGAGGTAGACGATCACGCCGGCGACGATCGTCATCGCGATCGTGAAGATCCACGTGACGCCCTCGCCGAGCGAGAAGGCGGCCCCCGGGTTGAACACGAGGACGAACTGCAGCGCCTCCCCCGCGATCTGCGTCGTCACGCCCGGTTCGAGGTGAGTGAGGACGAAGTGCTTGCTGAACTGGTCGGCGGCCAGCACGACCAGCGCAAGAAGTGCGATGGTGGTGCTGGCCGCCGCCGGACGAATCGGTGCGCGAGCGCTCAAGACGGCAGTCTTAGAGACCGATCGCCGACACGGGCGTCTCGGAGGACGAGGTGCTCGTCGTGTCGAGGTCCTTCAGCTTGCCCTCGAAGTAGCCGCGCAGCTCCTGACGGTAGTCGCGCTCGAACGTGCGCAGCTCGGTGATCCGCTCTTCGAGCGTCTTCCGCTCGGTCTCGAGCTTGGAGCGAACCTCGTTGCGCTCCTTCTTCGCGCCGCGCACGATGTCATCGGCTTCGGTCTTCGCCTCGCCGACGAGACGCTCCGCCTCGCCCTGGCCCTCCGCGACGTGCTCGTCGTGCAGACGCTGGGCGCGCTCGAGGATGCCGAGTGCGTTGGTGCTCGCTGAGCCGGCCGATGCGTCCTCGGCTGCCGGGGCGGCCTGCGCGGGAACGGGTGCGGGTGCGGGCGCGGCCTGTGCCGGCGCGCCCTCGAGCTGCTGCTCGAGCTCGGCGACGCGGGCCTTCAGCTCATCGCGCTCCGCGATCGTGGTGCGCCACTCCTTGACGATCTCATCGAGGTAGTCGTCGACCTCTTCGGGGTCGAAGCCCTCCTTGAAGCGAACGTTGCTGAACTCCTTGGTGACGACGTCATCCGGGGTCAGTGCCATGGGTAACTCCTCGTGAAATTGAGATGGTCAGTGGCCACGGGCATCGGCCTGGGCGCAACTTGCGAGTGCAAGCATAACCGTTGGTGCCTGAAGTGGGCCGGTGGACAGGGGCTGCGTCGCGCGCTCAGGTACGAGAGAGCACGCTCGTGATCGACATCAGAATGATGCAGGCGAACATCACCAGCATGAAGGAGAAGTCGATGGAGACCTGGCCGAGTCGGAGCGGAGGGATGAATCGACGCAGGAACTTGATCGGCGGATCGGTGACGGTGTACACGATCTCTGCCAGCACGAGGCCGGCTCCCTTCGGGCGCCATCCGCGATTGAACAGCGGGATGTAGCTCAGGATGAGGCGCGCCCACAGCACCAACAGGTACACGACGAGCAGGCCGTAGACGACCGTAAAAATCCAACCGATCACATGTATGAGCCTATCGCGATGCCGAGCTGTGCACGTGCACGCGGCGTGGGCGCCGTGATCAGGACAGTGCCGCCGCTGGCGTCTCGACGTCGGCGGTGATGCTTCCGTCGCCGGAAACCGAGATGTTCTCGGGGCTGAGCAGGAACACCTTGCTCGTGACGCGCTCGATGCGCCCGTACAGCCCGAGCGAAAGACCGCTCGCGAAGTCGATGAGGCGGCGCGCATCGGCGTCGCTCATCTGCGAGAGGTTCATGATCACCGGCACGCCGTCGCGGAAGTGCTCAGCGATCGCCTGCGCATCTCGGTACTGCTTGGGATGCACTGTGACGATCTCGGTGACCGCGCCCTGTGCGGGTTGGCGCACGACGGCCGGTCGGCGCAGCGGAGTGACCGGAGCAGGCTTCTGCTCCTCCTGCTGCTCGTGACGACGCACTCGCTCCTCGCGTGCAGGCTGCTCGGCCTGCGCCGTCGTCTCGTCGTATTCTTCCTCGTCCGCAAGGCCGAGGTAGACCATGGTCTTCTTGAGCGGGTTCCCCATCGCGTCCTCCATCGTGCTGGTTGTCTCCGAGGCTATGCCCGATCGGGCCTCTGGCCCGTGATTGCCGCGCCGATTCGCAGGTGTGTCGCACCATGGGCCACCGCCTCGACGAAGTCTGTCGTCATGCCGGCGGAGATCCACCAGGCTTCCGGAACCACACCGCGCACCCGCGCGGAGTACCCGGCGAGTCGCTCGAAGGCGCGCGCCGGCTCCTCACCGAGCGGGGCGACCGCCATCACGCCCCGCAGAGCGAGCGAGGGCGCGCCGGCGATCCGCTCGGCGAGCGCCTCGAGCCCGTCAGGACTGACGCCCCCGCGCCCCTCATCGTCCGTCAGGTTCACCTGCACGAGAACGTCGAGCACGGATTCGCCCTCTCCCGCTCGCTCCAAGGCGTCGACGAGGCGTTCCCGGTCGACCGAGTGCACAGCACTCGCAACACGACGGATCGCGCCGGCCTTCTTCGTCTGCGCCTGCCCGATGAAATGCCACGCGATGTCGAGATCCGCGCAATCGGCGCTCTTCGCCGTCAGCTCCTGCTGACGATTCTCCCCGACGTCGCGCACGCCTTCGGCGGCGAGCTCCCGGATGAGCGAGGCCGGATGGAACTTCGTCACGACGATCCTGGTGATTTCACCGGGATCCCGCGCCGCTGCCCGCGCCGCATCCGCGATGCGTGCATCGACGTCGGCGAGGCGATCAGACAGGCTGTCTGTCATCATCGCCGTCCGGCGCCCGTTCCGGTGCCGCAGATCGACCTGGACGTCGAGATCTGCATCGATCTCCGACACCGGAGCGGACCTGCCGCCTGCGCACCAGGCGATCGACGACGAGACACGCCCCGGCTCACTTCAAGAATTCGGGGATGTCGAGATCGTCTTCGAACGCGGTGTCGAATCCGCCGGAGTCCGGCACGACGGGCGGTGCCGCCTGCACGGGCACCGGCTGTTCGCGCTTGGGAGCGACGGGCTCCTCGCGGCGCTCGGTGTCGTCGCGCCTGTCCGCGGTGAAGGCGGCATCGACCGCCGGCACCTGCGGCGCCGCGGGACGGGAGACCATCTCAGGCACCTCGAGCTTCGTCTGCGGTCCGCCGCCATCGAAGCCGGCGGCGATCACCGTCACCCGCACCTCGTCGCCGAGCGTGTCGTCGATGACCGTGCCGAAGATGATGTTCGCCTCCGGATGCGCGGCCTCCTTGACCAGCTGAGCTGCGTCGTTGATCTCGAAGATGCCGAGGTTCGAACCGCCCTGGACCGACAGCAGCACACCGTGCGCACCCTCGATCGATGCCTCGAGCAGCGGCGACTCCACGGCCAGCTCCGCCGCTTTGATGGCGCGATCGGCTCCTCTGGCGGAGCCGATGCCCATCAGCGCGGAACCGGCGCCCTGCATCACGCTCTTCACATCGGCGAAGTCGAGGTTGATCAGTCCGGGCGTCGTGATCAGGTCGGTGATGCCCTGCACACCGGCGAGGAGCACCTGGTCGGCGGTTGCGAACGCCTCGACCATCGAGATGCCGCGATCGCTGATCTCGAGCAGGCGGTCGTTCGGCACGACGATGAGCGTGTCGACCTCCTCCTTCAGAGTCGCGACACCGAGCTCGGCCTGCTGCTGACGGCGGCGGCCCTCGAACGAGAACGGCTTGGTGACGACACCGATGGTCAGCGCGCCGATCGACTTCGCGATGCGCGCGACGACGGGCGCAGCGCCCGTGCCGGTGCCGCCGCCCTCGCCTGCGGTGACGAACACCATGTCTGCGCCGGCGAGAGCCTGCTCGATCTCCTCCTGGTGGTCCTCCGCAGCGCGCCGCCCGACTTCGGGGTCCGCGCCTGCGCCGAGGCCGCGCGTGAGCTCGCGGCCCACGTCGAGCTTGACGTCGGCGTCGCTCATCAACAGCGCCTGAGCGTCAGTGTTGACGGCGATGAACTCGACCCCGCGAAGGCCGAGCTCGATCATCCGGTTGACGGCGTTCACGCCGCCGCCGCCCACGCCGACGACCTTGATCACGGCGAGGTAGTTCTGGTTCTGGCTCATGCCGGCCTCCGTTAGTTGCGAACCATGGCGTGACCGGGATGAACTTTCACCCTCTACCTCAAGGTTAAAGTATTGCCCGGCAACTATTTGTTCTCCCTTGACGCTAAGCGCACAGCTCCGAGGCGCCGGGCTCGCGCTAGGCGTGTCGCCGCATCGGAGCCGATTCCGCACGGAAAGAGCGGGCGGAGCGCCCCGCGATCAGCGGACGACGACGGCATTCGGCGACGACACGTCGTATTCCTGAACACCGTCCGCCGGTCGATCCGCCATGACGTCCTCGAGCACAACCGCTTTGAGCGCGGAGTCGGATGCGTTGCCCCATACGACGCTCGCGTTCGATGCGCCGAGTGTGATGGTGACGTCGTGCGGCGAGCTCGCCGTGACCTCGGTGACCTGTTTGCGCAGCGAGGAGGGCAGCGAACGCAGCACCTGGCCGACGGCCGCGAACGCCTCGGACGACGTGCCGCCTCCGACGTCGATGACGGGCTGACCCTCCGGCTTCCCCTCTCGGGTCGACAGCGCGACCCCTGCGGCGTCGACCACCGTGTACCCGGCGTCAGTGGCGATCGCACCGACGGGCGTGCGCTCGACGAGACGCACGACCAGCTCGTGCGGCGGGTGCGACTCGACCTGATACGTCTCGATCAGCGGGAACTCGAGCATTGCCGCGCGGATCGCCGAGTGGTCCACGAGCGGCATCGGCGTGCCGATCTGATCGTCGAGCGCGGAGACGATGGCATCGGCGTCGACCGTGTCAGCGCCGACGACCGTGACCTCACGCACTGAGAAGAGCGGGCTGTAGGCGGCAGCGAGCGTGCCGACGATGAGCAGCACGACCGCACCGAGCGAGCCGATCCAGTACCAGCGCCGCCTGCGCGTGCGTACGGTGAACCGGCGCGCCTCGGCGCGGAGGGCCCGCCGCCTGGCGCGGGATGCCCGCCAGAGGTCGCGCCAGCCGATCGGCTCGTCCTCCGGAGCGTCCTCGGTTCGGTCATGACTCCCGCGGCCCTGCGCGTACCGGCCGGTGTCGTCCTCGTCGTCGGCCGCGGCACCTCGCGCTTGCTGGGCTTCCCTGCTCGGGAGTGCGCCTCGGGAGATGCGCGTCAGTCCGCTCACTCCCCCGCCGACGACCCCGTCATCGTGACCGTCGTCCGCCGCGACCGACACCGGCCCCGTCTGCTCGAGATCGGGGGCGGACGGTGCTTCTCGACGACCCGGTCGTGCCGGGCGCGCCGAGGGAAGGGGGCCTGGCCGCTTCACTCAGCGTCCTTCGACCCGGCTCTTCAACGCGTCGAGCACCTGGGGGATGATCTGGTAGACGCTGCCGCAGCCGAGCGTGATCACGAAGTCGCCGTCGCGCGCGACCGACGCGGTGTACTCGGCGGCTCGCTGCCAGTCCGCCTCGAAATGCACGTTCTCGGCGTCGGCGAAGTCCGCGCTGACGAGTTCGCCCGTCACCCCGGGAATCGGGTCCTCGCGCGCTCCGTACACGTCGAGCACGACCGTGTGGTCGGCGAGCCGCTCGAGCGTCTCGGCGAACTCGGCGTGCATGAGCTGAGTGCGCGAGTAGGTGTGCGGCTGGTGCAGCGCGATGATGCGACCGGAGCCCACGACCGTGCGGGCGGCCTCCAGACAGGCGGCGACCTCGGTCGGGTGGTGTGCGTAGTCGTCGTACACGCTCACGCCGCGCTGGGTGCCGTGCAGCTCGAACCGCCGTACGGTGCCGCCGAAGCCCTGCACTGCGCGGGCGGCGTCTGCCATCGGGTAGCCGAGCTGCATCAGCACGGCGACGGCGCCTGCCGCGTTGATCGCGTTGTGGTGGCCTGGAACGTTCAGACGCACCTCGACGTGCTCGCCCGCGTGTCTGAGCACGAACGACACCGGTCCGGACGTCACGATGTCCGTGACCCGGATGTCGGCCGACGGCGACTCGCCGAAAGTCACGACCCTGCGATGGCGGAGTCTCGAACCCACCCGCACCGCGCCGGCGTCGTCGGCGGAGATCACGACCGCCTCGCCTGCGGAGTCGGCGAACCGGACGAACGCATCGTCGAAGGCCTCATGGCTGCCGTAGGCCTCGAGATGATCGGCGTCGACGTTGGTGATCAGGGCGATGGAGGTGTCGTAGAGCAGGAAGGTCTTGTCCGATTCGTCGGCCTCGATGACGAACAGGTCGTCCTCGCCCGCGCGGCTCGAGGTGCCGTACTGCTGGATGACGCCGCCGTTGACGTAGCTCGGGTCGGCGCCGACGCCGGCCAGCGCGGTGACGATCATGCCGGTCGATGTCGTCTTGCCGTGGGCGCCCGCGACCGACACGAGGCGTCGGCCTGCGATCAGATAGTGCAGCGCCTGCGAGCGGTGCAGCACCGGGATTCCCCGCTCCTTCGCCGCGAGGAACTCTGGGTTCTCCGGCCAGATCGCCCCGGTGTACACGACGGCGTCGACGTCGCCGAGGTTGGCTGCGTCGTGACCGATCGCGACAGTCGCCCCGCGCCCTGAGAGGTCGCGCGTGTTCTGGCTCTCGGCTCGGTCTGAGCCGGAGACGGGGATGCCTGCTGCGAGGAACAGGCGCGCCAGTCCGGAGATGCCGGATCCGCCGATGCCGATGAAGTGCACGGCGCGGATGCGCTCCGGAACGGGGACGCTGAGATCTGGAGTAATCATGGCGCTTCGAGTCTAGGCAGAGCGGCCGAAAGCGAAGGCGATGGCGCGCGGTCTCTCAGCGGGCACGCAGGCAGATTCCGCTCGCGAACCGCCCCTGGATGGTTCAGAACGGTGAGAATTACGGGGCATCTCAACGAGGCCCAGGCATCTCGCGGGGTGTCGGGAGCGCTGCGTCCAGCATCCGGATGACGTTCGCCACGCCTTCGCGAGTGCCGGAGTCCTCAGCGGCTCGCGCCATCGCGGTGATGCGGTCGGCGTCACGCAGCAGCGGAACGACGCGGTCGCGGATCGCCTCGCCCGTCAGCTCGGCGTCGTCGACGATGATCGCGGCTCCGGCATCGACGGCGCTGGACGCATTCAGTCGCTGCTCGCCGTTGCCTACGGCGTACGGCACGTAGATCGCAGGGACGCCGAGCGCACTGATCTCGCTCACGGTCGAGGCTCCCGCCCGAGCGAGCACGACATCCGAGAGCGCGAAGGCGAGGTCCATGCGGTCGACGTAGCGCCGCATCGCGTAGCCAGGGGCGCCGGGATCGGCGTGCTCCGACCGATCCCCCGTGACGTGCAGCACCTGCCAGCCCGCGTCGAGCACGTCGCGCCACGCCGCGGCCATCGCGTCGTTGATCCGCAGCGCGCCCAGCGAGCCGCCGAACACCAGCAGCACAGGTTTCGCGGCGTCTAGGCCGAACTCCTCCGCGGCCTCGACGCGCTTCGCCGCCCGATCGAGGCCGGCGATCTCCGGTCGCAGCGGCATCCCGACGACCTCGCTGCGTTTCAGCGGCGTGCCGGGGAACGCCACGCCGACCCCGTGCGCCGATCGCGCGCCGAGGATGTTGGCAAGCCCCGGGCGTGCGTTCGCCTCGTGCACGACGAACGGCACCTTCTCGCGCTTGGCTGCCACGTATGCGGGCGTCGACGCGTATCCGCCGACGCCGAGTACGACGTCGACGCCGCGGTCGCGAATGTAGGCTCTCACGCGTTTCACGGCCCGCAGGAACCGGAGGGGGAACCGGAGCGCCGCACCGTTCGGACGGCGAGGAAACGGCACCTTGTCGACGATCAGCAGCTCGTAGCCGCGGGCGGGGACGAGCCGCGATTCGAGCCCCTCAGCGGTTCCGAGCACCAGGACCTCGTCGCCCGGCGCGCGTTCGCTCAACCCGTCGGCGACGGCGAGCAGGGGGTTGACGTGGCCGGCTGTTCCGCCGCCCGCGAGGAGATAGGTGGTCACCGATCGATCTTCGCAGATGCCGGAGGCGACACTTACCGCGCCGCGCTCCGTGTCCGCTGGGACTCTCCGCTGCCGATGCCGCGCTCGATCGGCGGCAGGCTCCGCGCGAGCGACATCAGCACGCCCGTGCCCAGCAGCACCGCGAGCAGCGACGTGCCGCCCGAGGAGAGGAAGGGCAGCGGAACGCCCAGCACGGGGAACACGCCGATGACGACGCCGATGTTGATGAGCGCCTGGCCGACGATCCAGATCGTCATCGTCGCCGCGACCACCCTGACGAACTGGTCGGACGTGCGGCGAACGATCCGGAATGCGGCGAAGGCGTACAGGCCGAACATCACCAGCACCACAGCGCACCCGATCAGCCCCAGCTCCTCGCCGACGATCGCGAAGATGTAGTCGTCGGCCGCGGCCGGCAGCCAGCCGTACTTCTGCTTCGAGTTGCCGAGACCGAGGCCGAAGATCCCGCCCTCGGCAAGCGCCCAGATCCCGTGCGTCGATTGATAGCACTCGTCGTAGTAATTGCAGTCCTCATTGAGGAAGCTCATGATGCGGCCCATCCGGTTCGGGCTCGCAACCGCCAGGCCGACCACCGCGACGATCGACATCAGCATCGGGATGACGAACAGCCTGAGCTTCACACCGGAGAAGAACAGCGCCGCCAGCATGATCAGGAACAGGACCATGCCCGTGCCGAGGTCCTTGCCAGCCAGCACCGAGCCGATCACGAGCGCCGACACCGGCACGATCGGCACGAACACGTGCTTCCAGTTCGTGAGCAGTCCCCGTTTGCGGTACAGGATCACGCCGAGCCAGACCACGAACGCCAGCTTGAGGAATTCCGCAGGCTGCATCGTGTACCCGGCGACGCGGATCCAGTTGCGGTTGCCGCCCGTCTCGTAGCCGAGCGGCGTGAACACGAGCATCTGCAGCGCGAGACCGAGGATGAGCGCCAGCCAGGCGACCTTCCGGAAGAACCCGACGGGGAACCGGCTCAGCACGAACATCAGCGGCACGCCGATGACGATGAACACACCGTGCTTGACGGCCCCGTCGTAGGGGCCGCCACCGGCGCCGATCGACTCGACGCTCGTGGCCGAGAGCACCATGACCGCGCCGAACGCGGTGAGGATCAGCGCGGTGGAGGCCAGCAGGACGAACTCGAGCGGGATCGCCTGGAATCTCGATCCCAGCGACACGCGGGCGAGCAGACCGCCCTTGCGGCGTGGCCCACTGCTCTCACGGGGGCGCGTCGTGTGGCTCATCGCTCCCCCTCCGCTCGTCACCCGTCGGCTTCTGTGATGTGCGCCCGCACCGCGGCTGCGAACCTGTCGCCGCGTTCGCCGTAGCTGCGGAACTGGTCGAACGATGCGGCTGCGGGGGCCAACAGCACCACATCGCCCTCGCGCGCCGCGTCTGCCGCCAGAGCGACCGCGCGCGCCATCACGTCATCAGTCTCCGCGTGGTCGACCTCGTAGACCGGCACCTGGGGCGCGTGTCGCGCGAACGCCTCGACGACCGGGCGGCGTTCGGTGCCGATCACGATCGCCGCTCGGCTCTCCGCGCCGCGATCCGCGACGAGCGCCGAGATGTCGACGCCTTTGAGCAGCCCGCCGACGACCCAGATCGCGCCGGGGTGGGCGGCCAGAGACGACCCGGCGGCGTGGGGGTTCGTCGCCTTCGAGTCATCGATCCAGGTGACGCCGTTCGACGTCGCCACGATCTGGATGCGGTGCGGGTCGAGTTCGAATCCTGCCGCTGCGCTCCGGATCGCCGGAGGCGGCACGTCGAGCGAGCGCGCAAGAGCAGCCGCAGCGAGGATGTTCTGCACGATGTGGCCTGCCGCGAGCCCGTGCTCTGCGAGCTCGGCGACCGTGCTCAGCTCGAGCGCCGATGTGCGCCGATCGTCGAGGAACGCCCTGTCGGCGAGGATCCCGTCGACCACGCCGAGATCACTGGGGCCAGGCGTGCCGAGATCGAAGCCGATGGCGCGAGCGCCGTCGACGACATCGGCGTCCTCGACCATGCGCATCGTCGCCTCGTCGGACTTGTTGTACACGCACGCGACCTTCGTGTGCCGGTACACGACGGCTTTGGCGTCACGATACGCCTCGGCGGAGCCGTGCCATTCGAGGTGGTCGTCAGCGACGTTGAGGCACACGGACGCATGAGGCGAGGGCGAACCGGCATCGTCGTTCAGCCCGAGGTACCAGAGCTGGTGGCTCGAAAGCTCGACGACGAGCACGTCGAAGCCCGCCGGGTCGCGCACCGCGTCGAGCACCGGAACACCGATGTTGCCGCACGGCGCGGCTCTCAGCCCGCCTTCGACCATCATCGTGGCGGCCAGTCGCGTAGTCGTCGTCTTCCCGTTCGTGCCGGTGACGAGCACCCATTCGGCTGGAGCGCCGTCGGCACGGGTGACCTTGTCGCGCACGCGCCATGCCAGCTCGATGTCGCCCCACAGGGCGATGCCGCTCTCGCGCACCCAGCGCACCACGGGGTGCGACGGAGGGAATCCGGGCGAGGCGACCACGACGTCCGGGGCGAAGGCGACCAGCTCATCCGGAACGTCGCGAAGCGGCCCGAGGTGCAGCTTCGCGCCGATGACCGGCACCAGGCGCTCATACTCCTGAGTCGCCGTCTCACTGACCACGAGCACGTCTGCGCCCAGCTCGGTGAGCGTGTCGGCAACGGAGAATCCCGTCGCCGCGAGCCCGAGCACGCCGACGCGCAGGCCCTTCCAATCGGCGTTCCAGCTGGTGAGCTCGTCCAGCGGCGCGCTCACCGGACCGCCAGCCATTCGACGTACACGATGCCGACGCCGGTGACGGCCAGGATGCCCGAGACGATCCACAGCCGGACGACGATCTGCGTCTCCTGCCAGCCGCGCATCTCGAGGTGGTGGTGCAGCGGACTCATCAGGAACAGCCGCTTGCCGCGGGTCGCCTTGAAGTACACGCGCTGGAGCAGGACGGAGCCGGACGAGATGACGTAACCGCCGGCGATCAGGATGCCGAGCAGTTCGGTGTGCGTGAGCACGGCCATCGCCATCACCACACCGCCGATCGACATCGAGCCGACATCGCCCATGAACACCTTCGCCTTGGGTGCGTTCCACCACAGATAGCCCACCAGGCCCCCCACGAACGCCGCCGCGATGATCGCGAGATCGAGCGGATCTCGCACCATGTAGCACGCCTCGGCCGAGGCATCGGCGAGTGCGGCGCCAGAGCACGCCTGATTGAACTGCCAGTAGGCGATGAGGCTGTATGCGCCGATCACGAAGATTCCGACGCCCGCCGCCAGGCCGTCGAGGCCGTCCGTGAGGTTGGCGCTGTTCGAGAAGCCGACGCCGAGCAGCGACAGCCAGACGAGGTACAGCAGCCACGCCAGCACCGGCGTGAAGAAGAAGAACGACAGCATCGGCAGATCGCGCACGAGCGAGATCGCGCCGCTGCCGGGGGTCTGGCCGGAGTCGTCGGGGAAATTCAGCGCGAGGATCGCGAACGGCACGATCACGATGACCTGGCCGATGATCTTCTGCCAGCTCTTCAGCCCGCCGAAGTGCTGGGTGCGCACCTTGAGGAAGTCGTCGATGAACCCGACCGCGCCGAAGCCGACCATCAGCCAGATCACGAGCCAGCCGGACAGCGTCGGCGGGATGTTCGCGGTGTAGCACCCGATCAGATAGCCCGCGATGGTGCCGACGATGAAGATCGCCCCGCCCATCGTCGGTGTGCCGCGCTTGGCACCGTGGCTCGGGTTCTCGATCGCCTCAGGGGTGCGAATGACCTGACCCCAGCCCCACGCGCGGAAGGCCCGCAGGAAGACCGGAGTGAGGAAGATCGCGAAGGCGAAGGAGATCGCGGCCGCAGTCAGTAGTGCTCTCACGAGAACAATCCTCCCAGACGGTCGCCGAGAAGCCTGAGACCTGCCGCGTTCGAAGACTTCACCAGCACCCTGTCGCCGTCGCGCAGCTCCGCTGCGAGGTAGTCGTAGGCCGCCTCAGCCGTCTCGAAGAACACGGCCTCATCGTTCCATGAGCCCTCAGCGATCGCCGAGAGGTACAGCGGCCTGGCTTCGCGCCCCACGACGACGATGCGCGGGATGCGCAGACGCACGGCGAGCAGCCCGATCTTCTGGTGCTCCTCGACGGCGCGCTCGCCCAGTTCGCTCATCGAGCCGAGCACGGCCACCATCCGCTCGTCCTCGCCCGTGATCTGAGCGAGCGTGCGCAGTGCGGCCTGCATGGCCTCGGGGCTGGCGTTGTAGGCGTCGTTGATGATGCGCACTCGATCGTTGCCCATCACCTGCATGCGCCAGCGCTCTGCCAGCTCCACCCGCTCGAGCCGCTCGGTCGCGACGGCCGGGTCGATGCCGAGCGCGACGGCGGCTGTGAGAGCCGCCTGCGCGTTCTTCACGTGGTGGGCTCCGAGCACGCGCAGGCGCAGCTCGTACCGCTCGCCGTCGACATACAGCCGGGTCTCGGTGCCGGATGCGGTGACCCGGATGTCCTCGGCGCGCACGTCGGCCGTGTCGCCGTCGCCGAACCAGCGCACGCTGAGTCCGCGCTCCGCAGCGGTGCCGGCCATCGCGGCGACGCGGGCGTCGTCGGCGTTGAGCACGGCGACGCCGCCTGGGCGCACTGCCTCGATCAGCTCGCGCTTGGCGATCGCCGTCTGCTCCATGTCGCCGAAGCCGCCTGCGTGGGACAGCCCGACCATCAGCACGATCCCGACATCCGGGGTGACGAGGCCGGCGAGCCGCGCGATCTGCCCTGACGCATCCGCACCGAATTCGCAGATCAGGAACCGCGTCGTCTCAGTGACCCGCAGCATCGTCAGCGGCGCGCCCACTGCATTGTTGAAGCTGGCGACGGGCCAGATCGTCTCGCCCGACTCGCGCAGGATCTCCGCGAGCATGTTCTTGGTGGTGGTCTTGCCGTTCGAACCCGTCACACCGACCACCCGCAGGTCACCGCCGGAGCGCACACGGGCGACGACCTCGCGGGCGAGGTCGGCCAGCGCGACGACGACATCCGGCACCACGATCTGTGAGACCGGTTCGTCCACCTCGCGCTCGACGATGGCCAGCGCCGCGCCGCCCTGCACGGCGGCGCCGACGAAGAGGTGACCGTCGGTTGCATCGCCTGGTTTGGCGACGAAGACTCCTCCCGCCGCCATGTTGCGGGAATCGGTGTCGACACCGCCGGAGACGATGGTCTCCGGTGTGTCGTCGCCGTGGGTGCGCAGAGCACCGCCGATGGTCTCGGCGATCTCCGCCAGCGTCAGCGCGATCAAGCGGTCCTCCTGCGGCCACGCATCATTTTGTCTTGGGGTAGAGAGTCGGCTCTCCGCTCGATGGCGTCACCCGGTAGGTCTTCAGCACCTGGTTGAGCGATTTCTCGAGGGCCGACACAGTGGCCGCAGACGACCTTATCGTTTTCGGCTCGTCAAGGGTGACAATGACCACGTACTGCGGGTCGTCGATCGGAGCGACGCCGACGATGCTGGTCGCGTACACCCCGGGCTTGTACCCGCCGTTGCCGTCAGATTTCTGCGCCGTACCTGTCTTGATGCCGACGCGGTAGCCTGGCACGTCGACAGTGTTGCCGCCCTGCACCGCGACGTTCTCGATCAGCGACATCACCTGATCTGCCGTCTTCTCGCTGACGATCTGCTCCGCCTCGGGCAGGTCGGGTTCGACCACCGTGCCGTCGGCGAGCGTGCAGGATTCGACCAGATGCACCGGCAGCTTCACACCGTCGTTCGCGAGCGCCTGGTAGGCACCTGCGACCTGCGGAGCCGTGACCGTGAAGGCCTGCCCGAAACTGGTGGCGTAGCGGGTCTGGTTGTCCCAGTCGTCCGCCGACCTCAGCAGGCCGGACTCCTCTCCGCCGAAGCCGACGGAGGTGCGGCTGCCGACGCCGAACGCCTCGAGGTAGTCGTGGCGCTCCGGCATGGAGAGCCGGTCGCCGAACTTCGAGATGCCGACGTTCGACGAGTCGATCAGCACGCCGGCGAGCGTGTAGTGGTAATCAGGGTGCGGTGCGGCGTCGTTCACCACCGCACCGTTGTCGAAGTACTCCCTGGTCGGCACGTACTCCGTCGACGACGGCGTCGCCTTCCCCGCGTCGAGCAGCATGGCCGCGGTGATCGCTTTGAAGGTCGACCCCGGCTCGTAGGTGGTGCGGAAGATGCGCGAGCCCCTGTCCGCAGGGTCGCTCGCGTTCACGTCGTTGGGGTCGATCGACGGCGCCTCAGCGGCGGCCCTGATCGCGCCCGTCTCGGCGTCCACGACGGTCACCGAGCCCCATTCGGCTTTCTTCGACTGCACTTCCTCGGCGATCATCTCCTGCAGATACCACTGCAGATCGGAGTCGATCGTGAGCTGCAGCGTGCCGCCGTCGGCCGCAGAATCCACGTTCTCCGTGCCTGGTATGCGCACTCCGCTGGGACTCTGCTGGAAGGTCTCCTTGCCGTTCGTCGAGGCGAGGCACTCGTTCTCGATCCGCTCGTAGCCGGCCTGCGGCCCGTCGGAGCCGACGAAACCCAGAAGGTTCCCGGCGACGGAGCCTGCGGGATACGAACGCGCCGGCTTCGGCTCGTAGGTGATGAAGGGCAGACCGAGTTCGACCAGATCGACGTACTGGGTCGTCGTGATGTTCCGCGCGAGCCGTTCCCACCGGTCGTCGGGATCGATCGCGATCGCCTCGTCGACGATCTTCTCGATGTCTTCCGCATCGCGTCCGAGGACCTCGGCGATGTCCGGCGCATACGTCGAGAACGGCACGTCGATCTCGTTGCCCTCGTCGTCGCGCGTCGTCATGTCGACAGCCAGCTTCGGATCGATGTTCGCGTCGTACAGCTGGGTGCTGCTGGCGAGCGTCTGACCGTTCGCGTCGACGATCGAGCCGCGGACGCCGTAGAGGGTCCTGCTGCCGTTGAGACCCTTGTCCGATGCCTCATCGAGGTGCTCGCTGGCGCTGACGACCTGGATATCGACCAAGCGCACGACGAAAGCCAGGATGATCACCACGACGCACGCCAGTGCGACGACGGTGCGACGCCTCGGTGAGCGGGCTGCGCTCGTTCCCTGAGTGGAGCTCATCATTCCTCGTCAGTGCGTCTCGGGGCTCGGCAGCCCCTTGTCGATGGAGGGCGGTCCCTCCGGCTCCGCCTGCGCGCCGCCCGATCCGCTTTCGCCTCCCGCATCCTCGGACTTCTCGGTCTCGATGCTCCCCGCGACCGAACGGTTGGGGTCGGTGGCGAGCGGCGTGTCGGCGATGAGCGCGTTGCCGACCTGCGACGGCGACACGTCCACACTCGAGTTCCACGTCGAGGATGCGCCCGTTCCCGTCACCTTGCCGTCGCTGAGGCGCAGGAACTTCGGCGCCCCGTCGATCACCATGCCGAGATCGGCGGCGTTCGCGGCCAAGTACTGCGGCGAGCTGAGGCCGGCGACCGCGTCCTCGAGCCCCTGCTGCTGCAGGGTGAGATCGCGGCGCTCCTGCATCAGCTCGGCGACCGCGTAGCTGTCCTGCGTGGTCAGCATGGACAGCACGATCTGGGCACCGGCGATGAGGATGACTCCGAACATCGCCACAACGGCGTACACGGTGCGTGGGCGCCGTCTGCCCTCGGGGCGTTCGAGCGCGCGAAGGCGCCGACGAGGCTCCGGAGTCTCCCCCGGCGCGTCGTCCTGGCGCCTGCGCGGCGTCGGCTGAAGCAGGAGATCGGATTCTGCGAGACTCACGTCGACTCCCTCAGCTTCTCGACGGCCCTAAGCCGCACTGGCCTGGCCCGCGGATTCCTCTCCGCCTCCGCCGCGCTCGCCTGCTCAGCGCCGCGCACGAGAGCGCGGAAGCGCGGTGAGTGCCCCGGCAGCTCGACCGGCAGCCCAGCGGGGCTCGTCGATGCTGTGGCCTCGGCGAAGAGTCGCTTGACGAAGCGATCCTCGAGCGACTGGTAGCTCATCACGACGATGCGTCCGCCGACGCTCAGCGCCTCGAGGGCCGCGGGGATCGCGCTCTCGAGCGCCGCGAGCTCCCCGTTCACCTCGATCCGCAGCGCCTGGAAGACCCGCTTGGCCGGGTGGCCTGCGTTGCGCACCGCAGCAGGCGTGGCGTCCTGCAGCACGTCGACCAGCTCACCGGAGCGAACGATCGGCGACTCCTGGCGCGTCCGGACGATGGCCCTCGCGTAGCGCGCCGAGAGCTTCTCCTCTCCGTAGCGCTCGAAGATGCGCCGCAGCTGACCCTCGGAGTAGGTGGCGATCACGTCCGCCGCCGTCGGTCCCGTCGTCGGGTCCATGCGCATGTCGAGCGGAGCGTCCTGCGCATAGGCGAAGCCGCGGTCGGCTTCATCGAGCTGCAGCGACGAGACTCCGAGGTCGAACAGGACCGCGTCCGCCGAGGCGAGACCGGCCTCGTCGAGGGCGTATCGGATGCCGTCGTAGACGGTGTGCACGAGCGTCACGCGATCGGCGAAGGGTTCGAGCCGCTCCCCCGCGATCCGCAGCGCCTGCGGGTCTCGGTCCATGCCGACCAGACGTGCGCCGGGGAATCGCGTGAGCACGGCTTCCGAGTGCCCGCCCATTCCGAGCGTGCCGTCGACGTATACGGCGCCGTCGCGCTCGAGCGCGGGTGCGAGGAGTTCGACGCAGCGGTCCAACAGGACCGGTGTGTGGATGTCGCGAAAGTTCATGATGCTCCGGTTCCTCCCCCTGGCTCTGATTCCCATCCGCTCGACCTGCCACCGGGGAAGTGATGTCAGGGCTGCGGCTGGGGATCACAGCCAGGGGTCGGTCTTCAGAAGAGGCCCGGGATCACCTCCTGCTCCATCTCCGAGTAGTCGTCCTCGTTGGCGGCGAGGTAGTCGTTCCAGCCGTTCGCGTCCCAGATCTCGGCGTGGGCGCCGACGCCCGTGACGACGAGCTCCTTCTCGAGACCCGCGTACGTGCGCAGGTGCTGCGGAACGGTGATGCGGTTCTGTCCGTCAGGCGTCTCCGCGCTCGCACCTGAGAGGAACATGCGAAGGAAGTCGCGGGCCTGCTTGTTGCTGAGCGGCGCCTGCCGGATCCGCTCGTGCACCTGTTCGAACTCCGAGGTGGAGAACACGTACAGGCACCTCTCCTGGCCGCGGGTGATGACGATGCCGCCGGCGAGCTCCTCCCGGAACTTGGCGGGGAGGATGACGCGCCCTTTGTCGTCGAGCTTCGGGGTATGCGTGCCCAACAGCATCGGCCCTCACCCCCTCTTCATCCGGCCAATCCAAGGTGAGCTCCACTTTACTCCACTTTCCCCCACTGTCTAGGACCAAGACGATATTCCCACAACGAAACCACCGCCGCATCCCCTGAAGTTTCAAGGGAGTACGGCGGTGGAGGACGGTGGAGGGCCAGCACGGCGGCGATCGGGACGGCACACGAAAAAAGCGCCGACCTTTCGGTCGACGCTTTTGCGCTGGCAGCGGGCTACTCGCCGTTCTGGCGGCGATCCCACCTTTCGCCGAGGCGATCCATGAAGGAGCCGGATCGATCGACCCGTTCAGGCTTGCTCTGCTCCTTGCCCGGTTTGTCCGGCGCGTTCTTCATCGGTGTGGAGGCGAGAATCACGCCACCGAGCATCGCGGCGAAGCCGATCACGCCCAGCACGATGCCCAGCACCATGTTCGACTGCCACACGGTGACACCCGCGATGATGGCGCCGAGGCCGACGATCGCGACGATGACTCCTGCGACGAGATTGCGGTAGCTGAGCGACCGCCCGCCCGACGCGTGCACGACGTCGGCGTCGTGCTGCATGAGATGACGCTCCATCTCGTCCAGCAGACGCTGTTCCTGTTCGGAGAGTGGCATCGGGTTCCCTCCCGTGTGTTGACTTGTCTCAGTCTACCGCCCGTGACGATAACTAGGCTAGGCCCGTGACGCCTACTCAAACGCTGATCGAGGCCATCTCTCAGCGTCTCGAAAGCTTCGTGACGGAAAAACGGATCGAAGCGGCCGGTTCCGGCACCGAAGCGGCGCTGTTCGTCGAGCACGCCGCGACTGCTCTGACGGGCGGAAAACGCCTGCGGGGGCGCTTCTGCGCCACCGGTTGGCATGCTGTCGCCGACCGTCCGGCTGCGGCCGCCGACCTGACGCACGGCTCCGACGCGATCGGCGTCGCCGCGGCCCTCGAGGTGTTCCAGGCCGCAGCACTGGTGCACGACGACATCATCGACAACGCCGACACTCGGCGCGGGCGCCCATCCGCCCATCGTGCGCTGGAAGCAGCGCACAGTGCGGCCGGCTGGTCGGGCGACGCGGCGTCGTTCGGCCGCTCCGGCGCACTCCTGCTCGGCGATCTGCTGGTCGCGTGGAGCGACGATCTGCTGGAGCAGTCGCTGGCCGATGCGCCACGGCTCGCCGGCGCGGCGGCGCGTGCGGAATACGGTCTGATGCGTCGAGAGGTGACGCTCGGGCAGTTCCTCGACGTCGCCGAGGAGTCGGCGTGGTCGGTCGCACCGGAAGCTGAGCTTCCGGATCGCGCGCTGCGGATCGCGTCGTACAAGTCAGCGCGCTACAGCGTGCAGCAGCCGCTCGTGATCGGCGCCGCCCTGGCTGGCGCCGACGGACACCAACTCGACGCGCTGCGAGGCTTCGGCCTCCCGATCGGCCTGGCCTTCCAGCTGCGCGACGACGTCCTGGGCGTCTTCGGCGACGAAGCACGCACCGGCAAGCCCGCGGGAGACGACCTGCGCGAGGGCAAGCGAACGCTGCTCGTCGCGCTCGCGCGCGCGGAACTGGCCGGCACCGCTCTGCGTTCGTTCGACGAGCTGTTCGGCGAGCCCGACCTCGACGCGACCCAGGTCGCCGTGCTGGCGCACACGATCAGGGACACGGGCGCACTGCAGAGAGTGGAGGAGCGCATCGCGCGCTTCTCGGACGACGCGGACCGCGCGCTCACCGGCGCCCCTCTCGGAGACAAGGCCGTCAACTCGCTCCGCGACCTCGCGCGAGACGCGACTCAGCGCACCGCCTGAGCGGTTGCGCCCTCGTTCTCAGCTTCGCCGTTCACGACGACTGCGCACGACGCGCCCCATCGGCGAGATCCCTGGGCAGTCAGAGCACCTGGGCGACGCGGCGCACCTCGGCCTTCCGGCCGGCCAGGAGCGACTCGATCGGGGCGTTGCCGAGCGCGTCCTCGACGTTCAGCAACCAGTCGATCATCTCGTCGACCTCGAAACCGACGTCGTGCAGCACGACCACGGTTCCGCGCAGCGACGACAGCGGTTCGCCGTTCACGATGAATACGGACGGCACCTTCAGCACGCCGTCCCTGCGCGAGGCGATGAGCACGCCGTCCTCGAGCAGGCGACGCACCTGCCCCGCGGTCACGCCGAGGTGCTCGGCCGCGTCGGGAATCGGCAACCAGTCGGTCGGGTACGCAGGGGGAGTCGTCTCAGGCACACCCCCATTGTCGCATCCGCACGGGCAGCCGCGACGCGAGCACCGCACGCACTGCGCGAACCACAATCGACTTTCGTCACATCAGTAACATCTACAAC
Organism: Frigoribacterium sp. JB110; assembly: GCF_900163665.1. GTDB lineage: Bacteria > Actinomycetota > Actinomycetes > Actinomycetales > Microbacteriaceae > Microbacterium. Next base: position 500,012 of record NZ_FUIA01000019.1, read on the forward strand.
TTCTGCCTCAACCGTTACCAACTATTGACATGAATTAACTTCTTTGACAGCGTGAGCCGAGACCATCAGGGGGTTCCGATGCCGATCTCACGCACCACACTCAGCGCCGCGCCCGTTGCCGTCGTCGGGTCACTGGCACTCACACTCGGCGTCGGCGATGCCGCGGCCGCGGCCGACGCGCACGAGGTCCGCCCTGGCGAGACGCTCACCCGCATCGCGATCACACACGGACTGCAGGTCGCCGACCTGCTCAGCTGGAACGGCCTCAGCTACGACGACGCGCGCGCCGTCCTGCCGGGAGCGACGCTTCGCCTGAGTGCGCCGCCCGAGACCGGGTCATCCTCCTCGAGCGGGGCATCGTCATCCGGATCGGACTCCCCCGCCGCGAGCACTCACACGGTCTCATCCGGCGAGACGCTCTGGTCGATCGCCAGCACGCACGGTCTCACACTCAGCGAGCTCGTGCGCGCCAACGGCCTCAAGGCCTCATCGATCATCCACCCCGGTCAGAAGCTGAAGCTGAACGGTTCCACCTCATCATCTGGCGGCTCGACCTCGGCGTCATCGCAGAAGTCGTCCTCGTCCGGCACGAACAGCACGACACACGTCGTCGCGTCCGGTGAGACCGTGTGGAGCATCGCGCGCGAGTACGGCACCAGTGTGCAGGACATCCTCGCCGAGAACGACCTCGGCTCATCCGCCACCATCATGCCGGGGCAGAAACTCACCGTCGGCGGCTCCGGATCCACCGGGCCGGCGTCACCCGCGCCGGCGAGCAGCTCCTCGAACGCAGCTCCCACGCACACGGTGACCTCCGGCGACACGCTGTGGGCGATTGCCAGCAGGCACGAGGTGAGCGTCGCGTCGATCCTGGCGGCGAACGACCTCGAGCAGGGCGCGATCATCTACCCTGGCCAATCCCTGTCGCTGCAGTCACCCGACCCCGTGCCCGCCGACAACGGGCAGCGCTTCTCCTACCTCGATGCCGCTCAGGCCGAGAACGCCGCCCTCATCATCCGGGTCGGGCGCAAGATCGATGCCGGCGACCGCGCCATCACCGAGGCGCTCGCAACCGCGATGGTCGAGTCATCGCTTCGCAACGTCGACTACGGCGACCGCGACTCCCTCGGTCTGTTCCAGCAGCGCACGTCCAAGGGATGGGGCACGCACGAGCAGATCCTCGATCGGGAGCGGGCGACGAAGGCCTTCTTCGGCGGCGCACACGACCCGAACGGGCATTCCACGCGCGGGCTGTACGACATTCCAGGGTGGGAGAGCATGCCATTCGGAGACGCGTCTCAGGCCGTGCAGGTCTCCGCCCACCCCGACCGCTACGCCCAGTGGAAGACGCAGGCCGGCCGCTGGCTCGACGAGCTCGGCTGACCGTGTTCTGCCGCTGACCGCCGACTGCGCAGCATCGCGACGGTGTGGGTCGCGCACCTCGTGTTCGTCAGCTGACGAGGGAGGACATCTGTTCCGTCCCTGCGGCGTGCCGAGCGCGCGCCTGCGGCACGTTCACGACTGCATAACGACCCGCCACCCGCGTGATTGCGCGGGTGTTGCGCTCCCGCCGATGTCCGCACCGCAACCGTAGAATGACGCCGTGAGCACCAGCCAGCAAGTCGACCCGTTGATCGGGCAGCTTGTCGACGACCGCTACAGGGTGCGATCGCGCATCGCCCGCGGCGGCATGGCAACCGTGTACGTCGCCACGGATCTCCGGTTGGAGCGCCGCATCGCCCTGAAGGTGATGCACGCGCACCTGAGCGACGACAGCGTCTTCCAGAGCAGATTCATCCAGGAGGCGCGCTCAGCTGCACGCCTGGCCGACCCGCACGTGGTGAACGTGTTCGACCAGGGTCAGGACGGCGAGCTGGCGTACCTGGTGATGGAGTACCTGCCAGGCATCACGCTGCGCGATCTGCTCAAGGAGCAGAAGCGCCTCACCATCACTCAGACGATCACCGTGATGGACGCTGTGCTCTCCGGGCTCGCCGCCGCACACACCGGGGGCCTGATCCACCGCGACGTCAAGCCGGAGAACGTGCTGCTCGCGGAGGACGGGCGCATCAAGATCGGCGACTTCGGGCTCGCCCGCGCCACAAGCGCCAACACCGCAACGGGCGCGCAGCTGCTGGGAACGATCGCGTACCTCGCGCCCGAGCTGGTCACGCGCGGCATGGCCGACGCCCGCAGCGACATCTACGCGCTCGGCATCATGCTCTACGAGATGCTCACGGGTGTGCAGCCGTTCCGCGGCGAGCAGCCCATGCAGATCGCCTACCAGCACGCCACGGATTCCGTGCCGCGCCCGAGCGTGCGCAATCCAGGCGTGCCGGAGCAGATCGACGAGCTGGTGCTCTGGGCGACGGAGAAGGACCCGGACGAGCGCCCGGGAGACGCGGGCGAGATGCTCGACAGGCTGCGCGAGATCGAGCGGGAGCTGGGCATCGCACCGATGGCCTCGCGCGGGCCGTCCATCGTCGTCCCCCACGCGCCCAGCGAGGACCCCGAGCCCAGCGATCCGACCAAGGTGATGCCGTTCTCGCGCACCGAGCAGGTCACCGCCGCGATCACGGGCGGTCAGATGCTGTCGACGGGTCCGCAGCCCGTCGACAACTCCGTCAGACTGCGCCGCGTCACGGAGCGGCGCTCCCGGCGCGGCTTCTGGTTGGTCGCCCTCCTGCTGGTGCTGTCCATCGTCGCCGGGGGCAGCGGATGGTACTGGGGCTCTGGGCCCGGTTCCCGCGTCACGCTCCCCGATGTGTCGGACGGCACGTTCGCCCAAGCCGAGGCGACGCTGTCGGAACTCGATCTGGTCGCCGAGGAGCACGGGGTGCACAGCCTCTCCGAGGAACCGGGCACCGTCATCGGAACCGACCCCGAGCCCGGCGCATCCGTTGACCGGGAGACGGTCGTCGCAGTGAACGTGTCATTGGGCGCAGCGGAAGTCGACATTCCTGCGCTGCCAGGCACAGCGCTCGGCGAGGCGACGGACCAGTTGGATGAGCTCGGAATCGAGGTCGAGAGCGTGCGCAAGTACTACCTCGATGCGACCCCCGGCAACGTCACGAACGTCCGCATCCGACCGAGAGGGGCGGGCGACGACGACGAACTGGTCAAGTGCATCGACGGCTGCACCGTCCACGACGGCGACGCCGCGGTGCTGTCCGTGTCGCTCGGAGCGGTGCCTGATGTCGCAGGGCGCTCCGTGCAGGACGCCGAGAACACACTCGAGGACGTCGGACTGACGGTCGCTGACGATGTCAAGGAGCAGTACAGCGACACGATCTCGGCCGATCAGGTGATCGGCACCGTGGAGAAGGACGGCGTCTTCGCCGAGGGCGACACGATCCAGCTGATCACGTCTCTCGGCCCCGAACCCGTCCCCGTCCCGGATGTCGAGGGCATGCATCGCGACCAGGCGATCCAGGCCCTCGAGGACGCAGGATTCGAGGTCGAGTACAACGTGCTGTGGAACGGTTTCCGCAACGATTGGATCGTCGCCACAGGCACCGATCCAGACGAGGGAGAACGCCTCCTGCCCGGCACCACGGTCAAGCTCCTCCTCGACAACGACGGCCCGATCTGACCCGCGCCCCACTGCAGCGCTGCGCCCGCGAGTGCCTACGTTCTCCGCGAATGCCTATGTAACTGCGTAGGCATTCGCGAGATTCGTAGGCACTCGCGGAGCTTCGCTTCGGCGCGCCGCGCTAGAGCTTCTCGAGCTCTTCCGCGACCAGGAAGGACAGCTCCAGCGACTGCTTGTGGTTCAGGCGGGGGTCGCACAGCGACTCGTAGCGCGACTCGAGCGCTGCCTCGTCGATGCGCTCCGAACCGCCGAGGCACTCCGTGACGTCGTCACCGGTGAGCTCGACGTGCAGGCCGCCGGGGAATGTCCCCACCTGCCGGTGCGCCTCGAAGAACCCGCGCACCTCGTCGACCACGTCGTCGAAGCGCCGGCTCTTGTAGCCGTTCGCCGTGGTGATGCCGTTGCCGTGCATCGGGTCGGTGACCCACAGCGGCTGTGCGCCCGACGCCTTCACTGCCTCGAGCAGCGGCGGCAGCGCCTCGCGGATCTTGCCTGCGCCCATCCTGGTGATGAATGTGAGCCTGCCCGGCTCGCGATCCGGATCCAGGATGTCGATGAGCTTGAGCGCCGTCTCCGGATCGGTCGTCGGGCCGATCTTCACACCGATCGGATTCTTGATGTGGCGGAAGTACTCCACGTGCGCGCCGTCGAGATCGCGCGTGCGCTCACCGATCCACAGGAAATGGCCTGAGGTGTTGTATACGTCGCCCGTGCGCGAGTCGACGCGCGTGAGCGGGTGCTCGTAGTCCATCAGCAGGCCCTCGTGGCCGGTGAAGAACTCCACGCGCTGGAGCTCGTCGAAGTCGGCGCCGGCCGACTCCATGAACTTGATCGCGCGGTCGATCTCAGCGGCGAGCCCCTCGTAGCGGCGGTTGGCCGGGTTCTCTGCGAAGCCCTTGTTCCACGAGTGCACCTCGCGCAGGTCGGCGAAGCCTCCCTGCGTGAACGCCCGGATCAGGTTCAGCGTCGATGCCGAGGTGTGGTAGGCCCGCAGCAGACGGCCGGGATCGGCCGTTCGCGAAGCCTGTGTGAAGTCGAACCCGTTCACGATCTCGCCGCGGAACGCCGGAAGCGTCACATCACCGCGCGTCTCGGAGTCCTTCGAACGGGGCTTGGCGAACTGCCCGGCCATGCGGCCCATCTTCACGACGGGCATGGAGGCGCCGTACTGCAGCACGACGGCCATCTGGAGCACGGTCTTGACCCGGTTGCGGATCTTGTCGCCGGTGGCACCGGAGAACGTCTCGGCGCAGTCGCCGCCCTGCAGCAGGAACGCCTCACCGGCGGCCGCTCGCGCCAGGCGAGCCTTCAGAGTGTCGGCCTCGCCGGCGAAGATCAGGGGCGGGAGGGAGGCGAGCTCTGCCGTGACGTCGGCGACTGCTGCGGCATCCGGATACGCGGGCTGCTGCTTGATCGGAAGCGAACGCCAGGCATCGAGATCACGGAGATTTTCAGTCACCCCACGATCCTAACGGCCCGCGACACAGCTCGGGCACGCCGTGGCCCCCGCGGTCATCGGTCGCTCTCACCCGTCAGCGGCACGTCAGCGAGGCGATCAGCTCGCGTCTGCGAGCTGTTCGGCCTCACGTGTTGCACGGCTCTTGGCCACGCTGGCGTACTCGTCGCGGTAGCGCTGCTGTCCCAGCCGCTGCAGCGCGACCATGATCTCGTCGGTGACGGATCGCAGGATGTACCGGTCGTTCTCCATGCCCGCGTAGCGCGAGAAGTCGAGCGGCTCACCGATCACGACTCCGACGCGCACCGTGCGCGGCACCTTCGCGCCGATCGGGAGCATCTTCTCGGTGTCGATCATCACGACGGGGATGACGGGCACCTTCGCCTCGAGCGCCATCCGAGCCAGGCCCGTGCGCCCGCGGTACAGCGTGCCGTCGTGGCTGCGCGTGCCCTCGGGATAGATGCCGAGCAGGTCGCCGCGTCCGATCACCCGCAGCGCCGTGTTCAGCGCTGCCTCCGATGCCTGCCCGCCCGAGCGGTCGATCGGAATCTGGCCCGTGCCCTTCATGAACCACTTCATCGCCCACCCTTTGGGGCCACGACCGGTGAAGTACTCGTTCTTGGCCAGGAACGACATCGGGCGATCGAGCTGCACGGGCAGGAAGATCGAGTCCATCACGGAGAGATGGTTGCTCGCGAGGATCGCGGCACCGTTGGTCGGCACGTGCTCCTTGCCGGTGACCCATGGCCGGTAGATCGCTTTCAGCAGCGGGCCGAGCACGACGTACTTCATCAGCCAATAGAACATCGATTCTTCCCCCTCTGCCGGTTCGCCGAACACGCACGACCGGATCAGCTTACAGCGGCGCCGGATTACCCATAGAGTGGTGGGCAACCCGCCGACGGTACCGAAGGAGCTGCCGTGAAAGAAACGTCAGTACCCGCACTCGTCCCAGCAGACCCCGATGCGAACATCGCGGACCTGCTGGTGGAACGAGCCCGAGCAACACCCGACCGCGCGATCTTCAGCGTTCCGGAGGATTCCGGCTGGCGCGACATCACCGCCCGCGAGTTCGAGGATCAGACGATTGCGCTCGCGAAGGGCTTCGTCGCTTCCGGCGTGCGCCCGGGCGACAAGGTCGGATTCATCGCGCGCACCACGTACGAATGGACCCTCGTCGATTTCGCCCTGCACTACGCCGGCGCGATCCTGGTGCCCGTGTACGAGACGAGCTCGCCGGCACAGGTGCAGTGGATCCTCTCCGACTCCGGCGCGACGTGGCTGATCACCGAGACCGAGGAGCACCTGTCGCGCTACGAGGAGGTCGCAGGCGACCTCCCTCTGATCGGCAGGACATGGGTGCTCGACAGCGGCATGATCGACGAGCTCACGAAGGAAGGCGCTGAGACTCCGGATGAGGAGATCGCGCGCCGCCGCCGGCTCGCGAAGGGCGACGACGTCGCCACCATCATCTACACGTCGGGCTCGACGGGCCGGCCGCGCGGGTGCGTGCTGACGCACAGCAACTTCGTCGAGACGGCGCGCAACGCGGCCGTCTCTCTGAGCGAGGTGATCGCCCAGCCAGGCGCGTCGACGATCCTGTTCATCACGACCGCTCACGTGTTCGCCCGCTTCATGTCGGTGCTGTACATCCACTCCGGCGTGCGCACAGGCCACGAGCCGGACACTAAGAACCTCGTCGACGCCCTCGGATCCTTCAAGCCGACCCTTCTGCTCGCGGTGCCGCGGGTGTTCGAGAAGGTCTACAACGCGGCCGAGGCAAAAGTCGAGGCGGAGGGCAAGGGGCGCATCTTCCGCATCGCTGCGAAGACGGCGATCGAGCACGCCAGCCGCGAGCAGGAGGGGAAGCGGATCGGTCCGCTGCTGCGGGCGAAGTTCGCGCTGTTCGACAAGCTGGTGTACTCCAAGCTGCGCGAGCGGATGGGCGGCAACGTGCGCTACGCCGTGTCGGGCTCCGCTCCCCTGGGCCCGCGGCTCGGCTACTTCTTCCGCGGCCTCGGCATCAAGATCCTCGAGGGCTACGGCCTCACCGAGACCACGGCGCCGGCGTCCGTGAACGTACCTGACCGGATCAAGGTCGGCACGGTCGGCCCCCCGCTGCCAGGGGTGGACATCCGGATCGCCGACGACGGCGAGATCGAGACCCGCGGCGTGAACGTGTTCCGCGAGTACTGGAAGAACCCGCAGGCGACCGACAGCGCGTTCCACGACGGCTGGTTCCGCACGGGTGACATCGGCTCGATCGACGACGACGGCTATCTCACCATCACCGGCAGGAAGAAGGAGATCATCGTCACCGCCGGCGGCAAGAACGTCGCCCCGACCATGCTGGAGGACCCGATCAGGGCGAACTCCATCATCGGTCAGGTCGTGGTGGTCGGCGACCAGAAGCCGTTCATCTCCGCACTGATCACACTCGACCCCGAGATGCTGCCGGCATGGCTGCGCACGCACGGCGAGTCGCCGGATCTCACGCTCGAGCAGGCTGCCCACAGTCCTGCCGTGCGCGCTGAGGTGCAGCGTCAGATCGACGAGGCGAACGCGCTCGTGTCGAGGGCGGAGTCGATCCGCAAGTTCCAGATCCTCGGCACAGAGTGGACGGAAGCCACCGGACACCTCACGCCGAAGCTGTCGATCAAGCGCGCCCAGATCCTCGACGACTTCTCCGACGAGATCGAACGCCTCTACGGCGACCCGAACGAGACCACCAACGTCTCCGTCGCCGGCTGAACTGCGGTGAGTCGGCACCCCGGTGTGCCGACTCACCGCAGTTCGTCTGCGTCCGCGCCCCCGTCAGAACCAGGAGGACTCGCGGACCGCGCGCATCGCGATCCGGCGCTCGTCCTTGGTGAGGCGCTGCAGGTACACGGTGCCGTCGAGGTGATCGGTCTCGTGCTGCAGCATCTGAGCGAACAGGCCGGTTCCTTCGAGAACGAGCTTCTCGCCGTCCAGGTCGATGCCCTCGGCGCGCGCGTACGGGTGGCGCATGGCGTCGTGCCAGAGATCGGGCACGGACAGGCATCCCTCCCCCGTCGGCTCGAGCTCCCCGCGCAGCTCGACGATGCGCGGATTCAGGATGTACCCGATGGCGTCGTCGACGTTGTAGCTGAACGCGCGCAGTCCGACGCCGATCTGCGGCGCGGCGACGCCCGCTCGGCCAGGCAGCTTCACGGTGTCGAGCAGATCGGTCACGAGCGAGCGGATGCCGTCGTCGATGTCGGTGATCTCCTCGCACGCCATGCGCAGAACCGGATCGCCGTACAACCGGATCTCACGAACCGTCACGCCTCATCCCCCACGGAATGCAGTGCGGCCGAGCGCATACCCTCGATGACGTGGGCGGCGGCCTCCCGCGCCGCACGGCGCGTCTCCGGTCGCAGGTCATCGAAGGCGACTGCGCCGCCCGTGGCAAGGTTCTCGTCATACGGCAGGCGGACGACGGCGCGCACCCGCGAGGCGAAGTGCGTCTCCAGCTCATCGAGCCGGACGAGGGATCGGCCGGGCGCCGACTGGTTCAGCACCACGACAGCGCCGCGCACGAGGTCTTCGCGCCCATGCGCCTCGAGCCACGTGAGCGTCTCGGATGCCAGCCGGGATTCGTCGACGCTCGGACCGGCGACCACGACCAGCTGATCGGCCATGTCGAGGGTCGCACCCATCACGGAATGGATGATGCCGGTGCCGGTGTCGGTGAGCACCAGCGAGTAGTACTGTGAGGCGACCTCGGCCACGGTGCGGTAGTCGGCGTCGTCGAACGCGTCGGCGATGTGCGGGTCGGTCTCGGATGCGACGATGTCGAGACGCGTCGAGTCGCGAGCGACGAGGTCGCTGATGTCGGCGTAGCCGCGGATCTGGTCGTGCCGACGCACGACATCGCGCACGGTGCGGTTGGTACGGGTCGCGACGCGCTCGGCCAGTGTGCCCCTGTCGGGGTTCGCGTCCACAGCGACCACACGGTCGTCTCGCCCGTCGGCCAGTGCCATGCCCAGCAGCGTCGTCACGGTCGTCTTGCCGACACCGCCCTTCCGACTGAGGACCGGCACGAACCGGGCACGGCCAGGCAGCGGTGCGGCTATGCGCGCCGTGACCTCCTTGCGCTGGCGCACCTTCTTGCTGTCGCCGAGGTTGATCAGGCCGCCCGTCGCGCGGTAGAAGAACCCGCGCCACGCTCCTTCCGGCTGAACCTTCCGCCGCGAGGACTCGATCAGGCGGTCGCTGGTGAGCTGATTGGCGCTCTCGCCGCTCGACCCGCCCCGCGGCCCCGCCGCCGGCTGAGAGACGAACCGCGTCGAGCTGCCGTTCGATGCCGACGATGCGTCGGTGCTTGCCATAGGTTCCGCCTCCGTGGCGTCGTCGTCGGTCGCCGCAGGCGCGATCACCGATTCGTTCGTCGTGCCCGCGATCTCGTCTGGCTCAGTGCGATCGACGGCGTCTTCACGCGGCTCCGGTGCGAGCGCGGCGTCCGCGTCATAGAGCGGAGCCGCCTCGGCGTCGTCCGCGTCTTCGCCCTCGGAGACGTCCGGGGCCTGCCCCGCGTACGCGTCGAGTGCTTCGTCAGCTGCCTCGGCGTCGTCAGTCTCCTCGGCGCCGCCTGTGGGCTGCTCGTCCGCGGACTCCTCGGCGCGATCGACATCCGGATGCTCCGCCGCGACACCTGCGTTCAGGTCACCGTCGTCAGCGGCAGCAGTCGACAGGTCGTCCTGCTCGCCGTCCGCGGTTGTCGAGTCGGTGTCTGCGACGTCATCCGCCGGGGCGGATTCCGTCTCCGCGTCCTCGTCGGACGTCAACTCGGTCGTCTCGGCGTTCTCCGACTCCTCGGCCCCGTCGACACCCGCCTGCGCCTCGTCACGGTCGTCTGCGGCACCGTCAAAGTGCTCGTCGGTCGCGGCACCCGCGCCGTCGCCTGTGTCGTGGTGCTCCGCGTCGAGCACGCCGTCATCCGCATCGGCGATCGGATCCGCCTCGTCGGCATCCGCCGCCGCAGAGTCCAAGTGCTCTGCGTCGGGCGCATCAAGCTCGTCCGTCGCCCCGGCCGACCCCGCGGCGTCGGCCGCCGCATCAGGCGCAGATCCCGTCTCGTCCGGCTCCGCAGCGGGCCGCACCTCCGAGTCACCGGTGTCCGACTCCTGAACGGCCGGCTCGGTGTCGAGATCGAGCGGTTCTCCGCCGTCCGCCTGTCCGTCGCCCGACGTGTCGTGTTCGGCGGGCTCGCCCGGCTCATCCGGAGCAGCGTCTGTCTCCACCCGCTCATCCGGAGCGGACTCCGTCTCAACCGACTCATCCGGAACCGCGGCTGCTTCAGCCGACTCATCCGGTGCAGCCTCCGTCTCACCCGGCTCGTCCGAATCCGCATGCTCCGACTCACCCAGAGCGGCATCCGTCTCTTCCGGCGCGTTGTCGACGGGCTCCTCCCGCTCATCGTCGGCGGCCGGACGGGTCACGTGCCCCACGGGATGTTCGGCCCCGTAGTCGGGAAGCTCGAGCACGATCGAACCGCCGGACAGCGGCTCCGGGCCGTCGTCGACCACGCCCTCATCGTCAAGATCCTCGTACCCGCGCGGCAGGTTGATCCTCACCTGCTCGGTCGGAAGACCCAGGACGTTGAGCGCGGTCGTGTCCGCGGCCGGAGTGTCGAGGACACCATGATCCTCGAACTCCTCTTCGGAATGCTTATCGTGACGTGCCACAAACAGCCAATCTACTTGGCAGGAGCGACCACGACCAAAAGGTCACCCGCGTCGACCTGCTGCGTGGCGGCGATTGCGAGTCGTTCGATCGTTCCATCGGCTGGCGCGGCGATGGCCGCCTCCATCTTCATGGCTTCGATCGAGGCGACCGGCTGCCCCGCCTTCACCGTGTCGCCGACCGCGGCCTTCAGCGTCACGACGCCGGCGAACGGTGCAGCGACGTGGCCGGGCTGCGACGAATCGGCCTTCTCTGCCTGCACCACGTCGACGTCGATGCTGCGGTCGCGCACGGACACCGGCCGGAGCTGACCGTTCAGCGTCGTCATCACCGAACGGATGCCCTTGTCATCGGCCTCGCCGATCGACTCGAGACCGGTGTAGAGCTCGACGCCCTTCTCCAGCTCGACGACATGTTCCTTGCCCTGCTCGAGGCCGTAGAGGTAGTCAGCGGTGTCGAGGAGTGAGACATCGCCGTAGGCGGCGATGGTCTGCTCGAACGCACGAGTGGGAGCCGGGAACAGCAGCTGGTTCAGCGTGCGGCGACGCGTTGCCGAGTCGCCGTTCAGTCCCTCGTGGTCCTCGTCGGTGAGCGGTTCGACTCCGGGCTTGACGCTGCGACCAGCCAGCACCTTGCTGCGGAACGGTTCGGGCCAGCCGCCGGGCAGATCGCCGAGCTCACCCGCCATGAAGCCGACGACCGAATCCGGGATGTCGTACTTCTCCGGGTGGTTCTCGAAATCGGCGGGGTCCGCTTTGACTGCGGCGAGCTGCAGTGCGAGGTCACCGACGACCTTCGACGACGGCGTCACCTTGGGCACACGGCCCAGGATCCGGTCGGCGGCCGCGTACATGTCCTCGATCAGCTCGAAGTCGTCCGCGAGCCCGAGCGCGATCGCCTGCTGGCGCAGGTTCGACAGCTGGCCTCCGGGGATCTCATGACGGTACACGCGACCGGTCGGTCCGTCGAGGCCGGACTCGAACGGGCCGTAGAGGTGGCGGACCGCCTGCCAGTAGGGCTCGAGGTCGCTGACCGCGTCGAGCGAGAGACCGGTGTCGCGCTCCGTGTGCGCAAGCGAGGCCACCAGCGCCGACAGCGACGGCTGGCTCGTGGTTCCCGCCATCGGCGCGCTGGCGGCATCAACCGCGTCGGCGCCCGCGGCCGAGGCGGCGAGCAGTGTGGCGAGCTGTCCGCCAGGAGTGTCGTGCGTGTGCACGTGCACCGGCAGGTCGAAGCGCTCGCGGAACGCCGCGACCAGCTTCGCGGCCGCCGCGGGGCGGAGCAGCCCCGCCATGTCCTTGATCGCGAGCACGTGCGCGCCCGCTTCGACGATCTGCTCCGCGAGTTTCAGGTAGTAGTCGAGCGTGTACAGCTTCTCGTTCGGGTTGAGAAGGTCACCGGTGTAGCAGACGGCCACCTCGGCGACGGTCGTGCCGGTGGCGAGCACCGCGTCGATCGCCGGGCGCATCTGCGAGACGTCGTTGAGCGCGTCGAAGATGCGGAAGATGTCGATGCCGGTGTCTGCCGCCTCACGGACGAACGCGTCGGTGACCTCGGTCGGGTACGGGGTGTAGCCGACTGTGTTCCTGCCGCGCAGCAGCATCTGAATCGCGACATTCGGCAGTGCCTCGCGCAGGCGAGCCAGTCGCTGCCACGGATCCTCGCCGAGGAAGCGCAGCGCGACATCGTAGGTCGCGCCTCCCCAGGCTTCGACCGACAGCAGCTCCGGCTCCATCCGCGCGACGTGCGGCGCCACGGCCACGAGGTCGCGGGTGCGCACGCGCGTCGCGAGCAGCGACTGGTGCGCATCGCGGAAGGTGGTCTCGGTGACGGCGAGCGGTGTCTGCTCGCGCAGCGCCGCCGCGAAGCCCGCGGGGCCGAGTTCGAGCAGTCGCTGCCTCGATCCGGCAGGTGCCGCCTCGCTCAGGTCGATGGCCGGCAGCTTCGAAGCGGGAGAATAGCCGAGCGGGTTGTCGCCGTTGGGCTTGTTCACGGTCGTGTCGACCAACCAGGTGAGCAGCTTCGTGCCGCGGTCCTTCGACTCGCGCCCGCGCAGCAGACCCGGCCGCTCGTCGATGAACGCGGTCGACACATCGCCTGCGATGAAATCAGCGTCCTCGAGCACGGCCTGCAGGAACGGGATGTTGGTGGCGACGCCGCGGATGCGGAACTCCGCCAGTGCGCGGCGCGCGCGCGAGACCGCGGTGGCGAAGTCCCGGCCGCGGCAGGTGAGCTTCGCGAGCATCGAGTCGAAGTGCGGACTGATCTCGCTGCCGGCGGCCGTCGTGCCGCCGTCGATCCGGATGCCGCTTCCGCCCGGCGAACGATAGGTCGTGATCTTGCCCGTGTCCGGCCGGAAGCCCTGGGTGGGGTCCTCGGTCGTGATGCGCGTCTGCATGGCCGCGCCGTGCAGGTGGATCCTGTCCTGCGTCAGGCCGAGGTCCTCGAGCGACGCGCCGGCCGCGATGCGCATCTGCGAACCGACGAGGTCGACGTCGGTGACCTCCTCGGTCACGGTGTGCTCGACCTGGATGCGCGGGTTCATCTCGATGAAGACGACCTCTCCCGCGCGCTCCCCCGCCGTCTCCAGCAGGAACTCAACGGTTCCGGCGTTCTGATAATCGATCGACTCGGCGAACGCGACGGCGTGCGTGTACAGGTCTTCGCGCACCGACTGCTCGAGGTTCGGGGCCGGCGCGATCTCGACGACCTTCTGATGCCGCCGCTGCACCGAGCAGTCGCGCTCGAAAAGGTGCACCGTTGAGCCCTGCTTGTCGGCGAGGATCTGCACCTCGATGTGTCGAGGACGCACGACCGCCTGCTCCAGGAACATCCGGGGGTCGCCGAATGCGCTGTCAGCCTCGCGCATCGCGGCCTCGAGAGCCGGCGCCAGCTCCTCGAGCGAATCGACCCGGCGCATACCGCGCCCGCCGCCACCGGCGACAGCCTTGGCGAACACCGGGAACCCGATGTCCTCGGCCTGCGCGACGAGTGCGTCGATGTCGTCGGTCGCCTCGGTCGATCGCAGCACGGGAACACCTGCGGCGATCGCGTGCTCCTTCGCCGTGACCTTGTTCCCCGCCATCTCGAGAGCGCGCGAATTCGGCCCGATGAAGGTGATGCCGTTCGCCGCGGCCTTCGCCGCGAGGTCGGGGTTCTCCGAGAGGAAGCCGTAGCCGGGGTAGATCGCGTCCGCACCCGATTCGACGGCGACGCGAATGATCTCGTCGACGTCGAGGTAGGCCCGCACGGGGTGACCCTCTTCGCCGATCCGGTAGGCCTCGTCGGCCTTCAGCCGGTGCAGCGAGTTCCGGTCCTCGTACGGGAACACCGCGACGGTTCGTGCGCCGAGCTCGTAGGCGGCACGGAACGCGCGGATCGCGATCTCTCCGCGATTGGCTACCAGGATCTTCTCGAACATGTGCCTCCTCAGGCAGCTCGGTAAGGTCAACGTCCCCCAGACTAGAGCACCCTGCCGACGCCGACGGTTCGGGGCGGGTGACGACAGCCGACCCTGCGCCGCATTCGGCACCGGGCCGCGCTTTACGACGACGAACAGGTAACGGAATGTAACGTGTAGGTGTGCACGTACTCAGCGTTAGTTCCCTGAAGGGCGGTGTCGGCAAGACGACCGTCACCCTCGGCCTCGCTTCGGCCGCATTCTCGCGCGGCCTGCGGACGCTGGTCTGCGATCTCGACCCGCAATCGGATGTCTCCACCGGCATGGATGTGAACACCGCCGGCAAGCTCAACATCGCCGACGTGCTCACGTCGCCGAAGGAGAAGACGGTGCGCCAGGCGATCGCGCCGAGCGGCTGGTCGAAGGTCCACCCCGGCACGATCGACGTGCTGCTCGGCAGCCCGTCCGCCATCAACTTCGACGGGCCTCACCCGAGCGTTCGAGACGTGTGGAAGCTCGAAGAGGCTCTGGCCATGCTCGAGAGCGAGTACGACCTCGTGCTGATCGACTGCGCTCCGTCGTTGAATGCGCTCACTCGCACCTCGTGGGCAGCCAGCGACCGCGTCGCCGTCGTCACCGAGCCCGGTCTGTTCTCCGTGGCAGCCGCTGACCGTGCCCTGCGCGCCATCGAAGAGATCCGTCGCGGTCTCTCCCCTCGCCTGCAGCCGCTCGGAATCGTCGTCAACCGCGTGCGTCCCCAGTCGATCGAGCACCAGTTCCGCATCAAGGAGCTGCGCGACATGTTCGGGCCGCTGGTGCTGGAGCCGCAGCTTCCCGAGCGCACCTCGCTGCAGCAGGCCCAGGGCGCCGCCAAGCCGCTGCACGTGTGGCCGGGCGAGTCCGCCCAGGAGCTCGCAGGCGAGTTCGACATGCTGCTCGACCGCGTCATGCGCTCCGGCCGGATCCCCGACCCCAGCGACACGAAGTAGAGCTCTTCGCGTCTCCTGCAGTTCCTCAGCCAGCAGCTGAAGAGAACCCGGAGACGTGACGAGATGCTTGCTCACCGAGCCTCGGCGGCCGGCACCGCGATGGCGAGGCGGAGGAGGGAAGGGCACCGACAGTGCCCTGACCGACGACGCCGCCACCAGCGCACGTGCACCCTCCTCAGGTGTCCTGGGGCGCAGGCACCGCGATGGCAAGGCGGAGGAAGGAAGGGCACCGACAGTGCCCCGACCGACGACGACGCCGCCAGCACAGAACTCGCGGAGCGGACCGCGAGTGCGTACGGCGCAAGGCCGAGGAGGGAGTCGGGCCGAGAGCCCGGCGACCGACGAGAACGCCGCGACGTGCGTGCTCGCGGCCCGCTCAGGCGGTGCGGCGGGCGCGGCGGGCGGCGAGCTCGTCCACTGGATCAGGCACACTCGGGTCGAACTCGACGAGCGTCGACTCGACCTCGCGCAGCACCTTGCCGACGGCGATGCCGAATACGCCCTGCCCGCGGCTGACGAGGTCGATGACCTCGTCGTTCGACGTGCACAGATACACCGACGCACCGTCGCTCATCAGCGTGATGCCCGCCAGGTCGTGGATGCCGGCCGCGCGCAGCTGTTCGACCGCCGTGCGGATCTGCTGAAGCGAGATGCCCGTGTCGAGCAGTCGCTTGACGAGCTTGAGCACCAGGATGTCGCGGAAGCCGTAGAGGCGCTGCGAGCCTGAGCCCGCCGCGTTGCGGATCGTGGGGACGACGAGCTCCGTGCGCGCCCAGTAGTCGAGCTGCCGGTAGGTGATGCCCGCCGCCTTGGCGGCCACGGCGCCCCGGTAGCCCGCATCGGGATCGAGGTCGGGAAGTCCGTCGGTGAAGAGGAGGTCGACGGCGAAACCGCGCTCGGAGGGAGTGCGTTCGGTCATTGTGTCCCCTTCATCCTTAAACATCAGCTCTAAGGTACGCCGTCCGCTGGGGGCGATCAACGACATCCGGATCGTGTCGGGCAGGTGTTTCGCTGCCGTTACCGAAGTGAGATGTCGTCGCCGCTAATCGGTCAGCCGTCCGAGTGCGTCCTTCACGAAGATCGTCCGGATGTCGTCGAGGCGGGTAGCCAGCTCCGGCGCGAGTTCGCTCGCCTTCGCCCGCGACGTCGCGTCTGTGCGGCGCAGCAGTGCCGACATGGCGCGCTCGACGAGAGCGACCTCGCGCTCGGCCGTCTGGCGCAGACCGCGCACGTGACGCGGTTCGATGCCGTGCCGATCGAGTGCCACGAGCGTCGACAGCAATCTGGCATCGCGCTCGGTGTACTTCTTGCCCGCCTCGATGACGCCCGTGCTGATCGCGTCGTTGAGCAGCTGAGGAGCCGCACCGGATGCGGCGAGCAGCTCCTTGCGGTCGTAGCGCACCTCGGTCGGGTGGATCGACGGCGGGGCGATCGGCGTCTGCGGCTCCTCGCCCGCGTCGAGCTGCTCGAGGTGCTCCCGGATGACGTTCAGCGGCATGTAGTGATCGCGCTGGAGCGTGAGCGCGAATCGGAGCCGCTCGAGGTCGTCGTCAGAGAACTTGCGATAGCCGCTCGCGGTGCGCTGGGGCGCGACGATTCCCTGCACTTCCAGGAAGCGCAGTTTGCTCGACGTCAGCTGCGGGAAGTCGGGCTGGAGCCGCGAGAGCACCTGACCGATGCTCAGCAGGCCGGCCGTCGCCGCCGTCGCGCGCCGTGCGGGCGACGCCACTGTTAAGCCCCCGCGGACGACAGGTCGTGCGGGGAGCTGAAGAAGTTCACACGGAACTTGCCGATGCGCACCTCTGCACCGTTGTGCAGTGCGCCGCGATCGACGCGTTCGCCGTCGACGTACGTGCCGTTGAGGGAGCGCTGGTCGACGATCTCGAAGCGGGCACCATCGCGCAGCACCTGCGTGTGCCGACGGGAGACCGTCACATCGTCGAGGAAGATGTCGGCGTCGGGGTGGCGCCCCACCGTCGTGACGTCGCGGTCGAGGAGGTAGCGAGCACCGGCGGTCGGGCCGGAGCGCACGAGAAGCAGGGCGGCTCCGCTCGGAAGCGCCTGAATGGCTTCGAGCTCCGTCTGCGACAGCTCGCCCGCGAACGGAACGTACGACAGATCGGAGTCGCTGCGCATGCTCTGCGTAGTGTCGCCCGGGATGTCACTGCCCCCAGCCGTGTGGCCAAGGTCGGACGCCGTGGTGGGCGGGAATTCAGAATCTGACACGCGTTCCTCCTTTCGAACAAGCGTATCGGATCAGGTAGGTGAACGACGACGAATTTTCGATGCCACGCCGGGCGGAGCGGCCACGAGCCGAGCGACCCCCACGACCCTCAGGAAACCGGTCAGGTCGGCCCGCGTATCGTCTCGGGTATGACTGCCACGCTCCACCGCGGTGCCGCGCGAGCCGCCACGCTCGCCGCGGCCGCCGCCGCCATCGTTCTCGGATCCCTCGCCCTCGCCGCCCCTGCCTCCGCGCACGACCAGCTGGTCGCCTCGGACCCCGCGGCCGACTCTGCGATCGATACCCTCCCAGAGCAGCTGACGCTCGTCTACAGCGGCGAGCTGATCGACGCAGAGGATGGAACGGTGGTGCAGGTCCTCTCCCCCTCGGGTGAGGACGTCGCAGGTGAGGCGACGATCGACGGCACGGATGTCGATGTGTCCCTCACGGACGGCGGCGCTGGCGACTACGAGGTGACGTGGCGGGTCGTGTCCAACGACGGCCATCCCATCGACGGAAGCTTCGGCTTCTCCGTTTCGGGAGGTGCTGGGGCCGATGATGCCGATCGTACAGACGCCGCGGACAGCACTGACCCGACGGAAGAGGGCTCCGACGCGCAGACCGAGGACGCCGTGGACGATGCGACGGCGACGGAGGACGAGAGCGGTGCGGCCGACACGGACGCATCGTCCTCGCCCGAGGACGACCAAGGGGGCCTGGGCGCCGGCGTGTGGGTCGCTCTGGCCGGCGGTCTCGTCGCCGTCATCGGCGGCGTCGTCGCCGTTGCCGTCGTGACGTCCAGGCGGAACGGCTCCGGATCATCCGGAAGTGAGCAGGACACCGGCGACAACCGCCCCTGAGTGCGGGATAGGCTAGGACCATGGCTCATTACGACGTCGTCATCCTCGGAGCGGGCCCCGGCGGGTATGTCGCCGCGGTGCGCAGTGCACAGCTCGGACTGAACACCGCGATCATCGAAGAGAAGTACTGGGGCGGTGTGTGCCTCAACGTCGGCTGCATCCCGTCGAAGTCACTTCTGAAGAACGCTGAGATCGCTCACACCTTCAACCACAAGGCCGACTTCTTCGGCATCTCCGGCGAAGTCTCCTTCGACTTCGGCGCGGCGTTCGACCGCAGCCGCAAGGTCGCGGAGACGCACGTCAAGGGAATCCACTTCCTGATGAAGAAGAACAAGGTCACCGAATACGACGGCCGCGGCACCTTCACGGGGCCGAAGTCGATCTCGGTGGCGAAGTCCGACGGCACGAGCGAAGAGGTCACGTTCGACAACGTGATCGTGTCGACCGGCTCGACTGTGAAGTCGCTGCCTGGCATCGAACTCAGCGAGAACGTCGTCTCCTACGAAGAGCAGATCCTCAGCCGCGAGCTGCCGGGTTCGATCGTCATCGTCGGCGCCGGAGCGATCGGCATGGAGTTCGCCTATGTGCTCAGCAACTACGGCGTGAAGGTGACCATCGTCGAGTTCCTCGACCGTGCACTGCCGAACGAGGATCCGGATGTCTCCAAGGAGATCGCCAAGCAGTACAAGAAGCTCGGCATCGACATCCTCACCTCCACCGGTGTGAAGTCGGTCGACGACAACGGCTCCTCCGTCCACGTCACCTACGAGACCCGCGACGGCCAGGCCGGCGAGATCGACGCAGACAAGGTGCTGATGTCGGTCGGCTTCGCCCCGCGCGTCGACGGCTACGGTCTCGACACCACCGGCGTGAAGCTCACCGACCGCGGCGCGATCGACATCGACGACCACATGCGCACGAACGTCGACGGCATCTACGCGATCGGCGACGTCACCGCGAAGCTGCAGCTCGCGCACGTCGCAGAAGCGCAGGCCGTGGTCGCCGCCGAGACGATCGGAGGCGCCGAGACGCAGACGCTGGGCGACTACCGGATGATGCCGCGCGCCACGTTCTGCCAGCCGCAGGTGGCCAGCTTCGGCCTCACCGAGGAGCAGGCGGAGGCCGACGGTCACGAGATCAAGGTCGTGAAGTTCCCGTTCAGTGCGAACGGCAAGGCGAACGGCCTCGGCGAGCCGGTCGGCTTCGTCAAGATCATCGCCGACGCCGAGCACCTCGAGCTGCTCGGCGCCCACATGATCGGCCCTGATGTCTCGGAGCTGCTGCCAGAACTGACGCTGGCGCAGAAGTGGGATCTCACGGCTCTCGAGGCCGCGCGGAACGTGCACACGCACCCGACGCTGTCCGAGGCGCTGCAGGAGGGCTTCCACGGCCTGGCCGGTCACATGATCAACATGTGACGCTCACGATCTGAGAGAAGCCCGGTTCCGCAAGGAGTCGGGCTTCTCTGCGTCAGCGGCCCAGTGCCCTGGCGAGCTTCGACGCCGAGCTGGCGTTGCGGGCGCCGGATGCCAGAGCAATGCGGGTGATCTCGGCGAAGAACGCGTCGTGGTCGGCAGGAGCGGCGGGGCCGAGTTCGATCTCCCACTCGCACCACGCCCGCTCGACATCGGCACGCAGGTCGGTCGCGCGAACGCGGTCGTCGACGAACTCTGCGACCACTCCCCCTGCGGCGTCCCGCAGTGCGTACGCGGTGCGGTCGTTCACGATCCGCGCGAGCGGCTCGAGCGGTGCGTCCGTCCAGCGCGCGAGCTCGGCGCGCACCTGGTCCGGTACCGCCTGCCCGTCGCCGAGCGGCCACCCCAGCTCGGTCCTGCCGCCGTCCACCAGCGGCCCCTTGATGTGCCACCCGGCATCCGGCCCTCCGGTGCGGCGGCGCACCGCAACTCCGGCGGCCGCCAGGTCGACATCGGCCGTGTCGAAGTACGTTGCATCGAGGTGCCGCTCTTCCCCCGCAGAGACGTCCGCGACTCCGGGCACGCTGGCCCAGTCAGGCATCGGCGTTCCCTCGTCGACGTCGAACTTCTTCTCGATCTCGATCGATCGTTCCGGCGAGGTTCCTGCTGCGGTTGCCATGCTTCCAGCCTACGGCGTGCGCACGCGAGGATCGCGCTGCCGAGATGCGCACTCTTTCGGCATCCGGGCGTTGAAATCTGCGCATCTCAGCGAGATGTGCGCATCTCGGCAGCGGGGCGCGGGTCAGGGGCGGGCGCGGTTGCGGCGTTGGGTCTGCTGCTCGCGTTCGGCGAGCTCCTCTTCGCGGGCGACGGTGAGAGCGTCGGTGGCGACGCGCACGTCGCGCTCGGCGGCGCGGACGGCGCGCTGTTTGAGCGTCTCCGCACCGAAGGTCGCGCCGATGCGGTTCTCGCCGTCTTCGACGGTGAGCACGATGTAGGCGCTGGCGATCAGAATGACCTGTGCGGACAGGTTGAACCACAGCAGCAGCGCGATGAGCGAGGCGAACGACGCCAGAAGCGGATTGCTGTCCGCCCCGCCGACGAACAGGCTCGACAGCTGCTGCAGCACCACGAGACCGGCAGCGCCGAAGAGCGAACCGAGCACGAGCTGCCGCACTCTCACCTTCATCCCGGACTGCAGCCAGAACATCCAGCCGATGATCACGGCATCGAGCGCGAACACGACCAGGATCGTGCCGGCCTTGGTGAGGAAGGCTCCGGCCCCGCTGCCGGAGACGCCCAACCAATCGAGCACCTGGTCGGTGAATGCGGTGCCGAGGAAGGTCACGGCGGCGGATGCGACCAGCAGCACACCGATCGACACCGCGAACAGCAGGTCGTACACACGCATCAGCCATGCGGCATCGTTGGCGTGCCTGGTTCCGGCGATCGAACGCACCGACATCCGGAGATTGCCGACGGCGCTGACCAGCGCCCAGATCAGCGCGATCACCGAGACGACACCGGCGACGATGTTGCCAGCCGGCAGCGTGGGCGCCGTGGAGACGTCGATCATCGCGTCGTCACCCGTGCCGACCAGCCCCGGAACGAGCTGATCGACCATGGCGACAAGCGCGTCCCACAGGTCACTTCTGGTCGACAGCCAGATCGACGCGGCGGAGAACCCCAGCAGTACGGCCGCGAACACCGCGAACAGCGTGCGGAACGTGATCGCCGCAGCGAGCAGTCCGCCGCGGTGGTCGCTGAACATCAGTGCGGCGCGCACGAGCCTCAGCCGCAGCACCCGAGCGATCGCCTTCCCCAGCGCGTCCCAGACTCCATTCACGCTCCCCACGCTATCGCGCTCCACGCCGGGCCGCCGAGATGCGCGCGTATCGTCGAGATGCGCCGAGCTGGTGCCCCGGATGAGCAGTGCGTGCCCAGTTCGACAGGTGTACTTCGGTCACGCAACGAGCGGCCCGAGGCAGGCGCCGAGCAGCATGAACGGCCCGAACGCGATGCGAGTCCGGCGCGTGGCACGCCGGAACGCGACCAGGACGAGCGCCGTCGCGCCGCCGAGGACGAACGCCGCAGCTGCGCCGAGCCCGAATGCGCCCCAACCGTGCCACGCGAGGAAGAAGCCCACGAGCACGGCGAGCTTGACGTCGCCGCCGCCCATGCCGCCTCCCGCACCCCAGAGCACGAGATAGAACGCACAGAGCACGCACGCCCCGAGCACAGCACGAGCGAGCGCGTCGAACCCGCCGCCAGCAACGGACGCCCCCGCGAGCAGGAAGACGATCACGGCTGTGCCCGGCAGCACGACGCGGTTCGGCAGGCGATGCTCCGCCATGTCGCTCCGGATCAGCAGGAGCGCCACGCACGCGAAGCTCGCGTACGCGAGGGCGACGAGCATCCGGTCCATGACCGGAACACTAGGCCGGGGCGCGGGGGTAGCGTTCAGGCCTGTGGAGAACTGCTGCGCGGCGGGTGCGCTACTCACCCATCCGGTTGCGAGTGCGCATCGCGCGCTCCGCGTCGCGCTTGTCCTGTCGCTCGCGCAGCGTCTGGCGCTTGTCGTACAGCGTCTTGCCCTTGGCGATGCCGATCTCGACCTTCGCCCGCCCATCGACGAAGTACAGCTTCAACGGCACCAACGTGTAACCACCGGCAGCGGCCTTCTGACCGATCTTGGTGATCTCATCCTTGTGCAGCAGCAGCTTGCGGTTGCGCTTGGCGGCGTGGTTGGTCCAGGTGCCGTTCGAGTACTGCGGGATGTTGACCTGATCGAGCCAGGCCTCGCCCTTGTCGACGTACGCGTAGCCGTCGGTGAGGTTCGCGTGCCCCTCGCGGAGCGACTTCACCTCTGTGCCCTGCAGCATGATGCCGGCCTCGTAGGTCTTCTCGATCGTGTACTCGTGGCGAGCACGACGATTCACCGCGATGACCCGCTGGTTCGGGTCCTGCGCGCTCTTCTTCTGCTTCTTGGCCATGCTCACCTCCCGGTGATCTCGAAGGGACAGCCTCTCATCCTACATCCGCCAACGCGCCTTCCAGCACGCGCACGATACGAAGCGCGCCCGACGCTTCGCACCCGTGGCATCTCGCCTGACCGGGAGGCAGGCGCAGCAGATGAAGCTGCCGAAGCAATGCGCCGCTGCCTTCGCAGAGCACGAATCCGCGCTAGAGCTCTGCGGTCTGCATCTCCTCGCCGACGGCGACCGAGGCGATATCGATCCCTGCCATCCGAGCCGCCGACTCGGCGATCGATTCGGGAGAACCAGAACCCGAGTACTCGATCCAGATTCCGCTGCCGTCGGACGCGGGTCCCGCAGCGAGGATCATCAGGTCGGAAGAGCCCCCGGGCACAGGCATGCCGACGACGCGATCCAACGCATCGAGCATCTCGGAGTAGGTGTACTTCGCTTGGTGCACCCGCACCGTCACTCCAGCGGGCGCATCGTCCAGGATGCGCTGTGCTTCGGCATCGACGGTGCCGACCCAGTACGCGTCGACCGCACGTTCCAGAGGATCCACGGTGACGCCGGCATATCCGTGCTCAGCTTCGTCAGCCGCGACTCCCTCGCCAGCCGTGTTCGGATCGACGAGGTCCATCAGCGGGTCGACAACGTCCAGCACCGCCTCGTTCCCAGCGACCAGCTCCTCGGTCGGCATCCCGTCCTCGTCGAAGCTCTCGCCGTCACCGGCTCCCGACGCTGCACCGTTTCCGAACCCCGGTCCGAGCGCGACAACGGCGACCAGAGCTGCCCCCAGCGGTACGGCCGTCCACCAGCGCGTGGATCTCATGGTTCTCCTCCTCGGCCGCGATCTCCCGAAAGTCTAGACCGGAGGGGGATCCTGTTGACAGAGGACGTATCGCGCATCACCCGAGCGCCCGCACCGACGGCGACGCCGCACGGCGCTCACGATTCGCCGCCACAACGGGGCTCCGGTGCGTGCATGGCAAGGCGGACGAAGGAAGCGGCTTCGCACGTCGACCGACGACAACGCAGTCAGGCGCGTGCTCCCGCGCGCGTCAGGCTCGGAGCCAGCGGCGGATGGCGAAGCCGGCGGACACCGCCGACAGCAGGACACCGAGCGCCACGATGACGATCACGACCACGAGCGCCTCCGGCATGCCGACCCACGGGATCGGGCCCATGCGCTGCGCGAGGTACCCGGTCACGCCGAAGTGCACCATCGCGACGATCGCACCGCTGGCGAGCACGGAGCCGACGAACGCCGCGATGACGCCCTCGAGCACGAAGGGCGTCTGAATCGCGCGGTTCGACGCGCCGACGAGGCGCATGATGCCGACTTCGCGGCGACGGGCGTACGCCGACAGCCGGATGGTCGTGCCGATCAGGAGCACCGCCGAGATCAGCATGAGTGCAGCGATTCCGACCGCCACGTACGTCGCGATGGTCAGAGCCGTGAACAGCGGCTGCAGATAGGCCATCTGATTGCTGACCTCTTCGACGCCATCCGTATCGCTGAACGACTCGACGACGGCTTCGGCGTTGCGCGGATCGTCTGGGGCGACGAGCGTGATGTGGAACACCGCGTTCGTCCATTCCTCGCGCAGGCTCTCCGCCGTCTCCGGGAAGTTCTCGACGTTGAGCTTGTACGCCTCCGCCTGCGACTCGAAGCGGTAGTCCTGGATGAGCGGACTGAGCGTGTCCGAGTTCAGTTGGTCCTCGAGCTCGGCGATCTTCTCGTCATCCGCGGTGCCGTCGAGGCAGGTGTCTGCGGAGGAGATGTCGGAGCAGAGGTACACGTCGACCTGAGCGCGGTCCTGGAAGTAGTCGCGCATCGTCGAGATCTGCGACTGCATCAGGATCGCGGCACCGACGAAGGTGAGCGAGACGAAGGTGACCAGGATGATGGAGACGACCATCGAGAGGTTGCGGCGCAGCCCGCTGAAGGCCTCGCCCACGATGAGACCGAAGTTCACGAGGTGGGTCCCACTTCCTCATCGTCGCCCTGCAGGCCGAGGCGATCGGCGACGCCGACGTCCGTCACATCGGCACCGGTCCTCGCCTCCCGCTTCCGGCGAGCGGGCCGTTCGTCCGATGCCTGCTCGGCCGCCTCATCCGGTGTCTGAGGATCCGGCACCTCAGCGCTCTGGGCGCTCGTGACGTCTGAAGCCGCGTCGGTCGCCAGCGGCGTGACCGTGCCCGTCTCCAGGTGCCCCGACACCTCGCGCTGGGCCTCGAGCACCTCGGTGAGCGCGGCGGTGGAGGATGCACCCTTCTCCGTCTTCGCACGGATGCGCTGCACGGCAGAGCTGTCGCCGTAGCCGCCCGATACTTCGTCGCGCAGCAGTCGACCGTCCGCCAGCTCGATCACGCGGCGACGCATCCGGTCGACGATCGCGGCCTCGTGCGTCGCCATGATGACGGTCGTTCCGCCGTCGTTGATCTGCGCGAGCAGGTCCATGATGTCGGCCGACGTCTTCGGGTCGAGGTTGCCGGTCGGCTCGTCCGCCAGCAGGACCTGCGGACGGTTCACCAGTGCGCGGGCGATCGCGATGCGCTGCTGCTCACCGCCCGACAGCTCATGCGGCATGCGCTTGGCCATGTCCTTCAGCCCGACGCGATCCAGCGCCTCAGGCACTGCCTGCTTAATCATGGCCCGAGATGCACCGATCACCTGCAGCGCGAAGGCGACGTTCTGGAACACGTTCTTCGACGGCAGCAGCCGGAAGTCCTGGAACACGGACCCGATGTGACGCCGGAAGAACGGCGTGCGTCGGTTCGACAGTGTCTTGGTGTCGCGGCCCAGGGCGAGGACCTTGCCCTGGGAGGGCACGTCCTCTCGAAGGATGAGCCGCAGGCACGACGACTTGCCGGACCCGGAGGGACCGACCAGGAAGACGAACTCGCCGCGATCGACGTCGAAGGTGACATCGTCGAGTGCGGGCGCCGCCGTTCCGCGATAGCGCTTGGTGACGTTTTCGAACCGGATCATGGCGTACCCAGGCTAAGCGGCAGGGATCCGCCGCCCGCCTGCGACACACCAGCCCGACCTGCGATATCGCTGGCAATCACATCCACCGCACAGGAGCACGAACGCACCGAGCGCGCCCTGACCGACGAGAACTCCGCCAGACGCGGGCTCGGCACTTCTCGCCTCCGGCGCTCCGTTCGCTACCCCTCCATCGACTCCAGTTCTCTGCCCTTCGTCTCGCGCACCTTGAACACGACGAACACCAGCGAGAGAGCGCTGAATGCGGCGTACACCCCGTACGCAAGAGTGAGGGAGATGCCGCTGAGCCACGGGAACGTGGTCGAGATGGCGAAGTTCGCGAGCCATTGGGCGGCCGCTGCGACGGCGAGGGCGCTGGCGCGGAAGCGGTTCGGGAACATCTCACCGAGCAGCACCCACACGATCGGACCCCATGTGGCCCCGAATCCGACGACGAACAGGTTCGCGGCGACGAGCGCGATGATGGACCACGGCGCCTCGAGGCTGGCGGAGACGGAGCCGTCGTCCGCTGTGACGAGCTGCGCGAAGGAGAACGCGACGGCCATCGTGCCCAGTGCGATCGTCATCAGGATCGAACCGGCCACGAGCAGCGCCTTGCGGCCGACCTTGTCGACGAGCAGGATCGCGACGATCGTGACGACGATGTTCGTGACCGACGAGATCACGCTGGTGAGCAGGGCGCTGTCCTCGCTGAAGCCGACCGAGCGCCACAGCGTCGTGGAGTAGTAGAAGATCACGTTGATTCCGACGAACTGCTGGAACACGCTCAGCAGGATGCCGACCCAGACGATCGGCTTCAGGCCGAAAGCGCGCCCGGCGAGATCGCGCAGCGATTCCTTCGTCTCGTCGTGCAGCGAGTCGCGGATCTGCTGGATCTTGAGGTTCACATCCGGCTCGCCGCTGAAGTCGTAGAGCACCTGCGATGCGCGATCGACGTCGCCCTTGCGCACGAGGTAACGCGGCGACTCCGGCAGGCGCAGCGACATCGCGCCGTACACGACGGCGGGGATCGCTTCGACCATGAACATCCAGCGCCAGGTCTCGATGCCGAACCAGAACGTCTCGGCCGCGCCGCCGGAGGTGGCTACGAGGATCGCGTTGGTCAGCAGCGCGGCGAAGATGCCGCTCACGATGGCGAGCTGCTGAAGCGAGCCGAGCCGGCCGCGCACTCGAGCAGGCGACACCTCCGCGATGTAGGCGGGGGCGATGACCGAGGCCGCCCCGACCCCGAGCCCGCCGACGGCGCGCCAGGCCATGAGATCGCCGACGCCGAAGGCGAAGCCGGAACCGATCGCCGAGATGAAGAACAGGATGGCGGCCACGAGCATGACGGGGACGCGCCCGAATCGGTTGGCGAGGCTGCCTGCGAACCATGCGCCAAGCGCGCAGCCGAGCAGCGCGATCGACACGGCGAATCCCTGCAGGCCTGCGCCGAGGGCGAAGTCGGCGGAGAGGGCATCCACGGCGCCGTTGATCACCGAGGTGTCGTAGCCGAAGAGGAAGCCGCCGAGGGCCGCCGCGATGGAGATGCCGATGACGCGGCCGCTGATGCGCGGCACCTGTGCGCTTGTCATGATTCGTCCGATCTTGTGGATCGCCCGCCGCCCGGATGGTGTGGGGACTGAAGGGGTCGCGACGCGCTCCGCGCCCGGCCGCCCAATACCCTACTCCTTACCAGCTCCCCGGCTTCCGAGACCAGGGCGACCGGTCTGAGACGCCGTTCCGATGCGAAGATGAGGTCGTGAAGCACACACGCGGACGCGTCGTGACGGTCACCTCCGTCGAGGAGCTCGACGCACGTCTCGCCGACACATCGACCAGGCTCACCGGATGGCGCATCGTCGGCGTCGACCTGCGGGAGCGCTCCGGTCGACTGCGTGAGCGCGACACGTCGCGCACGACTTTCGCCGGGTGCGTCTTCGCGCCGGACGACGCAGCCCTGCACGCCGCGCGCGGCGCGCTCGTGCTGCCAGATGTGTCGACGACACCCGTCGACATCCGGCGGCAGAGCCTCTACACCGCAGCGGAGCTGTTCGACGCTCACCACTACGAGGATTCGGTCGATGCTCGCGCCTATTCGTGGCAGAACCGGCGCAGGGAACCGGATGATCTGCTCGCCAGGGCGCTGCACGACGAGGCGATCGACAGCGCGCTGTCCGACTGGACTGCCGAACGCCGGATCGCCGGTGTGATGGGCGGGCATTCGCTCGCCAGAGGAGACGCCGGCTACGCGGAAGCGGCCGGCCTCGGGCGTCTGCTCGCAACAGGTCAGAGGGACGGCGGGATCACCGTCGCCACGGGCGGCGGGCCCGGCGCGATGGAGGCGGCCAACCTCGGCGCGCGCCTTGCGCGCCATCCGGAATCCGCGCTGGACGACGCACTTCGCGAGCTCGCGCGGGTGCCTTCCTTCCACCCGTCGGTCGATGCGTGGCTCGAACCGGCCCTTGAGATCGTGGCGACGCTCCCGGATCCGGTCGATTCGCTCGGAATCCCGACCTGGCACTACGGGCACGAACCGCCCAGCCCCTTCCCCACCGCGATCGCCAAGTACTTCCGCAATGCCCTGCGCGAGTCGATCCTGCTGGAGATCGCAGACGCCGGCATCGTGTTCCTTCCCGGTGCAGCTGGCACCGTGCAGGAGATCTTCCAGGATGCCTGCGAGAACTACTACGCCACGGACGACGCCATCGCCCCGATGGTGCTCGTCGGTCGGGAGTACTGGACGCAGACTCTGCCCGCGTGGCCGTTGCTGCGCGCGCTCGCCCGCGGCCGGGCGATGGAGCCGCACGTGCACCTGGTCGACACCGTGGGTGAGGCGGCGGCGCTGCTCACGTAGGCGGGAGCCGTGCTCCGGGCGACACCGGACGAGCCGCACTGATGGTCACGGCGCAGGTCGTGCGATCGCGGCGACGTGCCCGAGCTGAGCACACGCGTAGCCTGGGCGCATGGGACGCATCCGCCGCGCGAGCGCGCACGACGCGCCGGGGGTGTACCGAGTCTGCTTGCAGACCGGCGCAGCCGGCGGTGACGCCACCGACGACCACGCGAACCCCGATCTGCTGGGCCATGCCTACGCTGGGGCGTACCTGGCGGGAGAGCCGGAGTTCGCCTTGGTCGCCGTGGACGAGCACGGCGTCGGCGGATACGCGGTCGGCGCACCGGACACGCGCGCCTTCGAAACGTGGATGGAGCAGCACTGGTGGCCGGTGCTGCGCGAGCAGTATCCGCTGACACCCGAGATGGAGAGCGCGGACACCCCGGATACCCGGCTGATCCGGCGCTTTCATCGACCTCCGGCGGCAGCGGATGAGCTCCTCGCGCGGTTCCCTGCGCACCTGCACATCAACCTGCTGGAGCGCAGCCGCGGCGGCGGCATGGGTCGCGCGCTCATCGAGGCGCTGACCGGCGCCCTGCGACGACACGGCTGCGCGGGCGTGCACCTCGGCGTCGCTCCCGAGAACGAGAACGCGATCGGCTTCTACCGGCGGCTGGGCTTCGAGACGCTCGCGTCGCGGCCGGACGAGCTGGTGCTGGGCATGCGGTTCGAGTGAGCCGGCGCGGACTCAGCTCCCGCCCGTTGGCGAGAATCGATGCTTGCTACCGCACCCCGGCGTCGTGGACGCGACGGGCGAGCTGCACCCGGTTCTCGGCGGCGAACTTCGTGAACAGATGGCCGATGTGGGTCTTGACTGTGGCGACGCCGATGAAGAGTTCTGCAGCGATCTCAGCATTCGACAGGCCACGTGCGACGGCTGCCGCCACCTCGTGTTCGCGTTCGGTCAGCGACGCCACGACCTCACGGGAGCCCGCGGACGGCGCATGAGTGCTCGTCGCGGCAGCGATGAGCCGATTCGTCACGCTCGGGGAGAGCATCGGCTCGCCGCGCGCGACGCGTCGCACGGCATCGATGAGATCGGCGGGCGGAGTGTCTTTGAGCAGGAACCCGGCAGCGCCGTCGCGCAGCGCGGTCAGCACCATGTCGTCCGTGTCGAATGTCGTCAGCACGATCACGCGCGTCGCGGACCCACTCGCCGCGATCTCCCGCACCGCGGCGAGGCCGTCCATCACCGGCATCCGGATATCCATCAGCGCGACGTGCGGTCGCTCGCGTGCGATGAGGTCAGCGCCCTCGCGCCCGTTCGCAGCCTCCGCGACGACGTCGATGCCTGAGCCGCCGCCGAGAATCATCGTCAGTCCTGCCCGCACCAGCGGGTCGTCATCGACGAGCACGATTCTGATCGTCTCACTCATCCGGGTTGTCCTCCCAAGGCAACCATGCGCGCACAGCGAATCCGTTCTTTCCGTTCGGACCGTAGTCGATCGTCCCTCCTGCAAGGTCGACCCGCTCGCGGAGGCCCGCGAGCCCCATGCCCGTGCCCTCCCCGACCACAGCGTGCGCGGCGGGGCCCGGGGAACCGTTCGTCACCTCGATCGCGAGCAGTCCACCCGGATGCCCGTCGAGGCGCACTCGGATCGATGCACCGGGCGCGTGCTTGCGTGCGTTCGTCATCGCCTCCTGCACGACGCGGAACGCGGTGCGTGAGACGAGCTCCGGCGGCTGCGCTGGGTCATGCGGAGCGGAGCGAACAGGTGACGCGTCACCCGATCCGGATGCGCTCGCCGTGAGGCTCGCACTGTCGGCATCGCCGCGAGCCGCAACCGCTCGTCCGACCGCAACCGGCACGTCCGTCAGAAGCGACCCTTCGACATCGATCACCGCTCCGGCCGCACGCGCGTCCACGAACAGCGCTGGCAGTGCGGCGAGCGTCGGCTGCGGCGGCTCGATCCTCCCGTCCGACGCTTTCAGCACCCCGAGCACCTGCCGCAGTTCTGCCATGGCTCGCCGAGCGTTGTCCTGCACGAGCGCTGCCGTGCGGTGCGTCTCCTCGCGTGTGAGGTCCTCGCGGTATGTCAGCGCCCCGGCGTGCATCGCGACCAGCGAGATCCGATGCGCAAGCAGGTCGTGCATCTCGCGGGCGATGCGCGTGCGCTCACCCGCCTGGGCCGCCTGCACCTGCAGTTCTCCCTCACGTTCAGCCTCGATCGCACGGTCGTGCAGGGACGACAGCAGCGCACGGCGGGCACCGATGTAGAGACCGAAGCTCGCCGGAACGAGGAAGGAGACGGCGAGCACCGGGATCAGGATCCACCACTCGAGCCGTCCGATGAGTTCGCCAGGAATCAGCTGCTCATAAGCCCACACGCCGCTTGTCATCGCAACGCCGTTCGCGACGATCGGCAGCCAGCGCCGGTGTGTTGCATTGGAGACGGCCGCGAGCTGCGCCGGCCCCGCCTGAGTCATCGTCGACACCGCTCCCATGAGCGACGTCACGATCGCGATCGTCGCGGGCGCGCGACGGCGCAGAGGGAGGAGGCACGTAGCGATCACGAACACCGCCGCGTCGACCATCGCCAGGCCGAAGAACGCGGATCCGGAAGCCCGCCCCGCCTCGACTTCCAGAGCGACGTAGCCGTAGAACAGGATCCACGCGAGGATCCCTGATGTGATGACCACCAGGTACCGCCACACGCGCGACCATGCGCGCAGGCGCGCGCCGGTCGCGTACTCGATCCGCGGGTGTGCTGTCGTCACCATTCGACCCTACTGATGCCAGAGCCCCGTGCCCTCCCCCGCGCGGCTCGACGGGATCCGCCGAAGGGTGGAGTCGAAACAGCCGCCGGTGCGATGTGCGGCCCTGCCCCTGCGCGGGAGTGTGGAGGCATGATCGAAGCGAAGGAACTGACCAAGAAGTACGGATCGACCATCGCCGTGGACAGCGTGTCGTTCACGGCGAAGCCCTACCGCGTCACGGGCTTCCTCGGACCGAACGGTGCCGGAAAGTCGACGACGATGC
This sequence comes from Frigoribacterium sp. JB110, assembly GCF_900163665.1. Classification (GTDB taxonomy): domain Bacteria; phylum Actinomycetota; class Actinomycetes; order Actinomycetales; family Microbacteriaceae; genus Microbacterium. The sequence goes on from NZ_FUIA01000019.1 coordinate 531,497, forward strand.
GGATGCTCGTCGGGTTCGCGCGCCCTGACTCGGGCGAGGCGCGAATTCTGGGCGTACCGTTCACCGACGTGCCGAACCCTGGCCGCCACGTGGGCGTACTGCTCGATGCGTCCGCCGTTCACAAGGGGCGCACGGGACGTGAGACGCTCACTCTCGCGGCGATGACGATGGGGCTCGGGCCGGAGGCGGTCGACCGTGCGCTCTCGCGCGTCGGGCTGACGAAGAAGGAAGCCGGCCGCCGCACCGGCGGTTACTCGCTCGGCATGCGGCAGCGGCTCGGAATCGCACAGGCGCTGCTCGCTGATCCGTCGGTGCTGATCCTCGACGAGCCCGCGAACGGTCTGGATCCGTCGGGGATCCGCTGGATGCGCGATCTGCTGCGCGAGTTCGCGAACGAGGGCGGCACCGTTCTGCTCTCGTCGCACCAGCTCGCCGAGATCGACCAGATCGCAGATGACATCGTCATCATGGGCGGCGGTCGCGTGCTCGCCGAGGGGACGAAGACTTCCCTCACCGCCGACGGTTCCCTGGAGGATCTGTTCTTCGGCGCCACCGCACACCAGGATCGAGAGGGAGCAGCAGCATGACTCCGGTATTGGAAGGCAGCAGGGTTCCGTTCGTCCGCCACGTGCGCGTCGAACTGCGCAAGCAGCTCGACACACGCGCGGGCCTGTGGATCCTGATCGCCATCGCCGTGATCACGATCGGCGCCGCCGTCCTGCCGCTGTGGATATTCGAATCCGAAGGGCTCACGTGGCGGGCGTTCCTCGACTTCTCATCGGGCGGATGGGGTCTGCTCCTGCCGTTCATCGGCGTGCTCGCCGCCACGAGTGAGTGGACGCAGCGCACAGGACTGTCGACGTTCGCGCTCGAGCCTCGGCGAACGCTTGTGAACGCCGCGAAGCTCGTCTCGTCTCTGCTGCTCGGCTTCGTGGTCGTGGCGGCGACCTTCGGGGCGGCCGCGATCGCAAACCTCATCGGGATCACAGCGTTCGACGGCAACGGATCCTGGACCGTGGATGCCGGCTTCGTTCTCGGCCAGGCAGCCGCGATGGTGATCTATGTGGCGATGGGCGTGGGCTTCGGACTCCTGCTGCTCAGCACTCCGCTCGCCATCGTCGCGTTCATCGTGCTGCCGCTGGCTGTGGGCGTGCTCGCATTGATCCCCGCGCTCGCGGACGTGGTTCCGTGGGTGGACCTCTCGAGCGCGACCCTGCCGCTGCTCACCGGTTCCCTCAGCAGCAATGCGGAATGGGGACAGCTGGCGACGGTCGTCACCGTCTGGTGCCTCGTCCCGCTCGGGTTCGGGCTCGTGCGCACCGCGCGCCGCGAAGTCGCGTAGCCCATGAGACGCGGGCCGTCGTCTGCGGCGACGGCCCGCGTCTCATCTGATCTCCTTCGAGCCGATCCCTCCAACTGCGACAAGAGGACGTATCCGTGGTTCCTCACGCGCAATGAGCTCAACCACCACAGACCCGGCCGCTGATGTGCGCAGAGTCCATCGCGGTGCCAGTGCGATGCGGTCGAGATGCACAGTCCCGTAGCGATCGAGGGCGACGTCAGATGCCTCGGCGTCGGCAGGACCGCGGCGACACGCTGGCGCCGGACACGTCCGTGTTGGCTCGCCGGTGCATCGTCGCCGACAGCAGTCAGTTCCATCGGTTGCGAATCGTCTCGCGCAGCGTCCCGCCTGGGTCACGCAGCGGGCCGGAATCTCTTCGGCGGCGGGTCTATGCCGTGGAAGGCATACTCCAGCGCCAGCCGCGGAGGGAGGTCTTTTGTCTCTCCGCCGGGATCGTGCAGGACGAAGTCGCGCTTGCCGGTGCGGGTGATGCGATAACCGCCGGTGTGCAGCCGCATGTGATGGAAGCGGCACAGCAGGATGCCTCGGTCGACGTCCGTGCGGCCGCCCTCGGCGAAGTGGTCGATGTGGTGCGCTTCGCAGTAGGACGCGGGCCGGTCGCAGCCGCGCCAGCGGCAGCCGCCGTCGCGGACGGCGAGGGCGATGCGCTGCGCGGGTGTGAACAGCCGGTGCTCTCGGCCCACGTTGAGCGGGTCGCCCGCTCGTGTCGCTGACACCGGCACCGTGCCGGTGTCGCAGGCATGCTGGTCGGCGACCGGTGCGGGCACGCGCGTCAGCCGATCCTCAGTGTGCGCAGCGCCGTCGGTATCACCCGACGAATCGACGACCCGCACCAGTCGCACGCCCGCCTGCTTCGTGCCGTGCACGGCCTTCGCATCGGCCAGCGTTCCCGACCGGATCACGTCGAACAGAAGATCGTAGGAGAGCTGCTCGAAGGTGCGCGGATCGTCGACGAGCCGCTGCGCCGCTTCCTTCTCGGCGGCATCGACGAAGCGGGGCCCGCCCAGTCGTGGGCGCAGGGCACTGTCGAGCACGCTCCGCACGAACGCGGCGCCCTCGTCATCGAAGACGAATGATCCGTGCGAACGGCCATCGGCGTCGACCCACATCCGGTAGGAGCGCGCCTCATACCGCTCGAAGTATCGCCTGTCGGCGCCGTCGGGGTCGAGGCGATCGCGGATCGTGCGCGCGGCGGTGCGCAGCTCTTCCACGGAACGGTGCGCAGCCTCGTCGACGAGCTGCTCCGCCGCGAGACGCCACGCCTCGCGGAACTCCCCCTCGATGCGTGCGCCAACGGCCGGGTCGAGCGGCATGCCATCCGACATCGTGCCCGCGGCGGGCCCCGCCGGAGGCTCCCCGAGCCCTCGGAAGATCGCGTCGTACTGCGCCTGCGAGAGCCCACCGCGCACGAGCGCGTAATCGAGCGGCGTATGCCACGACGGCGGCGTCGTCGGTGCACGCGACGCGTCGCTGCCATCCGGGCTGCCGTCGTCCCCCATCTGATCACCGAAGTCTGGCTGCACCTCACCGCTCGCAGCGCCGCCCGACTCCTCGTCACCGGCCCCGCTCTGGCGCCCCGACGCCGACAGAAACCCGCCGAGAATCGACGTGCCGACGCGAATGCGCTGATAGGCGTCGCCCTTCGACCCGCCGGTGACGCCCTGGATGAAGTCCGTCGCCTTGCGGTGCCCACGCTTCTGCGCGAACCCGTCATGCCCCGCCTCGCGCGTCGACCGCTCGGCCACAACACCCGCGCCGACCACGCCGATGCGGTCGACGGAGCGCGAGAGCTTCGCGGCCGTCTCCATGACCTCCGCGAGACCCTTATCGTCGAGCGCCCGCATCACCGACACGACATCGTCTGCTCCTTCAGCACCGCCGCCGAGCAGGCCGCGCAGCCGCGCCACCTGCTCGTCGATGTCGGTGAAAAGTTCCATGCTTCATTCTAAAATCGGCCTCCGACATTCGACCTCAGCGCCGATCAGCAGTCACCGGTTCCAGCGCCTCCCGCTGATAGCGCCCCTGGCCGTCGAGGCGGGGACGCCGCACAGCTCAGCCGCATGGACCAGCGAGAACCCGTCCCGGTGCACGAGCCTGATCCGTTCGGCCAGATCGGCGTCCACCCGCGAGATCGCTTCCCTGGTCACAGCCTCGGAGCCAGCGGGCAGCGCCGCGCGTGCGGCCAGCCCAGGGCGCGAACGGTCGTGCGCACCGCTGCGGCGCTTCGTCAGCGCTCTGCGACGTTCGCTGATTACGCGTTCGCCGCGCGCACATCCAGATCGCGGCGCAGGTGGTCGCGCTGCTCGATCACGAGCCGGCGCAGCGAACCGGGGGCGTCCGCGTTCTCCTCGAGCCACGCATCGGCGAGCGCGAGGTCGTCGCGCTGCGGGAACAGGTCGCGCACGAGGCGCCTGGCGATCTCGATGCTGCGCGTCGCCCACACGTCGCGCAGCCTGGCGAAGTAGTCGGTGTCGAAGCGTTCGATGAGGTCGCGCCTTCCCCCGGCGCGCACGCCCGAGATCGTCGCGGAGAGGTGGTCGTTCGTCAGCGTCTCGTCCTCCCACGCCGCACGCCAGGCGCGCTCGCGCACACCCGCGTCCGGTGTCGAAGCGCGCACGCGCACCCACGCCGTGCGGCCCGACATCGTGTCATCGCGGGCGAGTTCCGCATCGGCGTCCTCGTCAGTCGCGCGGCCGGCTGCGGCGAGCGCGGCCAGCAGGCTCCAGCGCAGGTCGGGGTCGAGCGGGAGCCCCTCCGGCACACCGTGCCCTTCGAGCAGGCCCCGGATGTCGTCCGCCAGGTGGTCGTCGTGCGCCGCGGCACCTGCGACGGCGCGCGCCCACGCCAGCTGCGCGTCGCTTCCCGCGTCCGCCGCGTGCATGCCGTGCCACGTCGCCTCCAGCCATGCGCGCTTCTCATTTCCGCTGGAGACATCCGGCACGTAGTGGCCCACGGCGAACGCCGCATTGTCGAGCGTCTGGGAGAGCAGCCCCACGTGCGCCTCTCCCCCGGCGTGGCGGCGGACGATGTCGAGGTAGCGGGCGACGGCGAGTTCGCCGTCTCGCACGGCGTTCCACAGCGACGACCAGACGAGCCCTCGCGCCAGGTCGTCTCGGAGCGTGGACAGCACCTCGGATGCCGCCTCGATCGAGCGCGCATCAAGGCGGGCCTTGGCGTAGGTGAGGTCTCCCTCGTTCACGAGCACGAGATCGGCCCGCCTCACCGCCTCAGCAGCGGGACCTGCCAGCGACGTGCGCTCATCAGCGATGTCCAGATCGATGCGCGACGTGCGGTGCAGCCTGCCGTCGGTGATCCGGTACACGCCGACGGCGATCCGGTGCGGGCGCGGATCCGTCTGCGTGATGGCGACGTCGTCGCCGTCACGGTCGATTGCGACGGTGGACATCCCGCTCGTGGACAGCCACGAGGCCGCCCAGGCCCGCACATCGCGGCCAGACGCATCCGCCAGCGGTGCCAGCAGATCCTCCAGCGTCGTGCTGCCGAAGGCGTGCGAGGCGAAGTAGCGACGCGACGCCTCGAAGAACGCCTCCTCGCCGACGAACGCGACGAGCTGCTTGAGCACGGAAGCGCCCTTGGCGTAGGTGATGCCGTCGAAGTTGAGCTTGGCCGCCTCGAGGTCGGGGATGTCGGCGACGACCGGATGCGTCGTGGGCAGCTGATCCGCCTGGTACGCCCACGCCTTGCGGCGGTTGGCGAACGACACCCACGCGTCGGTGTACTGCGTGGCTGCCGCCGACGCGTGCGAGCCCATGTAGTCGGCGAAGGATTCCTTCAGCCACAGGTCGTCCCACCAGCGCATGGTGGCGAGGTCCCCGAACCACATGTGCGCCATCTCGTGCAGGATCGTGTTCGCACGTCCCTCGTGCTGCGCTCTGGTCGCCGCACCCCGGAACACGTAATCCTCGGTGAAGGTGACCAGCCCCGGATTCTCCATCGCGCCGAGGTTGTACTCCGGAACGAAGATCTGGTCGTACTTGCCCCACGGATACGGGTACGCGAACGCGTCGTCGTAGAAGTCGAGCCCCTGCCTGGTCACCTCGAGGATGTTCTCCGCGTCGAGATGCTCCGACAGCGACGCCCGGCACAGCACACCGAGCTGCACACGCTGATCGCCGCGCGTCCACTCCCCCGTCTCGCGATGGTACGGTCCGGCGGCGACCGCCGTGATGTAGCTGGGAATCGGCAGCGTCTCGGCGAAGCGCACGGTCTGCGCATTCTCGCGCTCCGCGACACCGACGACCGGGGCGTTGTTCAGCACGATCCATCCGGTCGGCGCGCTCACCTCGAAGCTCCAGCGCGCCTTCATGTCCGGCTGCTCGAAGCACGGCGTCACGCGCCGCGCATCCGCCGGCTCGTACTGCGTGTACAGGTATGTCTCGCCGTCGGCGGGGTCGACGAAGCGGTGAAGGCCCTCGCCCGAGCGGCTGTACGCGCCCGTGGCGGAGATCCGGATGAGGTTGCGTCCATCTTCGAGGCCGGTCACGCGGATGCGTGCGCCGTCCCACTCCACATCGCGGGCCGCACCGTTCACCGACACCGAGTCGACGCTCTCGCCGATGAAATCGACCCAGGTCTCCGGTGCCGTCGCCTCGATCTCGAGCACTGCGACCACGCCGAAGCCCGCTGTGCCCCCGTCCCGCGCTCTGGTCACGTCGAGCGCGACATGCTCTGCGGAGACGGTGAAGGCTGCGGCGCGCGCCGCAGTCTCGTCACGGGTGAGATTGGCTGAAGCGTTCGCTGTCGTCACTCCCCCATGCTCGCACTTCCCGCGCCCAGGTGCGCTGCGAAGCCCGGTGCCGCTGCGAGCGCAACGGTTTCACGAGCATCGCAGCGCCCGAGATCAGTACGCGACGGTGAAGCGGGTGCCGCGGTGCGCGGGGGTCGCCACCTCGTCGGCGATGGCGAGGCCGAAGTCCGCACCGGAGATGAAGGACTCACCCGCCTCGTCGGTGACGAGCACATCGCCGCCCGTGCGATACGTGCCGCGTGCCTCGCCTGGAGCGAACGAACCGAAGCCGGCGGCCGGGCTGATGTAGCACCAGTCGAGGTCGTCACCGCGCTCTCGCAGTGCGTCGAGCATGCGGGCGGCCTCGCGCGCCTCGGGCTGCACCGGCTCGGGGAAGCCTTCGGTGTCGAACACCAGCGGCCCGCCCTCGTAGGCCCGCAGCGATCCCGCTCCTCCGACGACGAAGAGGCGAGTGCCCGACGCCGCGGCCAGGTCGGCCAGCTGCGCGGTGCCCGTCTCGACACGGCCGAGCATGTCGCCGCGCGGAGCGGCCGTGACGACCACCACATCGGCATCCGCCACGATCTCCGACGCCACCTTCTCGTCTGTGAAGTCACCCGTGCGGTACTCGACGCCGTCGATGGGCGTCTCCGGCCGCGTGCGCGAGTACGAGACGACGTCGATGCCCTTCGCCTTCGCCTGCTCGATGATGTGCCCACCGGCGTACCCGGTGCCTCCGATAACGGCCAGTCGCGTCATGTTTCCTCCGAATCGCGGCCCTCTGTCGTGGCCGTCTGGGTCATGCAACCACGCGCGCCCGCGCTGTGTTCCCACTTCTTCCATCCGGTCGAAGGACACCGATTCCACCCGGATGAAGGATACGGGCGACACGCTCACGGACCCGGCGTGGGCCACTCCGGATGCCCGGAGCGGCCCACCTCCGACTCGCCGGGCGACCGCGGCGAAACAGACGCGGCGACGGGAGTCGAACCCGCTGCTCAGTCGGTATGAACCGCTGACCGAGACCACTCGGATCGCCGCGCGACGCTTCCACGTTATCGAGGCCCGCGCACCCTGTCACCCGGTGTTGCGGATCTTTTCGCTATGACGTTCCTGAACACGCCTCAGAGCGCCGCACCGTTCGGGTCGAAGCGGAAGAAGGTGCGGTTCTCGTACAGGAGCGGTGCGCCGATCTCCGCGGGGCACACCTCGACGATGTCGGCGATCACCAGCGACGAGTCCGACACCCTGATGCTGTCGCGGATCCGTCCGCGCAGCGTTGCGCGGGCGCCCGCGAGCGTCGCATTGCCGTGTTCGTCGAAGGTCCAGCCCTGCTCGGCTGTGAAGCGCTCCCTGCCCGAGACGGCGAATGCCAGCGCGGTGTCGACGTGCTCGTCGGTGAGGAAGTGGATCGAGAGGTTGTCCGCTTCCAGGATCGCGCCGGCCGTTCCGGTGGCCCGGGTGACGGAGAACGACACGGCAGGGGGCACGGCGGCCACCGAGCTCACGCTCGACGCCGTGAGCCCCACGGGGCCGGATGGGGTGCTCGCCGTGACGATCGTGACGGCCGCCGGGTGCGTGCGGAACACGGTCTTGAACGCATCGCCCAGTTCTGCTTCATTCGACTGCATACTTCGACGGTACGCGCTCCGGATGGGACGGGCGCCGGATCCGCACGCGGGTTCGCTGACAGTCCTCGCCTACCTGCTCAGTCGCTGATAGCGCTCGAGACGACGCATCCCCTCCGACGACGGCGCCGCGGCAGGCCGAAGCGCCTCGACGATCCGGACGTGCGCTGCGGCGTCGAGATGCAGGCCGATCGCCACGAGGCCGTCGGCCGCTCGTCCGGCCGGCGCCTTCTCGACGTGCACGGAACGTCCGACGCGGTGCACCGTGTAGATCCGCTGGCCGCGGCCGGTGCGCACCGGCACGGTGCCTTTGATCCGGTATGCCCCTGCCGGCGGGTTCTCGAGCAGATCGATCAGCGCACCGGGGTCGACGGGTCCGTCCGCGACGCCGCCGGCCGAGTCGGCGTGCGTGTGCGCGGGCTCGGTCGCGAGCTCCTCCCGCAGCAGCTGCGAGATCGGCAGCTGGTCCAGCGGGTCGTCCTCACCTGCGACGTCGAACACGAGCGCTGGGTCGATCGCTCCGCGCTCGGCCGGCACCACCTCGACCGCGGGATTGTGCTCGCGGATCATCGCGCCGAGCGCGACTTCTCGCGCCGCACGCTCGGCATCCGGCACCAGGTCGAGCTTGTTCACGACAGCGAGGGTGGCTGCGGCGTAGCGCGCTGGCGCGACGAGCCCCGCCTGGACCGATCGCTCGTGTTCGACGGCATCGATGACCTCGACCGCTCCCCCGAGACGAGCGCGATCCGCGCCGCTGAACCGGATGAGCCTGGCGAGCGCCACGGGTTCCGCCACACCGCTGGCCTCCACGATGACCGCATCGAGACGCAGCCTCGGATCGGTGAGAGTGTCGAGCGCTTCGTCGAGGCCGCCGGCATCCGGCATGCAGCACACGCAGCCGCCCGCAATCGACGCGGCCTCGTCGACCTGGCCGACCACAAGCCCGGCATCGACGTTGATCGCGCCGAAGTCGTTGATGACGACACCGACGCGAGCACCGGGAGCGGCGAGCAGATGGTTCAGAACCGTCGTCTTGCCCGCTCCCAGCGGCCCCGTCAGGGCGATGACCGGCACGCTCATCCGGACCCCCATTCGTGATAACCGATCTCACCAGCGTAGGCGACCCCGGCCTCACGACACGCATCGCTGCGCCGTGAGAGAAGCGGCACGCGACGAAATCGGCGGCCGCGGGGCACTGTGCTCGGTAGGTTTGAGTCATGACTGCTCCCGTCGATCCCACGACCACCACCGCTTGGGCGGAGCTCTCCGCTCACCGCGACGCCCTCACCCCCGATCTGCGCGGCTGGTTCGCGCAGGACGCCGAGCGCGCCGATCGGCTCAGCCTCGACCTCGCCGACCTGCACGTCGACCTGTCGAAGAACCTCGTCACCGACGAGATCCTCGCGTCGCTCGTGAAGCTGGCAGACGAGGCGGGCGTCGCCGAGCGCTACTCGGCGATGCTCGCGGGCGAGCACATCAACACCACCGAGGACCGTGCGGTGCTGCATACCGCGCTGCGCCGCCCCGCTGGCGGCTCCCTCGTCGTCGACGGCCAGAACATCGACGCCGACGTGCAGGAGGTCCTCGCGAAGGTCTCCGCCTTCGCCGACCGCGTGCGCAGCGGCGAGTGGGTCGGCGTGACAGGCAAGCGCGTCACGCACGTCGTCAACATCGGCATCGGCGGCAGCGACCTCGGCCCCGTGATGGTCTACGAGGCGCTGCGTCCCTACGCGGACGCGGGCATCGAGGCGCGCTTCGTGTCGAACATCGACCCCACAGACCTCGCACAGAAGATCTCCGACCTCGACCCCGAGACGACGCTGTTCATCGTCGCGTCGAAGACCTTCACAACGCTCGAGACACTGACCAACGCCCGGCTCGCGCGCGACTGGCTGTGGACGCAGCTCGCAGAACGAGGCGTGATCGACGGTGACGACGAGGCGAAGGACGAGGCCGTCGCGCGCCACTTCATCGCCGTGTCGACCGCCCTCGACAAGGTCGCCGAGTTCGGCATCGACACGGACAACGCGTTCGGGTTCTGGGACTGGGTCGGCGGACGGTACTCGGTCGATTCATCGATCGGCACGTCGCTGGCGATCGTGTTCGGGCCCCCGGCCTTCCGCGAGCTGCTCGCCGGGTTCCACGCCGTCGACGAGCACGTGCGCACCACGCCGCTGGAGAAGAACGTTCCCGTTCTGATGGGCCTGCTCAACGTCTGGTACACGAACTTCCTCGGTTCGCAGTCGCACGCCGTCCTGCCCTACGCCCAGCAGCTGAGCCGCTTCGCCGCCTATCTGCAGCAGCTCACGATGGAGTCGAACGGCAAGTCGGTGCGCTGGGACGGCACCCCCGTCACCACAGACACCGGCGAGGTGTTCTGGGGCGAGCCCGGCACGAACGGGCAGCACGCCTTCTACCAGCTCATCCACCAGGGCACCCGCCTGATCCCCGCCGATTTCATCGCGTTCGTGAATCCCGCGCACGCGTTGAAGGACGGCGAGCGCGACGTGCACGGCTTGTTCCTGGCGAACTTCCTCGCACAGACCAAGGCACTCGCGTTCGGCAAGACGTCCGCCGAGGTCGAGGCGGAAGGCACGACAGGCCCGCTGGTCGCCGCCCGCACCTTCGAGGGCAACCGACCGACGACGTCGATCTTCGCACCGGCACTCACCCCGTCCGTGCTCGGCCAGCTCATCGCGCTGTACGAGCACATCACCTTCACGCAGGGCGTGATCTGGGGCATCAACTCCTTCGACCAGTGGGGCGTCGAACTGGGCAAGCAGCTCGCCCTGCAGATCGCTCCGGCAATCGAGGGCGACCGCACCGCTCTGGAGGCACAGGACGCCTCGACACAGGCCCTGCTCGCCTACTACCAGCAGCACCGCACGGCATAGGCGAATCGCCGACGAGGGAGGCCTGCGGTATGGGATGTTGCAGGCCTCCCTCGTCACACCTGGTGGGGATCGTGCATCAGAGCCCGCCTATCCCCTGGCTCTCGGATGCGAGAGCCTTCGGCGCAGTTTGAGCAGTGTGAGCCCGAAGGTCCCGACGACGAGCGCGCCGAAGAAGACGAAGGCGATCACAGCGCTCGGCACGACGGTGAGCAGTCCGACCAGCGCGACCGCAAGCAGGATGAGCGTCTCGCGGAGTTCGGCGCCGAACTGCTGCAGGCGCGCGGGACGGGCGCGCAGAGTGCCGAGCTCCTGCCGTCCGATGCCGAGCCGTGCCCTGGTCGATGCGTCCGCGAACACGAGCGGGATGTCCGGAGCGATGCCGAGCGTCTCCCTCACGCCGGGAAACCGGGCGCCCCATGTTCCGCTCGACACACGCTGTCGTTCGAGCCGGATGTCATCCGGGACTTCGAAGGCCTTCACCGCGACGGTCGGCACGCGGCCCGAGGAGCTCACCGCGCCCTCCAGCACGACGTAGTCTCCGCTCGAGATGCCGAGGAGCTGCAGCGACAGTGCGCTCATCAGACAGACGTCGCGCTCGGTCGTGGCCGGATCCGCCAGAGTGACACGCATCGTCAGAGAATTGGGCGGCCCGAGGATCGCATCCGGCCAACGCGCTCTGCGGACGCCGGCCGCGCGCACCAGAACGCGCTCTCCGGTCTCGGCTCCGATGCCCATGCGCAGCACGTTGTCGACCTCGATCGCGTGAGCATCAGGCGACTGGTGTCCGGAGTCTCGGCCTCGGAGCACCGTCGCGACCACCCGCGGGGCGCTCTCGCCGACGCGGCCCACGAGTTCGGCGGAGACGAGCTCCACGTTCTGGGGACGGTCGAGCAGGCGGTCGACCTCGGCTCCCAGACGCACGACTGACCGTCCCCGACGTTCCAGGTAGTCGATCGAGGGCCCGGCCGTCGCGATGACGCCGTCTTCCGTTGGTTCAGCGACACCGGACGAGAAAAGAGCTCCGTAGCGGCGAGGGCGAGCGCCGATCTCATCCGGCAGTTCGAACAGCGGGTTGTCCTCTCGGACGAGGCCCGCCGACCGGAGCGCGTCGAAAGAGGTCTCCATGTCGACGCCGCTCGCGATGATCTCGTGCGGCGTCGCGCCGAGCGCCTCGGCGAGAGTCGGCTCTGCGCACAACCGCGAGAGCAGACTCTCCTGGTCGGGGAACCACCGGGATTCGCTCACCTCAGACGGCAGAGCATCTCCCGGCACGCCCATGATCCATGCCCCGGTGCCGTCACCGAGAGAGCCGTGCCGCGCGACGTATGCGTAGGCGCCGGGAAGCAGTTCGCCCGTCTCGAGCAGGATCGGTGTCTCCACCCAGACACGTTTGTAGGCTGTGCTCTCGCTGGCATCGATCTGCCTGAGCTGCGCTTCGTCGAGCAGCTGCAACGCCATCTCCGTCTCGGCGCGCTCATCCTGAACCATCGTCGCCGGAACGTAGCCCAACGGCGAGACGAACGAACAGAACGCGGCCCGCATTCCCGACACTCGCGCTCGGATCGATGGCACGAACAGCGGCGTGTTCGACAGGGAGGTGCGGAACTTGTGCCGCAGCTGCGCCGGCGCGGCGTTCGAGCCGATCGCCAGCACGGGAACTCGTCCGTTCGGGCTCACGCCCTGTGACTCTTCGAGCACAGAGGACAGGTACGGATGGACTGTTCGCGCGAGCCCGAGACTCACCGCTTCCTCTCCTTCGAGCGCCACCCGGCACATCGGCAGTCGTTGCACGTGGTCGCACGACCATGCCAGGTCCTGCCCGTTCCGGTCGAGGATGGGCCACAGCGCGTCAGACGTGATCACCGTCGAGTGCTTCGGACGATGCCCCGGGTACGACAGCGGGATCTCTCTCGGCGAGCACTCGGCCGCGAACGGGTCAGTCAGCACGTTGTCGTTCATGCGTCGAGCCTATCCAGCATCACCGAGCGACATCCGAGCCGCCGGAATCCCGGCACCTGGTCGCCTTCCCAACGCCTCACCTGGCCGACATCCTGGCCTACCGGCCAGTTCACCGGCGGAACGGGCGTTCATATGTTGATCAGGTGCCCGCATTCGCTGCGGGCTGGCCGCCAGCGCCACGAGGAACCCCGCTCGACGACGCACCGCACGGCCCATCACGACAGAGGAGAAGTACGCGTGACGAAAGCCCACCGACGCGCTCACGAGCGAGACGTTCGACGCGCCGGATGGCGCCCCACTGCGCTGCTGACCGTGCTCACCCTGCTCGTGGGAACCACGATGACGACTGCCGCGGCGATCGCCGACGACCCCGCGGTCGCCGAGGACCAGGTCGTCGCCGCCCAGGCGCAGAACGCGCCGGATGACGCCGACGCCGGAGATCAGGCGGCCAAGGGCGACGCGGTCGGCCAGAACGACGAAAGCGCGCAGAACGACACCGACGGTGCCGACGGCGACAGCGCGCCGAACGGCACCGATGGAGCAGGTGACGAGAGCGCGACGGATGACGGCGGCGCTTCGAAGCCTGACGGCGCCGTCGACGACGCGCAGAACCCGTCCCCCGACACAGATGCTGACGCACCGTCGGATGAAGCCTCCGCAGACGAAGAGGCCGACGACGCCCCTGCGCCGTCGCCTGAGGCGACGGACAGCACCGATGGAAGCGCGGATGAGGCTGTCGCCCCGTTCGCCGTGCCCTCCCCCTCGAGTGAGTCCGCCGTGATCACCGTCTCGGTCGGCGGCGAGCGCACCGCAGGCTCGACGGTGTCGGATCTGGCGGGTGTCACCCTCGAGCTCTTCGACGGCGGCAACGGCGGCGCGGGATCGCCCATAAGCGAGTCATGGTCGCAGTGCGTCTCCGACTCCGACGGCGACTGCTCCTTCGTCGTGCCCGACGTTCAGGACGAGATCGTCGAGCGCGAGTGCGTGAGCTGGTTCATCGTCTGCCTCGAGTGGGAGGAGACCGTCGTGCAGGAGGGCGGGGAGAACCACGACCGCCGCTTCTGGGTCGCGGCCGTCGATGCCCCCAACGGCTGGTACCTCAACGACGCGCTCTCGACGGACTCCGGCGAGCTCGACTACGCGTTCCGCACCCCCGGCGTCGAGGCGGGCGAGACGTACCGGTCGGGCGACGACTTCATGTCGTGGGACGGCGACCGCTCCTCCAGCGGGATCTGGCAGGTCGCACACACGAATCCGCAGCTTCCGCAGACCTGCCAGGCAGGCGTCAGCGCGGCTCTGATCCTCGATCTGTCGGGATCCGTCGGCGATGCCGGCGCGCTCGGCGACCTGCGGCAGGCGGGGAAAGACATGGTCGACGCTCTCGTCGGCACCGGTTCGTCCATGGCGCTCTACACGTTCGCCGACAACGCACCGCGCAACAACGGCAGCAGCGGTCGCAACTACGCTTCCATGTCGATCGATGGCACAGGCAACGCCGACACCATCAAGGACCGGATCGACGACTACACGGCAGGCGGCGGAACGAACTGGGACGAGGGGATCTGGCAGGCGGCCGCCGATCAGGCGGACTACGACCTCGCCATCGTCGTCACCGACGGCGTCGCCACGGCGTACCGCGACGGCGGCAACGGCATGGACTCCCGCTTCATCGAGACTGAGAACGCGGTCTACTCCGCCAACGCGCTCAAGGCACAGGGCACCAGGGTGCTCGCTGTGGGCGTCGGAGACGGCACGAGCGGATCCGCGGCGAATCTGCGCGCCGTCGCCGGTGAGACTCCGTACGGATCGGGCACCGCCGCACAGGATGCCGACTACTTCCAGTCGTCGTGGAGCGAGCTCGCCGGTCTGCTCGAAGACGTCGCCCGTGGGGCCACCTGCCAGGCCACGATCGAGGTCACCAAGAACACCCGCGCCTACGGCGAAGACACCCCAGACAACGGCGGCGCCGGATGGACGTTCTCCGCCGAGACGACGAACGGCGTGCTCTCTCCCGACTCCGAGCAGACGACCGACGGCTCGGGAACGGTGACATGGGCGCTGCAGTTCGCAACCCCCTCGCCCGCAGAGGCCGCCGATGTGTCGCTCGACGAAGTCCTCTCCGCCGGGCAGCTGCAGGACGGTTGGTCGCTCGACAGCGCGACGTGCACCGTGAACGACGGCGCCGCGGACGACCCCGACCAGTTATCCGTGATGCCGGGCGACCGCGTCGCGTGCACCTTCCTCAACGTGCAGAGCCTCGTACCCGGCATCTCGATCGTGAAGTCCGCGTGGGACACCCCGACGGCCGAGGGTCTCGATGACGCAACCGAGATCCCCGCCGGGGACGCTGTCACCAGCGGCACCACGGTCACCTGGACGTACACGGTGACCAACACCGGCGAGACCACGCTGCACGACATCGAGGTGGTCGACGACCGCGTCGGAACGGCCGCATGCGAAGACATCGACCTGGAGCCGAACGAGTCGACGGTGTGCACCGCATCCGGTCCTGTCACCGCGCTCCCCTGACCTCTCACTCCCGAACCCCCGTTGAAATCCGATACCCCTCGCCCCTTCACACGCATCACAAGGAGACAGACATGAACAAGAAGCTCACCGGAATCGTCGCCGGTGCCGCAGGTGCCGCCCTGCTGCTCAGCGGCGCCACCTACGCACTGTGGAGCGACAGCGCCACCGTCGACGGCGGCACGATCGCCTCCGGAAACCTCGACGTCGCCGTGCTCGAGTCGGCATGGGTCGACGCGTCGGACGACCGCACCGACAACCCGCACGACATCGATCTGACCTCGTTCAAGATCATCCCCGGTGACACCATCGTCGGCAGCTTCGGCTTCGACGTGGGGCTCGAGGGCGACAACATGCTCGCCGCTCTTTCGCTCGCCGGCGGCGGTCTCGCAGGCGATCTCGCCGACGGCCTGACCGTCGAGTACGCCGTCGTCGACGGCGCCGACAACGAGGTCGCGACCAGCTCGGGAACGGCCGACGGGCTCGAAGTCGAGCTCGTCTCTGCCGACAACTCCAACCCCGGCACGGTTTCGTCCGTTCCCGCAACGACCGACGGCACCGCCGACTTCGTCCTCACCGTGACCGTCACGTTCGACGAGAACGTCAGCGACCAGGACCTCGTGCAGACCCAGGCCGCTCTCGCAGAAGCCGGAGTCCAGCTCGAGCAGGTCCGCTCGGGCAACGGATTCAACTGATCCGCGCTGTGGGGCGGGGCGCAGGCGCCCCGCCCCACACACGGCCGACACCTTCCGGAGGACGTATGAGCGCTGAAGCCGTGGCTGTGCGCGACGCACCGAGCGCCGTTGTACGGCCCCGCCGTGCGCCGTCGTTCTGGCGCTCAGCGACGAACAGCGCCCTCACCGTGGCTCTGCTCGCAGTGCTCGCGCTGGCGATCGCCCTCGCGGTCGTCCCGCGTCTGATGGGCGGTGCGGCGCTGACGGTGCTGACCGGTTCGATGGAACCGACCTACTCGCCAGGCGACATGGTCGTCTCCGTCCCCCAAGACCGCTACGAGATCGGCGATGTCGTCACCTACCAGCCGGTGTCGGACGACCCCACCCTGATCACACACCGAGTCGTGGCCGTCCGCGAGCTGCCAGGCGGCGTCGAGTACATCACCAGGGGCGACGCGAACGGCGCAGACGACGACCCGATCGTGGACGGCCAGGTGATGGGCGAAGTCATCTACGACGTCCCCTACATCGGACACCTCGCCGCTGCCGTCGGCGAGAACCGTTCGGGGCTGCTCGCCTTCGCCGGCATCGCCCTGCTCGGCTGCGGAATCTATGCGACCGGATCAGCGGTCATCACGAGGCGACGAACGCGGCAGTCCTCGCACACCGCGAGCACGCCGCCCATACAAGGAGAATGACGTGCGCACACTGAGCAGATGGCGACTGCCCGTCCTCGCCGCGGCCGGGCTGGCGATCGGTGCCGCCGCGGGCGGAGGCACCCTCGCGCTCTGGAACGGATCATCCGGTCTCGATGGCGCGACGATCACCGCAGGCGACCTCGACGCAGAGCAGGAGGGAGCTGCATGGACCGAGACCTCTGTGGACGTCCCCGCGACGCCGCACGTGATCGATCCCGGCGAGTTCCTTGTGCGCCAGGGCGACACCGTCACCGCCGAGTACGACGTGGTGGTGACGCTGGAAGGCGACAACATGCGTGCGGCGATCGACGTGGCGTGGACCGAGCAGCCGGATCTGCCAGCGGGCGTCACCGGCGTGTACACCCTGCTCGACGACGCCGGAGCACCGGTTTCCGCTGACGTGCCTCTCGGACAGGACACAGACGAGCTCGATGCGATCGAGCTCGCATCGGGTGACGAAGCGTACACGCTCTTGATCGAACTCGACTTCACCGGCCTCGAGGACCGCTTCGGGCCAGACAGCGCCGTGCAGACCGCTGACCTCGGCGAGTTCGCCGTCGCACTCAGACAGATCCGCACCGGAGGGGGATTCGAATGACCGCTCGACCTGACTCATCCGGACACGTCCGTGCGGTCCGGCACACCGCTGTGATCGGTACGGCCGTTCTCACGGGCGTCGCCCTCGGCGCCGGCGGCGCGTCCCTCGCGCTGTGGAACGACGCCGTCACCATCACAGGAGAGATCTCCAGCGGCTACGAGTACTTCGCCGCCGGTCCCGCAGATTCGACGCAGCCCGCAGTGGGCGGAGCCGCCGTCGTCACGGTCGGCGCGGACGAAGCGCAGACGCTGGTCGACGATGAGGAGATCGCACTCGCGCTGCAGACCGATTCGATCAGCCAGGGCAACAAGGGCCTGCGCTACGAGCTCGTCCTCCCTGACTGGGACAGCGGCGTCTTCGGCGCGGCCGACGTCTCCGTCTTCCCCGTCGAGTCCGAAGCCGCGTGCACCGTCGCGTCGGCCGTGCCGACACCGGCCGATCTCTCGTCGACTCCGGTGAGCGCTGACTACTCCGACACCGAAACGCCCGTGACGGAGTTCTGGTGCGTCGTCGCGACGCTGGACGGGCTTCCAGGCGAAGGAGCGTACGACAACACGGCAACCGTGACCGCCAGAGACGACTCTCAGACCGAGGTGACCGATTCCGACAGCTGGAACGCCGATGTGACCTCCGCGATCGACGCCGCCGACGAGGACGACCACGAGATCGAGTTCCGCTATCAGACCTTCCGTCCCGGAGAGGTGACGCCATGAATGCACGAGTCACGAAGCGCCGCGCCGCAGGGGTGATGGTGTGCACCGCCTTCACTGTCGGGCTCGCCGCGCTGACAGCCTCGCCCGCTGCGGCAGCGCCGGATGAGGCGATCGATCTGTCGTGGGACGGCGAGAGCTTCGCCGCACAGACCACCGAGAGCTTCCTCGGAATGCCGGTCACGGTTCCCGGGGACCGCGCGGAGCGCACTCTCACCGTGCGCAACGACGGGCCGAGCGCGGGAACCTTCACAGCGACCATCACCGACGTGGAGCTGCTCGAGACAGCCGGCGGCACTCCTGACACGTTCTACGACGACGTCACGATCGAATGGCCGGACGGCAGCGCCTCATTGGCCGATCTCGCCGCCGACGACGAGACGACGATCGAGGAGCTGGAACTGGCGCGCGGCGAGATCGCAACGATCACGATCGGCTACGACTTCCCCGCGGAGGCGACCTCGGGGAACTCCTCGGAGGTCGGAGCCCGGTCCGCGGCATTCGATGTGACGCTCGCTCTCGCGGGCGAGACGCCCGCCGCCGACGACGGCGACGGGCTCGCCGTCACGGGCGGCGCACCCGCACTGTGGCTCGCGATCGTGGGAGCCGCGCTCATCCCCCTCGGCCTCGCGCTCAGCAGATTCCGCCGCGACGCACGACAGCGCCGCTGACGCGCATCACGAGGTCGGCGCCGTCCCCCAGCGGTGCCGGCCTCGTGATGAATCAGAGCCCGTCGGAGAGGACGCTCGCGACCTCGGCCCGCCTGGCGAGCCCGAGTTTGCGCAGCACGTTGGACACGTGGAAGCGTGCCGTCGCCTGCGAGATGAACAGCGTCTCGGCGATCTGAGCGTTCGAGCTGCCCTCGATGAGATGACGTGCCACCTCGCGCTCCCGTGCCGTGAGCGCCTCGATGAGCCGTTCTCGCTCTCTGCGGTCGCGATCCGTCACGCGCATCAGCCGATCCGAGGCCGACGGCAGGTACGCGTGCGCCTCGATGGCTTCCAGCAGGCCGACGGCACGACGGAGGGCGTCCTCCGCTGCGGCGTGATCGCCCTGCGCGTGCCGAAACTCTCCCAGGTCCGCCAGCGTGAGGGCGAGCACCAACGGGGAGAGCTCCTCGCTCTGCTCGGCGGCCTCCCGATACAGCCTGTCGGCCACATCCGCGTCGCTCCGGGCCTCGGCCAGACGCGCTTGCAGCCAAGCCAGCGTTCCCGTTGTCTCCTGCCACGTCGTGCCCCGCTGTTCTGCGAGGCGGTCGACCAGTTCTGCGGCCTCATCAGTGCGACCGAGGTCGATCAGCGCGTGCGCGCGGTAGGTGAGGAATCCTCGCTGCGTATTGCGGTACCGGCTCACGCGGTCCTCCGACGTCGCCGCGAGCACCCCGTGGCCGTCCCCCGCCGCGCGCGCCGCCTCGCACTCCACGACCGTGACGATGTCGCTGGCGTACACTTCCCAGCCCAGTTCGCCGAGTCGCCTCGCCTCTTCGAGCGGAGCGGCACCGCCATCGCGGCCCATCACCACCTGGATCCACGCGTGCAGCGCCGCGAACGTCATCCGGGTCTCGACATCGATGAAGTCGTAGGAGAGCTCACGCGCGAGATCCGTGATCGTCGCGGCCTCCGGAACTCGACCGAGCAGCATGAGTGTGTGTGCCCGCATGAACCGGATGCTGCCGGATGCCCACGGCGGCGTCGTCACCTTCTCGAGAATGCCGACCCCCGTCTCGGCGATCGTGTGCGCGAGACGTACGTCGCCGATCGCGACGGCCGCGCCCGCGAGCGGCACGAGGGCGTCGATCTTCAGATCGGTGTCCGGCAGTGCGAACGCGCGCTCGACCAGCGTCGGGAGCACCTGCTCGACTTCCGAGTTCCGATAGTCGAGGTGGAGCGCGACGATGCCGTAGCCGTCCATCACGGCCTCGTAGGCACGCGGCCCGACCATCCATGCCAAGCGCTGATCGGACAGCGCTGACGGATCCTCCGGGGCGTTCGCCCACAGACCTCGACAGAGAGCGGCGAGTTCAGTCGGAATGGCAGGATCGGGGCTGCGCATCACCATGATCATCGCGATAAAGCCGAGGAAGGCCTGGACTGTGGCGGTCTCAGGGTCTTCGGCTGGACGCATCAGCAGCTCCTGCAGCTTCGCCTGCGCGGCCTCCTGCTCGAAGCGGTACATCAGCAGCACGATCACGAGGCAGTCCCGCACGGCGCTCGGCGGCAGCGCCGCGATGTCGTCGAACAGGTCGAGCACGGCGAACCCTGTCTTGTGCCGCAGATTCAGCAGCCCGAGATCGGTGATCAGCCGTTCACGCGCGGCGCCGGTCGCAATTGCGATGCTCGCTCTGAGGATCTCGTAGGTCGCGTCGAGATGGCCCTGCGCGAGCGTGCTGCGCACGTACTCGTCGACCCTGCGCTCCAGGTCCGGACTCCACTCGTTCGAACCGCGCAGTGCGTGCGTGATCGACGCGTACCCGTCCGTGACCTCCGCGAGAGCCCTGTTCACGCGCCTGGCACGCTCCGCGCTCATCACATCGCGTACGGCGCTGGCGACCAGCGCGTGCGCCGTGGCGACGGTTGTGCCGAAGCCTGATTCGGTGAGCGCGCCCGCTGCGATGGCCTCGTCGGCGTCGATCGGCTCGCCGAGTTCCTCGCCGACGAGTGTGAGCACGCGCGGCGAGATTTCGTGCGAGGCGACGCTCGCCACTTCGACGGCGAGTCGGCCGGCTGGCGACAGCGTCGCGAAACCCGCGAGGAAGGGGCTCTCCGGGAGGGACGCCCGTCGGATCGGCAGGTTCCAGGTGAGGTGCAGGTCACGGATCTCCGACTGCGTCACCCCCGTGAACAGCGCCTCGATCCCGAGGAAGGAGCCTCCAGAGGCTTCGCGCAGCATTCGGGCGGTGCGCTGGGAGATGCCTGCGCCGAATCGTTCCAGCGCAAGTGCCCGGATGTCGTCAGCAGTGAGCGGCTCGAGCCGCACATGCTGGTGCACAGTGCTCGCCCCGGCGTACTCCTGCAGATATCCGCCGAGAGTCTCCCGCTCACCGATGCTCCGTGTGGCGACCGTGAGGAAGACTCCGCGCCGCGCCACTCGGGGAATCACGAAGCGAAGCACCTTGGCCGAGTCGTGGTCGATCCACTGTGCGTCGTCGATGAGCAGTGTGCGCACCTCCCCGCGCGGCGCGCCCACCAGCCCGTCGATCAGCCTTCTCGCAACCTCGAGCGTCTGGGCGCTGGCTGCGATCGTCGAGTCCTCGGTGATTCCGCTGCTGAGGAGTCGCTCCGCGAACGCATATGGGATGGTCTGCTCGAACTCGTCGGCGGCGACGTAGTGGACGCGCTTGCTCTCGGACAGGCGAGCACCGAGATCGCGCAGGAGATGCGTCTTCCCCATGCCCGGCGCACCGCTGACGAGCAGGAGCATCCCACTGTGTTCTACCGCGCGTGCGGCCATCTCCGCGGCGCGCTCGCGCCGAATGCGTGCAGGGCTGTCGGTCACGGCTCACGTCCTTCGTCGGGAAGGGAGCGTCCGCCTCGACACCGTGGACCTCGTCGGCACTCACCGCTGGTGAACCGCGCTGCGCTCCGGGATCGGGGACGACTCCGAGTCCCCACGTTACTCACACCGGAACCCGTATACCAGGCCTTTCGGAGAATTTGTCCACTTCTCCCCGGGCACCTCAAAAGATCGCGAAGCGACATCGACGGTCTGCGAGTTGCACATCCCATGGCTGACCGTCAGCCTCGACGAGAACGGCCCGCGGACCCCTGAGGGATCCGCGGGCCGTTCTCGCGTGCTGTGACGCCTACCGTTCGCCGCGGGGGCGCGGCTGCGCCGGCTTCTCCCCCGTGCCCGGCCGCCGGAGGCCTCGAGTGCGGGACAACCGGTAGTCGATCCGGTCATCGACGTACTCGCGCACGGCGGGATCGTCGGTCAGCGACTGTCCGATCTCCTCGGTGAGGTGCTCGGAGATGCGCTCGAGACGCTCGACGCTCTCGATGTGCTGCTGCTGCACGTACTCGTAGCGGAACGCTCTGACGGTGGCGATGCACATCAGGATCAGGATGATACTGAACGGCACCGCGGTGATCAGCGACCCGGTCTGCAGGGTCGAGAGCCCGCCGGCGATCATCAGCGCGATCGCGAGCGCACCCTCCAGGAACGCCCACAGCACACGCGACCACACCGGCGGGTTCGGGTGCCCGCCGGAAGCGAGCATGTCGACCACGAGCGATCCGGAGTCCGACGAGGTGATGAAGAACAGCGCCACGATGATGATCGTCATGACCGAGAGGATCTGACCGAGTGGCAGATCGCCGAGCACGGCGAACAGCGAGCCTTCCGGCTCCACCTCGCCGGATTCCGCGTCGACCAGGCTGTCACCCTCGGCACCGAAGAATTCGCGGAACAGGCCGGAGCCGCCCATCACAGCGAACCAGATGAATCCGACGACGGTCGGCACGAGCAGAACACCCGCGATGAACTGGCGCACGGTGCGTCCGCGCGAGATGCGCGCGATGAAGACGCCGACGAAGGGCGCCCAGGCGATCCACCAACCCCAGTAGAAGATCGTGTTGCCGGCGAGCCAGTCGATCGCCTCGTCACCCTGGAAGGCTCCGACGTCGACGGTCATCTGCATGATGTTCGCGAAGTACGCGCCGAGCGACTGCACGAAGGTATCGAAGATGAACAGCGTCGGGCCGAGCACCAGCATCGTCACGAGAAGGATGCCCGCGAGCGAGATGTTGATGTTCGACAGCCATTTGATGCCCGCGCCGACACCGCTGACCACGGAGAACGTCGCGAGGAAGGTGATCACGACGATGAGGATGACCAGCAGTGTGGTGTCGAAGCCGCCGATGATGCCGACTTCCCGCATGCCCGTCGCGATCTGCTGCACGCCGAGTCCGAGCGAGGTGGCGACTCCGAAGACCGTGCCGAAGATGGCCAGCACGTCGATGACGTCGCCGACCCAGCCCTTCACCCGCTCGCCGAAGAGCGGCTCGAGCGCCCACCGGATGGAGACGGGCCGGCCGCGGCGGTGGATCGCGAACGCGAGCGCGAGACCGATCACGGCGTAGATCGCCCACGGGTGCAGCCCCCAGTGCATGAAGGTCTGCGCCATCGCCAGGGGCGCCCCCTCGGGGCCGGTCATATCGACACCGGGCTTCGGGTCGACCGTGGCGAACTTGACCGGCTCGCCGACGCCGTAGAAGATCAGCCCGATCCCCATTCCGGCGGAGAACAGCATCGTGAACCACGACATCACGCTGAACTCCGGTTTGTCCTGCTCACGGCCGAGCTTGATGCTGCCGTACTTCGAGAGGGCGATGACGACGGCGAACACGATGAACGCGCCGACCACGAGCATGTAGAACCAGCTCAGGTCTGCGACGATCCAGCCCTGGACCGCGCTGAACACGTCGGCTGATCCCTGTGGCCAGACGATGGCGACGACCGTGACGGCGACGATCACGATGATCGACGGCCAGAACACGCGCGGCGCGATGAGCCCCTTGCCGATCTTCACGCCCTGCCGTCTGAGCTTCTCGGTGATCTCGTCGTCGGTGTCCTCTTCGGCGATGTAGTGCTCTTTCGGCACCATATCGATGGCCGGGTTCTCTTCGAACTCCGCACCGCTGATCGGATTGACGTGCGTGGCGAGTTCGTCGCCGTACTCGTCCGTACTGTCGTTCTCCCCCGTTGCGGAACTCACACTGCTTCCTCTCGTCGTTGGGCGACCGGGCGCAGTACCACGCCCCGGTACGGGCGCGGCAAGTGCGACCGGGCGTTCAGCCGCAACATAACATGCGGCTGCCGGCGCGTCTCGCGTCGACGCTTGAGCCTGTTCGAATCCGCTGCGCGAGCGCACGATCCCGAAAAGGCACTCGCGTCAGTGTAGTAGAGGGGGCGGCGGCGTGCCGGGTCAGCGCGTCTCCGGCCCCGTGATCCGCTGCGGGGAAGCGCGCTCTCTGACCGAAACAATCACCGTTCCGCGCTGCTCCCCATGCCGCCCTAGACTCGTGGACATGAGTGAGAGTAAAGGTGCTCCGGCAGACTCGACGACCAGCACCAGCGGCGTGCCCGACATCAAACCGCGCTCGCGCGACGTCACGGACGGGATCGAGCGGACCGCGGCGCGCGGGATGCTCCGAGCCGTCGGCATGGGCGACGACGACTGGGACAAGCCGCAGATCGGCGTCGGCTCGTCGTGGAACGAGATCACGCCGTGCAACCTGTCGCTGGACCGTCTTGCCCAGGGCGTCAAGGAGGGCGTGCATGAGGCGAGCGGCTACCCGTTGCAGTTCGGCACGATCTCTGTGTCCGACGGCATCTCGATGGGGCACGAGGGCATGCACTTCTCACTGGTCTCACGCGAGGTGATCACCGACTCCGTGGAGACCGTGATGAGCGCCGAGCGCATGGACGGTTCCGTGCTGCTGGCCGGCTGTGACAAGTCGATCCCCGGCATGCTGATGGCGGCCGCCAGGCTCGACCTGGCGAACGTGTTCCTGTACAACGGCTCGATCATGCCCGGATACGCCAAGATGTCCGACGGCACCGAGCGCGAAGTCACCATCATCGACGCCTTCGAGGCCGTCGGCGCCTGCCGCGCCGGCCGCATGTCGATGGAGGACCTGACCAGCATCGAGAAGGCCATCTGCCCTGGCGAAGGCGCCTGCGGCGGCATGTACACGGCCAACACCATGGCCTCCGCCGCCGAGGCCATGGGCATGTCGCTGCCGGGCTCAGCCGCCCCGCCGGCGATCCACAAGGCCCGCGACGAGTTCGCCGTCGAATCGGGCAAGGCGGTTGTCGGAATGCTCCGCCGCGGTCACACGGCCCGCGACATCATGACGAAGGAAGCCTTCGAGAACGCCATCGCCGTTGTGATGGCGTTCGGCGGCTCCACCAACGCTGTCCTGCACCTGATGGCGATCGCCCACGAAGCCGAGGTCGACCTGCAGCTGGCCGACTTCGACCGAATCGGCAACAAGGTGCCGCATCTGGGCGACCTCAAGCCGTTCGGCCGGTATGTGATGAACGACGTGTTCAAGATCGGCGGGGTGCCGGTCGTGATGAAGGCGCTGCTGGATGCCGGACTGCTGCACGGCGACTGCCTCACCGTCACCGGGAAGACCGTCGCCGAGAACCTGGCGGACGTCCGCCCGCCGGATCCCGACGGCAAGATCCTGCACGCTGTGAACAACCCGATCCACCCCACCGGTGGAATCACGATCCTGCACGGTTCGCTCGCTCCAGGCGGCGCCGTCGTCAAGACCGCCGGCTTCGACTCGGCGGTCTTCGAGGGCACCGCCCGCGTGTTCGATCAGGAGCAGCCGGCCATGGCCGCCGTGCTGGACGGCGAGATCAACGCCGGCGACGTCATCGTCATCCGGTACGAAGGTCCCAAGGGCGGGCCGGGCATGCGCGAGATGCTGGCCATCACGGGCGCCATCAAGGGCGCAGGCCTCGGTGCCGACGTGCTGCTGCTCACCGATGGACGCTTCTCCGGCGGCACGACGGGCCTGTGCATCGGGCACGTGGCGCCGGAAGCCGTCGACGGCGGGCCCATCGCCTTCGTCCGCGACGGAGACATCATCCGTGTCGACGTGGAGAATCGGACCCTCGACCTGCAGGTCGACGAAGCCGAACTCGTCGCTCGCGCCGAGGGCTGGGAGCCGCTGCCACCGCGCTACACCAGGGGCGTGCTGGCGAAGTACCGCAAGCTCGTGCAGTCGGCGTCCGTCGGCGCCGTCTGCGGCTGACGCCGCACCGCCCGGGCGGGCACGAGCCCGTCGCACGTGCCCTTCCTGAGCTCGTCCGACGTCATCTCACGAACGGTCACCGTTCGAGGCGGCAAGCACCACTTCGGCGACGCGTGCGACGATCTCGTCCTCGTAGGCGGCATCCGGGTCGTTCTTCTCCGTCAGGATCGTCACGATGATCGGATCACGTCCAGGGGCAGTGACGACGGCGATGTCGTTTCGCATCGCGCCTGCGCCGCCGGACTTGTCCGCCACGGCCCAGTCCGCCGGCGCCCCGGCACGGATGAGTGCGTCTCCTGTGGCGTTCCCGCTCATCCACTCGAGCAGCGTGGCGCGATCGGCCGGTTCGAGATGCTCCGGCCGCAGCAGTGCGGACAGATCCGCGGTGAAGGCAGCGGGAGTGGTCGTGTTGCCCGTGTCCCCGGGAACAACCTCGTTGAGCTCGGGTTCGACGTCCGACACATCGGTGGTGCTGTCGCCGAGGCGCTTTAACCCTGCCTGCATTCCCTCGACACCCCCGATGCGGTCGAGGATGAGGTTCGTCGCCGCGTTGTCGCTGTCGCGCAGGGCGGCCTCGGCGAGCTGCGCCAGCGTGAGCCCGTCCGCCACGTGCTCAGCCGTGATCGGCGAGTATCCGGCGTCTGCCACGGTCTCCTCGGTCCAGGTGACGAGTTCGTCGCGCTGTTCAGGCGCCACCTGGCGGAGCATCTCGGCGACGGCGAAGACCTTGAGAGTGGAGGCGAAGCCGAAGCGCTCCTCCGACCGGTAGTCGATCGTCGCACCGGTTCCGGTGTCGAGCACGCTCACACCCACACGGGCGTGGAACTCCTCCTCGATCGGCGCGAGCTCCTCATCGACCACGATCACCTGTGGCGGCGCGCTCTCCTGAGACGGACTCGACGTCGGTGCCGGAGCGTCAGGGACGGATGCGCCGCAGCCTGCGAGAAACGGAAGTGCGACGGCCGACACGAGCAGGAGAAGGCGAGTTCGAGAGCGCATGAGTTCGTGCCTTTCCTTCGAGACCAGCTCAGTTCGGCGATGAACGGTGCGCCCGCCGCGACGTCCGAGGGATCTTCGGCACGCGCTGCGCACGACCGCGGTTCAGCTCGCGCGGCGCAGTGCGACCACGGGGATGACGCGGCTCGTCTTGCGCTGGTACGCGGCGAAGCCGTCGCTGAACGCTTCGAACCGGCGCCACGCGCTGTCGCGCTCCTCGCCGGTGAGCACCTCGGCGGTGACGCGCACCGTGCCCTCATCCGGGTCCTCGATCTCGACCTCGGGATGGGCGATGAGGTTGTGGAACCAGGCCGGGTGCTCCGGAGCGCCGCCCTTGGAAGCGGCGATCAGCCACACCCCCTTCTCGGGGCGCATGGCCGCGAGAGGACTCACGCGCTTCGTTGCGCTCTTCGCTCCGAGGTGGTGCAGCAGCACGAGGCCGCGCCCGAATCCCATGGTCTGCACCGTGCCTTCGTTCGCACGGAACTCGTCGATGATGCTCTGGTTCCAGTCCGCCACGGGTTCATCCTGCCACCGGTGCCGGTGGTGGTGGGCCGCCGGGCTCTCCTGCAGGGGTCGCGGCCGTGTGAGGTCTGATCACGCTCACGTCATGACGATGGAGGTGTCCGTGCAGGGCGGCGCACGAGCCGCCCTGCACTCGACGAACTGACCGAGACGCGGCACAGAAAGCGTCGCCGACGTCAGCGGATTCTCACGCCGTCGGTCAGGTGGGAGATGAGACGCCGCGCCTGCGGGAGAGCGGTGCCTTCTCGTGCGGCGATGCTCACGGCGCCGAGTGCGACCAGGATGAGCACGATGTCGTCAGGACCGAAGTCCGGTCGAACGGTCCCATCCTCCCGGAGCCGTCGGGCGAGGGTGCCGAGATCCGCCATCGCGCGGGTGCGGAACTGTTCGTAGATCGGAATCGAGCTTCGGCGATCCGCTATCGCCTGCGCGAGGCCCGGACTCTCGATCTCGAGCATCACGACCGCTTCGAGTGAGCGGATGAACCCGCGCCACGGATCGGCGTCCGATACCGTGTCGTCGAGGATGGCGATGCGGTGCCGGATCTGCTCGCCGAACGTCGCCGCCAGCAGATCCTCCCGGGTCGGGAAGTGGCGGTAGAGCGTCGCGGTTCCCAGACCGGCGATCCGCGCGATCGTCGAGACCGGCACGTCCGCACCGTGCTCGGCGATGGCCTGACGAGCGGCGTCCAGAATCCCCGTCCGGTTGCGCGTGGCATCCTTGCGGTTCGACCGTCCGGTCATCGTCTTCCCAATCCGAGAGATCGTCGAACCGGTCTGTCTCGCTTCGACCCGATGCGGCCAGCGGCGCCCGTTCTGCTCCATAGCCTAAGCACCATGGGCAAGATGACGCTGGCGGCGATGTTCGACGGATACGGCGCACCCGAAGTGCTGCGCGTGGCGCGCGTCGACCGTCCGGAGCCCGGACCGACCGACGTGCTGGTTCGGGTCGAGGCTTCCTCTGTCAACGGCGGCGAAGTCATCGCGCGCCAGGGGAAGCTGCGGCTGCTCACCGGCAGGAAGTTCCCGCAGCGCGTCGGCATCGACTTGGTCGGCGAGATCACCGAGGTCGGAGCGGGCGTCACCGATCTCGCGATCGGCGACCGCGTCTGGGGTGCCGTGGACGAACGCGGCAGTCGTGGCGCCGCCGCCGAGTACGTGCTCGCACCCGCAGCGAACGTCTCGATCGCGCCGCCATCGCTCACCTCCGTCGAGGCTGCGTCGCTCCTCTCCGGCGGCAACACGTCTCTCGTGGCCCTGCGGGAGACTGTTCGACTGCAGCCAGGGGAGCGCCTGCTCGTGCGCGGAGCCGCCGGCGGCGTGGGCGCGGTGGGCGTGCAGATCGGCAGAATGCTCGGCGTGCACGTCACTGCGCTCGCAAGTCCGGCCACCTTCGACTTCGTACGAGGACTGGGCGCGGACGAGGTCATCGATTACCACACGCCCGCGGACGAACTGGGCAGGTTCGACGTCATCTTCGACACTCGGGGCACAGACCTCCGAGCGTTCCGGCGACGGCTGGCGCCTGGTGGACGCATGGTCACGATCGCCTTCGACATCGACCGGATCGCGCGCAGCCTCGGCTACATCCTCCTCTCGGGCGTCCACGGCTCGCGTCGCGTCCGATTGTTCTTCGGCCATCCCCGACGGGAGCTGTTCGCCGAGCTCGCCGACACCGCCGAGCGAGGGGATCTGCGTCCGATCGTCGACGAGGTGTACCCTCTGAGCCGGATCGGCTAGGCGCACGCCCGGCTCGAACGCGGCGGCGTCAGAGGGAAGGTCGTCCTCGACCTCCACGCTAAAAGCCGCGAAGCAGGTTGAGCCAGCGCCTGGCGGAAGCACTGTGCCCATCGAACCGAGCTGCCGCGTCGAGATCGGCGCCAGAGGACGTACGGTGCACTCGTGCCTGGACGCTACGTGGGAGCACGGACATACGAACGGAACGAATGAAGCCTCGAGACCCACAGTCTCGAGGCTTCATTTCCTCAGTCGGGCTGACAGGATTTGAACCTGCGACCCCTTGGAGGATCCGGTCGATTTCCGGCCTCCGCCGATCGTCTCGGGAACTCGCGGGTTCGGTACTGACCTGACCTCCGGTGCACTGTGATTTTCAAGGGCCAGCCCGTCTAGAGCTCCTGTCATTCCCTCCTCCTGTGAAGTGCGAGAAGTCTGTGCCGAGACACAGAGGCCGGTCATGATGCGAAGGCACCAAGCTCCCCGAGTCCATGCCCGACCCGAACTCGGTACTTCGTATATGCACTGAGTCGAATCGTGTGCAGGGCCCGCATGGCTTCGATCGGAACGATGTAGAAGTTGAGATCGCCGTCGATCAGAAAGAAGTCGTCGATCTCATCTGGTGAGTACACACGCGTGTCATAGCGTCCGTTCCCGGCGACGTGCACCTGCCACGCGCCGCTGTCGGTCTTCGACGTGGTTGTCTTCACCTGAACTCGCCGCGTTCCCGTCACATCGGACACAAGCAGATCGAACCTGCCGGGTTCCAGCGGCCACGACACCCGCAGACCGCACAGGGAGTACCAGGAGGCCGCGATCATCGAGCCCGTGGCAGCCAGGTTCGCCATATCGGGGGCGAGTTCACGCTGGCTGACAAGCTTTGTCTCGAAGTGCGACGTATCGAGCTCGAGACGCATGGCATGACGCTGGATGCTCGGCACGGCAGACCCGCCGAGGATCGCAAGCCGGTCGGCAACCGCAGCCCACGAATTCTCCTCGCGCACGGCCGCGGCGAGTTGCCCGTCCGTCCATGTTCGACCGCGCGTGACATGTGAAGAGTCGAGCTGCAGCCGATCCGCATGAGACCGAATGGACCGGATCGCCGCGGAGGAAGTCGCTCTGAGCCCCAGCACGCGCAACACTCCCCGCCACGAGGACGACATCCGAACCGCGGCGGCGAGATCGGCGTCGGAGTAGGTGCGGTGCATGCCCATACCGGGACGCTACGCGCAACCTCGGACATTCGACCGGAACGCATGAAGCCCCGAGACGAGTCGTCCCGAGGCTTCACATCCTGTGTCGGGATGACAGGATTTGAACCTGCGACCCCCTGACCCCCAGTCAGGTGCTCTACCAAGCTGAGCCACATCCCGATGTCGCCCGCGTGCGGACAACTCGACAAGTCTAGCCCGTCGCCGAACATCCCGCGAATTCCACGACCCTCGCGTGGCGCGCCTGCCGCCCTCATCCGGAGGCAGCCAGCACAGTGGCAAGGCCCTGCTGCAGATCCCTGACGAAATACTCGGGTACTTCCAGTGACGGGAAATGACCCCCGGTTTCGGGCTGTTTCCAGCGGACGATCCGGCGATACCTCTCCTGGGCCCACGCTCGCGGGGTGCGCGACTCGGTGTCGCCGGGATACATGGTGATGGCTGAGGGAACGTCCACCCGAAGGTCCGGATCGAGCGAGTGAGGGCTCTCGCT
Organism: Frigoribacterium sp. JB110; assembly: GCF_900163665.1. Lineage (GTDB taxonomy): Bacteria > Actinomycetota > Actinomycetes > Actinomycetales > Microbacteriaceae > Microbacterium. The sequence continues at coordinate 562,018 of NZ_FUIA01000019.1, forward strand.
GTAGATGCGTCCCGCCGAGGCACCGGTTCGCGTCAGCCAGTAGAGCGTCACGTCGTCGAGGATCCTGTCTCTGGAGATCGTCTCGAACGGGCCGTCCTCTGTGTCCGACCATTCCGCGAACTTGTCGAGCAGCCAGGCCAGAAGCGCAACCGGTGAGTCGACGAGCGCGTAGCCGATGGTCTGCGGCCTGGTCGCATGCTGCTTCGCGTATGCCCTGTTGTTCTGCCAGAAGTCGCGGGTCTCCTCCACCCGCGCGCGTTCGGTCGCCGTCAGTGAGTCGGTGGTCATCCCCGGCGGCGGCAGCGCGAGTGTCGTGTGGATGCCGAGAACGTGATCCGGGAAGCTGCCGCCGAGGATCGCGGTGATGTTGCCTCCCCAGTCGCCGCCGTGCGCGACGAACCTGTTGTATCCCAGTCGGCCCATCAGTTGCACCCAAGCCGATGCGATCCTCTCGACTCCCCAACCGGTCTCGGTCGGTTTATCGCTGTAGCCGAAACCCGGCAGCGACGGGACCACGACGTGAAGCGCAGGCATCCCTTGTTCCTTCGGATCCGCCAGTTCGTCGATCACGTCGACGAACTCGGCAATGCTTCCCGGCCAGCCGTGCGTCAGGATCAGCGGAGTGGCATCCGCGCGCTCGGACCTGCGGTGCAGGAAATGCATGCCCAGACCGTCGATGATCGTGCGGTACTGGCCGATCTCGTTGAGGCGGGCTTCGAAGGACCGCCAGTCATATCCGGTGCGCCAGTAGTCCACGAGGTCTTCGAGAACGGCAAGCGGAACGCCCTGATCCCAGCGTCGAGGATCGGGCGCGGAGCGAACAATCGTCTCGCGCTCGGGCAGCCGCGCCGCCGCCAGTCGCGCACGCAGATCGTCGAGATCCGCATCGGACGCGTGAGCTTCGAAGACGTGCACATCTCCGGCTGATCGGGACATGAGACCTCCTGGTGTCGCAGAATCGGCCAGCATCGCGGAGAACCGGCTAAGCCGGTTCTATCAGTCGATGTTCCTCTGACACAACCACCTAAGGTGGTTCCATGGCTTCCGGGTACCCTGACTTCCGCCTCGGCAACGTGCTGGCCACCAGCTTCACGGCGACACTGACCGAACGCCGAGGCGACCGTGTGGAGCGGATCCCCACGCCGGATCGCCTCGTCGATTGGCTGGCGGCGAGCGGGCTCGCTGTGGACTCCTGCACCGCCGCTGAGTTGGAACTCGCTCGGGAGCTTCGGGAATCGATTCACACCGCCGCTACCGCTGCCGCGGGCACGTCGCCTCTGCCTGCGTCCGCGGTCCGGGTCATCAACAACAGCAGCGCACGCGGTCGCGCCGTCGCCGTCCTGACGCCGGAGGGCGAGCGGCGATGGCAGCTCAGCTCGGCATCCGGCGTCGAAGACGCGCTCGGCGTGATCGCCGCCGACGCGATCAGCATCATCGCCGGAGAACGGGATGGGAGACTGGCCCTGTGCGCCTCGCCGACCTGCCGAGCAGCATTCTTCGACACCAGCCGGAGTCGCTCCCGCAGATGGTGCGATATGAACACATGCGGCAACCGTCAGAAGAAGGCGCGCTTCCTCGCCAACCGCAGCGCGAACCCCGCCACGTCAGGGTGACGTCGCCCCACTGACCTCGCGAGCGTATCCCTTCGCATCGAGTGGCCCATTTGGATCCGGATCTATCTGGTCCGCTCGATCACAAGGGGTACGCTCGGCGCGGGGGCGCGGTCGTAGGATGGGCCGGATGGCTGAATCGGTGCGACTCGATGTGTGGCTGTGGGCGGTGCGCGCGTACAAGACCCGCTCGCTGGCCACGACGGCGGTGCGCGGCGGGCACGTGCGCGTCAACGACGCTCCAGTCAAGGCCTCGCACCCTGTGCGGGTCGGCGATGAGGTGCGGGTGCGCATCGCGCACATCACGCGCGTCTTCGGCGTGAAGCAGCTGCTGGTCAAGCGCGTCGGCGCTCCGATCGCCGCGGCCGCGTACGAGGACCGCACTCCTCCCCCGCCTCCGCGCGAGTTCGTCGAGCCGATCGGCAGGCGCGACCGCGGTGCGGGGCGCCCCACCAAGCGCGAACGCCGCGAGATCGACCGGCTACGCGGCCGCGACTGACCCTCATCAGGACTCGCGAGATGCACACGTTCAGCCGGGATGCGCGACTCTTGCCGAAGACGGCCCGTGCTGATCGATGCGCGCATCGTGCCGTAGCCTCCCCCACAGACCACCCCTCGAAGGAGAGAACATGACACTCATCGATCCCGCCATCTGGGAAGGCAAGATCAACAGCGGATCCTGGCAGCCGGGCTCCGCCGGTGTGCAGGACGTCATCGAACCCGCGACCGGCGCCGTGCTCGGCACCGTGGGCGTCGCCGATGCCGCTGACGTGTACGCGGCAGCGACTCGCGCCGCACAGGCCCAGCGCGAATGGGCCGCGAAGCGACCGGAGGAGCGCGCCGCTGTGCTGCGCCGCGCCGGGGAGCTGTTCGAGCAGCACGGCGAGGAGATCCAGCGCTGGATCGTCAGGGAGGACGGGTCGATCCCGCCCAAGGCGGGGCTGGAGACGCACATCGCCGCCAATGAGTGCTTCGACGCCTCCGCACTGCCGCACCTCCCGCACGGCGACGTGCTGCCGAGTAACGAGGCGCGCTGGTCGCTGTCGCGCCGCAAGCCGATCGGCGTCGTCTCCGTGATCGCACCGTTCAACTTCCCGCTCATCCTGTCGATTCGCGCCGTCGCTCCGGCCCTCGCACTCGGGAACGCCGTGCTGCTCAAGCCGGACCCCCGCACCGCCGTGTGCGGCGGCGTCTCACTGATGCGCGTCTTCGAGGAAGCGGGCCTGCCTGCCGGCGTACTGCAGCTGCTGCCCGGCGGCGCCGACGTCGGGGCCGCCGTGGTCGACGCACCGGAGGTCGGCGCCGTAGCCTTCACCGGATCGACCGGTGCCGGCCGGAAGATCGGCGAGACCTGCGGGCGGCTGCTCAAGCGCGCGCACCTCGAGCTCGGCGGCAACAACGCCCTGATCGTGCTGCCAGGCGTCGACGTCGACAAGGCGGCATCGGCCGCGGCTTTCGGCTCGTGGATGAACTCGGGCCAGATCTGCATGACCACCGGCCGCCACATCGTGCACGAATCGGTGTACGACGAGTACGTCGCGGCCCTCGTCGCCAAGGCGAACGCCCTTCCCGTGGGCGACCCGAACACCGAGCAGGTCGCCCTCGGTCCGCTGATCGACGATCGTCAGACCGCGCACTGCGCCGAGATCGTCGCCGATGCGGCCGATGCTGGCGCGACGATCGCGGCGGGCGGCACCCACGATGGCAGGTTCTTCCGGCCGACCGTGATCACGGACCTCGACCGCTCCAACCGCGCGTGGAGCGAGGAGGTCTTCGGCCCCGTCGCGCCGGTGATGTCCTTCTCCAGCATCGACGAGGCCGTCGAGATCGCCAACGACTGCGAGTTCGGCCTGTCGATCGGCGTGCTCGGCAATGTCAGTGACGCGATGGCGGTTGCAGATCGCCTCGACAGCGGCAAGATCCACATCAACGAGCAGACCGTGTCAGACGAGTCGCAGGCGCCGTTCGGAGGCACCAAGTCGTCGGGCAACGGCACCCGCATCGGCAGCGCCGAGACCAACATCGAGGCCTTCACCGAGGTGCAGTGGGTCACCCTGCGCCCGCAGATCGCCGACTACCCGTTCTGATCGGCCGCGCCCGTCTGCTCGCGAGATGCGCACGTTTTCGACGAGATCACGTTCACCACGGCGCATCTCGACGAGATGTGCGCATCTCGGCAGCGGGGGTCAGGGCAGGAGAGCGCGGAGCCATGAGGTGGGGCGGACGCGGGCGCCGGACGTCTCGAGGCGAGCGCGCAGGGCGCGGTCGCTCGTGACGTCGGTGACGGTGAGCCCGGATGCGCGCATCGCCTCCGCACGAGCCACCAGTTCGTCGTCGCCGGAGCCCGGCGCGCGCACGACGCGCACCGCGCTCGTCGCCGGGTGAGAGTTCGCCCCGCCGATGAAACGGTGCGACCTCCCGGCCTCCGTCTCAGGGGCCGCGGCAGATCCGACTTCATCGGCGAACGCGGCACATCCGGTCTCATCAGCAACACCGGCGCATCCGGCCCCATCAGCGGCACCGGCGCGTCCGGTCTCGGCATCGTGCCGTCCGGCCACGCCGGATGCTTCGTCGTCCAGCCCCACTGCCGCGCCTGCGACATCCGGCATCGCTCGAGCCGCGCCCTCGATCACCATCTCGATTCCGGGGAACCAGCGCTCGTGCGGCAGGTCGATTTCGTCGGCCGGCAGCCCGGCCCGAGCGAGCGCGTCGAGTCCGTCGCGCAGTCGGGCCGCGGCCCCCGCGCGATCGCGCCACCAGCCGTCGGGCACGGACCCGACCACATTCGCCGCGTCCACCAGCAGCACCGGGCGCACACCGAGCGCGTCGCGCAGGCCGGGCCATGCGGCAGCGAACGACGGATGCAGTTCCCGATCGTCGACCGCATCGACGGGCACCCAGGCCAGCTCCAACGACTCAGGATCGCTGATCGTCGGCTCGAACGGGGCCGTCACGTCGGCGACAACCGTCGTGTACTGCCACACGCCCGCGTCGAACACGTGGGTGAAGCGCGGCCGCACCGCGCCATCCGGAACGCCTGCTTCCTCCTGCGCCTCGCGGACCGCGCCGTCGATGGCGGTCTCACCCTGGTGCAGCGCCCCGCCTGGCAGCGCCCAGGTGCCGCCGAAGTGGCTCCACCCGACCCTGTGCTGCAGCAGCACGCCGCGGGCCGGATCGAACGCCAACAGTCCGGCCGCGCCGAACCGCCCCCAGTATCGCTCTCCCGTCGGCGCGACGACCCATGCGTCCCCCGGATCCCGCGGCCCGTGCGGCCGTCGCGGCTCACCGGCGGCGGGAGGAACGATCGTCATCCGTCCACGCTACCGCCGCCCCGCGCTGAAATGACGATGGGTGCTCCAGAACGCGGATTCTGGAGCACCCATTGTCCTTCGGCGGATCTACTTGCGCTGGCGACGCTCGCGGATGCGCATGTTGACCACGATCGGCGTGCCCTCGAAGTCGTACAGCTCGCGCAGGCGACGCTGAATGAACCGCCGGTAGCCGGGGTCGAGGAAGCCGGTCGTGAACAGCACGAACGTCGGCGGACGCGAGCCCGCCTGCGTGCCGAACAGGATGCGCGGCTGCTTGCCGCCCCGCAGCGGGTGCGGGTGCTCCGCGACGAGCTCCGACAGGAACGCGTTGAACTTGCCCGTCGGGACGCGGCGGTCCCAGCTCTCCAGCGCCTGCTCGAGCGCGGGGACGAGCTTGTCCAGGCGGCGGCCGGTCTTCGCCGAGATGTTCACGCGCGGCGCCCATGCCACGTGCGCGAGGTCGCGCTCGATCTCGCGCTCCAGGAAGCGACGGCGCTCGTTGCGCTCCGCCTCCGGCGTGTCGAGCAGATCCCACTTGTTGAACGCCAGCACCAGCGCGCGCCCCGCCTGCAGCACCAGTTCGATGATCCGGATGTCCTGCTCGCTGATCGGTTCGCTCACGTCGAGCACGACGACGGCGACCTCAGCCTTCTCGAGCGCGGCAGAGGTGCGCAGCGATGCGTAGAAGTCCGCACCCTGGTGCATGTGCACGCGGCGCCGGATGCCGGCGGTGTCGACCAGCCGCCACGGCTTGCCGCCGAGCTCGACGACCTCGTCGACCGGGTCGCGGGTCGTACCGGCGAGGTCGTTGACGACCACGCGCTCCTCGCCGGCCGCCCTGTTCAGCAGCGACGACTTGCCCACGTTCGGCCGGCCGATGATCGCGACGCGGCGCGGGCCGCCGATCTCCTCCTTCGCCACGGCGGAGATCTTCGGCATCTTCGTCAGCACGGCGTCGAGCAGGTCGGCCACGCCGCGTCCGTGGATCGCGGAGATCGGGTGCGGCTCGCCCAGACCGAGGTTCCACAGCGCTGCGGCCTCGGGTTCGTGCGTGGAGTCATCGATCTTGTTCGCCACGAGGAACACGGGCTTGCTCGACTTGCGCAGCAGCCGCACGACGTGCTCATCGGTCGCCGTCGCTCCGGTTATCGCGTCGACGACGAACAGGATCACATCGGCCAGGTCGATCGCGATCTCGCTCTGCGATGCCACTGACTTGTCGATGCCGCGCGCGTCCGGCTCCCAGCCGCCCGTGTCCACGAGGGAGAAGCGTCTGTCGTTCCACTCTGCTTTGTACGTCACGCGGTCGCGCGTGACGCCCGGCACGTCCTGCACCACGGCCTCTCGGCGCCCCAGGATGCGGTTCACCAGCGCCGACTTGCCGACGTTGGGCCGCCCCACGATCGCCACGACCGGCAGCGCGGGCGAGTACTCCATGCCGAGTTCGTCGACGCGCACGCCGGCCAGCAGCGCGGCGTCCTCCTCGTCGAGCTCGTAGTCCTCGAGGCTCTGTCTGAGCGACTCGCTGCGCGCCTCGATCAGGTCATCGTCGAGCTCCGCGATCCGTTCGGCCAGCCGGTCGGGCCCGCCGTCGTATTCCTCGTCATCGGCCATGAAGGCCTCCCGTTCGTTGTTCGATCACGCCTCGCACAACGGCGACCGACTGCTCGAAGTCGAGCTCTGAGGTGTCGACCACGTCGACGCCCCGGTCGCCCTGTGCAAGGGAGAGTGTGTGCGCATCGCTGGCGTCGCGCTGGCTCATGGCCTGCGCGACGTCGCCCGCGTCCGTCTTCAGTTCGAGACCGCGGCGCTGCGCGCGGACCTCTTCGCTTGCCGTGAGCAGGATCCGCACGGGAGCGTCGGGGGCGACGACCGACGTGATGTCGCGCCCTTCGATGACGACTCCCGGCAGTCCCGACTCGCGTGCTTTGCTCCGGAACCCGTCGTTGAGAGCGTCGCGCACCGCCTGCACGCGGGTGAAGCCCGCGATCGCACGGGTGACCTCCGGGGTTCGGATGGCGTCGGTCACGTCGGCGTCCCCGACCATGACAGTGCGGGCATCCGGGTCGAGTCCGAGCCGCAGGTCGAACGTTCTCAGCGCGTCGAGCACAGCGGGCTCATCGCGCGTGTCCGCACCGGAATCGAGCACGTGCCATGACAGTGCGCGGTACGCGGCACCGGTGTCCAGGTAGCCGAAGCCGAGTCGACGGGCGATCTCCTTGGAGACGCTCGATTTTCCGCTGCCTGCCGGACCATCGATCGCGACGACGGTCACACTTCCGAAGGCCTCACTCGTCATCGGTGCTCGCAATCCTCCAGCCGCGGGCTTCGAGCCCTTCGACGGCGCCGGTCAGCACGCCCTTGTCCACTGCGATCTCGGCGAGGCCGAGCGGCGCGCCTGGCGAGTGCTCCAGGCGGAAGTCCTCGACGTTCACGCCGAGTTCGCCCAGGTCGCCGAACAGACCGCCCAGCTGACCCGAGGTGTCATCGACCATCACGACCAGCGAGGCGAACTCTCGGCGCTGGCCGTGCTTGCCAGGCAGACGCTCGACGCCCTCGTTGCCGCGCCGAATGGTCTCGGCGATCGTGCGGCGCGCGCCGGGCTTCGACGTCTCACGCAGTGCGTCAGCGAGGCCGGTGAGGTCCGCGGCGAGCGCGTCGAGCCCTGCGACGACGGAACCGGCGTTCGCCTCGAGGATCTGCACCCACAGCTCGGGGGCGGAGTGCGCGATGCGCGTGGTGTCGCGCACGCCCTGGCCGGCCAGTCCGAGCGCGTGCTCTGGGGCATCGACGAAGCGCGCGGCCAGCAGCGATGCGACCACCTGTGGCAGGTGCGAGACGAGCGCGACGGAGCCGTCGTGCTCGTCTGGGCTCATCTCGATCGGCACAGCGCCGACGTCGAGCGCGAGGCCCTCGACCACGGCGAGGTCTGCCGTGCGAGTTTCGCCGTCGCGACAGATCACCCACGGGCGTCCGGCGAAGATGTCGCTGCGGGCGGAGATCGCTCCGCCGCGCTCGCGACCCGCCATCGGGTGCGATCCGATGTAGCGCGCCAGGTCGACGCCGCGCCTGCGCAGTTCGCGCAGCGGCTGCAGTTTGACGGAGGCGACATCGGTGACCACCGCGTCGGGGAACGCGGACAGCTCCGCCTCGACGACGTCGGCCACGACATCCGGAGGCACGCACACCACGACGAGCGACGGCCGGTCGCCGTCGTTCGCCGCGCGTCCTGCGCCGTAGTCGATTGCGAGGCGCAGCTGCGCCGGAGAGGTGTCGGCGAGCGCCACGTCGACGCCCGCGCGGGTCAGCGCATGCCCGACGCTCGCGCCGAGCAGGCCGGCGCCCACCACGCGCACCGTGCCGGAGGTGCGCACGGCGCGCCCCGGCACGGTCTCATCGCGCACGGCGGAATCAGTCACGGGAGTCCTTCTGATCGGTGGTGCTCGACGCGTTCTGCGGAGCACTCGCTTCGTGGCGCGACAGTGTCAGAAGCGCGCCTCTTTCCACCTTAGTCAATTCGCGCGTACCGCCCGCTGAGAGCGTGCCGAGGTGCAGGGGTCCGAACTGCCGTCTGACCAGCTCGATCACGGGGTGTCCGACGGCTGCCATCATCCGGCGCACGATGCGGTTGCGGCCGGAGTGCAGGGTCAGCTCCACCAGGCTCGTGCCGCGCGACGTGTCCAGCAGACGCGCCTTGTCCGCCTTGATCGGCCCGTCGTCGAGGTCGAACCCGCGCGTGAGCTCGGCGATCGTCTGTGCGGAGACACTGCCGCGGACCTTCGCGATGTACACCTTCGTGACGCCGTACTTCGGATGTGCGAGCACCTGGGCCAGCTCGCCGTCGTTGGTGAGCACGAGCAGGCCGCTGGTCTCGGCGTCGAGTCTGCCGACGTTGAACAGCCGTTCCTCCCAGTCGTCGGTGAAGCCCCGCAGATCCGCTCGGCCCCTGTCGTCCTTCATCGAGCTGACGACGCCGGTCGGCTTGTTCAGCATCACGTACCGCTTCGACGTGTCGAGCTGCACCGCCTGACCGTCGACGTCGACCAGATCGACATCCGGATCGATCCGCGTACCCAGCTCGGTGACGACCTCCCCGTTCACACGCACCCGCCCCCGCGCGATCAGGTCCTCAGAGGCGCGCCGCGAGGCGACCCCGGCATTCGCCATCACCTTCTGCAGGCGCACACCCTCTGCATCGTTCCGCTCCATCCCCCCATCCTCTCAGCCGCCGCGCACACTCCGTGCCCGTATCTCTTCATTTCTGGCACTTCTCCGGGTGGGCACACCACCGGAGATGTGCCAGAAATGAAGAATTGCAGGCGGCTCAGGCGAAGTCGTCGAAGCCGTCTGCGCCGTCGTCGAGGAGGGGGGAGATCGGGGGAAGCTCGTCAAGGGAGTTGATGCCGAGCTGCTGCATGAGCAGACCGGTTGTGCCGTAGTTGATCGCGCCGGTCTCCGGGTCGGCGAACTGCTCGGTGATCAGGCCGCGCGCCAGCAGCGTGCGCACCACGGAGTCGACGTTCACCGCCCGGATGGCGGCCACCTGCGAGCGTGTCACCGGCTGCTTGTAGGCGATCACGGCGAGCGTCTCGAGCGCGGCCTGCGACAGCTTGGCCGGCGCCTGCCCTCCGATGTAGTCGGCGACCAGGTCGTCGAAGTCCGCCCTGACGTACATCCGCCATCCGCCGCCGACCTCGCGCAGCTCGAAGCCGCGCGGGGTGCCGCCGTCAGCGCCGTCGTAGTCCGCGACGAGCGACTCGAGCGCCTGCCGAACCGCGGGGACGGGTGCACCGACGGCCGCGGAGAGCGACACCAGGCCGATCGGCTCGTCTGCGATCATCAGGATCGCCTCGAGCCGCTGCTGCACGGTGCCCCGCTCGAGGGTCGTCTCATCGGTCATACTCTGCCCCCAAGGATGCCAGCGTCTCTTCGTTCCAGTGCTCGGCCGTCCACGTCAGCGTCAGCTCGCCCAGCGGCTCCAGCTGCTCGAACGAGATCGCCGCGTGCCGGTACAGCTCCAGCACGGCGATGAACCGGGCGACGACGACGCCCACTTCCTCCGAGCCCGCAATCAGTTCGCGGAACGACAGCGTCGTCCGCCCGCGCAGAGTGGAGACGACGATCGCCGCCTGCTCCCTGATGCTCACCAGCGGTGCGTGCAGGTGGTCGAGCCCGACGCCCGGCAGCGCCTTCGGTGCGAAAGCGAGCAGTGCGAGTGCGGCGAACTGATCGAGCGTGAGCGTCCACTTCAGCTCCGGTGTGCGCGAACGGTGCTTCTGTTCGATCGGCACCTGCCTGGTGTGGCGACGGTCCTCGCCGTACAGGCGACCGGCGAACCATCCGGCTGCCTCCTTGAACGCACGGTACTGCAGCAGTCGCGCGAACAGCAGGTCGCGCGCCTCGAGGGCGGCGACCGCCTCCGCGTCGACCAGCTCGCCCTGCGGCAGGAGACCAGCGACCTTCATGTCGAGCAGCGTCACCGCGACGACCAGGAACTCGCTGGCGCGGTCGAGCTCCTCCCCCGTCTCCACGTCGCCGAGGTACGAGATGAACTCGTCGGTGACCTTGCTCAGCGCGATCTCGGTGATGTCCATCTCATGCTTCGAGATGAGCTGCAGCAGCAGATCGAAGGGGCCGTCGAAGTTCGCCAGCGACACCCTGAACCCGGATGATCCGGCCGCGGCCGTGTCATCCGGGAGCTCTTCTCCGATGTCCCTAGGCGACCGCGCCACGGTCGACCAGCTCCCTGGCGAGGCGCAGATACGCCTGGGCCGCCGGATGCTCCGGCGCGAAGTCGATGATCGGAACACCGGAGACGCTCGCATCGGGGAACTTCACGGTCCGCCCGATCACGGTCTCGAACACCTTGTCGCCGAAGGTCTCGACGATGCGCTCGAGCACCTCTCTGGAGTGCAGCGTGCGCGAGTCGTACATGGTCGCGAGCAGCCCGTCGAGCTCCAGCGACGGGTTGAGACGGTCCTGCACCTTCTCGATCGTCTCGACCAGCAGTGCGACGCCGCGCAGCGCGAAGAACTCGCACTCGAGCGGCACCAGCACGCCGTGCGCCGCGGTGAGCGCGTTCACGGTGAGCAGGCCGAGCGACGGCTGGCAGTCGATGAGGATCAGATCGTATTCCGGCGCCAGCCTGCGCAGCACGTGCGACAGGATCATCTCGCGGGCGACCTCGTTGACGAGATGCACCTCGGCGGCCGACAGGTCGATGTTCGCCGGAAGGAGGTCGAGCCCCGGTGTCGCGGTCGGTACGACCACCTCGTGCGGGTCGCGCTTCATGTCGACGAGCAGGTCGTAGATGGTCGGAACGTCGTGCGTCGCCACCCCGAGCCCCGCTGAGAGCGCCCCCTGCGGGTCGAAGTCGACCGCCAGCACCTTGCGTCCGTAGCTCGCGAACGAGGCCGCCAGGTTGATCGACGTCGTCGTCTTGCCGACGCCGCCCTTCTGGTTGCACAGCGCGACGATGCGGGCCGGGCCGTGGCTGTGGAGCTCCGGCGGAGTCGCGAAGCCGTGGTACGGCCGGCCGGTGGGGCCGAGAATGACCTCGTCACTCTGCTTGTGGGTTTTCGCCACCGATGATCCTCCTGAATCGCGTTCATGCGAGTCTAAACGCGACCGCTCGCCGACGGCGCAGGATCGCCGAGAGCCGGCGGGTCCGCACACTGCTGTCCGACCTATGGGCACCTCTGCTCGGGGCACCACTCCCCATCGACTCGGGCGGCGGCGGCTGGGAGGCTCGTGTCAACAGCAGGCACCGCATACCGTCGCTCATCCGGAGCGACGGGGTGCCACCCACCAGGAGGCGATCCAGATGCGCAAGCCCATCCTTCTCACGTCCGCCGTCGCTCTCGCCGCGCTCGCGCTGGCCGGATGTTCGAACCCGGTCGACGACATCGCCGACGACATCGCGGAGGAGCAGTCCCAGGAGTCGACGACGGAGGAGACCCCCGCTGAGGAGACCGACGAGGAAGCCGACGAGGCGGAGGAGTCCGAGGCCGACTCCGCCCCGGCCGGCGAGATCGCGGCTCCGGGCACCGAGTTGTCCGTCGGCGACACCGCAACGGTGCTCTGGCCAGACACCGACGACGGCGAGCAGAACGTGAACGTCACCGTCGCCGATGTGTCCAAGGCTGACAAGAGCGACTTCGATGCGATCGACGACGACGACTTCAAGGAATCCCTCGAGGGCTACGACGTCTACTACTTCACCGTCGAGATGGACAAGGCGGAGCCCTTCGCTGTACCGATGGACGGCGAGAGCCCCACCAGCGAGATGTACGCCTTCGACGCGGACGAGAACCGGCTCGGTCCGGTGCGCGTCGTCGGCTCGTTCGACGCCTGCGACTCGAACTACATGTCGAGCGAGGAGGACGAGTCGAACTCCGGCATGTCGACGTGCTTCATCTCCGCGATCCCCGAGGGGCAGGAGCCCGGCTACATCGCCTGGGTGGCCGACGAGACCGGCTACGACTACCTCGACGGCGAACCGCTGAAGTGGATGATCTGATCCGACGACGCTCGAGTGCCCGCGGCCCATCGGCCGCGGGCACTTTTCGTCGCGCCCCGAGTGGCGTCCGACACGGTCGACTCCCAGGCGGAGGTGGGGCGCAAGGCCGAGAGTCCCGTGACCGACGACGACGCAGGAGCCAGTCGTGTCGGGCGCCGCTCAGCGGGCCCTGGGGTGCGCTGTGGTGTACATGTCCCGCAGCGTGTCGGCGGTGACGTGCGTGTAGATCTGGGTCGTCGCGACCGACGAATGGCCGAGCAGCTCCTGCACGACGCGCACATCGGCACCTCCCTGCAGCAGGTGCGTCGCGAACGAGTGCCGGAGCGTGTGCGGTGAGACGTGCTCCGTCAGCTGCGCCTTCTCCGCCGCGGCACGGATCACGAGCCACGCGCTCTGGCGCGACAGCGGCGCCCCGCGCGCACCGAGGAACAGCTTCGAGGTGCCCCTCCCCTTCGCGGCGAACCAGGGTCGCACCCTGGTGAGGTAGGCCGCAACCGCGTCGCGGGCGAACGACCCGACCGGAACGATGCGCTCTTTGTCGCCCTTGCCTCGCAGCCGGATGATGTCGTCGTGCGCCGCATCGTCGACGTCGAGGCTGATCGCCTCCGACACGCGCGCACCCGTCGCGTAGAGCAGCTCGAGCAGGGCACGGTCCCGGATGCCGACCGACTCGTCCTCACTCGGCGCCCGCAGCAGGCGCTCCACCTGCTCGATGGTGAGAGCCTTCGGCAGCTTCATCGGCTGCTTGGGCGGCTTCAGCCTGCCGCTGGGATCGTCAGGCGTGTGCCCCTCTCGCGCCAGGAAGCGGTGCAGTCCCCGCACGGACGACTGCATCCGCGCCAGAGATGACGGCGCAGCAGGCGGCTCGGCGGCCGCGCGGTCGGCGGCGAATTCCGCGACATGTTCTGCCGTGACGGCCGTTGCGTCCGTGACGCCATGACCGACCAGCCACGCGGCATAGCCGCCGAGATCGCGCTCGTAGGCGGCCACGGTGTGGTCGCTCAGCCCGCGTTCGATCGTCACGTGCCGCAGGTAGGCATCGACCGCACGCTCGATGCGCATGGCGCTACTGGCGCAGCCGATCGGCCGCCGTCAGCAGCCCGAGCGCGGTCGTCGCGTTCACGAATCTGCCGTCTCGCACGGCGCGGATCGCGTCGGGCAGCGGGAGCCATGCGACCCGGATGTCCGCCTCCTCCGCGTCGCGCGGATACGGCTCGTCAGTCCCGTCCAGGCCCGTGGCGAGGTAGATCAGGATGCGCTCGTTGCTGCCGCCTGGCGTGAGCGCGAACTCGCCGAGCAGCGACCAGTCGCTCGCGGTGAGGTCGGCTTCCTCCGCCAGCTCTCGTTTGGCCGTCTCGACCGGTTCTTCGCCCGGCACATCGCGCAGGCCGGCCGGAATCTCCCAGTCACGTGCCTGCAGCGGATGCCGGTACTGCTGCAGCAGAAGCACCCGGTCACGCTCGTCGATCGCAACGACGGCGACCGCCCCCGGATGGTCGACGTAGTGCCGCACCAGCTCGTTGCCGCCGTATCGCAGTCGATCCTCGACGACGTCCCACACCCGCCCGGTGTACCCCGTGCGGGTGTCGATGACTTCCACGCCGAACGGTTCGTCCCTCAGTTCCACTGCTCTCCCCTCGATCCGGCCGCGGCTCCCCGCCTCAGTGCCGGATGCCGTTGCTGGCCCTGTCTCCTGTCAGTCCTCGTCCTCGAACAGCTCGCTCGCCCTGTGGCGCTCGAGCGCCGCGCCGACGAGGCCGCTGAACAGCGGGTGCGGGGCTGTCGGGCGCGAGCGCAGTTCGGGGTGCGCCTGGGTGGCGACGTAGTACGGGTGCGTCTCACGCGGCAGTTCGACGAACTCGACCAGGTCGAGGTCGGGATTGATCCCCGAGAACACGAGCCCCGCCTCGGCGAGCTGACCGCGGTAGGTGTTGTTGACCTCGTAGCGGTGGCGATGCCGCTCCGCCACGTCCGTCGCTGCGTAGGTCTCGGCCACGAGCGAGCCCTCCGCGAGCCTGGCCGGGTAGAGCCCGAGGCGCATCGTGCCGCCCAGGTCGCCGCCGTCGAGCACCTCGACCTGCTCAGCCATCGTGGCGATGACCGGCGTGGTCGTCTCCGGGTCGAACTCGCTCGAAGATGCCCCGGTCAGTCCGGCCACGTTGCGCGCGTACTCGATCACCATGCACTGCATGCCGAGGCACAGCCCGAGCGCCGGGATGCCCTGCTCGCGTGCGAAGCGGAGCGCGCCGAGCTTGCCTTCGATGCCCCGGATGCCGAAGCCGCCTGGCACGCAGATGCCGTCGAGGTCGGCGAGGCGCTCACGCGCGCCCTGCGGCGTCTCGCACTCGTCGGACGGGATCCAGCGGATGCTGACCTTCGTCTCGTGTGCGAAGCCGCCTGCTCTGATGGCCTCGGTGACCGACAGGTAGGCGTCCGGAAGGTCGATGTACTTGCCGACCAGACCGATCGTGACCTCGTGCTTCGGATTGTGCACGGCTGCGAGCACCCGCTGCCATCTGGTCCAGTCGACGTCGGTCGCCTTGGCGAGGCCGAGACGGCGCACGATGTGAGAGTCGAGACGCTGGGTGTGCAGCGTCGACGGGATGTCGTAGATGCTCGGCAGGTCGACCGTGTTGACGACGCCGTCGACCTCGACGTCGCACATCAGCGCGATCTTGCGCATGTTCGCCTCGGTGACCGGACGGTCGCTGCGCAGCACCAGCGCGTCCGGCTGGATGCCCACCTGCCGCAGGGCCGCGACGGAGTGCTGGGTCGGCTTGGTCTTCTGCTCCCCGGATGCCCCCATGAACGGCACCAGCGAGACGTGCACGAAGAAGACGCTGTCGCGGCCCAACTCGTGGCGCAGCTGACGGGCCGCCTCGAGGAACGGCTGCGATTCGATGTCGCCGACCGTACCCCCGACCTCGGTGATGATGACATCCGGCTGCGGGTCGTCCTGGCTCTGCAGACGCATCCGACGCTTGATCTCGTCGGTGATGTGCGGAATCACCTGCACGGTGTCGCCGAGGTACTCGCCGCGGCGCTCACGCTCGATCACCTTGGAGTAGATCTGCCCGGTGGTCACATTGGCCGCGGCCGAGAGGTTGATCCCCAGGAAGCGCTCGTAGTGGCCGATGTCGAGGTCGGTCTCCGCACCGTCATCCGTGACGAACACCTCGCCGTGCTGGAACGGGTTCATCGTTCCCGGATCGACGTTCAGATACGGGTCGAGCTTCTGCATCACGACGTGCATGCCGCGCGCCGTCAGAAGATTGCCGAGACTCGCTGCCGTGAGGCCTTTGCCGAGCGAGGAGACCACACCGCCCGTTACGAAAATCTGCTTGGTGGTCTTGCCCGTGGGGCCAGCATCAGAAGTCTGCATCACGGGCTTCAATCCTAACGGTCGAATTCGGCTTGACGATCATCCTGGCACGAAACGCGCCTGAGTTTCTGCTCTGCATCGTGCGCCTCCCGCCGCTCAGGTGCGAGGAGAAGCCACCGTCCCGCAGCCATGGCGGCAGTCCTCCGCACCTGAGCGATCTCGCGCGACTCAGACCGATGCTGTGGCGAGCAGCTCGCGGGCGTGGGTGAGCGCGGCGCCAGAGTCGGACATGCCGGAGAGCAGCCGGGCCATCTCCGACTCGCGTTCCTCGCCCGACAGTGCTCGAACGCTCGAGGTGGTGACGGTGCCGTCCGAGGCCTTCACGACCGAGAGATGGTTGTTCGCGAATGCCGCGACTTGAGCGAGGTGCGTGACGGCGATCACCTGGGAGCGCTCGGCGAGTCGCGCCAGTCTGCGGCCCACCTCGATCGCCGCCGCGCCCCCGATGCCCGCATCGACCTCGTCGAACACGAACGTCGGCACCGGGTCGGTCTCGGCGATGACCACCTCGATCGCGAGCATCACGCGGCTGAGCTCACCGCCCGATGCGCCCTTGGACACCGGTCGCGGTTCCGCCCCCGGATGGGGGGCCAGCAGGAAGGAGACCTCGTCGCGGCCGTGCGTCGATTCCGGCGCCGGTCCGACGCTCACGGTCAGCTCGGCGTCCGGCATGGCGAGCGCGTGCAGCTCCTCGGTCACAGCGGCGGACAGCCGCCCTGCCGCTTCCGCACGCGCCGCGGTCAGCCGCGCCGCACGATCATCGAGGACCTCGCGCGCCTCATCGCGCAACCCGGCCAGGCGTTCGACGCGCTCGCCGTCGTCGTCGAGCTCCGCGAGCCTCGCCGACCCGGTCTCGAGAAGCGCGATCGCCTCGTCGAGCGAACCATGGCTGCGCACCAGCGCATTCACCGCCGCCCTGCGCTCCTCGACCGCCGCGAGCTCCACCGGGCCCTGCTCATCGAGGTCGGCGAGGAAGCTCGACAGCTCGACGGCGAGGTCAGCCGTGCGGTATCCGATCTCTGCGACCTGTTCGGCGATGCCGGTCAGCGCCGGATCCGCCGCGCGCTCGAGCTCTCGGCGGGCCTCTGCGAGCAGTCCGGAGACGTCGGGAGCGTCCTCCTCGCTCGAGAGAGACTCGCGCGCGGTGGCGGCAGCGGCCCGCAGCTGCTCGGCGTTGGCCAGCCGTTCGGCGCGCGCCGCCAGATCCGTGTCCTCCCCCGATTCCGGATCGACCTGCTCGATCTCGGCCAAGGTGTCGCGCAGTCGCTCCGCTTCCTCGGCGCGGGCGTCGCGCTGTTCGATGAGCCTTGCCAGCTCGGCGTCGACGGTGCGCCAGGCCTCGTACGCCTCCGCGTACTCCGCGCGGGGCGTGCGCACGGCATCACCGCCGAAGCGGTCCAGCGCGTCGCGCTGAGCCGCCTGCGACTTCAGCCGCAGCTGCTCCGACTGCCCGTGCACGACCACGAGGTGCTCGGCGAGATCACCCAGTACGCCGGCCGGGGCACCGCGTCCGCCGACGCTGGCCCTGCTGCGGCCCTCGGCGGAGATGGTGCGGCCGAGGAAGAGCTCGCCTCTCCCCTTCCCGATCGGCTCGACCTCGCCGCCTGCCTCCTGCACCCGTTCGACGACGGGACCGTCGTCCGGCACGTTCCACACCCCGTCGACCGAAGCCTGCGTCGCCCCCTTGCGCACAGCACCCGAGTCGGCGCGAGCGCCGAGCAGCAGGCCCAGCCCCGTCACGACCATGGTCTTTCCCGCGCCGGTCTCACCCGTCACCGCGGTGAATCCCGACCCGAACGGCATGGTGGCCTCGGCGATCACGCCGAGGCCGCGCAGTCGCATCTGCTCGATCACTCCGGCTCCTCGTTCCCCTCCGTCGTCGCGTGATCATCCGAGATCGGAATCACGCTCACGGACGTCGTCATCATCGTTCCCGTCGGCCCTCGCCAACCGTGCACAGGCAGCTGGAACTTCCGCACCAGTCGATCCGTGAACGCCGCGGGGTGCAGCCGCGCCAGCCTCACCGGCTTCGGCGAGCGTCTGACCGAAACCCTGGCCCCCTCCGGCAGCGAGTATGTGCGACGACCGTCGCACCACAGCACACCTGAGCCTCCCATCGAGTTCTGCAGCTCGAGCGCGACGGCGTGCTCCGGCCCGACCACGAGGGGACGGGCGAACAGCGCGTGGGCCGACACCGGCACCACGGTGATCGCCTGCACGGTCGGCCACACGACGGGCCCGCCGGCGGAGAAGCCGTACGCGGTCGACCCGGTCGGCGTCGCGATCACCACGCCGTCGGCGCCGAAGCTCGACAGCGGGCGCCTGTCCACCTCGAGGACGACGTCGATCATCCGGCCAGGGCTGTCCTTCTCGATGGAAGCCTCATTCAGTGCGAAGCTCTCGAAGACGATCCGCCCCGCGCCGTCCCGCACCTTGACGGCGAGTGCGAGGCGCTCCTCGACCTCGTAGTCGCCGGCGACGGCGCGCGCGACGGCGGCGTCCATGTTGTCGCGTTCGATCTCGGCGAGGAAGCCGACGTGTCCCATGTTGATGCCGAGGACTGGGGCCGTCCCCTCTCGCACCAGTTCCGCGGCGCGGAGAATCGTGCCGTCGCCGCCGAGCACGATGGCGAGGTCGAGATCGTCGACCCTGATGTCGTCACCCAGCACGGCGATGTCGCCCAGCACGGGGGCCAGCTCGGCGAGCGCTGTGCGGTCGGCGAGCTCCATCACGGGCGTGGCGCCGGCGCGCCGCAGGGTGTCGACCACCCGCACAGCGGCATCGACGGTGTCGTCGCGATGCGCGTGCGCCACAACCAGGATCCTGCGCTCAGCCATCGTCCGCTCCGCTCTCTCCTGCATTCGACACGTCTACCCATTGTGTCGGATCCGCGGCGGCCCGTCGCGTTCTGCACAGGCGGTTCGCTTCCGCAGTGCGACGCGCGCACCGGGAAGCGAAGCGATCTCAGAGCACCTTGTTCAGGAACTCCTGCGTGCGGCTCTCTCGCGGTCGGGAGAAGACCTGTTCCGGGTCTCCCTCCTCCACGATCACGCCGCCGTCCATGAAGATCACGCGATCGCCGACCTCACGGGCGAAGCCCATCTCATGAGTGACGACGACCATCGTCATGCCCTCGAGTGCGAGACCCTTCATCACCGCGAGCACCTCACCGACGAGCTCGGGGTCGAGCGCGGACGTCGGCTCGTCGAACAGCATGATCCGCGGCTCCATCGCCAGCGCCCTCGCGATCGCGACGCGCTGCTGCTGGCCTCCGGACAGGCTTGACGGATAGGCGTTCTCCTTGTCCTCGAGCCCGACCTTGACCAGCAGCGCCCGACCGCGCTCGCGCGCCGCGTCCTTGCCGAGCCTGCGGACCATCGTCGGTGCGAGCATCACATTGTCGATCACCGACATGTGCGGGAACAGATTGAACTGCTGGAAGACCATGCCGATCTCCGAGCGCACGTCGTCGATGCGCACCTTCGGATCGGTGAGGCTGTGCCCGTCGATGACGACCTCACCGCCCGTGATGTCCTCGAGCCGGTTCAGGCATCGCAGCAGCGTGCTCTTTCCTGACCCGGAGGGACCGATCACGCACACGACCTCGCCGTCATCCACGGACAGGTCGATGCCGGTCAGGACGTCGTTCTTGCCGAATGATTTGCGCAGATCCGTGACGTCGATGATCATGACCGCAGCTCCAATCGCTTCTCGGTGTATCGGAGCGCGAGGGAGAGGCTCAGCGTGATCACCAGGTAGAACACCGCCACCGTCGTGTACATCTCCACGGCATTGAAATGGCTGGCGACGATCGTCCTGGCTTGGAAGAGCAGGTCGTGCACGAGAATGACCGACAGCAGCGAGGTGTCCTTGATGCTGACGATGAATTGATTCCCCAGCGGAGGGATCATCCGTTTGAAGGCCTGCGGCCAGATCACCTTGCGCATCGTGATGTGGTGGCTCATGCCGAGCGAACGGCCCGCCTCCATCTGCCCCTTGTCGACCGATTGCACCGCGCCTCGAACGATCTCAGCGATGTATGCGCCCGAGTTCAGTCCGATCACGATGATGCCGGCCACAAGCGACGGCAGCGTGTACTGGATGATCAGCGGCAGCGCGAAGAACAGCCAGATGGCCTGGACCAGCAGCGGCGTACCGCGGAGCACCTCGATATAGACGACGGCGATCCCGCGCACGAATCGGAACCGGCTCAGCCGTGCCAGTCCGAAGATCGCGCCCAGCACGAAACCGATTCCGATCCCGGCTCCGGCGACCAGGAGCGTGTAGAGGAAACCGACGCCGAGCTGCGGCAAGAACTCGACGACACCGAACCAGTCGAAGTCCGTGATGATGTTCATCGCGTCGACAGCCCTCGCCCGTGCGCGGGATCGACGCCGTCACTTCGCACGCTCATCCGCACGCTCAGCCGGCCTGTGCTTCCGCGAGCTCGTCGATCCACTCCGGGTCGCTGCCGAACCACTCGTTGTAGATGTCCGCGTAGGTGCCGTCGTCGATCATCTCGGCAAGCGCCGCGTTCATCGCCTCGAGCAGGTCCTCGTTGCCCTTCGCCAGCGCGATGCCGTAGTCCTGCGCCTCGAGCAGTTCCCCGACCGTCTTCAGGCTGTCCTCCCCCTCGGTGAGGATGTAGTACTCGACGTTCGGCGCGTCGTAGAGCACCGCGTCGGAGCCGCCGCCCTCAACCGACAGGTAGGCCTGGTCGAGCTGCTCGTACGTGTTCGGCGTCGCGCCGTCGATGTTCTCAGTGATGTAGTCGGCGCTGGTCGATCCGAGCCGCGTCGCGATCGTGAGACCTTCCAGATCGTCGACGCCGGTGATGTCCGTGTTGTCGGCCGGCACACCGATGCGCAACCCCGACTTGTAGTACGGGCTGGTGAAGTCGACGGCGCTCTTGCGGTCTTCGGTGATAGTGATGCCAGCGATCGCGATGTCGAAGGCGCCCGTCTGCAGGCCGGGGATGATGCCGTCGAAGTTCGTGGACTCGAGGTCGATCTCGAAGCCGACGCGATCCGCGATCTCATTGACGACGTCGATGTCGAATCCGACGTACTCGCCGTCCTCTTCGAACTCGAAGGGCACGAAGGAGCTGTCAGTGGCGACGACGTAGCTGTCCTCGAGGCCGCTGCCCTCGCCGCCGTCGCCCCCTCCGTCACCGCCGCCGCTGCAGCTGGCCAGGCCGCCTACCAGGAGAAGAGTCGATGCTGCGATTGCTGTGGTCTTGGTGATCTTCACGAAGCGCCTTTCGTCATCGCCGAAACCGCGTTCGCGGTGTCCGGATGTCTGAAACGTATACACGCGGACAATGCATGTCAAACAGTGCACGACGGCTTCGCCCACGACGACGAAGCCCCGCGCTCATTCCGCGCCGGGCCGTCGCCTTGTCCGTTTGGTCTCGCCGCGCAATCGCTTTCCCTCGAGACGACGGCGCTGCGATCCCCGTGTGGGACGCGTCGGGCGCCGAGCGATCTCCGGGGCGACGGCGTCGCGCAGCAGCTCGGCGAGGCGCTGCCGTGCCGCGACCCGATTGCGTCGCTGGGCGCGCTCCTCGGAGGAATCGACGGTGAGCACGGTTCCGCTCAGCCGGCTCGCCAGGCGTTCCAGCACACGCGAGCGCTGAATCTCGTCGAGGGCCGACGTCGAACCCAGATCCAGGCTCAGCTGCACGCGGGAATCGGCGGTGTTCACGCCCTGCCCGCCCGGCCCGGAGGAGCGCGAGAACTGTTCGATCAGCTCCGCCGCTGGGATCACAAGACCGCGCGGCGCACCTGGGCCCGGCTGCACGCGAAGATCGTCCACTCCCCCAGTGTCCCGCGTCCCGGCGATGCTCGTCGACTCGCTCGCGCCTCGGCCAGCAGCGGCCGGCCCTGCTGAGACCGGCAGGACGTCTTCATCGGCAGCCGAGGGGTCGGCTCGCAGACGGGCGAAACGAACATGTGATGCCCTTCACACCCTCCGCGCGTCGTGCCCGCTCGGTCGAAGAACGGTACGAAGACGACACGGCCGATCGCCATGACCGAAGCACGGGACGACGCGAGCACGGCTCCGACGCGGAAACGGAATGCCTAGCGAGCGGCAGCATCGATCTCGTCGGTCCAGTCCTGCGTCGACGCTCCCGGTGCGAGGCGGAGCAGGATCTCGCGGTTGCCGTGGGTGCCGAGCACGGGTGAGGGCAGCAGCCCTCGCGCACCGAGGCCGACCGTCTCCGCTGCGGCGACGACATCCCGCACCGCGGCGACGCGCAGTTCAGGATCGACGACGATGCCTTCGCGGATGCCGGTGCGGCCGACCTCGAACTGCGGCTTCACCAGCAGCACGACGTCGCAGTCCGCGCCCGCGGGCAGCACATCCGCAGCGGCCGGGAGCACGTGTCGCAGCGAGATGAACGACAGGTCGCCGGTGATGAGCGTCGGCCGCTCGCCGATGCCGCTGCTCTCGGCCAGCGACTCCGGCGTCATGTGGCGCACGTTGTATCCCTCGACGGTACGCACGCCGTCGTCCGCCGCCACGACGGCCGCGAGCTGGTCGTGCCCGACGTCGACCGCGATGACCGTGCGGGCGCCGCGCTCGCGGAGCACCTGTGTGAATCCGCCCGTCGACGCCCCCATGTCGAGCGCGATGCGGTCGGCGACGTCGATGCCGAAGCCGTCGAGCGCGGCGATCAGCTTGTGGGCGCCGCGGCTGACGTAGTGGTCTCCCCCGTCGATCCGGATGTCGGATGTCGGATCGACGCGCTGGGCCGGCTTCGCGGCGATCCGTCCGTCGACGCGCACCGATCCGTCCGAGATGAGCGAAGCGGCGTGCGTGCGGGAACGGGCGAGACCGCGTGCGGCGAGCTCGGCGTCGAGCCGTGCGCTCATGCCTCGCCTGGCGCCTGTTCGAGGCGCTGAGCGAGCTCGGTGTGCAGCGCGCGGTACGCCTCGGCGCGCTCGACGAGCGGTTGACCCTCGATCACGCGCACTCGGCTGACGAGCACGCCGTCCTCGCCGGCGGCGCCGTCCGGTGTTGCGCCCTCTTCGCTGCCCTGCATGGGGCCAGGCTACCGCTGTCGGTGGAACGGATCGGCGTACAACCGCTCCGGCACGCGGAATCCGAAGATCTGCCTGCCGGTGGCCCAGATTCCGTGCGCGGCCGCGCGCAGCAGGTCGATCTCGTTGCCGTCGGAGAGGATCCGGATGTCGGGACCGTCGATCTCCACGGACGCGTCGCCGACCCTCGTCACGTTTCCGCTGCGGCGGACGAGCGGGTACGGGTCGAAGAGCTCGCGCAGGTCACCGACGATGTAGGTCGGGCGTGCGTTCGCCGCAGCCGCGAGCACGTGCTTGGGACGGTCGATCCCTGTGAGCACGAGAGCGGACTCGATGCCGGCGGCCTGAGCGCCCTGGATGTCGGTGTCGAGCCGGTCGCCGATCATCAGCGGGCGGCGCGCAGAGAAGCGCTCCACCGCCGCATGGAAGATCGGTGCCTCCGGCTTGCCCGCGACCTCAGCGAGCCGCCCCACTGCGGTGTGCACGGCCGAGACGAGAGTCCCGTTGCCCGGAGCGATTCCGCGCGCACGAGGGATGGTCCAGTCGGTGTTGGTGGCGATCCAGGGAATGCCCCCGGCGTCCTCCGGTTCGGCGAGTGCGAAGGCCGCCTCGGCGAGATCGGTCCATGCCACCTCGGGTGAGAAGCCCTGCACAACGGCCGCCGGTGCGTCCTCCGCACTGCGGGTCACCGTGTATCCCGCCTTCTGCAGCTCGTCGACGAGTCCGTCGCCGCCGACGACCATGATGGTCGCGCCGTCGGCGACCTTCTGCGCCAGCAGCGCGACCGCCGCCTGAGGGCTGGTGACCACGTCATCCGGGCGGGTGCCGAGACCCAGCTCGCGCAGATGCTCAGCGACCGCGGCATCGGTCCTCGAGGCGTTGTTCGTGATGTAGCCGAGCCTGCGGCCCTCCGCAGCGGCGCGGTTCAGGCTCTCCACCGCATGCGGGAGCGCCCCGTCGCCTGCGTAGACGACGCCGTCGAGATCGTTCAGGACTACGTCGACACCGTCGAGGGGCGCCGGCCCCTTCTTCTTAGAAAAGAGCGCCATCTGGTCGCTCGTCCCCCTTCTGCGCGTCGGCGCCCGCTGCGGACTGCTCATCATGCTCCGCCTCGGGTTCCGTCGACTGCTCGTCGGCGCCGGCGGGCTCGTCGATTCCCGCCTCGACCAGGATCTCGCTCATCTCGTCTTCGACGGCGACATCCGGATCGGGGGCAGCGTCCGAGTCCGCACCGGCCGCGCTGCCGTCGGGCGCATTCGCGGAATCATCTTCGCTGACGGAGTGCTCTTCGTCCGAAGAGTCGGGACCGCCGCCGACCGGTGCGATGACGTCGTCGAGCTCCGCGGGATCGGCCGAATCCGTCGCTGCGGTCTCGGCCGCATCGGCGTCGCTGTCCTGCGCGGGGCCGGTTTCGGCGTCGAGGACGGCTTCACCGCCTTCGCTGTCGTCAGCCTCAGCCTCAGCCTCAGCGGGAGATTCGCCGTCTGCGGAGACGTCCGGTGTCTCGTCCGGTCCGGCCTCGTCGAGATCCATCTCGGGGATCTCCTCGACGATGAGCTCGTCGTCGCGCGCCATCTCCTGTGCGATGGCGTCAGCGGCGACGTCGGCGCGGCGTGCCCATTCCTCCGCCTCGTCGGTGAGCCCGAGGTCCTCCAGCACTGCCGCGCGTGCGGCGAACAGGCCGGGACTCCAGGAGTACGCCAGGTCCGGATCGAGCTCGTTGATGTCGAGTTCGGCCAGTGCCAGCTCTGTCTGGCCGAGGTCGAGGCGCGCGCCCGACATCGCGATGGCCAGCTGCACGCGCTGAGCGGTATCGAGCTCGTCACGCACGGCGCCGGTGCCCTCCTCGAGTGCCTTCTCCGGGCGTCCTACTCCGCGCTCAGAGTCCACGATCATCGCGATGTGCTCGTTGCGCCCGGTGATGCGGCGCAGGGTACGCAGTTCGCGGAGCGTCAACGAGAAGTCACCGGTCCGGTACGCCGTGATCGCCAGCGTCTCTCGAGCAACGGCGACGCGTCCCGCGTGGCGGACCGCTGCCTGCGCATGCTCGTGCGCCAGCGCGGGGTTCTCATCGATCTCGCGTGCCGCCATCGCGAGATGGCGTGCGACGCGCTCGGCATTCTCCTTGCTCAGCGTCTTGAGTTCGTTGCGCGCTCCCGCGGGCAGCTCCCTGGGCTCGACGTCATCCGGGAGGAACGGGTCGCGCCCGCTGCTCAGCCGATCGTCATCACGGGAATCGCCGCGGCCGGACGCCCGTCCGTCGCGATCATCGAACCTGCGGTCACCGGCACCTCGCCGATCACGATCATCCGAGCGGCCGCCGAAGCGGCGGTCCCGGCCATCTCGGTCACCGGCACCGCGTCCACCGCGGTCGTCGCGACCGCCGAAGGAGCGCTCGCCTCGACTGTCCGTGCGACCTCCGGCACCCTGCCCGCTGCGCGCGCCGCGATCATCGACACGGCGATCCCCGCGGCGATCGTTCCGGTCTCCCCCACGATCGTTCGGACGGTCGGGCGCCCGTCCGCCTCGGTTGTCGTCGCGACCGCCGGCGTCGCGTGCTCCGCGGTCGCCGGATCGCCGATCGCCGCCGCGCTCATCGCGACCGCTGGAACGCTGCCACGCACCGCGCTGTTCACCGGCACCGTAGCCGCGGCCTGCGCCACGTCCGTCGCGGCCGCCGGCGCCCTGGCCATCGCCACGACCGTCGCGGTCGCCGTATCGACGCTCGCCGGCGCGCTCGTCACGCCCACCAGACCGCCGATCGCCGCCGCGCTCATCGCGACCGCTGGAACGCTGCCACGCACCGCGCTGTTCACCGGCACCGTACCCGCGGCCTGCACCACGTCCGTCGCGGCCGCCGGCGCCCTGGCCACCGCCACGACTGTCGCGGTCGCCGTACCGCCGACCGGCATCGCGCGAAGGACGCTCGCCCGCGCCGCGGTATCCGCCGCGATCGTCCCGGCCGCGATCCGCGCCGCCGCTGTCCCTGCGGCGATCTCCGCCCCGGTCGTCACGACCGCGGAAGCCACGGTCGTCGTTGCGACCACGACCGTCGTTCGGCCTGCGCTCCGATGCCCCGCCCCCGCCGTCGCGGAACGGGCGACCTGCGCCGCCGGTGCCGCGGCCGCCGTCACGTGCGCCGGAACGACCGGACTGTCCCGCAGAACGATCGGGTGCACCGCGATCGCCGTAGCGACGTTCACCGTCGTCGCGGCGGGAGCCGCCCCGGTCGTCTCTGCTCGAGGAACGGCGCTCTCCGTCGCGACCACGCTCGGCCCCCGCGGCACGACCGTCGTTGCGCGCACCACGATCGTCGAAACGATTGCTGCGGCGACCATCGCGGCCGTCAGATTCACGGTGGTTGCGCTGACCGTCGCGACTGCCAGCGGCACGGCCTTCACGGCCTCCGGATGAGGCACCGCGCGAGGGACGGTCGCCGCCGGCCGCGCGCCGATCGCGCGAGTCGCGCTCAGCACCGGTACGGCGCTTCTGTCGTCCGTCGTCGTCGGAGCGGCGGTTGTCGCGCTCAGTGTCGTCCGTCATGGCCTCGTCCCTCATCTACGGCAGTGAAAGCACCGTACCGCTGTTGTGTTGTGATTGCGTTCGCGCACGTTAGGTCGTGTCTGATAATTCGTCGGCTACTGCGCTGGGCGCTGCGCACCGGCTCGCGTCGTTCTCGTCGGTCGACGATGGCTCCGCATCGCCTCCCTCCTCGGCCTAGCGATCCAGCACACATCACCCATGCTCGCAACGCCGCGAATTATCAGACACTCCCTAGGCGCGGGCCGCCCTGCCGCCGCGACTGCGCTGCCGGCGGAGCGCGTCGTGAACGCAGAAAAGGCCGCCCCGTGGATGTGGGGCGGCCTTTCTGTAAGAGTGTTTCGGCGGTGTCCTACTCTCCCACACCCTCCCGGGTGCAG
>NZ_FUIA01000002.1 GCF_900163665.1 Frigoribacterium sp. JB110
CGACCGTTGCACTGGCGGCGTGACTAGAACCGTCACCTATCCGTGCAGCAGACCCACGGGATCAGCATCGTCACCGCGGGCGGTGGTGTATGTGCGGATCAGTGATGACCCGGAGGGTAGCGAGCGTGGGGTGGATCGGCAGGAGGCGGACTGCCGCGCCTACGCCGCCGCTCACGGCTGGGAAGTCGCGGGAGTGTTCCGGGAGAACGACACATCGGCGTTCAAACAGCGCACGATCACCTTGCCCTCGGGTGAGCGGGTGCGGCGAGTGATCCGCCCGCAGTTCCGCGCTATGCTCAAACACCTCGCAGACGGGCAAGCGCAGGCGATGGTCGCCTACGACCTGGATCGGGCGGTGCGCGACCCGCGCGACCTGGAAGACCTCATCGACGCCAAGGTGCTCGGTGGGTTCGGGGTTCGCTCGGTGACTGGCTCGCTGCGCCTGGACACGGATTCCGATGTAGCGATGGCCAGGGTGCTGGTGGCGATGGCGAACAAGTCCAGTGCGGACACCGCCCGCCGGGTCGCTCGTGCAGCGAAGCAGCAGGCCATTGAGGGCGCGTGGCATGGGGGCAGGGTGCCGTTCGGCTACCGCGCCAAAGCTGGCGTCCTCGTCATCGACCCGGTGACCGGGCCGATGGTGGCCGAGGCCATGCAGCGCGTGCTGGCGGGCGAGTCGCTATACCGGATTCGCAAGGACTGGAACGAACGCGGCGTGCTCACCACCCACGGATGCGCGTGGTCGGACAGGACACTCAAACTGATGCTGCGCAACCCCTCCACCAAGGGAGTGCGCGAGTACCGGCCGATCCTGCCAGACGGCACCCGCTCCAAGACCTCGCTGATGCAGGTGGAGGCGGCGTGGCCTGCGATCGTGGATAAAGACACCTGGCAGCAGGTCTCCGACGTGCTCGACGCGCGGAAGAAGGCCCGGAACTTCCATCAACCCGGCAGCGGGGTCGCGAAGCGGATGTATCCGTTCTCAGGGCTGATCCGCTGCTCTGCTTGCGGAACGGCGATGCTCCACCGAGGCGACGTGTACCAGTGCATCCAGCCAACACGCGGCGGGTGCCACCGCTCGATCCGCTCCGCCGAAGTGTCGAAGCTCGTGGAGGAAGCGGTGTTGGCGACGTTCGAGCAGATCACCCTCAATCCCATGACGCGTACGAGACCGAGCGCGGACGCGGGGGTGCGCGTCGGGCTGACCGCGAAGCTCGACGCTGACCGGGAGCGCCTGGCGCGGTTGGACGATGACCATTACGACGGGCTGATCGACAAGGCCATGTGGGTGCGGCAGCGGGCTCGGATCGCTGAGCGGATCGAGGCCACGCGCCGCGAGTACGCCGCCGCCCTGCCCGAGCACACGGGGCCGGGTATCGACATGACCACCGTCGCTGCCGAATGGAAGGGCCGCACGCCGATGTGGCAGTACCAGACCACCAGCCTGATCTTGCAAGCTGTGCTCGTCCACGCGCACCCCGACGACATGATGACCGCCGTGCCCAAGCGCCGCAACGAGACCACCGAGGCGTTCCACGCCCGCCGTGACGCGCACCGCGCCGACGTTCTCGCCCGCCGGGTCGAGTTCATCTGGCGCGCCTGAACAGCCCCCGGGTGCAGTCGGCCCCGCGTCCTGACCGTCACCAGCGGTTCAGGGCGCGGGGCCTTCGCGCATCACGGTCGCTGCCTGTCTCGTGGACCTGGGCGCGCCGCACAGCTCCCGCAGCTCGGACAGCACCGCCGGGTTGTCCACCGCTTGGGCGAGGCCCTGCGCCTGGCGCGAAGCGGCAGCGAGCCGCGCCCCCAGCGTGGAGCTTGCTGGGGACACTGGCGGCGCGGCAACGGCAGATACAGCGGCGGCGGTCGGGGTGCTCATACTGTCAGGTGCGACGCCCCGCCCGTCTGCCTGTCGCCGGAGTTCAGGGAGCGGCTCATTTGTTCGGCTTGGCGGACCAGATCGCGGCCAACAAGCCGGTGTCGCACCGCAGGGAATCGAGGGGTTCGCCGCTGAGCAAGCGCAGCAGAACGCCATCACCGGTCGGGGTGCCTGCATGTTTGGGATCGGAATGCCCCAACACGATCCGCACCAGCGCCGACCATGACCTCTGCGGTGTCCCCAGCAGCACCGCGATAGCGTGGTCACGGCGCAGCACCTCCACCGCGCGGGACCGTGAGGGCAGATCAGCAAGCCGGTACGCCACATGCTCCACGCAATCGGCCACGAGCACAGCATCCCACCCCGTAGAGGCGAATAGCTCCACTATCGCCGACAGAGCGGCAGTGACCCCTCCGTCATCCTCGCCGGTGTCGGCATCGACATCGCTAGCGGGGTTGACGGCGAAGGCGGGGTGATAGTCGGCCAGGTGCTCTCGCTCGGCGAACCGTATGGGCCTGCTGTCGGTTTGGTTGACTCGTAGTCCGCTTTCGGGCGGGAGAGGATATGGCCATGCCGAAGAAGTACGCGGATGAGTTCAAGCAGACCGCGGTCGAGCTCGTTGAGTCCGGGATTCCGCAGAAGCAGGTGTGTGCGGATCTTGATGTGTCGAAGTCCGCGTTGCAGGCCTGGGTGCGTGCCGCGCAGCTCACGGGCCGCGGGATCGAGCCTGCGAGCGATGCCGATGAGCGGCGTGAGCAGGTCGCGATGTTGAAGCGGATCAAGGAGCTCCAGACAGAGAATCTGATCCTCAGGAAGGCGACGGCGTATCTGTCGCAGGCGAATCTGAAGCTCGGCGGCCAATCCCCAAAATGATGTTCCCGCTCGTCCAAGACCTTGCCGCGGCCGGCGCCTCGCCGGTCGCGGTGACGTGCCGGGTCCTCGGCTTCAGTAAGCAGGCCTACTACCAGTGGAAGAAGCGGCCCTGCTCGCCACGGGATGCCTCAGACGCAAGGCTGATCAATGCTCTCCGTGACGCTCACGACGATGACCCGACGTTCGGGTATCGGCTCCTCGCCGACGAGGTCGTCGCGGACGGCGCGACGGCGAGCGAGCGGCGTGTGTGGCGGTTGTGTCACCAAGAGGGCATCGCCTCGGAGATCACCACCCGGAAGCGTGGGAAGGGCCGCAGGCCCGGGCCCGCGGTGCATGACGACAGGGTGCAGCGCGAGTTCACCGCGAACGGTCCGAACGAAATCTGGCTCACCGATATCACCGAGCATGCCACTGACGAGGGCAAGCTCTACGCCTGCGCAGTCAAGGACGTGTTCGCGGGCAAGATCGTCGGCTACGCCACCGGGCCACGCATGACCGCGAGGCTTGCCGTCGCCGCGCTCGAGGACGCCGTCACCAGACGCGGACACGTCGCCGGATGCATCGTCCACTCCGACAGGGGGAGCCAGTTCCGCTCCCGGCGCTTCCGGAAGGCACTGCGCCGACACGGGCTCGTCGGATCGATGGGCAGAGTCGGCGCCGCGGGCGACAACGCGGCCATGGAGAGCTTCTTCTCAACCCTGCAAACCAACGTTCTCGACAGACGTCGCTGGACCACCCGCGCCGAGCTACGCCTTGCGATCATCCACTGGATCGAAGCGACATACAACCGCCGCAGGCGACAACGACGATTGGGAAAGTTGACCCCCGTCGAGTTCGAGACCATCATGAAACCGGCCGTCGCCCTGGCGGCATAAGGAACAGAGTCAACCAAACCCTCAGCAGGCCCTATCGCGTCGTGGAACCCGGCGATCCTGGTCGTGTGGCGGACCTTGCCGGGTGCGATCAGCATCCCCGCAGCCCGAACCTCGACGCCACAGGTGATCTGGACGGCGCGAGTCACCACCGCCCACGGATTCCCCGCGTTCCGTGTTGATGGGGCAAGCATTACCTCGAACGCCGCCGAGGCCACCTCCCACGCATCCAGCCCGTACTTACGAGCCATCCGCTGATATCTGTCTGCCGTGTATCGCATCAGTTCCGCCGCTTCACGGTCACTCTGCCAGGCCCCAGGACCAGACTCATGCAACCGGATCAGCAGGGCACGTAACCCCTCCGGCGTCTCGAACCCGTGGCTGTCCGAGCCAGCCGAGGCCGCGGCATCGTCGCTCGCGGCGGGTGAGGTGTGTTCGGTCACGGTGGCGCCTCCCGTGAAGGAGGTGCGCCACCGGCACCCACGCCGGGACGCGCGCCGCAGTGTCGCTACAACCGCCGCCCGTCAGCAGAAGCGCGATGTGCTCCGCGTCAGGGCGGCGATCCTGTCGGTGCGGGACGGCTTGCCGGAAGGTCGTCCTACGGCCCCGCAGCCGACTTGGTGCGCCGTCGGGACTTGCCCCGGCTCGTCTGATGCACAGGAAGGGACTTACGCGGACGACAGTCACCGGGCTTGCCGGTGTTGGACTGATCACCCGCGTCTCGGATGAGAACAACCGAAACTCGGCGAGCCGTTGTCTGCCGTTCCTGAGCGCCCGAATCCTGTCGGCGTCCGCTGCAGTCTCTTTGGCTTCGATGTGGTCGACCTGCGGTCTGCGCGCTGCGAGGCCCGTGATGGGTGGAGGCTGTGATTCGCGCACGACGTGGCCTGCTCACGGTCAGCCAGTCACGGGAACTCGAGTAGCGCTGCGGGCCAGAGCAAGCACGAGAAGCGCGGAGGTAACAAAGCCTGCTGCCGTGAGCGGGAGGACGCCCACCCCAGCGGCGGAGAGGATGCCGCCTCCTGCCGCAGCCCCGAT
Source organism: Frigoribacterium sp. JB110 (assembly GCF_900163665.1). Classification (GTDB taxonomy): domain Bacteria; phylum Actinomycetota; class Actinomycetes; order Actinomycetales; family Microbacteriaceae; genus Microbacterium. Next base: position 4,660 of record NZ_FUIA01000002.1, read on the forward strand.
GGACACCCCGAGGTAGGTGCCGGAAGTGTTCAGCGCCAGCGCTTGCCCGGAGACGGGACCGGCAAGATGGTGCAGGCGGGCTTGGATTGCTGGGGAGTTCCAGAACGCCATACCGCCCCACAACGTCGCGACGACCAGCACGAGCGGCAGCGGAGCGGGTCTGGCCGTCCAGAGCACCCAGAGGACGATCATCGTGGCGACGATCATGCCGATACCGATCAGCAGGGTTCGATTCGCGCCGAGGCGGTCAGTAGCGATCCCACCGAGCCAGATGCCCCCGATGCCAGCGATCCCGGAGAGGCTGAAGGCGAGTGCGCGTTCTTCGATGCCTGCTGTTGTGGTCGCGGCCAGGTAGGGGGCGAGGTAGGTGAGCATCATCATCGAGCCGGTCATGAGCAGGCAGTTCGCCAGCAACCCGAGTGAGATCGGAGCTCGCCGCAGGATGCGGAACTGCTCGGACAGCCGTGGCGCGCCGTGGGTTTCTTCGGAGCGGGGCAGGGTGCTGAGCACGAGGATGAGGACAAGAGCCCCGGCGATGGACATCGTCGCGAAGGTCGCTCGCCAGCCGAGCACGCCACCGATCCAGGTGCCAAGCGGCACCCCGGCTGCGATCGATCCCGTGACGCCGAGCGAGACGATGGCGATGTACCTGCCGACCTTCTGCGCTGGTGCGTGACGGGCGGTGAACGCGAACAGCGCCGGGGTCATGGCCGCAGCCGCCAACGCAGCGGCAACGCGCAGCACCGTCAACACCGCAAACGAATCGGTGGCCGCGGCGGCGATGTTCGCGGCGATGAAGACAAGCAACGCGGTCGTGAACAGTCTCCGCCGATGCACCGCCGCGAGAAAGACTGCCGCGACCGGTGCGGTGATGGCGACGGTCAGGGAGAACACGGTGACCAGTTGTCCGGCCTGGCCCTCGGTGACCCCAAGATCGGCCGCGAGTTCAGGCAGGATTCCGGCGATCACGTAGTCGTCGGTGTATAGCACGAACGCAGCGGCGAGCAACGTGAACAACCAAGCAGGCATACGCATCACCCGTGACGCGCGTTCGCGAGCAGCATCCGCAGATGTGCCCGCAGGACGGCTCGCAAGCGTTCGACGCTCAGACCGCCGTGCGGCGTCACGGTGTCCAGAGTCAGCCCGCCGATCACGGCGGCGAGCTGCGCAGCGGCGAGGTCAGCGTCAGGCACGTCGAGGGAGTCGAGTGCGTCGCGCAGGACCGCGGCAAGGTCGGCGGCCATGCGCGCAGACATCGCGCGGAACACCGGCATCGTTCGGGAGGCCATGATCAGTTCGACCACCACGATCGCCTCGTCTCGACGTGGCTCATCGACCGGCATGACCGTCTCGACCAGGGTTTGCAGGGCGTCGAGCGCCGCCTCACCGGTGAGTCCGCGCAGTCCTTCGGCGGGATGGGCGGCGAGACGGCGCCCCATCCGGTCGCCGGCTTCTTCTGCGGCAGCGGTGAGCAGATCGTGATGACCGTCGAAGTAGTGCCGCACCGAGCCGATGTTCAGACCGGACTCATCAGCCACTTTCCGCAGTGACACACCTTCGATGCCTTCGGCGACGACGAGGCGGAATGCTGCCTCGATGACCTGCTGCCGACGCTGCTCCGGGTCGATCCGTGCGGGCATGGCTCTTACTTCCTCTCCCTGGTGACGCGAGCCTCGTCCCACACGGGATCGCTGCTCTCATAGATGTCTCCTTCTGCCCCGAAGACGAGAAAACGATCGAAATCGCGGGCGAACCAGCGGTCGTGCGTGACGGCGAGGACCGTCCCCTCGAAGGCACTGAGTGCCTGTTGGAGGGCTTCGGCGGAGACGAGGTCGAGGTTGTCGGTCGGTTCGTCCAGCAGCAGCATCGTCGCGCCGCCGAGTTCCAGCAGCAGAACTTGGAACCGCGCCTGCTGCCCGCCAGACAGCGAGTCGAACAGTTGCTCCGCGGACTGCGCCAGCTCGTAGCGAGCGAGGACCCGCCAGGCGTCCTCGCGCGGCAGGCCGGTGCGGTGCTCATCACCGCGGTGCAGGATGTCCAGCAGGGTGCGGCCCGCGAGGTCGGGGCGACTGCGATTCTGGGCAAACCATCCCGGCCGAACCCTCGCACCAAGCCGCGCTGCGCCCGCGTGCGGCACGGGTTCGATCCTCACATCGGTCACGGGCTCCTGGCCCGGTGCGGGGTCCGTGCCCCCGGCCGCAAGCAGGCGCAGGAAGTGCGACTTGCCCGACCCGTTCGCACCAAGCACCGCGACCCGATCACCGAAGTACGCCTCGAAGTCGAACGCACGCATCAGACCCGTCAGCTCCAGCGCCTCGCAGGTCAACACCTGCTTCCCGGTCCGCCCACCGCGCAGCCGCATCTGAAGGCGCTGCTCGCGAGGCTGCTCCTGCGGAGGCCCGGCCTCCTCGAACCGGGTCAGCCGGGTCTGCGCCGCCCGGTAGCGGGAGGCCATGTCTGAGTTGTAAGCGGCCTTTTGCTTATACATGAGCATGAGCGCGCGCAGCTTCGCGTGTTCTTCGTCCCAGCGGCGGCGCAGCTCGTCCAACCGCTCGAACCGCTGTCCCCGCGCACGGTAGTAGGTGTCAAACCCGCCCGGATGCGTCCATGCGGTGTTGCCCGCCGCGCCAAGCTCCAGCGTCACGATCGAGGTTGCCGTCCGTGCCAGCAGCTCACGGTCGTGGCTCACGTACAGCACACCCTTGCCCGTCGCGCGCAACTGCTCTTCCAGCCAGCGTTTGCCCGGAACGTCCAGGGAGTTGTCCGGCTCATCCAAGAGCAGCAGATCATCCGGCCCGCGCAGCAGCGCCTCCAGTGCGAGCCGCTTCTGCTCCCCACCTGACAGCGTGGACAACGACCGGTCGCGACACCTATCGAACGGCACTCCGAGAGCGGCGACCGTGCAGACATCCCACAACACCTCGGTGTCATAACCGCCCACCTCGCCCCATGCGGCGACCGCCGACGCAAACGCCATCTGCGACTGGGTTGTACCTCGTTCGTTCATCACGGCCTCAGAGCGCGCAAGCCGCGCGGCGGCATCGCGGATCACCGGCTGCGCGACCGACAGCAACAGTTCGCTGACTGTCGCGCCCGTGACGAACTGTCGCATCACACCCAAGCTGCCGTCACGAGTCACCGCACCGGAGTCCGGTGAGAGTTCGCCAGTAACAATCCGCAGCAGCGTGCTCTTCCCCGCGCCGTTCGCGCCGATAACGGCGACCCGCTCACCCGCCCCCAGGCTGAGCGAGACGTCACGCAGCAGCGACCGACCATCCGCCAGCGTGTACGCCACCGAAGCGACATCAAGATGACCCATAACTCAAAACTATCACACCTGTGATAAATAGACGCTCGCACGTCCTCCGATCCAGCCACCTTCAGCTCGACTCACGATGCTCGACCTCGACTCATAACTTCCGCCCTCGCGCCGCACCTTCCAGCACTCCTCCTGACCCAACAAGGGCATCAAGGGCATGGACTGCATGCCGCACCAACAGCGGGAAACGGGCAGCCTGCAAGCTCTCCTCACGTGATATCCGTGTGATCCCATGCACGATGATCCGTCACCTGGTGGGCAATCGTCGCAGAGGTCGGGGAAGAGCCCATTCCAAGTCTTTCTGCTTGGTGACTCCGATCTGCCATTCGGCGAGCCCGACTTCGCGTGACAGCGGCGCGATGCTCGGGTTGAGGGTCATCGGCCCGAGGTAGATGAGCAGCACCGCCGCGAGCAGCAGCGGGATTTGCGGGCGAGGCGCGGTCGTCTCGGGCGCGGGTGTCCGGATGGGCTCGATCATGCTGCCTCCTTCATCGGTTCCTGCCAGCATGGACGGACGCGAGCTGCCGTTCCGAGGCGGGTGGGGTCAAGGTGAGCTGCCGGTCGGCGGCCAGGGCGAGCAGGTCGTCGTCGTGGCTGATGAGCAGCACCACCGCCCCGGCGGTGGCGACCTGGCGGATTTGATCGCAGATCGACTGGAGGTGACGGCGGTCGACGCCCGAGCTGGGTTCGTCGAAGATCACGATGCGGCGGCCAGCGACGCGGACGCCCGCGACGACGAGGCGCTGCTGCTGTCCGCCGGACAGCGACAGCGGGTGCCGCTCGGCCAGATGGTCGAGGTCGAGTGCGGCGAGTACGGCGGCCGGGTCGGGAGCGGTCGGGGCGTCTACCGCGGCGAGGTCGATCTCCGCCTGCACGCTGTCGGTGAACAGCTGACGTTGCACGTCCTGCATCACGATGGTACTCACGCGCTGTCTCGCGCGCCTGTTCAGCACTCTCCCGTCGAGCCGAATGGTGCCGGCGGATTTCTGCAGGCCGGAGATGATGCGTGCGAGGGTGGATTTTCCCGCGCCGTTGACGCCGCGGATCGCGGTCACCTCTCCGGCTGCGAAGGAGACGCGCTCGAGGTCGAGAACCATGCGTCCACCGAGCTGGCAGCGAATGCCGGCCAACAGCAGCGTCCCGCTCGGAGCGTTCCCTACCTGCGTCGGCTCGACCGCGCTGCGGCCGGCCGCGGGCAGGACAGGCAGCTCGGGTAAGCGGACCTCCCCGCGGAGTCCCTCCTTGGCGAGCAGTTCGTCGGGGACGGCGCGGAACTGCGCGGCGGTCCATTCGATGTCGACGGCGCCGTCGCGCATGACCACGACCCGGTCGATCAGGTCCTGCAGGTAGCGCACTCGGTGCTCGGCGATGACGATCGTGACGCCCTGGGCTTTGAGCTCGGCGAGGGTCGCGGTGAGCCGGTGCACGGCGTCGGCGGAGAGGTTGGAGCTGGGTTCATCGAGCAGCAGGATGCGCGGGTCGTGGGCGGCGGCGGCGGCGATCGCGACTTGCTGTTGCTGCCCGCCGGAGAGGTGCTGCAGGCGCTGTTCGATCGGAACCCGCTCCGCGAGGTCGGCGATGGTCGCCTCGACGCGCGCTCGGATCTCGTCGCGGGGGAAGCCGAAGTTCTCCATCGCGAAGGCTGTCTCCTCGCGGGCGTTGTCGGTGAAGAACTGGCGTCGTGGGTGCTGGAGCACGGTGCCGGTGACGAGGCCGAGGGCATCGAGCTCGACGTCGGTGGTGACCATCCCCTCGACAGTGACGGTCCCGCTGAGGATCCCATCATCGTGGAACTGTGGCACGAGGCCGTTCATGAGCCGGAGCGCCGTCGACTTGCCGGAGCCCGACGCCCCGCACAGCACGACGAACTCACCGGGTGCGATCCGCAGGTCGAGGTCGCGCAGCGCCGGGGCTTCCGCGTGCGGATAGGTCCAGGAAACTCCCGCTATCTCGATCATGCGATCACCATCGTGAGGGGGTTCGGCAGGAGCAGGCTCGCGGCCGCGAGAACGGTCAATGCGAGGAGCAGCACAAGGTCGAGCCAGCCCAACCGGGGTGGGTCGAGGGAGACGGGGACGCGGCGTGAGCCGAGCCCGCGCAGGATCGCCGAGGCGGAGAGGTCCTCGCTGGCGCGTAGGCTCGCGGCGATCATCGGGACGGTGAAGCGTTCGATACCGAGGATCGGATGCCGGGCAAGGTCCGTCGTGCCCGCCAGTCCGCGCAGGCGCATGGCATCGAGGACCGCGGCGGATTCCGCGGCGACAACCGGGAAGAACCGGAGCATCACGGCGAGCGTGACGGAGATCGCTCGGGGCACATGCCAGGCCCTCAGCGCAGCGCTGAGCTGGGTCGGCGAGGTGGTGGCGATGAGGTGGGCGCCGACGCCGAACGCGGCGATGAAGCGGATGAGGTACCCGCAGCAGATGGCAACGACGGTCACAACGGGGTTCGCCCAGACCAGCGGCAGAACCCAGCCGAGCACGTACATGACGACCGCCGCGACAGGGACGAGCAGGGCACGTGACCAGGCGCGCTCCGTCACCGCGAGCACGGTGGCCAGCACGATGCTTGCCGGCACGAACACCAGCCCACCGGGACTCATCACGGCGAGACTGACGAGCAGCACGAGCAGGATCTTGCTGCGTGGGTCGAGCCCCCGTCGCCCAGCAACACCGCGGCGGGCGGTGCCGACGGTGGCGGCGAGGTCAGGCAAGGCCGGCGCGGACAAAGTGCTTGCGCAGAACGGCGGAGCCGAGCAGGCCGCCGAGGAACCCGGCGACGGCGACCGCGACCGCCAGGACGCCGAGCACGGGCAGCGTGGTCAGCGCATCGGCGCCGGCGACGTACTCGTCGCCCATCCTGGTGAAGCTCGGACTGGTCAGGTAGCCTTCGCGATCGAAGACGAGCGGCAGGAACGGGGTGAAGAAGCTCAGGGCGAAGATCGTGTACGCCCAGATCGCCGCCCATCGCGAACGATAACCCCCGCCCCAGAGCACGACCTCTGCGAGGACCGCGAGCACGATGATCCCGATCGAGCTGAAGACCGTATTGCCGGTCAGCAGGTAGAACAGCGCGACCACGACGCCGAGCAGCGTCACCATCCCCGCGTGCCTGACCCGCGTGACGAACAGCATGAACACGATCCCGTTCACGAGCACCGACACGGGCACGACCGCGAGCCAGACCAGAGGTGAGACGATGCCGAGCATCCCGATCGCGTAGGTGACGACGATCATCAGGACGGCGAACATCGCGACGTTCACCAGGTCGCGCGCGCTGAACCGCAACGAGAGTCGAGGCCGGGCTGACCCGGGCGGCAGAGCTGTGTCGGTCATGCGAGTCCCGCCTTCACGAAGTGCTTGCGCAGCACCGCGGCTCCGAGCAGGCCCCCCAGGAAGCCGAAGACAATCCCGGCGACCCACACGCCGAGCACGACTGGCCCGGTCAGGACCGCTTCCATCTGCGTCGCGTACTCGCTGCCCATCGACTGGCTGGCCTGCTGCGAGATGTATGCGGCGGGGTCCAGGAAGAACGGAATCCAGGGACCGATCATCCATGCCGAGAAGGTCGTGTAGGTCCAGATCGCGGCCCACTTGGAGCGGTACTGTCCGGCGTACATCACGAGCTCGCCGATCAGGGAAAAGGCGACGATGACGAGGGCGCTCTGCCACGGGTGTCCCCATCCCATCGAGGCGAGGCCGAAGACGATCCCGAAGAGGGTGACCATGCCGCCGTGTCGCACGCGGCTGAGGAACAGCATGTAGGGGATGCCAGCGACCAGCGGGGCGAGGGGCAGGGTGACGACCATCACGAGCGGGCTGATGATGCCGAGCATTGCGACGGCGAAGATCACCACGATGTAGATCACGGCGAAGATCGCGACGTTGAGGAAATCGCGGGCCTTGAACGTCAGCGAGAAGGGCTGGCGTTCAGCCGTGGCTGCGGCGGTCCGGTGTGGGGCGGTGGTGTCGGACATGGGGTGTTCCTTCCTGTGCTCGGGTGGTTCAGTCGTGGTGGGTGAGCTTCCAGCCCGCGGCCTCGACGCGCTCGCGCCAGTACCGGGCATAGGCGCCGCCCGCCGCGAGCAGTTCGGCGTGGCTGCCGGACTCGCGGATGCCGCCCTCGCCGTCGAGCATGATGATCCGGTCGGAGGTCATGATGGTCTGCAGTCGGTGGGCGACGACGACGAGCGTGCGGTCGGCCCGGATATTGTCAATGGCCTCGCCGACGACGATCTCGTTGCCGATGTCGAGCGCGCTGGTGGCCTCGTCGAGCAGCACGACGGGTGCGTCCTTGAGGAGAGCTCGGGCGATCGAGACCCGCTGGCGTTCCCCGCCGGACAGGTTCGAGCCACCCTCCCCGACGCGCGCGTCCCATCCGCTGGGGAGGCGTGCGACGATCTCATCGACTCGGGCGCGTGTGGCGGCGGCGATCACCTCCTCGCGGGACAGGTCGGGATTGCCGATCCAGACGTTGTTAAGGATCGTGTCGTCGAACAGGTAGACATCCTGGAAGACCGGGGCCACAGCGCGTTCGATCACGTCCGTGCCTAGCTCAGGCACGGGCACACCGCCGATGAGCACCGTCCCCACCTCCGGGTCGTAGAAGCGCGCGATGAGCTTGGTGATCGTGGTCTTACCGGAGCCGGACGGGCCGACGATCGCGGTCATCCCTCCGGCTGGGGCGGTGAAGGACAGATCTCGCAGTACGGGGTCACCGCCGTAGCCGAAGGTGACACCCTGGAACTCGATGCCGAAGTCGGTAGGCGTCGCCGGATGCTCGGGCTCGGGCAGTCTGGGGACGGCGGCGAGCTCGTCGAGCCGGTCGATCGTGGTCTTCGCCACGGCGACGCCGCCGCCGAGGTCGCCCGCGGCGACGATCGGCTCGTTGAACCGCACCCCGAGCACGAGGAGCGCGATCAGGATCGCGATGTCGACGGTTCCGCCGATGGCGAGGAACGCGCCGACGATCAACAGCACCGTGACCGATAGCTGGACGAGTCCCGCGAACAGAGCGATAGCCGAGCCCCCGGTCATCAGCAGACCCCGGTACTGGTTATGCTGGTCTTCCAGCGCCTGGTCGACGAGCCGATCGGCGATCGAGCCTTCGCCTGCGGTGCGGAGGGCGGGCTGGGCGCGGGCGAACTCGACGACCCGGTTGGAGGCTTCGGCGACCGCGACCGAGTGGGCCTTGTCGCCGCGGCCGATGCGTCGACTGAGCCAGCGGTAGCCGATCACGATGATCGGCACCATCACCGTCATCGCCAGAGCGAGCCGCCAGTCGAAGAAGTACATGCCGACCAGGACGGTGCCAGGGGCGATGAACCCGGCGAGGATCTGCCGCAGGATCGCGTAGGGCATGGTCGAAACGAACATCGCGCCCTGCGTCGCCAGGCCCGTGATCAGTCCGGTCCGGTCGGTGGAGAACCAGGCCACCGGCAGCGACACCACGCTATCGCCGAGCCGCTCCAGCAGCGAGTCGAGCACCGCGGTCGATGCTTCCATCCCGATCTGGGATGCGAACCAGGAAGCGGCGACATAGCCCGCGGCCGTCCCGCCGACGGCGATAAGCCATCCCCAGGAGGCGTCGAGGTCGCCGACGAACAGCGAGCGCAGCAGCGGCACGAGCAGCAGGAACGCGATGCCCTGCAGCACCGCGGCGACCACGACGAAGCTCAACTCCGCGATCACCAGACGCCGGGCGCGGGGCGAGCAGTAGTGCAGCAGACGACCGATCATCATGCGCCCGCTCCTTCCGGTAGAGAGCGGGCATGGTTGGCCTGGTAGTCGGCCCACATCTTCGCGAACCGGTCCCCGCTTGCGACGAGCTCGGGATGCGTGCCCCGCTCGATGATGCGGCCGCCGTCGAGCACGAGAATCTGATCGGCTGCGACGATCGTGTGCAGACGATGGGCGATCACGAGCACGGTACGGTCGGCGGCGAGGATGCTGAGCGCCTTCTGGATCGCCGCCTCCGAGTCGGGGTCGGCGAACGCGGTCGCCTCGTCGAGCACGAGGACCGGCGCATCGGCTAGCAGCGCGCGGGCGATCGTGACCCGTTGGGCCTCACCGCCGGAGAGGTTCGCATCCTCGCCCACCACGGCGTCGTAGCCCCGCTCGAATCGCAGGATGCGGTCGTGGATCTGGGCCGCGCGGGCAGCGTCCTCGACTTCGGCGTCGGTCGCGTCGGGCCGGGTGAGACGGATGTTGTCGCGTAGGCTCGCGCGCAGCAGCTGCACATCCTGGAACACGAAAGCGACCTGACGGTACAGCTCGCCCGACGCTATCTGACGCACGTCCGCTCCGCCGATCTCAACCGCACCGGCATCCACGTCGTAGAAGCGGGGAACGAGCTTCGCCAGCGTCGACTTCCCCGACCCCGACGCGCCGACGAGGGCCGTCACGGTGCCAGGAGAGCAGGACGCCGCGATCTCGTGGAGCACGCGCTGCTCGCCGTCGTAGCTGAACGACGCATGCTGGAAGTCGACAGAACCGCCCTTCGGCGTCTGCGGAGAGTCCGATTGGGCGACGGAAGGGAGGGCGAAGAACGCGCCGAGCGACTGCTGCGCCTTCGTCGCGTTGCGCAGGAACTGCCCCGAAGCCCCAAGCTTCATCAGCGGTGCGGTGAGCCCGAGCCCGAGGAGGAGGCCCGGGAGCACATCGACCGGGGCGGCTCCGCCGTTCGCGACGAGCCAGACCGCGGCGGTCAGCAGCCAGGCGAGCACGACGATCGGCGAGGCGAGCAGTTCCACAACCGTGAAGAGGACAGCCGTCTCACGGGTCCACTCACCGACGAACCTCGAGTACTCCCCCGTCGCATCACGATAGCGGCGATGGCTGCGCCCGACCTGCCCGAACCGCTTGACCACGGCGATGCCCTGCACGAACTCGACGGTCGCGCCGGACAGGGCCTGCGTCGCCTGGTCGTACTGCACGTACTTCTCACCGGCTCCCCGCATCATCAACGGGTACAGGAGGAAGATCAACACGAGCGGCACGAGCGCCGCAAGCGCCATCCGCCAGTCCACAACGAAGAGATAGACCAGGCTGAGAAGCGGCACCGTGATCGCGGTCAGGACGTCCTGGATCGAGTGCGCGACAAGCTGGTGCAACGCTACGACGTCGTTCTCCACCAGCTTGCGCACCGAACCCGAGCTGCGCCGATCAAACCAGCCCAGTGAAAGCCGCTGCAGGTGGCGGACGATCCTCCGGCGCAACGAGTGCTGCAATTCGGCATCCGCGAAATGACCGACCAGGCCGGACACAAACGCCGCACCGACGCTCACAACCAGCGCGATCACGGCGACGACCACGATCACCCAGACCCGACCCGCATCGACCGGCGCCCCGTCGATCGCCGGGAGCAGCACGCGAGCCAACTCGACGATCGCTATGAACGGCACCACGCTGCTGGCCGCGCCAAGGACCGCCAGCACGATGATCCCCGCCAGACTGCCCCGCACCGGCGCGAAGAACGAACCCTCTGCCGAAATTGCCTCGCTCTGTGCCACGCTCATCGTGTCCCTTCCATCGCGCTATTGAGAACGATTATCACATACTAGTATGAACAGTGTTCTAATCTCATAGAGACTATAGATAAGGCAAGGCTTACCTCAATAGGTTGGCTAGTCAAGGAGCAACGGTGACCATGACGGACCCCGCACGGTTCCATGTCGGTCTCACCCCCGAGCGGGTAATCGACGCCGCGGTCGAGCTGACGCGCGAGTCGCACCTGATGAGCTGGTCGATTCGCGACCTCGCCGGCCGTCTCGGCGTCGCTGCCTCGGTGATCTACCACCACGTCGGCGGAAAGGACTTGCTCTGCCGCCAAGTCGTCGAGCGCATGCTCGGCCAGGTCGAACCGCCGGACGCGAGCTTGCCCTGGCAGGAATGGTTCCGCGCGCTCCTGTACTCAGCCGGTCCTCGTGCCGCGGAGTATCCAGGCTCGGCCAAATGGATGCTCATGCATGGACCGACGCTGCCCGCAGCGCTGCCCGTTCTCGAGGCCGGTATGGCAATCCTGCATCGCGCCGGCTTCGGGAGCCGTGCGGACCTCGCCTACGCACTACTGCTCAACAACGCCATGCTCACGGTGTCGATGAGCGACGACCGCCTCCAGCACGAGGGGGACGGCCCGCGGGACCACGCCACGATGATGGCCGAGTTCCGCCAGATCCCCACCGCATCCGCCGAAGTCCGCGCGATGGGCCAAGAGTTCATCCGGCCGTTCGCAGAAGGCGGGGAGAACGCCGCCCTCATGCGCTGGGACTACTACCGCTTCGCCGTAGACACCACGATCGCTGGCCTCGACGCTACTCTCCGATCCACAGACGCCGCGGCGAGGGAATAGCGCCGTCGCGGGCCAGGTCTTCCGCGGGAGCAATGCTGCCTCGACGCCCAACACAGCCGGACGCCCCCCCTCCCCCGCACGCGGGGCCCTGGGCAAAGACCCGCGCCGCCGTAGGCCTTTAAAACGGCGACTCCATTGCTAGGGTCAGAAATTGCAGGTGGTATCCACCACTTGGCCCTGAGCGGTACTGATCCGGAGGCCGTCCCACCCGATCAGCGCCCCGTTCAGGGGCAGAACCACGACCCGGCGCTGGCCCCGCCCGGTATCCACCGGGAACATGGAGACAGACGCCCACGCTGAACGCGTCGGCGATCACCGTCTCCGCACGGTTCGAGAAGCCACTCATGAAAACCGCCGGACCTCACACACCATTCAACGGACAGACCCCGCGGCCACGGACAGGGGCGAGAGCTCCTATCCCCATCGTGTCGGCTTGGGGCGTTGCGGTCATGCTTCTTGGTGGTCGAGTCGGGAGATGGCGCGGTGGCCGTGGGGGCCGAACAGGTGCAAGATCTCTGCGGCGGTGTCGTTTGCAGGGCCGAACCAGTGCGGCACGGCGGCGTCGAACTCCGCGGTCTCTCCCGGATGCAGCTCGAGTTCGTCGTCGCCCACGATCAGTCGGAGTGTGCCGGCGAGGACGTAGAGCCAGGCGTGGCCCTCGTGTGAGACGAGGTGGGGTGTGCGTGGTCCGACGACGTGTTTGAACGCCTGCACCCGTGTCGGGTAGCGGGTCAGGGGCACGACGATGCCACCGCGGGAATGACGATGGGGCTCCAGGTGCACTCTCGGGTCGCCCGTTGCCGGTGCGGCGACGAGTTGATCCAGTGCCACCTGGTAGGTGCGTGCGAGCGGTATGAGCACGTCGAGTGTGGGTTGACGGCGACCGGTCTCCACCCGCGACAGGATACTGATGGACAGTCCCGAGGCGTCCGCCGCCTCGGCGAGTGTCAGTTCTCGGGACTGCCGGAGCGCGCGCAGGCGCGGCCCGATCGCGTCGAGGATCGCGGCAACATCCGCACCGGGAGTCGTTTCCACTCTCCTAGTTTTGCAGATTCCGCAAACCTACTAGGGGGTAGTGCTCGCGCCGCTGGAGGATCGACGAAGACAAATTCGTCACCAGAGTGAAGGGCGTGGTGCTGCTGTGGTTGAGACCATCGTGGACGAAGCTCCCGGTTTGAGCGTGCGGCGCCGGTGGCTGGTGTTGGTGATCTGCGCGTCGGCGTTGTTCCTGGTAGGGCTGGACACCACGATCGTGACGGTCGGGCTCTCGCACATCGGTGCGGGCCTGGGTGCGGAGCCGGGCAGCTTGTCGTGGGTGGTCGATGCGTACACGGTCGTGTTCGCGAGCCTGTTGATCACCTCCGGTGCGCTGGCCGACCGGTTCGGGCGACGCCGGGTCTTCCAGACCGGGCTCGTGGTCTTCGGGGCAGCGTCGCTGCTGTGCGCGGCAGCCGGGGACCTCCCGGTCCTGATCGCCGGCCGGGCGCTCCAGGGGATCGGGGCGTCGATGCTCTCCCCGGTGGCGCTCGCGATCGTGGTCAATGCGATGCCCGACCCGAAAGAGCGCGCCCAGGCGATCGGGGTGTGGGGAGCGATGTTCGGGCTGAGCATGGCCGCAGGCCCGGTGGTGGGGGGTGCGCTGATCACCGCGTTCGACTGGCGGGCCGTGTTCTGGGTCAACGCCCCCGTCGTCCTCCTCGCGCTCGTGCTCGTCGCCGCCCTGGTGCCGGAATCGCGTGGGCGACGCATCCGCCGTATCGATCTTCCGGGGCAGCTCCTTCTCATCGTCGTGCTGGGGCTTGCCGTGGCGTTGCTGATCGAAGCGCCCGGACTCGGCTGGACCTCTCCGGTCGTGCTCGCCGGCTTCGGGGTGCTGGCGGTGCTGGTCTGGGTGTTCGTCTGGGTGGAGTCGCGGCGGCGCGAGCCGCTCATCGATCCCGGCCTGTTCCGGGTGCCCAGTTTCACCGGGGCGATCCTCGGGGCCGTCGCGGTGTTCGTCGCGTTCAGCATGACCCTGCTGATGACCACCCTGTTCCTCCAAGACGCGCAGGGGTGGGCACCTCTCGCGGCAGGAGCCGCGACCCTGCCGATGGCCTTCGGCGCGACCGTCTTCGCACCCGTGTCCGGATTCATGGTCGGCAGAACCGGCCCCCAGCTCCCGCTGCTGCTCGCCGGCACGCTCATCCTGGCCGGCGGACTCTGCCTCATCACCCTCACCGGCGGGATGAACGTGCCCGCGCTGCTCATGGCGTACCTGTTGATCGGCACCGGTATCGGGTTCGCGAACGCGCCTATCACGAATACCGCCGTCAGCGGCCTGCCACCCGAACGCGCCGGAGTCGCCGGAGGCACCGCCTCCACCGCCCGGCAACTGGGCACCGCGATCGGCATCGCCCTCGCCGGAACCCTCATCGCGGGCGTATCACCCGACCGATTCGCCGCAGCAAGCCTCCCCGGGTGGATCATCATCACCGCCTGCGGCGGACTGCTCCTCGCGGTAGGAACCCTCACCCGGCACCGGGAGGCGGCACCAGCGTAGGGGCGTCCGCGAGCTGCTTCTCACCGGCGAACTCCGCGGTCGCAGGATCGATCTTCGTGATGAACCGGTCAGCATTCGTTTCGATCAGCCCCGTCGTTCATCAGTGCGGCCCGCGCGCACCGAGGAACGAGTGGCGTCTGACCTGGACTCGGCAGCCATGGCGGCAGGCACCGGCGGGGCCTGTTACCGCGATGGTGCCGAGCTCTCGTCGGGATGGTTCGGCCGTGAGGGTCGTGTGAAGCGCGGGTGAGTGAGGACGAAGGTGGTGACGGTGGCCATAATGATGGCGGCGACGATCACGGGCAGGGGTGTCCAGGCGCTGTAGAGGGCAGTGCCGGCGGTGGGTGCGATGACGAAGGTGAGGCCGTTGGTGGCGCCGATGAGTCCGGCCAGTCCGCCTTGTTCGTGGCGTTCCATGAGCAGGGAGGGCCCTGCGGTGTAGCCGGGCATGGCGATGCCGAGCCCGAGCCCGATCAGCAGCATCGCGGCGAGGATCGAGGCCATGCCCAGGTCGGGGATCAAGACGACGAACCCGATCAGGGCGGTGGCGCTGCCGGTGCGCAACAGCGCGGGTGGTCCCCATCCCAGGCGCGGGACGATGACGGCTTGAGCGAGGACCATGCCGACGCCGGCGGCCAGGAGCGCTGCGCCGGTGACCAGTCCGGTGGCGGAGGCGTCGAGGCCGAGGCGGTCCTGGACGATGAATCCGGTGATGACCTGGATGAACCCGAGGGCGGTGAACATGCCGAACCCGGCCAGCAGGAACGGCCAGACGCGCGGGTCGGTGGGGCGGATCCGGGCGGGGTCGTCGATGAGTGTGGTGCGCGGCTCGCGGCGCAACCGGAATCCGACGATGCTCAGCCCGGCGATGAGAAGGACAGGAACGGCCGCGAGGGAGGTCATCAGACCGAACGCGGACAGCGCTCCGCCAATGATGGCGCCGCCGACCATCGCGATGCCTTGCACGGCGCCGACGCCGGCCATCCCTTTCACACGGGTGCGTTCGTCGATGGTGACGTCGGCGATGTAGGCCTGCGCGGTCGGAGGGACGGCCGCGATCGCGGTGCCGAACGCGATGCCGCGCAGCAGCACGAACAACACGAACAGCACGGTCCCGCCGATCAGGCCGGTCATCCCGAGCTGCGCGACGATCGTGAACAGGATCATCGAGACGGCGGCGAGGGTGAGCGCGCCGACGAGGACAGGTTTGCGTCCCCAGGACTGGGAGCGGCGTCCCCACAGCTGGCTGGTGGTGACGACCATGATCGCGGCGGTGCTGATGGTCACCCCGACCTGCCATTCGGCCAATCCGACCTCGCGGGCGAGCGGGGCGATGACCGGGTTGAGGGTCATCTGCCCCAGGAACACGATCAGCACCGCAGACAGGACGAGCGGGATCTGCGGCGAGTGCTGGACCGGCACGGGCACGGTGGACGGAGAACGGTTCATGACCTGGGCTTTCCAAGAGCGGGGGTGGACGAGTGGAGAGTCGGGGTCAGCCGGTGGCTTTGCCGTGGATCCAGTAGAACTGGGTGAACTGCGAGGACCGGTCCAGCTGGAGGTGGTCGCGGAACACCGAACGGACATGTTTGATCAGGGTCTTCTCTCCCGCCGCCCACGCGTACAGGCCCGGCCGGGCGTGCTCGGAACCCGTCAGATGCGCCGCGAGCGCGGCACCGCGCGTCGCCTCTGGCCCCACCCAGGTCCAGGTCACGTTCTCTCGCGCTGCACAGGGCAGGCCGGCGAGGTCGTCGTGATCGTCTTCGATCGCCACTGATACGGGCAGGTGGGTGGGGATGGCGTCGATCCAGGTGTTGATCGCGGGCAGGGCGGTGGTGTCGCCGGCGAGGATGACCTCGGTTGCTTTCTCGGGCAGGCTGATTCTGGCTGGGGTCAGTGCGACGTCGAGCCTCTGGCCGATGGCGGCGTTCTTTGCCCAGTCTCCGGCGGGGCCGGGTTGTTCGTGCAGGATGAAGTCGAGAGCGAACGTGCCCTCGTCTGGCCGGATGTCGACGAAGGTGTATCCGCGCTGGCTGAGGTGCCCCTCGCCTTTCGCAGGGTGCGGCACCCACAGGCGTAGCCAGAGCGTGGGGAACACCTCCAGCTGGTTGACGAGGTCTGGCGCGGTGAAGGTGATGCGCCGGTAGCACGGGGTGTAGTCGTGGATCACGGTGACGGTGACCGCGTGGTTGGGAATGCGCATCAGGCGCATCACGCCGCGCTGCCAGTTGGCCATCAGTGTGATTCCTGTCCGTGTGGTGTGGCGGTGGGTTCGAGGCGCCATCCGGCAGCGCGGCTGTGTTCGGCCCAGAAGCCGGTATAGCGGGCCGCCGGCAGCCAGGTTGGTTCCGCGTTGAACGATGCGGCCGTGCTCGTGTGCGCCGGAGACTGCTCAACGGTCGTCATGGCGTTTCCTCCTGTCGGGGTGCGAGTTCCTGTGCGATGCCCGCGAGGACGACGCCCAGTTTCCGTTCGAACCACTCGACCGGTTCCACCCGGATCGCCCGCACCATCTCCGCCCGCACCTCGTGCCGCCCTTCCGGTCCCGGTGACACAGGGGCTGTGCGCCATCCGTGTTCCACTCCGCCTCGAGCGGCCGTCTCACCTGGCTCGCGAATGGTGTCGAGCGCCTCGACACCGCGACGGTTGTCCGCCGCGAGGTCGAAGACGAGGTCGACGGCGAGCACGGCATCCGCGGCGATGAACCCCCGCTCCACGAGCGCTCCGCCTATCCGGTCGGCGAGTCCCACTATCGATGGCGGGATCACTCCACGCGAGATCGCGAACACCGCACCGGGATGCTTTTCCCACGCCCGCCAGGACGCCACCGCCCATCGCCGCAGCAATGAGTCCCACCGGCCCGTAAGATCCGGCCAGGCGAAACCAGACACCGCCTCTTCCAACCCGAGACGCACCAGCTCGTCACGATTGGCCGCGTGCCGATACACCGTCGCCTGCCCGACACCCAGCCGGTCCGCCACCGCAGCGAACGTCACCTCCCGGAAACCGACCGTCACGACCGCGCCGCCGATGGCCGCCGCATCGATCGTGGGTGGACGCCCCGGCCGACGCGCGCGACCTGCCGCACGGACACCGCTTTCTGAGGTAAGGCTCACCTCACCAGATTATGAGAGTGGACTACCGAAATCAAGGGACGGCGTCATCGACACCGAAGGACGGGGTCGACAGCTGGGCTACCCGGGTGCTTGCGGCACATGGCGCAGCGCCTGGTTCATTCGAGCAGGTGCTCGATGGTGGCGATTCGCATGGCGATGGTCTCGGCGAACATCTCATCGCTGGTGCGGGGGTCAAGGTCGGACGCTTCTCGTGACCGTGGTGCAACGACGTCGGGGAGGGAGTCCAGCCAGGCTTCGGGCACTGGTTGGCTCATCATCCGGCGCAGTTCGTCGTCGCCGCGGTCGTAGCGGTAGTCGATCAGCAGCGTGAAGGCGAACACGTCGAAGAGGAACCCGCTGCGTATCACGAGCGCCTGGGGCAGTGTCAACCCGAGGTCGACCAAGAACTGTAGGAGGCGTTCGGCAAGGATCACCCGGTGCGGGTCGACCGACGTGGCACTGACGGTCTCGTCCAGTGAGATCAGGGTGGCGCGCGGGTAGGCCCGGTAGGCCTGGCGGGCTTTGTCGTAGGCATCGCGGAGCGCGTCGCGCCAATCCGGATGGTCGAAGGCCGGCATGGGCGTGTGCTGCAGCATGCGCGCGGCGGCGAGATCGATCACTTCCTGCCGGTCTGCGACATGGTTGTAGAGCGCTCTCGGGGTCACGTCGAGCTGGCGAGCGAGTCTGTGCATGGAGAGCGCGGCGAAGCCTTCTGCACCTGCGATCGCGAGCGCGGTCTCGACGATGAGGTCGCGACTCAGGACGATGTCACCCTGACGGGGGCGCCCTCTCCCCCGGTCGCTACGGCGCTCAGTGGACACACCACGATCTTAGCTTGGCGAGAACAGTAAATACATGGCTATTTATTTTCGCGCTTGCTGCTTCTAGCCTCACTTAGGTGACCCTTACTCGAGCTAATGCCCTGATGTCTGGAGCTGGCGAGGCAGGTGCCCGGCCCGGTGCGGAACCCACCACCCTCGGTGCGATCGTGGCCGGGCACCGTTTCGGTCTCGTGGGCTCTGCCGTGCTCGCCGTCGTCGGTACCGGGTGCTCGCTGGCGCCGTATCTCGCGGTGTATGCGGTGACGGTGGCGCTATTCGCTGGGCCGTCTGCGGATACCGCAGCGGTTGGCTGGATCGCGTGGTGGACGGCGGTCGCGCTGGTCGTGCGGGCGATCGCGAACGGGCTGTCCACCCACGTCGGGCATGTCGCCGCGTACCGGATCCTCGGCGACCTGCGGCGTGCCATCGCTGCGAAACTGCAGGTGCTGCCGCTCGGGCGGGTGCAGGCGAGATCGACGGGTGAGCTGAAGAAGGTGCTGCACGACGACGTCGAGCAGCTCGAAGAGGCGCTCGCGCATGGCGTTCCCGACGGCGCCGCCGCAGCGGCGGTACCTGTGGCGACGACGATCGCATTGTTCGTCGTCGACTGGAGGCTCGCGCTGGTGGCACTCGCCTCGCTCGTGCTGCTCGTCGTCGTTTCGGCGATCGGTATGAGGCTCGCGCAGCGCAACAATGCCGCTCTCGCCGAGCACTCGACCACGCTCAGCCGGGCTGTCATGGGGTATCTGCAGGGCATCAAGGTCATCCGCGGGTACCTACGGCCGGACACCGGCTACGACCAGGCGCGCACGGCCGTCATCGAGGCCGCACGTCTGCAGACGGCGGCGACAGCCGGGCCGGTGCGGTGGCTGGTGGCGGCGATGACCGTGGCCACGGGGCTCACGGTCGCGCTGCTCATCCCCGTCGCAGGCCTGCGCTTCGCTTCGGGCGAGCTGGATCTGCCGACGCTCGTGCTGTTCCTGCTGCTGGCGCTCGGGTATCTCACGCCCGTCATGGGCCTCGTCGGCACACTGGCGACGATCCTCGTCAGGATCCAACTGGCGGCGGGGACGATCACCGAGATCCTCGCCGAGGACCCGCTGCCCGCACCGGCCGAGCCCGTCGTCCCCGAGCGTTTCGACGTCGAGTTCGACGACGTGCGATTCGCCTACCGCGAGGACGCACTGGTGCTCGACGGCATCAGCCTGATCGCACGGGAAAGGGAAACACTCGCGCTCGTCGGCCGGACCGGTAGCGGTAAATCGACGCTCGCCAGGCTCGTGGCAAGGTTCTCCGACGTCGATTCCGGTGCGGTGCGCATCGGCGGGGTCGATGTGCGGCAGATCCCCACCGAGTCGCTCGCGGGGCTCGTGGCGTTCATCCAGCAGGACGAGTATGTCTTGGCCGCGTCGCTGCTGGAGAACATCCGCATCGCCAGACCGGCCGCGACCGAGGCCGAGGTGGTCGCCGCCGCGGAACGCGCCCAGCTCGGCGACGTCGCGGCCGCACTACCCGAGGGGTGGGCCACCGAACTGCCCGCCGGCGGCGGGGTGCTTTCCGGCGGCGAACGGCAGCGCATCGCGATCGCCCGGGCCATCCTCAAGGACGCGCGCATCCTCGTACTCGACGAGATCACCGCATCGCTGGACGCCACCACCGAACGCAACACACTCGACGCTCTCGATGAAGTCATAGCGGGACGTACCGTGATCGCGATCGTCCACCGGCTCTCCACTATCCAGCACAGCGCCCAGATCGCCTATCTCGACCAGGGTGTGGTCGCTGTGACCGGCGACCACGAGGGGTTGCTCGAGACGTGTACCCCGTATCGGGAGCTCTGGCACTCCTACCGGGACGCCGAGGGCTGGCGGCTCGAGGCATCGACCGCACCGGTACCCGCGCCGGCACCCGCTACGAATGTCGCTGAGAACCTCCCGGACAGCGCCGCGGACGAGTGGGGGCAGGCTGCGCGTTCCGTCGTGCGAGCGCACATCGGCGGGCTCGGCTTCGCCAGGCAGTGGCGGGCCCTGTACGGGCGGAGCTGGCAGACGCTGTGGCGCCGCGGGTTCGTGCGACTCGTCGCGGAATCGCTCGTGCGCGGGGCGCCGCTCATCGCGGTCTTCGTGATCGTCATGGCCGCCATCGGCGAGGGCTGGGCCGGCGGCCTCGATGCGTCACTGGTCTGGACCGTCACGGCGCTGCTTGCCGGCATGCTGGTGTTGCGTCTGCTCGCCTCCGTCTGGTCCAACGCGCTGGTGTGGCGGTTGTCGGCCCGCTCCAAGGCCGATCTGCAGCTGTCGGTGCTCGAACGTCTCCGGCGGGTTCCGCTGGGGTTCTTCGGTCGCGTCGACAACGGCAGGATCGCCACGCTCGTCGGCAACGACACGGCGATGATCGACTTCCAGAACGTCCCGCAGCAGATCGTCGGCGGGCTCGTGCAGCCCGTCTACGCGATGATCATCCTGCTCGTCATCGACTGGCGGCTCGCCCTCGCGGCGCTCATCGGCCTGCCGTTGTTCTGGCTGCTGACGGTGTGGAGCGATCGCATTCACCACCGGGCCTTCGCCGACCTCTACGCCGCGAGGCAGGAGGCCACCGTCGCACTGCTCGACCAGGCCCGCGGCGCCGCTGTGCTGCGTGGGAACCCTGGGTCGGCGATGGCATCCCGCTATGACACCGCGATCTCGCGACTCTCCGAGGCGAGCACGGCCATGTCGGTACGGGCCACGCCCGCGACGGCGCTCGGCTCGATCGCGGTCGAGTCCGGGCAAGTGGTGCTCATCGTCGTCGGGGCAGGTCTGTACGCCACTGGGGCGGTGCCTGCCGTCACCCTGCTGGCCTTCCTGTTCCTGTCGCTGACGATCTACCAGCCCATCCAAGAACTCATGATGCTCGCCGGCTACCGGCGCAACCAGCAGCAGATCGCCGCCAAGATCGGCGAGATCTGGGACGCACCCGTGCTCAGTGAACCCGAACGACCCATCGAACCTGCCGACGGGTCGGTCGAGTTCCGTGACGTCTCCTTCACATACGACGGCGCATCGCAACCGGTCCTCACCGGTGTATCGTTCCGAGCCGAGCCTGGGCAGATCACCGCACTCGTCGGACCGTCGGGCTCGGGCAAGTCGACCATCGCCCACCTGGCCGCACGACTGTGGGACGTCCCATCGGGGCACGTGCTGCTCGGCGGCGTACCGGTCACCGAACTCGGCAGCGACCGCGTCATGGCACAGGTGGCGGTCGTGCACCAGGACGTCTACCTCTTCGACGACACCGTGCGCCACAACCTCGCACTCGGACACCCGCACGCCACCGACGACGAGCTGTGGGCCGCGCTCGAGGCCGCGCAGTGCGACGACGTCGTCCGGGCGCTGCCCCACGGCCTCGACACCGTGCTGCACGACGGCGGCACCGACCTGTCCGGCGGACAACGCCAACGGCTCGCGATCGCCCGAGCCCTGCTGAAGGACGCGCCGGTGCTCATCCTCGACGAGGCCGTCGCCGCAGTCGACCCCGGCACCGAAGACCGCATCCAGCGAGCACTGTCCTCGCTCGTGGCCGGCCGCACCGTGCTCGTCATCGCGCACCGCCTGACCACCATCGCCGCCGCCGACCGCATCGTCGTCGTCGAACACGGCCGCATCGCCGGCATCGGCACCAACACCGAACTGCTGGGCGACTGCCCGGCCTACGCGGATCTCGCCGCCCAGCAAGGAGCATCATGACCACCAGCCGCCCCCCGCTTCCCGGTGGCCAGTCCCGTCGCGGGAGGCTCGCACTCGTCGCCGCGCTCTACTGCACCCAGAACCTGAGCCTGGGCTTCTTCACCTACGCGTTCCTGACCATCGCGCAGGCCCGTGGCGTGCCACTCGCGCTCATCGGGGCCGCAGCGGGCATCGCAACACTACTCACGCTCAAGTTCCTGTGGGCGCCGGTCGTCGACCGGTTCGGGTCACGACGGCTCGGACACTATCGCGGCTGGCTCCTGCTCACGCAGTCGCTGCTCGCCATAGGATGCGCCTCGCTCGCCCTGTTCGACCCGGCCACCCAGTTCACGACCCTGCTCGTGCTCTTCGCGGTGATCTTCGTCGTCGCCGCCACCCAAGACGTCGCCGCCGACGCCGCCGCGACGAGACTCCTCCGGCCAGACGAGCGCGGCCTGGGCAACGGCTTCCAATCGGCGGGATCGTCAGTGGCACAGGTCGTCGGCGGTGGCGTCGTGCTCGTCGTCTACCAGGCGGCGGGATGGCAGATCGCCGCGCTCTGCCTCGCCGCATGCACGCTCGTCGCGCTCCCCTTCGTGCTCCGCTGGCGCGAGGAGGCCGATGAACGCGACGTACCCGCCCCCCGCATCACGCTGCGGGCGATCGCCCGGTTCTTCGGCGACCGGCGCGTGCGATGGTGGAGCCTCGCACTCATCCCCGCATACAGCGCGGGGTTCACCGTCGCTACAACCTCGTACGCCCCATGCTCGTCACCGACGGCTGGGACGAGGCCACGATCGGCCTGTACGTCGTGATCGGCGGCAGCCTCACCGGCGTCGCAGCCGGCATCCTCGCCGGCGCATACATCGCCCGGATCGGCAGACGACCCGCCCTACTGTGGCTGGGCGGACTACAGGTGCTCGCCACCTTCGGCACCCTGCCGATCGCACTCGGTGCGATCTGGCCATGGCTCGTGCTGCTGGTCGTGGCACTGTCGAACGCCGCATTCGCCGCCGCCTTCGCGATCATCTACACGATCTCGATGGACCTCACCCGCCCCGAAAGCGCCGGCACCGACTTCACCCTCTTCACCACCATCACGTCACTCCTCATGGTCATCTCCGGCGGCTCCGGCCTCGCACTCGCGGGCACCTTCGGATTCGTCCCAGTCATACTCGGCGCCGGAGTGCTGTCCGCACTCGGACTCACGGTGGTCGTATGGAACATCGGCCGCGTACTCGACGACGACATCCAGAACACTCATCACGCCACACCGTCGACTGGCAGCCGAGAACCTCGTGCCACCCGTCAACGCTGACGCCGGTGGCGACGAGCACGACCGTATCAGGACATCGGTACCAGTCACCGATCCTGTGGCGCTGACCTGCCGACGCTGCGCGGTGCGGAGTCCCAAAGGAAGCGGCATCAGACCGAGGGCGCTTCGGTCGATGCCACCGCCAAACAACGCCACGGAACACTCACACTCTCAGCAAGAGGCCGGCGGACTCGACGTTATGCCTCCGTGGCGGACAGCCCTGATATACCCCAAACCGCTGCTGGCGGTCCCCGGTAGGCACTCAACGGTCACGCTCGAGAAGACCTGTCCAGACGGGAGCGGACCAGAGGCACGTACGCTGCATCCTTCTCTACCGCGACCACACAAAACCCCGCTCCAGCTGCGGCCTCCACCGTGGTGCCGGATCCGGCAAATGGCTCCAGCACCATGCCACGCGGTGGGGTGACGAGCGTGACCAGCCAGCGCATCAGCGCCAGTGGTTTTACCGTTGAGTGCGACACCCCGAATGCCCGAGGACGCTCAGCGGCGGAGGGCTTTCGGTCGAAGCGGAAGATCGGGAACTTCCTCGATAGCGACTCGCTTTGCCATGTCCCCGTCAACACATCCAACGCATCCGCTTGACTGGCATCGAATGCGACGTTCGTCGGCCACCGGCCGTCAGCGAACCCGGCGCCGTCGATGTTGAGCCCGCCGACACCGTGACTGAGGACGTTTCGGACGACGCTTCCTTCGGGTGGTTTGCGGGCGATGATGATCGGCTCGAACGCAGGCCGCAATGCCGTGCCCCACCCTTCCCACCGTGTCGCGTCCTCGGTGACCGGTGTGCCTTTCGACAGTACCGTGCGCGTTGCGCCGAGCACCCCGTCGTGATCCGTGGCCTGCACGACCCGGTCGGCGCGCTGCATGCCGTGGTGCTTGTCGATCGTGTGCGAGAGGTCCAAGCTCTTGGGCATCCCGGTTGTGTGCAGCCATGCGATCTGGTCGCGGATCTCGAACCCTGCATTCTCGATCCCGCGCACCATGCGATGCCAGGTGCGTGCACCACCGAATGCTGCAACATACGCGCCCGGCTTGAGTGCGTGCAATGCTCCTGCAGCCCAGGCCGTGCACCAGGTCTCGAATACCTCCGGCGCACTCATCCCAGTCATGTCGATGTGCGGGAGGGACTCGCGGAACCCGGAAGCGTCGTCCCAGGCTTGCCCGTTGAAGCTCAGCCCATACGGCGGGTCGGTCACCAGGGCGTCGATGCTGGCCTCGGGCAGGAGCGGGAGAAGCTCAACGGTGTCACCGAGGTAGAGCGTCGCCCGCTCATCGGCGAAGACGGGCGCGGGAATTTCGGCCAGGCGCGGGGCGGGCGACGGTGTGGGGTCAGGCATGGCGGGGGCTCCTTGCTGTTCGGGGCCTGTCCGCCTTCGTGTGCGACGAACAGTGTCACCCAGCAGGTACGGGCCATACCGACGGAACCGAGCCCACACAGCCCCAGCGTCGACGCCAGGCGAGAGTCAGTCCCAGCGGGCCGAGTCCGAGCTCCCCGAGGTGCCTGCGCTTCGCTGATTTCCAGTGCCTGATTTCTCCCTCACACGATCGGCAATCAACGGTTGAGCGGGATTTATTGCATCAGAAGTCACATCCCAGACCAGTGTTGACCGCGACGTTGTCGATCGACTCGATCGACAACCCTTGCGCCGATTGCACCTCTTCGGTTTTTTTACCGTAAAAGTCACATCGTGAGATTTAGGTAACGACCGGGGGTGGTGCATGGTCGGCGAGTTCCCTGGTTCAGCGCGGCTGATGCTGGTACCCGGGGTGGCGCATCTGAACGAGCGAGCGGCCGTGTTCGAGGCAATGGTCGCAGGCTGGACCCGGCAGCAGCTCTCGCGTCAGCTCGGCCAATCGACCTTGCGGGATCGTGAGCGGCTCATCCGGCGCTTTCAGGACTTCACCGAGCAGTATCCGTGGGAGTGGACACCGGGCGATATGGAGGACTTTACGGTGTCGCTGACGTGCGGCGCGGATCGACTCGCCGTATCGACGATTCGCGGCTACCACCTCACGTTGCGCATGTTCTGCGACTACGTCACCGATGCACGCTACGAATGGCCCGTACAATGTCAGGATCGCTTCGGCACATTCCCGGTGCAGGTGTGCAATGAATGGAACACGGTCGCGCACCTGAACGAGTACGAGGGCAGACCGCAACGTCGCCCTCTGACGTATCGGGAGTTGCAGGATCTCTTCGACTGGCTCGATACACGGATCGAGCAGATCGTGCGCCTCGGCCGGAAAGGGTCGCTTGCCGCGTGGCGCGACGCGACGATGATCAAGACGACCTATGGGTTCGGGCTCAGGCGCAACGAGCTCGTGCGCCTGGACTTGCCCGATCTGCGTCCGAACCCGCACATGCGAGCTTGGGGCACCTATGGGTCGATCCATGTGCGGTTCGGGAAAGCGATGAAAGGCTCATTGCCGAGGCGCCGCACGGTTCTCGCTGTTCCCGAGTTCGATTGGGCCGTCAATGGTCTGCGGCAATGGGTCGAAGAGGGGCTGCCCCTGTTCGAGGCGGGCAACCAGGCCGCACTCTGGCTGACCGAGCGGCGCAGCCGGGTCAGTGTCCGCCACGTCGATGAACTCTTCGCCGACACACGCAGCGAGATCGGCCTTGAAGAGCACTTGACCCTGCATTGCCTGCGGCACTCGTATGTGACCCATCTGATCGAGTTCGGCTACCCGGAGCACTTCGTCACCGAACAGGTCGGGCACCGTTGGGGGTCGACGACCGCGATTTACACCTCGGTGTCCAACGACTTCAAGAACAAGACCCTGCAGGCCGCTCTTGCCAGGGTCTACCGAACCGAAGAGGAGGCGAGCCCATCATGAGGACGATCCAGATGCAGTGGAATCTGCGGCAGGTCATGGCCGACCGTGGCATGTTCCAGACCAGCGAACTGATGCCGCTATTGGAAGAACGCGGCATTCACCTGACCCGAGAGCACGTCTACCGGCTCGTGACGAAGACCCCGCAGCGCCTGAACACCGAGGTACTCGTCGCGCTCTGCGACGCATTGGGCTGCACCCCGAACGATCTCATCGTGCCGGTCGTCGCCGAGCAGCGGGCGGCCCGCACCGGCACGCACAACGAGGGCGGCCCGAAGATCGGATCCATCCGTCCGATCCGGGCGGTGATCCGCAGGCCCGACGGCGTCGACGAGTGAATGCACGCCGGGCACCGGTCTGCATCCGATGCGAGCGACTGACCGGATCATTCGAGTTACCAGAGGGAAAGATCTGTCAGAACTGCTGTCGCTACCTCGCTTATCACCCCGCCCGCTGCCCAGGCTGCAGCCAGTTTCGCCCCTTGCCCTACCTCTCAGTGACCGCACCTGCACAGTTGATTTGTGCCGACTGCGCGGGGAAGCCGCCCGTGTTCGTCTGTGAGAAGTGTGGTCGTCAAGATCAGCCCTATGGGGTTCGTCGTTGCGCTTCCTGCGTTCTGAGCGAACGCCTCCATGTGCTGCTGCTTGATCCCCGCACCGGAGAGATCCACGAACGTCTTCGGCCAGTCTTCGACGCGCTCGTGGGGTCGCATCGGCCGCAGAACGCGATTACCTGGTTGCAACGACCGCCCGGTCACGGCCCTACCCTTCTCCGTCAGATGGCCTCTGGCGAAGTGAACATCTCCCACGACACCTTCGCCCGACGGCCGATGGATCGCGCACACAACTACCTGCGCGATCTCCTTGTCGCGCTTGAGGTCCTCGAACCCTACGAACCACTGATCGAGCGCATTGGGCCTTGGCTTATCGACCGTGTCGCGGGCATCAGCGCGATGCACCGACAGACCATCGACCAGTTCGCACGCTGGGTTATTCTCCGTCGATTGCGCACAGCCGCCGACCAGGGCAGGCTCACCAAAGCGATGGCCGAGGGCGCGCGGCAACGCCTGAACCGCTCGATCGACCTGTTGGCATGGCTCGAGCACAAACAGACGACGATCCTTGAGGTTACTCAGCACCGACTCGAGCTCTACCTCTCCACCCAAGTGATGTCAATGTCGATGATGCTGCACCCGTTCATCACTTGGATAAACCGCACTGGGATCAACAACCGTATCTCCGTGAAGAACCCGAACCCCAGCCAAGCGCATGTCACGATGGGAGATGCCGACCGCTGGCGTCATATCGGCACCCTCCTGCGCGACGACTCGATCCGGCTTTACACCCGCATCATCGGCCTCTTCATCCTGCTCTTCGCGCAGCCCCTCACCCGAGCCTACGACCTCCGCACCGAGCAAGTAACCGCGCCACAACGAGGCCCTGTGCTCGTCACATTCCGCGAAACCCCGGTCGAGATGCCCGAACCCTTGGGCATGCTCATCCGACAACAGCTCACACACCGAGTCAACGCCTCCTACGCTTCTCTCGACAACGGCTGGCTCTTCCCAGGCGGAATCCCCGGCCGTCCGATAGCCACCGAGAACATCCGAGGCCAGCTTGTCGAACTCGGCATCCCACCCCACCAAGCCCGGCATGCAGCCATGTTTGGCCTCTCAGCTGAGGTGCCGCACATGATCCTCGCCCAAACACTCGGAATCTCTCAGACCGCCGCACGAGCATGGGCAGGCCTCGCGGCTCGAGACTGGGGCGGCTATATCCGCGAGAGAAACGACAGAGGCAAACTCAGTCCTTAGGCTTGGACGGAGGTGTCGGCCTCGGCTTCGCGGCCTCGGTCAGTTCCGTGAAGGCTTCCTCGACGTCGGGCCGCGGTGTTGGATTCTTGTCGTCAGCCATTTTTCTTCTCCACAGAATCGTCACCGTGAGTCAGTGTCTCAAAGGCTTCTTCGACGTCAGGGCGTTCCGGGGGCGGAGGGGGTGTGGACGGGGTTGGTCTGGCCATTGGTTGGGTCTCCTCTCAGGACAGATGCATTGATACCAGCGACAAGCAGCGCAGTCACTACGCCACTTACCAAGAGCACGAACGCCGACTTGGTTGCCTTTGCGCGTTTCTCATTCTTCGAGTTTCGTTTCTCGATTTCGCGTACCTTCACTTCGAGGATGTAGTCCTCCATCGCTTCCATACGCTCAGAAGCATTAACCCATCGAGTGACAAGGAATCGGCCGGAAGGCGAGTCAATCGTCGACGGCCAGAGCGAGACCGCCGCGGCAATGATCGTTGCGACAGTGAGCGCGAACGGCACTAACCCGAGGTACCACGATCGGGCATCGACTAAGCCTGTGAAGGTTGCCCCCGCAAGCACTCCGGCGGCGACAACGACAAACGAGGACTTCGTGTCGATTGACCGAGTGCGTTCGATCGCTGCGTTACGGAGCGTGTCGAGTTCAGAACTCAGAAGTCGAATTCGCTGAAGGCGCTCGCGTGACGCCAACCGCTCTTTTCGGCCCACGATGCTCCTTCGGCTCGCTGTATTCAACCAGCATATCGAGCGAGTCTTTAGAGACGTGAGAGCAGAACGAATCCCGCCATGAATAGTGCTGACCCGCCACTAACACCCTTGTCGGGTCGTCGATCCTCGAACAGGCCCTCATGGAACTGGCTGTAGCGGAGTTGCAGACTTGGCAGCATATCTCCGGCATGAGCTTGCGTAGATGCGTGGAGCTACTCCGTACCGCTGCTTGAAAGATCGCGGCGCGACCGCCGCATCGCGCCAACCCACGGCCGCACCGATCTCGCCTACCGTGAGGCTGGTGGTCGCGAGAAGTTCAGCCATCCGGTCGGCGCGGAGTTGACGAAGGAATGCCGCCGGTGATCGACCTGCCCACGGCCACCGGGCGGTCGCTGGCGGAGCACGCCCCCACCACCGCAGGGAGGGTGTCCTCATGAGCCCCGCCACTGCTCCGGTATTGGCGGCGGACCTGACCGCCGGGCTACGCCGGCTGACACTGGCCGCGATGCGCCAACTCGCCCCTGAGTTGCTCATCACCGCCAAGACCCAGCGGTGGAGCCCCGAGGAGGTGCTGCGAGCCCTGGTGGAGGCTGAGGTCGCCGCCCGCGATGCCTCCAACGAGCGAGCCCGGCGCAAGGCCGCCGCCTTCCCGGTGCTCCAGACGATCGAGGAGTTCGACCTGGGCGCCTCGGCGATCCCGGCACCGACGTGGGCCTACCTGAGCAGCCTGGAGTGGGTGGGGGCCAAGGAGAACTTAGCGCTGATCGGACCGGCCGGCACAGGTAAGTCCCACACCCTCATCGCCCTGGGGCACGCGGCCGTGGTCGCCGGGCACCGGGTGCGCTACGTCACCGCCGCTGACCTGGTCGATACCCTCTACCGACACCTGGCCGACAACACCGTTGGCAAGGCCATCGAGACGCTGCTACGCAACGACCTGGTGCTGGTCGATGAGATCGGATTCGCCCCGTTGGACGACACCGGGGCCCAGTTGCTCTTCCGGTTCGTGGCCGCCGCTTACGAACGCCGCTCCCTGGGCATCGCCTCCCACCACTCCTTCGAAGACTGGGGACGGTTCTTGCCCGAACACACCACCGCCGTGTCCATGCTCGACCGGCTACTGCACCACGCCACCACCGTGGTCACCAGCGGCCAGTCCTACCTCATGCGACAAGCCCGAGCCCGACAAGGAGGTGAACACCTACCCCACTGATCAACCATGACAGAGGGTGGGGACTTCTACTTGGCCAAAACTGGGGACCTGGAACTGGCCCTTGACAGTCTGCGCGTTATGCCTTCGCAGTTCGATTCTCGGCTGATTCATGCTCTCTCAGCGGAGGTATTCGACGGGGCGGGTCGGATGAGCGGTCAAGCCACAGAACGTTGTGAGTACACCGTATATCCTGGAGTCTCGCCAAGCCGCGAGATTGTCGCCGCGATTTCCTTATTGAACGCAACCCTAGACCGTGGATGGCAGATTGCTGATCTGGCCAGTGCTGCGGCGTTGTCAAGCTCTCAGTTGACGCGTTTGTTTCGTACCCAGATCGGCGTCTCAGCGGCGGCGTTGCTTCGCCAGCTTCGCGCAGGTTCTCGCAACCACAAGACTTGAGGTTGCAGAGGCTGTGGCGGCGGCGGGATGGACTGATCCTGCAGTTGCGTCGCGGGCATTCGACCAGCGAAATGGAGTAGCTCGCTGAGTTTTTGCGGCCTTTTACCGCAGTGGAAGCACGAACTTACCTCGGCTTGGCGAATCGTTGCGTTATTGCACGACAGCCACGATCAGGGCAATGCCGAAAAGGATGAGGAAGCCTCCAGCTATCTTCGTGAGCCAGGGCACGACGCGTGCCAACCGGGCGAGGGCTCTGCGGGATCCGAGGGCGACCGCAATGATGACATCCCAGACGAGCACAATGGTGAACATCCAGGTCCCGTATGCAACGAGTGTGAGTGGTGCTGCCCCAGCGAGCGCAGTGGCGAGGCTGAGATAGAAGAGCGCGTTCTTGGGGTTGAGCAGGCCAGAAGCGATCCCGAGACCGAAGTTCTTCACCCAAGTGGCCTGCTCGATAGTCATGTCGTCATCGTGACTGAGCCGGGGCGTTGATCTCATAAACGCGATTCCGATGAACACCAGAAAGGCACCGCCAGCCAGTTGAATCACGACGAGCACGGTCGGGTGCGAGATGATCGAGATCCCTGAGAATGCTGCCGCGATGAAGATCCCGTTCGCGGCGGCGATGCCCAGGCACGCGCCGGTGGCGTTTCGCCAACCGCTGGTCATTGCGGTGCGGGCGATGAGAAAGAAATCTACCCCGGGAATGAGCAGCGCCAGAAAGTGTGCGAGAGCCACTGCGGCAAACTGCTCCATACTTCCCCTCCGATCTTGACGGTGAACTCGTCAAGTCTCGGCGACGGTGAGGGGTGGTGTCTTGTACGTTCGTGCGGCTGCGGCTTACGTTGCGGAACGGTATTGGCCCGGTGGGGCGGCGACGTGGGCACGAAACACGCGGTGAAAATGGCTCTGGTCGGTGAAGCCCAGAGTGTGGGCGGTATCGGCGAGAGCATGCCCGTCACGGAGCATGTGCCGCGCTTCGATAATGCGGGCGTTTTGTCTCCACGCCAACGGTGCCAACCCGGTAGCGCGTTTCACCGAGCGGATCAGCTGGTGCCGCGACATCCCAACCAGAGCCGCCAGGTTGTCGAGGCTCGGGTTGGATTCGTCATATCGTAGGCGCTCCATCACCGGGTGTAGACGCTCACGAAGGTCGGGGTCAGCGTCGCTGGTCACCACATGGTCCGGTGCTGCAGCTGAGAGGTCACGCAACAGCATACGAAAATCAGTTTCGAGACGTTCTCGGCTCTCGTCCTCGAAGATGCGGCTGTTCCATGCGCTGAGCCTCGCGTGCAGGTTCGGGTGGCGCAGGACGGTGATGCTAGAAAATAGTGCCTGTGCAGATCCGTCGGGCGCGAGGTCTGTTGCCCAGCCCTGATCCATGTGGATCATTTGATAGACCCACCGACCACCATAAGGGTTGCACTGATGCACCTGGTCGGCTGCGATGACAATCACATCACCCGGGCGCAGGTGTACGCTGCCGCCGAGCGGGCCAGCGAACACCGAGGTACCCGAATCGATGAGCCCGATCGAGAACGTGTCATGCGTGTGTGGGCGGTAGCAGGAATTCTCCTGAGAGGAGCGTCTCGCCTCGACGTGTGGGATCGTCGTGCTGCGCGCGAACTCCGTCTCCAGTACTTCCTCGGTTTGCATCGCTCAGTCTCGTATCGACCTGAGGCCGCGGGACACGATGCGCGTGGTTTCGGGGGTGGGGCTTTCTTGAAGCCACCGATCAGCGAACTGCCCGACCCATTCGGGCTGGGTTTTCGAGGCATCATTGATCCAGTTCGCGACAGAGTCTTGCACATAGCGTGACGTGTCACTGCGTAAGGGTTCGAGGATCTGTAACCCCAGCTCAGGGTCGTGTGTGAGGGCGGCGATATGTTTGGCCCACACTCCTCGCGGGCATAGCGCTTCGCTCGTGAACCGGCGGATGCGTTCTGAATCTGTACCTGTCCAAACAGAAAGCACCGTGATGCTCTCGATGAGGTGCGCTGTGAGCGTGGGCCTGGCCGTCATCCACGCCCATTCCCGAACCGCGAAATGCTGATCATCGGCTGCTGGCCGTAACACTGGCAGCAAGGTTTCGGCGGTTTGGAAGATCGGGCCAGCAGCAACCGCGAAACATGCCCACCCACGCACCGTGTCTGAGCGGTGCGTAGCTCAGCGATCCGGGTCTGCAGTACCAAGATGATTGTGCAGTGCCTCGCCGATGGGTTGCATCCTCGCCAAAATTCCCTGGCTTTGCGTCGCACGTGCAGCGTCATGCAAACGTTCAGGAGCGTCAGGGAGCACATTGCGCAGCAACACCCCTGATCGATCGCTAATGCTTCGGTGGGCGTGCTCGTTGCAATACTCCCAGCCTGTAACTGCTGCAACCGTTCGGGCACAAACCCTGCAACCGTTCTAGGACGACTCATGACCCCCCTTCGTTGGTGCTCCTGATCTCAGGTTGTGCCGTAGCTGTTCCAGACTCGAGATAATGTCTTGCGGCGTCGCAACCTTGTCCGCGATCTGGCGCAACCACTCCTTGTATACGGGTACGAGTTCTTTCACAACAGCGACCCCAGCCTCCGTGAGCTTGATGTTGTGCGAACGGCGGTCTCCTGGCGCGGCCATGCGCACGACAAAGTCACTTTTGACCAGCCCTTCAAGAAGACCAGTGACCGTTGCGCGAGTCACCCCAAGCCGCTCGGCGATCCACCCGGGACTCGCGTCATCACGCTCGCTGACCGCGAGCAACACTGCGAACCTTCCCTCGGAAAGCCCATGCCGCGCCAGCAGGTGGGCGCATGCGTCATCGATGCGCCGCGCCGCAGACAGCACCGCCATCACGACTTGAGCAGACTCATCGTGATCAACGTGAGCCAGCAAAAAGTCGTGTTTGACGACCACACCCTTATTCATTAAGTGCCATACTATCAGGCAGCTAACTAGCCCTCTTTGTGCGGAAAAGGACATCCCAAGCTTTGCTGGCATCGGTTCACGAAGTCTGATCGCTCAGCGTGAGGAGTGTGTTCTTCTCGCCACGATGGAAGCGCGCGTAGATGCTCGGCGAGACCCCGTACCGCTGCTTAAACGACCGGGAGGCAAGCGTACTGGCACCCCAGCCTGCGCGTGCCGCAGCCTCGCTCACCGAAAGGTCCGTCGTGGCAAGAAGCTCAGCCTGCCGATCCGCCCGAAGCTGACGAAGAAAAGTCCCGGGAGCGACACCCACATGCGAGCGGAAAAGCCGGGTCAACTGTGACGATGACAGGGCAATCTCCCGAGCGAGTTCATCGACGCGCCAGGGGTGATTCAGATTTGCCTGTAGCAGGGCGACTGCCATGGTCACTTCTCGTCTTGGGAACGCCCCGATACGATCGGTGCTGCCTGAGGCAACGCCGGTCAGTTTTCCGGCTCTTCGAAATCAAGGGTGTAGGTGAGGTCTGAAGCCTCCGGCCTCGAGCAGCGATCTCGCGATGTAGTGGGTGAGGTTTCGGAACCCGAGTGCGGAGCCGCGGAGGTGCTCGAGGCGGCCGTTGATGGCCTCGGTGGGGCCGTTGCTGGTGCCGGGCCGGTCGAAGAACGCGAGCACGTCGGCGGCGCGCTGCTTCAACGTCCGCCCGAGTCGGCGGACCTCGGCGAGAACGGCGGGGACGCCGCTGCTGACGGCGTCGATCACTGCGCACATCATCTCCTTGGCCTTGTTCTTGTCGGGTTCGCGGTAGGCCGCGACGATGCGCTGGTAGATGCCCCACGTCGCTTCGACCTCGACATGCTCCTCGGCGGCGAACACCGCTTCCAGGCGGGCGGTCTGCTTTTCGGTGAGGAAGCTCGCGCCGGTGTGGAGGGTGCGGCGGACACCGTAGAGCGGGTCGCCGGCGTGACCCCGGTGGCCGAGGGTGTCCTGCTGGACGCGCTGCCGGGTCCGGTCCAGGGCGTCGCCGGCGAGGCGGACGACGTGGAACGGGTCCATCACCGGGACAGCGTCGGGGAGTTCCTCGGCCGCGGCAGTCTTGAACCCGGAGAACCCGTCCATCGCGACCACCTCGATCGCCTTCGACCAGTCCGCGGGCCGGGCGGCGAGCCACTGCTTGAACACCTGCTTCGAGCGGCCCTCGACCATGTCCAGCAGCCGTGCCGGGCCGGTCTTCTCGCGGGCCGGGGTGAGGTCGATGATCACGGTCACGTACTTGTCGCCGAACCTGGTGTGTCGCCAGACATGCTCGTCGACACCGATCGTGCTCACCCCGTCGAACCTGGCCGGGTCGTCGATGAGCCGCCGCTTGCCCTCGGCGAGGATTGCGGTGTTCGCGGTGTGCCACGACACCCCGAGGCCGGCCGCGGCGCGGGAGACGGTGAGGTGGTCGACCACGATCGCAGTGAGTGCCCACCCGATTCCGCCGCGGGAGATCTTCGCCCGCGGCGCCGCCGCCTTCGACGTGTCCTGCCGCCAAGTCCGTCGGCAGTGCACGCATCGGTAGCGGCGGACCCGGACCAGCAGCGTCGTGGGCCGGTGACCGAACGGCTCGTGCGCGAGCGGCCGGGACACGGTGTCCCGCGCCACGCCCTCCGCACCGCACTTCCGGCACCACGGGTCGTCCTCGATGACGCGGCACTCCAGCACCGCCCGGTCAGGTTCGAGCCGCTGGCCGACGACTTCGAGGCCGAGCTCGTCGAGGCGGCAGAACGTGGTGAGGTCAGGGTTCGCGAACGTAGGGTGGTGCACGTCGAGGTCTTCCGGCGAATGAGCAGTGTGAGAACTTCCATCCTGGAAGACCTCGACGCCTATCCACGAACCCGCCGCCGACCCTCGACTACACCCTCAACTGCGAAGAGCCAGTTTTCCTACCGCATCGAACACCTCCGAGGCTCCTGCGAGCACGGTAAAGTCGCTCGTAGTAGTCTCAGGTTTGTGTGCGAGGCGGAGCAGGCTGGGAGTGAGTTCAAGCAACGCTCCCGGCGAGAGTCGCAACGTTCCGAGCTCAGAATTCTTGTGGAGAGCACGGTGCAGATGGTGTACCAGAGGGTGTGCTGCAGACAGCCACCGCACCTGATCGGCTAGTAATCCGGGATGAATGTAGAAAGTCACTGTTCGCATATGTTCTGCTGGAAACCCGCGACACTCAATACCATTTGGAATCGTCAAAATACTGCCCGCGCCCAATAGCTCCTCACCTGTTGGAGTGTGCAGGCGTCCCCATCCTGAGAGCACGAACACGACCTTCACCGCAGCCACACGCAACGGGCCGGACGGAACCTGCGCTGTCTGATCCCGCACTAACACTGGCAGCCCGCCTGACCCAAACAAATTCACTTCATTTTCACCAGAGGTCGTTGGTGTTCCGACCACTTGGTGCTCCGAGCGCAATGTGACCTGTCGGCTGCCAGGTTGTGTCCGCGTCGCGGTGAGTGACGACGATCTTCGTGCATGGGAGCGCGCGGATCGTTTCGGCGATCTTCGCTTCCGTGGCGGTATCGAGGGCGGAGGTCGCCTCGTCGAGGATGAGGATCGGTGCCTGTTTAAGGAGGGCTCGGGCGATCGCGACTCGTTGGCGTTCACCGCCTGACAGTGCGTTCCCGTGGTGGCCTACTGATTGCTGAATCCCGAGCGGTGATTGCTCGATGACTTGACCGAGTGCGGCTTGTTTTGCCGCATGGATGATCTCTTCATCGGTGGCCGATGGGTCGCCGAGACGGATGTTGTCGGCCAGTGTTCCGTCGAACACGACAGGATCCTGCGGCACATAGCCGATCCGTTGCGCGAGGTCTTCGTATCGCATGTCTGTGAGGTCGACCCCGCCGAGTTCGATACGCCCATTGTCAGGATCGTCGAACCGCATCAGCAGGGAAAGCAGGGTGCTCTTGCCGCTTCCGGTCGGACCAGTGATGATCGTCGTAGAGCCCTCGGGCACCTCGGTAGAGATCCCTTTCAGCACGGTGATGTGCGAGACATCATTCACTGTCATCGCATGGCCGACGCTCTGGACAGATTTGGTCGGCTCGGGTAAGACCGGGGCCGAGAGCACCGCGCGATACCGGTTGATCGTGGTACGCAATTCGTTGATCGAGACCCCCGCCAGGGCGAGAGCATCCAAAGGTGCAGATGCACGGGCGGTGAGGATGATGAGCGCCAGTGCCGTAGCCGGGTCATCAATGGCTGTCGACGCGATGAAGAGGAGGACACCAGCAAGCGGCAGAATGCTCGCGAGACTAGAAACGAAGGTCGCGGGAGTCGATACACGGTTCGTACGCGCGAGCGCAGCCTCTTCCGAGTCCCATCTGTCTTCCAGGCGCGCCACGGCTCGGTCTGGCCCTGCGGCGGTCCGCAGCAGTTCGAGGTGATCGATGAATTCCAGGGATGCCTCGGTGGTGGCCTGCTCGACAGTGTTTCGGCCTGCGTCTGCACGGCTGAGGGCTCGTTGAGCGAGTAGTTGTGCGAGGAACGCGATGATGACAAGCCCGGCCACCAGAAGCATGGTGAGGGGGCCAGCGACGATCGCGATACCGACAAGCAAGAGAAGCGGGATGAGCGGCGAGAGAATGAACGTCTGCAGCTGATGGGCGGGAACGCTCATCAGGGCGGGGATTGATTGTCCGGCGACCGTGCCGACAAGAGTTCGGTTCTTCTCGGTGAACCACGAGAGTTTGGCGTGGGAGAAGGCCGCGCCAACTCCTTGGAAGAGATCTCCGGCCAGCCTTGCCCCGGTGAGGTAGCCGCTGCGCGAGACGAGCACGGTGATAAACAGGGCGACGGCCGCAGTCGCGATCACCATTCCCGGTGGCTGGTGCTTTGCGATCGCAAGGGCGAGCACGGTGTAGGCCGTCGCCTCGGCCAGCGCGACGAGTGCCCAGCCAAGTGATATGAGTACCAGTCTGCGGCGAGCCGCTGCAGGAAGGGTCTGGGTGTGCTGCGTGTTCATCGGGTTCCTCCGGCTACCGTGACCGAGTTGCCGGTGAGCTTGAGCTGTGCTGTGGCGCCCTCGGCCAGTCCATGATCGTGGGTGACAATCAAGAGCGTCTTCGATTCCTCCATGACGAATGTGTGTAGCTCGCTGACGAGCCGCCCGCTCGTGTCCTTATCCAGCGCGCTGGTGGGTTCATCGAGCAGGATCACACGGGCATCGGTGAGGAACGCGCGGGCGAGTCCGACTCGTTGACGTTCACCGCCCGACAGGGTGGTCGTCGCGGTATCCAGGGGGAGGTCGAGTTGCGCACGTCGAAGCGCGGTGCTGATCTCATCATCGGTGGCCTCTGGGGTCGAGAGCGCGATATTTTCGCGGATCGTCCCGGAGAGCACATCCCCACCTTGTGGAATGAGTAACACCGAGTCGGGTGACGTCTTCTCGCTGTTCGTCTCCCTGTGGGGGTACCGGATCACGCCGCTTTCGAGCGTTTCCAGCCCGGCAATAGTACGTAGCAGCGTGGTCTTGCCGCTGCCACTGGGGCCGGTTATCGCGGTGACTAATCCTGGTGAGAATGTGTGGGAAAGACTGTGGATGAGTGTGCGGTCGTCCTGACCGATCCGCACGTCGACGAGTTCAAGTCCAGGGTCGTCACTGTGATCGGTTGATCCCGTGACGGTCGGTTCGCGGAGTACCGCTGCGATGCGTTCGGCCGCGGCGCTGCCCGCTCGTACATAGTCCAGGCCATGCCCAAGGCGCAGCGCCGGGGTGACCACGGCGAGCCCGAACAGCAGCATGGCGGCGAGCACTGCCGGCTCTTGGTCGTAGCCGATGGCGTAGGCGATCGCATAGGTTGCGACGGCCTGGAGCAGCGCCACCGCTACGGAAGAGAGTGTCGCGACCCGTCGCACCCAGGCGACCATGTTCTCGGTGAACCGGCGTGCTGCGTCGGCATAGTTGGCGGTTGCCCCGGCCTGTGCGCTGTAAATGCGGGACACGCGAATGCCGCGTGCGTAGTCGTCGACAGCGGTCCTGATGTCCGTCATCACACGGACCGTTTCGGTTCCGTGTTTCGCTGAGCTTCGCGGCACGATGAACAGATAGTAGGCTGCGGCCAGCAGGCCAGGGATCAGCGCAATCAGGGTAAGGGGACCCGCCACTGCGACCAGCAGAGTTACTGTCGCGAGGGGCACCACCGCAAGGGTCGCGATTTCCGCGGGCAGATGTGCGACGGTGTGGTGTAGCGCGGCAATGTCTTCGCCTACCAGACGACGCAGCGCGTCAGCGCCATACCGTGAGACCGTGCTCATCGGCATGTGCGCGAGATGGCGAGCGGTATCGCGCCGTAGCCGTGCGGAGAATCTTGCCTCCCCGTGATGTGCGAGCCACGACGAGACGGACAGGAGCAGGCCTCCAATGAGCCAGCAGACACACGCCGAAATCGCATGCGTCAGTGTCACCGCAGCGACGACCTGCACGGTGAACCATAAGGCTCCGACCATCGTGAGGCCACCAAGCGCGGCGGCGGTAACCGCTGCTGTAAGCACAGGGATCGCGGGGCGCAGTGCGGCCGCAATGGGTGAGGCCGGTGCGGCCGCAGGGTCATTGTTGAGTGCGGGCACTATTCGGTGCCTCCTTCCTTGATCGGAGTTTCCTTGTTCCGATGCCGGTCTCGTCCGAGCGGCACCACCTGCGGGGTTCCTGCGACGGGATCAGGAACGACGAGACAGCGCAGACCGAACACCTGCTCGACCAGGTCGGAGGTCAGTACCTCAGCCGGTGGGCCCTCGGCGACGACACCTCCGTCCTTCATCGCGACGAGATGCGTTGCGTAGCGGGCAGCCTGGTTGAGGTCGTGAAGAACGGCGACAAGGGTGTGCCCGGCAAGGTGGAGGTCGGTGAATAGTTCCATCAGCTCGATCTGATGGGTCAGGTCAAGGAACGTCGTCGGCTCGTCCAGCAACAGGATTTCGGTCTGCTGTGCCAGCGCCATCGCGACCCAGACTCGCTGTCGTTGCCCGCCGGAGAGTTCGTCGACGAGCCGGTCTGAGAGTTCATGGATGCCAGTTGCTGCCATCGCGGTAGAGACCGCCTGCTCATCGTCCGGTGTCCACTGTCGGATCAGTTTCTGGTACGGATACCGGCCGCGAGCGACCAGATCAGCGACTCTGATCCCATCGGGAGCGAGCGAGGTCTGCGGTAGCAGTCCCAACTTGCGCGCAACCTCTTTGGCCTTGTAGGAATGGATGTCTTGTCCGTCAAGTACCACCCGCCCTGATCCTGGTTTCAGGAGCCTGGATAGCCCGCGCAGAAGGGTCGACTTGCCGCATGCATTCGGCCCGACGATCACGGTGAAAGACTCATCGGGAATCGACACCGACAGGTTCTCGTTGATGACGCGCTTGTCATAGCCGATCGTGGCATTCACCGTCCACAGTCGACTTGTCGGTACGGTCAACTCGGCGGTGTTAGCAGTGGCGAGGGGGTGAGTGTCCACTCGTGTCATATGCTTCTCCTTGTTTCACGAATAAGGAGCCAGATTAGGTAGAGACCACCCAGGCTCACGGTGATGAGGCCAACCGGAACAGGCCGGTAGACCTGCGCGATCACGAGCGACAGCAACTGCGCGAGAGACAAGAGCGCGGCTCCCATGAACGCGGACGCAGCCACGGTTACCCCGGGTGTCCGTGTCAATCGCCTCGCGAGCTGTGGCGCGGACAGTGCGACGAACCCGATCGGACCGGCAGCAGCTGTCACCAACGCGGTCGTCGCAACTCCCAGGATCAGCAGCAGCGGGCGAGCAACGGAAGCGTTCACCCCCTGAGCGAGTGCCGCGTCGTCACCAAGTTCCAGTTGTCGCAGAGCGGGAGCCAACATCGTCACTCCGATGAAGACAATCAGGCCCCCGATGATGACGGGGACAAGCGAGTGCCATCCGACGCGACTGAGCGACCCGGCCGCCCAGAAACCGACGCTCATCGCATCGGTGATCTCGGCGCGAGTGATGAGGTACGCGTTGATCGATCCCAGCATCGCGGAAACTCCGATGCCGACGATGATGAGGCGGAAACCCTGCACGCCTCCTCGATAGGAGAGCAGATACACCACGATTGCGGTGAGCAGCCCGCCGACCAGAGCTGCTGCGGCGATGTACCAGTACTGATTCGCGCCGATGACAAGGATTGTGAGCACCACGGCCGTGTACGATCCTGCGTCGAAGCCGATTACATCCGGAGATCCCAGGGGGTTGCGGGTCAGCGATTGGAAGATTGCACCGCCGATCCCCAGTAGCGCTCCGAACAGGATTGCCGCGATCGCGATGGGCAGACGCCATTCCGTCACGATCAGGCGATGGAAGTCATCGCCCTGGCCGAAGAGCGACTGGACAACCTGGGCAGTTGTCAGTGGATAGTCACCGATTCCGAGGGACATCACCGCAACGGTCACCGCAACTACGGCGAGGATCGAGTTGATCGCAATGCTCCGTGCGCTGAATCTCAGCGCGACGGCGCGCTGAGTACGGATTGTGCGGTTCCGGTAACCGAAATCGATCTGTCGTGGGATTTGAATAGTGGATTTCATAGCCCGGATGCCTTTCGCCGGCGCACAAGTGCGATGAGGACGGGGGCACCGATGAGTGCGGTGAGCACGCCGGCCTCGATCTCGCCGGGGCGGGTGATCACTCGTCCCAGCACGTCTGCGATGAGCACGATGGAGGGTGCCGCGAGGGCGGTGTAGGCGATGATCCATCGCTGGTCGGGTCCGGTGAACCAGCGCACGATGTGCGGGACCATGAGACCTACGAACGCGATACCTCCGGTGAGCGCTGTTCCGCCACCTGCGAGGAGCGTCACGGCAATGATCCCCAAAATACGAGTGCGGGTGACGCTTGCTCCGAGTGCGGTCGCTTGGTCGTCTCCCAGCGCGACCGCGTTCAAGGAGCTGCTGATCAGTGCGGCTAACAGGATTCCTACCGCCAGAAACGGGGCAACCGAAGCGGTGTCATCGAGTGAGGCGCGCGAGAGGGAACCCAACCCCCAAGCCCGGAAGGAACGGAACGTCTCCTGATCCATCAGTGTCAGAAACGTTGAGAAAGCTGAGAGGACAGCGGCAAGTGCGATGCCTGCGAGCACGAGTGTGACGGGAGATGAGGCGCCTCGTCCCGCTGACCCGATCAGGTAGACGAGCACCGTGGCAAGGATCGCACCGATGAACGAAAACCAGATGTACCCGGTGATTCCTCCGACTCCGAACAACGTCACGCCAACGACAATGGCGAACCCCGCTCCGGCATTTACGCCGAGAATACCGGGATCGGCAAGCGGGTTGCGTGTGATCGCCTGGATGAGCGCGCCCGAAACACCGAATGCCACACCAGCAGCAATCCCCACAACCGTGCGAGGTACTCGTAATGTCCAGACAATGGAGCTTGCCTCGGAGCTATCTGGGGAGAGTACGACCCGCCAGATCTCGCTGATGGGTAACGGGTTCGCGCCGAATGACAGGCTTGCTGCCAGAACCACCACAAGCAACGCGAGCAGCACAATCACACCCGATATTCGACGGTTGCTTGTTGGGAGGTGCCCTTCTCCCAGCGCACTGCACGCCTCGCGCGCACCTACTAACGAAACAGTCATGACCGATCTTTCGTGTTGTTCAGCTATCGCGGCACCACGGACTGCTAGACCCGTGGTGCCGCGATAGTCCGTGACCCGAGTTAGAACACGTCCGCAATCTGGGGAACGACGCGTTCGACCGCCCAAGCATTGCCGATGGGTCCGCCGCTGGTGATTGCCCACAAGAGATCGCCGCCGTCGTCAGTTTTCGGCGGCAGCTGGACAAACTGACCGGACGATACCGCTCCCAGGTTTTGGAACAGGTCGCGACCTGTCAACTCCTGCATTTCGGCTTCGCTCGCGGCTGCGCTCTGTCCAAGGATGAGGACGTCGGCGTCAATCTTCGATAGAAGTTCATCACTAACCTTGGTATCCGTCACGAATTCCGTGGCGTTCGGGTTCTCGCTGAAACCGAGGTCGGCCAGGAATGCAGCGGGCGCGGAGCCAGGCTGTGAGAAGTACTGCAGTCCGTTTGTTGGGCCGTAGTAGATCGCCCAGGTCGCGGTGAGCCCGTCGAACTCGGGATGATCTGCACGCACTTGCGCGAAGCGTTCATCGTGTTCCGCAATGACAGCTTCGGCCGCGCCGCTAAGGTCTAGCGTCTCACCTAGGACGCGGATCGAGTCCTGCCAGGGAATGGTGCGTTGAGACGATTCCGGGCTTGTCACCACCGGGGCTATCTTGGAGAGTTGCTGGTAGTAGTCACGCAGTTCGCCGTAACCGGGCACCCAGCCTACGGTGACGATGAGGTCGGGGTTGCTCGCTGCGATGGCCTCGATGGGGATGTCTTCGCCCATCATGAACTCGTAGGTGTCCAGCTCGGCTGACCCATGCTCTTCGAGGTAGCCGCCCTCGCTTACGAAGTTCGAGGTCAACACAGGCGTGACCCCTAAGGAAAGCAGCAACTCGGTGTCGATCGCGTTCGGGACGATCGCTGCGATCCGCTCAGGGCGCTCCTCGAGGATCGTCTCTCCGTACGGTGATTCGAGCGTCAGAGGGTAACTGGTCTTGCCTTCAGCGGCAGGGAGCAGGCTTGATTCGCTTGCGCCGGGCTCTTCAGGACTGTCGTTGGAGTCCGGGCTCGTGGAGCAGCCCGCGATGAGCAGTATTGTCGCGAGGCTCGCCCCGATACTGGCAGCGACGCGGGAGCGTCTGGTCTTCTTCATTCGTGTTTGCCTTTCTATAGTTCAGATTGTTCATTGATGAGAGGGATGGTCATGAAGTCTTCGTTAGGACATCGGCGATGAGAGGAACGAGATAATCTGCGGCCCATTCCTGCCCGATTGGTCCGCCTACCGTGACCGTCCAGAGCAGATCTCGGTCGTCTTCGGTCTTCGGAGCCAACCGGACGAGATGCCTAGACGTGACAGCGCCCAGATTCATGAAGAGGGTGTTTTCGGTGACAAGCTCGTGCATTTCTTCATCGCTCGCGTTC
Organism: Frigoribacterium sp. JB110; assembly: GCF_900163665.1. Taxonomy (GTDB): domain Bacteria; phylum Actinomycetota; class Actinomycetes; order Actinomycetales; family Microbacteriaceae; genus Microbacterium. Next base: position 47,756 of record NZ_FUIA01000002.1, read on the forward strand.
ACGGTCTGGCCCAGCAAGAGAACATCCGCATCGATTTGGGTCAGCAGTTCACTGCTGACCCACGGGTCGCCTACGAACTGATTAGCCTTCGGATTCGGAATGAACCCAAGCTCGCTGAGAAAGAGTTCTGTCCCCGATCCCGATGGAGACATATAGCGGAGGCTATTTGCGGCCCCGAAGTGGAGAACCCAGCTAGTGGTGAGACCCGCAAATTCCGGGTGTTCCTTTCGTATCTCGGCGAAATGTTCTTGGTGATGTGCGATAACTTGTGTTGCTGCGTCTTCGAGGTCGAGCGTCGATCCAAGGAGGCGAATAGAGTCTTGCCAAGGGATGAGCTGTTGCGACGACGTGTCGGGACTGGTCAGTACTGGGGCGATTGACGTCAATCGGTCGTAGTAGTCGCCAAGGTTGACGCCACTCAACCCGTCTGTCCATCCCACCGCCACGATGAGGTCAGGGTGGCTGGCGGCGATGGTTTCTATCGGAAGGTCTTCACCGGACACGAACTCGTAGGTTTCAATTTCTGCTGCCCCATGATCGTCGAGATAACCGCCTTCACTCACGAGACTTGACGTGAGAATGGGGGTCACGCCGAGGGCGAGAAGCAGCTCAGTGTCGATCGCTGTCGGGGCGACCGCTGCAATGCGTTCAGGCCGTTCCGGAAGAACAGTCTCACCGAACGGTGATTCGAGCGTCAGCGGATAGCTTGTAGTCTGCTCGGCCGCTGGCAGTAAAGATGCTTGCTCAGGGTGTCTTGTTGCATTATCGGATTCGGGCTTTGCCGAGCAGCTTGCAGCGAACAAGGAAATGGTGAGAACAACACAGATGCTGCTGAGGATGCGAGAAGGCTTAGCTTGCGAACGGCTCATGGTTTCCCTATCTGAATTGAGGATCGCTGCGTCCGGGCGACCGGGCTGAGGAAGATCGAAACGAAGAGAACGAGGAGGGGAATGACGAGCGCGCCACGCAGTCCGGCACGTTCGCCGACAAATCCGAGAAGGGGTGGAGCAACCAGGAACGCGATATATCCAATGACGGTCACGAAAGCAACACGCGTTGCCGAGTTCTCTCCCGATGCCCCAGCCGAGGAGATCGCTACAGGGAACCCCAGAGACGCGCCCAGACCCCACAACACAACTGCAACCCCCGCCACGACTGAATTGTCAACGAAAGCAACAAGCGAGATTCCAACAACGGCACTCAGAGCGCTCGCTCCGAGCACCCAGGCACGCCCGAATCGTTGAACAACCGGTCCTCCCAAGAACCGTCCTAGCGTCATCGCCGCGGCGAAGACCGCGAAGACCGTCGAACTGAGTGCTGGATTCAGACCATGCCCATCGACCATGATCAGGGGAAGCCAGTCGTTCGCCGTGCCCTCAGCGAACGCCATTGCGAGAACGATGACTCCGATGAGCCAAAGAGAGGAGTCGCGCCATACTGCTCGCTCAGAACGATAGGCCGGTGTATTTGGTTTCTGTCGGCGACCGGTTGCGGGCGGTAAGAAGCGTATGCAAACTAGCAGGATCACAATGCCGGACAGTCCGATCGTCATCAGATGCGTGACAACTGAGAAATCCGCGGCGGTAGCCACAATTCCGAGTGCCGCACCGATAAGGGTGCCCAAGCTAAACGAACCATGTAACGCTGGCAGGAACGGTCTGCCAGAGATGGCTTCGACATCTGCGCCCTCAACGTTCAGTGCAATCTCGCTACCGCCCATGCTCAGACCGAACAACGCCAATGCCGCGATGACGAATCCGTCGATCTGGGCTGCCGCGCCAAGACCTATGAGGGGCACGCTCACGGCTACACCCAACGTGCCGAATGCGATCAGTGGCTTTGCGCCAAGTCGAGCCAACAGCGGCCCTGAACAGAGAATCCCCGCCATCGCCCCTAGTGATAGACCAAAGATCACGATACCCATCTGCGCGGTTGAGGCTCCGAGCAAATCGCGAATCGCTGGTGTGCGCGTGACCCAGGACGACATTGCCAGACCCGGCAATAGAAACGATGCACAAAGCGCCAAGCGGCGTGCCGCGAGGGTGGTTGACATTGACTGCCTTTCTTTATTGCTGGTGTGCCCGAGAACCACTGAGCGGGTGGGATAGGTCGTGGGTGAGGGATGCAGGTTCCCTTCGCCTCACTGGCCGACGAGTTCGGCCGCGCCCCGCTTCCAGTAGCCCGTGAAATCGATGTCGGACTTTGGGACACCGCGTTCTTTGACCAAGAAGCGGCGCATCTTTTGCACTTCGGCCTGTTCGCCAGCGAGCCAAGCAAACGGCTCATTGTCGTGCCAGTTCACGCCTCGTATCGCGTTGAGCAGCGGGTGCCGCGTGCCAGTGTGGCGAGGAATCCAGGAGATCTCGATTCCCTCAGGGGCAGTGAGTTCTTGTCGGTGATCGTCTTCCGCAACATCGATGAGAACCTGACCGCGCGCATCGCACGGTAGTTCTTCGAGGAGCCGTGCAATAGCGGGAATCGCTGTATCGTCACCTGCCACAAGGAACCAGTCGCAACCGGCAGGCAGGCTCTGCGTCTTGCCCGGACCCGCGATATGGATCGGGTCACCAGGTCGTGCCCGCCGAGCCCAATCGGCCGCAACCCCGTGCCCATGCAGCACGAAATCAACATCCAGCTCACGCGATTCCGAGTCGTAACGTCGCACCGAGTACGCCCGTGCGATGGGGCGCCTCCCTTCCGCGAACGTTACGCGGCCATTTTCGATCACAGGCAAGACCGGCTCACTCTCACCTGGATAGGGAAACAGCAAACGAATATCGTCATCGAACCCCGGTGAGGTGAAAGCTGGTTGCAGATCTCCCCCTGGCGAGGTGAACTCACCCAACTGGCTCCCCGTCAGCGTGATCCGCTTCATCCCCGAAGTCACGTCCACAACGCGGCCTACAGCAAGTTCACGCAGCGCTACTGGAACCAAGCGCAACGTACGTGCAGACACACTCATAGACAATCTCCTTACAGCGACAGAACGGACCACCCCCACAAGCATCGGCACACATGGGCTCACTAAGTAAGTGTACCCTTACTTAGGTCGGATGATTTATCCGTAAGCGCAGAGTTCGCATACTCTGATGCTGATGCCTGACTAGTGAACAAAGGATCATGCTCGTGCTGTTCGACCCACCACCGGTGCCTACCTCCCAAGCAGTGTCTGTGCACAACACACGTGACCCCTCCCTCTTATGGGTGCACGCGGGAACCGCAGAGGTTCGCGCAGCGCAACAGGAGTACCTACTCTCCTCCGGGCAGGGCATATGGTTGCCTGCCGGTATCCCCTACACCGTGGAGGTGGGCGCTGACTCAGTCGCATTCCCGATCTTCCCAGCCGCAGGAACCCGCGCGCCGAACCTCGACCGACCCCAGCGCATCAATCTCTCAAACAGCTGGTCCGAGTGGCTCATCTACCAGTTCGCGCGGAGTATCGGCTACCTTCGGGGCGCAACCTCCGACACCAGCCTCCTCGATCTGGTTGCCGGGTCTCGCTACGCGACACCTAAGGAAGAAGCGCGGCCTATAGAGCAGGTGCCACTGCCTCCGATGCCCCGCTCACCTGAAGCCCTGACGGTCGCGCACTCGCTGCTCCAGAGACCCGATGATCCCTCCGAGACGACAGACCACGCACGAGCGGTCAATATCAGCGTTCGGACTTTGCAACTGCAGTTTCTGCAAGAGACAGGACTTCCATTCATACGGTGGCGCACTGCTGTACGTGTTGCGGCCTCAGCCGCCCTGATGGATGCTGGCCACGAGATCGGCCAAGCAGGCAGGCAGGTCGGCTTCTCCACTCCCGCTGGATTCACGAGAGCATTCCACACACAAACTGGAATGACCCCCCGCCAGTACAAGAAGGCGCGGCCTGTCATTCCCCGTCACGATGACACCCTTGCCACCGACTTCAGCGAACTGATGCTGCCTCAACTGCAACCTGAGGCGGCTCCACCTGAGGCTTCACCGCCGTCCGTCCCGGCAACGCAGACCTGGAATCGGACCAACGATTTCCACGTCCTGGTATGGCTCTACCGCGGTGCCGCGCGAGTAATGGTCGGTGAGCGCACTCGACGACTCCGACGCGGCGACGCTATCTGGCTTCCCGCAGGCGTTCGCAACAGCATTACACTTTCGCGCGGCTCGCTGCTACTCCCTCTCGGATCACGCCACGGCACACCGGAAACGCGACTTCCTCGCAACCTCGTCCAGCGATTTCCAGATGAGGCTGAGCTCTACCTGCTGCACACTTTCGTCGCCAATTACAGCCTTGTTCGCCCTACGTCGCACGACCCGAACCGGATCACGCACTCATTTCTCAAGCATGCCACGAGGACGCGAGCCGGAGCAGCCGAAGACTTGGCGGGAGTTACGCCCGTTTACAAGATCATCCGCGCGGTGCGCAACAATCCAGCGGATCGACGAACTCTCACACGATGGGCGCAAGTACTCAATGCCGACGCAAGAGACCTCGGCCGCGCTTTCCTCGCGACCACAGGGCAGAGTTATGTGGCCTGGCGATCGGAGGTACGCATGACCGAAGCACGCCGCTATCTTGAAGAAGGGGTTGGTGTGGCGCAGGCGGCTCGTCGGCTTGGCTACGCACATCCATCAGCATTTACCACGGTCTTCACCCGAGCCCACGACATGTCCCCGCGTGAATATCAACGCAATGGTTGGCAACACACTGATGAGCCCCTGATCATCCGCTAGAACCGTCACCGGAACGACTTTGGTGATGCCCAGCCGACCCGCGCCATGGAGTAGGACCACCCCAAACTGTGCGCACCTTACCCCTGACAACATTTCCGCAAGAAAGCCTAAGACGCTGCCTACTGCACGGTTTCATGCACCGAGATCTGCGGCCGAGGATCTTTCAGGTCATCACCTCACAGTGAGTGAAGCGACACTGTTTATTGCCCACTGTAAAGCCTGTTTCTGAGCACGCTTGGGAGAGTCGTCCATGATGAGAGCGGCCAGTTGCGGGACGATGTGTGGCCAGGCTGCGAGCCCGATTATTCCAAACAGGATCGGTGCGGCTTCCTTCGTCTCGATGTTCAGACGTTGTGCCAAGGAAGTGACTTTATCCTGGTAGTACACCGATCTGGAATCACTCTCCGGTTCGACGGTGTCGGGTTCGAGTGCTTCCCATTGCAACAGGCGCAACAGGTCCGGATGCTTGGCATGGTAAGCATTGACTGCTTGTAGATACGCGGAGAGGAACTCTCCTGGCGGCAAGTCTCCTTTGGGATACGGGACAATTCCGAGCAGAGAATCCAGTGCGTCAGATAACACGGCATGGAACATGCCTTGTTTGCTGCCGAAATATGCGTAGATACGTTGCTTATTCACACCGGAATTCGCGGCGATTCTATCCGTACGAGCTCCGGCAAGTCCGTGCTTCGCGAACTCCTCACGGCCCGCCTCAAGGAGCGCTCGTTTGGTGTTTTCTGGTCCAGCCATGTCCCCAGCGTAGAAGCTCCACCACTGAGAAGCAACCAACCAGATAGTTGCCCAACTAACCAGTTGGTTGTAGCGTGATGTGTATGCCCACCTCCCGACCAATCATTTCTGACGCGCCACCCATGCCTGCCACCCGACCAAAAATTTTGGATCGAGCGCCTCTCTCGATCACGTTCTTTGTAGTACTTGCCCTGGTGGTGCTCTCACAGCTCTACGGTGCGCTCGTGCTCGGTCCGGCTTCGGCCCTCGACCTCGGTGCTGATCCGGGCACCTCGGAATTGGTGCAGTCCCTATTCGGGGTTGCCTATGCGATTGGTTTCCTCGTCTGGGGGCCAGCGGTCGATCGTTATGGTGCGACAAGGTGCTTTCTGATCGGCCTGACCGTACTGCTTGCAGCCACTGTCTTCGTGGCTTGTGCCCCGAGCATGTCTTGGCTTCTCGGTGGCAGGATCGTGCAAGGTGCCGCCGCGGCAAGCTTCGCCCCATCGGTTTTCGCATACTTCGGTGCACGCCTGCCGACCGCTGTCCGCTTAATCGCCGTGACCGTACTGACCAGTTCTTTTCTTGCTGCCGCGGTGCTTGCGCAGGTCCTCGCGCAGCTCGTCGTGTTAGCGGGCTCATGGCGCTGGTTCTTCATCCTCAGCGCGATCACCCTGACTTTAGGGCTGGTGCTTGCCATGCGTGGTCTGCGGCCTACTCCCGGCAGCGCAGAAACTGGTCAGAACGCCACGAGGATACTTGCAGGCCTTTTGGGCAGGTTGCGCATTGTCTTACTGTTAATCGCAACGCTGGCGATCCTTGGCCCATTCATCGCGCTCTACGCAGCCCTCGGGCACACCGGTCACTACCCGGACAGCGAGCTCCTGATGCTGCGCCTCAGTGCACTGCCCGCTCTGATCTGGGCTGGAGCCGCTTCACCCTGGCTTACTCGAATCCGCCCAAGTACACGCATGATTACCGCATTTACCGGCGCAGCGCTTGCAAGCACCCTGCTTGTTTTCACCGGGCACAGCGTCCTGGGCGCAGGATTCGGCATGCTCCTCCTTGCCACCTGCGTGTCGGTGCTCGCCCCGGCAACAATCCAAACCCTCACCGGCATGTCCCCAGAACATTACGGCAGTGTCACAGCGCTCTACACCTTCGCACTCTTCCTCGGCGCCAGCCTTGCAGCTCTGCCAATCCCGGTGCTTGCAACATTGGCCCAAGTATCAACTACTGGGCTCGTGCAGGTCACGGCACTCATCGCAATCCCCATTTTCTTACTCGCCCTCACATTCACGATTTTCGGGTCTCGAACCCCACAGCAGCCTCAATAAATCCCTGAAAGGAACACCATGTCAGAACATCTTCTCCCTACCCTCAGAATCCCTGAAACGTTCACCGAGGTCACGACTCGGCAAGAACACCAAGGCACAACCCCGGTCACCGTAACCCGCCACCATCCAGGCACTGACCCGAAGTACGGGGGCGAACACGTAACCACCGTCTTTGGAGACGACCGCATCCTCTACGGCTACACCCGCCAAATCAGCGGTTTCGAACCTGACGCGATCCCGACAACTGGAGAAAACGACGACCATGAGCGCCCTCCGCAGGGCGTGGGAGAAGAACCACGGTGCCGGGTCCGTGGTCGGCTTGGCCCCGTCCGCAGCCGCAGCGGATGTCCTCGCCCAGGACCTCGGCATCAGCACCGAGAACACCGCGAAATGGTTGCACGAGCACCGCCGCGGCACCTGGAACCTCACCGCTGGTCAACTGGTGATCATCGACGAAGCGTCCCTCGCGGGAACCCTCGCATTGGACACGATCACCGCCCACGCCGCCGACGCGGGCGCGAAGGTACTGCTGGTGGGTGATTGGGCGCAGCTGGCCGCGGTCGACGCGGGTGGAGCATTCGGGATGCTCGTCCGAGATCGAGGCGACGCACCGGAGCTGCTGGACGTACGCCGCTTCCGCAACGACTGGGAGAAACACGCCTCCCTGCAGCTACGCCTCGGCGACACCGACGTCATCGACACCTACCTCAAGCATGACCGCGTCACCCCGGGAACCTACGAAGACATCCTCGACGCCGCCTACCAAGCCTGGGTCAGCGACCAAGCCGCGGGCAAGACGTCGGTGCTGATCGCGGAGACCCTCGACACTGTATCCGAGCTGAATACGCGTGCCCGCACCGACCGAATCCTCGCTGGAGATGTCGCCCTGGATGGGGTGAAGTTGCACGACGGGAACGAAGCCTCCCGCGGCGACTTGGTCATCACCAGGCGAAACGACCGCCGCCTCTCCCTTGGACGCGGCTGGGTGAAGAACGGAGACCGTTGGCACGTCACCCACGCACACGACGACGGATCCCTCACGGTCCGCCGGGCACACTCTCGGTGGCGGACCACGATCATTCTGCCCGCAGCCTACGTTGCTGACCAGGTCGACCTCGGATACGCGATCACCGCGCACAGGGCACAGGGCTCCACCGTCGATACCGCTCACGCGATCGTCCACTCACCGGAAGTCACCCGTGAGTCGCTCTACGTCGCGATGACCCGCGGCCGAGAATCCAACCGCGTCTATGTCGCCACCGACCAGCATCATCTGGAAGAACATCAACACCGAGACGACCTGGAACTGAGCGCACGAAGCATTCTCTATGGCATCCTCCAACATGTCGGTGCCGAACAGTCCGCACATGACACCATCACCGCAGAACAAGACATGTGGGGGTCGCTCGCGCAGCTGGCCGCCGAATACGAGACCATCGCCACGGAAGCCCAACAATCCCGGTGGGTCACCCTCCTCGAAACAGCAGGCCTCGGCACCGCCGTCGTTGACGATCTTGTGGAGACGGACTCGTTTGGGATCCTCACCACGGAGCTTCGTCGCCTCGAAGCCGAGGGGCACAACATCGACGACCTCCTCCCACGCGTCATCCGCGCAGGAAACCTCGAAGACGTTGAAGATCTCGGATCGCTGCTGCGGTTCCGGATCCAGAAAGTCACGGCGACCTACCCCGCTTCGTCGCGCCAGGCTCCCGGCCTGATCATCGGTCTGGTGCCCCGGGCCACGGGCATCACCGACCCTGCCATGCGGCAAGCCCTTGAGGAACGGGAGCAGCTCATGCAGGCGCGGCTCAACATCCTCACCCAGGCGGTGCTCGAACACGCTGAGCCCTGGGTCACGGCGCTCGACATTGCTGACCCGGCGGTGCGGCAGAGCACGGTGCGGGCGGTTGTCGCGTATCGGGATCGGTGGGGCATCACCTCGACAAGCCCGCTCGGGCCAGTCCCGGCGGATGATGCGCAACGTATCGACTACCAACGCGCCCGCACCCGTATCCGTGAGTCAGAGCACACTGACCAGACATCTGGCGCAGCGACCATCCGTGATCAGAGTGGTCGAACCCTCCGATGAGCCCAGAAGTTGCCTCGATAAACTCAATGTATGACTTGAACCGTCCCAGGTTCTCTGCCGCTTCTATGCGGGGAGCGGCTCGCGTGTGAGAGCCGCGTAGTGGGCAGCTTCGTATTCGTTGGGGCTGACCATGCCGAGACTACCGTGGAGGCGGCGGTGGTTGTACCAATCGACCCAGCCAGCGGTGGCGTATTCGACGTCGGCGATGGTCTTGTACGCGCCGTCGTGGAAGATCGTCGTACGCACGCATTCAGCCTTGTAGAGGCCGTTGATCGTCTCCATGAGTGCGTTGTCATATGCGTCGCCGATGGATCCGATCGATGGGGCGATGCCGTCGAGGGCGAGCTTCTCGGTCCACACCAGCGACGTGTATTGACTGCCTGCATCCGAGTGCGCCCGGAGCTGGTTTGGCTGGACGGGGTGGCCTTGCCGGTCCCGTTCCCACAGCGCGATACGCAGCGGGATCATGACCAGATCTGTGTGCTTGGTGGTCTGCGCATGCCAGGCCACGATGCGCTGCGAGAACACGTCGAGGATGAACGCGACATACACCCAGCCCGCCCATGATCGAACATAAGTGAAGTCCATCACCCAGGTATGATCCGGCCGCGGGGCGGTGAAATCCCGGTTCAGGAGGTCGCCGGCGCGATTGCCGTCTTTGCCCGGAATCGTCGTCCTGATGCGCTTCGCGCGAGTGATGCCCGACAAGCCCAGCGTCCGCATCGCCCGGTCCACCGCGCCACGTGTCGCGTCCGCGATGGCAGTGCGGCGGATCAGCGCGGTCATCTTCTTTCGCCCATACAATCCCTCTGGAGTCATTCTCCGACGCGTCGTCCCGTCCGCGCGCAGCTCGGTGGTCCACGCCGCCGCGCGAATGGCGTCAACGACCATCGCGTCGGAGATCGTCCGCACGGCGATGTGAGGCCTGCGCCAAGCCCGATAGGTGCGCGCAGCGACCTTCACGCCCTGCTCTCGCAGGACGCGGATGATCGACTCGACTGCGTGACCTTCGGCTCTCATCTGTTCGATGAAGCCCATCATCAGTGGTTGCGGGGGTCGAGTTCCCCCGCGAAGAAAGTCGTCGCCGCACGCAGGATCGCAACGTCCTCACGCAGTCGTCGGTTCTCGGCCTTGAGACGGCGAATCTCAGCATGCTCTTCACTGGTCTGCCCATCGCGGTTGCCCGCATCGATATCGGCCTGCACGACCCACCGTCGCAACGACTCGTTACCGACGCCTTCCTGGCGGGCGACGGCAGCTATGGCCTTCGCGTTTGACGGGTACTCGGCCCGGTGCTCGAGCACAAGCCTGACAGCTCGATCCCTGAGCGCCTGATCAATCTTCTTCGGCATAACGCCATCCTTTCAACTCGAAAGGAAGCGGCATCAAACCTGGGACGGTTCACCAAACGGCTGCCTCCATGAGGTGCGCGTCCCTTCGGCATCGCCTGAACTGGGACCGCATTCTGTGCCTGAGCGGTCTCAGACACTCCCGAAGAACTTCTTCATGCGCGGCACGCGTCGGATCAGAAGCTGGTCGAGTGCGAGGATGACGATCAGCGAGAGGCCGAACAGCGGCAAGAAGATCCCGAGAGCCGCCATGACGACGATGAGCAACCAGTTTCCCCAGACAGGAAGTTTCGCTCGAGGTGCGGCCGTCCCGGAGGCGGAGCCCCGCCGCGTCCACCACATGATCGGCGCGGACACGCACATGAACATCACGGCCAGGCAGAACAGGGTCGACAGGATCGTGTTGAACACGCCGAGACGGCGGCCCTCATGGACGGCGATTCCTTGGGAGACGACCTGCGCGCTGATGCTGTAGTCGTCGTAGCCGTAGGTGCCGACGACATCGCCGCTGTACTGGTCGACGTGGATCGTGCGTTCCAGACTCACCTCGGCCTCGGCAGGGTTGCCGTTGTCGTTCCACTGGCTCGACATGACGCTGAACACCCCGGTCTCGCCGTCGGGGTAGATGATCGAGTACGGCTCCGGTGCGCCCTCCGCCCGGGCGGTGGCGACCGCATCGTCGATGGGGATCGGTGCAGTCCCTGTGATCTGGCTGGTCCCGGTGTGGCCATTGCCGATCGCCCAGCCTGCCTCGGCGTTGGTGCCGCTGGTGCGTTCGATGAGCTCGTCGATCGTGGACTCCGCCCCAGGATCTTCGCCCCAGAGGGATGACCCGTTGCCTGAAGCGACCTGCTGGGCGGCCGATCCCCATACGCCGGTCCAGGGCAGTCCGGAGACGACGAGCATCAGGATGCCCAACCCGACCGGCAGCCCCACGATCGCATGCCACCCCCGCAGGCGGGCCCCCTTCAGCTTCTTCGCCTGGGCTCCTCCACGGGGGCGGCGGCCGAGGAAGAAGATGATGAACCCGGTGATCGTGAGCACGATCGCCCAGCTTCCGCCGAGCTCGACGATCCGGTCTCCGATGCCTTCCTCGCCGATGAGGAGGTCCCCGTGAATTCGCTCGGCCCAGTCCGAGACGAGCTGGTCCGCCGTGAGCTCGCCCGTGATCGTCGCCGTGTACGGGTCGACATACACGTTCGCATTGACCCCGTCGGCGCGCTCGGTGACGAACACGGTCGCCCGGTCCCCCGTGTGGTCGACGACCGAGAGGACCGGTCGATCCGGATACGCCCCCTGCACCGCCTCCTCCTGCACTGACAGCGCCTCCCGCTCCGCGCCCTCCGGAGCGGTCACGGTGAGGACGCCGGGGTGGGTAAGCGCGTCGACCTCGGCACGGAACATGTACGTCATGCCGGTGACGGCGAGGACGAACAGCACCGGGATCACGATGAGCGCCCCGTAGAAGTGCCACCGCCAGAACGCCCCATACCAGTTCGTCTTCCTCCGCCTCGGCGGCGACGGCACCGCCGCGGGTGCGTCGGGAATGTCGGTCTCGGTAGCGGTCATCAGCAGGCCTCTCGGAACAGCAACCAGTTATCTCTACATATTGTAGTAGTAAGGTGGCGGTGTGACTACATCGCCTTGGGACTTGATCCTCACAGTCGTGTTCGTGTTCACCGGCCTTGTCTGTGTCGGTGCACTCATCGCGCGTCGCGTCGTCCGGCCGCGAAGCACTGAAGGGATTGGCGATGAGGAACTCGTCGACATCACCCACACCGTGATGAGCGCGGCGATGATCCTGATGACTTGGGCCGCAGTCCTCGACGCGGTCACCTGGGCACAGGTCGCGCTGTTCGCCGTCTTCGCCCTCGCACTCATCCCCAACTTCCGGCGCGCGCACGGACTGGCGCACCGGGTCGACCTCGTGGGACACGTCGCGATGAATGCGGCGATGATCTGGATGCTCGCGGCCATGCCGTTGCTCATGGCCGGCATGGATATGGGTGACGATGCCGGATCTGCGCATGCGGGGCATCACGAAAGCGGGCACGAGCAAGGTCTGACGGCGACGCCGGTCTGGGGCGATGTGGTCAACGGTCTCTTCATCGTCGTCTGCGCGATCGGGGCATTGTGGTGGCTGTATCGATCTGCGACCGCGCGCGGACACCGGCTTCATTCTGGGTGTCATGCCCTGATGGCGGCGGGCATGGCCGCCATGCTCTGGCTGATGAACGCCTGACGCCACTCACTCCCGCTCCCGCCGGGTCAGGTCTCCAGTCCGAGCACCGGTTGAGGAGACGGGAGCACCACACGCTCCAACCCGAGAGCGCGTCCTCTACGAGATGTAGAGCTTGAGGCTGACCCCGATTCCCGGACAGGTGGTTGGTTGGTCAGGCTGCCAGCGCGAGCTGGCGGCGTTCGTACTCTAGCGGGCTGATGTAGCCGATGCCGGAGTGGCGGCGGCGCGCGTTGTACCACCCGTCGATCCACGTGTAGGCGCCGCGGCGGGCGGCGTCGATCGTGGCGAACGTGTGCCGGTGGTAGTACTCGTTCTTGAACGTGGACCAGAACGATTCCGCGGCGGCGTTATCCCAGCACACCCCGGTGCGGCCCATTGACCGGAGCAGTCCGAGCTCGGCGGCAGCGTCCGCGAGTTGGCCGCTGGTGTACTGGCCGTGTTCAATCGGTCGTCGCAACACCGACAGCGAGAGGTGTTCGATGGGCTACAGCAACAAGCAGAAGTGGGTGCGCGCGTATCGCGGGCAGATCGTTTCCCCGGGGAGGCCGACCGTCGCGTGGCGAGAGGACCGTGTCCGGTTCTGGGCAGCGATCGCCGAGGGAAAGAAGACAAGAGACGCGGGTGCCGCTGCGGGCGTGTCTGAGCCGGTCGCGTATCGCTGGTTCCGGAATGCTGGCGGTGTGAATCCTCAATTCCCATCCGAGGTATCCGGGCGGTATCTCTCGCTTCGCGAGCGTGAGGACATCGCCCTCTGGCGCGCTCAGGGCGCGGGCGTTCGTGAGGTCGCGCGACGATTGGGGCGCGACGCATCGACCGTGTCTCGTGAGTTGCACCGGAACGCCTCGACACGCACTTATCGCCTGGATTACAAGGCATCCACCGCGCAATGGCATGCCGAGCGCCGCGCTCGTCGGCCTAAGCCAGCAAAGCTCGCGCTCGCCCCCGAGCTACGCCGCTATGTCAACGACAAGCTGAGCGGCAGGGTCGTCGATGATGACGGCACGCAGATCGGACCGGACGGACCGGCCTGGGATGGGAAGAACAAGCCCCATCGCGGTGACCGCGAATGGGTGAGCGGCTGGAGTCCGAGGCAGATCTCGAAGCGATTGCCGATCGACTTCCCGGACGATGTGTCGATGCGGATCTCACACGAGGCGATCTATCAAGCGCTCTACGTCCCCTCACGCGGAGGGCTGGAGAGACGACAAACCTGGCATCTGCGGCGCGGTCGCACGAAACGCGTTCCCAGAGCCCGCGCTCGTCAGCAGGCATGGGCGCACGTGACCGACGAGACCGTGCTCTCCCGGCGTCCGGCAGAAGCGACGGACCGAAAGATCGCGGGTCATTGGGAAGGTGATCTCGTCATCGGGCTGAAGCGCTCAGCGGTCGCGACACTTATCGAGCGGACGACGAGATACGCGGTGTTGATCCACCTTCCCCGACAGGCGGGATACGGGGTGATCCCGCCCCGGAAGAACGGTCCGGCGCTGGCCGGCTACGGGGCGATCACGATGAAGAACACGTTGGCGTCGGCATTCCTCGCGTTGCCGGAGTCGCTACGGCGCTCGTTGACCTGGGACCGGGGCAAAGAACTCTCTGCGCACGAGCTGCTCACGAAAGAGATCGGTTTGCCGGTCTACTTCGCCGATGCGAAGAGCCCGTGGCAGCGCGGGAGCAATGAGCATCTCAACGGGCTGCTTCGTCAGTACTTTCCCAAGGGCACCGACCTGTCCCGTTGGAGCGAGCGAGAGATCAACGCGATCGCGACTGCGATCAACGACAGGCCTCGAGAGATCCTCGGCTGGCGCACTCCCGCCGAGGCATTCGCCGAACAACTACACTGACTCGAAGAAGCAACTGTTGCGACGACCGATTGAACACGGCCTGGGTGCCCCGATCGGCGTGGAAGATCACCTTGCGGGGCAGATCGCCGCGCAGCGCGACGGCCTGGCGCAGTGCGTCCTCGACGAGGTCGGCATGCAAACTGTCGCCCACGGTGCGCCCGAGCACCCGGCGAGTGTTCCCGTCCCGGACGGCGCACAGGTACGCCCACCCCTCACCTGTGTGCAGATACGTGATGTCGGAGAACCACGCGCGGTCCCGATCTCCCTGATCGAACTGTCGCTCGACGAGATCGGGGACGGGGAACGGATCCGCTCCCTGCACCGAGGTCGGAGGATGCCAGGTCCGTGGACTGATCCCAGTGATCCCTTCAGCCCGCATGAGTTTCGCGACTGTCTTGCGTGACACGGCCACTCCGGCATACCGCAGGTCAGCATGGATTCTTGGTGCCCCGTAGGTCCCATCCGACGCGGTATGGGACGCACGGATCTGCGCGACCAGCTCCGCTACCCGCCGCTGTCGGGGAGTCGGCCCGGCAACGGTCCGAGCCCGCCACTCGTAGAACCGGCGGCGATCCACCCCCAGCAGCCGGCACATCCGTGCGACCGTCATCGCGCTGTCCAGATCGGCCTTCTCCGCCTCGATCACCGCGAACCGCTCCTCGGGTTCTGCTTCGAGGCGAAGAAGGCCGCCGCTTTTCCCAAGAACTCGTTGTCCATCCTCAGATCCTGGTTCTCGCGACGCAGCCGTTCCAGCTCGGCACGCTCGTCCACGTCCAGCGACGCCTCGGGTCCGCCACCGCGGGCGCGCTCCTGCTGCACCCACCGGCCCAGCAACTGCTCCCCGACACCGATCTCCCGGGCGACCGCGGCGATCGTCCGATCCGTATCGATCACCAGATGCGCCGCCTCGCGCCGATACTCCGGCGTGTACGACTTCCTCTTCTTGCTCGTGCCCATCACGGACATCCTCCCCGACAGGCCCACGAACACGCGGATCCCGCCTGGTCAGTGTCCGGGCACCGGCGTCAACCCCAAGCTCAACTGTATGGGTAGAGTTGTGAGTGGAGGTCGAGATGGCTGGTGAAAGGACTCGTGAGCGCGGCGAGCTCGAAGGTGAGGTGATGCGTATCCTCTGGGGTGCGTCCGAGCCGATGAGCGCCCGGGACATCCAAGCGGTGTTCACCGGCCATCTCCCCGCGTACACCACGCTGATGACGGCGCTGGAGCGCCTGCAGAAGAAGGGTGAGGTGGTCCGGTCGGGGGACTCGCCCCGCAAGGTGCGGTTCCATGCCGCCCGCTCCGGGGACGAGCACGTCGGCAGATCGATGATGTCCGCTCTCGACGGTGCGGGTGACCGGCAGGCTGCTCTTCTCCGCTTCGCGGGAAACCTCGCTTCTGAAGACATCGATCTTCTCCGCAGCGCTATCGACGGTCCCCGCAAACGCAAGCGCAGGTGACTCAAGTGGTCCTCGCGCTGATCTTCCTCGGCACTGCAGCAGCAATCCTGGTGCTGTCCCCGATGGTGCTCACCGCCGGACGTTGGCAGGTGCGGCACCCGCGGACCGCGCTGACGCTCTGGTTCTCCGCGTTCTTCACGGGCGCCGGATTCGCGGCCGCCTCCGTGCTCGCAGCTCTCGTCTCCAGCGTCAGTTCCGGAACCGCATCCAGCGCCGCGGAGAGTTTCGCGCTGACAGCGGCCGGGTGGGGAAGCCTCGGTGTCGTCGGGGCGCTCATCGCGTTCGTCTCCGCCTCCGCCGAGCCCCTCACGCAGTCCTGGCGAGAAGCAGTGGACCGGTTCGCGCCAGTCGCGATCGCCCGCGACGACCACGGTCGCTACGCACTGGTATGGTTCCGCTCTGAGCAGCCGATCGCCTGTGCTGTGCCGACCCGCTCCCCGGAGATCCTGGTGTCCACCGGACTCCGTGACCTCCTCAGCCCGTCGCAGCTGGCGGCCGTCATCGCTCACGAGCATGCTCACCTTCGACAACGACACGGGTGGGCGGTGCGGATCGCGGAGCTCAATGCCCTTTGCCTGCCACGCGCATTCTGGGCGGGTCGCGCCCTGAAACGCGCCACCCTTCTGCTGGTCGAGCTGATCGCCGACGACACTGCCGCGAAGCAAGCCGGCGCGGTCCATCTCGCCAACGCTCTCGCCGCAATGGGGCGCACCACGCGGGACCCTGGGCTCGATCTGCGCGCCGACCGGCTCACCCTCCGGCGCTGGCCATCCACGCGGCGACGCCGCATCCTCGCGGCCGCGCGCGTGTAGCCTCAGTCACCACCCCCCTCTACCACGTAATGTAGAGTTAGTTGAGTGTCAGTGGTGGGAGGAGCGCATGATGGTCGAGCTCGAGGTCTGGGTGAACGGGATGACCTGCTCGCATTGCGCACGTGCCGTCACCACGGAGCTGACCGCCCTTGCTGACGTGACCGACGCCCGGGTCGACGCGGCTTCCGGACGTGTCCTGATCACCGCCGTTGGTCCGATGGATCGCGCTGCGGTGGAACATGCGGTCGAGGACGCCGGCTACACGGTGAGATCCTGGCCAGCGCTGCAGGATGACTGAGCCGGTTACCACCGATGCGGGGCCGACCGGAACGGCGAATAAGCGTGTCCGCCGTCCGCGACGCGGCGTCATCGCATTCCTGATCCTCGGCTTCGTCGTCCTCGCCATCGCCTTCCCCGTGACAGCAGCGGTGCTGTTGGACGAAGCGCCGTACCTGCAGATATTCGTCAGTTACCCGGGCGCTGACGTCGCCGTGACCACCACGGTCCTGCTCGCCTGCAGTCAGATGGCGAGCCTGGTCGGTGTCGGCGCGATGGTGCACCTGCTGTTCCTCCGGGACTCACCCGCTCGGCGTGCTCGATACCTGCCGCAAGGTTTTGAGATCCGGGTCCTGCGGATCGCCTCTGGGACATGGGCGGCATGCGCGGGTGCGCTGGTGGTGTTCGAGGCGCTGGATGCGAACGGGGCACCGTTGGATCGGCTGGGCATCGGATACGCACTCCCATTCCTATGGGAGGCCAGCGATGCACCGAAGGCATGGACGATCAGTCTCGTCGCGGCGATGATCGTACTGTTCGCGTCGTTCTTCGCCGATACGTGGACGGGGCTGCTCATCCCACTGTGGGTCTCGGCGATCGGGGTGCTCGCCCCGGTGGTGACCGGGCAAGTCCTCGTCGGTCCCGATCACGACTTCGGCGGGGACGCGGCGGTCTTCCAGACCGTTGCCGTGCATACGTTCTTCGGTGCCCTCGCCGTCTCCGGTCTGCGCGTGGCCTCCGGGAGGTTCGTCGCGCCGGAGACGCTGCGGCGCCTGTTCCTGGTCGGGGCTGTGGCGCTGCCGGTGATCATCGTCACCGACATCGTGATCGGGCTGTTCAAGCTCGCCGGTTCCCCCATCGTCGCGTCGCTGACCGGGTGGCTTATCATGATCGGCGGCACCTGCCTTCTCGTGGCCACCGGAGCACTGGCCTCCGGGTGGTGGTTGGGCAGGCGGGCACGATTGCGTGCGGGAAGCGTCACGGGTTTTCTCACGGTGGGTACCGTGGCCACGGCGGGGTGGGTCGGTGCGGGCGTCGCGATGACGCGGCAGCCTCCGCCGCAGTACTTCGTGCCGACCAGTATCGAGCAGGTGTTCATGGGCTTCGAGGTCCCCGACGCCCCCACCCTCGGCGTGCTGTTCGGTCAATGGCGCCCCAACCTCCTTCTTTTCGGGATCGCCGCAGCGGCGATCATCGTCTACCTGGTCGCGGTGCGCGCCCTGCGCCGGCGCGGTGACCGGTGGCCTGCCGGACGGACGGCGGCGTGGCTGGCCGGGTGGGTCGTGGTCGTGGTGGCGACCAGTTCCGGGTTCGGGAAGTACTCCGCCCCGGATTTCGGAGTGCACATGATCGTGCACATGTCGCTGAACATGCTCGCCCCCGGGCTCCTCGTCCTCGGCGGCGTGATCACCCTCCTGCTTCGTGCAGCACGTCCCGACCGGGGTAAGCCTGCCGGGCCGCACGACTGGGTCACGTGGGCGCTGCACTGGCCAGTGCTACGCGTCGTCTACAACCCGTTGATCGTGTTCGTCGTGTTCGTCGGCTCCTACTACGGCCTGTATCTGACGGGCATCTTCGGCGACTACATGCGGTTCCACTGGGCGCACCAGCTCATGAACGTGCACTTCCTCATCGTCGGCTACCTCTACTACAGCCTCATCATCGGCGTCGACCGGCCCCCACGCCCCTTGCCGCACATCGGGAAACTCGGGTACGTGCTGGCCGCGATGCCGTTCCACGCGTTCTTCGGGGTGATCCTGATGACTAGCCCCGCGATCATCGCCGAAGATTTCTACCGCTATCTCGACCTGCCATGGGCCGACCTGCAAGCCCAGCAGTACCTGGGCGGTGGGGTGGCGTGGGCAGGTGGGGAGGTCCCGCTGATGATCGTCATCGTCGCCCTCGCCATCCAATGGAGCCGCCAGGACACCCGCGAAGCACGCCGCAAAGACCGTCACCTCGACGCCGGCCGAGATGAAGAGTTCGACGCATACAACCAGATGCTCCAAAGGCTCACCGACCGCGACGCAGCGCGCCCGGGACTCCGGCCCGGGCCTGGGGTTCAGGAAAGCCCACGACCATGACAGATACCGATACGGCGGCCCCAGACCTGTCGTCCGCGCCACTCGAGCTCGATGTCTCCGGGATGACCTGCGCCGCGTGTGCGGGCCGTGTCGAGCGCGCCCTGAACAAGCTCGACGGCGTGACCGCGAGCGTCAACTACGCCACCGAACGCGCCATCGTCGGAGGCCTTCCCGACGGCGAGGTGGCCACGGCGATCCGTCAGGTCGAGAACGCCGGTTACGGTGCGCACCTGCGCGATGGCAGCGACGACGCCTGGTCGACGCGCGCCACCGAGGTGCGGATATCCTCCCTGCGGCGTCGCCTCGCCGTCTCCGCACTGCTCACCGTCCCGCTCATGGACATCACCATCGTCCTCGCCCTCGTCCCTGGATGGCGATTCCCCGGTTGGGAATGGGTGTGCATTCTCCTGGCGCTGCCAATCGTGACCTGGGCCGCTTGGCCCTTCCACCGTGCCACGCTCCGCAATCTCCGTCACGGTGCGGTCAGCATGGACACCCTCGTCTCCCTCGGCATCGCTGCGTCCTTCGGATGGGCCGTCGTCACCCTCCTCTTCGAGTTCGGAACTTCCCAGACTGCCGGTTACTGGCTCGGCTTCGGGGCCACCCCGGCCGGCGCGGACTCCATCTACCTTGATGTCGCCGCCGGAATGACGACTTTCCAACTCGCCGGCCGGTACTTCGAAACCCGTTCCCGACGCAAGGCCGGAGATGTGCTCGGCGCGCTCAACGCCCTCGCCGCCACCCATGTGCGGGTCGTCCGCGACGGCATCGAGGCGCTCGAACCCGCAACCGCACTCCGTACTGGGGACGTCTTCGTCGTCCTCCCTGGGGAGACGATGCCCGCTGACGGCACCGTCCGCGCTGGCACCGCCGCCGTCGATGCCAGCATGATGACCGGCGAGCCCGTCCCCGTTCCCGTCGCCCCCGGCGACCCGGTGACAGGCGGGACCATCAGCACCGACGGGCGCCTGGAAGTGGCCACCACTTCGGTAGGAGCCAACACACAGCTCGCCCAGATGGCCTCTCTCACCGAACAGGCACAGGCCCGCAAGGCACGGGTGCAGAACCTCGTCGACCAGATCGTCGCTTGGTTCGTCCCCGCCGTCATCACCCTCGCGATCATCGTCACCACAGTCTGGACCCTTACCGGCGCTCCGTTCGCGCAGGCGTTCGGCATCGGGATCAGCGTCCTCATCATTGCATGCCCCTGCGCCCTGGGACTGGCCACGCCGACCGCGCTCATGGTCGGCATCGGGCGGGCAGCGACCCTCGGCATCCTCATCAAAGGCCATGACGCCCTCGAAGCCTCGGGAACGATCACCACCGTCGTCCTCGACAAGACCGGAACCCTCACCACCGGGCGCATGACCGTCGAAACCGCCACTCCATTCGGAATCCTCGAACACGAGCTCTGGCGCTTAGCCGCCTCTATCGAACAGGGGTCCGAGCACGCCATCGCGCGCGCCATCCAAGACGCCGCCCGCGCCCACGTCACCGACCTCCACCCGCTGGAGGACTTCACCGCCCTCCCTGGTCTCGGCGCCACAGCCCGCATCGAAGGCACCACGATTCTCGTCGGAAATGCTGATCTCCTCCGCGAGCACGGCATCGACCTCACCCCGGCCGCTTCCGCGCTCGCAGACGCCCACGACCATGGCCACACCATCGCTCTCGTCGCCCGCGACGGGACGCTGATCGGACTGCTCGCCCTCGCCGACACCATCAAGCCCGGAGCCGCGGACGCCATCAAAGCGCTGCACGCCCAGAACCTCACCACAGTACTCCTCACCGGTGACAGCCCCACTGCCGGTGCTCGGGTCGCTTCCGAACTCGGTATCGAGCGCGTCCATGCAGGCGTCGCTCCCGCTCAGAAGGCCGACGTCGTCCACGAACTCCAAGTCGCAGGGGAAAAGATCGCGATGGTCGGCGACGGGATCAATGACGCCGTCGCCCTCGCCACCGCGGACCTCGGGCTCGCCCTCGTGACCGGCACAAACATCGCCCTCAAAGCCGCTGACATCATCCTCGTCCGCGACGACCTCCACGTCATCCCCGACGCGATCACGATCTCCCGCAAGACCCTCCGCACCATCCGCACCAACCTCGGCTGGGCCTTCGGCTACAACATCGCCGCCATCCCCATCGCCGCAGCCGGACTCCTCAATCCCCTCATCGCCGCCGCCGCCATGTCCCTGTCCTCCGTGCTCGTCGTCTACAACAGCCTGCGTATCCAACGCGTGCGCAGCACCCGATAGGTGTTCATCCGAGTGATGCAAGTGCAGCAGGAACTCCGACACCAGTAGGCTGAAGCGACAACCAGCCCTCGACTGTCAGAGGACTCGCATGGGCTCCCTCCGACACATGTCGCAATCGGGTGGACGGCGCTGCAGCCGGGTTGCGTCGTTCCGAATGGCCGGTTCGTCCAGACAAGGCCAACGGAAGGAGCGTCCTGTCGTGACCGAGAACACCGATGCGCATCCATCGGACCGCGCGACCGCCCCGCCCGCACCAGTCGCCGCGGCAGGGCCGGCGCTGATCCTCTGCCTCGCCGCTCCTGCCCTGTTCGTCTTCGAGATCGCCTGGCTGGGCTGGATCCTCGCCGCCGTCGCGCTCGTGCTGGCTTGGATCGTCGATCGTCGCACGGGCGTCGCATCGTTCCGGCGGGGCGGGGCTCCGAGCCTGCTGCGCGACCTGTCGCTCATCGCGCTCGGGCTGATGATCGTCAGCGCTGTGCCGCTGGCGGCCGAGCTCCACGACATTGCCATGGTGCGGTTCACTCTGGCGCTCGGCGGCGCCGTCGTGCTGCCGTACCTCGTGTCCCGTTTCGTGTACCACGACCGGGCCATCCGGTTCCCCTGGCGTGCCGGCGGCCGTTGGCGTCCGGCGCAGTGGGTGTGGCTCGTGGCGGTTCTCGTGCTCGGCTGGTTGATCCTGCCGTTCTACTTCATCACCAGCGGCGCCTATCAGAACTGGCCCGTCGTCGACTCGGCCGACCTCATCGCGCGGCTCTTCGTCGGCGTCGGTGCCGTCGGCATCTGGGACGAACTGTTCTTCATCTGCATCACGTTCGTGCTGCTGCGCCGGCACATGCCGGACTGGGCAGCCAACGTGCTGCAGGCGATCGTGTTCGTGTCGTTCCTGTGGGAGCTCGGCTACCGCGAATGGGCGCCGGCGTTCACCATCCCGTTCGCACTGCTGCAGGGCATCATCTTCCTGCGCACCCGCTCACTCGGCTACATCGTCACAGTGCATCTGCTGTTCGACGCCGTCGTGTTCGCCGCCCTCGTGCACGCCCACAACCCTGGCGTGCTCGACGCGGTCTTCCTCGTGCCATAGCGCCACGCCCCAGCCCGCGAGATGCGCACGTTTTCGACGAAACCACGTCGAAAACGGCGCATCTCGACGAGATGTGCGCATCTCGGCAGCCTGCGCGGGGCGTCAGAGGGCGGCGAGGATGGGCTGGAGGTGTTCGAAGGCGCGGGCGCGGTGCGAGACGGCGTTCTTCTCCTCGGCGGTCAGCTCGGCCGCCGAGCGTGTGTCGTCGTCGGGCACGAAGATCGGGTCGTAGCCGAAACCGCCGTCGCCTCGGGGTTCGGTCGCCACCCGGCCCGGCCAGATGCCCTCGACCGTGCGCTCATCGCCATCCGACGTCACGACCGCGATGACGGACGTGTAGTGAGCGCCGCGGTGCGGGTCGGCGACATCGCTGATCTGATCGAGCAGCAGATCGAGGTTCGCGGCGTCGTCCTTCTTGTGCCCGGCCCAGTATGCCGAGAAGACACCGGGCGAGCCGCCCAGCACATCGACGCAGATGCCCGAATCGTCGGCGAGCGCTGTCAGCCCCGTGTGCGCCGCAGCCGCCCGCGCCTTGAGCAGCGCGTTCTGCGCGAAGGTGACGCCGTCCTCCACCGGCTCCGGGCCGTCGTAGCCGACGACCTCGAGATCCGGGCGCACTCTCCGCACGATCTGCTGGAACTCCGCCACTTTGTGCGGGTTGTGCGTGGCGAGGACGAGCTGCGTCATCGGCCGAGTGCCTCGTTCTGCAGGCGCGTCAGGTCGGCGCAGCCCTTCGCGCCGAGGTCGAGCAGGCGGTCGAGCTCTGCCTTGTCGAACGGCGCCCCCTCCGCTGTGCCCTGAACCTCGACGAACTTCCCCGCACCCGTCATCACGATGTTCATGTCGGTCTCGGCGCGCGAGTCCTCCACGTACGGCAGGTCGAGCATCGGCTCGCCGTCGATGATGCCGACGGAGATCGCGCTGATGCTGTCGGCGAGCGGCTTCGCGTTCTTCGCCACGAAGCCCTTCTCCCTGCCCCACTCGATCGCATCGACGAGCGCCACGTAGGCGCCGGTGATCGAGGCGGTGCGGGTGCCTCCGTCTGCCTGCAGCACGTCGCAGTCGAGCACGATCGTGTTCTCACCGAGAGCCTTGGTGTCGACGACGGCGCGCAGCGCGCGGCCGATCAGGCGCGAGATCTCGTGCGTGCGGCCGCCGAGCTTCCCCTTCACGCTCTCGCGCGTGGAGCGGTCGTTCGTCGCGCGCGGCAGCATGGCGTACTCGGCGGTCACCCATCCTGTGCCCTTGCCCGTCAGCCAGCGCGGCACGCCGGATGTGAACGACGCCGTGCAGAGCACCTTCGTGTCGCCGAACGAGATCAGTGCGGACCCCTCGGCCTGCGAGCTCCAGCCGCGTTCGATCGCGACGGGGCGCAGTTCGTCGAGGGCGCGGCCGTCCGCGCGGGTGATGTCGGTCATCTCGTCTCCTTGAGTCGCACCGGATGCCGCGAGCACGTGTGCCCGGATGATCCGGATGGGTGGTTCAGTGTGCGGGAAGGTCGATCGCTCCGGTGCGCACGAGGCGCACGTCGCGCACCTCGCGCCCCAGGAGTCGGTTCGCGAGCGTCGTGAACGCGGTCGTGTCGGCCCCTGTGGCCTCGTACGCGAGCGTCGGCGCGGCATCCGGGCTGGCCAGCAGTTCTCGGCCGACCAGCTCGCGGTAGACGTCCTTGGCGGTCTCGCTGTCGCTCGAGACGAGTGACACGTCCGGCCCCATCACGTAGCTGATCGCGCCCTTGAGGAAGGGATAGTGCGTGCAGCCGAGCACGAGCGTGTCGACTCCCGCGTCGCGCAGCGGTGCCAGGTACTCCTCGCCCGCTGCCAGCAGCTCGGCGCTGTCAGTGATGCCTGCCTCGACGAAATCGACGAAGCGCGGGCACGCGGCGGTGAAGACGTCGACGCCCGGCGCGACCGCGAGCATGTCCTGATAGGCGCCCGAACCGATCGTGCCCTCGGTGCCGATCACGCCGATCCGGCCGCGTCGCGTGGTCGCGATCGCCGTGCGCACCGCGGGGCCGATCACCTCGATCACGGGCACGTCGTATCGTTCGCGGGCGTCGCGCAGCACCGCGGCCGACGCGGTGTTGCACGCGATCACGAGCATCTTCACACCCTGCTCGACGAGCGTGTCGAGCACCTCGAGCGAGTAGCGGCGCACGTCGGCGATCGGCTTCGGCCCGTAGGGCGAGTGCACCGTGTCGCCGATGTAGAGGATCGACTCGCGCGGCAGCTGATCGCCGACCGCCCTGGCGACGGTGAGCCCGCCCACCCCGGAGTCGAAGATCCCGATCGGCGCGTCATTCACGCCATCCAGCCTACGCGGTCCGACTCATCCCGCCGGACCCCCACGAGCGCCTACGTTCTCTGCGAGTGCCTACTTTGCAGCGTAGGCACTCGCAGACTTCGTAGGCGCTCGCGGGAACATGCGGACGGACAGCGGTAAAGTCGTGCGGGTGAGCGCATCGACAGCCTTCCTGACGGACCGCTACGAACTGACCATGCTGGACGCGGCCCTCCGCGACGGCACGGCCCACCGGAAGTGCGTGTTCGAGGTGTTCGCGCGCCGACTCTCCGGCGGGCGCCGGTTCGGCGTCGTCGCGGGAACCGGTCGCCTGCTCGGCCAGCTGCGCGACTTCCGCTTCGGCGAGGACGAGCTGCGCTTCCTGCGCGATGAGAACATCCTCGGCCCCGAGGCACTCGCGTATCTCGAGAAGTACCGCTTCACGGGCTCCATCTCCGGCTACCGCGAGGGCGAGCTGTACTTCCCCGGTTCCCCGATCCTGACCGTCACCGGCACCTTCGCCGATGCCGTGATCCTCGAGACGATCGCGCTGAGCATCCTGAACCACGATTCGGCCATCGCCACAGCGGCCGCCAGGATGTCGATCGCCGCGAACGGGCGTCCGCTCGCGGAGATGGGTGCACGCCGCTCCGCCGAGCACTCCGCCGTCGCCGCCAGCCGCGCCGCATATATCGTCGGCTTCGGCGCGACGAGCAACCTCGAAGCCGGGCGCACGTGGGGCGTGCCGACGATGGGCACGGCCGCCCACGCCTGGACTCTGCTGCACGACAGCGAAGAGGACGCGTTCCGCGCACAGCTCGACGCGCTCGGCACCGGCACCGCACTGCTCGTCGACACCTACGACATCGAACGGGGTGTGCGCACCGCGGTGCGCCTGGCCTCCGAGCGCGGCGGCTCCCTCGGCGGGGTGCGCATCGACTCAGGCGACCTGCCCATCGTCGCCGGCGAGGTCCGCGACCTCCTCGATTCTCTGGGTGCGAGCGCGACGCGCATCACCGTGACGAGCGACCTCGACGAGTTCGCGATCGCCGCACTCGGTGCTTCTCCCGTCGACGCGTACGGCGTCGGCACATCGGTGGTGACCGGATCCGGGTACCCGACGGCCGGCCTGGTGTACAAGCTGGTCGCGCGCGAGGGGCGGAACGGTGAATGGGTGTCGGTCGCCAAGACCGCCAGCGGCAAGGGATCGCAGGGCGGGCAGAAGGCGGCGGCGCGTCGCATCGAGAACGGTGCAGCTGTGGAGGAACTCGTCCACGTCGGCGACGGGTTCGATGATGTTCCCGCCCTGCCGGAATCGGGCGCACGGCATCTGCAGACGGCCTTCGTCGCATCCGGAGACATCGACACCGCTCACGAGGGGCCGGCCGGCGTCGCCGCCGCCCGCGCCCACCACTTCGCCGCGCGCGAGGAGCTCCCTGTCAGAGGGCTCGCTCTGAGCAAGTCCGACCCCGCCGTCCCCACGACCTACGTCGAGAACTGAGACCGGACGTCGCCGCCTGCCGACGCACCTGCGCGCCGCAACGACGCGGCGCGCAGGTGCACTACTTGTTGTTCAGCTGTTCGTAGATCTTCTTGCACTCCGGGCACACGGGGAACTTCTCGGGATCGCGCCCCGGCGTCCACTTCTTGCCGCACAGCGCACGCACGGGCTTGCCCGTGATGGCCGACTCGAGGATCTTGTCCTTCTTGACGTAGTGCGAGAAGCGCTCGTGATCACCTGGTTCCTGCAGCTCTTCTTCGAGCAGCTCCTCGAGTTCTCGGTCGAGGAGCGCGGTTCCGCCCTGGTCGGGTGCATCAAGCGGCGTACTCATACGGTCATTCTATTCCGGATCCGGATGACTGGGGAGGCTGATCGCAGCGAGACCCGAATTCGGGTCGGAACGGAGGGTAGGATCGGGCCGGTCAGGTCGTGCCCGCGAATTCCATGATGCGCGATTCGCGGTGCTGGAACAGCAGACCGCCTGCCACGACTCCGAGCGCGAGCATCGACAGCCCGGTACCGACACCGACCCACTGCGCGGTCATCGCGTTCGCGATGTCGTCGGTGAGCGCCAGCCACATGAACCACAGCGTCGGACCGCTCGCCACCAGCGCGATGCCCATCACGAGCGCCTGAGACCACACGCCGACCGAACCGCTGCGCTGAGGCTGCTGGAACGGGCCGTCTCCGGGTGTCGGCACCGCGTAGGGCGCGACGGCCGATGAGATGCACGACAGGCCGAGGCCGCACAGGAACAGCGACGCCGCGACGCCGACCATGCCGGGCAGGAGCGCCCAGCGCCCGTAGAGCGCGACGGAGACGGGAATCGTGACGGCGAGAACGGGAACCGCGGTCAGCAGCACGGGCACGGTGCGCCCCAGCCGGTCGGAGATCCCGCTGACACCTGTGACGATGTGCAGCCACACAGCAGAGGAGTCGTACGCCGTGTCGTTGTGCGCGACCCAGCCGAAGAACAGGGCCATGATCGGCACGGGCACGAGCGCGGTGATCTCGGCGGGCACGCCGGCGATGAGCAGCGGCACAATCGGAAGCAGACCTGCGATCGGGATGATCACGAGGTTCGCCATGTAGCGCATGTCGCTGAACCAGTAGATGATGCTGCGCGCGGCGATCGCGCCCGCGGCCACGCCAGGGGTGAGGGCGAACCAGCCGAGCCCGCCTCGCTGACGGACCTCGACGGGGTTCTCAACGGTTGAGAGCAGGTGACGGACGAACCAGAACCAGAACCAGACGACCAGCCCGGCGGCGAGCACGCCGACGATGCTCGCCCACCAGCTGACGAAGCCGCTGCCCATCGCGATCGCTCCCGGCGCGCCCGCTGCCGCACCGAACGGTGTCAGCGCCAGGATCTCGACCACGAGCCGGATCTGCTCCGGCACCCGACCGTCCCATTCCAACGAGGAGAGGAATACGGCGACGGGGAAGACCACCACGATGACGCCGAGCACGAACAGGCTCGACAGCTCCCTGGTGCGGCGGCCGCGCATCAGAGTCGATGCGAGGCCCATGGCGATGCGGGCGAGGACCACGCACGTGACGACGTGCAGAAGCGCAGACACGACGGCGACCAGCGCCGGCACACCCAGCCTGACCCAGACGACGGCCGTGGAGACGTCGATCGCGAGCAGCGCGACGGACGGCACACTGATGAGCGAGCCGAGCAGGAGCGTCCCCGCCAGCGGCGTCGGTTCGGCGCCGAGCACGGAGAATCGTCGCGGATCGAGCTGATCGGTCGCCCCGGCGAGGAACGGTCCGACGGCGAAGCCGATGAGCAGCGCCGCACCGACGAGCGTCAGGACCGCGGAAGCGACATCGAGGTGGTCGTCGTCGAGACTCAGCGCGCCGACGCATGCCGACATGACGAGAGCGCCGATGACGACCAGGCCGGCGACCTGACGGATGACATGCCATGCCGAACCCCGGAGTGTGCCGAGGAACAGCGCGAGCCTCAGTTGGAGGACGCGTGCAACCACTCGAGGCCCCCCACATCACCGGTAGCGCCGGAGAGCTCGACGAAGCGCTCAGTGAGCGTCGCGCTGCCCTTCACTTCTTCGACTGTTCCCTCGGCGAGCACCTGACCCGACACGATCACTGCCAGCCGACTGCACACCTGCTCGACGAGGTCCATGCCGTGGCTCGACAGCACCACGGTGCCTCCCCCTCGCACGTACTCGCTGAGGATGCCGAGGATCGTCTCGGACGAGACCGGATCGACAGCTTCGAATGGCTCGTCGAGGACCAGCAGTCGCGGCGAATGGATCATCGCCGCAGCGAGCATGACCTTCTTCGTCATACCGGCCGAGTAATCGGAGACGACGCGGCCGAGCGCGTCGGTCAGCTCGAGCACTCTGGCGAGGTCGTTCGTGCGATCGGCGATGACGCCCGGCTTCAGACCGCGCAGCACGCCGACGTAGTAGAGAAGCTGCCGCCCGGTGAGACGGTCGAAGGTGCGCAGACGATCCGGAAGCACGCCCATCAGTCGTTTGGCGTCGCGCGGATGCTTGCGCAGGTCGACGCCGCACACCTCGAGGGTGCCAGCCGTCGGGCTCAGCAGCCCGGCGATCATCGACAGCAGTGTGGTCTTACCCGCACCGTTCGGGCCGACGAGTCCGTAGAACGCGCCGCTCGGCACTGTGAGATCGATTTCGGTGACGGCATCGGTCCCGCCGTACGTCTTCGTCACCTGGGTCAGCCGCAGCGCGGAAGGCACAGGCTCCGCCTCCTCCGGCGCCTGCGGAGCGGACTCGGGATCCGCATCGGGTTCCGCAGGTGAACCGCCGACCGGTCGCGCCGCGGCCTCGGCCGCATCCGTCTCCGGCAGCGGTGGCATCGGAGCGGCCACGACCGGATTCTCACGCGTATCGACCGACAGCTCTGAGGCACCGACTTCCCGACCGCTGCGCGCACCCGCCTGTTCGTCGGACAAGCGTGCGTTCGACGGAGCTGTTGCGAGAGATTCGTCGCGGGATTCGGAGGTCACTAGAAAACAGTACCCATCCGACTCGGTCACTTCACCCAGGCGTCGCCGTAAGACCGCAGAGTCGTCATCAGAATGTAGCCGATCGGTCAGGGAAATCCGCCAAACCGACGAATGTCCTGCCGTTGTCCAGCGTTCACCGCTACCCTGGGTTGCACACCGTACGGTGAACGGTGCTGGAACGTGCAGTGAACACGCTCCGACGCGCACCGTGCAAACACACGAAAGCTTGAGAACCATGAGCACTCAGATCGTCATTCTCGCCGCCGGCATGGGCACGCGGCTTGGTCGCGCCCTGCCGAAGTCGCTCACGACTCTGAACGACGGCCGCTCGATCATGCAGCAGCAGCACGACAACATCCGCGCAGCGTTCGGCGACGACGCGCATGTGACGGCGGTCGTCGGGTACCGCGCCGAGGAGATCGTCGAGCGCTTTCCTCAGGCCGACTACGTCTACAACGAGCGCTACGACCAGACCAACACGTCGAAGAGCCTTCTGCGCGCCCTTCAGGCCACGGGCCGCAACGGCGTGCTGTGGATGAACGGCGATGTCGTCTTCGATCCGCGCGTCCTCGGCCGTGCGATCGCGCACGTCGAGGCTGACCAGTCGTTCGTCGCGGTGAACACGGCGAAGGTCAGCGACGAAGAGGTCAAGTACACGGTGTCCCGCACGGGCCACATCGATGAGTTGTCGAAGCAGGTCGTCGGCGGCATCGGTGAGGCCGTCGGCATCAACTACATCTCGCGCTCCGACAAGAAGGCACTGATCCGCGGTCTGCAGCGCGTCGACGACCAGGAGTACTTCGAGGGCGGCATGGAGCTCGCGATCGCCGACGAGGGCGTTCGTGTGCTGCCGATGGACATCTCGGATCTCTACGCCGTCGAGGTCGACTTCGCAGAAGACCTCGAACGCGCGAACGAGTTCGTGTAACCCTCACCAGACTCGGCGCCCCGCCGGTGATGCTCAGGCATCGCCGGCGGGGCGCGTCGTCTCCTCACCAGGCGACTCAGCACGACGAGTTATCCACATCCGGATGCCTCAGCGCTGTTTCCCTGCCTGAGCGTCGCAGGTCGTTCATAGCGTCGGGGCATGACGACATCCGCCTCTCCAGGAGAGCCGCCCTGCGGCGTGTACGCGGTGCCGTGGAAGGTCGATCGCAGCGACACCCGGCACCCCGTCGTGACGAACGTCTCGGCTGATGTGCTCGACACCGTGCGCTGCTTCATCGGCGACCGGCACGGCCGCGCCCGCACTGACGGATTCGGGGCGCTGCGGCCGGGTGACGCCGTTCAGGTGTGCCTGTGCCGTGCCGATCTCTCCAGCGCCATCGTGACGCTCGCCTGGTATCGACCAGGAACCGACGAGGAGTTCCTGTGGCGATTCGTCCTGTGACTGCGGACTGCCGTCCGCCCCTCAGGTGCGAGCGCTCCACTCTTCCCACTCGCGCATGAGACGTGCGATCGCCTCATGGAAGCGGCGAGTCGGCGCCCCGCTGCTGGTATCGCCGAAGTAGCGCTGCGACCAGGCCTCGAGGCGGTGGAACGTCTCAGGGTCGTTCTGCACCCGGTCGATGTGCGAGACGATGTCTGCGGCGTCTTCTGCAGTGAGCCATTCGCACGCACCGAGGTATCCGCCCTCGTCGATGCTCGCCCGCTCGTCCTCCGGCCTGGTGATCAGGAGCGGCTTGCCGACGGCGAGCCTGTCGTACACCATCGCCGAGATGTCCGTCACGGCGACATCGGCACCCGCGAGCTGCCAGCCGAGCGATGGCCCGTCGTCGAACACATGCTGTGCCGTCGCGTCGTTCTTGTTCGCCTCGGCGATGGCACGGATGATGCGGCGGTTGGCGTCGCCGAATGCCCGATCGAGCACACCGCTGCGCGGGTGGGGCCGATACACCAGCCGGAACCGGTCGTCGGCGAGCAGAGCGCTCACGAGCTTCTCCCCGTGGCTGAGGATCGAGCCGTAGTGCGCGGCCGGCCGGTCGCCCTCCCACGTCGGCGCGTACAGGATGACGGTGCGTCCGTCCGATTCGTAGGGCGGTTCCCCCGTGTAGTGGTCCGCCTGCGGGCGGCCGATCTCGATCGTGCGCTCGTCGAGATCGTAGGCCCACAGCGTTCGCGACAGCCGCTCGCGGGCCGCCGCACCCGCGACCAGCGCGTAGTCGTACGCCTTGAACTGATTCGTGGTCATGTACATCTTGTCCGACTCGCCGTGATTGATGTACACGTGCCAGCGACGGCCGTACCGGAACATCTGGAAGTTGCGCGCGTTCTGGTTCACGTAGAGGACGATGCGGATGTCCTCGTGCTCCAGGAACTTCTCGATGCCGCGCACCTCGGGTTGGAAGGTCACGGGCAGCTCGCCGTCGTCGATCAGCGCCCGCGCACCGCCGGGATTGCGCGCGATCACCACGACCGGCCACTCCCGTGCGATCTCCTTCAGCGGCGCGTACCACTGGCGCATCTGATACATGTTCACTTCGCTGTCGGCGAAGTAGACCGCGACGGTGAACCTGTTTCGTTCCAGCGGCCCCCTGGCTTTCAGATCGCGGACGACGCTTCGGTACATGAGCCGCATTCGCGCCGCTTTCTGCACCAGCGCAACGGCTTTGCGGACATCACTCACAACAGACACGCGTTCCAGGCTAAGTCGGGAAGAACACCGGGAAGGCATGGGATGATCGTCGAATGGGTAACGATCGTGGTGAGGGCATCGCGCCGAAGCCTCATCGCAGCGCTCCCAGGGTTCCCGCGAGTGCCGGCGTGTCGTTCGTCATGCCCGTTCTCAACGAGCGCGAGTATCTCGCACGCGCGGTCGAGACGGTGCTCGCGCAGGATGTGCCTGGCCCCATCGAGCTCGTGCTCGCCCTCGGCCCTTCCGCCGACGGCACGACGGAACTCGCGGGAAGGATCGCGGCGGACGACGCTCGCGTGCGGCTCGTCGACAACCCGGCCGCCGACATCCCCGTCGGCCTCAATGCCGCGATCCGCGCCAGTCGCTACCCCACGATCGTACGTGTGGACGCGCACTCGGAGCTCGCCGCCGGCTATACGGCGCGCGCGCTCGACACTCTCGACCGCACCGGCGCGGCGAACGTGGGCGGTGTGATGCATGCCTCCGGCCGCACGCCCTTCCAGCGCGCTGTCGCCCGCGCATACAACTCACGCATCGGGCTCGGCGGCGGGGCGTACCATTCCGGTGGTGACGACGGTGAGGCGGAATCCGCCTATCTCGGTGTGATGCGCCGTGAGCCTCTCGAAGAGATCGGACTGTTCGACGAGTCGATCCGGCGCGGAGAGGACTGGGAGCTGAATCTGCGCTTCCGCACCGCAGGGTACCGAGTCTGGTTCGACCCGGACCTGTCGGTCACCTACTGGCCGCGCGAGAGCTGGGCGAGACTGGTGCGCCAGTTCTTCTCGACAGGCACCTGGCGCGGTGAACTCGTGCGACGGTACGGCAGCCGCAACTCATTGCGTTTCTTCGCGCCGCCTGCGCTCGTCGTCGTCGCGTTGTTCGCGCTCGTCATCGGCGCGCTTCAGCTTACGGGGGTGCTGGCCGGGATGTGGTCGGTGCTCGCCTCCGTCGTCTATGTGCCGCTGGCAGCATACGTGCTGCTGATCCTCGCGGTTGCGGTGGGGCGCGGCGGCGGCTCCGGATGGCGGGACAAGCTGTGGAGCGCCGCTGTGCTGCCGACGATGCACCTGTCGTGGGGGTTCGGCTTCCTGCGCGGCGCTGTCACGGGTGCGCGCGACAACGTCGACACTTCGAGGTTGTCCGGCCGCAACACTCCCCTGCCGTAGAGCCTCTCGCAATCGGTCGCCTACGGCGTGATCATCCCTGCATCGATCAGTCGCGCCACAACGCGCTCTGACGCGTGCCCGTCGTCGAGGCGGTTGAACGCGGCCTGCCACGTCGCGTATCTCTCGGCATACTCCGCACGGTCGTGGTCGAGCGCCGTGAGCAGTTCGTCGTAGGAGCGGACGACAGGGCCGGGAGCTCGGGCGAGCAGGTCGAAGTAGAACCCGCGCAGCGCCCCTCGGTAGTGCTCGAGATCGGGCACGAGGAAGTGCATCGGCTTGCCTGTGACTGAGAAGTCGAACATCACCGAGGAGTAGTCGGTGATCAGCGCGTCGGCTGCGAGCATCAGCTCTGCGGTGTCGGAATAGGCGGTCACGTCGATCACGCGAGGCGCCGTCACGTCGTGACCTGGCAGCAGCGTGCGCGTGTGGCCCCTCACGAGGACGACGGCACCCCGTTCGGCGGCGAGGCGCTCCGGATCGACGAAGTCCACCATCTCCTCGCGATCGTCGCGCCAGGTCGGGGCGTACAGCAGCACTTCCTCGTCCGGAGCGATGCCGAGCCGCGCGCGCACCGCTGCACCGTCGCCGGTGGTGAGCACGTCGTTGCGCGGATACCCCTCGACCCACAGCTGCCTGTCGAGCAGAGGCCGCCCGCCGAGGTACGCATATGCCTTCCGCAGCACCCGGAACGCATAGCCGTTCTGCGCGAGAAGCACATTCCAGCGCAGCGACTCGCGCACGACCGCGGCCCACCGTCTGGGCTGGAACCCTCTGCGATGCAGAGCGAGTCGCTTCAGCGGCGTGCCGTGCCAGGTCTGCAGCACGCGCTGGCCGTCACGGCGCACGAACGGTCGCCGCAGCCAATCGTTCACGACCAGCAGTCGTGCCTCGGCCCGCGCCCGCCACCACTCTGGACTGCCGTCGACCACCGCGATCGCGCCGTCCGGCACCTGCACAGAGCGGTCGACGACGCTCCAGTAGCGCGTCACGTGCGGGGCGACGCGCGCGATCTCGCGGTCGATCGCCAGCGGGTTGCACCCCGCGACACGGCCGTAGAAGCTCTCGAAGAACACGGCGTTCTCGAGCCGGTGTGCGCCTGTGTTCCCGCCCATGTAGCGCAGCTCGAGCGCGCGGCTGCCCTCGCCCGATTCGTACGCCGGGTCGATGGGCGGCCAGACCAGCAGCTCGCCGGCGGCCAGCTGCGCGTGGAACAGCTCGAACATCTCTCTGCCGATGGAAGCGTCGGCGCCGAGCTCGGCGCCGCCTTCTGTGGTCAGCGACATCCGGTATGCGCCGCTGGGCGCCGGAAGCGCTGGACCTCCCCAGCGCGAGACGAGGAGGCGGAAGCGCACGCTCCACGTCCCCTCACCGACGGTGATCTCGCCGACGATGCGCGCACGCGCCCCCTCGAGGCACGCACGCTCAGGCGGTGCGCCGGAGCCGGAGACGATGAGCGATGCTCCGCCGATGTCGAACCGCGCCTTCGTCATCCGTGGCTCGTCCCCTCTATTCGCGCCGCGCTGCGTCGCCCGTGTTCGTCCTGATCGACGCGGGCGCGCACCGCGTCGTAGACGCGCCGTGCGTTCCCTCCGTCACAATACGCGTGCACGCGCTCACTCAGCGCCTCCGACCGCGCCACGAGCGCGTCTCGCTCACGTGAATCGCCCAGTACACGGTCGAGGCGCTCGGCTGCCGCGGACCAGTCGCGCGCGTAGTCATCTCCTGCCACGGCCTCGTAGCGTCCGTACAACCCGCGCGTTGCCGCGTACTCCTCGGCATCCGGAGCGAAGTACACGACGGGAAGCGGCACCAGCGCCGCGTCGAACGCGAGCGACGAGTAGTCCGTGATCAGCGCGTCGCACCCGGCGAGCGCCGGAGTGATGTCGCGCAGACGCTCCGCGCCGAGGTCGCGGATGAGCGGGGTCTCGAACGGCGGCTCGTAGCTGCCTGCGCCCAGCCGATGCGAGCGGACGAGCAGAATCGCACCGTGGCGCTCGAGCACGCCACGGATGAGCGCCCACTCCTGCGCCGACGGCACTGCGGGGTCGGCCGCGCCGTCGCGCCAGGTCGGGGCGTAGAGCACGAGTGGCGCGCCATCCGGGATCTCCCCCGCGGCGTCAGCGATGTCGCGCCGCGCCCGTGCCCGTCTCGCATGTGCGTCACCCGTGCTGAGCGGGTCGACGCGCGGCTCCCCCGTGACCAGGACACGGCCGTGCGGGAGTTCGAAGGCGGACTCGAGACGCCCCCGGATGAGGTGGTGCGATGCGGGCATCAGGTCGATGCGCCGTGCGGAGCGTGCGTAGGCGAACGCCAGCAGCGCACTGACCAGGCTCCGCGCGAACGGGACGGGGCTTCGCGTGGTCTCCGATGAGTCCATGCCGATGCGTTTGAGCGGGATGCCGTGCCACAGCTGCACGACGAACGCGCCAGACGCGCCGTAGGGGTTCACGTCGCCGAGCCCGAACGCGACCACGACGACTCGTGCGCGGACGGTTGCCCAGAAGCCTCGCCACGAATCGCGGCGGATCGTGGGGATGCCGATGGCTGCGACTTCCCGCGCCTCAGCATCGTCGGTGACGAGCCAGACCGCGGCGACGCCGTCCTCCTGCGCGACGCGCCATACCTCGAGCGGTCCGTCGCCGATGCCGGCGCCGCATCCGAACACCCAGCGCTCGCCCCTGGGCACGAGAAGCGTGACGAGCCGGCCGAGCGCGTACAGCGGTGCGCGGAGCAGCTTGGCCGCGTTTCCGGCGCGGAACGAGAAGGACGCCACCCCGCGAGCCTATCCGGATCTCGCGGGGCGGCGCCTCAGGCCGATCTCAGTCAGAGCGTGCCGAGGGTCAGGTCGACCGTGTGGCTCTCGCCGTCGCGCACGTAGGTGAGAGTCGCCTCGCTGCCTCCGGACGCCGCGCGCACCTGCGCCGTCAGGTCGGTCGAACTGCGAATCTGCTTGCCGTTGAACTCGGTGACGATGTCGCCTTCCTGCAGGCCGGCGTCCTTCGCCGCACCGTCAGGAAGCTCGACGATCGCGGCACCTTCGACGGTCGCCTCCTCGTAGGCCGATGCCGTCGTGACGCTCGCGCCCAACAGGCCGTGCGTCGCCTCACCGCCGTCGATGATCTCCTGCGACACCCGCTCGGCCACGTTCGACGGGATCGAGAATCCGATGCCGACCGATCCGGATTCGCTCTCCGAGCTGCCGTTCGCTGTCGCGATCGCCACGTTGATGCCGATCAGCTGGCCCTCGCTGTTCACGAGCGGACCGCCGGAGTTGCCAGGGTTGATCGATGCGTCGGTCTGGATGACGCTGAGCGAGATCGACTGCTGCTGTGTGCTCTGCTGATCCTCTTCCTGGCCCGGCAGATCGAAGAACCAGGGCGACTCCTCCTGTTCGCCCTCGTCCTCCTGCGTGTCGGGCGAGTCCGGGGCCGCAGAGGACTGGATCTGGATGCTGCGGTCGAGCGCGCTCACGATGCCGGTCGTGACCGTGTTCGGCAGGCCGAGCGGTGCACCGATCGCGACAGTGGTGTCCCCCACGTTGAGCTTGTCGGAATCGGCGAACTCGATCGGGGTGAGGTCGGAGGCGTCCTTGAGCTTGATCACCGCCAGGTCGTACACGGGGTCGGTCCCGACGATCTCGGCATCGTAGATCGTGCCGTCAGATCCGGTGACCCGGATGGTGCCGTCCGAAGCCGATCCGCCGAGGGTCACCACGTGCGTGTTGGTCAGAACGTAGCCGTCCTCGCTGAGCACCACACCCGTACCGTTGCCCGATTCCTGCCCGTTCGCGACGGTGATCGTCACAGTGCTGGGCATCGCCTCGGTCGCCACGGCGGTCGCCTCGTTGACGGAGCCGGGGTTGTTCACCGTGATCGTCGATGGACCCTCGGATGAGGCCGTGCTCGACGGCTCGCCGCCCCAGATCGCGTTCCCCGCATAGGACCCGCCGAGGCCGGCCGCTCCACCGATCAGCGCCGCGGCGACGAGGAGGCCCGCAACCGCGGTGCCCCGCTTGCGCGACGGGCCCTGCTCTTTCTTCTCACCGACCGCAGTGCCGAATGAGCTGCCGGGCTGTGCCGGCGGGCCGTACGGCGGCAGCGGCTGTGTCGGCTGCTGTCCGATGGGCGGCGTCGGCGGCACCACCTCGGTGTGCTGAGAATCCGTGGGCGCGGCGGGCCGCTGCGCCGCGGCTTCGGCCGCGGGCATTGCGGGGCGCGGCGGGACGGAGCCTGCGCCGCCGCCCGACGTCGGGCCGACAGCGGGTGAGCCGTTATCCGGCTCCTGGTTCGAGAACGAGTTGTCCATCGTGTGCTCCTTCTGACGATTCCCCTTAAGACTGATCCCGAAACCTTTGCGGAACCTATGACTCGGTTCAGATCTGGGAATGAGTCGATGACGTACCGTGATGACATGCCAACCGTGCCTGGCGCCTGGCGGCGCACCGCATCCGGAGCTGGTCTGCTCGGAGACGACGGATCCATCGCTCCCACCATTTTCGCAGAGATGTCGCACCTGGCGGCCGAAACGGAATCGATCAATCTCGGGCAGGGCTTCCCGGATGAGGACGGTCCTGCCGAGGTGCTCGAGGCCGCGCAGCGCGCGATCGCGGACGGGCACAATCAGTACACGCCAGGGCGCGGCGTTCCGGAGCTGCTCGAGGCGATCAGCGAGCACCAGAATCGGTTCTACGGGCTCAGCGTCGACCCCGCCACTGAGGTTCTCGCAACCACGGGAGCGACCGAAGCACTGTCGGCGACGCTGCTGGCGCTGATCGACTCCCCCGAGGACGAAGTCGTGGTGTTCGAGCCCTACTACGACTCCTACGCCGCCTGCGTCGCACTCGCGGGAGGACGCCTGCGGACGGTGCCGCTGCGCCGCCCCGACTTCCAGCCTGACCTGGATGAGCTGGCCGCCGCGGTCACGGACCGCACCAGGGTGATCCTGCTCAATGACCCCCACAATCCGACGGGAGCGGTGTTCACCGCGGAGATCAGACAGCAGATCGCTGATCTCGCCGAACGGCACGACGCCGTCATCGTCACCGACGAGGTGTACGAGCACCTGGTCTTCGACCAGCCGCACGTGCCGATAGCGACGCTTCCGCAGGCCGCCGCCCGCACCCTCACGATCTCCTCGGCGGGCAAGACGTTCCGCGCGACCGGATGGAAGATCGGCTGGGTGTCCGGCCCTGCCGAGCTGATCACAGCGGTGCTCACCGTGAAGCAGTTCCTCACCTTCGTCAACGGCTCGCCGTTCCAACCGGCCATCGCCGCAGGGCTCCGGCTGCCCGATGCATTCTTCGCCGAGCTCCGTGAGGACATGCGCTGCAAGAAGGACTTGCTGGGTGCCGGGCTCCGTGCCGCGGGCTTCGACATCTTCCAGCCGGCAGGCACCTACTTCACGGTCGCCGACGGCGCATCGTTGGGCTTCTCAGATGCGGCGGCGCTGTGCCGTGAGCTGCCGCAGCGTGCGGGGGTCGTCGGCGTGCCGCTGACGGCATTCGTCACAGACGAGAACCGTGCCGACTACGCGAGCCTGGTGCGGTTCGCGGCATGCAAGCGGGTGGACGTGCTCGAGGAGGCCGCCGCACGGCTGGGCCGACTCGGCGCGAGCTGAACGGCAAGGGCGCATCTCACGATCAGACGTCGGCTGCGCAGGTCGCTGCGGCTCGACCTATGAGACGCGCCCTACGCCTCTGGCAGCACCCGGTACCGACGCAGCGACAGGGCGGGGTTCTCACGCCGCGTGGTGGCGATCTTTGCCGGGTCGACCTCCGCGACGGCCACGTCCGTGTCGACGGCGAGGCGCGCGATCGACACACCCTGCGGGTCGATGATCGCGGATGCTCCGACTCCGATGGGTGCCGGGTGGTCGGCGGCGATGACGTACATCGTGTTCTCGATGGCCCGGGCGGTCAGCAGCGTCGACCAGTGGTGCTCCTTGAGCGGCCCGCGCACCCACTCCGCCGGCACGACGGCCGCATCCGCGTCGGCATCGGCGAGCATGCGCGCAACCTCGGGGAATCGCAGGTCGTAGCAGGTCATCATGCCGAATGTGAGCCCGTCGAGCACGAAGGTCTGCGGTTCACCGATCGCACCTGGTTCGATCCACTCGGATTCCCGCTGACCGAATGCGTCGTACAGGTGCTGTTTGCGATAGACGGCGAGGATGCCTGTGGCGTCGACGGCGACCACGGCATTGCGCACTCGCGTCGCGGAGCCCTGTTCCACCAGCCCCGCGACGATCGTGATGTCGAGCTCGGTCGCCAGCTCGCGCAGCCGCGCCGTGAACGGGCCGTCGAGCGGCTCCGCGTTCGCCGCGCAGCGGTCGTCGAGCGGATTGACGAACCAACTGGAGTACTCGGGGAACACCGCCATGCGCGCGCCCCGCGCCACCGCGATGCGCGCCAGCCGCTCGATCTCGTCGAGGTTCGCACCCTTGTCGTCTGTGGGCGCGAACTGAGCAACGGCAACCAGGGTCATGCCCCCACCTAACCACCCCGGCCC
>NZ_FUIA01000003.1 GCF_900163665.1 Frigoribacterium sp. JB110
TCTGCTCGAAGCCGGCGGTTTCAGACCTCGACTACACCCTCGTTCGTGAAGAGCCCGCAAACTGCTCGAACTCGTGCAGGCCGGTCTGCCGGTGGTCTTCCTCGGGGACTGGAGCGCACCGGAAGCGATCGGCAGGCAGCCGGACAACATCGACATCGTCGTGCAGCAGCTGGTCGAGCACATGCTCGAGTTCCCGAACGTGCGCACCGCGGCAGCGAACGAGGAGATCGGCGAACGACTCTCGGAGCTCGGCATCAGGCCGCGCGTCAGTCATGCTGCGTCCTATCTGAAGCACGTGCACAGGGTCGGGTCAGACATCGAGTACTTCTACATCGCGAACGTGCGGCACAATCCGCCCAAGGAACCGGCGATGAGTCTCGATCAGGACGTCCGCCTGACCAGGACACGTCCTGATGATGTGCCCTACGTCCTCGATGCGTGGAACGGACGCGTCGAGCGACTCGCGGTGTACACCGAGAGCGGGCGGGACGTGACGGTGCGCGTGCGCCTTGAGCCTGGGCAGTCGACGATCATCGCGTTCGCACCCGACGGCTGGGCCGGAACGGCCTCGCCGACTGCCGTCATCGCGTCGACGTCGGTGCTCGGCGCCAGCCTGGGCAAGCGCGGCGAGGTGTATGTGCACGCCGAAGATGCAGGCGCGCTCGAGGTCGCGCTCGCCGGCGGGCGCACGGCGCAGGTGGAAGTCCCTGCGGCGCCCGCGCCGATCGAGATCCGCGACTGGAACGTCACAGTGGAGGACTGGAAGCCGGGCGCCGGTCGACTCGAGACGGTGAAGGAGCGGCACGCCCTGTCGCTCGACGGGCTCGTGCCGTGGAGTCAGATCGCCGAGGTGGCGGATGCATCGGGCATCGGCACGTATGACGGCCAGTTCCACATGGGCCGCGAGTGGCGCAAGAAGTTCACGGGCGTGACGCTGTCGCTCGGCGAGGTGAACGACACGTTCTCAGTGTGGGTGAACGGCACCTTCGTCGAGACGCGCGACTTGACGGACACGACGCTCGACATCAGCGATCACGTGCACGGAGGACGCAACACCGTCAAGGTCGAGGTGGCGACGCCGCTGAATAATCGCATGCGCACGGTCAACGCCGACGTGTACGGAGGAATGAAGAAGCAGGACTACGGCCTGCTCGGTCCCGTCGTCGTGAGCGCCTACGGACGGGCGAAGGTGGCGTAGCGACGGAGCGCGAGAACGCCCCCGGCGCCGAGAAGGAGTCGGGGGCGTTCCGCGTCGCGCGGAAGTCAGGTGCGTCGAGTTCAGGTGCGGCGAATCGACGCGACACGGCGCTGAGGAGCCGATCTCCAGCACCCGAGCGGTGGCGGAGGGGAGCTCTCAGGCGCGCAGCGCGGGGGCGTCGACGGCGACCTCGTGCTCGTCGCGGAGGATGGCGACCGTGGCTGCCAGCTCCTCGGCACGGCGCGGCTCGCTCCATCCGGATGCCTTCGCCAGGGCATCGGCCACCGTGCGGAGCGTGTCGATGTCGGCGCGGCCGGTGAAGGCGAGCGAGGTGCGGCGCAGGATGACATCGGCGAGGTGCACGACGTGCTCGTCGCGCACCATCCATTCCAGTT
This sequence comes from Frigoribacterium sp. JB110, assembly GCF_900163665.1. Classification (GTDB taxonomy): domain Bacteria; phylum Actinomycetota; class Actinomycetes; order Actinomycetales; family Microbacteriaceae; genus Microbacterium. The sequence continues at coordinate 1,594 of NZ_FUIA01000003.1, forward strand.
CACGGGTGGAGAGCTCGCCGTCGAGGATGAGCTCGTCGTCCCCGGACTGCAGATGCTCCCACACCTGCGCGGCCCGTGTGCCGTACCGCTCGAACAGCAGTCGGGTGCGCGCGTCGTCGCCGCCCAGCTTCTCGCGCAGCCACACCGAGACGTCTCCCGGAGTCGTGGGATAGTCGCGCCCGCCGCCGATCGTCAGGCCCCGCGTGCCGACCGTGCGCGGGGCCTTCAGCAGATAGAGCACCTTGTCGGTGAGGGTCTCGCCGAGTGCGCGGAACGTGGTCCACTTGCCGCCGACCACACTGATGACGGGGGTGCCGTCCAGCTCGGTCGCGGCGAGGTGGTAGTCGCGGGAGATCTGGCCGGTGTTCGAAGAATCGCTGCGGGGGAGCGGCCGGATGCCGCTGAACCTGTACACGATCTGCTCGCGCGAGACGGCGATGTCCGGGTAGACCTCGGAGATCAGATCGAGGAAGTAGTCGACTTCGCTCTCGGTGCACCGGATGGGCAGGCTCGGATCCGCAGGGATGTCGGTCGTGCCGACCATCGCCCTTCCCTTGATCGGGTAGATCAGCACGACCCTGCCGTCCTTGTGCTCGAAGAAGATCTCACGGCCACCCGTCGCCGCGACGAGCTCCGGGTTGTCGAGCACGATGTGCGAGCCCTTCGTGCCGCCCATATACGCGGTGGCGCTGCCGAGTGCCTCGTTCGTGAGGTCCGTCCACGGGCCGGACGCATTGACCACGACGTCCGCAGCGATGTCGAACTCCTCGTTCGTGACGTTGTCGCGCAGTGTGACGCCGTTGCCGTTCCGGCCGACCGCCTCGACGTAGTTGACGGCCCGTCCGCCTGCCCGCACACCGTCGCCGAGCACGTCGAGCGCGAGGCGCTCCGGGTCGTGCATGGACGCGTCGAAGTACGTGGCCGTGTACTTGACGCCCTTGTTCAGCCGGGGCAGCTGCTCCAAGGTTCGCTTGCGCCCGTGGAAGCGGTGCCACGGCGTCGAACGGCCGGCGGTGGCGAACAGGTCGTACATCACCAGGCCCGCCTTGATGATCAGCGCACCGCGCTCAGCGGGCTTCCCCTGACGCTGGAACAGGAACTTCATCGGGGCATTGAGCAGACCGGAGAAGAACGAGTACATCGGGATGGTCGTCTTCAGCGGCTTGACGTAGTGGGGAGCGGTGGTGAGCAGATCGTTGCGCTCGCGCACCGACTCCTGCACGAGCCGGAACTCGCCGTTCTCGAGGTACCGGATGCCGCCGTGCACCATGTGACTGGACGCACTGGTGGCGCCGGACGCGAAGTCGCCGCGCTCGACGAGCACGACGTCGATGCCCTGCAGGGCGAGATCTCGGAACGTCGCGATGCCGTTGATGCCGCCGCCGATGATGAGCACCTGCGAGCGGCCCCGCTTGCGCACATCGGTGACGTTCTGGCGCTCCGTCATAGGTTTGACCCTTCGTCGTGCGGCGGTCTCGGCTGTCCCCTCCCATCATGGACTCGACAGCGGGGGAGCGGGCTCTGAAACGCCTCGAGCTCGTTTCGACTCGATCACGACGAGGGGAACGCAACCCGATCAGGATCAGTTCCCCTCGTCGTGTCAGCGAAGGTGCTCACCTCACGTCGTCGTCGACCCAGTCCATCGACTTGGTGACGGCCTTGCGCCAGTTGCGCAGCTGACGGTCGCGCTCGGCATCCTCCATTGAAGGCTCCCAACGCTCGTCCTCCTGCCAGTTGGCGGCTACCTCGTCGAGGTCTGCCCAGAAGCCGATGGCGAGACCTGCCGCGTACGCCGCTCCCAGCGCCGTCGTCTCGGCGACGACTGGCCGCACCACCGGCACACCGAGCACGTCAGCCTGGAACTGCATGAGCGTATCGTTGGCCACCATTCCGCCGTCGACGCGCAACTCGCTGAGGTCGACGCCCGCGTCGGCGTTCACCGCGTCGAGCACGTCGCGTGTCTGGAAGGCGACGGCTTCGAGTGCCGCGCGAGCGATGTGGTTCCGGTTCGAGAAGCGCGTGAGTCCGACGAGCGCGCCGCGCGCGTCGGGGCGCCAGTACGGCGCGAACAGGCCCGAGAATGCTGGAACGAAGTACACGCCGCCGTTGTCGTCTACCTGCTTTGCCAACTCTTCGATCTCGGGCGCCGAAGCGATCATGCCGAGCTGGTCGCGCAGCCACTGGATCAGGGATCCGGTCACCGCAATCGAGCCCTCGAGTGCGTACTGCGTCGGCTGGTCGCCGAGCTTGTAGCAGGGGGTCGTCAACAGGCCATTCTGCGAGCGGACGATCTCCTCACCCGTGTTGAAGATGAGGAAGTTGCCCGTGCCGTACGTGTTCTTGCTCTCACCCTTGTAGAACGCGGCCTGACCGAACGTAGCTGCCTGCTGGTCGCCGAGGATCCCCGAGATCGGGGTCTCGCGCAGCAATGAGGAGTCCTCCGCGTAGCCGTAGATCTCGGAGGAGGAGCGGATCTCAGGCATCATCGAGCGCGGCACGTCGAACTCGCGCAGGATGTCATCCCGCCACTCAAGGGTCTCGAGGTCCATGAAGAGAGTACGGGAGGCGTTCGTCACGTCGGTGACGTGCACGCCGCCGTCCACGCCGCCCGTGAGGTTCCACAGCACCCACGAGTCGGTTGTGCCGTACATCAGCTCACCCGCCTCGGCGCGCTCGCGCACGCCGTCGACGTTCTCGAGGATCCAGGCGATCTTGGTTCCTGCGAAGTACGTCGCGAGCGGCAGCCCGACGATGTCCTTGAAGCGCTCGACACCTTCGTCGCCGGCGATGCGCTCGACGATGGCCTGCGTGCGCGTGTCCTGCCACACGATGGCGTTGTGCACCGGCTCGCCGGTCTTGCGGTCCCACACCACGGTGGTCTCACGCTGGTTCGTGATGCCGATGGCCTCGATGTGGTGGCGCGTCAGGTCGGCGCGACTGAGTGCAAGGCCGATGACCTCCTGCACGTTGCGCCAGATCTCGACGGCATCATGCTCGACCCAACCGGCGCGGGGGAGGATCTGATCGTGCTCCTTCTGTCCGGAGGAGACGATCGTTCCCCTCTTGTCGAAGATGATGGCGCGGCTCGAGGTCGTGCCCTGGTCGATAGCGAGGATGTAGTCGCCCATGAGTAGATTCTCCTTTGAATGCGATTGGTGACGGTATCAGGATGTGAGCCCGAGCAGAACCGGCGAAGCGATGCCGGCGATCGCGCCGCCGAGGACGGGACCGGCGATCGGGACCCACGAGTAAGCCCAGTCGCTGGATCCCTTGCGCGGAATCGGCAGGATCGCGTGTGCGATGCGCGGACCGAGGTCACGCGCCGGGTTGATCGCGTAACCGGTGGGACCGCCGAGTGAGAGGCCGATCGCGACGACCACCAGCGCGACGGGAAGCGCCGTCAGTGGCCCCAGAGCACCCGGAACGCCCACGTTGATGTCTCCGAAGTCAGCGAAGGCGAGGATGCTGAACACGAGCACGAACGTCGCGATGACCTCGGTGGCGAGGTTGAGGCCGTAAGACCGGATGGCCGGGCCGGTGGCGAACACGCCCAGCTTGTTCTCGGGATCCTCTTCGCCGTCGAAGTGCTTCTTGTACGAGACCCAGCACAGGACAGCGCCGAAGACGCCGCCGAGCACTTCGGCGATCGTGGCGATGAGGAACATCGCGGGAGTGATCGTGCCGGTGACGAGCAGGCCCACGCCGACGGCGGGGTTGAGGATCGAGCCGGAGTACGCCGACGCCAGTACGCCTACGAACACGGCGAGCCCCCAGCCCCACGCGATCGCGATGACGCCGCCCGCGAAGCCCTTGGTCTTCGCCAGCACGACATTGGCGACGACGCCGCAGCCGAGCAGGACCAGAAGGGAGGTGCCGACGAACTCCGAGAGGAAGTACAGCAGCGGATTCAGTTCATTCATGTCTTCATTGACCTCTCAGGGGCGTCGTTCACCGACGCACAGTTCTGTTGGGACTCCGCGGTGCATCGATGAATCCGATGCTCCTGACGCCGCGGCGCGTCGGTCATGCGGCGAGGAGCAGACCGTGCTCCTCGCCGAGGTTGTGGAGCACCGACTCCACCTCGTGGACACGCCGGGCGGCATCCCACGACAGAAGCGGTGCGAGATGGGTCGCGATCTCCTCGAGCGTTCGACGCTCCACGCGCCCCGTGAACGCCAGGCTCGTGCGCCGGTGCACGACGTCTTCGAGTCGCCGAACCTGCTCTTCTCGCACCATCCATGCGAGTTCCCGCGTTGACAGATCGCCGTGCGCGAGCGGCTCATCCTCATCGTCCTGAACGAAGCGCCAGACGTCGGCCGCACGGGTACCGTAGCGGGCGAGCAACAGCTCCGCGCGCTCGCCGGCGCCGGCGAGGTGCTCGCCCATCCATGCGGCCCTAGCCGCGTCGGTCGTGGGGAAATCGCGCCCACCGCCGATCGGAAGCTGTCGCGTGTCGGTGGTGCGCGGCGCGCCGATGAGTTCGAGTACGCGCGTCGAGAGGGACTCGCCGAGCGCGCGGAACGTCGTCCACTTGCCGCCGACGAGGCTCACGAACGGAACGCGTCGCGAGGAGTCGACCTCGATCCGGTAGTCGCGCGAGACGAACCCTGGCGCGGTGTCCTCGTGGCGCGGCAGGGGACGGATGCCCGAGAAGCGGAAGACGATCTGCGAGCGATCGATGTCGATCGTCGGGAAGACGTGCCGGATGAGGTCGAAGAAGTAGTCGACCTCTTCCTCGGTGCAGACGGCGTTCTCGCGCGGATCGGCGTCGATGTCGGTCGTCCCGACCAGCACGCGACCCTTGAGAGGATAGATCAGCACGATGCGGCCGTCCGAGTGCTCGAAGAAGATCTCGCGACCGCGCGTGGCCTCCAGCAGCTCCGGGTGATCGAGCACGATGTGTGATCCCTTGGTGCCGCCCATGAAGCGCGTCGGCGTGCCCAGCGCCTCGTTCGTGAGGTCGGTCCACGGTCCCGACGTGTTGACCACCGCGTCCGCGGCGATCTCGAAGGTCTTCCCGGTCTCGCGGTCGCGGATCCGCACGCCGTCGTTCGTCGCGCCGATCGCCTCTGCATAGTTGATCGCCTGGGCGCCTTCGTGGGCGTCGATGCCGTCGAGGAGGACGTCGAGCGCAAGGCGCTCGGGGTCGTGCATCGAAGCGTCGAAGTAGGTGGCTGTGTACGCGACGCGGTCGTCGAGTGCGGGAAGGTCCTCGCTCGCCTTCCGGCGGCGCAGGAACCGGTGACGAGGAACCGAGCCGCCGTCGCGCGAGAACAGGTCGTAGATCATGAGACCGAGCTTGATGAGCGCGGCGCCGCGCTCCTGTGGGCGACCCGACTTGTGGGTCAGGAAGCGCATCGGAGCGGAGAGGATCCCCGAGAACGTCGAGTAGATCGGGATGGTCGTCTCAAGCGGGCGCACGAAGTGCGGGGCCAGTCGGAGGAGCCTGTTGCGCTCCTGCACGGATTCCCGCACGAGGCGGAACTCGCCGTTCTCCAGGTAGCGGATGCCGCCGTGCACCATGTGGCTCGACGCAGCGGACGCGCCGGATGCGAAGTCACTCCGCTCGACGAGGACGACGTCGACGCCCTGCAGCGCGAGATCGCGGAAGGTCGAGATCCCGTTGATGCCGCCGCCGATCACGACGACCGATGTGCGCCCTGCCTCGCGCACGGCGCGGACGGAGGATCGTTCGGGGAGCGGGGCGGTGTCAGTCATGCGAGGCCTTTCTCGGGAAGCTCCGTATAGCCTTCTGCGGAGGAGCTTTGTACAGCTTTCTCGCTGTGGGCATAAATGGGCAAACTCCGTGCACGTATGTGCAGATCAGTTTCGGGATGGAGGCGTTATGGAGCGCGAACCGCATAATGCACGCGATCCGAGGATCGAAGCAGCGCTCACTGCCGCGCGTCTGTACTACCTGCAGGATCGGACCATGGAGGCGATCGCCCGCGAGATGAGGGTGTCGCGCTCATCCGTGTCGAGGCTGCTCAGCCAGGCGAGAGACGCGGGAATCGTGGACATCCAGATCAACTCGCCGCTCGCGCACGGCGGCGGCCTCGAGGCGCGGCTGCACGATCGCTTCGGCATTACGGCGCACGTCGTCCCGGTTCCTGTCAGGGCGAGTGAGGCCGACCGGCTCGACCGCGTCGCACGTACCGCGTCGCACGCCGTCGCGCAGTTCGTGGATTCGAACATGGTCGTCGGTGTGGCGTGGGGGTCGACGCTGAGCGTCGTGAGTCGGCACCTCCCGCAAAAGCCGACGCACAACACGATCGTCGTCCAGCTCAACGGCGCAGGAAACACCCAGACGACGGGCGTCGAGTACTCCAGCGAGATCCTCCAGCGATTCGGGACAGCCTTCGGCGCCGAGGTGCAGCAGTTCCCGGTGCCGGCGTTCTTCGACGATCCCGCGACCCGCACGGCGATGTGGCGAGAGCGGATGACGAAGCGGGTGCTGAATCTGCAGGCGCGGATGGATGTCGCCGTGTTCAGCGTCGGATCTCCCTCATCCGATGTTCCCAGCCACGTGTACGTGGGTGCGTACCTCGACCGCGACGACTACCGAAGCCTTGCTGAGGACCGCGCCGTCGGCGATGTCGCAACCGTGTTCTTCCGCGGGGACGGGACGTGGCGCGACATTCGCCTCAATGCCCGCTCGACGGGCCCCTCACTGGACCGACTCAGCAGGGTGCCGCGTCGTGTGTGCGTGGTGGCGGGGCAACACAAGCTCCAGAGCGTGCGCGCCGCCCTGGAAGCGGGCATCATCACCGACCTCGTGCTCGACGAGGCGCTCGCGGAGGCCCTGACATCGACGTGAGCGCCCTGGCTACTCGCCTTCGGCGCGGCCCAGGCGCCAGTAGCCCATGAATGCGACGGCGCGGCGGTCGACGCCGACGTCGCGGACAAGGTGCCTGCGCAGCTGCTTGATCGCGCTGGACTCGCCCGCGATCCATGCGTAGAGGGGTGCGCTCTTCAGGGCGGCACCTCCCTTGGCAGAGCGCGGCACCTCCCACAGCATGCCGGCGTCGATGTCGATCTCCTCGACGTCCGCGCCGCGCCCGTCGGGGCACAGCGCCTCTGCGTGTTCCGTGACGGCCCGGATGAGGTGCTCGTGGCGCTGGGCCCCATCGCGGGAACCGACGTGCACGCGGAAACCGGGATGAGCGGGAAGGTATGCGCGATCTGCGGCATCCGGAACTTCGAGCACCACGACGCCTCGCGCTGACGGCGGCAGCTGCTCGAGGATGACGGCGATGGCGGGGGCGGCGGTCTCGTCGCCCACGAGCAGGAACTGCTCGGTGCTGGCGGGCGGAACGAAATCCAGCCCGAGGTTCGCGCCGTTGTGATGGATGGTCGGCGCGGCGATGAGCACCTCGTCGCCGACGGTGGCGTCGCGGATCCAAGCGGAGGCGGGGCCGGAGACCTCGTGGGCGACCATGTCGATGTCGATCTCGTGCACGTCGTTCCGCACCGCCCTGGTCGTATAGGTGCGGAACGGATGCCGTTCGTCCGGATGCTGCTCGCGCCACTGGGCGTACCAGTCGTCGCCGGTGGGCATCGCGTCGAGCGGAACCCCGGGGCGGGGGAAGACGACCTTGATGCGCTGGTCGTATCCGGGATCGCCGTATTCATCGAGGTCGGCGCCGGTGAACGTGAATCGGCGGAAGCTCGGTGTGATGTCGGTGATGCGCGAGACCTCCGCGCGGAAGATCCGCATCGGACGGGTGTCGGTTGCGGTGATGGTCATGTGGCGGCTCCTGCCGTGCGGTCGGTGCTCTCGGAGCGAGCGGGGTCGGGCGAGACAGTGTCCGTGTCGCCGTCGGACAGAGAATGATGGCGCCCGCGCGGTACGACCAGCGGGGTTCCGGAGACCGGGTCGGGGATGACCTCGGCGGTGAGACCGAACACCTCATCGATCAGCCCGGCCGTGACGACCTCGCTCGGGGCGCCGCCGGCGACCAGCCTGCCGTCGCACATCGCGAACAGATGGTCGGCGTAGCGGGCGGCCAAGTTGACGTCGTGCAGCACCATCGCGATCGTGGTGCCGCGCGTGCGATTCAGATCGGTGAGCAGATCGAGCACCTCGATCTGATGCGCGAGGTCGAGGAAGGTCGTCGGTTCGTCGAGAAGGAGCACGTCCGTGCCCTGGGCGAGCGCCATCGCGATCCACACCCGCTGGCGCTGACCGCCAGACAGTTCGTCCACGGGACGATTGGCGAGGTCAGCGGTGCCGGTGATCTCCAGCGCTTCGGTGACAGCGCTCTCGTCCGCCGCGGACCACGAGCGGAACAGCTTCTGGTGCGGATGGCGGCCGCGCCCGACGAGATCGGCGACGGCGATGCCCTCCGGCGCGATCGGCTGCTGCGGGAGCAGGCCGAGTGAGCGCGCGAGCTGCTTCGTGGGCATCCGGACGATGCTCTCGCCATCGAGCAGCACAGAACCCGACTGGGCGGGCAGCAACCGCGAGAGCGTGCGCAGCAGGGTGGACTTTCCGCAGGCGTTGGCCCCGACGATGACGCTGATTCCGCCGGGAGGGAGCTCCAGGTCGACGCCGTCGACGATGGTGACCTGTCCGTATCCGGCGTGCAGATCCTCCGCGGAGAGGGAGCGGACTTCGGTCATGATGAGCCTCCGAGCCTGCTGGTGCGGATGAGAAGGAAGAGCAGATAGGGCGCGCCGAGAATACCCGTGATCACACCGACGGGGAACTTCGTGCTGAAGGCGAACTGCCCGATCAGATCGGCGGCCAGCACCAAGCACGAGCCGACGAGCGCGGCCGGCACGACCAGGGAGGAGCCCGCCCCGACGATGCGCGCGGCGATGGGTCCCGCGAGGAAGGCGACGAACGCGATCGGACCGGTTGTGGCTGTGGCGAAGCACGCCAGTGCCACGGCCGACACGATGAGGAGCAGGCGCGTTCGGTCGACGCGCACGCCGAGGGCCGTCGCGGATGCGTCACCCATCTCAAGTGCGCGCAGATCCCGCGAGAGGAAGAGGACCAGGGGCATCAGCGCGGCCACGGCGATGGCCAGTGCTGGGATGTCCTCCATCCGGGAGCCGTTGAGGCTGCCCGTCAACCAGCGCATGGCGACGGCCACGTCCCACTCCGCCGCGCGCTGGATCAGATAGGACACGACGGCGTCCAGCATCGCGCCGATGCCGATGCCGATCAGGATGAGGCGCCCGCCGGTGGATTCGCCGCCGCGCGCCGCGAGGTAGATCGCGGCGGCCGTGGCGACGCCCATCAGCAGCGAGAGCGTCAGTGTGAGCGGCGCGGACAGATGCAGCACGACCAGCGACAGCACCGCGGCGACGCTCGCACCGGATGTGATGCCGATCACGTCGGGGCTGGCGAGGGGATTGCGCAGCAGGGTCTGGAACGTGGTGCCGGCGATGCCGAACGCGATGCCGGCCAGGACGCCCGTCAGCGCGCGGGGAATCCGCTGGCGCCCGACGGTGAAAGACGCACCAGGCACATCCTGTCCGGCGATGACGGCGATGATGTCGCTGAGCGGGTAGAACGTCTCGCCGACGAGCACCGTGGTGATCAGCAGGGCGACGAGCAGCGCTCCGAGCACGGAGACGCCGATCCATCGCCGCCGAGAGCGAGTGCGTCGGCCGAGGCGAAGGTCATCGAGCGGTGTCGGCGCTGTCGGCGCGATCCGGGTGTCGGTGGCGGCGGTCATCACAGAGCCCGCATCCGGGTGCGGCGGGCGATCATGACGAGCACGGGGGCGCCGATGAAGGCAGTGAGGATGCCGGCCTCCACCTCGCCGGGCGAACCGAGCACGCGTCCTGCGGTGTCGGCCACCGTGAGGAGCACGGCCCCGAGCGGCGCGGACAGCGGCAGGATCCACCGTTGGTCAGGACCGACGACGAGCCGGACGACATGGGGCACCATCAGTCCGACGAACGCGATCGGCCCGCACACGGCGGTGACGCCGGCGCACAGCGCCACGCCTGCGGCGGCAGCGATCGCCCTGGTGCGCCCGATGCGCACGCCGAGACCGACGGCGACCTCGTCGCCGAGAGCAAGCGCGTTGAGACCCGGAGCGAACACCAGCACGGTCACCGCCGCGACGACGAGAAGGGGGGTGACGACGCCGAGCGCCGTCCAATCGGCACCGCCGACCCCACCGACCTGCCAGAACCGGAACTCGTTCATCGCGGCGGTCCTTGGCAGCAGCACGGCGCTGACGAGCGACGACAGCGCCGCCGTCGTCGCCGCGCCCGCGAGCGCCAGTTTGATCGGTGTGGCACCGCCTGCGCCGATGGAACCGACGACGTAGACGAACGCCGCCGCGAGTGCACCGCCCACCAGCGCGAGGCCGAGGTAGGCGAAAAGCGTGGTCGCACCGAAGAAGGCGATCCCGCACACGACGAACAGTGCGGCGCCCGTGTTGACGCCGAGGATGCCGGGATCGGCGATCGGATTGCGGGTGATGGCCTGCATCACAGCGCCCGACAGGGCGAGAGCGGCGCCTGCGAGCAGCGCGAGCAGCGTGCGCGGGATGCGCTCCTGCACCGCGATCGCCCCGATTCCGGTGGTGGTCTCTCCGCGCATCCACGCGATCAGGCCGTCGACGATGTCGACGGGTTCGACGGCGCGTGAGCCGAAGGCCAGTGACGCCGCGGCTGCCGCGGCGACGGCGGCGACGCTCACCGCGACGAGAACGGCGCGCCGCGTCGCCGGTGCCGCCACGGGGGCGGAACCGGTCGGACGAGGCGGCGCCAGGGTCACTCGGCCTTCGACGCGGCGTCGTCCAGGAGGGAGACGTAGTCGTCGAGCATCCACGGGATCGACAGCGCGGTGGGTGTCACGGCGCCGCTGAATGCGTCACCGCTGCCGACGGCGACGACCGCGCCGTTCTGCACGGCCGGCACGGTGCTCCACAGCGGGTCGGACTGCAGCGCGTCCAGGAGCGTGTCGTCGCCGTATGCGACGATCACGTCGACGTCGGCGATCTGATCGGCGTTCTCTGCGGAGATGTCGGCGTAGAAGCTGCCGCTCTCGGTGGTCTCCACCGCGAGATCGGGGAAGTCGAAGCCCAGGTCGCCGAGGAACGCCGTCCGCGAGTCCTCCGTCGCATAGATCGACGCCGTCGAGAGGTCAGCCGGGGTCATATAGAAGAACGCCGCCTTCTTGCCTTCGAAGCTCGTCAGACCGCTCGTCGCGTCGGCGATCTGCTGGTCCAGGTCCTCGACCAGCTGTTCGCCTTCGTCTGCCTGTCCGAGCGCCTCGGCGTCGGTCAGGATGACATCGCGCCACGGCGTGTACCACGCCACTTCGGGGTACGCGACGGTGGGGGCGATCTCGGTGAGCGTGTCGTACTCCTCCTGAGTCAACCCGGAGTACGCCGCGAGGATCAGATCGGGCTGCGCATCCGCGATCGCGGTGAAGTCGACTCCGTCGGTCGTGTCGAAGACGACCGGATCGTCTGCACCGAGCTCTTCGTATCCGTCGAGCGACCAGTCGTACAAGCCGAGGCCGTCGTCGCTCGCCATGGACCACGTCTGGTCATCGACGCCGACGGGCGCGACGCCGAGCGCGAGTGCGACGTCCTGGTTGCCCCAGCCGACGGTCGCGACCCGCTCGACGCCATCCGGGATCTGGGTCGTGCCCAGCGCGTGCGTGATCTCGATGCCGCCGCTGTCGCCGACCGACGCCTCGGAGCCTTCTCCGTCGGTGGCGCACGAAGCGAGAAGCAGCGCTGACGCCGCGAGGGAAGTGACTGCCAGCAGATGGCGGGAACGCATGGGAAGACCTTTCGAGAGAGGGGAGAGCCCTCGGCGGTGAAGCGATGCGCGCAGCCGGATCGAGTCCATCGATCGAGACAAACGTGCTCAGGACAGGCTTACCTAATCTACGCCGCGATGCAACTCTGTGGAACCCGTGAATGCGGCCGCTCGGATACTGGGCGAACACGGAGGCGCGCCAATTAGCGGGAAGGGCGCTTTCTCTGGCAGAATGGAGGTTTGGAACGCGGGAACGACCCTCTATCCTTCCCGTGAACCTCCCTGAGAGCTTCCGCCGGCGTGCATCACCCCACGCGCGAGGCGATTGGTTCGTTCACTTCGAAAACCACAGGAGAAACGTGGCTGTCAAGATCCGTCTCAAGCGTCTGGGCAAGATCCGTGCGCCGTATTACCGCATCATCGTTGCCGACTCGCGCAAGAAGCGCGACGGTCGTGTGATCGAGGAGATCGGCAAGTACCACCCGACGCAGGAGCCCTCGTTCATCGAGGTCGACTCCGAGCGTGCACAGTACTGGCTCAGCGTCGGCGCCCAGCCGAGCGACCAGGTGCGCGCCATCCTCAAGCTGACCGGCGACTGGGGCACCTTCAAGGGCGAGAAGGACGCCAAGAACACGGTCAAGGTCGCCGGCGAGAAGGTCGACTTCGAGGTCGACTCGAACAAGAAGTCGGTCATCAAGCCGAAGGCCGAGAAGAAGGCTGAGGAGCCGGCAGCGGCTCCCGCCGAGGACGCCGCAGAGGCGCCCGCCGAAGAGACCGCAGAGTAACCGTCGTGTTGGCTGCCGCGCTCGAGCACACCGTGAAGGGCATCGTCGATCGCCCTGAGGATGTGCGCGTCATCTCGTCGACCACACCCCGCGGCGACGTGCTGGAAGTGCACGTCGCCGAGGAGGACCGTGGGCGAGTGATCGGGCGCGGCGGCCGCACCGCGAAGGCACTGCGCACGGTTGTGAACGCCCTCGCCGACGGCAAGCGCGTCCGCGTCGACGTCGCCGACGACTGATCGTGACCGAGCGCGCAGCGAAACAGCAGCTTCGAGTCGGTCGCCTCCTGAAGGCCCATGGGCTCAAGGGAGCACTCAAGCTCGAGCTGTACACAGACAACCCCGACGGCCGTTTCGTGCCGGGGGCGACGTTCACACTGCAGGTTCCGCAGGACTCGAAGTGGCACGGCAAGACCGTCACCGTTCGCGAGTTCCGCTGGATGAACAATCACCCGGTCGTCTTCCTCGATGGAATCGATGACCGCAACGAGGCCGAGAGCATCGTCCGGGCCATCCTGTGGATCGAGCAGGACCAGGCCGAGGCGGAGGCGCAGCCCGAGGACGACGCGTGGTACGACCACCAGCTCGCCGGGCTCGACGTCGTCCGCGACGGGGTCGTGGTCGGCAAGGTCTCCCGCGTCGACCATCTCCCGTCGCACGATCTGCTCATCGTCCGGTCGGACGGCGATGAGGTCATGGTGCCCTTCGTCTCGGCGATCGTGCCCGAGGTCGACCTTGCAGCCGGGCGCGTCACGGTCACACCTCCCGCCGGACTGTTCGAGGAGCTCCCGGATGACGCGGCTGCCGCGCCCGAGACGCCGGATGATGCACCCGAGGCGCCGGATGCCGACGGGCCGGCCGACGACCGAGCGGTCTGAGCGGTCGCGCCGACAGGCTCGCCCGGCTCGCGGGTCGTGGGCGCCGCACAGGTGCAGCCTCTAGGCTTGTCCGGTGCGCCTGGATGTCATCACGATCTTTCCGTCGTTCTTCGACGTTCTCGATGTCTCACTGATCGGGAAGGCGCGTGAGCGCGGTCTGATCGACGTCGGCGTGCACGATCTGCGCGACTGGACGCACGATCGCCACCGCACGGTCGACGACACCCCTTACGGCGGCGGCGCCGGCATGGTGATGAAGCCCGAACCGTGGGGCGAGGCACTCGATCACACCCTCACCGACGACGCCGTGCTGATCGTTCCGTCACCCGCGGGCGAGCGGTTCACACAGCCATTGGCCCGTGAACTGGCTGACGAGAAGCACCTCGTGTTCGCGTGCGGTCGCTACGAGGGCATCGACCAGCGCGTCATCGATCACTATTCGGGGCGCGGGCGCGTGCGCCTGATCAGTCTCGGCGACTACGTGCTCAACGGCGGCGAGGTCGCGGTGATGGCGATGATCGAGGCCGTGACGCGCCTGCTTCCCGGGATGGTCGGCAACCCGGCCAGCCTCGTGGAGGAATCCCACGAGGAGGACGGTCTGCTCGAGTACCCGATCTACACGAAGCCGGCCGAGTGGCGCGGCCTGGAGGTGCCGCCCGTGCTGCTGAGCGGCAATCACGGCGCCGTGGATTCCTGGCGCCGCGAGCAGAGCATCGAGCGGACGAAGGCGCACCGACCCGATCTCCTTCCCGACGGCGAGGGCTGACGCGACGAAGGCCTCGCGAACGCTCAGAGGCTGAGCGTCGCGGTGCCTTCGTCGTAGCGCTCCCGGATGATCCGGACGATGCGCGGGTCTGCGCCGTCGTCGCCGACGCCGAGGGGCGCGGTGACGACATCGGCACCGGCGCGAGAGATGAGATCGGCGAAATGACCGGGAGCGAGCACATAGCTGGCGGCGATCACGCGCTCCGCACCGGCCTCGCGGGCCTGCTGCACCGCGTCGGCGACGGTGGGCTGCGCGCCGTAGGCGAAGCCGCAGGTGACGGGAACGGGTATGCGCGCCTCCAGGGCTGTGCGCATCTCTTCGACGCGTGCCGCCGCCTCGGGGCGCGAGGATCCGGCGGCGGCGAGCACGACGCGGTCGCCGGGTTCGGGGGAGAACGCAGCGATCCGCTCGGCCAGCGAATCGACCAGCAGAGGATGCGGGCCCAGCGTGCCGGTCGCGACGACCCCGGCGCGCTGTGCGGCGGCGCGGCCGATGTCGACGGCGGTGTGGAAGCCGGGCGAGAGCAGCAGCGGCACGATCACGGCCGGGCCGTCGGATGAGGAGACGACCTCGTCGACCTGAGGATGCTGCACGTCGACGTACGTCTCGATGGTCGGTGCGCCGACGGCGCGCTCCGCAGCCGCGACGAGAGCACTGATCGTTCGTCGCCCCTCTGCGGAATCGGTCCCGTGCGAGCAGCACACGAGTGTGGGTGCCGTCATGCGGAGTCCTCCACATCGAGCCGGTACCCGCGCTTGACGACGGTCGCCACCAGCGTCGGATCACCGAGGCCGGTGCGCAGCCGTGCGACGGCCATGTCGACGGCGTGAGGGCTCAGTCCGGTGCCGGGCAGAGCGCCCTGGATCTCGCCGCGCGTCACGACGGAACCTCCGGCGTCGAACAGCACGCTGAGCACGGAGGTCGAGGTCGGCGAGAGCGGCAGGTGCGTGCCGTCGAGCACGGCACCGGAGCTGCGCATTTCGAGATGGCCGCTCCTCGTGGTGAGCGACGGTGCGCCGCCCGCGCCGAAATGCGTGACGACGAGGCGCACGAGTGAGCCCAAGCGTCCTCGCTCAGCGATGGACGTGACGAGGTCGCGCCGATGCAGCGGGCCTGCGGTGATCGGGCCGACGGAGGCGAGCAGCAGACGGTTGGTCGCCGCACGCTCACGGATCGCGTCGAGTGCGTCCGCCTTCTCCGCGGCGTCGAGCCAGGCGTGCGCCGCAGGCGCCGAGGTGAACAGCACAGCGTCGGCGTCTCCGCCGGCCGCCGCGATCGTCGAGACGCTCACGGCGCCGGCGTCGAGCGGCGGACCCCAGCGGTACACGGTCAGGCTGGTGACGTCCGCGCCGTGCTCCGTCAGAAGCTCGTCGAGCCCGTCTGCGCCGGATCCGTGGTGCTGCACCGCGACGCGGAGGCCGGTGACGCCGCGGGCCACGAGGTACTCGCCGAGCTCCGCCGTGGTCTCCGTCTCCGCGACCCAGTCCGCGGTGAGTCCCGCCTGCTGGATCGCCCCGCGTGCCTTGGGCCCCCTGGCGACGATCTGGGCATCGGCGAGGGCACCGAGCAGCTCATCGGCGAGGCCTGCTTCGTGTGCGGCCTCGACCCAGCCGCGGAAGCCGACGCCGGTCGTGGCGACCACGATATCCGGAGGAGACGCGATCAGCTCCCTGGTGACGACCAGGAGGGCGTCGTCGTCGGCGTGGGGAACGATCGTGAGTGCGGGCGCGGCGATCATGGCGGCGCCGTGCCTGGCGAGCGCAGCGGCCAGCTCGGACGAGCGACGGTGCGCCGTGCTGATGATGCGGCAGCCGTCCAGCGCCGCCGAGAGCTGCCCGCCCGTCGTCATCAGGCGCTTCCCGCCGAGACCGGTGCGGTGGCCCCTGTCTCAGGCAGCAGCAGGCCCGCCTTCGCGACCTCTCCGATCACGATGACGGACGGGTTGCGCACCTGCGCTTCGACGAGCTCACGGGCCGCGTCGCCGAGGGTCGAGCGGATCGTGCGCTGACACTCGGAATGGCCGTTCTCGACGACGGCGACCGGCCGCCCGGCCGGCGCACCCATCCGGATGGCCTGCCGCGACATCGATGCGAACGCGGCGACTCCCATGAGCAGCACGGTGGTGACGGAATCGTCGCGCATCGCCGCGATGTCGGCCATGCTCAGGCCGCTCTGCCCGTTGATGATGTGCATGCTCGAGGCGACGCCGCGGTGGGTGACCGGGATGCCAGCCGCCTGCGGCACCGCCATCGCGCTGGATGGTGCGGGGACCACCTCGACGGGCACGCCGGCGGCGTGGCACGCGGCGACCTCCTCGCCTCCGCGTCCGTACACGAACGGGTCGCCGCCCTTGAGCCGCACGACACGCTTTCCTGCGCGGGCGAACTCGACGAGCAGCGCGTTGATCTCGGGCTGAGGCACCGGATGGCTGCCAGGCGCCTTGCCTACATGCACCACTTCGACATCCGGAGCGAGTTCATCCAGAACGGCGACCGGACCGAGACGGTCTGTGACGACGACGTCGGCCTCCGCGAGCAGGCGCCTCGCCCTGAGCGTCATGAGATCGACGGGGCCAGGACCGCCGCCGACGAGCGCGACGCGGCCCGGCACGGAACGGTGCCTGCGCAGATCGACGCCGCCGGAGTCGAGCACCTCCCGGATGCTCGCCGACACGCGGACGGATCGGCGAGGGTCGACCCCGTCGCCCGAGGTGACGCCGATGACGACGTCGCCGGAGCGCACCTCGCTGGTCATCCTGGCGCTGCCGTGGGCACCGTCGGAGGCGTTCACGCAGAAGACTCGCTGACGTTCGCACCACGCGGCGACGTCTGCGTCGACGCGCGCGTCGCCCGTCGCAGTGTGCACGATCCAAGCGCCGTCGACGTCGTCGGAGCGCACCTCGCGCTCATGCCACTCGATGCGGCGGTCGGCGACGATCGCCGAGACGGCGGGGGAGAGCTCGGGGGCGACGATCACGATGTGCGCCTGCTCGTCGACGAAACGGGGAAGGCGCCGCGCGGTCACCGAGCCGCCGCCGACGATGAGAACGCGTCGTCCGGCGAGGCTGATGCCCAGTGTGGTCGTCACCGTGTCTCCGCCTCTCCGATCAGTACGCGTCCGCCGTCGATCTCGACGGCGTGCACACGCAGGTGCCGCGACTCGCGACCGTGCGTCTCCAACACCTCCCCCGTGCGCAGATCCCACACCTGCTTGTGCAGAGGGGATGCGATCGTGGGCGTCTCGGTGCCGTCGGCGACCAGGCGCGTTCCGACGATACCCCGCGAGAGGACGTTGGCCCCGGAGTACGGGTCGCAATTCGACACAGCCCGGACGGAGCCGTCCGGCAACAGGAAGAGTGCGACCTGCGTGCCGCCGTCGAGCAGTGCCGCCCTGCCGCGCTCCACCTCGAGGTCGGTGACGGCGCAGACGTCGACGCGGACGCCTGGGTCGGCGGACTGCTCCATCCGGACCGTCTGAATCGTCATCGGCGCACCTCCAGGGTGGTTCCTGCGATCATCACGGCGCCCGATTCGCGCTCCTCGGCCGAGGCAGGGCGCACCTGATCGCGCTCGGAGACGTAGGCGAGGGACGGATCGGGGGTGTCGGGTGCGTTCACGAAGGAATGGAACCTGCGCATCTTGTCGGGATCCTCCAGCGCCGCCGCCCACTCGTCCTGGTAGCCGGCGACGTGGCGCGCCATCGCGGCGTCGAGGTCATCGCAGATGCCCAGCGAGTCTTCGAAGATGACCTCGCGCAGCCCGTCCAGGCCGCCCTCCAGCTCCTGCATCCACGGCGCCGTGCGCTGCAGTCGGTCGGCCGTGCGGATGTAGTACATGAAGAAGCGGTCGATCGCGCGGATGAGCTCCGCGTCGCTGAGCCCTTCGGAGAGCAGCTCCGCGTGCCGCGGGGTGAAGCCGCCGTTCCCGCCGACGTACATGTTCCAGCCGTTCTCCGTGGCGATCACTCCCACGTCCTTGCCTCGGGCCTCGGCGCATTCGCGGGCGCATCCGGAGACGCCGAGCTTGAGCTTGTGCGGGGAGCGCAGGCCGCGATAGCGCAGTTCGAGGTTCACGGCCATGCCGACCGCGTCGAGCACGCCGTAGCGGCACCAGGTCGAGCCGACGCACGACTTCACCGTGCGCAGCGATTTGCCGTACGCCTGCCCCGATTCGAACCCGGCGTCGACGAGTTCGCGCCAGATGAGGGGGAGCTGTTCGAGGCGGGCGCCGAACATGTCGATGCGCTGACCGCCGGTGAGCTTCGTGTACAGACCGTACTTCTTCGCCACGTTGCCGATCACCACAAGGCCCTCCGGGGTCACCTCGCCGCCCGGCATGCGCGGGACGACCGAGTAGGAGCCGTCCTTCTGCATGTTCGCCATGACGTGGTCGTTGGTGTCCTGCAGCGTCGCATTCTCGCCGTCGAGCACGTGCTCGCCGACCAGACCGGACAGGATGCTCGCGACAGTCGGCTTGCAGACGTCGCAGCCGCGACCACGGCCGAAGCGCTCGATGATCTGCGTGAACGTGGTCAGCTCCGCCACGCGCACGGCATCGAACAGCTGGCGGCGCGACATATCGAAGTGTTCGCACAGCGCGTTCGAGACCGTCTTGCCGAGCGAGGTGAGCTCCTTGCCCACGAGCTTCTTCACCAGCACGAAGCACGAACCGCACGTGGCGCCGGCGCGGGTGCACCCCTTGACCTCATCGGCGTCGGCGCATCCGTCCTCGTGCACGGCGCCACGGATCCGGCCCGCCGTCACCGACGAACACGAGCACACGATCGCCTCGTCGGGAAGGTCGCCGGTGGGCGCTGCCACGCCGTCGGCCGGCATCAGGTATCCGGAGGGGTCTGCGCCGAGCGGACCGCCGACCAACGGGCGGAGCGAGCCGTACGCTGAGGCGTCGCCGACGAGTACGCCGCCGAGCAGCGTCTTCGCGTCGTCGGAGAGGACGAGCTTCTTGTAGGTGCCGCCGACGGGGTCGGAGAACACGACGTCGAGTGCATTCGGGGAGGCCGCGAACGCGTCGCCGAAGCTTGCGACGTCGACGCCGGAGAGCTTGAGCTTCGTCGACTCGTCGAAGCCGGGGAACGTCGATTCCCCGCCGCAGAGCCGATCGGCGGCGACCTCTGCCATCGCGTAGCCTGGCGCGACGAGTCCGACGCTGCGGCCGCCGTGGCTGGCGACCTCGCCGATCGCGAGCACCGCGGGGTCGTTCGTCGCGCATCCGTCGTCGATGCGCACACCGCCGCGGGGTTCCGCCTCGAGACCGGCTTCGCGGGCGAGGGAGTCGTTGGGGCGCACGCCGACGGTGAAGATCACGATGTCGGTCTCCTCGTAGGAGCCGTCGGGGAACTCGAGCGCCGCCACGGCGCCCTCCGGTCCGGGGGCCACGCGCGTCGCCCGCGACTCGGTGCGGATCCGGATGTCGCGCTCCCGGATGAGGCGGCCGAGCACCTCGCCGCCCGCACGGTCGATCTGCGCGGAGAGGAGATGGGTGCCCGAATGGATGACGCTGCATTCGGCGTCTAGGCCCTGGAGCGCGCCCGCCGCCTCGAGCCCGAGCAGGCCGCCGCCGACGACAGTGCCGCGCAGGGGGCGGCCGAGCTCGGCGGAGCGCTGGCGCACGAACGACGTGATCTCCTCGAGGTCATCGACCGTGCGGTACACGAAGGTGCCTGGCAGGTGCGAGCCGTCGATCGCGGGGCGCGCGGCGTACGAGCCAGTGGCGAGCACGAGCGTGTCGTACGCGTATCGGCGGCGAGCGGCCGTCGTCACGATCCGCTCGCTGCGGTCGATGAACGTCGCGGCATCGCCGGTGACGAGCTCGACCCGCGGGTC
Organism: Frigoribacterium sp. JB110; assembly: GCF_900163665.1. Classification (GTDB taxonomy): domain Bacteria; phylum Actinomycetota; class Actinomycetes; order Actinomycetales; family Microbacteriaceae; genus Microbacterium. The sequence goes on from NZ_FUIA01000003.1 coordinate 21,597, forward strand.
GAGCAGGGGAGAGGCGTCGAGAGCGAGATCCTCTGCCGCACGGCCGTCGAACCAGCTGGTCAGGCCGACCCTGTCGTAGGGTGCGCGCGGCTCGTCGCCGATGACAGTGATCCGCCATGGAGCGTCGCCGCGCGAGAGCAGGCTCTCGACGAAGCGGTGGGCGACCATGCCGGCGCCGATCACGACCACCCGGTGGGTGTCGGTGCTCGGCGAGGGGTCGACGTGCGATCGGGAGGTCATGGCGCCAGGCTAGGAACTGCGTGTTTCGTCGCAGGTGCGCGTGTGTTTCCTCACGTGAACGGAAAGCTCACGCCCACAGCTCGGCTCGTGTGAGTCTGTGTGTTCCCGGCGCCTGGACCGTCAGCCGGTGGCGTTCGCCGCGGTGCGGTCGGTGTCGGTGAAGGCCTCGCGCGGCACGATGAGCAGTGCGGCCGCAGCCACGAGAGCCGTGAGTCCGCACACGAGCCACACCGTGACATAGCCGGTGAGCGAGCCGGCCGTCGCGTCGCCGCCGTCGATGGCCGTGGCCGCGCCGTTCAGCAGGGCGATGCCGAACACGCACGACGCGATCGCCCCGCCGACGGTCTTGACGGAGTTGGTCAGCCCTGTGGCGACTCCGGTCTGCGACGGTGGGGCGGCCGCGGCGGCGGTCGCGGGCAGGGCGGCGACGAGCGCCCCCGATCCGAGCCCGGCGACGGCCATGTTGATCGTGGTCTGGGCATAGGTGTCGTGCAGCGGCAGGAACATCAGATACCCGACGGCGACGAGAAGCGCCGCGATGATGAGCGCGACGCGCGGGGTCGTGGCACGGGCGAGGTACGGGAACAGCAGCGCTCCGACGATCATGGCGATGAGGTAGAAACCGATGATGAGCGATGTGTCGAACCCGGATGTGCCGAGGCCGTATCCGTAGACGTCGGGGTCGGTGCGGGCGAACGTCGACAGCGGCGCCTGGGCGCCGAGCACACTCACGCCGAACAGCCCTGCAGTGAGGAACACGGGCCACAGCGACGGGGAGCGGAACATGCGCACGTCGATGAGCGGGTCGGAACAGCGCAGCTCCCACAGCACGAACGGCACGATCAGCAGCACTCCGACGGCGACGGCGCCCCACGCGAACGGGTCGCCAGGCCCGCCGATGCGCAGCAGACTGAGGCCGCCCGTGAAGGCGACGAGCGCGAGGGAGACGAGAATGAGGCCGCCGGTGTCGAACACGCCGCCCACGGGATCCGGCGGCTCCGCGACGCCGAACAGGATGACGAAGAAGCAGATGACGACCGCGACGGCGGGGATCAGCAGCACCAGCCAGAGGGGGAGCGTATCGATGAGCGCTCCGCCGAGGAGTGCTCCGCCGATCGCGCCGAGCTCGAGGGAGGCGACGAGCACACCCGCCGCCTTGGCGGTCACGGACGCGGGCTTCACGCCTGCCTGCTCCGCGAGCCGGCGGGCGCGGATCCAGATGAGCGCCACCTCGAGCGGGAGCCAGACGACGTAGAACCCCTGCAGCGCCCAGGCGACGAGGAAGACCGCGAACGAGTCGGTGAACGGCATCGCGAGCGACGCCAGCGCCGTCGCAGCCGTTGAGACGAGCAGCATGCGCTTGTGGCCGACCATGTCGCCGAGCTTGGCGAAGGCGGGAACGACGAGAGCGGAGAGCATCAGCTGCGAGCCCTCGAGCCAGTTCACGTCGGCGTCGTGCACTCCGAGGTGACGCGCGATGTCGGTGAGCATCGGCGTGTAGTAACCCTGAAGGATGCCGCTGGTGAACTCGACGAACGCGAGGAAACCGACGATGCCGACGAGCGCGCGCAGCCCCGTGGCCGCGGCGGGCGCGGTCACGCCAGACTCCGGATGAGGGTCGAGTGGAAGTCGCGTCCGCGTTCGAGAGAGGAGATCGACACGCACTCGTTCGTGCCGTGGATCGAGGCGCGCTGTGCGCTCGACATCTCCAGCGGCGCGAAGCGGTACACGGCGGGCCAGCGCCGGTGGAAGTGGCGGGCGTCGCTGGCCTGCATCATCAGGTACGGTGCGGGGAGTGCATCCGGATACGCCGCGGCAACAGCGCCTGCGACGGCGGCGAATTGCCGTTCGTCGACGGGAGACTCGGGCGACGGATCGTCGCCTTCGAGCACCTCGATGTCTATGCGGGGGTCTGCGATGCGGCGGCGCACACGCCTGACGATGTACTCAACCGTCTCCCCGGGGACGATGCGCAGGTTGAGAGTCGCTGAGGCGTGCGCGGGGAGCACGTTGGAGGCGGAACCGCCCGCGAGCATCGTCGTCGCGATCGTGGTGCGGATGAGAGCGGCAGGCTCCCCTCCGAGAGCGGCGAACACGCGACCGCCCAACCAGGGCCACCGCGCGAGCGCGAGCAGCAGCATCCGGGCCGGTCGGGACGCTCTGACCGCGAAGATGCGCAGCATGCGCGAGATCGAGCGGGGCATCCGGGGGCGGAACGTCGAAGGTTCGAGCCGCTCGACTGCTCTTGCGATCCGCGTCACGGCGGTGTGCCCGCGAGGAGCTGAGGCGTGACCGCCGTCGCCGCGGGCTGTCAGGCGCAGGGTGGCCACGCCTTTCTCACCGACGCCGATCATGGCCGCGCTGCCGCGGACGAAGGGGAGCGGCGCATCGACGACGGCACCGCCCTCGTCGATGACGAGCCACGGCGACACACCTCGGGTCGCGAGTTCTTCCGCAATCGCCGCGGCGGAGGCTCCGTGCACCTCTTCGTCGCCGCCGAAGGACAGATAGACATCGCGCGCGGGGGCGTGACCCGCCTCGAGCAGCGATTCCACCGCTTCGAGGATGACCAGCAATGGACCCTTGTCATCGAGTGCGCCTCGGCCGTGCACCCATCCGTCGCGGATCAGGCCTGAGAAGGGGTCGCGCTCCCACCCGTCCGCTTCATCTGCCGGAACGACGTCATAGTGTGCCATCAGCACGGCCGGATCGTTGTCGGTGCGGCCCCGCCACCGATACAGCAGGCCTCGTGGACCGATGCGCTCCGGCTCGATCTCGGAATGCACCCGCGGATACAGTTCGCGGAGCAGGTTGACGAACTCCTCGAACGGCTGCTCGGACGCGGCCGCCGCGCTCACGGTGGGCACTCGGATCATCCGTGACAGTCGTTGTGCGATCGGAGGGTCGTCGTCCATGGCGCGAGCGTAGCGCAGACCGGCGACAGCGCGGCGGAGCGCATTGCGCCCCTCATCCGGAATTTCCTTCCGGGCCCGTGTGTTGTAGGCTGTAGTGCTCGGAGAGTTTCCGAGACGCCCGGTTCACCGGGCACCGTGCGACCGCAGGGTCGCTGGCAATTCCACAGTGTGTGAGAGGTCCCTTCGCAAGAAGGATCCACGGGGCTGATCGGTTTCGACAGCGCCTGCCGATCTGACAGAAGCGGGCCGAGGATGCAGGGTTATCTCGTTAACGCCCCCTGCGAAACTATAAGTGCCAACTCTAACGCTGAGCGCACTGACTTCGCCCTCGCTGCGTAAGTAGCGAGCTCGAGTCCGTCAGCCCGTGATCGTCCCCGTCACGGTTCCTGGCGCCATCTAAGGGGTCTTGCTGTGTGACGGCGTCGCGACGTCACACGGGACTTTTCCGCGACTGGGCCCGTCGATCTATGTGTCTGTGCTGAAGATCGGGGCCGAGCAGAACGTCTCCACAGAATGCGCCCGGAGAAACTTCAGTGAACCAGCGTTGGACGGGGGTTCGATTCCCCCCAGCTCCACAGACGATTGAGGTGAGAGACAAGAGCGCTTGCGCTCTTGTCCGAGCTGATTGAGTCCGTTGACCGGCACGTAAGTGCCGGAACACCGACTGCGTTCGACAGAAACGCAGAACGAACCGCTCACACACTTTCAACGAGTTGAGGACTCGCCCAATTGGGCGAGTCCTCAACTCGTTTCCGGTGGCTTCGACAGAGCGGTGTCGGCGAAGTCGTCGGTCAGGTCGGTGCCGACCTGACCGAGCCGGCCCTGACGGTGCGACGGACGGGACGGTCAAGGCGGCCACCGCTGTACGCGCAGCGTTCACCAAAGGTTCGTCGTTCGGCCGCGAAGCGTTTCTATGAGATTCCTACGGTCGGCGGGTGCCTGCTCCTGTACTCCCGTCCTCACTGTCCGTCCGACGCCTGACTGCCGTTTCCGCGGTCGGTGCCGCACTCGCGCTGGTCGGCTCCCTGCTGACTGTCGTCCCGGCCCAGGCTGCGACGGGGGCGATCGATGGGTCCGATCCGCACCCTGAGTTTCTGGGACTGACGCACTACACCGGCGAGTTCCATTCCCACACAGCGATCAGCGACGGGATGGGCACACCGCAGGAGGCGTACGCGGTCGTAGAGGAGCACTCCGACGTCGACTTCTTCGCGACGACCGACCACGACGTCACGATGGACGTCAGGGCCGCCGACGACTGGATCGATGATCACGCCGACGCGGAGTCGGAGGAATGGCGCCACCTCAAGGAGAGCGCGGCGGCACACAATGCATCTGGCTCAAGCGATCTCGTCGTCGACACGGGCGAGGAGATGACCTGGTACGACGGCACAGGGCATCTGAACATCTACGGCGCCGAGTGGTTCGCCACGGCTCCCGGGTACGTCCGCGGCTCGAGCGATGCGCTCGGAGGCACGTTCCCCGTCGGCGACTACATGTACGACCTGCCGACGCTGTATGCGCGCCTCGCGCAGGATTCGGACGCGTTCGCCCAGTTCAACCATCCTTCTCCCTCAGGGAAGGGCAACTTCTGGGACTTCGACCACCTCACGCCGGAGGCTGACGCATCCGTCCCCCTGTTCGAGCACAAGGGCGGACCGGCCTACGACGAACAGTGGCGACTTGCGCTCGACCAGGGATGGCACGTCGCGCCGACGTACAGCGGCGACGAGCACCGAGACAACTGGGTGGCTTCGAACCCCGCGCTGACGGGCATGTGGGCCGAGGAGCGAAGTCTCGACGGCTTCCACAACGCGATGCGTGATCGCAGCGTGTACATGACACCCGACGAGAACGCGATCCTCGGCTTCAGCGGCAACGGCGAGATGATGGGCTCGATCCTGCCTGCCGACACCGATTCGCTCGACATCGAGGTGCAGGTCGCCGATTCCGACGACGGAGGGTCCTTTTCCTCCGTGCGGGTCATCACCAACGGCGGCGAGGTGGCCCACGAGTTCCCCGGCGCGAACGGGAACCCGCTGGATCTGTCGTCCACGATCGAGGTCGCCGACGGCGACTACTTCTTCGTGGAAGCCGCGCAGGCTGACGGCGCGAAGCTCGTCTCCGCACCGATCTGGATCGGCGAGCGGGTTCGCGGTGCCGACTACGCACCCGAGATCGAGGTCGCCGCGGGCACGCCGGATCATGCGCAGCACGGCGACACGATCGAACTGCCGCACGTGGCGGCGACCGATGACGGCGGTGAGACCCCCGCTGTCTCCTTCGAGGTGTACAACGGTGAGCGGCAGATACCGGTCGACGACGGGCGATTCACCGTCGAAGGGTATGACGACCACTTCATCGTCGTGAAGGCGGAGGACGAGACAGGGTCGACGTCCGCGGAGATCCTCCGGATCGAGATCGATACGGCCGAGCTCGACCCGGAAGTCGCCTTCCGTCACTACGGGTCGGTCGCCTCGGTCGGCGAGAAGCCGGGTGAGACAGGCTTGAGCGTGCCGACCGATCTCGCGGTCACGGAGGCCTGGGTGCAGGTCCAGCCGACCGGGAGCCTGTTCGGCTTCGGCGCCGAGGCGAGCGCGGCGTCCTCGAACAGCGTCTTCGAGGTCAACTCGACGGCCGTCGAGGCTGACACCTACATCGACGGCGTCACCTCCCATGCGATGCGCAGCCACGAGTTCGACCTGACGCAGCTCGAACCGGGGCAGACGTACGAGTACCGGTTCGGCGTGAGCGAGAACGGGCCATGGACCGATGTGCGCGGGGAGTTCCTCGCCGGCGGTGTCGAGGACGCGCCGGTCTACGTCCTCGGCGACGTGCAGGTGAGTACGGGGCTGCAGAGCGACTTCGAGCTCCCCGCCGAGATGCTCGAACAGCTGCGCGAGCAGCGCGCCGGCGGCGAGACGGTGATCCAGGTCGGCGACCTGGTCGACAACGCCGGCAACGGCACGCTGTGGGAGCAGACGTTCGCGCACTCGCTGGACGGCCTCGATCTGCAGTTCGCCACGATGGTGGGCAACCACGAGACGTACGGCGACCACGAGGTGCACGACGTGCTCTCGACCGAGCGCAGCCGGATCTTCAACGGCTTCTTCAACCATCCGGACAACGGCAGCGCAGTCGGTCAGAGCAACTACTCGTTCGACCGAGGCAGCATCCACTTCGCGGTGCTGAACTCGAACTACGATCTCGACGCTCAGCTGGCCTGGCTCGCCGACGACATCCGCACCAGCGGTGCCGACTGGAACGTCGTGGTCGAGCACTTCCCGTATTACGGCGGCAGTCACAGCAGCGATGCGGGCATGTCGATGGCGCGCGCGAAGATGACCCAGACGCTCGACCGGCTCGGTGTGGATCTGCACATCGGCGGGCATGACCACGTCTACAAGCGCAGCACGATCCGCGACGGCGAGCTCGTCACCGATGACGCCGAGCGCGATCTCGGCACGACGTTCGTGACGATGGGGTCGAGTGGACCGAAGTTCTATGAGAACGACCCGCAGTGGTGGGACGACATCGTCTACGACGACGACACCCAGACCGGACTCGTCCTCGAAGCAGCCGGGGATGAGCTCCAGGCGCGCGCCTACACGATCGGCGGTGAGCTCGTCGACGAGTTCGCCGTGGCGAAGCCGGACGCGCAGCTGCGGGTGACCTCGCACGAGGTGGTCGACGGAGAACTGAGCGGGGTCGGAATGCTCAGCACCGACGGCGCTCCAGAGGATGCGACGATCGTGGCCGCCGCGTACGACCTCGACGAGGAGACGCTGCTCGACGTGCGCACGACGGAGGTCACGCTCGATCATCGCGGGATCGAACAGGTCGCCTCATTCGCATCGCCGTTGCCGGTGGCGTCTGACAGCACGGTTCGTGTGTTCGTCTGGGACGGCCTCGACTCCGGGCGCGCACTGCTGCCTCAGACGCTGGTGAGGGAGGGTATGCCGGGCGAAGGCACGGAGACGAGCCCCTATCAGCTGCGCACCTGGTCCGATGTGGCCAAGATCGCGCAGGAGCCTGACGCCCACTACGTGCTCTTGAACGACCTCGACGGCGAGGGGGAGGCCCGCGAGCAGATCGGGTCCGGCGCGACGCCGTTCACGGGTGTGTTCGACGGCGGCGGACATACCGTGCGGGGTTTCGCGACGGACGCCCACGCGGGATCCGGCCTGTTCCAGACCAACGACGGCGAGATCCGGGATCTCGCCGTGACGGGCGCGGAGATCACCAGCGAGGTCGGCACGGCCGGAATCCTCGCTGATACCAACAACGGCACGATCGAACGCAGCTGGACCTCAGGATCCCTCGTCGCGCCGTCGCGGGCAGGCGGCATCGTGGGTGATTCGTCGGGGATCATCCGGGACAGCTATTCGACCGCGAACGTGCGGGTGACAGGGACCGAAGCGGGCGGGGCAGTCGGTGTGGCGCTCGGCGGATCGACGACGGAGAACGTCTATGCCTCCGGCACGGTGCGCTCGGAGACACGGAACGTCGGCGGCGTCGTCGGGTACGGGTACAACGAGACCGTCATCCGAAACGCCATGTCGCTGAACCCCGCGGTCGTCGCCCCGAGCTGGGCTCACGCAGTGCTCGGCCGCGTGCTCTCCGGGAACGAGGCGACGCTGAGCGGGCTGTACGCACGCGAGGATGCCTTCGTGTCCGCTGAGTCGCTCGATGAGGAGCCGGCATCCGACAATCTCAAGGGAGAACACATCTCCCCGGAGGCTGCGGAGTCGGCCGGGCACTTCTCGGAGACGCTGGGCTGGGACCTCGGCGGGATCTGGCAGTGGAACGACGAGGCGCGCCGCCCCGTGCTCGCCTCGAATCCTGAGGAGTACGAACGCGAGACGCCGGAGCTGCCGACGAACGATGAGGGCTTCTTCGAGATCGCCGAGGCGGATCAGCTCCGGATGCTCGACGAGTTCCCCGCGGAGCGGTTCGTCCTGACGACGGACATCGATCTGTCAGGCACCGAGTTCTCGCCCCTTGGAGCGGAGGTCCCCTTCGCAGGGGAACTCGACGGTGCGGGTCACGCACTCCGAGGCCTGACGTCCGACAGCGGAGGGCTGTTCGCTCTCAACGGCGGCCACATCCACGATCTCGCCATCGAGGACGCCCACGTGACCAACGCTTCCGCCAGCGCCGGGATTCTCGCCAACGTCAGCACCGGCATCGTCGAGCGAGTGCACACGAGCGGCGACATCACGGGTGTTGGTCGCGTGGGCGGGATCCTGGGGGACGCAGGCGGTGAGCTGCGCGACGCCTACAGCACGGCCGACGTGCGCTCGGACGGGACCGAAGCGGGCGGCGCGGTCGGTGTCGCGCTCGCGGGCTCGGTGTCAGAGCGGGTGTATGCCGCTGGGGACGTCTCGGCGGCGACCCGCAATGTCGGCGGCGTCTTCGGGTACGGCTACACCGGCACGGTCATCCGCGACAGCCTGGCGCTCGCGCCGAGTGTGACGGCCCCGAGCTGGGCGCACCGGTTCCTGGGCCGTGTGCTGGCGGGGAACACCGCCTCTCTCGAGAACAACTGGGCATCAGCAGCGACGACGGCATCGGTCTCGACTGACACTGCGGCGCCCGCCGCGACGAACCTGCACGGCGCGACTGCAAGCACGGGGGAGATCGGGACCTTCGCGTTCTACCGCGACACTCTCGGGTTCGACGCTCAGGTGTGGCAGTGGAGCTCGTCGGAGGAGCGACCGCTGCTGCGCGAGGTCGGCGAGGCGCGGGACGTGCCGGACGGCGACGAGGACGGCGGCGACGATCCCGCCGGACCGTCGCTCGAGGCGGACGCGGATGGTGCCTTCCTGCTCGGGTCGGTCGAGGATCTGCAACAGATCCAGGATTGGCCGGCCGAGAGCTACCGTCTCGTCGACGACATCGATCTGTCCGGCGCGGACGTACGCATCACAGCCTCCTTCTCAGGCGATCTGGACGGTGCGGGACACACGCTCTCCGGCTACGCCTCGGACGAGGGCGGACTGTTCGCTCAGGTGACGGGTTCGCTCGAGGCCATCGCGTTCGAGGACGCGCGGGTGATGACCGTCGCAAAGGATGTCGGGATCCTCGTCGACAGGCTCGGGGAGGGCGGCGTGCTCGCCGAGGTGCGCACCAGCGGTGAGATCAGCGGCGGCTCCACAGTCGGCGGCGTGGTCGGATACCTGAACGGAACCGTACGCGACTCGTACTCCGAGGGATCGGTGAGCGCGACAGCGGGCCGGCAGGCCGGCGGGGTCGCAGGCATTGCAGGGCGAGGCAGTACGACGGAGCGTGTCTACGCCACGGGAGACGTCGAAGTCGTCGGCAACCAGAACGCCGGAGGAATCGTCGGCTACTCGTACGCCACGACGAACGTGACAGGTGCGGTCGCACTCAACTCGTCCATCACAGCGACGGGTCACGCCGGGCGGATCGCCGCGCGGGAGCTGGCTGGCGAACGGGCGACCTTCGTCGACAACCTGGCAGCATCGACGATCGACATCGTCGGACAGACCGTCCTCGACGAGGGACGCGACACGCTCAACGGCGAGACGGTCTCGCCGGAGGCCGCGTCGCAGCGTGAGACATACGCCGAGATCGGTTGGGATTTCGACACGGTCTGGGCATGGGACCCGGGCGCACAACGACCCGTGCTGGAGAACGTGCGGTGAGGATCATGATGAAGACCCGGGAGAAATCTATGTTCGTGCGGACGGCAGCAGCGGGAGCGTGCGCTTTGGCGCTGGGAGGAGCGCTCGTCATGGTGGGGACGGGCGCCGCGGCGGCGGCCGAGCACGAGGCGTCCGCGGAGGCGACTGAGGTGACGGTGCGGATCGATTTCGGCGGCACGCACGCCGAGCAGGACGCGAGTGTTCTCGTGCTCGACTCCGGAGCCGACCCCGATGCACCGACCGAGGCCGACATCGCGTTCGCCTCGCAGGTGGTCCTCGATGAAGCCGGCACAGCGAGCTTCACAGCACACCTCGAGGACGGCCTCGACTACTGGCTTGCCAGCACCGCAGACGACGAGCGCTACGTCGCCATGCTCGACGGTTCGGCGGGTGGCGGTGACGACGGGTCGGATGACGACGGGTCAGGTGACGACGGATCAGACGGTGACGGATCAGGCGGTGACGACGGCTCGGGTGATGACGGCTCCGGAACCGATGGCGACGGAACGGACGGAAGCGGAGACGATTCCGATGACGGCGCCGACTCCGGGGGAGACGAGGTGGCCGAGTCAGGCGGTGACGACGGTGATCTCGCAGTGACAGGAATGGCCTGGTGGCTGATCCCTGCTGGTCTCCTCGGCGGCGCCGCACTCGTTGCAGGTGGAACGGTGCTCACTCGACGCCGGCGCGCGTGAGGCGTTCTCACGCGCGTGAGAACGCCTCACGTCGACACGAGTCCTGCCCTGGCGGCACAGGTAGGTCGCATTCTCACCGCGGCCAGCGGATGACAGCGAGGCCCGACTTCGTGTCTGACACCGCCATCCAGCCCTCGGCGAAGCCGTAGGTGTAGCCATAGCCGTCTTCGTCCACCTGGAAGGCCATGCTCGGGTCTTCCGTGAGGAACACCGATCCGTCCTGCTCTTCGCGGATCCACCCCTCCGCTTCGAGCTGATCCTGGTAGTCGGCCGCGGCATCGGCGTCGACCGGGGCCCAGCCGTAGATCTGCAGCGTCTCGCCGGCACCCTCGGGGTCGCCCCACTTGCACTGGATGCCGCCGTCGACCTCGGTGGCACCGACCATGAACGGCTCTTCCTTGGCGCTCCAGCCGAGGCCTTCGAGGTCTTCGATCAGGCTGGGGGTGATGAGCGTTTCGCACGTCGGCGCTGCGTCGGGCTCCGCGGCGGCGCCGTCGTCCGCCGGCGCCTCTGCTGCGGCTCCGCACCCCGTCAGCACCAGCAGCGCGAGCGCACCGGTGGTGAATACGAGTGCGCGGCGGCGGGTCATGCTCTCGAAGCCCGACTCCGCAGTGCGCGCAGAAACTCTTCGTGCAGAACGCCGTTGCTGGCCATCGCCGAACCCGTCGTGAGCGATTCGTCGCCCTCCAGCGACGTGAACCGTCCTCCCGCCTCGCGCACGATGGCAGCGGCGGCGGCCACGTCGTACTCCTTCACATCGAACTCTCCGACGAACTCCAGGCGGCCCTCCGCGAGAAGCATGTACGACCACACGTCGCCGTAGGCGCGGTCGCGCCACACCTGATCCTGCAGGTCGAGCAGCGCATCGAGTCGTCCGGCGTCGCGCCACTGCCCGAGACTCTGGAAGCTGATGCTCGCCTGCTCGAGCGTGTCGACGGGGGAGACGCCGATACGGCGGGGGGCGCTGTCGAGGCTGTTCGTCCACGCGCCCAGCCCGTCCGCCGCCCACCAGCGGCGGCCCATCGCGGGCATGCTCACCACGCCGACCACCACGGCACCGTCGACTTCCAGGGCGATCATGGTGCCCCACGCGGGAATCCCGCGCAGGTAGTTGGCTGTGCCGTCGATCGGATCGATGACCCAACGGCGAGACGCCTCTTCGCTCGCGCCGTACTCCTCGCCGAAGACTGCATCGTGCGGACGCTCGGAGGAGATCAGCTCCCGGATGGCACGCTCGGCAGCGAGGTCGGCCTCCGTCACGTGCGAACGGTCGGCCTTGAGACTCACCTCGAGCCCCGCCGAGTCGAAGCGGGGCAGCGACTCCGCGTCCGCGGCATCCGCGAGGCGCAGCGCGAGGGCGAGGTCATCCTCGAGGGAGTGCGTCATGCGTACAAGGCTATCGCGCGCGGCCTATGCGAAACCCCGGCCGGAGTGTCTCCGTGCCGGGGTCTCGATGTGAGGTGCGCCCTCAGGGGCTCGAACCCTGGACCCACTGATTAAGAGTCAGTTGCTCTACCGACTGAGCTAAAGGCGCCTAGTATGCCTAGCGTTTCCGCTCTGCGAACCGAGAGACTACGTTACACGATCGCTCAGGACAGGGCGAATTGAGAGGGATGCCCGGGCGTGTACGAGAGTCTGCTGAACGTCCACTACGCCTCGGTCGCACGGTACTTGTGCTCTTTGCCCGCGATCGGGGAGTCATCGTCGACCGTTCCGCCGCGCGACGCCTTGCGGATATCGAGGATCATCCCGATCGACAGTGCGAGGGTCAGCGCCCAGCTCGCCCACGACAGCGCCACGCGCCACGTGAGCTGCTGCTCGTCCGAGCCGCGCAGAAGTGACAGACCGGAAAGCAGGACGCCGATGATCCCCGTGCTCGCAACGTACTTGCTCATGCCCATGCGTCCCACGCTATCGCGCTCGTCGACATCCGGCCATCGCGTTTCTCAGCGGGGCGCTCGGGGCGGATGCCGCGGGCGCCGTCGCGGTCGCAGGGAACCGGGTACGCTGGCGGCATCCCGCACGGGCGTTCCGACGAGAGGAGACCGTCATGGCTCAGTCAGAGCTTGTCGTCGTAGCGAATCGCCTGCCGGTGGACAGAGTCACGGACAAGGACGGAAACGAGTCGTGGCGCCGTTCGCCCGGCGGCCTGGTGACGGCTCTGGAACAGGTCATGGCCGGTTCCGATGCTGCGTGGGTCGGCTGGCCCGGCAAGGCCGACCTGTTCATGGACCCGTTCGAGTTCGACGGAAACCTGCTCGTTCCGGTTCGCCTGTCGCAGGATAATCTCGAGTACTACTACGAGGGCTTCTCCAACGGCACGATCTGGCCGCTCTATCACGACGTCATCGCCACGCCCATCTATCGCCGGAGCTGGTGGGACTCGTATGTGCGGGTCAACAAGCGATTCGCCGACGCCGCGGCATCCGTCGCCGCCGAGGGCGGTCTCGTCTGGGTGCAGGACTACCAGCTCCAGCTGGTGCCGAAGATGCTGCGTGAGATCCGTCCGGATCTCACCATCGGCTACTTCCATCACATTCCGTTTCCGGCATACGGCCTCTACGCGCAGCTGCCGTGGCGGTCCGAGGTGATCGAGGGACTTCTCGGCGCCGACGTGCTCGGCTTCCAGCGTGTGGCGGACGCCGGCAACTTCCAGCGCTCCGTGCGCAGGCTGTTCCGGTATCCGACCAAGTCGAATCGGATCGAGGTTCCCGCCGGAGATGGTACGACCCGTTCGGTCGTGGCGGCGCCTTTCCCTATCTCCATCGACGCCCAGGCCTTCGTCGACCTCGCGAAGAAACCGGAGATCATCGCGCGATCGAAGGAGATCCGCGAGCAGCTCGGCAACCCCCAGAAGATTCTGCTGGGCGTCGACCGTCTCGACTACACCAAGGGCATCAGGCATCGGCTGAAGGCATTCGGGGAGATGCTCGAGGACGGTACGGCCAAGGTCGGTGAGGTCACGCTCGTGCAGGTCGCAAGCCCGAGCCGCCCCGGAGTCGAGGCCTACCAGGATCTCAGAGACGAGATCGAGCTCACAGTGGGGCGCATCAACGGCGACCACGACACGATGCATCACACGGCGATCCGGTATCTGCATCAGGGGTTCCCCCGCGAAGAGATGGTCGCGCTGTACCTCGCCGCCGACGTGCTGCTGATCACCGCGCTGCGCGACGGAATGAACCTCGTGGCGAAGGAGTACGCGGCCGTGCGCACAGACCAGCGCGGCGTGCTGGTGCTGAGCGAGTTCGCCGGTGCCGCCGATGAGCTGAACGCGGCGCTGATGATCAATCCGCACGACATCGGCGGCATGAAAGCGGCGATCATCCAGGCGATCGAGATGACTCCGGCCGAGCAGGGCCGGCGCATGCGATCGATGCGGCGCAGGGTGCTCGAGCATGACGTCGAGCGCTGGGGCAAGAAGTTCATGACCGCCGTCGAAGACATTCGCGCCGAGCAGCGCGAGCAGTGACATCGAGAGGAACCGGATGACCGACCAGGCCACGGACGCGACCATCGACTGGGCGGAGGCGCTGCCAGACATCGCAGGCACGCATCGACTGCTCATCGCCCTCGACTTCGACGGCACGCTCGCCCCGTTGCGCGACGACCCGATGACGTCCAGGGCGATTCCGGAGGCCGTCGCGGCGATCGAGCGACTCGTCGCGCTTCCCGAGACGATCGTGGCGCTGGTGTCGGGGCGCACGATCGAGCACCTGCGCATCATCGCCGAACACGGGGACGGATCCCGCGTGTGGCTGTCCGGTTCGCACGGGGTGGAGATCTGGCGTCCCGCGGGGCAGGAGGCGCCGCAGGGCGACGACGCGCTCGGCGACGAGGAGGAGCTCGCGCTCTCGGAGCGACTGCGGGCCGAGGCCAAGCGCATCGTGGAACCGGTCGACGGTGCCTGGATCGAGGACAAAGCAGTCGGCTTCACGGTGCACACGCGGCTCACGGCGAGGGACCGAGCAGACGGAGTGCACGCCGCCATCGAAGAGCTCATCGAGCGGGAGGCGCCGACCTGGCGGGCGCGCACCGGCATCGACATGAGCGAGTACACGTGGCGGCACGAAGGCAAAGACGCGGGCGTCGCGAAACTGCGTGCCGAGACCGGTGCCACCGCGGTGCTGTTCGCCGGCGACGACGTGACGGATGAGGACGCGCTCGCCCGTCTCGAGCCGCAGGATCTCGGCGTCAGGGTCGGTCAGGGGGCGACGCACGCGAGAGTGCGGGTGGCCGACGCGGACGAGTTCGCCGCGCTTCTCGACCGGCTCGCCGACCTGCGGGCCTCCGCGAGGTGAGCCTCGGGCGACCGGCCCGAGCGAACAGTCGACCGGTGGGCCTGACTCGCACCGTCCGGCGGCCTACACTCGTAGGTATGAGCTTCGCCGTGTCCGCGCCGCAGAGGTTCGACGCGCGTGGAACGGCGCGGGGCGGGAACACTGCTCCGGATGCACTAAGCTGGGGGAACGGCCGATTCCCTGGCGGCACAACTTGCTCGGGCGGCCGGATTGCATCCGGAGCGGAAGCCTCCGCTTCACGGATGCGCGATGGTGATCTGATCAGGGTCGATATCGCGGCTCGCGCTCCCGACTCACGCGTCGGCGAAGCAGGGCTCGAATCTCGGTGCTCCGCGACGGGGCGCCAGCCCCCGCGCTTCATGCGCACCGCTCAGGCGAAGCTCCTCATGCTCGTCCGCTCCGCTTCGGAGTGCGCGATGACCGGCTGATCCGCACCGCTCGAATCACGCCGAACGTCGTGGTTCCGCAGCGGCCAGCAGACAGCTACGCAATCAGATCTAGGAAAGCCACATGTCATCTGACACCGCTCCGGCCGTTCCCCGGCCTCCCGCACGCAGTTCCGCCCAGGCGCCCGTGCTCACGGGTGCAGAGGCCGTCGTCCGTTCGCTCGAGCTGCTCGGCGCGGACGACGTCTTCGGCCTGCCAGGCGGCGCAATCCTTCCCGCATACGACGCGCTGATGAGCGCGAACTCGCTCAATCACATCCTGGTTCGCCACGAGCAGGGCGCAGGCCACGCAGCCGAGGGGTACGCCTCGGCGAGCGGCAAGGTCGGCGTCGCGATCGCGACGTCAGGCCCCGGAGCGACCAACCTCGTCACCGCGATCGCCGACGCGCACATGGACTCCGTGCCGCTGGTCGCGATCACGGGTCAGGTCTTCTCGACGCTGATGGGGACCGACGCGTTCCAGGAGGCCGACATCGTCGGCATCACGATGCCGGTCACCAAGCACTCGTTCCTGGTGAAGAAGGCAGAAGACATTCCAGGCGCGATCGCCGCAGCGTTCGAGATCGCTTCCACCGGCCGCCCCGGCCCCGTCCTCGTCGACATCACGAAGGACGCCCAGCAGAACGAGGCGCCGTTCGTGTGGCCCCCGCGCTACGACCTGCCAGGATACCGACCGGTGACCAAGGCGCACGGCAAGCAGATCCAGGCAGCGGCGCAGATGCTCTCGGAGGCCAAGAAGCCGGTGCTCTACGTGGGCGGCGGCGTGATCCGTGCCCGCGCGGCTGAGGAGCTGAAGGCGCTCGCTGAGACGAGCGGCGCCCCCGTCGTGACCACGCTGATGGCCCGCGGTGCGTTCCCGGATTCGCATGAGCAGCACCTCGGCATGCCCGGTATGCACGGTGCGGTTCCGGCGGTGCTGGCGCTGCAGGAGGCGGATGTGCTCGTGGCACTCGGCGCTCGCTTCGACGACCGTGTGACGGGCAAGGCGAACCTGTTCGCCCCCGACGCGAAGGTCGTGCATGTCGACATCGACCCCGCTGAGATCTCGAAGATCCGCGCGGCGGATGTGCCGATCGTGGGTGACCTCAAAGAGGTCCTCGTCGACCTCGACGCCGCACTGCGCGGCGCGGAGGCGCCGGAGATCGACGAGTGGTGGGCGTACCTGAGCGGCCTGCGGGATCAGTACCCGCTCGGTTTCTCGCCGACGACGGACGGCCTGCTCGCCCCGCAGCAGGTGATTCAGCGCATCGGTGAGCTGACGGGGCCGGAGGGCGTGTTCGTCGCCGGCGTCGGCCAGCACCAGATGTGGACCGCGCAGTTCATCAAGTACGAGCGCCCCAATTCGTTCCTGAACTCGGGCGGCGCCGGCACGATGGGGTACTCGGTCCCCGCCGCGATGGGCGCGAAGGTCGCACAGCCGGAGCGCGACGTGTGGGCGATCGACGGCGACGGCTGCTTCCAGATGACCAACCAGGAGCTCGCCACATGCGTGCTCAACGACATTCCGATCAAGGTCGCGGTCATCAACAACTCCTCGCTCGGCATGGTGCGCCAGTGGCAGACGCTGTTCTACGACGGCCGCTATTCGAACACCGATCTGAACACCGGGCACGACACCCGACGCGTCCCCGACTTCGTCAAGCTGGCCGAGGCGTACGGCTGCCTCGCGATCCGCGTGGAGAAGGAGGAGGAGATCGATGACGCGATCAAGCTCGCTCTGGAGACCAACGACCGGCCCGTCGTGATCGACTTCGTCGTGAGCGCCGACGCCATGGTGTGGCCGATGGTTCCGCAGGGCGTCTCCAATAGCTACGTCCAGTACGCGCGCGAACACGCGCCGGCATTCGATGAGGAGGTCTGATCCCATGTCGACTCACGTGCTGAGCCTCCTCGTCGAGGACACACCCGGTCTGCTCACCCGCGTCGCCGGGCTGTTCGCTCGCCGAGGCTTCAACATCAACTCCCTCGCCGTGGGCGTCACGGAGATTCCGGGCCTGTCGCGGATCACCGTGGTGGTCGACGTCGACGACTTCCCGCTCGAGCAGGTGACCAAGCAGCTCAACAAGCTCATCAACGTGCTCAAGATCGTCGAGCTCGAACAGGATCAGTCGGTGCGGCGCGAGCACATGCTCGTGAAGGTGCGCGCCGACAACCAGTCGCGCTCGAACGTGATCGAGGTCGTCAACCTGTTCCGCGCGCGCATCGTCGACTACGCCTCTGACGCGCTCGTGATAGAGGTAACCGGCGACCAGGGCAAGGTCCAGGCCTTCCTCAAGGCCGTCGAGCCGTTCGGCATCAAAGAGCTGGCGCAGTCGGGCCTGCTCGCCCTCGGGCGCGGAAGCAAGTCGATCACCGAGCGCGTGCGCTCCGTCGGCTGAGACATCCCGAAACCTACGAACCAGGGGAGGGCATCCTGATGCCCTCCCGCACGATCCTCCAGACCGAAGTCACAAACACAAGGAGAACAATGGCTGAGATCCTGTACGACGCAGACGCCGACCTCTCGCTGATCCAGAGCAAGAAGGTGGCGATCGTCGGCTATGGCTCGCAGGGCCACGCCCACGCACAGAACCTGCGCGATTCCGGCGTCGAGGTCGTCATCGCGCTCAAGGACGGCTCCAAGTCGACCCAGAAGGCCACAGACGACGGCTTCGAGGTCAAGTCGGTCGCCGACGCCACGGCGTGGGCCGACGTCATCATGATCCTCGCGCCGGACCAGCACCAGCGCTCGATCTACACCGACGGCATCGCACCGAACCTGTCGGCTGGCAAGGCGCTCGCCTTCGCCCACGGCTTCAACATCCGCTTCGACCTGATCCAGGCACCGAGCGACGTCGACGTCATCCTGATCGCGCCCAAGGCCCCCGGTCACACGGTGCGCCGCGAGTTCGTCGCCGGCCGCGGCATCCCCGACATCATCGGTGTCGAGAACGATGCCTCAGGCAAGGCGTGGGATCTCGCGCTGTCGTATGCGGCGGCGATCGGCGGAACGCGCGCCGGCGTCATCAAGACGAGCTTCACCGAGGAGACCGAGACCGATCTGTTCGGCGAGCAGGCCGTGCTCTGCGGCGGCACGAGCCACCTGGTGCAGACCGGGTTCGAGGTGCTGACCGAGGCCGGCTACCAGCCCGAGATCGCATACTTCGAGGTGCTGCACGAGCTCAAGCTGATCGTCGACCTGATGTGGGAGGGCGGCATCGCCAAGCAGCGCTGGTCGATCTCCGACACGGCTGAGTTCGGCGACTACGTCTCGGGCCCGCGCATCATCGACGCCGGCACGAAGGAGCGGATGCAGGGGGTCCTCGCTGACATCCAGTCCGGGGCATTCGCGAAGCGCTTCATCGACGACCAGGACGCGGGTGCCCCCGAGTTCAACGCACTGCGCGAGAAGGAGGAGGGCCACCCGATCGAGAAGACCGGCAAGGACCTCCGCGCTCTCTTTTCCTGGCAGGGCGGCGACGACGACTATGTCGAGGGAACCGCTGCGCGGTAACCCTCGACATAGTCGTCGGGACGACGCAGTGCTGTCTGCTCGCTCCGCTCGCGGCGGCGCAGTCGCGCCGCGGGTCGAGGGAACCGCTGCGCGGTAACCCTCGACATAGTCGTCGGGACGACGCAGTGCTGTCTGCTCGCTCCGCTCGCGGCGGCGCAGTCGCGCCGCGGGTCGAGGGAACCGCTGCGCGGTAACCCCCGACACATAGTCGTCGGGACGACGCAGTGCTGTCTGCTCGCTCTGCTCGCGGCGGCGCAGTCGCGCTGCGGGTCGAGGGAACCGCTGCGCGGTAACTCTCACGGCAATGGCCCCGCACCCACAAGGTGCGGGGCCATTGCCGTGCCCGCGCCCCGCTGCCGAGATGCGCACACATCGTCGAGATGCGCCGCCTTTTACGTCTTTTCGGACGAAAAGTGCGCATCTCGCGAGCCGATATCCGGATGAGCAGTGCGAGTCAAATGGGGTCAGACACGCCGCTGATCGGGCCAGGAAGCGGCAGAATCGGGCCGATCGCAATACCGTTGGGGTATGGCATCAACTGATTCGACCGACAACCCCCCTGAGGCTCCGGTCGAGACGACCCCGACTTTCACCGACCTCGGGCTCGGCGATGCCGTACTCCGCGCACTGAAGGATGTCGGCTACGAGACTCCGTCGGCCATTCAGGCGCAGACCATTCCACTGCTGCTCGGCGGCCGCGACGTGCTCGGCGTCGCCCAGACCGGAACGGGCAAGACGGCGGCGTTCGCGCTGCCGATCCTCGATCAGATCGACACCAGGCCCAAGACGCCGCAGGCGCTGGTGCTCGCGCCGACCCGCGAGCTGGCTCTGCAGGTGTGCGAGGCGTTCGAGAAGTACGCCGCGCGTGTCAAGGGCGTGCACGTGCTGCCGGTGTACGGCGGGCAGGGCTACGGCACGCAGCTGTCGGCGCTGCGGCGCGGCGTCAACATCGTCGTCGGTACTCCCGGCCGCATCATGGACCACCTCGACAAGGGCACGCTCGACCTGTCGGATCTGAAGTTCCTCGTGCTCGACGAGGCGGACGAGATGCTCAAGATGGGCTTCGCCGAGGACGTCGAGACGATCCTCGCCGAGACGCCGGCGACCAAACAGGTCGCGCTGTTCTCAGCGACGATGCCCGCGCAGATCCGGCGCATCTCGCAGAAGCACCTGAACGATCCGGCCGAGGTGACCGTCAAGGGGCGCACCACGACGTCCGCGAACATCACCCAGCGCTACCTCATGGTGTCGTACCCGCAGAAGGTCGACGCACTCACGCGGATCCTCGAGGTCGAGAACTTCGACGGCATGATCGTGTTCGTGCGCACCAAGAGCGAAACCGAGACGCTCGCGGAGAAGCTCCGCGCCCGCGGGTACACGGCTGCGGCGATCAGCGGCGACATCGCCCAGGCGCAGCGAGAGCGCACCGTCGACCAGCTCAAGTCGGGCAAGCTCGACATCCTCGTCGCCACGGATGTCGCAGCGCGCGGTCTCGACGTCGACCGCATCACGCACGTGGTGAACTACGACATCCCGATCGACACAGAGTCGTACGTGCACCGTGTCGGGCGTACGGGCAGGGCAGGGCGCTCCGGCGCGGCGATCAGCTTCGTCACGCCGCGCGAGCGCAGGCTCGTCTCAGCCATCGAACGCGCGACGCGTCAGCCGCTGACCGAGATGCACATCCCTACGGCCGAGGACGTCAACGTCACCCGCCTGAGCCGCTTCGACGACGCCATCACGACGGCGCTCGCCGACGGGGAGCGACTCTCCGAGTTCCGTGACATCGTCGCCCACTACGTCTCGCATCACGACGTGCTCGAATCCGACGTCGCCGCGGCGCTCGCGTTGGTGTCGCAGGGGGATACGCCGCTGCTGCTGCCGCCCGACCCGCCCAAGCGCGAGCGCCCCGCGCGAGCGCAGCGCGAGGACCGCGGGCCGCGGGAATCGCGCGGCAGTGCGAACCTCACGCCGTACCGCATCGAGGTCGGTCGCCGCCAGCGCGTCGAGCCGCGTCAGATCGTCGGCGCTCTCGCGAACGAGGGCGGCCTGCGCCGCGACGACTTCGGGCGCATCGACATCCGGCCCGACTTCTCCATCGTCGAGCTGCCAGCCGAACTGCCGCGCGACGTGTACGACAAGCTTGCGCAGACGCGCATCTCGGGCCAGCTGATCGAACTGAAGGCCGATTCGCGTCCGTTCCGCAGCACCGGAGGGCCTCGCGGGGGCGGCAAGCCAGCGGGCCGCGGAGACCGCGACGATCGGCGCGGTTTCCGCAACGATCGGGACGACCGGCGCGGCGGCGGCGACGGCGCCGGAAGCCGCGGCGGACGCAAGCCGCGGCACTGAGCCGTCGGCCGCGCTGACGCGGATCGTCGGCGTCGGCCGCGCGCGGTCCTTGAATCTGCGCGGAATGCGACTACGGTGACGTCATGAACGAGAAGACGGCTTCCGAGTTGCGCGCGCTGCTCGTGGCGCGGCGCGAGGCCGTGCTCGAGCGCGAGCGCGAGCGGGTCGGTGACGAGACGATGGCCATCGTGGCTGACGCGCGCAGCTTCGCCACGGCGGACGACGAACACGATCCGGAGGGCGGAACCCTCTCGGAGGAGTGGTCGCGCGCGGCAGGGCTCGAGGCAGAGGCGAAGCGCGAACTCGACGACATCGAGCGTGCGATCACGAAGCTCGACGCCGGCGAGTACGGCACCTGCGAGTCGTGCGGCAGACGCATCGCCGTCGGGCGGCTGCGCATTCGTCCGATGGCCGCGCGCTGCATCGACTGCGCCGTGTAGCGCGGTCTCACGCCGTCCGTACAAGATAGTCCCGCAGAACCGCGGCGTGGTTGATGCGCGGGTCGCGGGCGGCATAGACGAGCGTCACGACCGGATGGGCGCCGATGAGAGCCCGGATGTCGGCGACGGCGTCGTTGGCATCGAGTTCCGCCGTGTACCGTGCGGCGAAGTCATCGAGCCGAGCAGGATCGTGGTTCCACCAGGTGCGCAGTGCGGGTGACGGTGCGATGTCCTTCATCCACTCCTCGAGCTGTGCACGTTCCTTCGAGACCCCGCGCGGCCAGAGCCGATCGACGAGCACACGGCATCCGTCATCCGGTGCCGGTTTCTCGTATGCGCGTTTGATCCGCAACTCGCCCATGGTGAGGCCGATCGTACCCGGGCCGGATCGCTGGTCGGAAGAGCAGGTCTCGTCGCATCTCGACGCCTCGCGAAGGGCGTCGGGAACCTGTTAGCATGGGGTGTCACGCGTGTGCGTGCGCATCGGCGTGTTCACCGGTCGCTCGCCCGCGGGGCACAGCACAACCCAACCATCGCCTCGGTTCATCCGTGGTTGAGTGCGCCGGGACGCCGACGCTCCGCCGAACCGAAGCCCGAGTAACAAACCCTTAAGGCAAACCACTACATGACTAACGAAACGACCGCCACGGCCACCAAGCAGGTCGCGATCAACGACATCGGCTCTGCTGAGGACTTCCTGGCCGCGGTCGAGAAGACTCTCAAGTTCTTCAACGACGGCGACATCATCGACGGCACGATCGTCAAGATCGACCGCGACGAGGTGCTCCTCGACGTGGGGTACAAGACTGAGGGCGTCATCCCCTCGCGCGAGCTCTCGATCAAGCACGACGTCGACCCCAACGAGGTCGTCGAGGTCGGCGACAACGTCGAGGCCCTGGTTCTCCAGAAGGAGGACAAGGAAGGCCGTCTGATCCTGTCGAAGAAGCGTGCGCAGTACGAGCGCGCGTGGGGCGACGTGGAGAAGATCAAGGAGAACGACGGCGTCGTCACCGGCACCGTCATCGAGGTCGTCAAGGGCGGCCTCATCGTCGACATCGGACTCCGCGGCTTCCTTCCGGCTTCGCTCATCGAGCTGCGTCGCGTTCGCGACCTCACGCCGTACCTCGGCCAGGAGATCGAGGCGAAGATCCTCGAGCTCGACAAGAACCGCAACAACGTCGTGCTCTCGCGCCGCGCCCTCCTCGAGGAGACGCAGTCGGCCACGCGTGCGCAGTTCCTCAATGGTCTGCACAAGGGCCAGGTCCGCAAGGGCACCGTCTCGTCGATCGTCAACTTCGGTGCGTTCGTCGACCTCGGTGGCGTCGACGGTCTCGTGCACGTCTCCGAGCTCAGCTGGAAGCACATCGAGCACGCCAGCGAGGTCGTCGAGGTGGGCCAGGAGGTCACCGTCGAGGTTCTCGACGTCGACCTCGACCGCGAGCGCGTCTCCCTGTCGCTGAAGGCGACGCAGGAGGACCCGTGGCAGGTCTTCGCCCGCACGCACGCCATCGGCCAGATCACGCCGGGCAAGGTCACCAAGCTCGTTCCGTTCGGTGCGTTCGTTCGCGTCGCAGACGGCATCGAGGGCCTCGTGCACATCTCGGAGCTGTCGGACAAGCACGTCGAGCTCGCTGAGCAGGTCGTGTCGGTCGGTGAAGAGGTCTTCGTCCGCGTCATCGACATCGATCTCGACCGCCGTCGCATCTCGCTCTCGCTCAAGCAGGCGAACGAGATGGTCGACCCGAACGGCACCGAGTTCGACCCGGCGCTGTACGGCATGTCCACCGAGTACGACGAGAACGGCGAGTACAAGTACCCCGAGGGCTTCGACCCGGAGACGAACCAGTGGCTCGAGGGCCACGACGAGGCTCGTCAGGCATGGGAGAACGAGTACTCCGCTGCTCAGGCTCGTTGGGAAGCGCACAAGGCGCAGGTCACCAAGGCACTCGAGGCCGAGGCGACTGCCAGCCAGGACTTCGGCGGCGAGCCCGCCGCGTCCTCGGACCAGCCGTACACGGCTGACGCCAACGGTGCAGGCACGCTTGCTGACGACGAGGCACTCGCCGCTCTGCGCGAGAAGCTCGCCGGCTCCTAAGCGATCCGCACACAGGAACGGGTCGGTCCCTTCGGGGGCCGGCCCGTTCTGTGTGTTCTGGTGCGAAAAGTGATTGACAATCTCAATGGAATCGCTAGGCTGAGGATGCTCGTGGCAGGAAACAGTGTGATCGACTGAGCAATAGGCCACAGATAACTGTTCACCAGAGCAGAAACACGTTGTCATCAAGGATGGTGGCAGCACATCAGGACCCGGACAACGTCGCCCGAACAGAAAGTCCACCCATGAGAAAAGCAATCACCGCTCTCGCCTCGCTCTCGGCCGCGGCTCTGCTGCTGACAGCCTGCGGTGCCAGTCCGAATGCGCAGCCTGACGCAGGCGACGACGAGTCGCCGTCGCAGCTCGTATTCGCCGTCGTCCCCACGGACAACAGCGAGGAGCTGGAGGCTTCGTTCGCGCCGATCGTCGCCGCGATCGAACAGGAGACGGGCATACCGACCACGATCGAGCCCGTGAGCAGCAACGCCGGCGTCATCGAGGCGCAGGTGGCCGAGCGCGTCGACATCGCCGTGTACGGTGCGTTCTCGTACTACCTCGCAGAAGACGTCGCGGACGTCACGCCGATCGCAATGGACCAGCTCACGCCGGAGAGCGGCTCAGGAGCCGTATCCTCGGTCGGCGTGGTCGCGGCCGGATCTGACATTCAGGATGTCTCGGACGTCACAGACAAGAGCGTCTGCTTCACTGACCCGGCATCGACGACCGGCTACCTCGCGCCCGCCGCAGGCCTGATCGATGCGGGCATCGACCCGGAGAACGACATCACCGCGATCAATGCGGGCTCGCACGACGTCGCCGTCACGCAGATGCTTGCAGGCGACTGCGATGTCGCGTTCGTCGCGGAGACGTTCATCACCGACCTGCTGCCCGCTCGCGGCGTGATCGAGGACGGCGACACCGAGACGATCTGGACGTCGGATCCGATTCCCGGGACGCCGTTCGTCATCGGCGACTGGCTGACCGACGACCTCGCAGCGACGATCACCGAGACGGTCACCTCGACCTACGATGCCGTGACTGCGGCAGAGGCAGGCCTCTGCGATGGCGATGAGCGTGATGCCCCCGAGAGCTGGGGCGACGAGCACGCCGGCGCGACGGCGTGCGAGTGGGGCGGCACAGGCGCCTTCGCCTTCGAACCAGCGGAGGACAGCGACTTCGACGTGATCGGGGAGATCTGCGACGCCACGGGCGCCGAGGTCTGCCGCAGCGAGTGACGGGGAAGCGAACGTGGCAGTCATGGCGCAGCGGAGCAGCCCCGTACATTCCGACGACGTGCAGGATCCGAGAAGTCTGGACATCCGCGGTCTGAGCATGGGATTCGGTGACAAATCGGTGCTGCGGGACATCGATCTCGCCGTCCGGCCCGGGGAGTTCGTCGCTCTCGTCGGTCCCTCCGGAGCGGGAAAGTCCACGCTGCTCCGCCTGATCAACGGCAGCCACCGGCCCACGGGCGGGGCGGTATCCGTACTCGGCACGGACCCGGCGCGATGCTCTCGCTCTCAGCTGCGTGCCCTCCGTGCCCGCGTCGGCTTCGTTTTCCAGCAGTTCGGCCTGGTCGGGAGGCTCAGCGCCCTCGAGAACGTGCTCATGGGGGCGCTCGGCTCCCTTCGGATGCCGCGCTACGGCGCGGGCAGCTATCCGCGCCCGCTACGTGAGAGAGCACTGCAGAACCTGGAGCGCGTCGGCCTCGCCGAGGAACGGTTCCAGCGCTGCGACACGCTGTCCGGCGGTCAGCAGCAGCGCGTCGCGATCGCGCGCACCCTGATGCAGGACGCCGAGCTCGTTCTCGCCGACGAACCCGTCGCATCCCTCGATCCGAATGCGAGCGTGTCCGTGTTGGAGACGCTGCGCAAACTCAGCGCGGAAGACGGTTTCACGGTCATCTGCTCTCTGCACCAGGTCGATCTGGCGCTGCGCGTCTCCGACAGGGTGGTCGCCGTGCGCGACGGCGGCCTGATCCTCGATGCGGCGACGAACGAGACGTCCGAGGAACAGATCCGCGCCGTCTACGGCGACACCGGGGAGAACTGAGATGACGTCCGTCCTCGAACGGGATCGGATGCCGATCGAGAAGACACGGAAGCGGTCCTCGCCAGGGAAGGCGGCACTCCTCGTTCCCGCGGCGTACATCGCCGTTGCAGCCTTCGGCGTGTGGTGGATCGATATCCGTCCCGCCGCGCTGGTCGCCGGCTTCGGTGACCTGGCGAACCTCGTGAAGCGCATGGTGCCGCCGACAACCGGTGATACCGGATCCCTGTTGGCGCTCGCGCTCGAAACGCTGTGGATCGCGATCGCCGGCACCGGCCTCGCGGCCATCGTATCCGTTGCACTGGCCGCGGCGGCCTCGCGCCGATTCGTCGGGCCGCGGGCGGTGCAGCTCGCTGCGCGCGCGATCATCGTCGTCACTCGTTCCGTGCCGTCTCTCGTGTTCGCGATCATCTTCGTGCGCATCTTCGGCTTGGGCCCGCTCGCCGGTGTGATCGCAATCGCGCTCCACTCGGTCGGGATGATCGGGAAGATGATGGCCGACGTGTTCGAAGAGCAGGAGCAGGCGCCGCACGACGCGGTCGCCGCCGTGGGCGCGAGTCGTGCGCAGAACTTCGTCGCCACGACGCTGAGCCGTGCGCTGCCGGCCGCGACATCGCTCGTGCTCTACCGGCTCGACATCAACATCCGCGCCTCGGCGGTGCTCGGGCTGGTCGGAGCCGGCGGCATCGGCGTCGCGCTGCAGACCGCCATCGGGTCTCTGAACTACCAGCGTGCGGCCGGCATCATCTGTGTGATCGTTGTGATGCTTCTCGTTCTCGAAGCCGTCTCCTACGCGGCTCAACGAGCGGTCGCCGAGCATGCCGACGTCGGCACCGAGGCGCAGCTCTATGCCATCCGCTCCGACCGGGCGAAGCTCGGCTGGAACCGCGGCCGAATCATGCGCACGGTCGGCGCGCTCGTCGCCGCGGTGCTGTTCCTCGCCTCGCTGTCGCAGCTGTCCTTCTCACCGGATCGCGTGCTCAGAGCCTGGGACACCGCGCTCGCGCTGATGGCGGGCTTCGTGCCGCCGGTGTTCACGGGGAGCGTGTTCGTCGGCATCTTCGAGAGCGTCATCATGGCGATCACCGCCACCACGGCCGGCGTGATCTTCGGTCTCGTCATCGCCGTTCTCTCCACGCGCCATCTGATCCGGTTCGAGCCGCTCTCACTGCTGTTGCGCGGTGCGATCGTGCTCATGCGCGGCGTTCCCGACATCATCTACGCGCTCGTATTCGTTGCGGCACTCGGGCTCGGACCATTCGCCGGATTCCTTGCGCTGTCGATCTCCTGCACGGCACTTGCCGCCAAGTTCTTCACGGATTCTCTGGCGAAGGTCGACCCCGCGCCCCTCCGTGCGCTCGAGGCGACCGGCGCCAACAGGCTTCAGGTGTTCGTCAGCGGCGTGTGGCCGCAGTTCGTCCCCGCCTTCATCAGCAACAGTCTGTTCACGTCCGATCTCGCACTGCGCGAGTCGGCCGTGCTCGGCATCGTCGGCGCCGGCGGCATCGGCTTCCTGCTCGACGAATCCGTCGCGACGCTCGACTACCAGGTCACCGCGGGGATCATCATCGGGCTGATCGTCGTCGTGGTCGCACTGGAGTCGACGGCCAGGTGGGCCAGGAAGAGGGTGATCTGATGGGCGCATGTCCGTATGGATACGACGGTGCGGATGCACGGACCCGTGCGGAGCGCGGCACCGAATGGGCGCCGGAGCGCGATGAGTCCTTCGGCAGCGCACACGCTCAGTACGCGCAGCTGCGCGCCGAGAATCCGTTCCCGTGGAGCGAAGAGTACGGCGGCTTCTGGGCGGCGACGACCTACGACGACGTGGCACGCATCACACAGGATGACGACGGCTTCATCACGTCGGTGCAGAACGTGGTGCCGCATGTGCCGCGCTCCTCGCGGCGGCCGCCGCTGCACTTCGACCCGCCTGAGCACACCGCCTACCGCAGGGCGATCGATCCGGTGCTGCGTCGGTCCGTCGTGCGCGAGCACGAGGCCGCATTCCGTGCCACCGCCGCCGAACTCGTCGATCGCATGCTCGACACGGATGATCCGGATGCGGTGAGGGACTTCGCGGCGCCTTTCGTCGTCGAGTGCTTCGCCGTGTTCCTGGGTGTTCCCGCCGAACGCACGCGGCACATCCGGGAGATCGGTGTGCGGTACTCGTTTGCGATTCAGGACATGGATGACGAGGTGATCGCCGAGTGCAGCGCCGAGCTGTATCGGATCGCCGAGAGCGTGTATCGCGACAGGATCTCGGCGGCTGCTCACCCCGATCGCGACCTCGTGGCGGGTCTGGCAGCGGCCGCGGATGATCCGGAGAACCACATCACGGAGCAGACAGCCATCGCCACCATCCGGCAGATGATCGTCGCAGGCATGGGGGCTCCGCAGGCATCGCTGGGGAGCGCGATCGTGCATCTCGCCCGCGACCAGGGGCTGCAGCAGCATCTGCGCCTTCACCCCGAGGACCTGCCGGCGGCGATCGAGGAGCTGCTTCGGCTGCACGCGCCCTACCGCGTCTTCGCTCGCACCGCCAAGCACGATGTCGAGGTGAACGGTCGACTGGTGCGCGAAGGGGAGCCGATCGCGCTGGTGTTCCCCTCGGCGAATCGGGATCCGGAGGTCTTCGATGCGCCGGACGAGTTCGTGCTCCGCCGCAAGGGGAACTCTCATCTTGCGTTCGGCAAGGGAGCGCACAAGTGCCCGGCCGCGACGATGGGCCGGATGGAGCTGCTTATCGCGTTGCAGGTCCTGCTTGAGCGCACGACGTCGTTCGAACCGGCGGGCGAGGTCGTGATGATGAACTGGCTCGAATACGGTCCGCGGTCGGTTCCGGTGCGACTGACACCATCGAAGGGCGCGGCTGAGGCCGAGGCGTGACGCCGTGGTGGCAGGATCGAGGCATGACGTCCGTTCAGCTCCTGCCGCGCTTCCAACAGGGGCCGCGGTCGCAGCAGCTTCTGACGGTGCTGCTGGGCGACTACTGGTTCGCGCGCGACGAGCCGATTCCGTCTGCCGCTCTCGTGGAGCTGCTCGGCGTGTTCGGGGTGACGGCGAGCGGTGCGCGAGCGGCCATTCAGCGTCTTGCGCACCGCGGGTTCCTGCGGAGCGTGAAGGAGGGGAGAAGCACCAGCTACGGCGTCTCGCCGATGAGCCGCCAGCAGGTGAACGCCCACGTGATGTCGCTGTTCTCCGACGCTCACCTGCACGGATGGGACGGCACCTGGACGCTGGTCGCCTACTCCCTGCCGGACGACGAGCAGGGAATGCGGCGGATGCTGCGCGAACAGCTGCGTCGGCATCGGTTCGGGAACCTCTACGACGCGCTCTGGGCGCGCCCAGGGGAGCACATCGAAGAGCTGCGCGGTGTGCGCGGCGAGATCATCGGTCTGAGACCAGAGCATCTCACGGTCTTCACTGGTGCACGGCTTCCCGACTCGATCAGCCTGCGCGCCGTGCGCACGGCCTACGACCTCGACGATCTCGCTGCGGGTTACCGTGCCTTCTCGGCGAGCTGGCGTCCGCTCGCCGACCGTCTGCGCAACGGCGATCAGACGCCAGGCGACAGCGAAGAAGAGGACCTCCGTGTGCGGACGTCGATCATGACCGAGTGGCGTCTGCTGCGCCGCAGCGATCCACGGCTGCCGATGGAGCTGCTCGGAGCGGATTTCCCCTCCCACGAGGCCAGACAGGTGTGCTCGGCGGTCTACGACAGCCTCGGCGGGCGGGCACAATCGGTCGTGCGCCGCATCCTGGCCTCTCACGACAGCCTGCTCGCGCAGCACGTCGACTACCACACGTTCGCAGCATCGGACGCGCTGCTGAACGCCTGACCAGAAGCACCCACACACCGGCACCGCAGGGCTGCGGCTGCCGGAACTCGGCGGCGCGCGGTGCTGCGTGCCGCAGGAAGGACGAGCATGTCCAGGAACCAGACCATCGCGCGCTCCGTCGGAGCGCTCGCGCTCGCAGTCGCCCTCATGGCGGCACCGAACACCGCCTCGGCGGCCGACCTCGCTCATCCGGCACCGATCAGGGGCGTTCTCAGCTCCGGCGGCGCGTACGTCCTGCACGAGCCCGCGGCGTGGAACGGCACCGTGCTGGTCTGGAGTCCCGGCTATGGGGGCGGCGGTCAGCCGAACGCAGACGCCGCGCCGAGCCAGGAGCTGCTGGACTGGGCGCTCGACGAGGGGTATGCGCTCGCCGGCACCTCCACTCTCGCCGGCGGCTGGAGCGTCGAGGATCTGCAGTCGGACCAGCGCGAACTCGTGGACGTGATCGAGGACGGGCTCGGCGATGCGGATGATGTGATCGCATGGGGCGAGTCCATGGGCGGTCTGACCTCGGCGGCGCTCATGGAGGCTCATCCGGACGTCTTCGATGCCGCACTGCCGCTGTGCGGGTCGGTCGCAGGAGCGGTGCCGATGCTCAACGGCGCGCTCGACGGCACCTTCGTGTTCAAGGAGCTGATCGCTCCGGATGACGATGCCATGGAACTCGTGCACGTCGAAGACGAATCGGCGCGACAGGCGGCGTTCGCCGCCGCGATCGAGCGGGCGCAGTCGACGTCAGAGGGTCGAGCGAGGCTGGCGCTCGCCGCGAGCGTCGCGCAGATTCCGACCTGGACGCAGCCGGATGACGAGCGCCCGGGCAGGCACGACATCCGGGAGCAGCAGGAGCAGCTCTACGCGGCCTTCCAATGGGGTGTCGTATCGCCACGGCAGCCGCTCGAGGAGCGGGCGGGCGGCAACTTCTCGTGGAACACCGGCGTCGACTACGGCCGCTCGCTGATCCATTCCGGCAACGCACGCCTCGTGCGGGAGCTGTACCGCGAGGCCGGGGTGTCGCTGCGTGATGACCTCGGCGCCCTCGCACGTGCGGAGCGCATCTCGGCCGACCCGCGTGCTGTGGCGTACATGCGGCAGAATGCGACGCCGACCGGTGAGATCTCCGGGCCCGTACTGACCGTGCACCAGACCGGCGACACGGCCCCGACCGCGGCACAGGCCGGCACCTACGCCGACCGCGTCAGGTCCGCCGGTGCCGCACCGCTGCTGAGGCAGACGTTCATCGATGTTCCGGGCCACTGCGGCTACGCCGACGCACAGGTGGCGGCTCTGCTCACCGCGCTCCAGACCCGCCTCGACACCGGTCGCTGGGGTGCGACGACCACCGCGAAAGCGCTGAACGCCTCGGCCGAACGGATCTCGGCGGATTCCGGACTCGATCAAGGTGATGATCCGTTCGCGCGCTATGCGCCGGACCGGATGCTGCGCCCCGAACGGGGCACCGACGGATGACGAGGGCGCACCTCGCCGCGATGTCGGGGCACAATGGACGGCATGGAGACATGTCCGTGCGGCGGCGGAGCCTATCGGGACTGCTGCGGCCCGCTGCACGAGGGGAAGCGCAGCGCGCAGACGCCGGAGAAGCTGATGCGGTCGCGGTACTCGGCCTTCGCGAAGGGCGATCCGTTCTACCTCGCCCGCACCTGGCATCCGCGTACGCGTCCTGACGACGTGGGCCTCGACGCCGACATCCGGTGGACGGGGCTGACGATCAGCGGATCGAGCGATGACGGCGAGACCGGAACGGTGGACTTCATCGCCGCATACGAGAACCAAAACGGTGTAGGTGAGCTGCGCGAGCACTCGCGCTTCGTCCGGCGTGCGGGTCGCTGGGTGTACGTCGACGGCGATCAGGGCTGACGACAGGGCGCAGCCTCGGCCTAGACTCGGATCATGCCGCTCATCGCGCTCACCGGAGGTATCGCGTCGGGGAAGTCGACGATCGCGAGGAGGCTCGCCGAACACGGTGCCGTCGTGGTCGACGCCGATGCGACGGTCCGCGAGCTGCAGCAGCCAGGCACGCCGGTCACGCACGCCATCGGCGAGGCGTTCCCCGGTGTCGTGGCTGCCGACGGCGGCCTCGATCGCGCCGCGCTCGGCTCGGTTGTATTCGGCGACCCGAATGCTCTCGCGCGGCTGAACGCGATCGTGCATCCCGCCGTGAAGCAGGAGACGCAGCGGCGCTTCGCGGAGGCCTTCGCCGCCGATCCGGACGCCGTGGTCGTCTATGACGTGCCGCTGCTGGCCGAGGCGCGCGGCACGGGGGAGTGGGACCTCGTCGTGGTCGCCGACGCGCCTGCGGACGAGCGGGCGGCACGGCTCGTCTCGGAACGCGGCATGAGCGAAGCCGATGCGCGGGCGCGCATCGCCAATCAGGTCGACGACGCCGAACGCCGTGCCATCGCCGACGTCGTGATCGACACATCAGGCGCGCTCGAGGACACCATTCGCGGTGCCGATGCCCTGTGGGCGCGGGTCACGGGCTGAAGGCGAACACAACGCAGTCGGTCTGCGCGCACCCGGTGCGACCGCCGGAATCGTGCGTACGCTCGACTCGGACATCCGGAACCGACTGCGTTGTGCTCCGGCAGTGCTGTGCAGCGGGGGCGACCACCAGCGTGTCCCGCCGCGCCGGACGTCAGCCGCCCCTGGCGGATCGCAGCAGGCTGCGGGCGACGCGGTCCGTCTCACGCAGCATCGTCGCATCGGCGCCCGGCATGGGGCTGATGATCGCGTCGTGCATGGTCTCGTCGACAGGAATGCCCGCGATATGGAACGCTCGGTCGACCGTGCCGTCTGCGCGGATGAGCCGCCCCGTGCCAGGGTCGATGTCGACTCCGCCTGTCGCTACGTCGTCGCCGTCGCGCGACGACACCTCGAAGGGGCGGATGCGACCCGCATCGTTCAGCGACCGGATGAGCGGGTCGGCGCTGCGGCCGACGTCGTGGAACCGCATCAGAGCGTCGATCAGCACGGGCGCCGTCACATCGGCACCGGTCACAGCGGATGTCGCACGGAAGCCGTCGGCGTCGGCCTCAATGCCGGCGGCCGGGCCGATGAAGCGCACCAGCCCCGCCTCGTGCAGCGCAAGCAGCTGACGGTTGCGGAACGCCGGCGGCCCGGAGCCTGCGTGGTTGCCGATCGCCTGGAACCGCGCCTGCCCGCCCCAGCGCGACTCAGCGTCGAAGCCGCCGAACGCGCCTGCCCTGTAAGCCACGCCGCGCGCTGACGCGACGGTCCACAGGGCGGCCTTCACCGGACTGTCCGCGCCTCGCTCGGCCTCGCGCAGGTCGTCCGCGACGAAGCGTGTCGCCCATTCGTCGAACTCGTCGGGCCCGGAGAACCGGATGTCGTGGCCGGGGGAGATCACCGCCCCGAGATCGAGGCGATCGTCGGGATCCGGGACGAAAGGTGCGACGGCCTCAGCGAGGGCGGTCACGATCGGGGAGCGGGCCGGATCGCCGGCATCCGGATGACCGCTGCCTGCCGCGATGTCGACGCCGTCGATCGCCGCGAGGGCGCCGTCGAGGTCGATGGCGCCCGGCTTCACACGATGGAGCGTCGTACCGTGGGCGCAGTAGGCGTCCTTGGCGATCAGAGGCCACAGCTCGCGGTCGAAGTCGATCGGGCGCGGGTGCGCCGACCAGTCGACGCTTCGCGCGTAGCGCAGTTCGGCCTTCGGCGGCAGCGAGCCGTAGAGGGTCTTGGCGCGGTAGGGCACGCCACGGTTCGAGGTGACGAGCAGGCGGGGCTCTCTGCCAGACGGTTCGTACCGCAGCCCCCACGGCATCTCGCCGTCGGCGACGAAGCGCCCGCCGCGCTCCACCGTGAGAAGCGCCATGGCATCGAAGAAGCCCATCCCGACGCCGCGGACGATCGCGTCGGAGCCGTCAGGCACCTCGACGAGGTTCTGATCGACGGGGCTTCCCTGCCGCACCCACACCAGCGCGGGGCTCGCCGTCACCGCATCGGCCAGCTCCGCCTCGTGCCACGGGGGCGCAGAATGAAGCCATCCGGTGGCGGCGACGACAGCGTCCGCCTCGATCCGCTCACCCGATCTGAGGGAGAGAACCTGCCTGCCTCCCCGCTCAGAGACGCCCGTGACTCGATCCGTGTGCTCGTGCACGCGCACGTCATTCGGGGCAGCGGCGACGGCGCGCCCCCAGCACCAGCGGATGTACTCGCCGTAGAGGGGCCTGCTGGGGTGCGACTCCGGGCGCTGCGCCTCGAGCTCGTCGCGGTACTCCTCGACGAAGCCCTCGCGCACCGGATGAGACTCGAACACCCGCACGCGCCCCGGATCGACGCCGCCGATGCGGCGACGGACCTCGTCGGTCGGCACGGCATCCGGCATCCCGTGTGAGAGCGCGAGCTGGCACCACTCGTACATCGTGGGCCCCTGCCTGACCGGACCAGCCATCGTCACCGACTCGTCGGTGAAGAGTGTGACGGCATCGGCGAGGGTGTTCATGCACAGCTCGCGGGTCTGATCGGTGCGCCACACCCGGCCCGCGCCGATCTGCGTGTCGTCGATGATGTGCACGTCGAGCGGTCGAGGGCCGAGCTCGCCGAGGTTCGCGACCATCCGGTCGAGAAGGAGAACGCCTCGGGGGCCGCCCCCGACGATCGCGATGGCGGGTCGGCTGGAGGTCATCGCTCCATTCTCCCGCGGCCCTGGCGCGTCGGTGCGCACCGCGCGGATCGTGTCGTCGTGTTTCGTCACGCCGCGACATCGAGCCAGCGCATGGGGGAAGATAGTACCTACGTCTTTAGCTACGACGTGGCATCCGATCCCGAAGAAGGACCATCATGACGAAGCGTTTCCGCGCGGCCGCCGCAGCCGTAA
Source organism: Frigoribacterium sp. JB110 (assembly GCF_900163665.1). Classification (GTDB taxonomy): domain Bacteria; phylum Actinomycetota; class Actinomycetes; order Actinomycetales; family Microbacteriaceae; genus Microbacterium. The sequence goes on from NZ_FUIA01000003.1 coordinate 55,991, forward strand.
TCGCCGCCTCTGCCCTCGCCGCGACGGCCTGTGCTGCCGGCGACGGCTCGTCCGGCGGTTCCTCCGACGACCCGATCGTGCTCGGTGCCTCGGGCCCGCTCACGGGCAACCAGGCCGAGTACGGCAAGAACTGGCAGGAGGGCTTCCAGATCGCCCTCGACGAGATCAACGGCGACGGCGGCGTGAACGGTCGCGATGTCGAGATCAAGTTCGAGGACAGCCAGGGCGAGGCCAGCCAGGCCACCACGATCGCGCAGCGCTTCGTCAGCGATGACAGCGTCCTCGCCGTGATGGGCGACTTCTCGTCGGCGACGTCGATGGTTGCGAGCCCGCTGTATCAGCGCGGCGGCCTGACCCAGCTCGGCATCACCAACTCGCACCCCGACTTCACCACGACCGGTGACTACATCTTCGCCACCTCGATCACACAGGAGGTCGAGGGCCGCGAGGTCGCCACCAAGACAGGCACCCTCGGCGAGAACATCGCGGTGTTCTACCTGAACACCGACTGGGGCACGACGGCATTCGACGTGATCGAGGACCAGATCGCTGAGGACGGCAACAACCTCGTGTACTCGACGGGCGTCGAGGAGGAGTCGACGGACTTCCGTCCCCAGCTCATCGAGGCGCGCGACGCGGGCGCGGACGTGGTGCTCTACTACACGTACTACTCGTCGACGGCACTGCTGGCCAAGCAGGCAGACCAGGTGGGGCTCGACGTTCCGGAGGTCGCGGTGAGCTCCAACTACTCGCCGGAGCTGCTCGACCTCGGCGGGGAGGCCGTCGAGGACGTCTACCTCAACACGGTCTTCTTCCCCGGCGCCGATGACCCGGCCGTGACCGATTTCGTGACCAGGTTCAACGACGAGTTCGGCTACGACCCCAACTCGTTCGCCGCCTACGCCTACGACGGCGTGAAGCAGCTCGCCTGGGCCGCAGAGAATGCGGAGACACCGGATCGCGACGGCCTCCGCAACGCCCTCGCCGACGGAAGCGACATCCCCTCGGTCATCTTCGGCCCGACCACGTTCAACGACGAGCGCCGCATCGACGACCCGACCTTCACCTGGCTCCAGGTGCAGGACGGCGACTTCGTTCAGACCGACGACCTGAACTGACGCATGCTCGACACACTCGTCGCCGGGCTCATCAACGGCAACGCCTATGCGCTCGTCGCGCTCGGGCTGTCGCTGGTGATCGGCGTTGCGAACGTCGTCAACTTCGCACAGGGCTCGCTGTTCGCCGTCGGTGCGATGGTGGGCTGGTGGGTCACCACGACCATGGGCATGCCGCTGTGGGCCGCCGCGCTCGCTGCGATCGTCGTGACCGGTGCGCTCGGCTGGGTGATCAACCTCGTCGCGGTGCGCCCGTTCGCGGGGCGCGCGCCCATCGCGGCCGTGCTGTCGACGATCGCGGTGATGATCATCCTGGACAACCTCGTGCAGGTCGTCTTCGGGCCGCAGGTGCGCCCATTCGAGACCGGACTGCCGGATGTCAGGCTCCAGGTGGGCGGCATCTCGATCGGACTGATCGATGTGATCATCCTGGCCACAGGGATCATCCTGATGGTGGCGCTCTCACTCGTGCTCCGGTTCACCAAGCTGGGCCGTGCGGTGCGCGCCACGAGCCAGGATCGCGATGCGGCCGCGCAGATGGGGGTTCCCGTCCGTCGCGTGCAGGCGTTGGCCTTCATCGTCGCCTCAGCCCTCGGTGGTCTCGCGGGTGTTCTCGTCGCGGCGTACTTCGGCACGATCGCCCCCACGCAGGGCTTCCAGATCGGCATCGCCGGCATCGCCGCGGCGACGCTCGGAGGGCTCGGCTCGCTGCTCGGTGCCGTGGTGGGCGGCTGGATCCTCGGCGTGCTCGAGGCGATCGGCGTGAGCTTCTGGGGCGACTCCGTGCGTCAGCTGATCACCTTCGGTGCGCTGCTTCTCGTGCTCTGGATCCGCCCAGAGGGCATCTTCGGCAAGAAGACCGTGAAACGAGAACCGCTCACCGGAACCTTCTTCTCGCAGGGGCGCGCGATCGTGATGCGATGGTGGCAGATCGCGATCCTCGTCGTGCTCGCCGCGCTGCCGATCATTCCAGGGATCTTCTCCGGCTACACCACTCAGGTGGGCATCCAGGTGATCGCGTTCTCGATGATCGCGCTGTCGATGACGGTCATCGGCGGAGCGGCCGGCCAGCTCTCCCTCGGGCAGGCCGGTGCCGTCGCGATCGGTGCCTACGCGGCCGCGCTGCTGATGAAGAGCGCCGGACTTCCGTTCCTCGTGGTGGTCATCCTCGCCGGTCTCATCTCCGCGGTACTGGTATCACTGCTCGCAGCGCCGAGCTGGCGCCTGTCCGGCCACTATCCGGCGATCGCCACGCTCGCCACGGGCGCGGGGATCTCGGCGCTCATCCTGTTCGCCGAACCGCTCACCGGCGGCGGATCCGGGATCTCACTGATCCCGTTCATGGACGTGTTCGGCTACGAGCTCACCTCGACCAGCGAGATCTACGCCATCGGCCTCGTGCTGCTGCTCGCGCTGGTGCTGATCGTATGGCGCCTCGGAGGCTCGCACATCGGCCGCTACTGGCGGGCGATCCGCGACGACGAGGTCGCCGCGCGATCGGCGGGCATCGCGGCTCCGCAGTACAAGTCGCTCGCCTTCGGCGTCGGAGGCTTCATCGCCGGCGTCGCCGGCGCGTACTGGGCAGGACAGTACGGCTACCTCGAGCCGCGCATCTTCGACCCGATGCTGTCGTTCCAGATCGTCACGATCGCCGTGCTCGGCTCGATGCTGCGGCCGTTCGGCGCGATCGTCGGATCGGTGATCCTCGTCGGAGGGCTGGAAGTGTTCCGCTTCAGTGCGGAATGGCGCCTGGTGATCTACGGCGTGATCCTGCTCCTGCTCGTCCGGTTCCGTCCCGAGGGGCTCTGGACGGTTCCGCGCTGGCTCGAGCGTCTCCGCGCGCGCCGATCCGACCCGAACGCCCACGTCGCCGCGACGGCGTCGTCCCATACCGTGGGAACCCTCAGTGCCTCGGGCGACGCGGAGCCCGCCGAGAAGGGGAGCGAGCGATGACCCGGATCCTCGAGGTGTCAGGTCTGACCCGCCGTTTCGGCGCGCTCAGAGCCGTGGACGAATCCTCCTTCCACGTCGACGAGGGCGAGGTGGTCAGCATCATCGGCCCGAACGGATCGGGCAAGACGACGACGATCAACCTGCTCAGCGGCGAGCTGAAGCCCGACGGCGGTGCCATCCGATTCCGCGGCCGCGACCTCGCTGGTCTGAGCGCCGACCGGATCGCGGGCGAGGGGCTGCGCCGCACCTTCCAGAACGGCCGTGTGTTCGCCAACGCCACAGTCGAGGAGAATGTGCTGATCGGTCAGGCGCCGCTCGCACGCGCGACGGCACCGCTGAAACCGCTGCGCCGGATGCCGATCATCCGGTGGGCGGCGCTCGTCGTCGAGACCGTGCTGGCGATCGTGGGCACGCCGGCGCAGCGCAGGGAGGAGCGCGAGCGGCAGCAGCGCGCCGAGACGCAGCTCGAACGCTTCGGCCAGCGTCTGCTGCCGCGGCGCGATCACCCGGCGTGGACGCTGTCGTATGCGAACCGCAGGCGCACCGAGATCGCGCGGGCGCTCGCCTCCGATCCGGAGCTGCTGCTCCTCGACGAGCCGACGGCCGGCATGAACACGGCGGAGACCCAGGAGGTCATGCACCAGCTGCTCGATCTCAAGGCGCAGGGGCAGACGATCCTGCTCGTCGAGCACAAGCTCGATCTGGTGATGTCCGTATCGGATCGGATCATCGTGATGGACGGCGGCCAGGTGATCGCCGAGGGCACGCCTGTCGAGATCCAGAACGATGAGCGTGTGATCGAGGCGTACCTGGGCAAGCGGCGCGGCACCATCGCCGCACGCACGCACGACGTCGCCTCGGCCGTGCTCGATGACGAAGGCGAGGCACGATGAACACGCTTCTGGACGTTCAGAACGTCGATGTCTACTACGGCGAGTTCCACGCCCTGCAGAACGTCAGCTACACGATCGGCGAGGGAGAGATCGTCTCTCTCCTCGGAGGCAATGCGTCAGGCAAGTCCACGACGATGAAGACGATCCTCCGCCTCGTCGACGTTCGCTCAGGCGACATCCGGTTCGACGGTCGCAGCATCACGAAGTCCTCGACGGCCGAAGTCGTGCGCACAGGCATCGCCAGCGTGCCAGAGGCGCGGCGGGTGTTTCCCGAGATGTCGATCGAGGAGAACCTGCTCGTGGGCGCCTACACCAGGCGCGGCGGTGCGGACCTGAAGGCCGACCTGGAGACGCAGTACGAGATGTTCCCCAAGCTCGCGCAGCGGCGGCGCCAGATGGCGGGCACCATGTCAGGCGGCGAACAGCAGATGCTCGCGTTCGCGAGGGCGCTGATGTCGAAGCCGCGGCTGATCTGCATGGACGAGCCGACCATGGGCCTGGCGCCCATCGTGGTCGACCAGGTGCTCGAGTCGATCCAGCGCATCAACCGGGAGCTCGGCGTCGCCGTCTTCATGGTCGAGCAGGCGGCCGAGCTGGCGCTGTCGATCGCGCACCGCGGCTACGTTCTGGTCAACGGCGTCGTCAGGCTGGAGGGATCGGCGCGCGAGCTGCTCGCCGATCCGGAGATCCGGGAGGCCTATCTCGGTCAGAGTGCTGAGGAACAGGATCCGGATGATTCACGACCGCAGAGAAAGGACGATCGATGACTGACGTGGTCGATTCCATCGTCGGCGTGCGCCCAGGGGACGCACTCGACGCGCTCCGTGCGCGCAGGCCGGAAGCCAGGCGCAACGCCCAAGCGGCGTACGAGGCGCTGTTCGTCGGCGTCGACGAGACGCATGCGAGCCTCGCCGAGCGGCGCGCCGTCGGCCTGTTCGTCGCGCTGCTGCATCGTCAGTCGGCGGTGGCGGAGCACTACGGCGATCTGCTCTCCGAACAGGACGAGGAGCTCGCAGAAGCAGTGGCGGGCGCGTCGGACGACGGTGAGGCGGAGGGGCCGTACGGCGGGTTCGACGGACCGCTGGCCGACGAGTCGGTCGAGGGCCCCACCTATCGCGTCGCCGACCGCGCGGCGATGGGGGAGAGGCTCAGCGCAGCGCTCGAGCACGCGCACCTGCTGACGTTCCACCCGCGCGACGCGAAGCGAGAGCACCTGCAGGCGCTCCTCGACGCCGGATGGACGACGACGGGCGCCGTCACGCTGTCGCAGCTGATCGCCTTCCTCGCCTTCCAGATCCGGCTCGTGCACGGTCTGGCCGTGCTCGGCCGCCGCGGCGTGAGCGTGTCCGACATCGATGCAGACCGGCTGGCTGCGGCGACTGCCGCGGCTCAGGAAGGGGAGGAAGCATGAGCGAGCAGCTGGCGCCGCAGCGCGACGTGAACGTGCCAGAGGAGTTCACGCAGGAGATCCTCGGCTGGGTGTCGTGGCTCGAGCCCGTGGCGGAAGCCGACCTCACCGAAGAGCAGTATGAGGCGATGATCCAGCGCGGTCGCGCCAAACAGGAGTACTTCCGCCTGCTCGCTCACGATCCCGCAGTGCTGCTACACCGCACGCGGGCGGACTTCGACATCTTCTTCAACAAGGCCGCGGGGCTCCCGCGCGCCGATCGCGAGATCGCGGCGGCGGCGGCGTCGCGCCTGAACGGATGCGTCTACTGCGCCTCCGTGCACGCCAGGTTCGCCTCGCACCACGCGAAGCGCACCGACGACGTGCAGCGGCTGCTGGACGATGGCGTATCTGCCCGCACGGATGCCCGCTGGGATGCGATCGTCGATGCGACCGTCGCGCTCACCGAGACGCCGAGCGCGTTCGACGAGTCGACCCTCGACGCTCTCGCGGACGCGGGGCTGGGCGACGACGAGGTGTACGACGTCATCCTTGCCGGCGGGTTCTTCAACTGGGCGAACCGCCTGATGCTGACGCTCGGGGAGCCGGAGCTCCCGCAGAAGTGACACTCGGCGCCGGGCCCGTATACGGGCCCGGCGCCGAGTGTCGGTGGTGGGGCATAGCCTGGAAGCATGCAGACGACGCGGAGCGTGCGCCCCTTCGAAGTGGTCAGTGAGTATGAGCCGAGCGGTGATCAGCCCAAGGCGATTGCGGAGCTGGCCGCCCGCATCAACGCGGGCGAGACGGATGTCGTGCTGCTGGGCGCGACCGGAACAGGCAAGTCTGCGACGACGGCCTGGCTGATCGAGCAGGTGCAGCGTCCGACGCTGGTGCTCTCGCACAACAAGACGCTTGCGGCTCAGCTGGCGAATGAGTTCCGCGACCTGATGCCGAACAACGCGGTCGAGTACTTCGTGTCGTACTACGACTACTACCAGCCTGAGGCCTACGTTCCGCAGACCGATACCTTCATCGAGAAGGACAGCTCGGTCAACGCAGAGGTCGAGCGACTGCGACACTCGACCACGAACTCGCTGCTCAGCAGACGCGACACGGTCGTGGTGAGCACTGTGTCGTGCATCTACGGCCTGGGTTCGCCCGAGGAGTATCTGCGTGCACTCGTTGCGCTGCAGGTCGGCGAGCGCTACGACCGTGATGCGATCATCCGGCACTTCATCGCCATGCAGTACAACCGCAACGATGTCGACTTCTCCCGCGGAAACTTCCGTGTGCGCGGCGACACGATCGAGATCATTCCCGTGTACGAGGAGCATGCGATCCGGATCGAACTGTTCGGCGACGAGATCGAGGCGCTCTACCGGCTGCACCCTCTGACGGGCGACGTGATCGACCGGCTCGATGCGGTCGCGATCTTCCCCGCAACGCACTACGCAGCGGGCACAGACACCATCCAGCGCGCGATCAAGACGATCGAAGACGAGCTGCGCGAGCGGCTCGCAGAGTTGAACGCGCAGAACAAGCTGCTCGAGGCGCAGCGTCTGCAGATGCGCACGCAGTTCGATCTCGAGATGCTCCAGCAGATCGGGTTCTGCTCCGGCATCGAGAACTACTCCAGGCACCTCGATCAGCGCGAAGCGGGGGAACCGCCGCACACTTTGCTTGACTTCTTCCCCGACGACTTCCTGCTCGTCATCGACGAGTCGCACGTGACAGTGCCTCAGATCGGCGCCATGTACGAAGGCGACGCTTCGCGCAAGCGCACACTCGTCGAGCACGGCTTCCGGCTGCCGAGCGCGCTCGACAACCGGCCGCTGCGGTGGGACGAATTCAAGGAGCGCATCGGACAGGCCGTGTACCTCTCGGCGACGCCCGGAAAGTACGAGATGGGCATTGCAGACGGTGTGGTCGAACAGATCATCCGCCCCACCGGGCTGGTCGATCCGGAGATCGTGGTGAAGCCGTCGAAGGGGCAGATCGACGACCTGCTCGAAGAGATCAGGGTGCGCTCGGAGCGAGACGAGCGCGTGCTCGTGACGACGCTGACGAAGAAGATGGCGGAGGAGCTGACCGACTTCCTCGAGGAGCACGGCGTGCGGGTGCGCTACCTGCATTCCGACGTCGACACGCTGCGCCGCGTCGAGCTGCTGACGGAGCTCCGCCAAGGAGTCTTCGATGTGCTCGTCGGCATCAACCTGCTGCGTGAGGGGCTCGACCTTCCCGAGGTGTCGCTCGTGGCGATCCTCGACGCCGACAAGGAGGGGTTCCTGCGCTCGAGCACATCGCTGATCCAGACGATCGGGCGCGCGGCGCGCAACGTCTCCGGCCAAGTGCACATGTACGCCGACGTGATGACCGATTCGCTCACCAAGGCGATCGAGGAGACGGACAGGCGTCGCGAGATCCAGGTGGCGTACAACCTCGAGAACGGCATCGACCCGCAGCCGCTGCGGAAGAAGATCGCCGACATCACCGATCAGCTCACACGTGAGGAGGCAGACACGGCTGAGCTGCTGTCCAAGCGCGGCGGTGCGAGCGGCAAGGGCAAAGCGCCGACGCCTACTAGGCGCGAAGGCATCGCGGCGGAGGGCGCCGAGCAGGTCGAGCAGATGATCGCCGACCTGACGCAGCAGATGCTCACGGCCGCCGGCGAGCTGAAATTCGAACTCGCCGGCCGCCTGCGCGATGAGGTGCAGGACCTGAAGAAGGAGCTGCGCGCCATGGAGCGCGCCGGTCACGCCTGACTCGCTGACAGACGTCAGGGGAGGAGCGGGATGACCTCGCGCAGGTCGACGGGGCCGATCACGAGAGGGGCCTCGGCGCGCACGCGGGGCTTGGCGTTGAAGGCCAGACCGAGGCCGGCTGCCGCGATCATCTTGAGATCGTTGGCGCCGTCGCCGATCGCGATCGTGCGGGTGAGCGGCACGCCGCGCTCGGATGCCCACTCGGCGAGATGATGCGCCTTGGCGTCGGCGTCGACGATATCGCCGGAGACGTTCCCGGTGAGCACACCGTCGCGCACTTCGAGGCGGTTCGCCCGCCACACGTCGACGCCGAGCGTCGGGGCGAGCGAATCGAGGATCTCGTGGAAGCCGCCGGAGACGACGCCGACGGCGCCGCCGCGCTCGTGCACCGCCGCGGTCAGCTCCCGCACGCCGGGTGTCGGTTCGATGCGAGAGAGCACCCGCTCGAAGGCGCGCGTCGGCACCCCGGCAAGGGCCTGCACACGGGAGCGCAGGCTCGTCGCGAAATCGGTCTCGCCGCGCATCGCCGCCTCGGTCGCTGCGGCGACCTCGGCGCCGCGACCGGCCTCGTCCGCGATCAGTTCGATGACCTCATTGCGGATGAGAGTCGAATCGGCATCAAGAACCACCAGAAAGCGCGTCGTCACAGACAAAGACCCTACCGGCACGCGGGTAGGGTGAAAGGCATGGCAAGCGTGCTCGAGTTCTCCGATGTCGTCGTCCGTCGCGGGGGAAGGAACATCGTCGATGAACTCGACTGGTCGGTGAACGATGACGAGCGCTGGGTCGTGCTCGGCCCGAATGGTGCGGGCAAGACCACGTTGCTGCAGCTCGCCGACACCTTCATGCACCCCACCTCGGGCGACGTCACGATTCTCGGCGAGACGCTCGGCAAGACCAACGTCTTCGAGCTGCGCCCGCGTATCGGGTTCACCTCGTCGTCCCTCGCACGCCGCGTACCGGCAGATGAGACGGTGCTGAACGTCGTCATGACCGCGGCGTACTCGGTGCTCGGGCGCTGGAACGAGGAGTACGAGGGCATCGACGAGGAGCGCGCCCGCGAGGTGCTGCGCGACTGGGCGCTCGATCATCTCGCCGACCGCGTGTTCGGCACGCTCAGCGACGGCGAGCGCAAGCGGGTCATGATCGCACGAGCGATCATGACCGATCCGGAGCTGCTCCTGCTCGACGAGCCCAGCGCCAGCCTCGACCTCGGGTCCCGCGAGGTGCTGCTGGGCCTGCTTTCGACGTTCGCCAAGTCGCCGCTGACGCCCGCGATGGTGATGGTCACGCACCACGTCGAGGAGATTCCGCCAGGATTCACCCATGTGCTGCTGCTGCGCGAGGGCCGTACCGTCGCCGCCGGCCCGATCGCCGAGACGCTCACGCGTGAGAACCTCACCGAAGCGTTCGGCATGCAGATCGCGTTGGCCGAGGCCGGCGGACGCTACGCCGCCCGCGCCTACTGAACGGCGCGCAGGCACTGCGCTGACTGCGTCGTCCTCGTCGGCGCATTCATCTGCGTCTTCCTTGTCCGCCTTTTCTGCGCCGCATCGGTGACGAACCGCTCAGGCGGCGCCTGCTCGGCTCTGGTAAGCTTGCTCGTTGGCGCTCGAGGTGCGCCCGCGGGCCGCGGCCCGTGCTTCCCTCCTCACATCGACTCCCGCAAGGACTTCTCATGCAGCATGACATCCACCCCGAGTACAACTCCGTCGTCTTCCGCGACCTGGGTTCGGGCACCACGTTCCTGACGCGCTCGACCGCGAAGAGCAGCAAGACGATCGAGCTCGACGGCACCGAGTACCCGGTGATCGACGTCGAGATCTCCTCGGCTTCGCACCCGTTCTACACGGGCAAGCAGCGCATCATGGACTCGGCCGGCCGTGTCGAGAAGTTCAACCAGCGCTTCAAGGGCTTCGGCAAGTAATTCCGTCGCACGAAAAAGGCCCGCTTCGAATGAAGCGGGCCTTTTTCGTGCATCGCGGACATCAGATCGCGGTGAAGCCACCGTCCATCAGCGCATTGGTGCCGGTGACCATCGCAGCCTCGTCGCTGGCGAGGTACGCGATCAGGCCTGCGACCTCCTCGGGCTGGGCGAAGCGACCGACCGGAATCTCCGCCTTCGCGCGCTCGCCCTTCTCTCCGGCCCACGCAGCCTTGCCCAGCGGTGTCTCGACGACGGTGGGGGAGACCGCGTTCACCGTGACGCCGTCGCGTGCCCACTCGCGGGCGAGCACGCGCGTGAGGCCGACGACTGCTGCCTTGCTGGCGCAGTACGCGGCGTGCTCGTCGAGACCGATCACAGACGCCTGCGAAGCGAGGTTGACGATGCGGCCGTAGCCTGCCTCGGTCATCACACGGCCCGCGGCCTGGGCCATGTAGAACGTGCCGGAGAGATTGATGTCCATGGTCAGCTGCCAGCGCGACGCCGGCACATCGAGCGCCTTGTCGAGCAGCGCGACGCCCGCGGAGTTCACCAGGATGTGCGGCGTGCCGACCGCGTCGATCGCCTCGTCGAAGACGCGCGCGGCGGCCTCGGGGTCCGTCAGGTCGGCGACGATTCCGTGGTGACCGTCGCCGGGGAGGTCGCGGACGATCTCGCCTACGCCGTCGTTGACATCGACGCCCACGATCGTCGCACCGCGCTCGGCGAGGTGCTCGGCGACCGTGAGCCCGATTCCGCTGGCGGCACCCGTGACGACCGCGATGCGGCCCGTGAAGGCACTCACTTCTCGTACTCCGTGATCGCGCACACCTTCTCGTACGACGCGCTGGACGGGTCGAAGGTGTAGCCGAGCCATTCCTTTGCGAGACGGCGGGCGAGTTCGATGCCGATGACGCGCTGCCCCATGCAGAGCACCTGGGCATCGTTGGAGAGCACGGAACGCTCAACCGAGAAGGAATCGTGGGCGGTGACGGCCCGGATGCCCTGAACTTTGTTGGCGGAGATGGCCACGCCGAGGCCGGTGCCGCAGATCAGGATCGCCCTGTCCGCCTCGCCGTTCGCGACTTTGCGCGCCGCCTCCACAGCGACGTGCGGGTACATGGTGTGCCCGTCGGCGGCGACGCCGACGTCGGCGACCGAGACGACGCGGGCGTCCGCCTCGAGGTCGGCCTTGATGATCTCCTTGTAGTCGAAGCCGGCGTCATCGCTGCCGACGACGAGGCGGAGCTGTGAGTCGCTCATTGCGTGTCCTTGTCTTCTCGGTCCTTGGCCGCTCCGAATGTCGCGGCCTGATTGTTCAGTTCGTGAATCGCGCCAGGGCGCTCACGATCAGCGCGAACGAGGTCGCGCCGGGGTCCGACGTGCCCACGCTCTTCTCGGCGAGCGGTCGGGCGCGTCCCTTCCGCGGGGTGAGGCCCGCGGTGGCGCGTGCGGCAGCCTCGGCGGCATCCGCACCGGAGGCCCACGCCGCACCGACGCCGTCTGCGATGCCCTCGCGCAGTGCCTCGCGGAACGGCAGCGCGGCATCGATGATCGTCTTGTCGCCGATCTCCGCGCGACCCAGGTCGAGCATCGCGTCGACGAAGGCATCGACGGCGCGCACGGCGTCATCCGGCGCGTAGGCGTCGCGGTCGTCGCCGAGCGCCCGCCCCGCTGCTTCGAGCGCGGCACCCCACAGCACGCCCGATGTGCCGCCGGCCGCGGCGGCCCACGCACGGCCCGCCTGCAGCAGCGCCCATCCGGGGCCCGACTCTTCGAGGCGTTCCGTCGCGGCGACGGCCGCCTGCGCGCCCTTGACCATGCCGCGGCCGTGATCGCCGTCGCCGGCGATCGCATCGATACGCCCGAGCTCATCCTCGGCCTCGACGAGGACGTCGCGGATGATGCGCAGGGCCTCGGCGGTCAGCGGCGAGAGCCGTGCCGCCGCAGGAGTCGGTGTCGGTGCGAGCTCGTCGTCGTCGGCGCCGGAAGTGCGTGCGGCGGGAACCAGGGCAGCCAGGGGAGATGCCTGCTTCCGGTAGCCCGGAGCATATGCGTCGGCGTGCCATGCGTGCTCGAGGTCGTCATCGAGCCACATCAGCGTGAGCGAGCACCCGCCCATGTCGAGGCTGGTGACGAGTTCGCCCACCTCAGGCTCAACCGGTTCGAGACCCGCATCCGCCAGCAGCGGCCGGATCTCGTTCCACAGCAGGAACAGCTCTTCGTACTTCGTGGTGCCGAGACCGTTGACGATCGCGGCGACCCTGTTCCCGCCGTCGGACGGCCGGTCGGCGAGCAGCCCGTCGACGAGCAGTCCGGCGAGCTCGCGTGCGGTCGCGACGGGCTCGTCACGGATGCCCGGTTCGCCGTGGATGCCGAGGCCGACGCCCATCTGGCGCTCCGGCACACGGAACAGCGGCTCCGCGGCACCCGGCATCGTGCATCCGGAGAAGGCGACGCCGAAGGAGCGCGTGGCGGCGTTCGCGGCGCGGCCGATGCGCTCGACCTCATCGATGTCGTGTCCGGCCGCGGCTGCGGCACCGAGGGACTTGAACACGGTGAAGTCACCGGCGATGCCCCGGCGCTCCGATTCCTTCGGCGACGATGCGACATCGTCCGTGACGAGCACGATGCGCGCGTCGATGTCCTCGCGGCGCAGACGCTCCGCTGCGATGCCGAAGTTCATCACATCGCCCGCGTAGTTGCCGAAGGTGAGGATCACGCCGCGGCCCTGGTCTGCGGCCTTGGCCACCGAGTACACCTGCGCGGCGGACGGCGAGGTGAAGATGTTGCCGACCACGGCGCCCGATGCGAACCCGGGACCGACGAGACCGGCGAACGCCGGGTAGTGGCCGGATCCGCCTCCGACGACCACCGCGACGATCGGGTCGTCGCCGCGGTGCGCGACCACCCCGCCCGGAACGCCCGTGAGGCGATCGGCGTAGAGCGACACGAAGCCCTCGAGCTGATCCTCGGCGAACTCCGCCGGGTCGTTGAAGATGGTGGTCATCGGATCAGCGCTCCTGTCCCTCGAGGCCCTCGTACGCGATGTTCTCCGCCGCGAGGTTCTCGTCGATCAGCGTCGGCAGGTTCTCGAGGAAGGGGTCGCGCTCCGTGACGACGTTCTTCATGGTGTCTTCGACGTTGTCGGCGGTGACCGCGGGCATCGTGTAGACGGGCTCGAGGGGAACGTCCTCGCCGCGAACCAGACCGGCGGCGACGGCGAGACCTGATGCGAGCTCGACAGTGCCGTGCTGCAACGAGGTGCCGATGAAGTCGCCGCTCTCCACAGCGCGCAGGCCGTCTTCGATTCCGTCGATGCCGACGATCGGCACGTCGTCGATTCCGGCCTCCTTCAGTGCCTGCAGCGCGCCGAGGCCCATGTCGTCGTTCTGTGAGATGACACCGTCGATGTCGTCGCCGAAGGCGGAGATCCAGTTGCCCATCTTGTTGACCGCCTCAGCGCGGTTCCAGTTCGCCGTGTCCTTGGCCAGCACCTCGATGCCGGGGTTCTCCTCGAGGACGCTGTCGATGCCGGCGCCGCGGTTGATCTCCGGGGAGGAGCCGAGCGGTCCCTGGAAGATCACGACATTGCCCTCGCCGCCGAGCTCGTCGACCATCATCTGTGCCTCCTGCGCGCCAGCGGCGACATCATCCGGCTGCACGCTCGCGTCGACGTCGACGCCCGTCAGCGCAGTGTTCACCGCGATCACGGGAATGTCCGCTCCCTGCGCCGCGGCGACCTGCGGCTCGAGCGTGTCGGCCTGCACCGGAACGATGATGATCGCGTCGACGCCGGCGCTGACGTACTGGTCGACCTGGTCGGCCTGCGCCGTCACGTCGTTGCCCGCGGAGTTCCACTGCAGGTCGATGTCGTTGGCCTCGGCGTAGCGCTCCATGCCCTCCCTGCCCTGGGTGATGAACGACGACATGTCGTACACCGAGACGCCGACGGTGATCGTGTCAGCTCCTGCGCTCGGGTCGCCCGCGCCGCAGCCGGCGAGTGAGACGGCCGTGCCGGCGGCAACAGCGGCGGTGGCAAGGCGGATGGTCAGTGAACGCTTCATCGCGTGCTCCTTCGTCGATGGGAGGGATCCGGGGACCGCTGACGGGCGGCGGATGATCCGACGATAGACCGCCGTCTGCTCAGAATGCGAATGTGCTGCTCAAGTGTGCACGTCGAGGTTGCGAGGTGCCGTCGTTGCTCACGTGAGCGCGGCGAACGTGAGTGCTACTGCTCGAGCAGGCGGTACGCCGTGAACGTGTCGGTGATGGCGGCGGTCATCAGTCCGGAACGCAGCACGGCGCGCAGCGCGCGAGTCTTCGACGGGCCGCCTGCGATCGCCACGCGGGAACGGACGGCGCGCAGCTGCCGATCGGAGATGGCGATGCAGCGCGCGTCGAGGTCGTGCAGGATCTCGCCGTCCTCGGCGATCAGCGTGGACGCCACCTCTGCTGCCACACCGCGGGCGCGCAGTCGGCGTCGGTCCTCGTCGGTGACGGCGGGGTTGATCATCATCAGCGAGTTCGGCGGGTCCCACGAGCCGACGGCGCAGAGGGCGACCGTGACCTTTCCGAACTGATCGATCGCAGCGCGGGCGCCCGGCTGTCGCCGCACGCCCTGTGCAGCCTCCGTGTCGCTCATGACCAAGGAGGCATAGATCGGCCACGGGCGTACGTCGGGCAGTGCCGCCAGCGACCGGATGACTTCGAGGCCGCTCTCGAGGATCGGACCCGCGATACCTGCGAGCTGGACGACATCACGGCACGGCAGGTGCGTGAGCTTGCTCGCCATCACGTTCAGCGTTCTGCCGGAGGTGAGCCCGAGCACGTCGTCCGGACGCACCAGCTCCTCGACCATCGTGGCCGCCGCAGCGCCCAGGCCCAGCTGCGCGTCGGCATCGGTGTCGGCGGACTGTTCGAACACGACGGCGTGCTCCAAGCCGTAGTGGGCGGCCAGTCGACCTGACAGTTCGACGTCGACTCCGGGCGACGCGACGATCTCGAACCGGATGATGCCGCGTTCGACCGCCTCATCGAGCATCCGGCCGATCTTGAATCGGCTCAGGCCGGTCTCCTCAGCGATCTGAATGCGCGACTTGCGCCGCACGTAGTGCTCGCGGGCGATGTGCGCGAGCTGCACGCTGGAGAGCGGACCGGTGGACATAGCCGGTGAATATACCCGAAGAGCCGCCTCAGCGGACGGGCCACGTGCCGTCGAGGGCGTCCGACGGCTCCAATCGGCCCACCCTGACGAGATACTCCGTGAGGCTCTCTGCCTGTTCGCGGGCCCATACGATCTGCTGATCGTGCAGGGCGTCGAGAGTGTCGGGGAGCTCATCGGCGAAGCGCTCTGCGATGGCGATCGCGATCCGGCCCGCTGCGATCGCGTCGGCTGATGCCTCATGGGCGTCGTCGAGTGCGACGCCGTAGTGCTCCGCCGCGCGATCGAGCGTGCGCTTGCCCTTGCGATACCGGTCCACCGCTTTGTCGACGACGAACGGGTCGATGATCGGGCGAGGGGCGTCCAGGGGCGGCAGCGCATGCCGTGCCGCCTCATGTCGAAGCAGGGAAAGGTCGAATGCCGCGTTGTATGCCACAACCGGAATGTTCTCGGCGAGCAGCAGGCGCAGGGTCTCGACGATCTCTGCGACGACGTCGCCGGCGGGGCGCCCCTCCGTTCTGGCGCGTTCCGTGCTGATGCCGTGGACGGCGGCAGCGGCATCCGGAATCTCGATTCCCGGATCGGCGATCCAGCTCGAGGTGCGTCCGACCTGGCCGTCGGCATCGACGACGCCGACGAACGCTGTCACGATCCTGTCGTTCTCGACGTCGACGCCTGTCGTCTCCAGGTCGAATACCGCGACGCTCCCCAGCAGCGGCCCGGTCGAATCCATGTCGGGGAGCAGGTCCGCCGACGAGTCCGTCGTGCTGGGGCCGACCGGCGAAGCCGCCTGCGGCGTGGATGCTGAGGCAGCTGCTGTGGAATCGGGCGCGTGAGGGGGCGCTTGTGCGACCGACGCCGGGGCAGCACGTGCTGTGGCCGTGGGCTGCGAGCCGGAGGGTCGTTCCACGTCCGTCAGATCGAACAGCGGCGGGGGATCGGGCCAGCGGACGCTCATGCGGCAACGATAGGTCGCCTGCCGCGGGAAATCACCCCGCCGCGCCGCGCGGTGCACGGCCCGCGGCTTGCGCGCCTGTGGATCGGGCCGCGGGCTTGATCGGCGTCGTCCGGGGCGACGCGAGCCGTTCGGCATCTCCGCGCGAGACGGCAGAGGGCCGGAGCGCGGGAGGAGCGGCTACTAGAGTTGTGATGTGAGTGACGCGCCGTACGCCCAGCTGCTCGAGGACGCTATGGCCGCCGCTCGCAGGCGGGAGATCGACGTCTGCGGCACGCGCGCGGCGTACTGGGAGTACGGTCCGGCGGATGCCACGGAGACGATCGTCGCGGTGCACGGCTTCCGCGGCGACCATCACGGTCTCGAGCCGGTCGTCGCGCACCTGCCCGAGGCGCGGGTGCTCATGCCCGACCTGCCGGGGTTCGGTGCCACGCCGCCGATGGAACGGCACGCGCACGATCTCGACGGCTACGCCCGCTTCGTCACCGAGTTCATCCGGTCGGTCGCTCCGGGCGCCACCGTCCTGGGCCACTCCTTCGGCTCGATCATCGTCTCTGCGGCCGTCGCCGGCGGTCTGAGCACGCCGCAGCTGATCCTGGTCAACCCGATCGGCGCGCCAGCGCTGGAAGGGCCGCGCGGCGTGTTCACCCGACTGGCTGTGCTGTACTACTGGCTCGGCGCCCGTCTGCCGCGGCGCATCGGCACGTGGCTGCTGCGCACACGCATCGTCGTGCGGGTGATGAGCCTGGCCATGGTGAAATCGCGGGACAAGCGCATGCGCGCGTTCGTGCACGACCAGCACGATCGCTACTTCTCCGGCTTCAGCGATCGAGACGTGCTGCGCGAGGCGTTCGTCGCCAGCGTGTCGCACGATGTGACGGAGTACGCCTCGCGCATCGATGTGCCGACCCTGATGATCGCCGCCGATCGCGACGACATCACGCACATCGAGGCGGAGCGCGTGCTGCGCGATGAGTTCCCTCGCGCGACGCTGGTCGAGCTCAGCGGAGTCGGGCACCTCATCCACTACGAGAAGCCGAGCGAGGCGGCCGACGCCATCCGGTCGTTCCTGACCGGCTGAGGCGCGGCCGGTCAGTTGTTGCGCTTGGCGAGCCCCATGAGACCGGAGACGCGGTAGGGAACAGCCTCGCTCATCACCAGCGACGTCTCGGTGCGGTCGACGCCCTCGATGCTGAGGATGCGCGCATCGACGTCGAACAGGTGACGCGCGTCGCGGCAGGCGACGAAGGTCATCAGATCGGTCTGCCCGCTCATGCCGTGCGCCTGCACGATCTCCGGGATCCGCGCCATCTCCGTCGTGATCTGCGGCAGCTTCGCCTGGTGCACGCCCACCGCGATGTAGGCCTCGAGGGGGAAGCCGAGCGCCGCGGTGGAGAGTGAACGCTCGAACGACCGGAACACGCCTGACCCGTCGAGACGGGCCATCCGGGCCTGCACCGTGTTGCGTGACAGGTGCAGCCGCTCAGCGAGCGAGACCACCGTCGTCCGCGGATCGTCGGCGAGGGCCGCGATGAGTTCGAGGTCGACGTGGTCAAGGGTCGGCATGCTGAAAAGATATCAGCGTGGCGCTGTCGATTTCGTGCAGGATGCTCAGTCGTTATGCGTTCGAGTGCGCGTGCATCGAAGAACGGCGTTTCACCGAGGGCAGAATGTGGAAATCACTGCTCCGCCGTGGGCGAGAGCTCCTCGACGAACCGGATGTCGTCGCCGTCGACTTCGAAGATCCACGCCGAACCGTTGAGGACGCGCTGATGGTCGCGTGACGGGAAGTCGCTGCTCGGCAGGTCCCGCAGCAGGCGGCCGATCACCCCGCCGTGCGTCGCTGCGGCGGTCCGGTCGTCAGGGAACCGGGTCGCGAGGTCGATCATGGCGCGACGGGTGCGGGCGACGACCTCGGGCTCGGCTTCGGCATCCGGCACCCCGTGGGGGTACAGCAGCGGCAGGTCCTCACCCGGCACGCCCTCCGCCGACCCGTACGCGCGCTCGACGAGATCGGGAATCCGCTCATCCGGGCCCGTCAGGCCCAGCTGGTCCGCGATGAGCTGCGCCGTTTCGACGGCCCGCCCCAGCGTGCTGGAGACGACCTTGCTGAAGCCGCGGCCGGAGAGCCTGCGGCCGGCGTCGCGCGCCTGGTCCCGACCGGTGTCGTTGAGCGGAATGTCGGATGACCCCTGGATGCGCCCCGCGAGGTTCCAATCGGTCTGGCCATGTCGAACGAGCGCAATCGTGGTCACCAGCCCACCCTAATCGCTGCGGCCCGTGCCTCGGCTGGGACGACCTGCCGGTCGGCGGAGCTAGGGCAGCAGCGGCGGGAGCTCCTCGGCCAGCCGCATGAGGACCTCGCTGGTGCCGGCATCGATCTTCACGGTTGCGCGTCGGTCCCCGCGTGTTTCGCCGCGGTTGACGATCACGATCGGCTGCTGCCGGCGCCTGGCGCGCTCGATGATGCGCTGACCGGAGTTGACCACGAGCGATGAGCCGGCCACGAGGAGCGCATCGGCGCCCGCGACCAGCTGCTCGGCGAGGCGGAAGCGGTCGGCGGGGATGAACTCGCCGAAGAACACCACGTCGGGCTTGAGCATGCCGCCGCACACGGTGCAGTCGGGCACGACGAACCCGTCCGTCGTCTCGGGCAGGACGTCGCCGTCCGGGCCGAGCGCCACGTTCTCCGGCACGGCGATCCACGGGTTGTCCGCCTCGATCCGCGCAGCGACGTCACGCCGGTCGTACACCTGCCCGCAGTCGAGACACAGCACGCGGCGCATCGTGCCGTGCATCTCGACGACGCGGGTGCTGTCGGCGCGCAGGTGCAGGCCGTCGACGTTCTGGGTGATCACGCCGGTGACGACGCCCGCCCGCTCCAGACGCGCGATCGCGAGGTGACCGGTGTTCGGCTCCGTCGAGGTGAACGAGCGCCAGCCGAGGTGCGAGCCGATCCAGTATCGGCGACGTGCGCCTTCGTCGGCTGCGAAGGTCTGCCACTTCATCGGTGTGCGCGTGGGAGCACCCTGGCCGCGGTAGTCGGGGATGCCGGAGTCGGTCGAGACCCCGGCGCCGGTCAGCACCACGATCCTGCGCCCTGCCAGCACGTCGACCGCTCCGGCGACGAGGTCGTCCGGTGCCTGGGGGAGGGAGCTCACCCATCGATCCTACGACCGCTCCGACGTGCACGGACGCTGGGGAGGGCACACGATGTCGGCGGCATAGTCTTGAGGCGATGAACATCCAGCGCGTGCACGAAGACAGCGAGCTGCTCGCCGACTACCGCAGTCTCACGGATGTCGCACTGCGTCGCAGGCTCGAGCCGGAGCACGGCCTCTACATGGCGGAGTCGGCGAAGGTGCTCGCGCGCGCCCTTTCAGCCGGTCACTCGCCGCGCTCGGTGATGACCGCCGAGAAGTGGCTCACCGATGTCGAGCGCATCCTGGGCGAGCACGCCCTCGACGAGGTGCCGGTGTATGTCGTGCCGGATGACGTGGCGGAGCGCGTGACCGGATACACCGTGCATCGCGGCATGCTCGCCGCCATGAACCGGCCGGCGGATCGCCCGGTCGCCGAGCTGCTCGCCGACGCCACCGAACGCACCGGATCGGCGGGCCAGGGTGACGGGGAACCGCGCGGTGCCAGGATCGTGATCCTCGAGGATTTGGTCGACCACACCAACGTCGGCGCGGTGTTCCGGTCGGCCGCGGCGCTCGGTGTGGACGCGGTGCTGGTGACGCCGCGGTGCGCCGATCCGCTCTACCGGCGCAGCGTGCGCGTCTCGATGGGCACGGTCTTCCAGGTGCCGTGGACGAGGATCGACGACTGGCCGGGAGGCCTCCAAGAGCTCAAGGACGCCGGCTGCGTCGTGGCGGGGATGACGCTGGGGGAAGGCGCGATCTCGCTGGACGAGCTCGTCGCTGAGGACCACGAGAACCTGGCGCTCGTGTTCGGCAGCGAGGGGCACGGCATCACCCCTCGCACGGACAGGGCGCTCGACCGGCGCGTGACGATCCCGATGATGGGCGGCGTCGACTCGCTCAACGTCGCGGCAGCCTCGGCAGTGGCGTTCTACGCGACACGCGTTCGGGGCTCGTAGCGCCCGTGGCGGGCGCTCAGGCGTTGTCGTCAGGGCGGCGCATCGGGGTCGGGTCGGGGCGCTTCGAGGTGCGTCCGTCGCCGGACGACTCGTGGTGCAGCCGCCGGAGCACCCACGGCACGAAGTACTCCCGGGCCCACACCAGGTCGTCCTTGCGGGCGTCCCGCCAGCTTCTGCCCGGTGCGTGCTCGGGTTGCATCGGCTGCAGTTCGTTCGGCACGTTCAGCGCGCGCAGCGCCATCCTCGCCACCTCGTGGTGGCCGAGGGCGTTCATGTGCAGACGGTCCGGCGACCAGAACCCGGGAGCCTGAATCGACTTCAGCGCCCACATATCGGCGACGATCGCGTCGTACTCCTCAGCGACGGCGCGCATGTTCTCGTTGTAGATCGCGATCTTGCCCCGCAGCGGTCGGAACACCGGATTCCAGCCCACGTCGAACCCGGTGAACACCACGAGGGCCGCTCCGGCGCTCGAAAGTTTGCGCACCTGTTCTGCGAAGATGTCGGCGATCGCGTCGGGATCCGTCCCAGGGCGCAGCACGTCGTTCCCGCCCGCGCAGAAAGTGATCAGGTCGGGTCGGAGCTCCAGTGCGTGGTCGACCTGGTCGGCGGCGATCTGCCGAATGAGCTTGCCGCGGACGGCGAGATTCGCGTAGGCGAAGTCATCGGTCTGCGCCGCGAGAACCTCCGCGACTCGATCTGCCCAGCCGCGGTGGCCTGGCTCCTCGCTGCCCGAAGAGGGCAGCGGATCTCCGATGCCCTCAGTGAACGAATCACCGACAGCCACGAAGCGCCGCCACGGATGCGGATCGGCGTGGGGAGCGTACGGGGTGCGCGGTCGCTCATCGTCGTCCATGTCGTCCAGACTACGAGCTCAGAGGCTGTTGCAGTCGGCGTCAGGCTCCGCGGTCGAGAATGCCGACGTCTTCGAGGCGCATGGCGAGCCCCGCACCGTCGTCCTCCGTGACCCACGGAACCTCGCTCGCCTCGTGATCATCGACCACAGTGCGCCCACCGGCGAGCACCGCCTGGGCGGGGGAGAGGCGCCGGATCGCGACCCCGGCCACAGATGAGGAATGCTCCGTTGTGAAGTTCGTGTAGATCTCGTCGTCGTGCTGACCGTCATCGCCGATGAGCAGCCACCGGATGTCGGGGAACTCTTCGGCAAGGCGGTGCAGATTGGTGCGCTTGTGATCGCGGCCGCTCCTGAACCACCTGTCGTGGGTCGGACCCCAGTCGGTGAGCAGCATGGCGCCGGCCGGGAACAGGTGCCGCTCCATGAACCGCGTCAGCGTCGGTGCGACGTTCCACGCACCGGTGGACAGATAGATGACCGGCGCTCCCTGATGCGTACGCGCCAGTCGCTCGAGCAGCACCGCCATGCCCGGCACGGGTTGGCGCGCATGCTCGTGGCGCACGAACGAGTTCCACGCCGCGAGGAAGGGTCGCGGCAGAGCCGTGACCATGACGGTGTCGTCGACGTCGCTGACGATGCCGAAGCGCACATCCGGGTCGACGATGAATACGCGCGCCTCGACCTCGTCGCCGTTCTCGACGGAGAGTCGGACGGTCTGCCATCCGGGCTCGAGCTCCGCTTCGATGCGCACGTCGACGACGCCGCCTCGATCCGCCGCCATCGGATGGGCGCGGCCGTTCACCGTGACGGTGACGGGCGCGTAGCCCACAGGGATTCCGAGGAACGAGCGCCACCCTCTCGCCGTCGGCGTCTCGCCGCGACGGCTGCGCCGCTTGGTGGTCGGCGGCAGGATCAGCACCCTGCCGAGCACGCGCACCCAGCCGCTGCCGCCGTAGCCCGCGAACGGCACCAGGGTGGGGCGCAGACCGGCGCGACGTGCGCGGCGCTCGCGCCACCCGTGGATGCGGGCCTCCAGCCGCGCAACCAGCCGCGGGCGGTCCTTCTTGGGGCGTCTGCGGCTCACGCGCTGCCCTCGTCTCGGCGATGGTCGCTCATCGAGGAGCTCTGCTCGTCATCTGCTTCGATGCGCTCTGACGCGCCGTCGGTCGTGGCCTCATCCGGAGTCTCTTCCATATGGCGCAGTTCTGCGCGCTGCAGCAGGTGCTTGACGCCCCAGACGATCAGGAGGAACGCCAGCATGATGCCGACGAAGATGTAACCGACCCAGTGGGCGTTGCTGCCGAGCTGTTCGCCGAGCTCGCGGTACGTGCCGGCGGCACCGGCGGCGATGCCGATGTACAGACCGGACCAGAGCACGCAGGCCGGAAGCGTCCACGCGATGAAGCGTCGATAGCCGTAGCCGGACATGCCCACCGTGAGCGGGACGAGGGAATGCATCACCGGCAGGAAGCGGGAGAGGAAGATCGCGATCCCGCCTCGGCGGCGCAGGTAGTTCTCGGCGCGCTGCCAGTTCTTCTCGCCGATCCACCTGCCCATGCGCGAGGCGCGCAGGTGCGGGCCGACCCAGCGGCCGATCACGAAGCCGAGGGATTCTCCGGCGATCGCGCCCGCCACGACGCACACGCCGAGAATGATGCCGCCGGAGACGGTGGTGACGCCCGTCGCGGTCACGAGCACGACGGTGTCGCCCGGCACGATGAGGCCGATCAGAACGCTCGTCTCGAGTGCGATCGCCACGGTCGCGATGAGCACGCGCAACCACGGATCAACCCCGGCGACAGAGTCGAGAATCCAGTCGAGTGCGTCGTTCAGCCAGCCCACGATCCCCAGCCTACGGGCACGAGAGACCTGGGCCACATCCGGAATCCGCCAGCCCGCGGCCGCTGGAGTAACCTGGGGTATCTGTGCCGGGTGAAGCCGGCGCGCCGTCCCCTCACCCATGTCGATTGGCCTATTCGCAGTGTCGCACGAGACATCCCCTGAGCAAGACAGCACCATGCACGCCATCGAGGCGAAGTGGCAGGCCCGCTGGGCCGAGAACGATACGTTCCGCGCCGGCGACGAAGGCGATCTGCGGCCGCGGAAGTACGTGCTGGCGATGTTCCCGTACCCGTCGGGCGACCTGCACATGGGGCACGCGGAGAACTACCTCTACAGCGACATCGTCGCCCGGTTCTGGCGCCATCGCGGCTACAACGTACTGCATCCGATCGGGTGGGACTCCTTCGGACTGCCTGCCGAGAACGCGGCCATCAAGCGTGGGGCGGACCCCCGCGAGTGGACGTACGAGAACATCGAGCAGCAGGTCACGAGCATGCACGCCTACGGCGTCTCGTTCGACTGGTCGCGCCGGCTGCACACATCCGACCCCGACTACTACCAGTGGAACCAGTGGCTGTTCCAGCAGATGTACGAGCGCGATCTGGCGTACCGCAGTCAGAGCCCGGTCAACTGGTGTCCCAACGACCAGACGGTGCTCGCGAACGAGCAGGTCGTCGACGGCGCGTGCGAGCGCTGCGGGGCCATCGTCGAGAAGAAGAAGCTGACCCAGTGGTACTTCAAGATCACCGACTACGCCGACCGACTGCTCGATGACCTGAACCAGCTCGAGGGAGCATGGCCGAGCAAGGTGCTGCAGATGCAGCGCAACTGGATCGGCCGGTCGATCGGCGCCGACGTCGACTTCGCCATCGAAGGCCGCGAGGAGCGGGTCACCGTCTTCACCACTCGGCCCGACACCCTGTACGGTGCGACGTTCATGGTCGTCGCACCTGATTCGGATCTCGCCGCGGAACTGGTGGACGGCGCATCGGACGAGGCGAAGGCGCGCTTCGCCGAGTATCTCGATGCCACCCAGACGCAGACCGATATCGAGCGCCAGGCCACCGACAGGGAGAAGACGGGCGTCTTCCTCGAGAGGTATGCGACCAATCCGGTCAACGGCGAACGGCTGCCGATCTGGTCGGCCGACTACGTGCTCGCCGACTACGGTCACGGCGCCGTGATGGCCGTTCCCGCCCATGACCAGCGCGACCTCGACTTCGCGCTGAAGTTCGACCTGCCTGTGCGCGTCGTGGTCGACACGAACGCTCCGATCACCGGCGCGATCCCCGTGGTCGACGCCGACGCCGAGATGGCGGACGCCGACCAGATCGATCCCGTCGTCACGGGGGAGGCGCTCGCAGGCGACGGCCGGATGATCAACTCCGGTCCACTCGACGGCATGTCGAAGCGCAATGCGATCGCGCACGTCATCGAACTGCTCGAGCAGAAGGGCACGGGGCGCGCGGCCAAGCAGTACCGTCTGCGCGACTGGCTGATCTCGCGCCAGCGGTTCTGGGGCACGCCGATCCCGATGGTGCACACCTCCGATGGTCGCGTCGAGCCGGTCCCCGCCGATCAGCTGCCCGTGAAGCTGCCGGAGGCGCGTGACATCGACCTGAGGCCGAAGGGCTCATCGCCCTTGGGCGCGGCGACCGGATGGGTCGAGACCACGGACCCGGTGACGGGGGAAGCCGCACTGCGCGACCCCGACACCATGGACACCTTCGTCGACAGCTCCTGGTACTACATGCGGTTCCTCTCGCCAGGCAGCACATCCGGTCCGTTCCGGCCGGAGGACGCGCAGCGGTGGGCGCCGGTCGACACCTACATCGGCGGAGTCGAGCACGCGATCCTGCACCTGCTCTACGCGCGCTTCATCACCAAGGTGCTGCACGACATGGGGCTCGTCGACTTCAGTGAGCCGTTCTCGAGCCTGATCAACCAGGGCATGGTGATCCTGAACGGCGCGAAGATGTCGAAGTCGAAGGGCAACCTCGTCCTGTTCAGCGAGGAGCTCGAGAAGCACGGTGCGGATGCCCTGCGCGTCGCCCTCGCGTTCGCGGGGCCCGTCGAGGACGACAAGGACTGGAAGGACGTCTCCACCACCGGCGCGCAGAAGTTCCTGTCCCGCGCGCTGCGCGTCGCTGAGCAGGTGACCAGCGCCGTCGGCGTCGATTTCGCCGGCGGCGACCAGACGCTGCGCAGGGCGACGCACCACGTGCTCGAAGATGCGACGAGCCTTGTGGAGCAGACCAAGTACAACGTGCTCGTCGCGCGGCTGATGGAGCTCGTCAACGCCGCCCGCAAGACGATCGACGCCGGCGCCGGTTCCGGCGATCCCGCTGTGCGGGAAGCGGCGGAGACGGTCGCGATGATGCTCGACCTGTTCGCCCCGCACACGGCGGAGGAGATGTGGGAGCACCTCGGCCACGAGGCATCGGTGTCGCAGGCGCAGTGGCGAAGGTCCGACCCGACGCTGCTCGTCGAGGACCAGATCACGGTGGTCGTGCAGATCGACGGCAAGGTGCGAGCCAAGCTCGACGTCGCGGCGAGCATCTCCAGCGATGAGCTGGAGCAGCTTGCGCGCGATGATGAGCGCGTGCAGCGGTCCCTCGGCGATCGCGAGATCACGAAGGCGATCGTGCGACTGCCGAAGATCGTGAGCTTCTCGACGAAGTAGCAGCTGCGCCGCTTCCCTCACAGGGGCGGATTCAGCTCGGTCCGGCGGATCGGGCTGTGAGCAACCCGGTTCGGGGCGTTCGCTCCTCGTAGCGTCGGGCTATGGAGCCGGAGGACGCCGTGGGTGCGCCGCGCGGCGTCCGGCTGGGCATCGGCGCGGCGATCGTCGTGGTCATCGTCGTCGCCGCGATCGTGATCGCGGTGGCGGTGTGGCGCGGTGCCAACGCCCCGGTCGAGGTCGTCGACGGTGCCGGAACTCCCTCGCCGAGCGCGGGGCCGGTGGAGCAGGGCGATGTCGCGCCCTCGCCGGGTGCCGTGGGCGAACTGTACATCCACGTGTTCGGGGCGGTGGAGCATCCGGGGCTGTACGTGCTGCCCGACGGGTCGCGGGTCGTCGACGCCGTGTTCGCGGCGGGCGGGCTGCGTGAGAGCGCGGCGCCGGAGGGCGTCAATCTGGCGCGCGAGCTCGCCGACGGGGAGCAGATCGCGGTGCCGACGAAGGAGCAGGTCGCATCGGGCGAGGTGCCGACGCCTGCACAACCGGATGGGAGCGGCGGGGGATCGGAATCGCCGATCGATCTGAACGCCGCCGGCCCGACCGAGTTGGAGGCACTTCCCGGGATCGGGCCCGCACTTGCGCAGCGGATCATCGCGTGGCGCGACGACAACGGCCCGTTCGGCAGCGTCGATGACCTGCTCGCGGTGAGCGGCATCGGGGAGAAGGTGCTCGCCGGCATCCGAGACCAGGTGCGGGTGTGACATGACGGATCAGGGGCGGGTCCGCACCGGCGGGAGGGCAGGCCCTTCTTCGGCGGACGCTGCCGATTCCGTGGTGGGGAGCCGGCGGGTGTCCCGCGCCGATATGCGGCTGCTGCCGGTGGCGATCGCCGCGTGGGCTGCTTCGACCGCTGCCGTGCTGCTCCCGACGATCGCGACGGTTCTCGCCTTCTCGCTGGCGGCGGTCTGCGCCGTGCTGGTGCTGGTCGTCGTGTTCACGCCGGGTCGGGCGGGCCCGACCGCGCGGGGGTGGCTCGCACTTGCCGTGGTCGCCGCGGCCGTGGCAGGCGCCGCAGCCGCGCACGTCGCGATGGCGCAGTCGGCGCGCGACGCAGCCGTTTCGGCCGTCGACGCGGGGCGCGCAGAGGTCACGGGTGTGGTGACGACGAAGGTGCAGCCCCGCGGTGATGACGTGATGTTCTCGCTGACGACCGAGCTGATCGACGAGGCGGGGAGCGGCGCGCTGCGGGTCGCTGTTCCGATGCGCGTCTTCGCTCCGGCCGATGCGAGCTCCGGCGGCCGACTGGACCTCGGCTCGCAGGTGACGGTCGCCGGCGGTGCGGACGCGGCGACCGGATCCGCCGAGGTGGCGGTCGTCTATGCCGACACGATCGACGTGGAGCGGGGGCCGCCGCACGTGCTCGGTGCGGTGAGCGGCATGCGCGACACGTTCGCTCGGCTCGCTTCCGGATTGCCCGGACCCGGCGGCGAACTGCTGCCCGGCCTGTCCGTCGGCGATACGCGTTTCGTCTCCGGTGATCTCGACGAGGCGATGAAGGCCTCATCCCTCAGCCATCTGACCGCGGTGAGCGGAGCGAACTGCGCACTGGTCGTCGCGCTCGCGTTCGGGGGATGCGCCGCGCTGGGAGCTGTTCGGAGCATCCGGATCGTAGTCTCGCTCGTCGCGCTGGCAGGCTTCGTCGCACTCGTCACTCCGGAGGCGAGCGTGATCCGCGCCGCGACGATGGCGGCCATCGCCATGTTCGCGCTGCTGCTCGGCCGAGCGGGTGCCGGAGTGGCCGTGCTGTCGCTGGCGGTGACGGGCATCCTGCTCGCCGATCCGTGGCTTACGCTGAACTTCGGATTCCTGCTGTCTGTGGCGGCGACGGGTGCGCTGCTGCTGCTCGCCGGTCCGCTCGCGAGAGGGCTGGAGCGATTCATGCCGGGACCGCTCGCCCTTGCTCTCGCCGTGCCGCTGGCCGCGCAGCTCGCGTGCGGGCCGATCATCGTGCTGTTCGCGCCGCAGGTGCCGCTGTACGGCGTGCCGGCGAACCTCATCGCGGCGCCTGCCGCGCCGATCGCGACGGTGGCGGGGCTGGGTGCGTGCCTGTTCGCATCGGTGCCCGGCGTCGGCGCGGCCGCGGCGTGGATCGCCTGGCTGCCGTCGGCGTGGGTGGCGCACACCGCTGAGGCGTTTGCGGGGCTCCCGCGCGCACGACTCGACTGGTGGGAGGGCGCCGCGGGGTTCGCAGCACTCGCAGTCGTCGGCGCGTGCGTCGCGGTGCTGATCGCGGTACCGCCGCTGCGGTCGGGGCAGGGTCGGAGCGTGCGCGTCGTGCGGGTCTCGCTCCGTCGGGTCGCAGCGGGGGTGCTCGCGATCGCGCTGGGCGGTGTCGCCGGAACGGCAGCGGTGTCCGGTGCGATCGTCGGGCCGCTGACCGTGCCGCGCGACTGGGCGATCGCGGCGTGCGATGTGGGGCAGGGCGACGCGCTGCTCGTGCGCTCGGAGGACGAGACGATGCTGATCGACACCGGCCCGGATCCGGATGCGCTGGCGGACTGTCTGAGCAGGTTGGGCATCCGGAGCATCGATCTGCTCGTGCTCACGCATTTCGACGCCGACCACACCGGCGGTGCCGAGGCGCTCGAGGGTCGGGTCGGGCACGTCATGCATGGGCCGGAGGATGATCGTTCCGGTGCGGTGTGGCGCGCGCTCGGCGATCCGCCGCACACCGAGGTGGCCGCAGGAGATGAGGGAGCGCTGGGCGCTGCGCGCTGGTTCGTGCGGTGGCCCGCAGCCGGGGCCGGGTTCGACGCGGGCAACGAGACCAGTGTCGTGATCGATATCTCCGGCGGCGGCGTGCCCCACGCACTGATGCTCGGTGACACGTCGGAGGATTCTCAGTCGGCGATGCTGCGAGACGCACCGCTGGCCGCGCCGTACGAGGTCGTGAAGGTCGCCCATCACGGCAGCGCCGACCAGCTCGCCGGGCTGTACGGCGAGGCCGCCGCGGCTGTGGCGATCATCACGGTGGGAGAGAACGACTACGGGCACCCGCGAGAGCGGACGCTCGGCGTGCTCCGCTCATCCGGTGCGTCGATCGCCCGCACCGACGTGTCCGGGCTGGTGCTGGTCGCGGCGCGAGACGACGGCGGGCTGCGCGTCTGGCGGGAGCGGGGCGAGTGAGCGCGGCCGTTTTCCGTCCGTGGCCACCGGTAGGCTGGATGCATGGCAGCCGCGTCCGCTCGTTCCGGGGGAAGAACCGCTCGTGCGGGCGGAAACTCGTCGGCGAAGACGAAGATTCCGCAGCAGTCGTGGCGCAACCCGCAGCCGGCACCGATCGTTCTGGTCAGCGGGCCGGAGGAGGTCTGCGCCGAGCGCGGCATCGGGGCGATCCGCGACTATCTGAAGGCGGAGGATCCGTCTGTCGAGGTCACCGACATCCGGGCCGACGACTACACGGCCGGCACCCTGCTCGCGGTGACGTCGCCTTCGCTGTTCGGCGAACCGAGGCTGGTGCGCGTCGCGGGAGTCGAGAAGTGCTCAGACGCATTCCTCGACGAAGCGCTGAAGTACATCGAGGCACCGCAGGAGGGCGCGACCCTCGTGCTTCGCCACACCGGTGCGACCGTGCGCGGCAAGAAGCTGCTCGACGCGATCCGATCCGGCGTCGGTGGGGGAGCGGAGGTGCCCTGCCCCGCGATCAAGCGCGACGCCGAGCGGCACGACTTCGCAGCGGGCGAGTTCAAGGCGGCCAGGCGCGCGATCGCCCCGAAGGCGCTGCAGGCGCTGACCTCGGCGTTCGCCGACGACCTGACCGAGCTTGCAGGCGCCTGCCAGCAGCTGCTCGCCGATGTCGACGGCGACATCACGGCGGAGGTCGTGGCGAGGTACTACGGCGGCCGCGTCGAGACGAACGCGTTCACCGTCGCCGACACGGCGATCGCCGGCCAGTACGGTGAGGCGCTCGTCGCGCTGCGGCATGCGCTGGCATCCGGCGCCGACCCTGTGCCGATGGTGGCGGCCTTCGCGATGAAGATGCGCACGATGGCGCGCGTCGCGGGGCAGCGCGGGTCCTCCCGTGACATCGCGATGCGCGTCGGGATGAAGGACTGGCAGGTCGACCGCGCGCGCCGCGACCTTCAGACCGGCTGGAGCCCGCGCAGCCTCGGCGCCGCGATCCAGGCGATCGCCCGCGCCGACGCCGAGGTGAAGGGCGCCTCCCGCGACCCGATCTTCGCCCTCGAGCGCATGGTGACGGTCGTCGCCACCCGCCGCCCCTTCGGTACCTGAGGCCCCGCCCCCTCGCGAACCGCCTGGGCTTTGTCGAGGTGCCACGGAACGGTCAGGCAATTGATCCATTCAGTGGCACTTCGTGAGTGGTAGATCGCAGAGTTTCCCTCACAGGCGGGGGAATCGCGCGATTGCTGTCCACAGCCGCCGCCGGGGCTGGTCACGGCGCGGCCATCGCGTCAGGGTGACTGCATGTCTGAACTGCTCACCCATTCGCGTTCTGATCTCACTCGGTCGGGGCTGAGCGACCGAGCGCTGCGCGAGGCGCTGCGGTCAGGGCGGCTCCTCCGGATCCGCAACGGTCACTTCGTCGATGCGAGAACCTGGGAGTCTGCGCATCCGGAGCAACGAGAAGTCGCGGCGGCGCGTGCGGCGCAACGGGATGCGCATGGACGCCATGTGTTCTCGCATGCGACGGCCGCGGCACTGCACGGTCTGCCGCTGTTCCGCCACAGCCCGGGGAAACCGCACGTGATGATCGGCAACGACACGCTCTCCGGCACCAGTCCCGGAGTCGCACGCCACCATGATCTGTGGGACGGCGAGACGACCGAGCGCGATGGTCTGCTGGTGACCACGCTTGCCCGAACGACGTTCGATGTGCTGCGCACCTGTCGTGCCGAGACCGCCGTCGCCTGCATCGATGCGGCGATGCGACGGATCGCATTGCGGGCGGATCGGCGCATCGACCATCAGCGAGCCGATGCGTTTCGCGATGAGGTCATTCGTCTGATCCAGACGGCAACAGGTAAGCGGGGCGTGAAGCAGGCCCGTGAGCTGATTGCATTCGCCGACCCTCGGGCGGAGTCCCCTGGAGAGAGCGTGAGCCGGATGTATCTGGCTCGGCTGGGCTACGAGCGGGTCGAGCTGCAGGTGCCGATCGCCGCTCCGAACGGACGCGCGTACACCGTGGACTTCAGGGTGTCCGGTGTGCTCGGCGAATTCGACGGCGCGCGCAAGTACGTCGATCGCGGCTTGCGCGCCGGGCGGTCAGTGGAGCAGGTGGTGCTCGACGAGAAGCGGCGGGAAGACTGGATCCGAGCCCGCTCCAGCGAGAGGTTCGTCCGGTGGACGAATCAGGAGATCGCCACGCCCGATCATTTCCTCCGGTTCCTGCGGTCAGTGAATGTGTGGCCGTGAGGAGTGTGCGAAATGCCGCGAGATGGTTCGAAAAGCCACTGATCCTGCGGCATCTCGACAAAGTCCAGGCATCTCGCGAGGGGGCGGCCGAGGCCGACGACGAAGGGCCCGTCTCCCTGAGGAGACGGGCCCTTCGTTTCGCGGATCAGCTCAGAGAGCGGCGATCTGTTTGGCGACCTTCGACTTGCGGTTCGCCGCCTGGTTCTTGTGGATGACGCCCTTGCTGACAGCCTTGTCCAGCTTCTTGGAAGCCTTCGTGTAGGCCGCCTCGGCTGCGGCCTTGTCGCCGGAGGCGATGGCCTTGCGCGTGTTGCGGACGAGCGACTTCAGTTCTGAGCGCACGATGCGATTGCGGTCGCGAGCCTTCTCGTTGGTCTTGATGCGCTTGAGCTGCGACTTGATGTTTGCCACGTGTCGGATGACCTTCGTTCGTAAGTGGATCGGATGTCGCCGCACAGCGAGAGAGGGGCGCCGGGCGGCAGGTGTGGGTGGCCCCACACGCAAGCCAAAGGCCAATGCTACCAGGAATCGCCGGTTCGCACGCGCAGGCATCGGCGCATCACGACCGCTCGCGCGGGAAGTCCGCTCGACCGTCGGTAGACTGTCCGGAACATGTCTCCTCGCGCCAACACGCCGCTCCAGCCCGCAGCGACTCCGCCGTCGCAGATCCGCAACTTCTGCATCATCGCGCACATCGATCACGGCAAGTCGACCCTCGCCGACCGCATGCTGCAGCTGACGGGCGTCGTCGCCGATCGGGACATGCGCGCGCAGTACCTCGACCGGATGGACATCGAGCGCGAGCGCGGCATCACGGTGAAGAGCCAGGCGGTGCGCGTGCCATGGGAGCGCGAAGGCGACGCGTTCGCCCTCAACATGATCGACACGCCGGGCCACGTCGACTTCAGCTACGAGGTCTCACGTTCCCTCGCCGCGTGCGAGGGAGCCATCCTGCTCGTCGATGCGGCGCAGGGCATCGAGGCGCAGACGCTCGCGAACCTCTACCTGGCGCTCGAGAACGACCTCGTGATCATCCCGGTGCTCAACAAGATCGACCTGCCCGCGGCCGATCCGGAGCGTTTTGCGAAAGAGCTCGCCGACCTGATCGGCGGCGCCCCAGAGGACGTGCTGCGCGTCTCCGGAAAGACCGGCCAGGGCGTCGAGGAGCTTCTCGACCGCATCGTGCGCGACATCCCCGCTCCGTCCGGAGACGCCGAGGGGCCGGCCAGGGCGATGATCTTCGACTCGGTGTACGACGCCTACCGCGGCGTGGTGACCTACATCCGGATGATCGATGGCCGTCTGTCGCCCCGGGAGCGCATCCAGATGATGTCGACCGGCGCACAGCACGAGCTGCTCGAGATCGGCGTCTCCAGCCCCGAGCCCGCGCCGTCGAAGGGCCTGGCACTCGGTGAGGTCGGCTACCTCATCACCGGCGTCAAGGATGTGCGCCAGTCGAAGGTCGGCGACACCGTCACGACCCATCGCGGGCCCGCCGAGAATGCGCTGCCCGGCTATGTGGATCCGAAGCCGATGGTGTTCTCCGGGCTGTATCCGATCGACGCCGGCGACTACCCCGAGCTGCGCGACGCCCTCGATAAGCTCAAGCTCTCGGACGCGGCGCTCGCGTACGAGCCGGAGACGTCCGTGGCGCTCGGCTTCGGCTTCCGCTGCGGTTTCCTCGGGCTGCTGCACCTCGAGATCGTCACCGAGCGGCTGTCGCGCGAGTTCGGCCTCGACCTGATCACCACAGCGCCCAGCGTGATCTACGAGGTGAAGTCGGAGAGCGGCGACATCATCACCGTGACGAACCCGAGCGAGTACCCGGAGGGGAAGATCGACTCGGTCTCCGAACCGGTCGTGCGCGCATCCGTGCTCACGCCGAAGGACTACGTCGGCGCCGTGATGGACCTGTGCCAGACCCGACGTGCCAGCCTGCAGGGCATGGACTACCTCTCCGAGGAGCGCGTCGAGCTGAAGTACACCATCCCGCTCGGCGAGATCGTGTTCGACTTCTTCGACCAGCTCAAGAGCCGCACCCAGGGGTACGCGAGCTTCGACTACGAGCCGGAGGGGCGACAGGATGCTGATCTGGTCAAGGTCGACATCCTGTTGCAGGGCGAGCGGGTCGACGCGTTCAGTGCGATCGTGCACAGGGACAAGGCGTACTCCTACGGCACGCTCATGGCGGATCGGCTGCGCAAGCTGATTCCGCGCCAGCAGTTCGAAGTGCCCATCCAGGCGGCGATCGGTGCGCGCATCATCGCCAGGGAGACCATTCGAGCCATCCGGAAGGACGTCCTCGCCAAGTGCTACGGCGGCGACATCTCGCGCAAGCGAAAGCTGCTCGAGAAGCAGAAGGAGGGCAAGAAGCGGATGAAGATGGTGGGGCGCGTCGAGGTGCCGCAGGAGGCGTTCATCGCGGCGCTCTCGGGAGACGTGGAGACCAAGGGAAAGTAGGCTGACGGGATGCGCCGGGGCAACTTCCGAGACGAAACCGTGGACTACGCCGCCGTCGGGGCGACGCAGGCGAACGATCTGCTGCAGTTCCCGCCGGAGCAGAGTCTGCCGGCGTCGGAGTCGCGCCGCATCGGCAGCGGCGAGGATCGCTTCCGCGCCGCGAGCGAGCTTCTGCTGGGATGGGCGGCGCAGCGCGCGGCCGGGCAGGTCGTCGAGGTGAAGCCCGCGGCCGGTCCCGCCTACACGGGCGTGAGCTTCGACGCCGAGGGCAACGCCATCGCTCCCGCTGACCTGGCGGGCGAGCAGCGCTTCGACGCCGAGGGGCTGCCGCTGGTGTCAGGCGGCGCGACCATCACTCTCCGCGGTCGCGTGAAGGGCAAGCGCGTGACGGGGGAGTACCGGGTGATCTTCCTGTCGGAGAGCGGGCGCCGCATCGCGTTCGCCCTCGGAACCGTGGGCGGTGCCGTCGTCAGCGGTGAGGAGCTGTTCGCGCTGGAATGGCGCGAAGATGATGAGGTGTGGCTGGAGCTGCGCGCCTTCGATCGACCGACCAAGCTCTTCGGCCGTATGTTCAAGGGGCTCGTCCGCTCGCGTCGGCGCGCACTGTTCGACCGCTACCTGCGTGCGATATCGCCGCTGTACAAGACGCCGTAATGGGGGCAGCGCTCCCGCTCGGAGACCCCGCACCGGCAGACGGCGCCCTTCCGGAGGACATCCGGATCGATGGCGAGGCCGACTTCGGCGCGTACCTGCACGTTCCGTTCTGCCGCGTGCGCTGCGGATACTGCGACTTCAACACGTACACGGCGACCGAGCTGCGCGGCGCGCGCCAGGATCAGTACGCGGACGAGGTGCTGCGCGAGATCGACCTCGCCGTGAACGTGCTCGGCGCGCGCGGTGCCCTGCGCCCCGCCAGCACGGTGTTCTTCGGCGGGGGCACGCCGACGCTGCTCCCCGCGGGGGATCTGGCGCGGATGCTGAACGGAGTGCGCGAAGCCTTCGGGCTCGCCGACGGTGCGGAGATCACGGTCGAGGCGAACCCCGACACGGTGACGGACGCCGTCGTGAGCCGGCTCGCCGAGGCCGGCGTGAACCGGATGTCGATCGGCATGCAGTCATCGGTGCCGCATGTGCTGCGCTCGCTCGATCGCACCCACACTCCCGAGAACGTGGCCCGCGCCGTCGAGGCCGGGCGTGCGCACGGACTCGACGTCAGCGTCGACCTGATCTACGGCGCGCCGGGTGAGGGCCTCGCCGACTGGCGGGCGTCGCTGGAGACGGCGATCGCCCTCGAACCCGAGCACATCTCGGCGTACGCGCTGATCATCGAGGAGGGCACGAAGCTGCATCGGCAGATCAGCCGCGGCGAGGTGCCCGCTCCGGATGACGACCTGCAGGCCGACATGTACGAGCTCGCCGACGCGGCGCTCGCCGGCGCCGGCTACGACTGGTACGAGGTGTCGAACTGGTCGAAGGGCACAGAGCACCGCTCGCGCCACAACCTGGCGTACTGGCGGAATCAGGACTGGTGGGGGTTCGGTCCGGGGGCGCACAGCCACGTCGCCGGTCTGCGCTGGTGGAACGCGAAGCATCCGGCCGCGTATGCGCAGCGGCTCGCGACCGGGGAGTCTCCCGCTGTCGGCACCGAGCGCCCCGACGCGGAGGCGCGTCTGCTCGAGTCTGTGCTCCTCGAGAGCCGCATCCGCGACGGCCTCGACTTGTCAAAGCTCCCCGCCGATGCCCGCCAAGCCGTTGCCGGCCTCATCGCCGACGGCCTCGTCGAGCCCTCTGCCGCCATCCGCGGCCGCCTCGTCCTCACTCTGCGCGGCCGCCTCCTCGCCGACGCCGTCGTCCGCGCCCTCACCGCCTGAACACACAGCTGCCGAGATGCGCACTTCTCGTCGAGATGCGCCGGTTTGGACGTGATTCTGTCGCAAAAGTGCGCATCTCGGCAGCGAGGCATGCCGGTCGGGGGACGCGGTAGGATTGGCAGTCAGACGGGGCGAGTGCAAACGCGGGAGGTGCCATGGTCTCTGAGCGAGGACTGCAGGTGCTCCGGGCGATCGTGCAGGACTACGTCGACACGCACGAGCCGGTCGGGAGCAGGTCGATCGTCGATCGGCACGCGTTCGACGTCTCGGCGGCGACGATCCGCAACGATATGGCGCTGCTCGAGGAGGAAGACCTCATCGTCGCGCCGCACACGTCATCAGGGCGCGTCCCGACCGACAAGGGCTACCGCCTGTTCGTCGATCATCTCGCCGAGATCCGTCCGCTGACTCCGGCGCAGCGGACGGCGATCACCGCGTTCCTCGCCGATCCGCACGACCTGGACGACCTGCTGGCACGCACGGTGCGTCTGCTCACACAGCTGACCGGTCAGGTCGCCCTCGTGCAGTACCCCTCGTTCTCTCGCGCGCACGTGACGCACGTGGAGCTCGTCTCGCTCGACGAGCGTCGCCTGCTGGTGATTCTGGTCACCGACACGGGCAGGGTCTCTCAGCGCATCGCGACGGTGCCCGCCGACATCGCCGAGGAGGACGTCGCCCTGCTGCGCGCCCAGCTGGGCACTCTGGTGAGCGGCCGCGCCGTCGGCGAGGGCGCGGAGAGAATCAGAGCGCTGCAGGAGACCCCGTTCGACTCCCGCGATCTGGTCGCGGGCAGCCTTGTGGCGCTTGCGGGCGTCATCGGCGAGGAGCTCGACGAGTTCCGTCAGAATCGTCTGGTGATGGCGGGGGCGGCGACGCTCGCCAAACGCGAACAGGACTTCCGCGGCAGCATCCACCCGCTCCTCGAGGCGATCGAAGAGCAGGTGACGCTGCTGCGGCTGATGTCGGAGATGCAGACCGGCGAGGACGGGCTCTCCGCATCGATCGGGCGCGAGAACGACGCGTTCGGGCTCGGTGAGGCCTCGATCATCACCAGCCGCTATGACGCGCAGGTCGGCTCGGCGCGCGTCGGCGTGATGGGGCCGACCCGGATGGACTATCCCAGCAATCTTTCGGCGGCGCGTGCCGTCGCGCGGTACCTGACCCGCGTGCTGGAAGAAGACGGCAAGCGCTGATACGGCGCGCTGAAGGCAACGACTGAGCCCGGATCGGGCTGAGGAAGGGTGACGAGTGGCTGACCACTACGACGTTCTGGGCGTCTCGCGTGAGGCGAGCGACGAGGAGATCAAGAAGGCGTACCGAAAGCTGGCGCGCAAGCTGCATCCGGATGTGAACCCCAGCCCGGAGGCGGCAGAGGAGTTCAAGAGCGTCACCCACGCGTACGACGTGCTGAGCGATGCCGAGCAGCGGCGCCGCTACGACATGGGCGGGGACGAGAACCCGTTCGGAGGCGCGGGCGGCTTCGGCGGCTTCGGCGACATCTTCGAGACGTTCTTCGGCGGCGGCGGTGCCGGCGGCCGAGGCGGCGGGCGCCCCCGCGAGCGCAGGGAGCGCGGCGAGGACGCCCTCGTGCACGTCAGGCTCGACCTCGGCGACGTCGTCTTCGGCGTGCACCGCGACATCGAGATCGACACGGCCGTGCTCTGCGAAACCTGCAACGGCAGCTGCTGCCAGCCGGGCACCCAGCCGGAGCGCTGCGATGTGTGCGGCGGCTCTGGTCATGTGCGCACGCAGGTGCGCAGCCTGCTCGGCAACATGGTGACGACGCAGCCGTGCGGCTCCTGCCAGGGATACGGCACGACGATTCCGTCCCCGTGCGTCAACTGCGGCGGTCACGGTCGTGTGCGCGCGCGGCGCACCGTGTCGGTCGACGTTCCGGCAGGAGTCGAGACGGGGCTGCGCCTGCAGATGCCGGGCTCCGGCGAGATCGGCGAAGGCGGCGGCCCCAACGGCGACCTCTACCTGCAGGTCGAGGTGGCGCCCCACCCGTCGTTCAGCAGGGAGGGCGACGACCTGATGGCGACCCTCGACGTGGCGATGACCGACGCGATCCTGGGTACGACGACCTCCATCGACGGACTCGACGGGGCCGTCGACCTCGAGGTGCGCCCCGGCGTGCAGTCGGGCGATGAGCTGAAGATCGCCGGCCGCGGCATCACAGGGCTGCGCTCCAAGAGCCGTGGCGACCTGCGGGTCGCGGTACGGGTGGTCACCCCGACCAAGCTCGACGCGAAGCAGCGCGCCCTCATCGAGGAGTTCGCCACCAGAGGCAAGCCGGACGGCCCCAAGCTGTCCGAGCACAGCCCCGGCCTGTTCTCCAAGCTGCGCGATAAGTTCCGCCACTAGACAGACACCATGGCACTTCATTTCGTCGCGGATGCCGCGGGCACCGCGCATGCGGGCGGGATCGTCGAGTTGACCGGCGCCGAAGCGCACCACGCCGCAGCGGTGCGGCGGGTGCGCGCCGGCGAGCAGATCACGATCACCGACGGACGCGGCGTGTGGATCGACGGCACGATCGAGAGCGCTGACCCTGCGTCGGTGTCGGTGCGGGTGAGCACCCGCACAGACACCGAAGCGCCGAACCCCCGGCTCGTGCTGGTTCAGGCGCTCGCCAAGGGCGACCGCGACGAGATGGCGGTGCAGGCGGCGACAGAGCTCGGTGTCGACGAGGTCGTGCCGTGGCAGGCCGCGCGCAGCGTGTCCCGTTGGGAGGGCAAGAAGACCGCCAAGGGCAGGGAGCGCTGGGCGTCGATCGTTCGGGAGGCGGCCAAACAGGCGCACCGCGCGTGGTTGCCCGAGGTGTCGGAGCCGGTGTCCACGAAGCAGCTGGTCTCGCGCGCGGGAACGGCGACGATGCTGCTGCTGGACCCGCGGTCCGACGCCCAGCTCACGGCGACGGAACTTCCGGATGACGGGGAGGTGATCCTCGTCGTGGGGCCCGAGGGCGGCATCTCCGCGGAAGAGATCGGCGAACTCACCGGCGCTGGCGCACGCGGCGTCAGACTGGGTGAGACCGTGCTGCGCACATCGACGGCCGGTCCCGCCGCCCTCGCCGTGCTCAACGCCAGGTGGGGCCGCTGGTGACGTCCGGCGCCGCCCGCCGAGACGCCGCGCTCCGCTCCCCGCTGCCGCTGTGGGCGGCTGTGCTCGTCGCAGCCGTTGGTGGTTTCGCCCTCGATCTGGCCTTCCCCAGCGTCGGAGTCTGGCCGCTCGCCTTCGTCGCGGTCGCGCTCCAGCTCGTCGCGCTCATCGGTCGTCGTGCCTGGTCGGCGTTCCTCGTCGGGCTCGTGTTCGGGGCGGCATTCTTCTATCCGCACATCGACTGGATCACCCACTTCCTCGGCGACAACCCGCTGCGCTGGGTGCCGTGGGTCGCACTGGCCGGCCTGCAGAGCGTCTTCACCGGCGCCGGTGCCGTCCTCATCGCGCTGGCATACCGGTGGACGGATCGGTGGGCCGGCTGGGTGCGGCTCATCGGCGTGCCAGCACTCGTCGCCGGAGTCTGGACGCTGCGCGAGAACGTGATGGGGACGTGGCCGTACGGTGGCTTCGCCTGGGGCCGGATCGGCATGAGCCAGTCGGATTCGCCGCTCGCGCCCGTCGCGTCGTGGGTGGGGATCGCCGGACTGACCTTTCTCATCGTCTGGCTGTGCGCCATGCTCGTCGAGCTCGTGCGTGCACGGTCGCGGCATCGAGTCGCTGGCGCGGCATCACCGCGCGGGTGGCTCGCGCCCGTGCCAGCGGTTGCGCTCGCGGTGCTCCTGGTGCTCCTGCCTCAGTTCCCAACGACGCCGGCGGGAACGCTCGCGGTCGGCGCCGTGCAGGGCAACGGCCCTACGGCCTATCTCGACGAGCGCGACTACCTCGATGCGGGGCGCGCGCAGCTCGACGCCTCTGATGACGTGTACGACCAGGACGTCGACGTCGTCCTCTGGCCGGAGGGCGGCCTCGGCGGCGACCCCCGCTCCGACGGTCAGGCGGCTGCGCTGCTCGACGGCGCGACAGCGCTGTACGGCGCTCCGCTCATCATGAACGCGGCCAGCTCATCCGGGGACGACATCTACAACATGTCGATGCTGTGGGAGCAAGGCGGTGCGACGCAGACGCATTCCAAACGGAACCCCGTTCCTTTCGGCGAGTATGTGCCTGATCGGGAGATCTTCGAGAGCATCGCCCCCTCCCTGATCGGCCTGCTGCAGCGCGAGTACACGCCGGGAGCCGACGCGCCGGTGTTCGACGTCGCGGGGACGAAGATCGGCCTGGCGATCTGCTTCGACGTGATCAGCGACGCGCTGATCCGTGAGGCGGTCGTCGACGGTGCGCAGGTCTATATGCTCCAGACCAACAACGCCGACTTCAGGGGCACCGACGAGAACCTGCAGCAGCTCGTGTTCGCGAGGATGCGGGCGATCGAAACGGGCAGAACCGTCGTGAACCTCTCCACGGTCGGCACGAGCCAGATCATCGCTCCCGACGGCACGACGACTGACGCGATCGGCACCGACGAGGCAGGTGCGATGGTCGACGACGTCGAGCTGCGCACCGGGCTCACCCCCGCCGTGACGCTCGGGCCGTGGCTGTCGGTGCTCATCGCGTGGGGCGCGCTCGCGGCGCTCGTGCTGGCCGGACTGCACGCACGGCTCAGGAAGCCCGTACCGCAGACGACGGCGTGACGTACGCTGAAGCCATGAGCGATGACATCCGGTCGGAGCTGTCCGACGAGAAGTACTGGTTCAACACCAAGACGAACTCCGTCGAGTTCGGCAAGCTCTCCGCCGCGGTGTACCGGATCGGTCCGTTCGACACCGAGTACGAGGCGTCGCACGCGCGCGAGAAGGTCGCTGAGCGCAGCAGGGAGTGGGCGGAGGAAGAGGAGCGCGAGGACCCCTGGAGGTAGGGCGAGTCGATCGTCTCGGCGCCGCTGCGCCCGCACGGGCGAGGCCAGCGCTCCATCCTGGACCGCGCGCGTAACCGGCGCGCAATGTGCATGTCATAGGCTGAGTGCGACGTACACGCTTCGGCCCGAGGGGACCCAGATGGACAAACAGATGGACTTCGTTCTGCGCACCATCGAGGAGCGCGGCGTCAAGTTCGTGCGCCTGTGGTTCACCGATGTGATCGGCACGCTGAAA
The DNA here is from genome assembly GCF_900163665.1 of Frigoribacterium sp. JB110. Lineage (GTDB taxonomy): Bacteria > Actinomycetota > Actinomycetes > Actinomycetales > Microbacteriaceae > Microbacterium. The sequence goes on from NZ_FUIA01000003.1 coordinate 96,541, forward strand.
TCGGTCTCGATCGCGCCGGCCGAGGTGGAGGGCGCGTTCACCGAGGGGATCGGCTTCGACGGTTCGGCGATCGAGGGGCTGACGCGTTCGCACGAGTCCGACCTGCTCGCCCATCCGGAGCCGTCGACGTTCCAGGTGCTGCCGTGGCGCGGCACCGTCGACCCGGCCGCTGGCATGTTCTGCGAACTGCGCACGCCGGACGGACAGCCGGCCGTATCGGATCCGCGCAACGTGCTGAAGCGCTCCCTGGAGAACGCGGCGGATGCGGGCTTCAGCTTCTACACGCATCCGGAGATCGAGTTCTATCTGCTGAAGTCGCGCACGTTCGGCGACGACGGCCCCATCCCCGTCGACGCGGCAGGCTACTTCGACAACGTGCCGGGCGGCACGGCCCACGACTTCCGTCGCAGCTCGGTCCGGATGCTCGAGGACCTGGGCATCTCCGTCGAGTACTCGCATCACGAGGGCGGGCCCGGCCAGAACGAGATCGACCTGCGCTACGCCGACGCGCTGACGATGGCGGACAACATCATGACGTTCCGCACGGTCGTCAAGGAGGTCGCGATCGAGCAGGGCGTGCACGCGACGTTCATGCCGAAGCCGTTCTCCGAACATCCCGGTTCCGGCATGCACACGCACATGTCGCTGTTCGAGGGCGATGTGAACGCGTTCTACGAGGAGGGCGGCGAGTACCAGCTGTCCAACGTGGGGCGTCAGTTCATCGCGGGGCTGATGATGCACGCCCGCGAGATCGCCGGTGTGACGAATCAGTTCACGAACTCCTACAAGCGGCTGTGGGGCGGCGATGAGGCGCCCAGCTATGTCACGTGGGGGCACCTGAACCGCTCGGCCCTGATGCGAGTGCCCCGGTACAAGCCGGGCAAGGGCAGCTCGGCGCGCATCGAGCACCGCGGCATCGACGCCGCAGCGAACCCGTACCTGGCATACGCGCTGATGCTCGCTGCCGGGCTGAAGGGCATCCAGGAGGAGTACGAGCTTCCGGCAGAGGCGGCGGACAACGTGTGGGCCCTCAATGAGCGCGAGCGCCGCGCCCTCGGGTACAAGGCGCTGCCGCAGTCGCTCGACGAGGCCGTCGCCGCGATGGAGGACAGCGAGCTCGTCGCCGAAACACTGGGCGAGACCGTCTTCAGCTACGTGCTGGCGAACAAGCGGGAAGAGTACCAGCGTTACCGGCAGCAGATCACGCCCTTCGAGCTGAAGACCCAGATGAACATCGTCTGAGGCATCGATGATGGTCGGCAAGGATCGGGTCAACCAGCACACGCGGCTCATTCGGCTCGGCTTCGCCCGCATCGACGAGGTGCTTGCGATGCTCGACGAACTCGTCGAACGGACCGGTTCGTCTCGTGAGGAGCTGGTCGAGGCCAGCATCGAGGCCGCTGACCCCAACGAAGCGCTGCGGTCGCTGACGTGGGTGGCGCGCAACGACGGCGACGCCGTGGCGCGAGTGCTCGCCGACGCGCACGGCAGTCGCGTCGCGTGGCGGCTGCTCGGGGCATCGCGGGGATTCGGAGAATTCTATCTCCGCAGGCCGCGCAGCCTGGGCGGCCTGCTGACGGCGGGGGAAGCGCTGCCGACTCCGCAGGAGATGCACGACGCGCTGGCGGCGGCCGTCGGAGGTGCACCGGACGGCTTCGCCGCCGAATGCGACGAGGGCGCGTGGGTGTCGATGCGCGTGGCGTATCGCGAGCAGCTCGCCCGCATCGCGGCGTACGACCTGCTCGTCGACGACCCGATCGAAGTGCTCGACGACGTCGCCGCCGCACTGGCGGATCTCGCATCCGCTGCGCTGGACGCATCGCTGGCGATCGCACGGGCCCAGCTCGCTTCTGGTACTGCAGGCGTCGGCCGATTCTCTCGCGAGGAGGTCGATGCGACGCGGTTCGCCGTCATCGGCATGGGGAAGGCCGGGGCGCGCGAACTGAACTATGTCAGCGACGTCGACGTGATCTTCGTCGCCGACCAGGCAGAGGGCAGCGAGATCGCAGAATCGCATATGCTCGACATCGCCACCAGGCTCGCCAGACAGACCATTCGCGGCATCTCGGGCTTCGAGATCGAGCCGCCGCTGTGGGAGGTCGATGCCAACCTGCGTCCCGAGGGGAAGAAGGGCGCGCTGGTGCGCACCCTCGCCTCGCACATCGCCTACTACGACCGATGGGCCGAGAACTGGGAGTTCCAGGCGCTGCTGAAGGCGCGCCCGATCGCCGGCGACGCGGCACTCGGCGACGCGTACGCCGAAGCGATCTGGCCGCACGTGTGGGAGAGCGCGGGGCGCGACGGCTTCGTCGGCGGCGTGCAGCGGATGCGGCAGCGCGTCGAGGAGCACATCCCAGACGAGGAGATGGATCGACAGCTCAAGCTCGGTGCGGGCGGTCTGCGCGACATCGAGTTCGCGGTGCAGCTGCTGCAGTTGGTGCACGGCCGCACCGACGAGGCGATTCGGCTGCGCGGCACACTGCAGGCGCTCGACGCGTTGGCTCGGGAGGCGTACATCAGTCGCCAGGACGCAGCGCAGTTCGACGCCGATTACCGCAGACTGCGGCTGTGGGAGCATCGCCTGCAGCTGCAGGGGCTCAGTCGCACGCACCTCATGCCCGACGACGAGGAGGGCATGCGCGTCCTCGCCCGTGCCTCGGGGCTGGGCTCGGCCGGTGAGCTGACGACGGAATGGAGTCGCGTGCGCCGCGAGGTGCGCGACATCCACGTGCGCATCTTCTACCGGCCGCTGCTCGGCGCGGTCGCCGCGCTCGGCGACGAAGAGGTGCGGTTGTCGACGACATCGGCGCGGGCGCGCCTCGCGGCGATCGGCTTCGGCGATCCGGATGGTTCGCTGCGGCACCTGCAGGCGCTCACCCGCGGCATGAGCCGCAAAGCACAGATCCTGCGCCATCTCGCCCCGGTGATGCTGCGCTGGTTCGCCGACGGCGTCGATCCGGACTACGGCCTGCTCACCTTCCGCAAGATCAGTGAGGGGATCGGCACGACGAGCTGGTTCCTCCGGATGCTCCGCGACTCCGCCGGTGCGGCAGAGGGACTGACCAAGCTGCTGTCTGGGTCGAAGTTCGTCGGCGACCTGATGGAGATGATCCCCGAATCGGTGGGGTGGCTCGAGAGCGAGCAGAAGCTGCGACCGCGCTCGACCGAGCAGATCGACGGCGAGGCCCGGGCCATTCAGGCGCGCCACACCACGATCGAGTCGGCGATGAAGGCCGTCCGGGCGATGCGGCGTCGAGAGCTGCTGCGCGCGGCGATGGCGTCGATGCTCGGACTCATCTCGATGCCCGAACTGTCCACGGCGCTGGCACGGATCACCGAAGCGACCATCCAGGCGACTCTGCGCGCGGTCTTCCGGGAGGTCGTTCCGGAGGAGGCGCAGGATCTCGATTTTGCGATCGTCGGCATGGGTCGGCTCGGCGGCGCGGAGATCGGCTTCGGCAGCGACGCGGACATCCTGTACGTGTACCGCCCGGAGTCCGTTGCGCCCGAGACCGCGCAGAAGCTCGCTGAGAGGATCGTCGCGGAGTTCCGGCGGGTCGTCGAGGACGCGCGCGTGCCGCTGGAGCTCGACGCCGACCTGCGCCCTGAGGGCAAGAAGGGCCCGATCGTGCGCAGCCTCGAAGCGTATCGCGCGTACTACGCGCGCTGGTCGCTGTCGTGGGAGGCTCAGGCACTGCTGCGGGCGCGGGGAATCGCCGGGTCGACGAAGCTGATCGATGCGTTCATGGCGATGGCCGATGAGGTGCGCTACCCGGAGCATCCCTCGGAGCAGGGGCTGCGCGAGATCCGAGTGATCAAGGCGCGTGTCGAGGGGGAGAGACTGCCGCGCGGCGTGGACCCGAAGCGTCACCTCAAGCTCGGGCCGGGCGGCCTCAGCGACGTCGAGTGGCTGGTGCAGCTGATGCAGCTGCAGCACGCCCACCGGGTGCCTGGCCTGCGTACGACGTCCACACTCGATGCCCTGGCGGCGGCAGAGGAAGTCGGGCTGGTCGATGCCGACGCGGCCGAGCGGTTCCGCGAAGCGTGGCAGCTGGCGACCCGGCTGCGCTCGGCGAACACGCTGCTGACGGGCCGGACGAGCGACGTGCTGCCGACGGATACCCGTGATCTCGACGGCATCGGCCGCATCCTCGAGTATCCGCCGGGGTCAGCGGTCGAACTCGAAGAGGACTGGGCCAGATCCTCCCGCCGCGCCCGCTACTCCTTCGAGCGCCTCTTCTACGGCTGAACGCCCCGCGCCCCGCTGCCGAGATGCGCACGTTTCACCGAGATGCGCCGGTTTCGACGTGTTCTCGTCGAAGAAGTGCGCATCTCGCGAGCGGCCGCGGTGCGCTCGGGACGGGGCGCGCTGCTCAGGCGCGGGTCCGGATGCGCGGAACGCCCGTGAGCGGATCGATGGGGCGACGGTGCACCCCGTCTGCGTCCTCGACCGGGAGCCCTTCGCGCGCCCAGTACTCGAACCCGCCGATCATCTCGCGGACCCGGTAGCCCAGTTCCGCGAACGCGAGTGCTCCCTTCGCCCCCGCGTTGCATCCGGGGCTCCAGCAGTAGACCACGACGTTCGCGTCAGACGGGAGTTCGGCGGGCGCACGCCGGGCGATCTCGGCGTACGGCATGTGCACGGCGCCGGCGACGCGGCCCTGCGCCCACGCCTCTTCGGATCGCACGTCGACGACGGTGAGCTTCTCGCCGGCCTTCTGCGAGGCATAGACGTCGCTCGGGTCGGTCTCGTGCTCGAGCTTGGCGGAGAAGAAAGCGTGTGCGTCTGCCATGGCGACAGCCTAGCGACGAGTCAGAGCGTACGCGCTTCGGATGACGCACGGATGTGATCGCCGCAGCACCGATCTCTCCGCGGCACCGGAGGCCGCATCACAGTCGCCGCCACGCGCGCGGATCGAGCGTGACCGCACGACCGTCGATGACGACCATGCGCGCGGCATCGGACAGGCTCGCCGCCAGCGTCGTGTCGCCGGCGCGGAGCGCCCAGATGCGTTCGTCCGAGGTGTGAGCGGTCTGGAGCGCGGCTCCGTTGAGGGCGGCGAGCGCCCGGATGGCCTCGGCCGCAGGCAGGTCGTCACCGGACGCCGTGCGGATGCCGCGCGGCCCCCACTCCTCGAAGAAGCTGACCGTCGCCACTCCGGGGACGGAGAGAGCCGTCGCGGATGCGATCACCCACGCGGCGAGCTCCGGGTCGGTCTGGCGCGGGTCGTCGGCATCGAGCAGTTCGGGACCGTAGCCGTCCGACAGATCGGCGACCGACGGCCGCGCGGGAGCAGCAGTGGCGACGTTGTTCACGTGCGCGCGCAGCGTGATCGGCCCGACGTGCACGGGTGCGCCGCCGGCGATGCGCACGGCCTGCTCGGCGACGAGGCGCTGCATGGCGATCGATTGCTCGACCTGCAGGGTCTCGAACGCATGGAACGTGGGTGTGAGGCTGAACACCACGCCGTCGAGCTCTGCGGGAAGCCGGTGGTGCTCACGGTTCAGTTCCGTGAAATGGCTGCGCGCGCCGCCGACGATCGGCACGGTCACCCCGGCCTCGGTCAGCGCAGCGCGGAGCAGCGCGATGGCGCCGGCGTCCGAGACATGCTGCGCATCGTGCCCCGCGGGCCGGAACGCTGTCACGCGAGCGATCTCGAGGCCGGCGAGAGCGCGGGCGGCGTCGCGCACCGCGGTCGCGGCGTCGGCCTCGGGCAGAACGAGGCGCACATCGAGCGGCAGACCGCTGCCGGCCGCGCGAGCGAGGGCTGCGGGCCACCCGGCCCAGCCGAGGTCGATCTCGACCAGCAGGTCCGCGCCGACCGGGACCGGCACGGGGCCGGCGTCCGGAGCTGTCGACGCGCCGACGGAGACAGCGGGCATCGTGCCGGCATCGACGAACGCGAGAGCTTCAGCGCCTGCTGCTGTGGCGACCGCACCAGCGGGCGCGGCATGCGCGTCCCCGGATGTCGCCGCCGCCGTCCCGGCCACCGCATCCGGCACGGCGACATCCGGAACAGCCTCGGCGGTCACGCTGACCGACTGACGTACGGTCTCGCCCGCGGCGAGGAGGTACGGGAACGGCAGCGCGAGCGGCCGGCTGTAGGTCTTGAAGGAGGCGTCCGTCCAGTTGCGCTGATCCTCCATCTCGAACACATCGCCGTCGAACGTGCACGTCACGCGCAGACCCTCCTGTTCCCAGACGAGGCTCCGGATGTCGAAGGCAGGCTGGAGCGGTGCGATGTCGACGGGGAAAGCCGTAGTGTCCTCGGTGCCGTCGGCGTGCTCGATGCGCAGCGCGGACCCGGCCAGCTGCGGCGGATGCAGCACGACCAAGCCGGTGCGATTCGTCGGGAACTCCACAGCGCTCGTCGCCTCGAACACGACCGTCAGCGTCTCGCCATCGGCCGTCGCCGTGAGGCTCGCGTCGAGGTCCGCGCCGAGCTGCCTCGTGCGCAGTGACATCCGGATGCCGCCCGGCACGTCGGCGACACCGGAGATCGTCCACTGGGGCGTCGCCCAGTTGCGATCCCTGGCTACCGCGCGCACGCTGCGCAGCACGTCGACGCCGTGGAACCGAATCGTCGAGATGTCGTCATCGCGGAGCTCGAAGCTCCAGTCGCCGGCCGTGACCGGCGTGGCGGTCTCGCGGATCCATGTCATCGTGTCACCTCCTGAAGCACGTTCGGCACGAGTCGCCGATCACAGCGTGGTCATGCCGCCGTCGACTGTGAACATCGCACCCGTGGCGAACGCGCTGTCGTCGCTGGCGAGGAAGGTCATCACGCCGGTGATGTCGTCGGGTGTGGCGGGCCTGCCCATGGGGATGCGGCTCGTGATCGCGGCACGCGCATCCGGATCCTCGCGGATCGCTGCGACGAGCGACGTCTCGGTGTACGGCGGCACGACGGTGTTGACGCGTATGCCCTCGGTGGCATATGCCGCGGCGACCGTGCGGGCGAGCCCGTGGATGCCGGCTTTCGTCGCGCTGTATGCGGTGAAGTCCTTGCCCTCACCGTTGACGCCCGTCGGGCTGCCGGTGAGGATCACGGAACCGCCGCCGGAGGTGAGCATCGAGCGGACCGCGTGCTTCACAGTGAGGAACGTGCCGGTCAGGTTGATGTCCACCGTGCGGCGCCACACCTCGAGATCGAGGTCTGCGGCCTTCGCGTCCTGCCCGAACAGCTGCACGCCAGCGTTGGCGACGACGACGTTCGGCGCCCAGCCCTCGTCGTCGAGCTCACGGAACACGGCCGCGACCTGATCCTCCTGCGAGATGTCGACGGTTGCGGCACGGGCGCTGTCACCGATGTCCGCCGCGGCGCGCTGCGCGGCAGGCGCGTCGCGGTCGGCGAACACGACGCGTGCGCCCTCGGCGGCGAACCGCTCGGCCACGGCGAGGCCGATGCCGCTGCCCGCGCCGGTGACGAGCGCGGTCTTTCCTTCGAGACGGGTCATACCGGTTCCTCAGCGCGTGATCGTGTCGAGATGGAGCATCCTGGCGAGGTTCTTATCGAGCTCGTCGTCCTGGAAGATCTTCTTCCAATCCTCCTTGATGATGCTCTCGCGACCGTACTTCATTGCGATCAGGCACGCGTCGCTGAACGGGTTGTCGCCGCGCAGGCCGTTGGCGAGCGCCACCTGGGTGTGGCCGTGCAGGATGCTGCGCGCTGCCGCTTCGGGAACGCCCATCGTGTGCACGGTCTCGTGCAGGGCCTCGTTGAGCAGCTCGCCGATCATGCACGCGACGGTTTCGACGAGCGTGGGCTCGAGCTGCGCGAGCTGTTTGATCGTGACGAAATGCACGTCGATGACCGGCGCGTAGATCGCGCGCACGGTCTCTTCGACGAGCGTCTTCGCGGCAGGGTCGTCGCTCTCTACGGCGGCGATCGCGTCCTGCGGGGCGGCGATGCCGCCGAAGGTGTCTGCCCACTGCTCCGGCGTCTCCCGCTGCAGGAAGATCGACGGGTGGCACGGATGCGCCACCGCCTGGACGACATCGTCGCGCTCGGTGAGCAGGCCGGCGTAGGCGGCAGCTGGGTCGAGCGTCAGGCAGACGGCGCCCGACTTCATCTGCGGCACGAGTTCCGCGGTGACCGCGCCGAGGGCGAGGTCGGGAACGGCGAGCACGACGATGTCGGCGTCGGCGACGGCAGCAGGGCCGTCGGTCAGCTCGCGCCCCGCGTCGACTGTGCGCTCCCGCCCCGCGGGCGAGTTCTCGACGTAGCGCACGTCGTGGTCGGTCCTCGCGAGGTTGTTCGACACCCGCATGCCCATCTTGCCGCCGGCGCCGATGACCGCGATCGCGTAATTGCCGCTCATTGTGTGCTCCTCAGGTAGTCCAGGGTCGTGCGGGTCCATTCCCGCTCGACCGCGATGGTGGTCTGTGCGTCCGACTGCCACGGCAGCCAGTGCTCGACGATTTCGTTGATGCCCCGCTCGCGCGGCCGCACCGTCTCGAGCAGGTGCTCGTAGTCGTGCAGTCCCTCGCCCATCCGGGCGCCGCTGTAGGTGAAGCCGACCCAGCCGTCCTGCCGCGCGAAGGCGAAGTCCTTCACATGCACGTTCTTCACGTGGGGCGCGGCGGCGGTGACGCACTCGGTCGGCCGCTCGAGGCGGGCGACGACGTTGGCCGGGTCGAGGCAGATGCCGAGCGCGTCGCTGCCGACCGTCTCGACGAAGCGGACCAGGTCAGCCGTGGCGACCTGCTCGTACGTCTCGAGTGCGAGAGTGACACCTGCCGACTCGAAGCTCCGGATGGAGCTGCGCAGCCACGAGGACGCCTCGCCGAGCGTCGGATCCGAGCCGGGGGAGGAGACCATGCTGCGCACCAGCGTCGCGTCGAAGACCTCCGCGAGACGCAGGTACATCGACAGATGCTCAGGGGAGATGCCCTTGGTGCCCAGCTCGATCGTGAGGCCGTTGTCGCGAGCCGCGGATGCCGCATCGCGCAGCTCTGCCCCGCTCATCCGCTCGAGCGGTGCGTAGTCGCAGATCTGGAAGAGCTCGACGCTCTGCGCGCTGGTGTCTTCGAACTCGTCGACCAGCGTCATCGGACTTTCGACGCGATCGGAGTGCCGCCAGAAGTAGGCGTAGGAGCCGAGGCCGATCATCGCGCAGTCTCGGAGAGCATGTCGGCGCAGGCACAGGCAAGCGTGACCGCGTGGTGCGGGTCGGCCCGGCGTACGGGCGAGCGGTCGGCTGTGCGGGGCTGGGTCATGGTCTGCATTCGCTCCGATGGGTGTCAGGCCGGGAAGACAGGCATCCGAGTAGGCCCGGTCGGGGGAGGAAGGGGCGAGTCGCTGTGCGTGATCCCCCTCATCGCATCCCCATTATGGCTAACCGGTTGACCAATTGCAATGCATGAACACCGCTCGACCTGTTTCCCGTTTCCCGGGAGCGCTTCCGTGCGGCAACGGATTCGGAGCGCACACGGGGTGGGCTACGCTCGGTGCACATCGGGACACCGTCGCGCCTGCCGTACCGATGTCACGATGATCGTTGCCGTGCCGCGCCGATCGATGCCCTCGAGCGGCGCGATCAGTCACGTCGACATCAACAGATTGGAACACGATGGCTGTCGACTCAACATCACCCTCGGAACGCATCGTGGATGCCCTCGGCACACTGTCCACCGGGACACCCGTGAGCGAAGTCGCCCGACGCCTGCTCGACCTGTTCACGAGCGGATCGCTCGAGCCCGGCACGCGGCTTCCCTCGGAGCGACAGTTGGCTTCGTCGCTTGCGGTGGGACGCTCAGCCGTCAGAGAGGCACTCGCCGCGCTCGAGATCATCGGCATCGTCGATGTTCGGCCGGGTTCGGGCACGTTCCTGCGCGGGCAGGCCAGTGAGCTCTTGCCGCAGACGCTGCGCTGGGGGCTGCTGATCGGAGAGAAGAACACGTCGGAACTGATCGAGCTGCGCGCCGGGCTCGAGATCTACGTCGCTCGGTTGGCCGCGACCCGCGCGAGCGACGCGGCCCGTGCGTCGCTGCGCGCACACGTGCAGGAGATGCGCGGCGCCGGCACCGACCTTGCGGCATTCGCGCGAGCGGACCTGAGCTTCCATCTCGATCTCGCGGAATCGGTGGAGAACGCCACACTGCACGACCTGCTGCACGTCGTGCGCTCCCTGCTGCAGGTCTACGCGGATCGCGCCGTGCACTCCCGTGAGGAAGCTGAGGTCGCGGTGCGCGAACACGAGGCCGTCACCGATGCGCTCGACGCGCGGGATCCGGCTGCGGCGGCGTCTGCGATGGCCGCACATATGGTCACAGCAGGGGAGAGACTCGCGCGCCTCGTCGAAGACGGCTGACGGACAGCTCGTCGGCGCTGTGCCGCGGGCCGTGCATGCGTTGGAAGGCCCCTGCTCCGCGATATCAGGGCGTTCGTGTCCGCGACAGTCTCCCTGCTTCGTCGAGCACGTCGACGAGAGCATCGGGGTCGTGAGCGAATCGACCGAGGAACACTCCGTCGACGGCGCCGCCGAGCTCGGTCAGGAGGCCGGGTCCTGCCGCACCGCCGTAGATCACGGATGAGCCGACCCGGTCGAGGTCGGAGTCGAGGGCAGCACGGAGCGCGGCCGCGACGATTGCAACGTGATCCGTTCCTGCAGGCTTCGGGGCACCGATCGCCCAGACGGGCTCGTAGGCGACGATGACTGCGCCTGCGGCCGTGTCTCGGAGCGCACTGCGCAACTGCGATACGGCAGTCTGTGCCGCCGCATCCGGATCCATTCGCTGTTCCTCTCCGACGCAGAGCAGAGGCGTGAGTCCGCAGCGAAGAGCGGCGGCCGCCTTCGCCGCGACGATCTCGTCGTTCTCGCCGTGCATCCTGCGCCGCTCCGCGTGGCCGATCTCGGCGATCGACGCTCCGACTTCTGCCAGCTCCGCAGCGGACACCTCGCCGGTGAAGGCTCCGGCCTCGTGTGCTGACACGTCCTGTGCGCCGACGCGCACACCGGTGCCTCGGAACGCCTCGATCGCTCGCGGGATCTGCAGGTAGGTCGGCGTGACGAACACATCCACGGCGCCGGACGACACTGCTTCGTGACGGCGCAGGCGCACGGCGACGTCGGTGAACCAGGCGGCGGCGCGCTCGTGCCCGAAGTACATCTTCAGGCTCACCCCGACCGTGAGCCGTCTCATCAGCAGGACCCGGTGGTCTCGTACCCGTCGATGGCCGCGACCTTCGCTGCGGATGCGCTGGTCGGGTCGAAGGTGTAGCCGAGCCATTCCTTTGCCAGACGGCGGGCGAGTTCGATGCCGATGACGCGCTGCCCCATGCAGAGGACGTGGGCATCGTTGGAGAGGACGGAACGCTCCACGGAGTAGGAGTCGTGGGCGGTGACGGCCCGGATGCCCTGAACTTTGTTGGCGGAGATGGCCACGCCGAGGCCGGTGCCGCAGATCAGAATCGCGCGGTCCGCTTCACCACGGGCGATGCGCTCCGCTGCCTCGATCGCGATCTTCGGGTACGGCGTGTGGCCGTCGGAAGCGACGCCGACGTCGATCACATCCGCGACGACTGCGTTGTTCTCGAGATCGCGCTTCAGGATCTCCTTGTAGTCGAATCCGGCGTCGTCGCTGCCGACGACGATCCGCAGTGCATCCGTCATATGTGCTTCTCCCTCATCGTTCGACATGCCCTGTTGACAGAGCATCTCACGGACTCTACGTTGAATCTAACGTGAAGTATGTTCTAAGCTACATGATATTCACACAGGGCAACGGAAGCCCAACATGTTCGGGGCGGTGAACGGCTCGAACTGATGGGCCGAGGAAGACCCGTACGAAGCGAGGCGAAGGATGCCCCGCACAAGATGCGAACAGGAGCAACGATGCGCGCAGTCGCTTTCACATCAGCAGGCGAGCTGGCTCTCGAGGAGCGGCAGATCCCGACTCCCGGGCACAAGGAGATCCTGATCGAGACAGCGGCGGTCGGCATCTGCGGCACCGACGCCCACGTGCTCGACGGGGAGTTCGAGGGGACCGTCTTCCCGCTCGTGCCGGGCCATGAGGCCACGGGGACGATCGTGGCGCTCGGCGACGGCGTCAATGACGGCGTCTTCGACTTCCGCGTCGGCGATCACGTCGCGGTGAACCCCAGCACCACGTGCGGCGAGTGCGAGTTCTGCCTCAACGGACATCAGAACCTCTGCCCCAGGTGGAACGGGCTCGGCGTCGTCGCCTCCGATGGCGCGTCGCAGCAGTTCTTCACGGCGCCGGCGAGCAACGTGTACAGGCTCAGGCCAGACACCGATCTGTACGAGGCGGCGCTCATCGAGCCGCTCGCCTGCGCGATCCGGGGCTGGGACGTGCTGCCCCGGCGCCTCGGAGACCACGTCCTGGTGTTCGGAGCAGGCACGATGGGGCTGCTGATGGCCCAGCTCGCTCACCGCGCCGGCGCAGCCACGGTCACGATCATCGATCTCAACGAGGAGCGTCTGAAGACGGCGGCCGAGTGCGGCATCGAGCAGCGCTTCACCAGCGCAGACGACGCTGACCGTGAGAAGTGGGACGTCGTCATCGACTGCACCGGCAACATCCGGGCCATCGAGGACGCCCTGACACGTGTGAAGCCCGCGGGATTCTTCCAGGACTTCGGCGTGGCACCGGCCGACCAGACGGCGCGGTTCTCGCCGTTCCGCGTCTACCGCGATGAGATCTCGATCGTCGGCACCATGGCGGTTCTGAACTCGTTCGGGCGCGCCGTCGAGCTGTTCGAAGGAGGCGCCGTCAATGCGAAGGCGATGATCAGTCACTCGTTCACGCTGGACGACTACACCACGGCGTTGGACATGTTCCGACGGGGCGAGGGGCGCAAGCTCCAGATCCGCCCCAACGACTCGGAATCGCGGGTGCTCCTGTGAGCGCGCCAGCAGCGGCCCGCCCCGCACGGCGAGGCCTCGGAGCAGGCGCAAAGCGCGGCATCCTCGCCGGCGTGATCGTGGTGCTGCTCGTCTTCGTCGTTCTCGGCACGCGAGTCGTCTCGAACGATGCGGCCGATGCGGGAGCGGATGAGGGATTCAACGCGGAGGCCTTCGGGGCCGAGCGGTTCCCCGGCATTCAAGAGGCGATCGCCGAGAAGGCGGTCGACGCGGACGAGCTCGCACAGGCGATCGCCGCGGACGCCGAAGCCGCTGTGGAGGAGTACGCCGTACCGTCCTCCGGCGGCCCCGTGTTCAGCGTGACGTTCACGGGCACCGTCGGAGAAGGCCAGTCCGGCATCTACGACGTCGCCGTCGACGGTCTTCCCGACGACCTGCTCGTTCGGGTGCAGACGGGGCCGGCGATCAACGGCACCGAGCTGCGAGACGCCACCGGCGACATCGTATTCGGCGAGTTCACCAACCAGATCGAGTTCCAGAACGCTGCGGCGGCGCTGAACGACGAGATGAAGGTGCAGGTGCTCGACAGCGTCGACGCCGCGTCGCTCGAGGGAAGCACCGTGACCGTGACCGGAGCGTTCACGCTCATCAACGAAGCGGCATGGCTCGTGACGCCGGCGCATCTCGAGGCCGGCTGATGGCCGGGGCAGCTGATGACGTCGTCCTCGAGGCGCGCGACATCGTCAAGACCTATGGCGGCACGCGCGCGCTGAAGGGCGTGAACTTCGAGATCCGCAGGGGAACGGTCACGACCCTCTTCGGTGAGAACGGCGCGGGGAAGTCCACCCTGATGAAGATCCTCTCGGGGGTCGAACAGCCCACGTCCGGCGAGATCGTGCTCGACGGCGAGGCGGTGGCGTTCGACTCCACAACCGAGGCCACCGCGCGCGGCATCTCGATCATCCACCAAGAGCTGAGCCTCGCTCCCAACCTCACGGTGCGCGACAACATCTTCATGGGGCGAGAGATCACCAAGGCCTTCGGCGGGGTCGACTACGCCGAGGAGAACCGTCAGACGCGCGAGCTGCTGCGCGACATGCAGCTCGACATCGATCCGGGAACCTTCGTCTCGGATCTGCGCGTCGGCCAGCAGCAGATCATCGAGATCGCCCGCGCGCTGTCGGTGAACTCGCGCATCCTGATCATGGACGAGCCGACATCCGCTCTGGCTGCTGCCGAGGTGGAGGTGCTGTTCGGCATCATCCGGGAGCTGCTGTCGCGCGGCGTCGCGATCGTGTACATCTCGCACCATCTCGAGGAGGCGCTCGAGATCACCGATCACGCCGTCGTCCTGCGTGACGGCAACATGACCGCGCGTGCCGAACGCGCGGACATCGACCTGGCGTGGATCGTGCACCACATGGTCGGCGAGCACTTCGACCTCGGAACTCCTCCCACCGGGTACGAGTTCGGCGACCCGGTGCTGGAGGTCTCGGGGCTGACCATCCTCGACCCCGAGAACTCGGAGCGAGTGATCGTGAACGACCTCGACCTGGAGGTTCGCGCCGGAGAGATCGTGTGCATCTACGGACTCATGGGTGCGGGGCGCACGGAGCTGCTCGAGGCAGTCGCGGGGCGCGACCCCGTCGCCACGGGCGACATCCGCCTCGACGGGCGGTCGATCCTCGGAGAATCGATCGCCGACCGGATCGCCGACGGCATCGGACTCGTGCCGGAGGACCGCCAGCGGGACGGTCTGGTGCAGAGCTTCGACGTCGGGCGCAACCTGACGCTGGCGAGCCTCGACGCCAGCATGTCGAGGGGATCGATCTCTCGGACGAAGGAAGCGCAGCGCTCGAAGGAGCTCATCGACGCGGTGACGGTGAAGACGCCGGGTCCCGATGTTCCGATCGGCTCGCTCTCCGGCGGCAACCAGCAGAAGGTCGTGATCGGCAAGATCGTTGCGACCGATCCCAAGGTGATGCTGCTCGACGAGCCGAGCCGGGGAATCGACGTCGGAGCGAAGGGCGAGGTGTTCCGGCTGCTCGCAGAACGGGCCAAGCGCGGGCTCGCGGTCGTGTACACGACGAGCGAGGTCGGCGAGTGCCTGAGCATCGCGCACCGCATCATCGTGCTCAGGCGCGGACAGATCTCCGCCGAGTTCGCACCCGACGTGACCAAGGACATGATCATGGCCGCCTCCGGCGAGGCCGTGGCCTGAATCGATCGAGACGGACAGGACAATGACGACCACAACGACCGCCATTCTCGAGAACCGGAAGCGGTTCTCCATCACCAAGCTCCTGCTGGAGGGGCGGGCCTTCCTCGCCCTCATCCTCATCATCGCGGTGTTCTCGATCCTCTCGCCGAACTACCTGACGTGGAACAACATCCTGATCATGACCTCGCACGTCGCGATCTACGCGCTGCTGGGCCTGGGCATGCTTCTGGTCATCCTGAACGGCGGGATCGATCTCTCGGTCGGCTCGACGCTGGCGTTCTCCGCAGTGATCGCGGGCTTCCTGCTGAAGGGCGTGCCGCTGGAGATGTTCGGCGTCACGCTGTATCCGAGCGTTCCCGTGACCGTGCTGATCGCCTGCGGCGTCGGAGCGCTGGTCGGGTTGGTGAACGGCATCCTGGTGGCGAAGTTCAAGATCGCGCCGTTCGTCGCCACGCTCGGCATGCTCTACGCGGTGCGCGGCCTTGCGCTGCTGATGACCGGCGGCCTCACCATCAACAACCTGTCAGGCAGTGAGGACCTGGGCAACACGGGCTTCGACTGGCTCGGCTTCAACCGCATCCTCGGCATTCCGATCGGCGTGCTGATCATGATCGTCGTGGCGATCGTGCTCGGCGCAGTTCTCGGCCGGGCGAAGTTCGGCCGCTGGCTCTACGCGGCGGGCGGCAACGAGCGAGCAGCAGAACTGTCGGGCGTGCCGACGAAGAACGTGAAGATCTCGGTGTACGTGATCTCCGGCCTGTGCGCCGCGATCGCCGGCCTGGTTCTGGCCTCCACACTCACCAGTGCCGACCCCAACGCCGGCGAGACCTACGAGCTGACGGCAATCGCGGCCGTCGTGATCGGGGGAGCGGCGCTCACGGGCGGACGAGGCAATGTGCGAGGCACGCTGCTGGGCGCCTTCGTGATCGGCTTCCTCGCCGACGGGCTCGTGATCATCGGAGTCTCCGCGTACTGGCAGATGGTGTTCATGGGCGCGGTCATCGTCGTCGCCGTGCTTCTCAACACCTTGCAGTACGGTCGTCGCCGGCCTGCGGCGAAGCCGAAGAAGAAGACCACGTCGACGGACGGGACGACGCCCGTTGCATCGGCAGAACCGTCTGGTGCGGGGACGTCCGAATCATCGACGAAGGAACCCTGAACCGCACAACCGGTACCGACGAACGCTGCCGGCACCCTGAGAAAGGACACATCACATGTTCAGAATGAAGACGCTGGGCGCACTCGCCGCCGCTGGCGCACTGGTCGTGGGCCTCACCGCCTGCTCATCCGGATCCGATTCCCCCGAGGGTGAGGGCGATGGAGGCTCCGGTGGAGGCGACGAGGGCGGTCTGATCACCATCATCGTCAACGATCCGGCCAACCCCTACTGGAAGACCGAGGGCGACCTCGCTCAGGCGAAGGCGGAGGAACTCGGCTACGAGGCCGTCGTCGGCTCCCACGAGGGCGACACCAACACCGAGAACACGCTGATCGACACGGCCATCGCGAACCAGTCGGCCGCGATCATCCTCGATCCGGCCAACGCCGACGGCTCCATCGGCGCCGTGAAGAAGGCGGATGAGGCAGGCATCCCCGTGTTCCTCGTGAACGCTGAGATCAACGAGTCGGGCCTGGCGAAGGCGCAGCTGGTGTCGAACAACGCCCAGGGCGCCGCCCTCGGCGCACAGGAGTACGTGAACCAGATGGAGGAGGCGGGAACGTACGTCGAGCTGTTCGGTGCGCCGAGTGACAACAACGCGCAGACCCGTTCCAACGGCTTCAGCACCGTCATCTCGCAGTACCCCGAGCTCGAGAAGGTCGGCGAAGAGGTGGCGAACTGGGACCGCACCGAGGGCCACGACAAGGCACAGGCGCTGATGCAGTCGAACCCCGACCTCGAAGGCGTACTCGCAGGCAACGACGAGATGGCGCTCGGCGCGATCGCGGCGCTGAAGGAAGCCGGCGAGCTCGACGGCGTCATCGTCGGAGGGTTCGACGGGGCACCGGATGCCGTTGAGGCTGTGAGGGCGGGCGAGATGGCCTACACGGTGCTGCAGCCCGTCGCGGAGTTCTCGCAGACCGCCGTCGAACTCGCTGACGAGTTCATCAGGACCGGCGAAGCGCCCGAGACGGAGAAGCAGGCGATCGACTGCATCCTGATCACCGAGGAGAACGTCGACAACATGGTCTCGCCCTTCGTCTACGAGGAGTGACACCGACCGCAGCAGCGGCAACGCGGGGGCGGGAACCAGGTTTCCGCCCCCGCATCCACTGAGAGAGGGATTATGAGCTACGTCGTCAACGAGGCGGAGAACTTCGCCGACGAATCCGCGGCGGGCTTCGTCGCCGCGCATCGCGACCTGGTCAGGCGCGTGCCGGGAGGCGTCGCGCGCGCCACGTCCACGCCGCAGGGGCAGGTCGCCGTCGTGATCGGCGGCGGCTCGGGGCATTACCCGGCCTTCGCCGGCCTGGTCGGTCCGGGGCTCGCGCACGGCGCAGCCATGGGGAACGTGTTCGCCTCGCCGAGCGCTCAACAGGTGCGCTCCGTCGCGGCCGCCGTTGAGGCAGGCGGCGGCGTCCTGCTCAGCTACGGCAACTACGCCGGCGACGTGCTCAACTTCGACGCGGCCCAGCAGCAGCTGCGCGACGCGGGCGTTCCGTGCCGCACCGTGCGGGTCACCGACGACGTGGTCAGCGCATCGGTGTCGGAGCGCGAGAAGCGCCGCGGCATCGCCGGCGACCTCGCGGTGTTCCGCGCGGCCGGCTGGGCGGCCGAACGCGGGATGGAGCTCGACGAGGTGGTGGAGTTCGCCGACCGTGCGAACGAACGCACGCGGTCGTTCGGGGTCGCGTTCTCCGGCTGCACGCTGCCGGGAGCCGATAGTCCTCTGTTCACCGTGCCCGAGGGGAAGATGGCCGTCGGTATGGGCATCCACGGCGAGCCGGGCATCGAGGTGCGGGATCTTCCGACGGCCGACGAACTGGCGGACCTGCTCGTGGCCAAGCTCCTCGACGAGCGGCCGGACGACGTGCCATCGGCATCCGGCGCACGGGTCGCCATCATCCTGAACGGCCTCGGCTCGGTGAAGCACGAGGAGCTGTTCGTCGTCTTCGGCGCCGTCGCCCGTCTCCTGGAAGAGCGCGGCATCACGATCGTGCAGCCAGAGGTCGGGGAGTACGCGACGAGCTTCGAGATGGCCGGCATGTCGCTGACGCTGCTCTGGCTGGACGACGAGCTGGAGCAGGCGTGGGCGTCGCCAGCGCTCACTCCCGCCTACCGCAAGGGAACCCTCGACCTCGGCGACGCCGTGCTCGCCGACGCCGCATCGGACGAGGCGGTCGCCGCGATCGCCGTCGGGTCTGCCGAATCGATCGCGGCCGCGGCGTGTGTGCGCGGCGTGCTCGGTGCCATGCGGGATCTCATCGATCGGGAAGCGGATGCGCTGGGACGTCTCGATGCGATCGCCGGCGACGGAGACCACGGCATCGGCATGAAGCGCGGCGTGCATGCCGCGTGCGACGAGGCGGAGCGCGCGGACGGCGCCGGGGCCGGAGCCGGCACGGTGCTCACTCTCGCGGGCGACGCGTGGGCGGACCGCGCAGGAGGCACGTCAGGGGCGCTGTGGGGTGCCGGACTGCGGTCGGCTGGTGAGGTGCTCGGCGACACGAACGCACCGGATGCCGCAACCGTCGCGGCCGCGGTGACTGCCGCATGTGAGACGGTCCAGCGCCAGGGGAAGGCAGAGCTGGGCGACAAGACGATGGTGGACGCGCTGGTGCCGTTCGCTCAGAAACTCGCGAGTCGGGTCGGAGCAGGGGCCGCGCTGCAGTCGGCATGGCGTGAGGCCGCGGAAGCGGCCCAGGCGGCGGCGCGCGCGACGGCTGAGCTGCTGCCTCGGATGGGGCGCGCGAGGCCGCACGCGGAGGCGAGTGTGGGCACTCCCGACCCCGGTGCCGTGTCGTTCGCCCAGGCGATGGTCGCCGCGACCGACGTCATCGGCGGCGCGGCTCTGGACTGACGCTCATCGGCACGCCGTGCGCGGACAGGTCAGCCGTTCGGTGGTGCCGCGAGCCGGCGGGCAGAATATAGGCAGCACGTGTGTCGCGAGGGAGAGAGCAGCATGGCGGATCAGATCGAGCACGACGAGGCGGGTGCAGAGGCGGAGTCCAGGCAGAGCCGCCAGGAGGCACGGCAGAACGCCATCACGGACGCCGTCATGGCCGCAGGAACGATCCGCATCGCAGACCTCGCCGAACGGTTCGAGATCAGCACCATGACGGTGCATCGCGACCTCGATGAGTTGGAATCGCGGGGGCTGCTGCGCAAGCACCGCGGCGAGGCATCCGCGCTGTCGACGGTGCTCGTCGAGTCGAGCGACGTGTACCGCGCGAGCCGGGAGCGCTCCGAGAAGGAGAGCCTGGCGCTGGCCGCTCTCGAGCTCATCGAACCCGGATCGGCGATCATGCTCGACGACTCGACGACGGCGCTGCAGCTCGTGCCGCATCTTCAGGCGAAGCGGCCGCTCACGGTGATCACGAACACTCTGACGGTGATGAACGAGCTGCGGTCGATGACCGGAGTCACCCTGCTCGGGCTCGGCGGGCAGTACTACAACTGGTGCAGCTCATACATGGGGCGCATCACGACGGCGGCGATCTCCGAGCTGCGCGCCGACATGCTCGTGATGTCGACATCAGCGATCACCGACGGCGTCGCCTTCCACCAGACGATGGAGACGGTCGACGTGAAACGGGCGATGTTCGATTCCGCGAGCCGGCGCATCCTGCTGGCCGATCACACGAAGTTCGACAAGCGCGCGCTGCACGCCATGCAGCCACTGGCGGACTTCGATGAGGTCATCGTGGACGCCGCCACCGCGCCGCACCACGTCGACGCGCTCCGCAGCGCAGGTGTGAACGTCTCGATCGTCCCGCGCACCCGCACTCACCACTAGCGCCAAGCTGCCGAGATGCGCACATATCGTCGAGATGCGCACCTTTCGACGTGATCTCGTCGAAAAGGTGCGCATCTCGCGAGCGTGCGGCAGCGGCATCCGGACCCTCGTGGATACTGGTAGTGACGATTGTTCAAGAGTGCACAATTCGGGAACTATCCGACCCCAGTCCAGATGACGACGACGACGATAACCGGGCGCAGAGGATCGCAGTGGCCAGTGCCTGCTCGATCATCTGCTGCGCATCTGCTCGGCGGGTGGGGTTCGCCAGGTGAGTGCTGCTCCAATGATCGTGACGACGACAGCGACGTCGTAGCTTGCCAGGGTGTAGGTCCACACCGCGGTCTCGCCAGCAAACTGTGTATCGCTGAGGATGTGGCTCATGATGAGCGCCGGTCCGAGCACCAACAGCACTCGTCCCAGGCGCACGAGCCGGCGGTGCGTCCGTTCGTTATGTGGAACCGTCGATGTCGTTACAGACGGGGACAGCGAGATGTCAGCAAGAGGCCGGAGGTGCCGCAATGAATCCGTGGGTCTCCCGTCTGGGTGTAGGTGGGGGGTCATTGGAACATCGCCCCGATAGCGAGGTAGCTCGCGATCGCCACGACTATGAGGGCGATGGTCGCGGCGGTGATGAAGATCACCGGGGTGCTAAGAGGATTCTTTCGCTGTTTCATGATGCCTCGATCCGAAGAGTAAAGCGTTGCCTACCGTGCGGGGCTGAGGACGGTGGTGTCATCTGCGATGATGTCGACGATGCCTCGATCGTCGACGAGAACGATTCGTTCATCGCCGATCGCGGCGAAGGCCTGAACAGCACCGTCGACGGCCTCGAGGCGTTGCCAGGTCTGGTCGGCGTCTTGTTCCCACAGAGCGCCGTCCGTGCCGACGCCGACGAGGACGCCGTCCGGGCGGGCGTCGAGCATGTATAACAGTGGCGCGCCCTCGACGGGGACGAATGTCATACCGTGGTCGTCGCTGCGCAGGAGTCCTTCTTCGGCTGCGGCGTAGATGCCGTTGTCCGTGGCGACGAGATCTGCCGCTCCGATCGATGCTCCTGCTGTCCATTCGTGGCCGCCGTCGGTGCTGATGAGGAGCTCGATGTCGCTGGACGCGATTCCGTAGAGGGTGCCGTCGGGGCCGGCGGTGAGGACGTGGAAATCGGTGCTGCCGTTGAGCGCGACGGGTGACCAGGTCTGGCCGTAGTCGTCACTTTGGATGATGCCGAGGTTGGGGGCGCCGAGTTCTGCGGCGGTTTTGGGGCCGGGGTGCCCGGAAGCGAACAAGGTGTCTTCGGCGATGGTGAATCCCATCGCGTCGAAGTCGTGGCCGCCAATGGGGCCGGAGACCTCCCCGTCCGGGGTGACGGCGTAGATGCCGTTGTGGGTGGCGACGAGCAGGTCAGTGCCGCGGGGGTCTTCGGCGATGCCGTGGACATGTTCGATACGGGGTGTGGCAGCGTCGGGTTCGGTGGTTGGGGTGTTGGCGCATCCGGTAATAACGAGAGCGAGTGCGGTGAGCGTGGTCAGGGGCAGGAGGCGGTTCATTGGTGCTCCGAGAGAAGTAAGTAGAGGGCCCTACGAGACGGCAGATCACGGGTCGTAGGGTGCGCGGCAGAGGGGGTTCGCGTCGAGACCTGCTGTGTGAGGTTACGACGGGGCCGGGCGGGTCGTGTCGAGTGTCGGCCCGCCCGGGGTGCGTCAGAGCTCGTTGAGGAGGTCCTGCATGATGGAGATCTCGGCGGTCTGGTCGTCGATCACCTGCTGGGCAAGGTCAAGGACGTCCTGGTTTTGACCGTCTTCGAGAGCAGTGCGTGCCATATCCACGGCGCCGTCGTGGTGCACGATCATCTGCTCGAGGAAGATGCGGCTCGCTTGCGTCGCGTCTGCCTCTTCCAGCGTTGCCATGTCTTCTTCGGACATCATCCCGTCGCCGGAGTCGTCCATTGAACCGTGGTCCATGCCACCCATGTCGTCGGGTTCGTACTCGACGCCCCAGTCGTCCAGCCACCCGAGCATCCGCTCCATTTCCGGGCCTTGGGCATCCTTGATCTGCTGAGCGAGCTCCGCGACGGCCGGGTCGAGTCCATCCTTCGCCAAAACGATGTCGGCCATCTCGATGGCCTGCTGGTGATGCGGGATCATCATCGTCACGAACATCTCATCGGCGTCGTTTGCCGTGACGGTCGATGAGGTGTCCGACGGTGCAGTGTTCTCGCCTGTCGGCGCGGATGCGTCAGAGCAGCCGGTGAGAACGAGAGCGAGGCTGAACACGCCAGCACCGAGGGCAAGGGGAAGCTTCTTCATGAGTAAATCCTTCGAATGAGTAGATATGAGGGGTCGTGGACACAGCGCCGCGCAGAGGGCGACGCCGGGGTGTCGGCAAGATGCCGACGATGACCGATCAGGTTCGACTAATCGAAAGGAATATGAGTGAGGGTGTGCGCGGCAGGATGCTCACAGCCCGCAACCGCAAAGACGACGCCAGCGCCCGCAGGGGCGGGCCGAGATGCTCCAGAAGCATCGGGCGAACCAGCAGAAGAAGAGCTGCAATCAATGCGAGGACGCACGCGGTGACCATGTCCGAATGGCTTTGCCCGGTTCCCATCAGACAGGTGTCATCACACGCGATAGCGCCGCTGATGTCAGAGGTGGCCGCCATCGGGGTGGAGTGCTCGGGGGCTGTTGACGCTGTCGCGGAATGGTGGGCGTCGTGGCCTGCCACGTCGGCGCTGAAGGTGTGCATGCCAAGCAGCCCCACGATGATCATGAGTGCGGCACCGGCGATCAGTAACAGGGCACGCAACGATAGCTGCTGACGCGCGATGCGTAGCGTGATCTGCATATGCTCGGCCCTCCGTTCCTTCTCCCCCGCTAACACCACCAACTTCACGAACACCCTGGGGAGAGAGGGTGTTTCATTGACTGTGTAAGGGTCCGGTCTCAAACCGAGGTGTGACCTGC
>NZ_FUIA01000014.1 GCF_900163665.1 Frigoribacterium sp. JB110
CTTTATACGTGAGGCACACGCTGCCGCTCCCGGACCTTTTAGCTGAGTCAAGTCGCGGTCTTGACAGCGCTGTCAGAACTCTGCGATGCTTCCCGTGCGGCGTGAAGAGGCGCCCATCACGACGACGTGTCCGAGGAGCTCCATGCACACCCAGGCGGCAGAACAGCGCCCATCGAACGGCCTCCGCGGAGCGCTGCGCACGGCGGTCGCCGTGGCGGCGGCGCTCGTGGTCGCGGCCCCCGCCCTCGCGGCGGCGCCCGCGACGGCGGCCCCCGCGGCCGAAGACCTCACCGGCTACGTGAACCCCTTCATCGGCACGCAGGACGACGGGAACACGTACCCCGGCGCGAGCGTGCCGTTCGGCATGGTGCAGTTCTCGCCGGACAACGGGCACAACGTCGGCTACGACTACGGCAATTCGCGCATCCGCGGGTTCTCCCTCGTGCACCTCTCCGGCGTCGGATGCGGCCTGGGCGGCCTGATGCCGGTGCTGCCGACCACGGGGGTCCCCGACGAGACGCGCTACGAGGACTACGCCCTCGGCTACTCCCACGACGACGAGGACGCGGCTCCGGGGTACTACCGCGTCGGTCTGCAGGCGCCGGCCGGCACGATCGATGCCGAACTGACCGCGACCGAGCACACCGCGGTGCAGCGGTACACCTTCCCGGAGACGTCGGAGGCGACGGTCCTGATCAACGCGGGCCAGGCGCTGAACTCGGTCACGGACTCGTCCGTGCGCATCGTGGACGACCGCACGGTCGAGACGACGATCACGTCGCGCGGCTTCTGCCAGGACACGCAGCCCTTCACGGTCCACACCCTCACGACCTTCGACCGCGACATCGCCTCGTCGGGAACCTGGGACGGGGACGAGGTCTCCGCGGACGCGCGCAGCGCGGACGGCGAGCGCACGGGGGCGTACGTCACGTTCGACGCGACCACGGATCGCGACGTCGAGGCCGTCACATCCCTCAGCTACGTGGACGCGGAGGGCGCCAGGGCGAACCACGACGCGGAGGTTGCCGCGTTCGACGACGCGCACGATGCGGCGGCGGCCGCGTGGCAGGAGCGGCTGGCCTCGGTGCAGGTCCCGACGACCGACGAGGAGCAGGCGAGGGTCTTCTACTCGGCGCTGTACCGCAGCTTCCTCGCACCGAACACGGGGACGGACGTCGACGGGCGCTACCGCGGCTGGGACGGCGACGTCCACAGCGCGGACGGCTTCACGTACTACCAGAACTTCTCGCTGTGGGACACCTACCGGACCCAGCAGCAGCTGCTGTACCTGCTCGCGCCCGAGGAGTCCCGGGACATGGCGATCTCGGTCGTCACAGCGGGCGAGCAGCTCGGGTGGCTGCCCCGGTGGGGATACGGCCCCGTCGAGACGAACATCATGACGGGAGACCCCGGCACTGCCTTCCTCGTCAGCGCCTGGAACCAGGGGCTGCTCGAAGGGTACGAGGAGCGCGCGTACGCCGTGCTCGCGCACAACGCCGACAATCAGCCGGACGAGACATCCGTCGCGAACGGGCGGGCGGGCAACGACGTGTACCTCGAGGACGGCTACGTGCCGCACGAGCCGTCGGAGAACGGTCGGCCGGGCGACTACGACCTGCACCACGGCGGATCCGCGACGCTCGAGTACGCGCTGTCCGACGCCCTGCTCTCGACGATGGCGGCCGGTCTCGGGCACGACGCCGACGCGCAGCGGTACGCGGTCAGGGGAGAGAACTACCGCGCGATCTTCGACCGGACGACGGAGAGCTTCCGCGCCCGCGACCGCTCCGGATTCTTCATCGGAGACCCCGACCCGGCCCAGGCGACCGGATTCCACGAGGGCACCGCGGTGCAGTACCAGTGGCTCGTGCCGCAGGACGTGCCGGGCCTCATCGACATGCTCGGCGGCGCGGACGCGACCGAGGAGCGCCTCGACGAGTTCTTCGCCTTCGCGCAGCTCCAGGAGGACCCCGAGGGCACCGCGCGGGACGTGTGGGTCAACGGCACGTACTCGTACTACGGCCAGCACACCTACAACCCGAACAACGAGCCGGATCTGCACGCGCCGTACCTGTACCAGTGGACCGGCCAGCCGTGGAAGACGACCGACGTCGTCCGCGCCGCGCTGACGCTGTTCACCGACGGGCCCACCGGCGTCACGGGCAACGACGACCTCGGCACGATGTCGGCCTGGTACGTGCTCTCGGCGGTCGGCGCCTACCCGATCGTGCCGGGCACGGACGTGTGGGGCCTGTCGACGCCCGCGTTCGAGAGCGTCGACATCGCCCTCGACGAGGACTGGTTCGGCACGGATGCGCTGCACATCCGCGCGCCCGGCCTCACCGACGAGAACCGCTACACGCAGTCGGTCACCGCATCGAGCGGCCTCGGCGCCGTGGAGCGCAGCCACCTCACGGGCGACGAGCTCGTCGGGGCGGGGACGCTGACGTTCGACGTCGGCTCTGAGCCGTCCGACTGGGCGACGGCGGACGGATCCACTCCCGACGCGATCGTTTCGGCGGGGGAGGTCCCGAGCCGCCTCACGGCCAGGGTCTCGCCCGGGCATGCCGCGGTCGAGGCGGGCGGGTCGACGGAGGTCTCCGTCGAGGTGCTCGCGCAGGCGGAGGGCGAGGCCGGCGGCACCGTGCGCGTCGACGGCGGAGACGACGTCGTGGCATCCGCCGGCGGCGAGTCCTGGTCGCTCGACTCCGACGGATTCCCCGTCTCCGAGGACATCCCGCTCTCCCTCTCGGTCCGCCCCGGGGTCATCGCGGGAACCTATCCGGTGACGGTGACGGTCGCGGACGACGCGGGGACGGAGATCGAGCTGTCGACGTCCGTCACCGTGGGCGACGACGCGTGGCTCGCAGACGCGTTCGACGACGTGGGCATCGGCGACGCGAGGGAGGGCAACGCCGACTTCGACGGAGGCGGCGCCTACCTGCTGCGCGACGCGCTCACGGACCTCGGCTTCGTCCAGGGTGCGGCAGGAGCCGTGCCCGGCACGGACGCGACGTTCGTCGTCCCCGCCGTCGAGGCGGGAGAGCCGGACAACGTGCGGGCCGACGGCCAGGAGCTCGAGGTCCCCGACGCGTTCCGCCGGTCGACGTCGCTGAGCCTCGTCGGCGCCACGAACAACGGCTCGCCCCACGCCGGAGGCGCGCTGACGCTGCAGTACACCGACGGGACGCAGTCCGAGACGCAGGTCGAGCTCAGCGACTGGTGCACGGGCGATCCCGCGGAGGGCAACGTCGTGGTCGCGAAGGCCGGCCAGCGCGGGAACGGCACGGGAGACCCGCAGAACATCGGATGCGGCCTCTACGCGACCGCGCCCATCGCCGTTCCGGACGGGAAGACGCTGGAGTCGATCACGCTCCCCGAAGCGCAGAACATGCACGTCTTCACGGTCGCCTTCGAGACCCCGAACCCGGTGACGCCCGAGCTCGCGGCCGAGGCCTCGGACGAGGAGCCCGCGGAGGGCGACGACGTGGCCGTGACGGTGCGCGCCGATCCGTCGGCCGCCGAGGGCGAGATCGTCGTGACGGTCGCCGAGGACGGCGACGAACGGGCGGCGGCCGCGGCCGACGGCGCGGATCGGATCACGGCGCCGATGACGGACGGCGTCGCCGGCTTCTCCGTCACCGCGACCGCCGAGGCCGTCCGGTACCGCGTCGAGTTCGTGCCGGCCGACGGCACGCTGTTCTCCCCGGCCTCCCTCGAAGACGGGATCACGGTGCAGGCGGCCCCCGGATCGGGAGACGACGGGGACGATCAGGGCGACGGCGACGGCGACGGCGATGCCGATGACGACGGTCAGGACGACGACGACGGCGATGACGGTGGTCAGGGCGACGACGGTCAGGGCGACGACGGCCGGGACGGCGACGCCCAGGACGGCGACGGACAGGCCGACGACGACCAGGGCGCCGGCGACGGCGCCGCCGCGGCGGTCGATGCCTCGGACGACGCGCTGGCCGTGACCGGCGGCGGGGTCTCCCTCGCCGTCCTCGCCGTCCTCGCCGCGGGGCTCGTCGCTCTCGCCGCGGGCGCCGCGCTGCGCCTGCGCGGTCGGCGCCGCACGGAGGCGGGCCGATGAGAACCCGCCGGACAGAATTCCATCCGACTGACAGGAGAGGTGCATCGATGTCCCCTTCACACCCGGAGCGCGCCCGCGGGCCGCGACGATCGCGGCTCGGCGCCGCCGCCGTGACCGCCGCGCTCGTCTTCGGCGCGGTCGCCGGGGGAGGCCTGCCGGCCGCCGCCGCGGAACCCGAGTGGGTCGCTGCGCCCGCGGACCACGTCGACACGCTCAACGGCACGGGCATCGGCGGAGACGTGGTCGGTTCGATCAACAACTTCCCCGGCCCCGCCGTGCCGTTCGGCATGGCGCAGTTCTCGCCGGACACGAAGGACACGTACGCCGGGTACCAGTACCACAACGAGCAGATGAAGGGGTTCAGCATGAACCACGCCTCTGCCGGGTGCTACGTGTTCGGCGACCTCCCGATCCTCCCGATCACGGGCGACGTCGGATCCTCCCCCTGGAACACGACCCAGCGGTACACGCACGACGACGAGATCGGCGAGCCCGGCTACTACGCGGTGACCTTCCCCGACTCCGGCATCCGCAGCGAGCTGACGGCGACGGACCGCGTCGGCCTCAGCCGCATCAGCTTCCCGGACGGCTCGCCCGCGCACCTCACCCTCCGCGCGGGCGGGTCGATCAACGGCAACAGCGCCGCCGACCTCCGCGTCATCGATTCGCGCACGGTGGAGGGGTCCGCGACGACTGGCGACTTCTGCGGCAAGGGCAACACCTACACGATCCACTTCCGGCTGAGCTTCGACCAGGACTTCATCGATCACGGCACCTGGGACGGCGACGCCGTCGAGCAGGGGTCGGACGAGGCCTCCTCGCCGCGCGCCGGAGCGTACTTCTCCTTCCCCGAGGGCACGACGCTGCAGACGAAGATGGCCGTCTCGTACGTCTCGACCGAAGGAGCCGAGGCGAACATGGCGGCGGAGGCTCCCGGATGGGACTTCGACGACGTGCGCGCCGACGGCGAAGAGCGGTGGAACGAGGCGCTCTCGAAGGTCCGGATCTCGCAGGGCTCCGACGAGGACGTCGAGACCTTCTACACGTCGCTGTACCGCTCGCTGCTGCACCCGAACGTCTTCAACGACGTCGACGGGCGCTACATCGGGTTCGACGGCGAGATCCGCTCCGTGGAGGAAGGGCGCACGCACTACGCGAACTTCTCCGACTGGGACACGTACCGCACGCTCACGCCGCTGCAGACGATCCTGTTCCCCGACGTCGCGTCCGACATGGCGCAGTCGCTCGTGCTCGACGCCGAGCAGTCGGGCTCCCTCCCGCGCTGGCCCGTCGCGAACTCGGCGACAGGCCAGATGACCGGCGACAGCGTGAGTGCGCTGATCTCGCAGATCCACGCGTTCGGCGGCACGGACTTCGACGCCGCCTCCGCGCTCGACTTCATGGTCGCGGCGGCGGATGACGGGGGAGAGGGCCTCGACGGCTACGTGCAGCGGCCGGGCGCCGAGATCTACGCGGAGCGCGAGTACGCGCCGCAGGTCGAGGCGTTCCGGGGCGACCATCAGATCGTCGGCGGCTCGGTCACGCTCGAATGGTCGATCGACGACTTCGCCATCGGGCGCCTCGCCGCCGCCCTCGGAGAAGACGACGTCGTCGAACGGTTCCAGACGCGCTCGAACTTCTGGCAGAACCTCTTCGACCCCGCGCAGAACGCGATCGCCGCCCGCGCGGACGACGGGTCGTTCCTCGATGCGTCCGACCTGGGATCCGGCTTCGGGCAGCCCGGCTGGGACGAGGGCAACGCGGAGCAGTACCTCTGGATGGTGCCGCAGAACATCACCGGCCTGGCGTCCGCGCTCGGCGGCCGGGAGGCGACCGCGGAGCGGCTGGACACGTTCATGACTCACTTGAACTCCGGCGCGAACGAGCCGTACCTGTGGGCGGGCAACGAGCCGAACTTCCTCGTGCCGTGGATCTACAACTACCTCGGGCAGCCGTGGAAGACGCAGGCGTCGGTCGATCGGGTGCGCACGTCGCTGTTCACGGCGGAGCCCGACGGCGCGCCGGGCAACGACGACCTCGGCGCGATGTCGAGCTGGTACGTCTGGGCCGCGATGGGCCTCGTGCCCGCGACGCCCGGCACGCCCCTGCTCACGGTGAACACGCCGACGTTCGACCACGTGCGGATCGAGCTGAGCGGCGACCGGTCGCTGACGATCAACGCTCCCGGCGCGACGAGCGGCGAGCGGTACATCGACGGCCTGTCGGTCGACGGGGAGGCGTCGGACAGTGCCGCGCTGCCGGAGTCGGTGCTGAGCACGGGCGGCGTGGTCGATCTCGACCTCTCGGCGGAGCCCGGATCGTCCTGGGCGACCGCCGCGTCGTCGGCGCCCCCGTCGTTCGGCGACGGCGGCACCGGTTTCGCGCTGTCCACGGGCGCGGGGGTCGTCGACGCGAGCGCGGGCGAGAGCGCGACGGCGGAGATCGTCGCCAAGGCGTTCGACACCGATCTCGAGACCATCGACGTCTCCGCGACGTCGGAGGAAGAGGGCATCGCGGTCGATGCGGCACCGATCGACGTCTCGGCGGACGGGCCGTCGACGGGGCGGTTCGCGATCGAGGTCGGCGCCGACGTCGCCGAGGGCTACTATCCGATCGTCGTCACGGCGACCGCCGGCGAGTACGAGCGCGTGCAGCAGGTGACCGTGCGCGTGACGGACGAAGGCGGGTTCGCGCGCGCGATGAACGTGATCGCGACGGCGACCGCCGAGACGCGCGGCGAGGCCGACTTCGACACCGCGGGCAACAGCTACGCGCGCGAGGAGCTCGAGAAGGTGTC
The DNA here is from genome assembly GCF_900163665.1 of Frigoribacterium sp. JB110. Taxonomy (GTDB): domain Bacteria; phylum Actinomycetota; class Actinomycetes; order Actinomycetales; family Microbacteriaceae; genus Microbacterium. The sequence goes on from NZ_FUIA01000014.1 coordinate 6,894, forward strand.
GCTGAGCCCGGGGAGCACGTTCTCGGTCGGCGAGCTCGAGGCGACGTGGCCGGCCAGCCCGGCGGGATACGCCGATGCGGTGCGCCCGGACGGGCAGACGATCCGGCTGCCGTTCGACCCGACGACGATCTCCTTCGTCGGCGCGGCGCGCGACGGCGGGGCGCGGGCCGAGGCGACCGTCGCGTTCGACGACGGCTCGACGCAGGACGTCCCCCTCGAGCTCGGCGACTGGGTGATCCCGGACGCGGACGGCAACCCGGTGTACGGCAACTCCGTGGTCGCGAAGATGCCGATGCGGTACGCGACGACCGACCTGCAGGGCGCGTACGTGTACGCGACGGAGCCGTACTCCGCGCCCGAGGGGCGGACGATCGAGAGCGTGACGCTGCCGAGCGGGGGCGACGCGGACCGACTGCGCCTGTTCGCGATCGCCGACGACGGCGTCGCCTCTGAACCCGCGGAGACGACGCTCCACGTGGAGCTGTCGTCCGACGCCGTCGTCGACGGCGAGACCGCGAACGCGACGGTCACCGTCACGCCGACGGCCGAGGGATGGATCGTCGTCGACGAGCGTGAGGGATCCTCGGCGCGTGCCGCCGCGTCGAGCCGCACGGAGCTGTCGGGCGGCGTCGCGGAGATCCCGGTCAGGCCGACGGGCGAGGGCCGGCACTCCTACCTGGCGTCCTTCGTCCCCGCGGATCCCGATGCGTTCGCCCCCTCGGAAGCGACCTTCGAGATCACCGTGTCGGACGGGTCGGACGGAGACGGCGACGGCGATTCGGACGGCGACGGCGACAACGGTGACGGCGACGACGACCAGGGCTCCGGTGACGGCGACGACCAGGGCTCCGGTGACGGCGACGACCAGGGCTCCGACGACGGCCAGGGCTCAGGCGACGACCAGGGCGACGACCAGGCTGCGGCCGGCGGCGGCGCGGATGCGGGCTCCGGCGATGCGGCGGCCGACGGGTCGAACGGCGGCATGCTCAGCGAGACCGGCATGTCGGGCACGGCATGGGCCGCCGCGGGGCTGATCGCTCTCGCCGCGATCGGCGTCGGAGCCCGGCTGGTGAGGCGCTCCGGGCGCGCCGCGGGGTCCGCGCTGCGGTAGCGCGCCGCCGAGGTCGCCCCTTCTTGCGCCCGTCTCCGACGGGGCGCGGGGAGGGGCGGCCTCGTGCTGGGCGAGGCGATCCGGGCGGAGCGGCGCGCCGCCGGGGCGGCGGGTCTCTGCGCCGCGGCTACCGGGCGGCTCGGCGCTCGTGCGCCTCGAGCCGGCCGATCACGGCGTCCGCGACCGCGAGCACGTCCCGCCATGCCGCGGGATCCGTCGTAGCGACGCGTCGACGGGCGAGGAGCAGGAGACGCGTGCCGCCGGCCGGGCTCGACCTCGGAGCGCCGCTGGCTGCGGGAGAGTCGCGCGAGGAGGTCGGGGTCGAAGAGCCCGCTCGCCGTTCCCGCGGTCTCGGGATGCGCGTACAGGACGAATTCACCGTGGAACGCCGGCGGCCAGCGAGAGCCGATGGGCAAGGGTCGTACTGCGGGGTGTGCGCTGTCGCAGTGCGCTGCCGGTGAACAGCTCGAGAGCACCATCGGCGGCAGGGGCACGGAGACGTCGATTGCGACGTACCTGGTGCGCGATCTTCTGACCATGTCCGCGTACTCGCCGAACTCGACGTGGCGCGGGTTCGCGACGACGACGCGTCGGGAGAGGCAGCGCTCGCTGTCTTCGATCTCGAACAGGGCGTTCGGGAAGGGCGCGGCCTCCGCTCCGAGCGCGATGACGAGGAGCACGATGTGCAGCACCACCCTCGCGCACCGCGGCCCCGATGAATGTGGTGCTCGCCGTCCCACCGCCGGCGCCCCACCCGTCGGAGGCCCCGGACTGCAGTCGCGGTGATCAGCGCCCAAGCGAAGCGCACGCGACTGCCTTGGGCGACCGTTGGGCTTGTGCGTGCTGCCGCTCCGCTCACGCGGAAGACGTGGCTCGCGCGCCTTCAGGCGCGGTCGGTGTTCGTCCCGCCGTCTCACGTGGACGACTACGTGCGCACCCGTTACTTTCTTCGTGGCCGTCTGGTGAAAATGCTGGACGGCGGCAGCCTGCCGCGTCGTGGACGCGGTGGAACCGCAGCGCGAGCTCCGTCGTCGGACCGCGTTTTCTTCGCTCGATGCCAGGAACGTGGCTGAGTCGGTGAGCACGTCCGCTGGGTCGCGCGCTCTCGCGGAGCGCCGATTCGGGTGCGGCTGCGCCAGGTTCCGGGGCGAGGAGAGCACGGGGTGCCAGGTCTCCGCGGGTGAGGTCGTTGCGCTCCTCGTCGGTGAGATGGTGCAGGATATCGGGGAGCGTCAGGCGCATCACCTGGGCCCAGCGCGCCTCGGCGCGTCGCTGGGTGATCCGATAGACGAACACGGTCGTGAGAAGGAAGGGCGCGAGGCCGGCGGCGAGGCCCGCGAGGAATACCATATCCTGCCAGACCGATATGGCCACGCCGATCCAGACGACCGCGGCCATTAGGGCGAGCGCCCCGACGATCGATGTGATCCACACATCTAGACAATTCAAAGACAACCGAGGGCTGTGAAGGGGCTGTCCTGCAGACATAGTGATGGCCTGACCTCCTTGATTTTACGCGGAAGTCAGGCCATCTGGAGGATCCTGCCGGCTTCTACACGCCGTAGTACAGCTCGAACTCGAACGGGTGCGGGCGCTGTGCCATCGGGAGCACCTCGGCCTCGAGCTTGTACTCGATCCAGGTCTCGATGAGCTCCTCGGTGAACACGCCGCCCTCGAGCAGGAACGCGTGGTCCTCGCGGAGCGACTCGAGCACCTCGGGGAGAGTCGTCGGCACCTGCGGAATGCTCTTGGCCTCCTCCGGCGGGAGCTCGTAGAGATCCTTGTCGATCGGCTCGTGCGGCTCGATGCGGTTCTTGATGCCGTCGATGCCGGCCATCAGCTGTGCTGCGAACGCGAAGTACGGGTTGCCCGATGCGTCGGGAGCGCGGAACTCGATGCGCTTGGCCTTCGGGTTCGAACCCGTGATCGGGATGCGGATCGCGGCTGAACGGTTGCCCGCCGAGTACACCAGGTTGATCGGCGCCTCGAAGCCTTTGACCAGACGGTGGTACGAATTGATCGTCGGGTTCGTGAACGCGAGCAGCGCGGGGGCGTGCTTCAGCAGGCCGCCGATGTACCAGCGTGCGACGTCGGAGAGCTGCGCGTAGCCCTGCTCGTCGTAGAACAGCGGCGAGCCGTCCTTCCACAGCGACTGGTGCGTGTGCATACCGGAGCCGTTGTCACCGAAGATCGGCTTCGGCATGAACGTGGCCGACTTGCCCCACTCCTCAGCGGTGTTCTTCACGATGTACTTGAACTTCAGGATGTCGTCGGCTGCGTGGACCATCGTGTCGAACTTGTAGTTGATCTCGGCCTGGCCGCCGGTGCCCACCTCGTGGTGCGCGCGCTCGAGTTCGAGGCCTGCGTCGATCAGGCGCATCGAGATGTCGTCGCGCAGGTCGGCGTGCTTGTCGACGGGGGAGACGGGGAAGTAGCCGCCCTTGTACGGCGTCTTGTTGCCGAGGTTGCCGCCCTCTTCCTCGCGGCCGGTGTTCCAGGCGGCCTCTTCTGCGTCGACCGAGTAGAAGCTCTTGCCCTGCGAGACCTCGTAGCGCACGTCGTCGAAGACGTAGAACTCCGCCTCAGGAGCGAAGAAGGCGGTGTCGGCGATGCCGGTCGATGCGAGGTACTTCTCGGCCTTCTTGGCGACCTGGCGCGGGTCCTTCGAGTAGATCTCGCCGTTGCGCGGGTTGTAGATGTCGAACACCATCACGAGCGTCTTGTGCTCGCGGAACGGGTCGAGGTATGCCGTGGTGACATCCGGGATGAGCTGGAGGTCGCTCTCGTCGATGCTGGCGAAGCCGCGGATCGACGATCCGTCGAACATCTGACCTGTCGTGAAGAAGTCTTCGTCGACCGTCGACGCAGGAATGTTGAAGTGCTGCTGCACACCCGGAAGATCCGTGAAACGGATGTCGAGGAACTTGACGTCCTCATCCTTGATGAACGTGAGCACCTCGGAGGAATCGTTGAACATTGAGGCTCCAGAATCGCCGATTGCGGGGGTGCCGTCCTCGCAGACGACAGTAAGAACCTAGCGATTCCACGTTGCTCTGTCATATCCTCAATGTTTCGAGCTTGTTACGAGCAAGGGTTTCGTAGGCTGTTCGGATGAGCGAAGCACGTGCGGATTCCGACTACCCAGGCGAACGACTCGGACTGCCGCAGAGCGGGTCGGGGAGCATCGCCACCTTCGGGCGCCGCGTGACCGCTCTGATCATCGACCTCGCGTCCGCAGCACTGATCGGGCTGGCGTTCTTCGACTACTCGCCGCTGGCGACGAACCTCATCTTCGCGGCCATGCAGATCCTGTTCATCCCGACGATCGGCGGCAGCCCCGGTCATCGCATCATGGGCATGTACCTGGTGCGCGCAGTCGGCGGATGGACGGGAGTGTGGCGCCCCGTGATCCGCACGGCGCTGCTGTTCCTCATCATCCCCGCCGTTGTGGCCGACGACGACCACCGAGGGCTGCACGACAAAGCAGCCGGAACGATGCTGCTGCGCCGCTGAACCCGCGGGGAACGCGACTGCCGCGCCCTGACACGGAAGAGGTCCGGATGAGAGCGGGAGAGCTCATCCGGACCTTCGTCTTCCTGCGGTCACCTGGGGCGCGGCGCGCGTGCCTTCAGCGGGTCGACACCCTTGGGGATGGGCAGCGAGCTCAGCGACTGCGACAGCGACTCGAGGCGTGAGACGACGGCGTTCAACGTGGCCTTGTCGATCTTCTTCGGCAGCGCCTTGATCTGCTTGGCGAGGTGCTTGATCTCGATCTCGTCCTCGCCGTGGCCGATGTAGAACGTGTGCACCGGCACGCCGGCGGCGGCGCGCTTGGCCTTCATGTTCTCATCGCGCATCAGCTTCTTGAGACGGCCGCGTGCTCCCTCGCCGACCAGCACGATACCGCCGCGGCCCACAGCGCGGTACACGGCCTCCTGGGTCTTGGGGTTGACGCCGACGGGCATCTCGTCGGCGCGCCAGCTGCGGCCGAGCATGTTCGACACGACGTGCCCAGCTGCACCCGGTGTGCCGTCGATGCGGCGGTACATGACGGTCGTCGCGAGCCGGTTCATCAGCAGCATCGCGGCGATCAGACCCAGCATCACGCCGAACAGCGGCCACATGACGAAGCCGAGAACAGTCGGCTGGAAGAGGAACGCGAGCAGCACGCCGATTCCGGCACCCACGACCAGCGCGCCGATCTGGGCATACGGCAACCAGGGGTAGTCCTTCCGCGTGAAGGAGATGAGGTCCTTGATCTGCGAGAAGAAGCCTGGACGCTTCTCCGCTTTGCTGCCGCGTTCTGCCATGTCTTCCAGTTTACGTCGCTTCCTCCACAGGCGCGGAATCGAGCGTTCTCCGTCCACATTCGCCGACGAGGTGTTCCGCATCGTGCGCGCAGCACCGAATGTGGAGATATGGACGCAGGACGGCACGAAGCGACTCGGGATCGGCGATCTCCCGAGTCTCCGTTGGTTGGCGCGTACGGGGTGATCCGGGCGATCGAGGCTTCGGAAGGGCCGGTTCGCGGGGTGCTGGCACGGGGGCCGGACGGGCCCGTGGCACTGATGGACGCCGATCAATTGGACGGGTGGCCTGGATGGGTGCTGCGAGGGCAGCATGTGTTCGCACCGATCGACGTCGTGCGCCGCCGCGACGGTCATGACGTCGTGTTGCCGTGGTGCCCGCATCGTGTCGCGGAGGACTGGGCAGCGCGGCGCCTGACAGGAGGGCAGGCGGTCACCCTCGCTGTGAGCCTGCTGCGAGGTGCGGCCGAGGCGCGGCGGGGTCAGAGAGGTGCCTCTCAGGGGCCGGTAGGTCGTTGGTGGGCGGACGTCGACGGCCGACCGCTGTTCGTGGCGTCGCTGCCCGGCGACAGCCGGTCGGCGCGGGGAGCGGCCGACGGTGCTGCGGCTGTGCTGCGCGTTGTGGCCGAGAACACAGCGGACCGAGTCGTGCATCGCCTGCTTGATCGTGCCGTAGCCGCCTTCGACGATCCCGCCCGGCTCGAAGGTGACGTGCGGGAGCTCGAGGCTGATCTGTTCGATGCGTGCGCCCCGCAGCCGCTGAGCTTCGACGCTGACACCGACGACGACGCGGCCGCTGCGCCTACCGCAGGCGACGTGCGCTCGGCGAGCAGGGAGTGGACGGTCGACCCGAGGGTGCTGGCCGAGAGCCTCTGGAACGGGAGGATCGCAGAAGCGGTCGCCGATGTGCTCGCCCAGGCGAAGGATGCGGCGGCGCGAGCGCTCCGCGGTCGTCGCGCCGCGTATCTCGCGGGCGGCGCCGCCGCAGTCGCCGTCGTCCTCGCCGGCGTGCTGTGGCCACAGGGAGAACCGCCCGCGGCGGCGGATGAGGGAGCCGTCCGTGCCGAGTCCGGCGCGGACGGCGACGGGCCGAAAGACCAGGAGCGCGGAGAACAGGCTGAGGACGGGGACGACGATGCGGCCCCTCAGGAGGATCAGCACTCAGGTGACGACGCCCAGCGCGACGAGAACAGGAACGAGACGGACGAGCCCCTGGCAGGAAGCGAGGACGAGATCGTCGTGGAGGTGCAGGCGATGCCGGTCGACGCCGCAGCCAGTCTGCTGCGTCGCGCGTCCGACTGTGCGGAAGCCGGAGACGCGACGTGCGAGGGCACGATCGAACCGGGCTCGAACCTGACGGCGGACGGTGCGCCGTGGCACGAACTGGCGGAAGCGCCGATAGCGCTCGTCGATGACTACGGCGGAGCGGCACTCGTGCGGGCCGAGTCCGACGCCGATGCGCACTACCTGAGTCTCGCGCTGCACGACGGACACTGGAGGCTGCGCGACGTGTACGCGGCCGGATGACGCGCGAGGGCGGGAGGACCGTTCGGTCCTCCCGCCCTCGCGGTCGTACGGTGTCAGATGCCGAGGTCGGCAGTGAACTCCGCTGCCTCCAGCCGAGCCTTCATCGCGGAGAGGAAACGTGCCGCGTCCGCGCCGTCGATCGTGCGGTGGTCGTAGGAGAGCGCCAGGTACACGTACGACCTGATGCCGATGGCCTCGCCGGCGTCCGTGGACACGACGCCCGGGCGCTTGTAGACGATGCCGGTGCCGAGGATCGCCGACTGCGGCAGGAACACGACGGGCGTGTCGAACAGCGCGCCGCGCGAACCGGTGTTGGTCAGCGTGAAGGTGCCGCCGGCGAGCTCGTCGGGCTTCAGCTTGTTGTTGCGCGTGCGGGCCGCGAGGTCGGCGATGTCGCCCGCGATCTGTGCGAGGTTCTTGTCACCGGCGTCGCGCACGACCGGGGTGAGCAGACCGCGCTCCGTGTCGACGGCGATGGAGAGGTTCTCGCTTGCGGGGTACACGATGTTCTCGCCGTCGAGCGTCGAGTTGATGATCGGGTACGCCTTGAGCGCCTCGGCAGCCGCGAGAGCGAAGAACGGCATGAACGAGAGCTTGTTGCCGGTCTTCGCGAGGAACTCGTCCTTGACGCCGGAGCGGAGTGCGGCGACAGCGGTCACATCGACCTCGACGACCGTCGTCAGCTGCGCCGTGGAGGTCATGGACTCGACGGCGCGCTTCGCGAGCACCTTGCGCAGGCGCGTCATCGGCTGAGTCGTGCCGCGCAGCGGTGAGGCCTCGAGCTTCGCCGCGGCCGGTGCCGCAGCGGATGCGGCCGGAGCGGATGTCGCCTTGAGCACGTCCTCCTTGCGGATGCGTCCGCCCACGCCCGAGCCCTGAACGGTCGTCAGATCGACGCCCTGTTGGGCGGCGAGTCGGCGGACCAGAGGCGTGACGTAGACCTTGTCGTTCGCCGACGGAGCAGACGGGGCGGGCGTGGTCGCCGCAGGGGCAGAGGCCTCGGCTGCGGGAGCAGGTGCGGCAGGGGACTCGGCTACAGGGGCAGGTGCCTCCGCAGCGGGAGCTTCGGCGGCAGGTGCAGGGGCCTCGGCTGCGGGGGCGGGGGCCTCGGCCGCGGGAGCTTCGGCGGCAGGCGCAGGCGCCTCAGCTGCGGGGGCCTCAGCAGCCGCCGGGGCGCCGGAGCCGACGCGAGCGAGAACGGAACCGACCTCGACCGTGTCGTCTTCGCCGGCGAGGAGCTCGAGAACGGTCCCGGCGACAGGCGAGGGGACCTCGGTGTCGACCTTGTCGGTGGAGATCTCGAGGAGGGGCTCGTCGACGTCGACGGCGTCGCCGACGTTCTTCAGCCAGCGGGTGATGGTGCCCTCCGTGACGGACTCGCCGAGTTCCGGGAGCACGACGTCGGTCGCATCGCCGGATGCCGCGGGAGTCTCAGCTGCAGGTGCCGGAGCTTCAGCCGCAGGTGCCGGAGCCTCTTCGGCCGGAGCCTCGGCTGCCGGTGCCTCCGCCGTCTCGGCCGCGGGCGCTGCCGGCTCCGCAGGAGCGTCGCTGCCGTCGCCGATCTTCGCCAGTACGGCGCCGACCTCGACGGTGTCGTCCTCGCCGAACAGGAGTTCCTCGATGACGCCGGTCACAGGCGAGGGCACCTCGGTGTCCACCTTGTCGGTCGAGACCTCGAGCAGGGCCTCGTCCTCCTGCACCGTATCGCCGACATTCTTCAGCCAGCGGGTGATGGTGCCCTCAGTGACGCTCTCGCCGAGAGCGGGGAGGACTACAGAAGTGCTCATGTCGAAGTCTCCTTCGTAAAAGTCGATGACGTGTCTAGCTTAGATCCCCATGCCCGTTGCGGCGAACGCGAAGCGGGGCAGGGGAGTGGGAAATCGGTCAGAGTGAATGCAGGGGCTTCCCGGCGAGCGCCAGGAACGCCTCGCCGAGCGCCTCGCTCTGCGTCGGATGGGCGTGCACAAGAGGGGCGAGATCCTCCGGATGAGCGTCCCACGCCACGGCGAGCTGCCCCTCCGTGATCAGTTCGCCCACGCGGTCCCCGATCAGATGAACGCCGACGACGGGCCCGTCGACACGGCGCACGACCTTCACGAAACCGCCCGTGCCGATGATCCCGCTTCGTGCGTTGCCTGCGAGGTCGAAGCGGTTCGTCGCGATGCCGTCCGCGCCGAACTCGGCAGCCGCCTCCGCCTCGGTCACCCCGACCGAGGCGACCTCCGGATGCGAGTACGTGACGCGGGGGATGTGGCGGTCGTCGATCGGTGTGACGGACTCGCCCGCGATCGCCTCGGCCGCGAGGATGCCCTGCTGGAATCCGCGGTGGGCGAGCTGCGGGCCTCGCGTCACGTCGCCGACGGCCCAGACATTCTGCACGGACGTGCGGCAGTGCTCGTCGACCACGACGTGCCCGCCGTCGAGGGCGACGCCCGCCTCATCCAAGCCGAATCCGGATGTCACAGGTCCCCGCCCGACCGCCACGAGCAGGACGTCGGCCTCGAGCGTCTCGTCACCGAGGTGCACGGCGACGCCGTTCTCGGTCTCCTCGGCTCCGGACACGGTCGTCGCAAGCCTGGAGACGATCCCGCGTTTGCGGAAGGCACGCTCGAGCGCTGTGCTGACCGCCTCGTCCTCGCTCGGGACGAGCCGGTCGAGACCCTCGACGATCGTGACCTCGGCGCCGAGCGAACGCCATGCGCTGGCGAACTCGACCCCGATCACGCCGCCGCCGAGCACGATCGCCCGGTCGGGCACGGTCTCCAGCGCGAGTGCGCCCTCACTGGTCACAATGCGGTCGCCGAGCTCGATGCCCGGTACGAGCCTGCTGTGGGACCCGGTCGCGACCACGACGTCGCCGCCGCGGTACGCATCCTCGCCGACCTGCACCGAGCCGTCAGCCAGCAGCGTCCCGAAGCCGTCGACGACGGTGATCCCGCGTGCCTTGATCAGGCCGACCAGGCCGCGGTGCTTGCCCGCAACGATGCCCTCTCGGAATTCCCGCATCGCTCCTGCGTCGATCCCTGACAGCTCTGCCCGCACGCCGGAGGACGCGGCGCTGCGAACGACGTCGGCGACTTCTGCCGAGTGCAGCAGAGCCTTCGTCGGCACGCATCCGCGATGCAGGCAGGTGCCGCCGAGCCGGTCGCCCTCGATCAGTGCGACCGTCTTTCCGAGCTCGGCGGAACGCAGGGCGGTGGCGTAGCCTCCCGACCCGCCGCCGAGAACGACGACGTCGAATGCGTGCTCTGTCACGAGTTCCCTCTTCCTGATCGGCTGCTCACCGGACACGCCCTCGTTCAGGCGACCCGGCCGCCGGCGGCGACGAAGTCGATCAGGGCGCGCGTCGAGGCGCCTGTCGGACCCTTGCCTGTGAAGCCGTACGAACCGGATGCGCTCATCGCCGAGCCCGCGATGTCGAGATGCAGCCACGGGATGCGCGGCGCGTCGGATTCGCCTGCGCCGTTGCCGACGAAGCGGCGCAGGAACAGTCCGGCGAAGAGAGACCCGGCGGCGCGACTGCCGACGTTCGCGTTCTGCATGTCGGCGACGCGCGAGTCCAGCTCCTCCTCGATGTAGTCGGGGAGCGGCAGCGCCCAGGCGAGTTCGCCGGTGCGGCCGGCTGACTGCAGGAATGCGTCGACCGGTTCGGCGTCGCCCATGATGCCCGTGAAGCGTGTGCCGAGGGCCACCAGCATGGCTCCGGTGAGCGTTGCGACGTCGACGACGACGTCCGGTGTCTCCCTCGTCGCCGCGACAAGGCCGTCGGCGAGGACGAGGCGCCCCTCGGCATCGGTATTGGTCACCTCGACGGTGGTGCCGTCGGCCATGGTGAGCACGTCGCCGGGGCGCGTGGCCCGGCCTGACGGCATGTTCTCGGCGATGCACATCCATGCGGTCACGCGCACAGGCAGCTCCAACTGCGCAGCCGCGCGCACGACGGCGAGCACCTCGGCGGCACCCGTCATGTCCTCCTGCATGCCCACCATCGATGCGGCCGGCTTCAGCGAGAGCCCTCCGGTGTCGAACGTGATGCCTTTGCCGACGAGTGCGACGTGGCGATCTGCGCCAGCCGGTGCGTAGTCGAGGCGCACCAGTCGCGGCGGGTTGTCCGAACCGCGGCCGACGCCCAGGATGCCGCCGAAGCCGCCGGTCGCCAGAGCTTCCTCGTCCCACACCGTCGCGGTGATGGGCAGGTCGGCAGTGTGCGTCTCAGCCGCTTCGGCCAGCTGGGCGGGAGTCTGGTCGGCCGCTGGTGTGGAGACGAGATCCTTCACGAGCGTGACGGCCTCGCCGTAGGCGCGCGCCTGCGCGAGGTCGGCGTCGTCGACGTGAGCCGGAGCATGCAGCAGGATCGATGAGGCGTGAGGTGAGGCAGTGGCCGCGTTGCGGCCGCTCTTGTACGCGGTGAAGTCGTAGGAGCCGAGCAGCGCGCCCTCGGCGGCACCGCGCCATGCGTCGTCGGAATCGGCGGCGACTGCGACGGCGATCCGGTCGAATCCGGTCAGCTGTCGTGCGCCTGCGCCGACCGCGTCGCGCACGATGTCGACGGTGACGTCCGGGCCGAGGCCGACGACGGCGAGAGGCTTGTCGGTGACGGCCGGGGCATGGACTCTGGCGTACGCGCCCTTCGAGCCGGTGAAGCCGATCGCATCGAGCGCTGGTCGGAGTTCGTCGAGCTCGTCGCCGGCGTCCTTCAGAGAGGGAACGGCGAGGATCAGGGCGTCCGCTTCGTGGGCGGAGAAGGGCACGTGGGTGACCGCGATTTCGGGAAGAGCCATGCGTCCATCCTATGGACCGCGGGCTTGTCCGGGGTGAGCAACGTGTTCACCGTCGGCGTATCTGCGATGAGCGAGGCCTCAGTGTCGGCGGGGCCTCGTACCATGGAGGTATGCCCGCTTTCGGTCCGTTGTACACGCGAGTCGCCAACTCCCCGGTCGTCCCGGGGCGTCTGCCGCTCGTCGTTCTGATGACCGGCTTCACCGACGCCGGCGGCACGGTGGCCGGCCTGGTCGATTTCGCGCGCGATGAGCTCGATCCGCATCCGCTCGTGACCTTCTCGAACGATTCGCTGCTCGACTACCGCGCGCGCCGCCCCGTCATCACGTTCGACCAGGATCACCTCACGGAGTACCGCCCGCCGCGACTTGAGCTGTCGCTGGCGCACGATGCCCTCGGCCAGCCGTTCCTCGTCCTGTCCGGGTACGAGCCCGACTTCGGCTGGGACGCGTTCGTCGACGCCGTCGGCGATTTCGTCGACGACTTCGACATCGCCTCCGTGACCTGGGTGCACGCGATTCCCATGCCCGTTCCGCACACCAGGTCGCTTGGTGCGACGGTGAGCGGCACACGCGGCGATCTGGTCGAGGAGCACTCCGTGTGGCGTCCGCAGACGCAGGCGCCTGCCACGATCGGTCACCTGCTCGAGCTCCGGATGATCGAGGCGGGCCACCCGACCACAGGGTTCGTGCTGCTCGTGCCGCACTATCTCTCCGACACCGAGTTTCCGGGGGCGAGCGCGCTGGCACTGGAGAAGATCATGGCCGCGACCGGGCTGGTGTTCGATCTGGCGGATCTGCGTGAGGAGAACGAAACGTACATCCAGAAGGTCGAAGAGCAGATCTCCGGGAACGAGGAGCTCCGGCAGATGATCCATCGGCTGGAGGAGCGGCACGACGCCTTCATGGCGGGCGAGCTGTCGGACGAGCACACAGACGGCGGCATCGACGAATCCTCCCTGCCCAGCGCAGACGAACTCGCTGCAGAACTCGAGCGCTATCTGGCGTCTCGGCCTACCGGAGACGACGACAAGTCGTCCTGAGACAACGGCGTCACCGCCGCTGTTCGGCGCCGCGCGAGGGAATAGTCAAGCGCTTCCGAGCGTTTGTCCGGGTGAGGTTCAGTCCAGGATTGTCGATCTTGCGGTGAGCTATGCGATACTAACAAGACAGGCCCGTTGTCAACCCGGCGCGCAAGCGCGGCGACTTGACATGGGTCTTACTCCTGCCCAGAAACACCCGGGGGCGACGCGCATGCGCCGTCGGTGAAAGGCCAGACGTGACGACAGGAACGAAGACTCCGCGCTCGAACGCGAAGAAGAGCGCTTCGAACAAGTCCGCAGCGGTGGAAACCGCGGCGGAGGCAGCCGAGGAGACGGAAGGCATGCCCGCCGCAGAGAACAGTGCCGCGGCCGAGAAGCCAGCGGCCAAGAAGACCACAGCGAAGAAGACGACGGCCAAGGGCGGCAAGACACCCAAGGCTGATGCCGATGAGGCTGCCCCGGACACCTCGGCGATCGAGGTCGTCGAGGATGCCGGCGACGACGCGTCCAAGCAGAAGGAGAAGAGCGAGCCGCTGCCCACGGGCGCGATCGTCATCTCGCAGGCCGAGGAAGAGGAGATCCCGGTCTACTCCACCCAGATCACGGGTGCGACTGCTGATCCTGTCAAGGACTACCTCAAGCAGATCGGCAAGGTTCCGCTGCTGAACGCGGCGGAAGAGGTGGATCTCGCCATGCGCATCGAGGCGGGACTGTTCGCCGAGGACAAGCTGGCCAAGCTGAGCGCCACGGAGAAGACCGGCCAGCTCGGTCTCGACCTGCAGTGGGTCGTGCGCGACGGTCGCCGTGCGAAGAGTCACCTGCTGGGCGCGAACCTGCGCCTCGTGGTGTCGCTCGCCAAGCGCTACACGGGTCGCGGCATGCAGTTCCTCGACCTGATCCAGGAGGGCAACCTCGGCCTGATCCGTGCCGTCGAGAAGTTCGACTACACCAAGGGCTTCAAGTTCTCGACCTACGCGACGTGGTGGATCCGTCAGGCGATCACCCGCGCCATGGCCGACCAGGCGCGCACGATCCGCATCCCGGTGCACATGGTCGAGGTCATCAACAAGCTGGCGCGCGTGCAGCGTCAGATGCTGCAGGACCTGGGCCGCGAGCCCACACCGGAGGAGCTGTCCAAGGAACTGGACATGACCCCCGAGAAGGTCGTCGAGGTGCAGAAGTACGGCCGTGAGCCGATCTCCCTCTCGACGCCGCTCGGCGAGGACGGCGACAGCGAGTTCGGCGACCTCATCGAGGACACCGAGGCGGTCGTCCCGGCCGACGCCGTGGGCTTCACCATGCTGCAGCGCCAGCTGGAGAGCCTGCTCGACTCGCTCTCGGAGCGTGAGGCCGGCGTCATCCGGATGCGCTTCGGCCTCGGCGACGGACAGCCGAAGACCCTCGACCAGATCGGCGACACGTTCGGCGTCACACGTGAACGTATAAGGCAGATAGAGTCCAAGACGATGGCGAAGCTCCGGCACCCGAGCCGCTCGCAGTCGTTGCGTGACTACCTTGAGTGAGCCCAAGCCCGCGTCGGCGGCGCGCTCGGCGGGCCCGCGGTACATCTTCCCGGTGCTCGTCGGGAAGCTCGCCCGCTTCGCCACGCGTCTGCGCGGCGGAGGCGGGGCGCTCCCCGGGTATCTGACGAACAAGCTCGCACCGTCGCTGCTGTCGACGTTGGCGAATCAGTTCGGCTACGGCGTCGTGTTCGTGCTCGGCTCGAACGGCAAGACCACGACGACGCACATGATCAGTGAGATCCTGCGTGCGCACGGGCTGAACGTGTTCACCAACCCGACGGGCGCGAATCTGCCCCAGGGCGTGACGAGCGCGCTTCTGGCCGATGCGACGCCGACCGGCAGAGTGCGCGCCGATGTCGCGGTGCTCGAAGTCGACGAGGGATACGCGGCCGAACTGGCCGACGTGCTCGCGCCGAGCGTGATCCTGTCGCTGAACGTGCAGGTCGATCAGCTCTACCGTTTCTACGAGACGGAGCGCGTGGCCGACATGATGCTCGACGCGTCGAGCCGTGCGTCCGGTCACGTCGTGATCAACCGCGACGACGCCTACCTGTCGAAGATCGACGAAGGCGCGATGAGGGCTCCGGTGTCGTACTTCGGTGTCGCCCCTGCTCTGGTCGAAGCGTCCGCGCACGGCCTCGCCAACGCGGAGGACACTCGCAGCGGCGAGAGCGCCGTCTTCCACGAGGCGTTCGCCGAGGTCACGGGTGCGGACGGCCGAGCGGTCACGGCGGTCGTCGACGGTGCTGAGGTGAGCTTCACGCTCCCGGCCCCCGGTATGCACTACGCGGCCGATGCGGCCGCTGCACTCGCCGTCGCCTCGCGTGTGCTCGGCGATGCGTTCCGCGGGGAACGCGCATCGGCCGGCTTCGCGACGATGGCGCCGGCCTTCGGCCGCGGCGAGGTCATCCCGCTGCGCGAGGGCACCGATGATGAGCAGGTCGAGTTCGTGATGTTCAAGAACGGTCCGAGCCTGCAGCTCAACATCGACGCTCTCAGCGGCTCGCCTGAGCGGATGCTGATGGCGATCGACGAAGGCACCCCGGATGTCTCGTGGCTGTACGACGTCGACCTCTCCTCGATCGACCGCGTCGACGTGGTCACGGGCGAGAAGGCGTTCCAGCTCGCGCTCCGGCTCGAACACGCCGGCATCCCGATCGACCTCGTCGAGCCCGACATGGAGAAGGCCGTCGCACACATGCGTTCGCTGGAGGCGACGTCGAGGGGTCGGCAGAGCTGGTTCGTCAACTACGAGCTCATGATGATCGGCCGCAAGATTCTCGGCCACGGTGACCAGGAGGTGGCCCGACGATGAGTGCGGAGAACCTGCGCATCGCGCAGCTGTACCCCGTCGAACTCGGCGTCACGGGCGACCGCGGCAACGTCGGCGCCCTGCAGGCGCGCTGGGAGCGCTCCGGCGCGGGGCGCACGTCGGAGCACGTCGTCGTGGGCCGCGGCGACACGCTTCCCGACGATGTCGACATCATCGTGATCGGCAACGGTCCGCTGTCGGCGATGCGACTCGTCGCCGACGACCTGCGTGCGCGTTCGGAGCGGCTCGAAGCTCTCATCGCCGCCGGCGCGCCGCTGCTCGCGGTCGGCGGGGGCGCCGAGCTGCTCAGCGACGGCGTCGCACCGCTCGAGGGCGAACGGCTCCCAGGACTCGGCCTGTTTCCGTTCCGCGTCGACCGCACGCACGAGCGCCGCGTGGGGTACGTCGTGGCAGATGCGTCGCACGGCAGGCTCGTCGGCTTCGAGGACCATGCCTCTGAATGGACGCTCTCCGACGACGCCGAGGCCTACGGAACGCTCACCGCCGGATCCGGAAGCTTCGCGCTCGGCTCCGGACGGGGCGAGACGGTGCGTCGAGGCGCGGCGTACGCGTCGAACGTGCAGGGCCCTGCTCTCCCGCTGAACCCCCAGCTGACGAACACGTTGCTGGCCGCGGCCGCCGAGCGGCGCGGGCTCGAGTTCGCTCCGGGTGCCGGAGCGGCGGAACTCGACCGTCTCGCGGAGGGCGCCCGTGAGGCGATCCTCGCCAGGGCGGGCAAGGTCTTCAACTCGATCGGTCTCTGACCGCGGCCAGCGGCCGCCGAGATGCGCACTTTTCGTCCGAAAGGGCGTGAAAACGTGCGCATCTCGGCGAAACGTGCGCATCTCGGCAGCGGGGGCGGGTCACCGGAAGTCGCGGGAGCGGTGCGGGGTGCCGGTGCGGAGGGGCTCGAACGCGTCGGCGGTGAGGTTGATCACGCCCTCGGGCGAGCGTTCCAGGATGCCTCGGGCGATCAGCGCCGGGCTGTCGCGCACGACGGTGCGGTACCTGGCCCACGCCCCGGCGGAGCAGATCACGTTCACGAGCCCGCACTCATCCTCGAGGTTGAGGAACGTGATCCCGGATGCCGTCGCTGGCCGCTGCCTGTGCGTCACGAGGCCGGCGACCTCGACCCTCCTGCCCGTCTCGTGCGTGCGCAGTCCCACGGAGGAGAGCACGCCGCGGGCCTCGAGCGCCGGCCGGAAGTGGGCGAGCGGATGGTCGTCGGTCGACACACCCGTGGCCCACAGATCGCCCACCAGCCGCTCGTAGCTGGTCGGGTCTGCGAACAGCGGAGGCTGCACGGACTGCACAGTGCCAGGCAGGTACTCCGGGCGATCCTGGGCAGCGGCCCCTGCAGCCCACAGCGACTCACGCACACTGTGCCCGATGGATGAGAAGGCCCCTGCCGTCGCCAGCGACTCCAGCTGCTTCTCCGAGACGCCGGTGCGCCGCACCAGGTCGTGCTGCGAGGCGAACGGCCCGTCCTCCTCGCGCGAGGCCACGACGCGCCGCGCCGTGCGCAGACCGACGCCGGTCACACCTGCGAGCCCGAGGCGCACCGCGAACCGCCTGTCACGGCGGTGCGCGGACGAGTCGTCGTCGGCGCTCGGGTCGAACGCCGTCGGTTCGTCGAACGCGTGGTCGGTGAGGCACGCGTCCCGCCCTGTCGGAGTGTTGGACGCATGATCCGCGTCGCCTGGGCTCCGTCCCGTCGATTCGGCGGACGGTCGTCCTCCCGGACGCGCACGCTGCCCGATCGGCCCGCTCCGGGCATCCGGAGCCTCCTGCTCGAGCTCCTCCTGCGCGCCGGAGCGGTTGATGTCGGGGCGGAGCACCTCGACGCCGTGGCGGCGCGCGTCTGCAGTGAGGGTCGCCGCCGAGTAGAACCCCATCGGCTGGGCGCGCAGCAGGCCCGCGAGGAAGGCGGCGGGATAGTGCAGCTTGATCCAGCTGCTGGCGTAGACGAGCAGCGCGAACGACAGCGAGTGCGACTCGGCGAAGCCGAAGTTCGCGAAGGCCTGGATCTGCGCGTAGATCGCGTCGCTGGCCTCCTGGCTCAGGCCGTGCCTGGCCATCCCCGCATAGAGCGTGTCCCTGACCCGGTCGATGCGTTCGAGACCGCGCTTGGATCCCATCGCACGGCGCAGCAGGTCGGCGTCTTCTGCAGTGCAGTCGCCGATCACCATCGCCATCTGCATCAGCTGCTCCTGGAAGACGGGGATGCCGAGCGTGCGGCGCAGCACGGGCTCGAGGGCGGGATGAGGGTAGGTCACCGGGTCGCGCCCCATCTTGCGGCGCACGAACGGATGCACGGCACCGCCCTGGATGGGGCCGGGCCTGATCAGCGCGATCTGGATCGCGAGGTCGTAGAAGCTGCGCGGCTGCAACCGGGGGAGCAGACCCATCTGCGCGCGGGACTCGACCTGGAACACCCCGATCGCATCGGCGCGGCAGAGCATGTCGTAGACGGCGGGCTCCTCACGGGGGATGCCGTCCAACCGCCACGTCTCGCCCGTGGCGCCCCGGATGAGATCGAACGAGTGCTGCAGCGCGGAGAGCATTCCCAGCCCGAGCAGATCGAACTTCACCAGCCCCATCCACGCGGCGTCATCCTTGTCCCACTGGATGACCGTGCGGTTCTCCATTCTGGCGTGCTCGACCGGCACCACTTCGCCGACGGGACGATCGGTGAGCACCATGCCGCCGGAATGGATGCCGAGATGGCGAGGCGCCTTCATCAGCTCCGAGGCGTACTCGACCACCTGCGGCGGAAGGTCGTTCCCCTCGGAGCCGAGAGCGCCTGCACGCTCCACTCTGCGTGAGAACGCGTCCTGCTGGCCGGGGGAGTAGCCCAGGGCGCGCGCGACGTCGCGCACGGCGTTCTTGGGGCGGTACTGGATGACGTTCGCGACCTGAGCGGCGCGATCGCGCCCATAGCGGTCGTACACCCACTGGATGATCTCTTCGCGGCGGTCGCTGTCGAAATCGACGTCGATGTCGGGCTCCTCCTCTCGCATCGCCGACAGGAACCGTTCGAACGGCAGCCCGTACGCGATCGCATCGACCGCAGTGATCCCCAGCAGGTAGCAGACGGCACTGGCTGCGGCAGAGCCGCGACCCTGGCACAGGATGCCGCGGCGGCGCGCCTCCTCGACGATCTCGTGCACGATGAGGAAGTACCCGGGGAAGTCCTTGCTCTCGATGACGTCGAGCTCGTGCCGGATGCGCGAGCGCTGATCGTCGGTGAGGTGCGGATAGCGGTGCGGCACAGCGCGCCACACCAGGTCGCGCAGGTGCGACATCGGTGTGTGTCCCTCCGGCACCTCCGTGCGGGGCAGCCGAGGGCGCCCCAGCCGGAGCGGGAAGGCGAGATCGGCGGCGAGATCGGCCGTGCGCTCGACGGCACCGGGGTAGCGGGCGAACAGGCGCGCCATCTCGTCGCCGCTGCGCAGATGGGCCGCGTTGTGTGCGGGGAGCCAGCCGTCGAGATCGTCCATGCTGCGCGTGGCGCGGATGGCGGCGACGGCGCGTGCGAGCCTCGCCTTCTCCGGGGCGGCGTAGTGGACGTTGTTCGTGGCGAGCAGGGGAAGGCGCGCACGGTCGGCAAGTGAGGCGAGGGCGTCGAGGCGGCGGTCGTCGAGCGGATCGCCGTGCCTGGTGAGCTCGACGAACACGTCGTCGCGCCCGAACCTGTCGACGAGCCCGCCCACTGCGCGCTCGGCGGCCGTGAGGTCGTCGTCGCCGCGTGAGACGGGGTCGGCGAGCGCACGGCCGACAGCACCTTTGCGGCACCCGGTGAGCACAGCCCAGTGGCCGCGGCCGAGCACTGCCAGTTCATCGAGATCGTAGTGAGGGCGGCCCTTCTCTCCGCCGCGGAGCTGAGCGCTGGTGATCGCCTCCGCGAGTCGGTGATACCCCTCGGTGCCGCGGGCGAGGACCAGCAGGTGCTCGCTCTCGGGGTCGGCCGAACCTTTCTGATCGGTCGTGAGCGACAGCGACAGCTCCGCGCCGAACACGGTGCCGACGTCCGTGCCCTCCGCAGCCTCCGCGAAGCGCACGAGTCCGTAGAAGCCGTCGTGATCGGTGATCGCGAGCGCCTCCAGTTCCTGCCGCTGAGCCTCCGCGACGAGCGCTTCGGGCGAGCTGGCGCCGTCGAGGAACGAATACGACGAATGCGCATGCAGCTCCGCGTATCGGGTGCGGTTCGGGCGCGGCGCCTGCGGCGCCGCCCGCTCCGGTTCGGGGTGCGTGCTCTCCGACGGCGCGGCGGGACGTCCGCTGAGTGTGCGTTCGATCTCCTGCCACGGCATCGGCGGGTTGGCCCAGCCCATGATCGTCTCCCTTCTGAATCGTTCCTGCGGAGGACGGGGTGTCAGCCGTATCTGCCCTCGATCCACCAGCCGTTCTCGGCGCGCACGGCCAGCCACGCCGCTCCCGTCTCGTCGACGAGCTGGAAGCGGTGCGCGATGCGGCGACGGACGCTGTCCCAGTCGCGTTCGATCAGCGGCCACGGGCCGGCCCACGACACGACGCGGAGGCCGTCGATGGTCGCCGGCTCCGCGGTGAGCAGGCCCCGCTCGTCGACGGCGCATTCGGCACCGGCGGATCCGCGGACCTCGGCGGGGCGCGGGGTGCGGAAGACCTCGGAGGGCAGCGGAGCGGGAAGCGCTCCCGGCCACGGGCGATCGCGCACGGGGCGCGGTGAGGATGAGGATGCGTCGTCCCACGGGCGCAGCACTTCGCGCTCGGCGAGTGCGCGCCCTCCGCCGATCTCCGGGCTGAGTACGCCGCGATGGCCGAGCACCGCCTGCACGCGCGTCATGGCGTGGTGGGCGCGCTCATCCGGACCATGGCCGATGAGAGCCGGCTGATGGGCCGCGCCGTGATCGACGGCCTCCGGCTCCAGCCGCACGGATGCCACAGAGCCGCTGAGATGCTGCTGCCCCGGCGTGCCGGCGCTTGAGGCGTCCTGCAGCTGCCAGCGGATGCGATCGACGATGCTCGCGGCATCGAACGACACGGGGTGCTGCCAGACGCGTTCGGACCGGCGGCCGTCGTCGTCGACGACGGTGATCCGCACGGCGGTGCACACGAGCCCCGCACGGCCGATCGCTCCGTGGAAGTCCTCGACCGTGCGTCGGGCGGCGAAGGCGACCTGTTCCGCGAGCTCCAGAGGCGCCTCGAAGGAGATCTCGCTGGTGAGTTCTGGCGGCGGGACTCGCGGGACGACCTCGCGGGGGTCGGCACCGCTGGCGCCGGCATGCAGGCGCAGGCCGTGCTGGCCGAGGCGGTCGGCGACGAGGGAAGCATCGAGGTCGGCGAAGTCCCCCAGCGTGCGCACCCCGAGCCGGGTGAGGAACAGTGCGATCTCGTCGTCGTTCAGCGACTGCACGGGAAGGGGCGAGAGGAAACCGGGGGAGCCGCCGGCGGCGACGATGCGCACGGGCGGAGAGCCCTCTGCCCCGTGTGCGGCGTGCTCCGCGGTGAACACCCCGTCGGCGATGCCGGCGCGCACGTCGGCGAACCCTGCATCATCCAGCGGCCTGAGCAGGGCGAGTGCTGCCCGCTCCTCTCCGCCGTAGAACCGTGCAGGCCCCCTGGCGCGCAGCACGGCGAGACCGGAGCGCAGCGCCTGCACGCCGGGGGAGAGCTCTTCCACGACGCGCATGGCGTCGTGGAAGGCGCGTGCGTCGCGCGCCTCGTCCGCCGGTACGAGACGCAGCTGCGGGCACGCCGACTGTGCGTCTCGGCGCCGCTGGCCGCGGCGCACTCCCGCCGCGCGTGCCGCGGCCGAGCATGCGACGACGCCTCCTGCGTGCACGAGCGCGATCGGATCATCCGGATCGACCTCTATGCCGCCCAGCTCGCGCGCCTGCGTGCGCAGGTACGCCGTCACGGGCCAGTCGGGGAACCACAGCGCGATCACGCGCTCCGGAACGCTCACGACCCCACCGCCCGCAGTGCGGTGCCGCCGCGCTCGAGCGGCCGTGCCTGAGCGGGAGCGATCGCCTGGACCCGGCCGTTCGGCCCTGGCAGCATCACCCGCACCGACCGCGGGCGCGGTGTGCGCCTGCCGTGCAGCGACACGGTCACGGTTCGCCCCGAGATGAGGCCGTGCCCGCGACCGATGCCGACCCACTCCTCTTCCCCCGCGGAGACGGTGCCCTCCGCGCCAGGCCACTCGCCGAGCGTGAGCAGCGAGCTGCCGCGGTCGCGCATCCTGGCCTCCAGTCGCTGCGCGTCACCCGGAGTGGGGCGCCGCCCCGGTCGCAGCGCCACGAGCGGGAACACCTCGCACGCGGCGGCGGCGGCCTGCATCCAGCGCTCCTGCGGGGTCGGGATCAGTACGAGCCGCGAGAGGTCGATGCCGTGGCCTTCGGCGGCGCCGACCGAGAGCTCTGGCACACCGATGACGCAGCACCACGAGCCCGCAGCGGACGCCTCGGCGAGCAGCGCCAGCATCAGCCCTGTCTCGCCGTGCGCGAGCGAGTACGCCGCGCCGGTGCGCAGCCCGCCGTCGGGGAAGACGGGAGAGAGCGGACCGGGCACCGGCAGCGTCTCCGGCGTCGCCCGCCGCTGCTGCATCGCGGTGATCCGCTCGCGCAGTCGCGTGACCTGCGCGAGGTTCTCAGCCGAGCTGGTCGCTGTCATTCCCACACCTTCAGTGTAGAAAGGATGTACGACATTCAACAGAGTATCGGCTGGGAGATATGTTCTATTTCCAGGTGGTGAGGCACCGCATGCTGCTCGAGAGCCGACGACACCGGCTCACCTCGACGGGTGCGGCCCGCCGCGAGGCTACGCTGGTGCGGATGAACGTGGAACCGATCAGAAGCGAAGCCATGGTGCGCGTCTCGCGCGGTGCGCTGCGTGAGAACATCGCCTCGATCCTCCGCGGAGCCACCGACATCGCGATCGACGTGCGCCGCGACGCATGCGGCCACGGCGCCGATCTCGTCGCAGGCGTCGCGCACGAGCTGGGCATCCGGATCTTCGCCGAGGGCGACGACCCGCACGGGGCGCGCTCGCTCGCCCCGCTCGACGCGGTGTACGGTCTCACCGGCCGCGGTGTCCCGGCGATGACGCTCGTCGCCCCCGTGCTGTCGACCAAGCCGCTGCTGCAGGGCGAGGGCGTCTCATACGGGTATCGGTTCACTGCGGAGCGCGACACGAGGATCGCCCTCGTCTCCGGCGGCTACGCGCAGGGGCTCGTGCGTGCGATCGGCGGAACGGCCGAGGTCCTCCTGAACGGGGCGAGATGCCGCATCGTCGGCCGCGTCGCCATGGATGTGCACGTCGTGGACCTCGAGGGCGCAGACGCCGTCGCAGGCGACGAAGCCACGCTCTTCGGCGCGGCCGACCCGCAGCTGCTGGCCGCGTGGGCGCACGCGACCGGGATGACCGAGTTGGAGCTCGCCGCATGCGTCGGCCTCGGCGTGGAGCGGGAGGTGGTCGCATGATCGGCGCAGCGCAGCTGAGGATCGATCTCGGACGCTTCCAGCGGAACGTGCGTGCGGTGCGCGAGCGCATGGCGCCGGCCGACGTGCTCGTCGTGGTGAAGGACGACGCGTATGGCCACGGCGTCGAACGGATCGTTCAGGCCGCGTGCGAGGCCGGTGCCGCATGGTTCGGTGCGATCGACCCGGCCAGCGCTGTGCGCGCAAAGGTCGCCGCCGGCGACGACGCCAGGGTGTTCTCCTGGCTGACCACGACCCAAGCGGCGGCGGGTGACCTGCTGCGCGCAGGCGTCGAGCTCGGCGTCGGCGACGTCGGCTATCTCGAGCGCGTCGCGGCAGCGGCACGCGCGACAGGCGCGCAGGCGCCCGTGCACCTGAAGATCGACACCGGCCTGCACCGCAACGGCATCCGGCCAGAGGCTTGGGGCGAGGCGTGTGCGCGCGCCGCCGAGCTGGAGCGTGCCGGCGATATCACCGTCGTCGGCATCTGGAGCCACATCGCCGAGGCGAGCGACGCATCGGACGACGCATCGCGCGCGGTCTTCGACGATGCCGTGGCCGCGGCCCGCGCCGCCGGGCTCGACCCGCAGACGCGCCACCTCGCCGCGAGCGCCGCGGCATGGCATCGGGCCGAGTTCCGCTACGACCTCGTGCGCATCGGCGCCTTCTGCTACGGCGTGCGCTCCCAGGACGGACCGGAGCTGGAGGGCATCGACGCCGTCGCCGCACTGGTCGCCCCGGTGACCGAGGTCGGCTCAGGCGCCGCGACGATCGACATCGGCTCGGTCGACGGCGTGTTCTCCTCGTGGGCCGGGCGGATCGAGGTGGCCACGCCCGCTGGCCGCCGTCGTCTGCTCGACGTCGCGCCGTTCAGCTCACGCGTCGAGGTGTGGCCGGGCGCCGCCCCAGGCGATGAGGTCACGATCTTCGGCGCCCGCGCCGCCGGTGCCCCCACCTCGACCGACCAAGCCGAACTCATCGACACCGTGGGTGAGGAACCCCTGCTGCGCCTCTCGCCTCTCATCCCGCGGGTGTACGTCTGATCTGCCACCAAGCTCTGCGCCGGGTGCCGCAGAGTTATCTCTGAAAGAGGCGCAGGTCATGGTCATCCGGAGGCTGGCATCGGGTTCGGCGGGAGCGCGCGAAGCGCGCGGGGGAATGTCCTCCGGATGATCATGGCCGGAGCCGAAGACCAGCACCCGACACGAACTCCCTGCGTCGATGCAATGTCCCCACAGCACCCGCCGCAAACCGAAGAACGCCCGTCCGGATCATCCGGACGGGCGTCGTTCGTGAACGTCGGTCAGACCGTCGACACCTTCTCGAGGCGGTCGGTCTCGTCGTGCCAGTCGGTGGCGACGGCGCGCAGCTTCTCCTCGAATTTGCGGCCGTGGTGGGCGCAGTACAGCAGCTCGCTGTCACCGACCTGGGCGGCGATGTACGCCCGCGCGCCACAGGCGTCGCAGCGGTCGAGCGCTGTGAGGCGGTGGGTGACGGGGGCTTCGGCGGTTGCGGTAGTCATGGGCGCTGCCTCCTCGTGGTGTGCCTCAATCGGTGATCCGTGTCCCCACATGTAATCACGTCATGCTGGGTGGGAGGGGCGTGCGCCACCCCGTTTCGCTCAGCGCGAAGGCGGGAATGCGCGGTCCGTCGGCCGACGCGTGTGTCCGCCGCGGAATCGCGCGGTTCCCGGATAGGCTCGAACACTGTGACTGCTGAGTATTCCGCCCACCACCTGCAGGTCCTCGAAGGGCTCGAGGCCGTTCGCAAGCGCCCGGGCATGTACATCGGCTCGAACGGGTCGCCCGGCCTGATGCACTGCATGTGGGAGATCATCGACAACTCCGTCGATGAAGCCGTCGCGGGCAACGGCGATCTGATCAGCATCATCCTGCGAGCCGACGGCAGCGTCGAGGTGCAGGATCGTGGTCGAGGCGTGCCGGTCGACGTCGAGCCGCGCACGGGCCTGTCGGGCGTCGAAGTCGTTTTCACGAAGCTGCACGCCGGCGGAAAGTTCGGCGGCGGATCGTATGCGGCATCCGGTGGCCTGCACGGCGTGGGCGCGTCGGTCGTGAACGCGCTCAGCGAGCGGCTCGACGTCGAAGTCGACCGCGGCGGCAAGGTCTACGCGATGAGCTTCCACCGCGGCGAGCCCGGCGTGTTCGCCGACTCGGGCGAGAAGACCCCGGATGCGCAGTTCTCGCCGTTCGAGCAGTCGAGCGAACTTCAGGTGATCGGCAAGGCCAAGAAGGGCGTGACCGGTACGCGGGTCCGCTATTGGGCGGACCGGCAGATCTTCACCAAGGACGCGGCGTTCCAACTCGAAGAGCTGATGACCCGTGCGCGCCAGACCGCCTTCCTCGTTCCCGGTCTCGAGATCTTCATCCGCGACGAGCGCGATCCGGATGCGGAGCCGATCGAGACCTCGTACCGGTTCGACGGCGGCATCTCCGAGTTCGTCGACCACCTCGCCACGGACGCACCCGTCACCGACACGTGGAGGTTCGAAGGCACAGGATCATTCACGGAGACGGTGCCGACGCTGCAGCACGACGGTTCGATGCGGTCGACCGAAGTGCAGCGCGAATGCCGTGTCGGCATCGCGCTGCGGTGGGGGACGGGCTACGACACGACGATGCGCTCGTTCGTGAACATCATCGCCACGCCCAAGGGCGGAACGCATCAGCAGGGCTTCGAGCAGGAACTGCTCAAGCAGCTGCGCAGCGAGGTCGAGAAGAACGCGCGACGGCTCAAGGCCGGCAACGACAAGCTCGACAAGGACGACGTGCTGGCCGGGCTGACCGCTGTGCTGATGGTCGAGCTGCCGGAACCGCAGTTCGAGGGTCAGACCAAGGAG
This sequence comes from Frigoribacterium sp. JB110, assembly GCF_900163665.1. Classification (GTDB taxonomy): domain Bacteria; phylum Actinomycetota; class Actinomycetes; order Actinomycetales; family Microbacteriaceae; genus Microbacterium. The sequence goes on from NZ_FUIA01000014.1 coordinate 32,812, forward strand.
GTTCTCGGCACGCCTGCCGCCAAGCAGATCGTGGCGAAGGTCGTGCGCGAGCGGATGAAGGAGCTGTTCGGCTCGACCAAGCGCGATGACAAGAGCCAGGTGTCCATGCTGCTCGACAAGGTCGTCGCCGAGATGAAGGCGCGGATCTCAGCGCGCACCCACAAGGAGACGCAGCGGCGCAAGAACGCGCTGGAGAGCTCGACGCTGCCGACGAAGCTGGTCGACTGCCGCACGAAGGAGACCGATTCCTCCGAGCTGTTCATCGTCGAGGGCGACTCGGCGCTCGGCACGGCGAAGCTGGCACGTGACAGCGAGTTCCAGGCGCTGCTGCCCATCCGGGGCAAGATCCTGAACGTGCAGAAGGCATCGATCAGCGACATGCTCTCGAACGCGGAATGCGCGTCGATCATCCAGGTGATCGGCGCGGGTTCGGGGCGCAGCTTCGACGCTGGCGCCGCCCGCTACGGCAAGGTCATCATGATGAGCGACGCCGATGTCGACGGCGCCCACATCCGGACGCTGCTGCTGACGCTCTTCTACCGGTACATGCGTCCGCTGATCGAGGAGGGCCGGGTGTTCTCGGCGGTGCCGCCGCTGCACCGCGTCGTGGTGATCAACCCCGGGTCCAAGCCGAACGAGACGATCTACACCTACAGCGAGGCCGAGCTGCACACGCTGATGACGAAGCTGCGCAAGGCGGGCAAGCGCTGGCAGGAGCCGGTGCAGCGCTACAAGGGCCTCGGCGAGATGGACGCCGACCAGCTGGCGGAGACCACGATGCAGCGCGACGGCCGCCTGCTGCGCCGCGTGCGACTTGAAGACGCAGAGGCTGCAGGCCGCGTCTTCGAGATGCTGATGGGCAACGAGGTCGCCCCCCGCCGCGAGTTCATCATCGAGAGTGCCGAGCACCTCGACCGCGCCACCATCGACGCGTGAGACGCACCTGAGCGCACGTCTCGCGGCGTTGTCGTCGGTCAGGGCACTCTCGGTGCCCCTTCCTCCTCCGCCTTGCGATACGCACGCTCAGGCACGCCTCACCACTCGGGCGGTCAGGCCAGGGCGCGGCCGATCGAGGTGATGACGGCGTCGAGGGGGTGGCCGGAGGCGTCGCGGCGGGCAAGGGTGTCGGGGAGCTTGCGGACCGAGCCTGTGGCGTCGACGGCGTGAGCGGGGTCGGGGCCGACCCAGGCGAGCGTGAGGGCCGTCTCACCCTTCAGCAGTGAGTGGGCGCGCACGCCGGCGGTGGCGCGACCCTTCGCGGGGAACTCTGAGAAGTCGGTGATCTTCGCTCTGCCTGCTTCGGTGCCGGCGATCGCTGTGCCGTCGCCCGAGAGCGTCACGACGACCGCGTCCGGCCTCGTCGTGGCGCCGAAGAAGATCACCTCGGCACCTGCCGACAGCTTCATGCCGGCCATTCCGCTCGCCGGTGCGCCCTGCGGCCGCACGTTCGCTGCGTCGAAGCGCAGCAGCTGTGCGTGATCGGTCACGAAGACGACCTCGGAGTCGTCGGCGGCCTCCGCCGCTCCCACGACTCGGTCGCCAGGCTTCAGTGAGATCACGTCGAGCTCCGGCTTCGCCGCGAGAGCGTCGGGCACGATGCGCTTGACCACGCCCTGCGCCGTGCCGAGGGCGACGGGAACGTCGGTGTCGAACCGGATGATCGTGAGAACGGTCTCCGACTTGTCGACCAGACCGATGTAATCGCGCAGCTTCTGCCCCGCGCCCAGCTGCACCGAGGTCGGCGGCACCGACGGCAGGTCGACGGGGGAGAACCGGATGAGACGCCCGCGCGAGGTGATCGCGCCCAGCTCGCCCCTGACGGTGCCTGCGACGGTCGCGAGGATCGCATCGTGCTTGCTGCGCCTGGTGGGGACGGTGATCTGCTGCCCTTCGGCGAGGTCGACGCGCACCGCGCGGCCCGTGGTCGAGAGCACCACGACGGTCGGCGCGTCGGCGATCTGCAGATCGAGCTCCTGGCCCTTGCGCGCCTTGGGCGCTGCGGGCTTGGCGTTCAGCAGCAGCGTACGCCGCGGCGTGCCGTACTTGTCCGCGACGGCTTCCAGCTCAGTTGCGACCTGGCGGCGCAGCAGCACGTCCGAGCCGAGCAGCTCCTCGAGCTGCGCGATCTCGGCGAGCAGGTTGTCGCGCTCCGATTCCAGCTCGATGCGTGAGAACTTGGTCAGTCGCCGCAGGCGCAGTTCGAGGATGTACTCCGCCTGCACCTCGTCGAGATCGAACACCTGGCACAGCTTGGTGCGGGCCTGGTCAGCCGTCTCTGAGGACCGGATGACCTCGATCACCTCGTCGATGTCGAGGATCGCGACCAGCAGGCCGTTGACGAGATGCAGGCGCTCCTGCTTGCGGTTCAGACGGTAGCGGCTGCGGCGCGTGACGACCTCGATGCGGTGGTCGAGATAGACGCGCAGCATCTCCTTCAGACCGAGCGTGCGCGGCTGTCCGCCGACGAGGGCGACGTTGTTGAAGGAGAACGAGTCCTCCATCGGGGTGAGCTGGTACAGGCGCTCGAGCACCGCCTGCGGGTCGAAACCGGTCTTCACACCGATGACCAGGCGCATGCCCTTCGTGCGGTCGGTGAAGTCGTTGACGTCGCTGACGCCCTGCAGCTTCTTCGACTGCACGGCGATCTTCATGCGTTCGATGACGCGTTCCGGGCCGACCATGTACGGCAGTTCGGTCACGACGATGCCGGTGCGGCGGGGGCCGACCTGTTCGATCGACACCTTGGCGCGCACCTTGATCGCGCCTCGGCCGGTCTCGTAGGCGTCGGTGATGCCGTCGAGCCCCATCACGATGCCGCCGGAGGGGAAATCGGGTCCCGGCACGAACTCCATCAGCTCGGCCGTCGTCGCCTCGGAATTGTCGAGCAGGTGCGTGGCGGCGTTCACCGTCTCGATGAGGTTGTGCGGCGCCATGTTGGTGGCCATGCCGACCGCGATGCCGCTGGCACCGTTGACGAGCAGATTCGGGTAGGCGGCCGGCAGCACGTCCGGCTGCTGGAACTGCCCGTCGTAGTTCGGTACGAAGTCGACGACGTCCTCGTCGAGGTTCTCTGTCAGCGCAAGCGCGGGAGGTGCCATCCGTGCCTCGGTGTATCGCGCGGCGGCCGGACCGTCATCGAGCGAGCCGAAGTTGCCGTGGCCGTCGACCAGCGGCACACGCAGCGCGAAGTCCTGCGCCAGGCGCACGAGCGCGTCGTAGATCGCGCTGTCGCCGTGCGGGTGCAGCTTTCCCATCACGTCGCCGACGACGCGCGCACTCTTGACGTGCCCGCGGTCGGGGCGCAGGCCCATCTCGGCCATCTGGAACAGGATGCGCCGCTGCACGGGCTTGAGTCCGTCCCGCGCGTCGGGCAGGGCGCGCGCGTAGATCACCGAGTAGGCGTACTCGAGGTACGACCCCTGCATCTCGTCTTCGAGGTCGATGTCCTCGATGCGCTCGGGTACCCGCTCGGCGGACGATGCCTGCTTCCGCGCCATATGGCCGTGACCTCTCTTTGCATGCAACAGCGCCGCGTCGTGGCGGCCGCCTCGTTCGGCGATCCGGGCGTCTCCGGCCGGGATAGGTGCTGTGGGAGACTGATCCGGATGTCATCGATCGTAGCGGCGGTGCCCGCTCATGCCCGGATCCTCACCGGGGTGGCGCCCGAGTTGGTCCGATCTCTGCAGGGCTCGGGCGAATGGCTGCCCTCCGCGCGGAGCGCCGTGCTGTTCGTGATCGACGGTCTCGGTGCGATTCAGCTGCGCCAGCACGCGGGGCACGCGCGTCGGCTCGCGCAGGCGATGGCGAAGCGGGACTCGGCGCGCACCGTGTTCCCGTCGACGACCGCCGCGGCGCTGACGAGCCTGCTCACGGGGACCGATCCCGGGATGCACGGGCTGGCCGGCTACCGGCTGATGGACCCGGAGCGCGGCATCGTCGTCGGGCAGATCGACGGCTACGAGAAGCACGGCGTCGATCCCGTGGCATGGCAGCGGGAGCCGACCGTGTTCGAGCGGGCGGCGGCGAAGGGGCTGACGCCGTTCGCCGTGAGCATGCGCAAGTATGCCGACAAGGGACTCACGCAGGCGATCATGCGGGGTGCGGACTTCGTCGGCGAGGACGACATGGCTCAGCGCGTGCGTGTGGCGCTCACCCTCGCTGAGCAGCACGAGGGCGCGCTGGTGTACTGCTACCTCCCCGAGCTCGATCAGACGGGCCACCGGCACGGCGTCGATTCGGCGCAGTGGCGCGGCACGCTCGAGCAGATCGATGCGGCGCTGGCGCCCGCGGTGCAGGCACCTGCGACGGTCGGCGCTGTCGTGACGAGCGACCACGGCATGATCGACGTGCCGAAGCATCGGCACGTGCTGCTGCGCGACGGGGACCCTCGCCTGACAGGCGTGGCGGCGCTCGGCGGCGAGCCGCGCCTGCTGCACGTCTACGCCGACGACGGCGTCGACCCCGCTCAGCTCGCCGACGTGTGGCGGCGCGAATCGGGAGCAGCAGCGGATGTCGCCACGCGCGACGAGGCGATCGGCGCAGGGCTCTTCGGCGAGGTCGCCGAGCACGTGCGCGCCCGCATCGGCGACGTGCTGGTCGCCGCGCGCGGCCTCTGGGCGTTCTACGACGATCGGCTCGCGAACAAGCAGGCACAGAACATGATCGGTCAGCACGGTTCCGTCACGCCGGAGGAGATGACGGTTCCCCTCATCCGCCTCGGCGCATACGCGCGCCGCTGATCCGGTGACGCGGAGATGCTCCGTGCCCGCGGCCTCAGTCGCAGGAGAGCAGGGTCAGCGATTGCGCCATCGCGGGGTAGGGGGCGGCAGCGGGATCGTGGGTCGTGGCCGCTGCACCGTTCTCGAACGTGATGGGGCGGGCCGAGTCGAACTCGACGCGCCATATTCCGCCCGAATCGGGCTCCGGCAGGTGCACGTCCGCATCGTCGCCGGTGTTGATGACCACGGCGACCGCTCCGGCGAGGCACGCGCCCCGCGGGTCGTCCGCGGCACCGCGCAGCACGACGGTCACGGTGCGGAAGCCCTCATCCTCCCAATCAGCGCTCTGAGTGGGGTCCCCGTCCGGTCGCAGCCACTCCACGTCGCGGCGGCCGTCGTCGCGCGTGCGCCCGTGTAGGAACGTCTCCTGGCGCAGCACGGGCAGCCGGTGCCGCGCGGCGATGGCGTGCCGGACGAACCCGAGCAGCTCCTCGTCACGGCCCGACCAGTCGACCCAGCCCGTGGGGTTGTCCTGCGCGTAGGCATTGTTGTTGCCCTGCTGGCTGTTGCCGAGCTCGTCTCCGGCGAGCAGCATCGGCACGCCCTGCGCCGTCAGGAGCGTGGCGAGCATGGCGCGCAGCCGCTGCGCTCGTGCGCCGAGGATCTCGGCGTCGTGTGTCGCACCCTCTGCGCCGAGGTTGTCAGAGAAGTTCTCGTTGTGCCCGTCGCGTCCGTGCTCCCGGTTCGCGTCGTTGTGCTTGTGCGCGAAGGAAACGACGTCGGCGAGGGTGAAGCCGTCGTGCGCTGTGACGAAGTTCACGCTCGCGGTCGCGGCGCGGCGACCGTGGTCGAAGGTGTCGGCTGACCCGAGCACGCGCTTGCCGAGGGGTGCGATGGCGAGCGGGTCGCCTCGCCATGCGCGGCGGATGTCGTCGCGGAACCGGTCGTTCCACTCCGACCACGGATGCCAGAAGGCGCCCAGCTGGTATCCGCCCGGCCCCAGATCCCACGGCTCGGCGATCAGGCGCAGGCCGGCGAGGGTCGGGTCCTGGCGGACCGCCTGGAAGAACGCCGCTTCCGGGTCGAACCCGTCGGCGCGTCGTCCGACCGCCGCGGCGAGGTCGAACCGGAAGCCGTCGATGCCGTAGCGCGTCGCCCAGTGGCGCATGCTGTCGAGGATGAGGCGCAGCACCATGGGGCGCTCCGCCGCGATGGTGTTGCCCGTTCCCGTGTCGTCGACGTGCGCTCCATCGTGCATGCGGAAGTAGCCCGTCTCGTGCAGCCCGCGCAGGCTGAGCGTGACGCCGCCCTCGCCGCCCTCTCCGTTGTGGTTGTACACGACGTCGACGAACACCTCGATGCCGGCTTCGTGCAGCGTGTGCACCAGTTTCCGCAGCTCCGCGTCGGCGTCGGCCGAGGCGTAGCGGGGCTCGGGCGCGTGCCATGCGATCGGCTGGTAGCCCCAGTAGTTGGTCAGCCCGCGCTCGACGACCGCCCGGTCGTCGAAGAACGCCTGCAGCGGCAGGAACTCCACGGCGTTCACCCCGAGTGAGACGAGGTGGTCGATGATCACCGGGTGCGCGGCTCCCGCGTACGTGCCGCGCAGGTGCTCTGGGACGTCCGGATGGGCGGCGCTGAGCCCCTTGAGGTGGGCCTCGTAGATCACCAGGTCCGCCGTGGGGTGGTGCGGGCGGTTCGCCGCGGGATCGGGGCCAGGTGCGTCGGCCAGAACGATCCCCTTCGGCACGACGTGCGCGCTGTCCCGAACGTCCCGTGCGCGGGTCGTGTCGTGTCCGACGGGTGTCACCGCGACCCCGGCCATCCGCGCATTCCACCGTGCTGGCACGTCGAGGGCGCGGGCGTACGGATCGATCAGCAGCTTGTGCTCGTTGAAAGCGGTCGACTTGTGCGATGGCGGGCCTGCCGCTCTGATCCCGTAGCGCGCCCCGTGACCGATTCGCCCGACTCTGGCGTGCCAGATGCCGCCGTCGTTGTAGGGCAGCGCGACCCTGGTCTCGTGCCCCGACTCGTCGAACAGGCACAGTTCCACGCGTTCGGCTTCCGGCGCCCACACCGCGACGTTCGCGCCGTCGCCGCCCGGCGTGACACCGAGCGGCCAGGAGCGCCCTGGGGAGACCTCGTGCGGATGGGGTGTCATCGCACGAGTTCCTCGAACAGATCGCCGTACTGCCGTGCCGACGCCGCCCAGTCGACGTGCTCTCTCATCGCCCGATCACGCACCTGAGCCCACGCTTCGCCATCGGCGTACAGGCTCGTCGCGCGATCGAACGCGTCGGCGAGGCCGCGCGCGCTGATGTCGGAGAACACGAAACCCGTCGCGGTGCTGTTCGCCATCGCGGCCGGGACTGCGTCGGCGACGGTGTCCCGCAGCCCGCCGGTGGAGGAGACGAGCGGCAGCGATCCGTAGCGCAGTCCGTACAGCTGGGTCAGCCCGCACGGCTCGAATCTCGAGGGCACGACGACGAGATCCGCGCCCGCGTACATCCGGTGGCTCAGCGGCTCGTCGTATCCGATCCGCACACCGACCGAACGGGGGAAGCGCGCCGACAGCTCCCTCAGCCAGTGCTCGTAGTCCGGCTCCCCGGAACCCAGCACGGCGACGGCGCCGCCTGCCGCGATGAAGTGCGGCAGCGCCTCCAACAGCAGGTCGACGCCCTTCTGATGGGTGAGCCTCGTCACCACGACGGCCAGCGGCCCATCCGGGTCGTCGAGGTCGAACTCCCGCAGCAGGGCGCCGCGGTTGTCCGCCTTGCGTGCGGGGGAGTCGGCGTCGTAGCCGACGACGTGCGGATCCGTGCTCGGGTCCCACACCGCCGTGTCGATGCCGTTCACGATGCCGGTCATCTCGCCCCTGGCAGTCCTGGCGGCGACGACTCCTTCGAGGCCGAACCCGAACTCAGCGGTCGCCAGCTGTTCGGCATACGTGCGGCTGACCGTGGTCACGCGCGAGGCGTGCACCATGCCGGCCTTCAGCGCACTGACGAGCCCGTGGTACTCGAGGGCGTCCGGATGGTGGTCCCACGTCGGCAGCCGCAGCCGGTCGAGGGCGTCCGGGCCGAAGATGCCCTGGAACGCGATGTTGTGGATGGTCATCACCGTCGGGACGTCGGATCCGGCGTAGGTCAGATACGAGGGGGCGAGCCCCGCCTGCCAGTCGTGGGCGTGCACGAGATCGGGCCGCCACCGGTCGCTCAGCCCGTCGATCGCGATCCGTGCCGCCGCCCAGCTCAGCGCGGCGAAGCGCACGTGGTTGTCCGGATGATCGTGGCCGTCGACGCTGTACGGCCCGCCAGGGCGATCGAACAGGTGCGGCGCGTCGAGCAGCAGCAGATCGAGTCCGTCGACGGAGCACGACCTGACAGCGGCAGGGCCGCCGAACAGATCATCCGTACGCCACACCCGTCTGGAGCGCCCGGCGCGAGCCCGCACACTCGGATAGGCCGGAATCAGCACGCGGGAATGCCAGCCCAGTTCGGCCAGCGCGGCCGGCAGCGCGCCGACGACGTCAGCGAGCCCCCCGGTCTTGACCAGGGGCGCGCACTCCGATGCGACGGACAGCACACGGCGTCGGCGAGCGGACAGGGCCATGATCGTCTCCTCTCGTCACCCCAACTCGGCCGCACGGCGGTCGAGCATGTCCTGGGTGATCAGCGTGATACCCGCGTCGGTGCGCCGGAACCAGCGGGCGTCGTCTTCTGCGTCTTCTCCCACGACGAGGTCCTCCGGAATGTGCACGCGGCTGTCGATGACGCACCTGGTGAGACGAGCGTTGCGTCCCACGTCGACGTAGGGGAGGGCGACGACGTGATCGAGCGACGAGTACGAGTGCACGCGATTGCCGGTGAACAGCAGCGAATTGTGCACGTCGGAGCCGGAGATGATCGTGTCGCCCGAGATGAGCGACTGGATCGCCTGGCCGCGCCGCCCCTCGTCGTCGTGGATGAACTTCGCCGGCGGGAGCTGTTCGGCGTACGTCCAGATCGGCCAGTCGTTCTCGTACAGGTCGAGCGGCGGCACGAACTCGGTGAGATCGATGTTCGCTCGCCAGAACGCGTCGATCGTTCCGACATCGCGCCAGTACGGCTCCGTCTCGAGGCCGGTCATCACGCACGACTCGCTGAACCGGTGCGCGTGCGCACTGCCCCGTTCGACCAGTGCGGGAATGATGTCGTGCCCGAAGTCATGGCCGGATTCAGGGTCGTCGGCATCGGCGATGAGCAGGTCGCGCAGGAACGCCCAGTCGAATACGTAGATGCCCATCGATGCCAGCGCGACGCTCGGGTCGTCGTGCGTGCCAGGAGGATCCGCCGGCTTCTCCAGGAAGTCGACGATGCGACCGCCCGCGTCGGTGTGCATGACGCCGAAGGCATTCGCCTCCTCCCGGGGGACGGTGAGGCACCCGACGGTGACGTCTGCGCCGGTTTCGACGTGCTGACGCAGCATCACCTCGTAGTCCATCTTGTAGACGTGGTCGCCGGCGAGCACGATGACGTACTTCACGCCGTAGTCGTCGACGATGTCGATGTTCTGCGTGACCGCGTCCGCCGTGCCCAGGTACCACTTGTGCTCGGCGACGCGCTGGCTCGCCGGCAGGATGTCGAGGTATTCGTTGCGCTCGGCACGAAGGAAGCCCCAGCCGCGCTGCATATGCCGGATGAGGGAGTGCGCCTTGTACTGCGTGGCGACGGCCATCTTGCGGATGCCGGAGTTGAGCGCGTTCGACAGCGGAAAATCGATGATGCGCATGTTCCCGCCGATGTGCACCGCGGGTTTCGCACGTCTGTCCGTGAGCTCCTTGAGCCTGCTGCCGCGGCCTCCGGCGAGCACGAACGCCATCGTCTGGTTCGTCAGCCTGGTCGGTGCACCGGGCTGCGCTGTCTTGGACATGATCATTCCTCCACGAAATAGATGGCAGACAGGGGCGGGAGCGTGAGCAGCGCGGATTGCTGCTCCGTGCCCACGGGAACGGGTTCGGTCTCGATTGCGCCGCCGTGTCCGCGGTCCGCACCGCCGTACAGACGGGAATCGGTGTTCAGCGCCTCGCGCCAGCGCCCCGGCAGGGGGAATCCGACACGGAAGCCGCTGCGTTCGACCGGCGTGAGATTCAGCACGACGACGACGTGCTTGTCACCGGGAGCACCACGGCGCAGCCAGGCGAACACCTGCTCATCGACCGCGTCGACCAGCAGCCATTGGAAGCCCCGCCCGTCGGCGTCGAATCGATGCAGTGCGGACTCGGCGCGGTACAGGCCATTCAAATCGCGCACGAGGGCCTGCACGCCTGCGTGGCCAGGGTCGTGCAGCACGCCCCAGTCGAGCTGGCCCGCATGGTCCCATTCCGCTGGCTGGCCGAACTCCTGGCCCATGAAGAGGAGCTTCTTGCCGGGATGGGCCCACATGAACGCGTAGAACGCCTTGAGATTGCCGAGCCGGTCTGCGTGCTCGCCCGGCATCCGGGAGTACATCGATCCCTTGCCGTGCACGACCTCGTCGTGACTGATCGGGAGCAGGAAGTTCTCGGTGAAGGCGTAGGTGATGCTGAAGGTGAGCTGATTGTGGTGGTGCCTGCGGTAGACGGGATCCTTGCCGAAATAGTCGAGCGAATCGTTCATCCATCCGAGGTTCCACTTGAAGTCGAACCCCAGACCGTCGTCGTCGAGGGCTCGCGTCACACCGGGGAACGTCGTCGACTCCTCTGCGATCATCGCGGTGCCCGCGTGAACGTCGCCGATCGCCCGGTTGACCTCTTTGACGAAGTCGATGGCCTCGTAGTTCTCGCGCCCTCCGTCGCGATTGGGCACCCATTGGCCCTGCTCGCGCGAATAGTCGCGATACAGCATCGAGGCGACGGCATCGACGCGCAGTCCGTCGAGGCGGTACTCGTCGATCCAGTACAGTGCGTTGGCGACGAGGTAGGCGCGCACCTCGGGTCGGCCGAAGTTGTAGATCAGCGTGTTCCAGTCGGGGTGGAAGCCCTCTCGCGGATCGAGGTGCTCGTACAACGCCGTCCCGTCGAACCTGCCGAGCCCGTGCGCGTCGGTGGGGAAGTGGGCGGGAACCCAGTCGGCGATCACCCCCAGGTCCCGCGCATGCGCCGCATCGACGAAGGCGGCGAACTCCGACGGCGTGCCGTTCCGGATGGTCGGCGCGAACAGGCCGACCGGCTGGTACCCCCACGATCCGTCGAACGGGTGCTCGGTCACGGGCATCACCTCGATGTGGGTGAACCCGAGGTCGGCGGCGTAGTCGACGAGTTCCGTGGCCAGTTCGACGTACGACAGGGAACGTCCATTCGGCCTGCGGCGCCACGAGCCGAGGTGCACCTCGTACACGCTGATCGGAGCATCCGCCCTGTTGATCTCCGTGCGCCGCGCATCCCAATCGGTGGCGAGCCAGTCGTGCCGGCCCAGTCGGCGCACCACGGACGCCGTCGCCGGAGGATGTTCGCTGCCGAACCCGACCGGATCCGCCTTCTGCGGCAGCGAGCGGCCGTGGCGGTCGAGCAGGTCGTACTTGTACGCGGCGCCTTCGTCGATACCTGGCACGAACAGCTCCCACACCCCCGTGGAACCGCGTGCCCGCATGGGGAGGGCAGCGGGATCCCACGAGCAGAAGTCGCCGACGACCGACACCCTGGAGGCGTTCGGCGCCCACACGGCGAAGTGCACACCTGCGACGCCCTCGTGCGTGATCACGTGAGAACCGAGCACGTCCCACAGCCGGCGATGCGTGCCCTCGCCGATCAGGTACTCGTCCAGTTCGCCGATCACGGGGCCGAAGCGGTACGGATCCTCCCGTTCCACGACGAGGCCGCTCGGCCACCGCACCCGCAGTCGATAGAACGGCAGCGACGACCCGGCGAACACCGCCGGGGCATCCGGATGCCGAGCGAGCTCGACGACGTCGGTGTCGTTCACTGCCCAGACACGTTCGGCTCCCGGCACATGCGCGACGACGCCGCGGCCGTCGTGCGTCGGGCCGAGCACCGAGAACGGATTCGGATGTGCGCCGCGGGCGAGCAGGGAGGCGGCGTTCGCGTCCGGCAGCTCGGCCGGTTCTTCAAGAGCCATCGGCAGTCCTTCGTCTCGACCGTCTCCGTCGCATCCGGATACGGCTGGTCACAGCACGGGGGTCACATTCCAGATCTCGCTCATGTACTCCCTGATCGCACGGTCGGAGCTGAAGTAGCCGATCCGCGCCACATTGATGGCCGCCATGCGCTGCCAGTGCTGGGCGTCCCGGTACGCGTCGTCGACCGCAGTCTGCGCCGTGTCGTACGCATCGAAATCGCTGGCGACGAGGAACCAGTCGTCGTTCCACAGTCGATCGACGAGGCCGCCGTAGCGTTCGGACTCATCCGGGCTGAACATGCCGTCGGCGACTGCCTGCAGCACTCCCTGCAGCGTCTCGCTCCGCTCGATCGCGGCGCGCGCATGTTCTGGCTGCTCTCGCCGAGCGGCGACCTCGTCCGCCGTGAGCCCGAACAGGAAGAAGTTGTCCGCCCCGACCCGATCGCGGATCTCGACGTTCGCGCCGTCCAGCGTGCCGATCGTGAGAGCGCCGTTCAGCGCGAACTTCATATTGCCCGTTCCCGACGCCTCCATACCGGCCGTCGAGATCTGCTCGGACAGGTCGGCGGCGGGGATCAGCCGCTCGGCCATGGAGACGTTGTAGTTCGGCGGATAGACGATGCGCAGCGCGTCTCTGGTGTCGGGATCGTCATTGATGACCTCGCCGACGTCGTTGATCAGCCGGATGATGTCCTTCGCCACCGCGTAGCTCGGCGCGGCCTTCCCGCCGAACACCTTCACGCGCGGCACCCAATCGGCATCCGGTTCGGCTTTGATGCGCTGCCAGCGTGCGATCGTCCACAGCACGTTGAGCAGCTGACGCTTGTACTCGTGGATGCGCTTGACCTGCACGTCGAACAGCGCGTGCAGGGGCACGTCGATGCCGTGCGCGTCGGACAGCCAGGAGACCAGACGCTGCTTGGCGCGCCGTTTGGTGCCGCCGAACGCCTCCAGGAACGCCGGATCGGCGGCATGGCCCTCGAGCTCGCCGAGACGATCGAGGTCGACCTCCCACCCCTCGCCGATCGACTCGGTGACGAGGTCGGCCAGCGGCCGATTGGCGAGCTTCAGCCAGCGCCTCGGCGTGATGCCGTTGGTGACGTTGACGATGCGGCCGGGGGAGAGCGCCTCCCTGTCGGGGAACAGGTCCTTGCGGACCAGGTCGGTGTGCAGGGCCGATACACCGTTGACGCGGTGGCTGGTCGCGAATGCCAGGTCGCCCATCTTGACCTGGTCGTGCTCGATCAGGCTGAGGCCGTTCGCCGCGGCGCCGTGCACGTCCGCGAGGCGGCCATCGAGCCGCTCGATGATCTGCAGATGCCGCGGCAGCAGCGCGCGCATCAGGTCGACGGGCCAGCGTTCGAGTGCTTCGGGAAGGAGCGTGTGGTTCGTATAGCCGAGCACCTCGGTGGCGAGATCGACAGCCGCGTCGAAGTCGAAGCCGTGGTCGTCGACGAGGATCCGGATGAGCTCTGGGCCCGCGATGGCCGGATGCGTGTCGTTCATCTGGATGGCGACGTACTGCGGCAGGCGCCGCAGGTTCCGGTGGGAGCGCAGGTAGCGGGCCAGCACGTCCTGCACCGAGGCGGAAGTGAGGAAGTACTCCTGCGACAGCCGCAGGTGTTTGCCGCCTTCCGTCTCGTCGTTCGGGTACAGCACCCTGGTGAGCGTGCGCGCCCACGTCTCCGGCTCGGCGGCGCCCATGAAGTCGCCCGCGTTGAACCTGTCGAGGTCGATCAGCGCAGCGTCGGGCGCCGCCGCCCACAGCCGCAGCGTGTTCGCCCACCTGGCGCCGTAGCCGATCACGGGGGTGTCGTGCGCGGCGGCGGCGATCCGTGATGCGGGGTGCCATACGGCGGCTCCGCCCTCATCGGCGACGTGGCCGCCGAATCGCACCTCATGCACGGCCTCGGGCCGGGGGAACGACCATGGGTCGCCGGCTGACAGCCAGTCATCCGGATGTTCGACCTGTCGACCCGCGTCGAAGTCCTGCCTGAACAGCCCGCGTTCGTAGCGCAGGCCGTATCCGAAGGCGGGGCAGCCGAGCGTGGCCATGGACTCGAGGTAGCAGGCGGCGAGGCGGCCCAGACCGCCGTTGCCGAGGGCGGGGTCCGGTTCGTCCTCGGCGATGCGCTCGAAGCTCTGCCCGAGGCCCGCCAGCGCCTCGACAGCGGTGTCGCGCAGCCCGAGATTGATCGCGGCGTCTTCGAGGAGTCGTCCTGGCAGGAACTCCATCGACAGGTAGTGCACGCGTTTGCGGTCCTCCTGCGATGCGCGCCTGGTCGCGTCGAGCCATGGTTCGGTGGCGCGGTCGCGGATCGTGCGGCTGAGCGCGAGCAGCCAGTCGGATCGCGAGGCGACTGTCGGAGCCTTGCCGACGGTGACCCGCAGATGGTGCAGCAGCGATGCGCGGAACTGCGCAGGGGTGCTTCCGCTCAGCTCGGGAGTGCGGCCATCCGTGTCGGTCGTACGGAGAATCTCGGGCATGGGATCTCCCTATGTCGTGGCCGAAGGAGGCCTCTTCCGCGAACGCTACCGCTCGCGATGGCCACATCCTAGGGAAGCCCGAAGATCCGCAGGTTAACTGCTCGATAACGGCGGCTATCGTCGCACCCGCGAGCGGACCCCTTCTTGTCGAGTGGACGCCTTGTGTGCGTGCGAAGGGCGTCCACTCGGTGAAGAGGGGTCCGCTCGAAGGAGACCAGGCGCGCCGAAAGCGGCGGCGCGTGGTTCAGTCGTCGCTGCGGGCGCCGAAGACGATCTCGTCCCATGAAGGCATCGCGGGGCGTCCGTTCTTGCGGCGCGGCGGATTCGACGGATTCGATCGGTCGTCGTGCTCGTCGGTCGGTGGGCCATCCGGAGCGTCGTGGGCTGCGACGGGCTGCGACGAGGTGTCCTGCGCCGTGTCATCCTGCGTCGTGTCGCCGATCGCGTCGAAGAGCGCGACGGGGGAGGAACCAGCGCCCTTCGCCGGATGGCGCGCTGCGCTCTCCTCGAGGTCGTTCATCGGTGGGGCCTCGCGGCGTCCGCGTCGACGGCGCAGCGCCTCCAGCAGGTCGACCGTCTCGGCGTCGCCGTCCTCCGCCGGTGCGGGCTGGTCGCCTGCGTCCTCGGTCTCGCGGCGGCCCGACACGTCTTCGGTGCTCTCCGGGAATCCCTGCCGACCGAATGCGCCCCCATCGAAGCGCGAGTCGTCCTTGGTCTCGGCGTCGAGCGCGCGCAGGCGCGGGATCAGACCGTCGGGCAGTGGGCCCTGGCGGGAGAGCTGTGTGGCGTCGCCGTTCTGGGGGGAGAGCGCACTGCGGCGCGGATCGAAGGACCAGCGAGCATCGTGATCGACCTCGTTCGCGGTGAATTCGAGCTTCACGGTCCAGCCCGATTCGTCCTTCCAGCTCGTCCAGCGCTCCCTGCTCGCGTGCAGGTCGGCGAGCTTGGCACGCACGGCGGACCCGAAGGTCGGGTTCTCCTCGACATCGAAATCGCTTCCGATGACCACGGGAACAGCGAGGGCGCGGTCGACGACGTGCTCGCGCTCGGCCAGCACCGGCCCCTCGAAGCGGCGCACGGCCTCGATCTCGACCGACAGCAGTTCGGAGGTCTCCTCGGCCGAGAGCCCTGCGCGGATGCGCGCCTGGATGTCGCGCGGGCTCGCTCCGAGCGGAGCCGTGGGCTTCTGCTCGCGGCCGTGACTGCGCATCTCGGAGCGCAGAACGTCATCGATGGCGAGCGTGAAGCGCTGGCCGGAATCGTCCGCCAGGATGAGGCGGTCGTCTTCCGCTCCGATGATCGTGAGCTGTTCCATGCTGTGCTCCCTCCGCAACTGCGGTCGAACGCCATCGTTCCACGCCATGGCCGCACCGCCGGGAATGCGGAGGGCGCGCCGCCGGTTCCATCTCTTGCGCAGCGCGTGAGCGCGTGATTCGCAACTCGGTGAACATCCGCATTTGCGAAACGTCGCTCTCTCGTGCAAACTATCGCCGCTCCTCATCGCAATGAGGGGCTCACTGGCCCTGATGAAAGAAGTGTGACGCCCTCAGATGGCAACCGACTACGACGCCCCGCGCAAGTCCGAAGACGACAACAACGAGTCGATCGAGGCACTCAAAGCGGCGCGCAATAACCCGCAGCCGGGCAATGCGGAGTCAGACGACTCCGACAACCCGGGATTCGAGCTCGGCGGCGCGGATCTGTCCAACGTCGAGCTCGACGTCGTCGTGCTCCCGGCGCAGGACGACGAGTTCACGTGCATGCAGTGCTTCCTCGTGAAGCATCGTTCGCAGATGGCAGGAAGCGACGCGAACGGACCGTACTGCAAGGACTGCGCGGCCTGATCAGCGCTCCGCCCGACGACGACACGCCCGACTCACTTCGGTGGGTCGGGCTGAGTCATTCCTGGGAGTTGTGATGCGTGGGCTGGGAATCGGGCCCGTTTCCTGGGAAAGATGGGGGCCGGCTGGGAGCGGTGGGGCTCAGCGGGCAACGGCTCCGCGCTGGGCGAAGGCGATGGAGACGGCGAGGCGCTCCGGCGTGCGGGTCGAGATCGTCCACGCGGTGGTCGGATCATCCGGATCGTTCACGGGCACGACCACGACGCCGTCGATGCCTCCCCGGATGAGCACCCAGCCGCCGGCGGCAAGATCCTGGCCGCGAGCGGCGCGGGCCTCGTCACCCGTCAGAGGGATCGGTTCGCCGAGCAGGCCGACGTCGATATGGGCGCGGCCGGCACGCAGCGTCGTGCCGTCGACGACGAGGCGCGGCGCCAGCCCGATGAGGCAGGCCACGACGGCCACTGCGACCGCGAGCCCGATGGCGAGTGAGAACACGGGGCTGACGCCCACGAATACCAGCGTCGACATGGGAGCGACGACGCCTGCGCCGACGATGAGCCAGAGCGAGGGCGCCAGCCGCTCTCGATACATCGGCTGCGAGCCCCGAACCGGGGCGGGCATGGCGGTCATAGCGAGTACTCTCGTTCCGTGAGCGAATCCGTGATTGTGCCCATTCTCGCACCCGTGGCCCCGCAGTACGCCCACCGGAACGACGCAGGAGCAGACCTGGTCGCCGCCGAGAGCGTGCGACTCGAGCCGGGGGAGCGCGCCCTCGTCGGCACGGGCGTGCGCATCGCTCTGCCCGACGGGTACGCGGCGTTCGTGATGCCGAGAAGCGGGCTCGCGGTCAAGCACGGAATCACGATCGTCAATGCGCCTGGCACGATCGACGCGGGCTATCGCGGTGAGATCAGGGTGGCGCTGCTGAACACCGATCGACGAGAGTCGTACGACATCGCAGAGGGCGACCGGATCGCGCAGCTGGTGCTGATGCCGGTGGTGCAGGCGCGATTCCTTCCGGTCGAGGAGCTTCCGGACAGCGAGCGCGGGGACGGCGGATTCGGTTCGACCGGTTACCAGAGCCCGGATGATCAGATCGCCGCATCGAACGAGGAGGACGAGAACAAGTGAGCGACGACAACACGAACGAGAACGCAGAAGATCAGGTCGTCGAGCAGTCGGAACCCGAAGCGTCCGATGACGCCTCCGCGGACAAGTCCGCCCCGGACGATCGCGCTCAGGGCGGCCCGTTCGACGCCAGCGAGGTCAATCCGGTGCGCCCGTACATCGATCTCGGTGGCCTGAAGGTGCTGCCGAGGGACGGCCTCAACCTGCGCCTCGAAGTCGAGGAGAAGACGAAGCGCATCGTGGCGATCGGGCTCGACTACGTCGATTCGACGCTGCAGGTGCAGCCCTTCGCCGCGCCGCGGTCGAGTGGCCTGTGGCACGAGACCCGCGACCAGCTGCGCGACCAGGTGCGCGGCCAGGGCGGTCGCGTCGAGGAACGCGAAGGCGCACTCGGCGCCGAGCTTCTGGCCGAAGTGCCGACGGGCGACGCCGAAGGCGGCAAGTCGATGCGACTCGCGCGATTCGTCGGCGTGGACGGTCCCCGCTGGTTCCTGCGCGGCGTGATCGGCGGCAAGGCGACGAGCGACCCGGACGCGGCACGCCAGGTCGAGGAGCTGTTCCGCTCCCTGGTCGTCGTGCGCGGCCAGAACCCGATGCCGCCGCGCGACCTGATTCCGCTGAAGATGCCGGCATCGCCGGGCACAGCGTGAGCGACGCACGGCCCGACGACGCTGAGGGGCGCGACGGCGATGCCGCCGGGCGCACGCCTCTGACGCCTCCTGCGGCCGAACCGGCCGAGCCGAGCGCGTCGGAGGTCCTCGGGCAGGCGGTGGACAGCGCGGCGCGCCGGGCAGGCATCGACCCGAACGCCGATGAGCCCACAGCCCGCGTGGTGTGGCGCGTCATCGGCGGTTGGCGCGGCGTCGCCGAGTCGGTGCTGCCGCTGCTCGGCTTCGTCGTCGCCTACACGGTCACGGGCATGCTGCTGCTGTCGCTGGTGATCTCCGTGGGTGCTGCCGCAGTCTTCACGATCATCCGGCTCGTGATGAAGTCGCCGCCGATCGCTGCGCTGTCGGGTCTGATCGCAGCGGTGATCGCGGCGGGGATTCCGCTGGTCACCGGCCGCGCGGAGGACCAGTTCGTGATCGGCTTCATCACGAACATCGCCTACGGCTCCGCGTTCGTGATCTCTGCGCTGGTCCGATGGCCGCTGATCGGCGTCATCTCCGGCTTTCTCGTGGGTGAGGGGCTGGCATGGCGCGAAGATCGGCGCAAGCGGCGCGTGTTCTTCTGGCTGTCGATGGCTTGGGGCGGGCTGTTCGCGCTGCGTCTCGGCGTGCAGCTGCCGTTCTACTTCGCCGAGGACATCGCCACGCTCGGCACAGTGAAGATCATCATGGGCATCCCGCTGTTCGCGCTTCTCCTGGCGGGGACATGGCTCGCCGCACGTCGCCTGTACCCGCGCACGGAAGCGCCGGATGGACGATCGGACGCCGAGCATCAGGCATAATGGATTTATCTTGACGTCAAGATAAATTGACGGCCTGGTGCGAGCTCAGAAGAGGTCCAACAGGTTAGGCGTCCCTTGCTAGCCCGCGGGCCATGCGAGGGGCAGGATGATGGGCAAAGCCCGCGGTCAATTCCGAAGGAGATGAACCGGTGTCCACGGTGAACAGCTTCGGTGCCAAGAGCACCCTGAAAGTCGGCAGCTCCGACTACGAGATCTACCGCCTCGACGCGGTGGAGGGCCACGAGAAGCTGCCTTACAGCCTCAAAGTCCTCCTCGAGAACCTGCTCCGCACGGAGGACGGCAAGAACGTCACCGACGAGCAGATCCGCGCACTCGGCAACTGGGACGCGTCGGCGGAGCCGAGCACCGAGATCCAGTTCACGCCGGCGCGAGTGGTGATGCAGGACTTCACGGGTGTTCCGTGCATCGTCGACCTCGCCACCATGCGCGAGGCGGTGACGGCACTCGGCGGAGACCCGAACAAGATCAACCCGCTCTCGCCCGCTGAGATGGTCATCGACCACTCGGTCATCGCCGACCTGTTCGGGCGCGAGGACGCGCTGGAGCGCAACGTGGAGATCGAGTACGAGCGCAACGGTGAGCGCTACCAGTTCCTGCGCTGGGGCCAGTCGGCGTTCGACGACTTCAAGGTCGTGCCGCCAGGGACCGGCATCGTGCACCAGGTCAACATCGAGCACCTCGCCAAGGTCATCTACGACCGTCCGGCCGACGGTGTGATGCGTGCGTACCCCGACACGTGCGTCGGCACCGACTCGCACACCACGATGGTCAACGGCCTCGGTGTGCTCGGCTGGGGCGTCGGCGGCATCGAGGCGGAGGCGGCCATGCTCGGCCAGCCGGTGTCGATGCTCATCCCGCGCGTCGTCGGCTTCAAGCTCGCCGGCGAGATCCCCGCCGGCGTGACGGCGACCGACGTCGTCCTGACGATCACGGACATGCTGCGCAAGCACGGTGTCGTCGGCAAGTTCGTGGAGTTCTACGGTGAGGGCGTCGGCTCCGTGCCGCTCGCCAACCGTGCCACGATCGGCAACATGTCGCCGGAGTTCGGCTCGACCGCCGCGATCTTCCCCGTCGACGACGTCACGCTCGAGTACCTGCGCCTGACCGGCCGCGAGGAGCACGCAGTCCAGCTCGTCGAGGAGTACGCCAAGGAGCAGGGCCTCTGGCACGACCCCTCCCGCGAGCCCGAGTACAGCGAGTACATCGAGCTCGACCTGTCGACGGTCGTGCCGTCGATCGCCGGCCCGAAGCGCCCGCAGGACCGCGTACTGCTCTCGGAGGCGAAAGAGCAGTTCGACAAGGACCTGCTCAACTACACTTCGGCGCCGTCGGACATCGTCGACGAGGCCGGCGAGGAGTCGTTCCCCGCATCGGACCCGGCCTCGCTCGAGACCGAGCATGCCGAAACGGTCGTGCACCACAACTCGGCGCACCCGCCGGCGTCCGTGTCGCAGCCCGTGCGGATCCGCACGGCAGAGGATGAGTACACACTCGACCACGGCGCTGTGGCGCTGGCAGCGATCACATCCTGCACGAACACATCGAACCCGTCGGTCATGATCGCCGCCGGCCTGATCGCGCGGAAGGCACGAGAGAAGGGCCTGAAGAGCAAGCCGTGGGTGAAGACCACGCTCGGCCCCGGTTCGAAGGTCGTCACCGACTACTACGAGAAGTCGGGTCTCGACAAGGATCTCGAGGGCCTCGGCTTCTACACGGTCGGCTACGGCTGCACGATCTGCATCGGCAACTCCGGCCCGCTGATCCCCGAGGTCTCGCAGGGCATCAACGACAACGACCTCGCGGTCACGGCGGTGCTCTCAGGCAACCGCAACTTCGAGGGACGCATCAGCCCCGACGTGAAGATGAACTACCTCGCATCGCCTCCGCTGGTCGTGGCGTACGCGCTGGCCGGCTCGATGCACTTCGACTTCGACAGCGACGCCCTCGGCAAGGATTCCGATGGCAACGAGGTGTTCCTGAAGGACATCTGGCCGTCGCCCGACGAGGTGCAGGAGATCATCGACTTCGCGATCTCGCGCGAGCAGTTCATCAAGCAGTACAAGACGGTGTTCGACGGTGACGACCGCTGGCGCAACCTGCCGACGCCGACCGGCTCGACGTTCGAGTGGGACGCTGATTCGACCTACGTGCGCAAGCCCCCGTACTTCGACGGCATGACGCACGAGCTTACGCCGGTGCGCGACATCACCGGCGCCCGTGCGCTGGCGAAGCTGGGCGACTCGGTCACGACGGACCACATCTCGCCCGCTGGTGCGATCAAGGCCGACACCCCGGCCGGTCGCTATCTGAACGAGCACGGCATCGACCGCAAGGACTTCAACTCGTACGGTTCGCGCCGTGGAAACCACGAGGTGATGATCCGGGGCACGTTCGCCAACATCCGTCTGAAGAACCAGCTGCTCGATGGCGTCGAGGGCGGGTACACCCGCGACTTCACGCAGCCGGACGCTCCGCAGTCGTTCATCTACGATGCCTCGCAGAACTACCAGGAGGCGGGCACACCGCTCGTGGTGCTCGGCGGCAAGGAGTACGGCTCGGGTTCGTCGCGCGACTGGGCGGCCAAGGGCACCAGCCTGCTGGGCGTGCACGCCGTCATCACCGAGAGCTTCGAGCGCATCCACCGCTCGAACCTGATCGGCATGGGCGTCGTTCCGCTGCAGTTCCCGGAGGGCGAGTCCGCCGATTCGCTCGGTCTCGACGGCACCGAGGTCTTCTCGATCACGGGCCTCGAGGAACTGAACGAGGGCACCACACCGAAGACGGTGCACGTCGTCGCAGAGCCCAGCGAGCACTCGGCAGAGGGCAGGCAGCCCGTCGAGTTCGACGCGGTCGTCCGCATCGACACCCCGGGTGAGGCGGACTACTACCGCAACGGAGGCATCCTCCAGTACGTCCTCCGCTCACTCGTCTGAGCAGGCGCTCGGAGGCCAGCAGGGAAGACCCCGTCCACCACAGGTGGGCGGGGTCTTCCCATGTTCCACTCCAGGCTGCCGAGATGCGCACTTTTCGTCGAGATGCGCCGGTTTCAACGTGATTTCGTCGAAAAAGTGCGCATCTCGCGAGCTGTTTCGGGCGCCTTAGTACTGGAGGGAAGGGGTTGTCGGGTCTGCCCCATTGCGCGCGCGGGCGAGATCTTCCAGGTCGGCTGGCGTAACCTCGTCGTATGACTCTGCTGGAATCGATCGGTGGGCCGCGCGACCTCGACGGGCTCACACCCGCGCAGCTCGAGCAGCTGGCTGCGGAGATCCGCGAGTTCCTCATCGCGAACGTGGCGCGCACAGGGGGTCACCTCGGGCCGAACCTCGGCGTCGTCGAGATGACGATCGCGCTGCACAGGGTGTTCCAGTCGCCGGACGATCCGATCATCTTCGACACCGGTCACCAGTCGTACGTGCACAAGCTGCTCACGGGCAGGCAGCACTTCGACGGGCTGCGCACGCGAGGCGGCCTCGCCGGCTACCCGCAGCGCTCGGAGAGCGAGCACGACGTCGTCGAGTCCTCGCACGCCTCGAGCTCGCTCAGCTGGGCCGACGGCATCTCCCGCGCCTTTGCGCGCACCGGGCGCTCCGACCGCCACGTCGTCGCTGTCGTGGGCGACGGTGCGCTCACGGGCGGCATGACGTGGGAGGCGCTGAACAACATCACCGACGACAACGAGCGCAATCTCGTGATCGTCATCAACGACAACGGCCGCTCCTACGCACCGACGATCGGCGGCATGGCGCGCTATCTGAACCGCCTGCGCACGGCGGGGACGTACCGTTCCCTCGACGAGAAATCGGGCCGGATGGCCGGGAGATTCGGATCGATCGGGCGCGCACTCTACCGGGGTATCCGGGGCGGCACGCGCGGGTTCCTCTCGCGATTCGCCAACTACTCTCCGCTGTACTCACAGCTCGGCATCAAGTACCTCGGCCCGGTCGACGGACACGATGTGCGGGCGATGACAGAGGCGCTGCAGCTAGCCAAGTCGTACGGCGCTCCCGTGATCGTGCACGCCATCACTGACAAGGGGCGCGGCTACGAGCCCGCGCGCAACGACGAGGCCGATCAGTTCCACGCCGTCGGCAAGATCGATCCGGAGACCGGCCGCCCCGTCGGGGGAGGCTCGGCCCAGTCTTGGACCGACGTGTTCGCGGACGAGCTGGTGAAGGTCGGTGAGAGCCGCTCAGATGTCATCGCGATCACCGCGGCCATGCTCCGGCCTACGGGGCTCGCGCCGTTCGCTGAGCGCTTCCCCGACCGCGTCTACGACGTCGGCATCGCCGAGCAGCATGCAGTGACCTCAGCGGCCGGCCTCGCCTACGGCGGGCTGCATCCGGTCGTCGCCCTGTACGCGACGTTCATGAACCGCGCCTTCGACCAGGTGCTGATGGACGTCGCGCTGCATCGCGCCGGGGTCACCTTCGTGCTCGACAGGGCGGGCGTCACCGGTCCCGACGGGCCCAGCCACCACGGCATGTGGGATCTCGCCCTGCTGCACATCGTGCCGAACATCCGGATGGCGGTTCCCCGCGACGCCGAGCGCGTCAGAGAGGAGCTGCGCGAGGCCGTCGCGGTCGAGGACGCTCCGACGGTCGTGCGGTACTCGAAGGGCGCAGTCCCCGACGCGATCGACGCCATCGAGCGCCTGGATGACGGCGTCGATGTCCTCTCGCGCGGCGAGAGCGAGGACGTCCTGATCATCGGCATCGGGCCGTTCGCCTCGGTCGGGCTCGACGTGGCCGCACGACTGAAGGCACAGGGCATCGGTGCCACCGTCGTGGACCCGCGGTGGGTCGTGCCCGTGCCGGCCTCCGTGACCGAACTGTCGGCCAGGCACCGCCTCGTCATCACGCTGGAGGACGGCATCCGTGTCGGCGGTATCGGCACTCGCGTGCGCCAGGTGCTGCGCGAGGCGGGCGTCGATACGGCCGTGGACGAGCTCGGCCTGCCCGATGCGTTCCTCGACCACGCCTCGCGCGACGAGATCCTTGCGGACGCGGGGCTCACGCCGGCGAAGATCGCCCAGGACGTCGTCTCGCAGGTGCTGGGCACACGGGTGCCCGTTGCGCGGTCGGAGTACGAGCACGATGTGCGCACTCCCACCGGCCCGGTCGACCACGTATCACGCTGACGGCAGCGCGACGGCGCCGTGCGTCCGGGGCGGGTATAAGCTGAAGAGCTTTGCCCATTCCGAACGCTGAGAGAGCCATGTCCCGTTCACACACCGGCGACGCGCGCCTGCCGCTGCATCGCGCGCTGCTGCGGCTTCTGCCGTTCGCGAAGGCCGACCTGCCCAGAATCGGGCTGGGCGGGCTGTCCGCATTATGCGCGTCGATCGTCGCACTGATGATCCCGACCGCCCTCGAATGGATCGTGGGCGGAC
The DNA here is from genome assembly GCF_900163665.1 of Frigoribacterium sp. JB110. Classification (GTDB taxonomy): domain Bacteria; phylum Actinomycetota; class Actinomycetes; order Actinomycetales; family Microbacteriaceae; genus Microbacterium. Next base: position 56,937 of record NZ_FUIA01000014.1, read on the forward strand.
CGCTGTCGACGGGACAGACAGAGCCGGTGGTCTGGGGCGCGCTGGCTGTGCTGGGTCTGGGGCTGGTCGAGGCCGTCATGGTGTGGCTTCGGCGATGGTTCGTGCTCGCGCCGTCCGCGTCGATCGAATACAACGTGCGCACGCGCTTCTACAACCGCCTGCAGCGGCTTCCGATCGAGTTCCACGATCGCTGGCAGGGCGGGCAGCTGCTCAGCCGGATGATGCAGGACATCGGCCAGATCCGCCGTTGGCTCGCCTTCGGGCTGATCATGCTGGTGGTGAACCTGCTCACCGTGCTGATCGGGGCGGCGCTGCTGTTCCAGTGGCACTGGGCGCTCGGCAGCGTGTTCCTCGTATCCGGCATTCCCGTGTTCGTGCAGGCGTTTCGGTTCGAGCGACGCTACGGCATGCTCACCCGGCGCAGCCAGGACCAGCAGGGCGACCTCGCGACGAGCGTCGAGGAGAGCGTGCACGGCATCAGGGTGCTGAAGGCCTTCGGTCGTGGCCCGGATGCTCTGACCCGATTCACGCGCCAGGCAGAGGGTCTGCGCAGCACCGAGATGAGCAAGGCGCGTTCGATCGCTGTGATCGACTTCGTGCTCGTCTTCATGCCGGAGCTCGCGTTCGCGGCCTGCCTCGCGCTCGGCATCTGGCTCGCCCAGGCCGGCGAGTTGGAGGTCTCGCAGCTGTTCGCCTACTTCGCCATGGCGACCATTCTGCGCTGGCCCATGGAATCGATCGGGTTCCTGTTCTCGTTCCTTCTCGACACACGCACGGCGACCGACCGCATATTCGAGGTGTTCGACTCCGCCGACACCATCACCGAGCCCGAGGCGCCGGTCGCGCTGACCGCCCCGCGCGGCGAGCTCCGTTTCGAAGGCGTGCGCTTCCGCTACCAGGATGCGCGTTCGAGCGAGCGCGACCTGCTCGACGGCGTCGATCTCGCAGTCGCCCCTGGCGAGACGATGGCCCTGGTCGGACTGACCGGCTCGGGGAAGACGACTCTCACGACGCTGCCGACGAGGCTGTACGACGTCACGGGCGGCCGCGTCACACTCGACGGCGTCGATGTGCGCGACCTGTCCATTGTCGAGCTGCGCACCCGGATCGCCACGGCCTTCGAAGATGCGACGCTATTCTCGGCGACCGTGCGCGAGAACGTCCTGCTCGGGCGGGACGACCTCGACATCTCCTCGTCCGAGGCAGGACGCGTGATGCGAGAGGCGCTCGAAGTGTCGCAGGCAGAGTTCGTCGAGGAGCTGCCCGATGGTGTGTCGACGATGATCGGGGAGGAGGGCATGAGCCTCTCCGGCGGGCAGCGCCAGCGGCTGGCGCTCGCCCGTGCCGTCGCGGCGCGTCCCTCCGTGATCGTGATGGACGACCCGCTGTCGGCGCTGGACGTCGACACGGAGGAGCGCGTGCAGGGCGAGCTGCGGAGGGTGCTCGCGGGGACGACGGCGCTCATCGTGGCGCATCGGCCGTCGACCGTGGCACTCGCCGACCGCGTCGCACTGCTCGAGCACGGGCGGATCACGGCGGTCGGCGCTCACACCGATCTGATGGCATCGTCGGCCGGCTATCGCGCCGTCATCTCCAGCATCGAGCACACGGACGATGCCAGCCGCGATCCGAACCCGACGAGCGAGCTCGACATCATCGCAGAGCGCGAGAGCCGGCAGGAATCGGCCCGCAACGAGGGGAGCACGCGATGAGCGGCACCGTGCAGGGGGTCGCGGGCGAGGACCGCGAAGACTACACCGGGGAAGAGAGCCGCGTCATCCGGCGTCGGTCGGGACGCCTGCTGCTGGCACTGCTGCGCCCGCTGGGCTGGCGGCTGCTGGGCGTGTCGATCGTCGTCGTCGCGCAGACCGGTTTCCGCGTGCTCGGCCCCGCTCTGCTCACCATCGGCCTGAACACGGCGCTTCCCGCCGTGATCGACGAGGCGGACTGGGGGCCGACGTGGCTCGTCGTGGGGGCCTATGCGCTCACGGCGGTCCTCGGCGCCGGACTGCTGGCGTGGTACGACGTGCTGGCCGCGAGGATCACGCAGAACGTCCTGCTCGACCTCCGCCTGCGTGTGTTCCGACACACGCAGCTGCTGAGCCTGGAGTTCCACGAGCAGTACACGTCGGGGCGGATCATCTCGCGCCAGACCAGCGATCTCGAGACCATCAGGGAGCTCTTCGCCGGCGGCCTCACCGAGCTCGTCGCCGGTGTGCTGTACGGCGGTTTCACCCTCGTCGCGCTGATGATCCTGGACTGGCAGTCCGGCCTGATCGTGCTGGTCTGCGGCGTGCCGCTCGCGCTCCTGATGCGCTGGTTCTATCGCAGTTCGCAGTCCGCTTACCGCGGCACCCGTGTGCACAGCGCCCGCGTCATCGTGAAGTTCGTCGAGACGATGACGGGCATCCGCGCGGGGAAGGCATTCCGCACCGAGCCTCGCAACGAGGTCGAGTTCGGCAGGCTTGCGGGTGCGTACCGCAACGCGAACATGCGCGTCATCCGGTTGTTCGGCACCTTCGAACCCGCTCTGATGGCCATTTCGGCGTTCGCGATCGGTGCTGTCGTGCTGTGGGGCGGTGTGCGCATCACGTGGGAGTCGTTCACCGTCGGCGCGCTGCTGGGCGCCGTGCTGTACGTGCGCAACTTCTTCGCACCGCTGCAGGAGGTGGCGATGTTCCTGAACTCGTATCAGGCAGCCGCCGCGTCGCTGGAGAAGGTGTCCGGCGTGCTGGAGGAGCAGCCCTCCGTGCCCGACCCCGCGACGCCCGAGCCGCTCGCACAGGCGAGCGGGCACCTGCTCCTCGACGACGTCACCTTCGGCTACGGCGACGGTCGAACGGTGCTGCCAGAGCTGCGTCTCGACATCCCGAGCGGCCAGACAGTGGCCGTCGTCGGCACGACAGGTGCGGGCAAGTCGACTGTCGCCAAGCTCGTCTCGCGCTTCTACGACCCGACCCAGGGGCGCGTCACGCTCGACGGCATCGATCTGCGCGACCTGAGCCCGCAGGATCTCCGCCGCGCCATCGTGATGGTGACGCAGGAGGCCTACCTGTTCAGCGGATCGGTCGCTGACAACATCGCGCTCGGGCGTCCTGGCGCATCGATGGAGGAGGTCGTGCGAGCGGCGAAGGCGGTGGGCGCGCACGACTTCATCGAGCAGCTCCCCGACGGCTACGACACGAACGTGAACAAGCGAGGCGGCAGAGTCTCCGCCGGGCAACGGCAGCTGGTGTCGTTCGCCAGAGCGTTCCTTGCCGACCCCGCCGTGCTGATCCTGGACGAGGCGACTGCGTCGCTCGACATGCCGTCGGAGCGGATGATCCAGGACGCGCTGCAGACGCTGCTGGCGGACCGCACGGCCATCATCATCGCGCACCGCCTGTCCACGGTCGAGATCGCGGACCGCGTGCTGGTCATGGAACACGGCCGCGTGATCGAGGACGACACCCCCGCCGCCCTGATCGCCGGCACCGGCACCTTCGCCCGCCTGCACGCAGCGTGGAAGGACTCCCTGGTGTGAGCCCCTAACTCTTCATTTCTGGCACAGATCTACTGGGTCACCCATACGGAGATGTGCCAGAAATGAAGAGTTACGCGGTTACTCGATGCCGCGGATGGACGGGGTGTGGAAGGGGCCGCCTGCGGCGCGGGCGGCGGCGCCCGAACGGTCGAGGTAAGGCGTCACGCCGCCGTCCACGAACGGCCAGCCCGCGCCGAGGATGAGCGCCAGGTCGATGTCCTCGACCTCGGGGACGACGCCCTCATCGAGCATGATCCGGATCTCCCTGGCCAGCTCGTCCTGCACGTTGCGCAGGATCTCGTCCTCGGTCATGGGGGAGTCACCGACGGAGACGGCCTTCGCGGCCTTCTTCGACCATCCGGTGATGACACCCTTCTTGTCGCGCTCGAGGGGCGAGTCGATCTCGGCGGCGGCATGCAGATTCGCCGAGCTGTGGAACCGCTCGGGGAAATGGTGCACCATCGTGTCCTGCACGTGCGCCGCGACCTTCCAGCCGACGAGGTCGATGAGCTCGAACGGGCCCATCGGCAGCCCGAGCGGGACGAACGCCTGCTCGACCTCTGTCAACGGCGTGCCGACGTCGACGGCGCGCGCCGCCTCGCCCATCACCTTCGCCAGCAGGCGGTTGACGATGAAGCCCGGTGCATCGGCCGAGCCGATGGCGTTCTTGCGCAGCTTCTTCGCGACCACGTATCCGGTGCTGAGCGCTTCATCGCTTGCCTGCGGCGTGCGCACCACCTCGACCAGCGGCATCACGGCCACAGGGTTGAAGAAGTGGAAGCCGATCAGGCGCTCCGGGTTCGCCAGCACGGAGCCGATCTCCTCGACCGACAGCGACGACGTGTTGGTGGCGAGGATGGCCTCGGGGGAGACGATCTGCTCGATCTCGCGGAACACCTGCTGCTTGACGCCGATCTCCTCGAAGACAGCCTCGATGACGAAGTCGGCGTCGGCGAAGTCGCTCTTGTCGACGGTGCCTGTCACGAGCGCGCGGAGGCGGTTCGCCGTGTCTGCGTCGACGCGGCCCTTGTCCTCGAGCTTGCCGATCTCCTCACGGATGTAGCCGATGCCCTTGTCGACTCGTGCCTGGTCGACGTCGGTGATGACGACGGGAACCTGCAGGCGCCGCACGAACAGCAGCGCGAACTGGCTCGCCATCAGGCCCGCACCGATGACGCCGACCTTGTTGACGGGGCGGGCGATCGACTTGTCCGGTGCGCCGACTGGCCGCTTGGCGCGCTTCTGCACGAGGTCGAACGCATACATCGACGCGGCGAACTGGTCGCCGACGATCAGGTCGCTGAGCGCCTCGTCCTCCCGGGCGAAGCCCTCCTCCCGCGTGCCCGACCGTGCCTTCTCGAGCAGTTCGAGGGCACGGTAGGGTGAGCGCGGCACGGTGCCGATCTTCGACTCGAGCATGCCGCGGGCGATCTTGATGGCCGCCGGCCACTTCACCGTCTTCTCGATCTTGCCCGGCTGGTGGGGCCTGTCGACCCGGATGTCGCCGGTCAGCACGCCGTCCGCCCAGGCCAGTGACGACTCCAGATAGGCGGAGGGGGAGAAGATGGCATCGAAGATGCCGAGGTCCTTCGCCTGCTGCGGCTTCAGGGTGCGGTTCTGCTTGAGCGGGTTCGAGATGACGACTTCGAGCGCGTTCTCGATGCCGATCAGGTTCGGGAGCAGGTACGCACCGCCCCATCCGGGCACGATGCCGAGGAACACCTCGGGCAGCGCCACGGCGGCCGCAGACGAATCGATGGTGCGGTAGGTCGAGTTGAGCGCGATCTCCAGCCCGCCGCCGAGCGCGAGACCGTTCACGAACGCGAAGCTCGGAACGCCCAGGTCGCTCAGCCTGCCCAGCACCTGATGGCCGCGCTGCGCGATCAGCTGCGCGTTCTGCTTCGACTGCAGAGCCGTGATCTGCGAGAGATCGGCCCCGGCAGCGAAGATGTACGGCTTGCCCGTGATCGCCACGGCGTCGATCTCTCCATCGGCTGCCCGGGCGCTGAGAGCGTCGAGCGTGTCGTTCAGCTCCGTCAGCGTGCGCGGCCCCAGCGTGTTGGGCCGCGTGTGGTCACGGCCGTTGTGCAGTGTGATCAGCGCCAGCGTGCGACCGCTGGCGAGCGTCACGTCGCGCACGAGCGAGTGGGTGACGACCTCGTCGACGGAGGCGTCGTCGAGCGGGGTGAAGTCGATCGATGCGTAGTCGGTCATGCGTGTCACTTCCGCTTCTTCTTGCCGGTGTAGTTCGGGTTCTCCCAGACGACCGATCCGCCCTGACCCAGGCCGACGCACATCGCGGTGAGGCCGTAGCGGACGTCGGGGCGCTCGGCGAACTGGGCGGCGAGCTGGATCATCAGACGCACACCGGATGCCGCAAGCGGGTGCCCGAGGGCGATCGCACCGCCCCACTGGTTCACGCGCGGGTCGTCGTCATCGATGCCGAAGTGATCGAGGAACGACAGCACCTGCACGGCGAAGGCCTCGTTCAGCTCGAACAGCCCGATGTCCTCGATCGAGAGCCCCGCCTTGGCGAGTGCCTTCTCGGTCGACGGGATCGGGCCGATGCCCATGATCTCGGGCTGCACACCGGAGAACGCGAACGAGACCATCCGCATCTTCGGAGCCAACCCGAGCTCGGTGACGGCCTGGCCGCCGGCGAGCAGACTGATCGTCGCCCCGTCCGTGAGCGGCGATGCCGTGCCGGCGGTGACCCGGCCGTGCGGCCGGAACGGAGTCTTCAGCTCGGCGAGACCCTGCAACGTGGTCTCCGGCCGGCGGCCCTCGTCTTCGGTCGCCAGCCCGAACGCTCCGTCGGCGCTCTGAACCGACACCGGGACGAGATCCGGCTGAATTCTGCCTGCCTCGTAGGCCGCCTGCACCTTCTGCTGACTGAGCATGCCGAAGCGATCGGCGCGCTCCTTGGTCAGGTGAGGGAATCGGTCGTGGATGCGCTCTGCGGTCACGCCCATGTTGAGCGCCTCGGGGTCGACCAGACGCTCGGCGACGAACCGCGGATTCGGGTCGGCGTTCGCTCCGATCGGGTGCCTGCCCATGTGCTCGACGCCACCTGCGATGGCGACGTCGTACATGCCGACTCCGATCGAGGCTCCCATCGTCGTGACCGATGTCATGGCGCCGGCGCACATCCGCTCGATCGCCAGACCTGGAACGCTCTGGGGCAGACCGGCGAGGATCGCCGTGCTGCGCCCCAGGGTCAGGCCCTGGTCTCCGGTCTGCGACGTCGCGGCGATGGCGACATCGTCCACGCGATCCTTCGGGACCTCCTCGTTGCGATCCATCAGACCCACCATCGCCTTCACGACGAGATCGTCTGCGCGCGTCTGCGCGTACATTCCCTTTTCTCCTGCGCGCCCGAAGGGCGTGCGCACTCCGTCTACGAAATAGACGTCCGAGAGCTCGGCCACTCTGCCTCCCTTGTTGGATGCCTCCAGCCTATGGGGATCCCACACGGCGGGGGCGAGTCGGTTGGGCAGTGTCTACGAAGCGGGTTCCGCGGCATCGTCGACTGGTTGGGCGGCCTGTACAAACGCCTCAGCGATGATGCCCGCCGTCTCGTCGATCTGCCAGTCACGAGCACCCTCCGCACGCAGGGCATCGGCAACCGGATCCTGCGCGGGCGGCACCGGCGGATCCCATGCCACACGGCGGAGCAGGTCGGGTGTCAGCAGGTTCTCTGCTGGCACCTCGAGCTCATCGGCGTGCTCCGCCACAGCGGCGCGCGCCTGCTTCAGCCGGCGATCAGCATCCGGGTTGCGATCGCGCCATGCTTTCGGCGGCGGATACGGGCTGTCGCCGGGAAGCCGATCAGGGGGAAGGTCCGTGGTGCTGCGCCCTGCGTCGATCGCGTTCCACCACCGGTCGAGCTGTGTGCGGCTCGCCCTGCCTGTGAACTCCTTCAGTCCGGCCAGCTGCGACTTCGAGGTCGGCGACGCCATGATGGCGGCGACAAGTGCGCGATCCGGAACGAGCCGGCCGGGGGAGACATCCTGTTCCCGCGCGTACTCCTCGCGCGCCGTCCACAGCTCGCGGGCGATCGCAAGCGGGCGGCGCCCGTTCACGCGGTGAAGTCCGCTCAGTCGGCGCCACGGGTCGCGCCGCGGTGGCTTCGGCGGCATCGAGCGCACATGCTCGAATTCCGCGGTCGCCCAGTCAGCTTTGTCGGCATCGTCGAGCGCCGCGGCCAGCTCGTCTCGCACGTCGAGCAGGTGCAGCACGTCGAGCGCCGCATATTCCAGCCACGAATCGGGCAGCGGCCTGGTCGACCAGTCCGCGGCCGAGTGCTCTTTCCTCAGCTCGATTCCGAGCGTGCGCTCGGTCACGGCAGCGAGGCCGACCTTCGGCCAGCCCAGGAGCCGTGCCGACAGCTCGGTGTCGAACAGGGAACGGGGCACCAGACCGATCTCACGCAGCGACGGCAGATCCTGGCTGGCGGCGTGGAACACCCACTCCGCTTCTCCGATCGCCTCGTGCAGGGGTGCGTGGTCGTCGAAGGCGGGCGCGTCGAACAGGAACACACCGGAACCGCGGCGGAAGATCTGCACGAGGTAGGCGCGCTGCGAGTAGCGGAAACCGGATGCCCTCTCCACATCCACGGCCACGGGGCCGTGCCCCGATGCGAGCGCCGCCACCGCCTCGTCGTATCCGTCGGTGGTGTCGATCACGCTGTAGTTATCAGTCACGTTCCGCTTTCCGAGCGCCGAATACGGCGATCTTCTCCGAACCGGGCGGGAGGCCCGCGAGCATGCACACCAGTTCGGCCCACGCCTCGACATGCGCGCGAGGATCACCGACGGGCGACCACGATGCGCGCAGTTCGATCTGGGCGCCGTTGCCCTCGCCGGCGAGTGAGCCGAAACCGGTCGACAGAATCTTCGTGGCCGTGCCGGATGCGGAGTGGTGCTCTGCACCGCGCGAATCGAGCGCATCGATCAGCCATGACCACGTCACGTCGGCGAGCAGCGGGTCCGTGCCGATCTCGGGCTCGAGCGGCGCCTGTGCGAAGGAGACGATCCGCAGCGGTCCGTGCCAGGCACCGGGCTCATCCGGATCGTGCAGCAGCACGAAACGGCCGGTGCCATAAGGGGAGTCGCCCGACTCGTCCGGCCGTACGTCGCCGGAGAGGGCGAGCGCCTGCGGGGCGAGGCCCTGCGGCGACGGTATCTCGCGCACCACGAAATCGTCGCGGAATTCGGCCTCGCGCACGCGCGACTCGAGAGCTTCGAACGAGTCATCGTGGCCGGAAGTCATCACGCCGACAGATTAGAGTGATGGTGTCATGAACCTCTCCAGGCGCGCCGGGTCCGTCGGCGCTGGTCTCGTTCTCGCCGGTGTCGGCATCGGTCTCGTTCTCGGCGCTGTCGGCGCTGTCGGGTCACGGCTGGCCCGTGTCGCGCGTTCGGTGGTGACGCCGTCCCCGCGGGCGGCGGATCTTGAGATACTCGGAATCGACACCGCCGCACAGACGATCAGGATCTCGCGATCGCCTGACACAGAATTGCCTGGACGCTACGGCATCTTCTCGAACGGCACGATCAACTACCTCAAGATCGGCGTGGTGCTGCGCTCCGATGACGAGACCGTCACGCGCAAGCTGCTCACTCACGTCGGCCACGATGAGACGATCGGTCAATGGGGCGCGTTCAGCGGGTGGTACTTCGAAACGCCGGATGAGATCCACGTGCCGTACGACGATGTCGAGATCCCGACGCCGGTCGGCCCCGCGCCGGCATGGCTGGTCCCATCCGTCCAGGGCGCAGCGCACGACGAGACCTGGGCCGTGGTCGTGCACGGCAGAGGCACGAATCGCAGCGAGACGGTCCGCGCGCTGCCCGTGCTGCGGGAAGCGGGCATCACCTCGCTCCTCGTCTCGTACCGCAGCGACGGCGTCGCCCCTGACAGCCCGACCGGTCTGCAGGGGCTGGGCACGACGGAGTGGCCGGATATCGAGGCCGCGATCGAGTTCGCCCTCGAGCACGGGGCGCGTCGCGTCGTGCTGATGGGGTGGTCGATGGGCGGCGCTATCGTCCTGCAGACTCTCGTCAACACGGATCACCGCGACCGCATCGCCGGCGTCATCCTGGATTCTCCCGTCGTCGAATGGCGCACCGTGCTCGAATTCCAGGCGAAGGCGATCGGCGTGCCGTCGATCGCGGCGAGAGCCACCATGGGCATGCTCGAGACGCCATGGGTGTCGCGTGCCGCTCGTGCGGGGGAGGGCATCCGGTTCGACGATCTGGACATGGTGGCGCGTGCGTCCGAGCTGCGCGAACCCATCCTGATCCTGCACAGCGACGACGACGGCTACGTCCCCGTCGACGCGTCGCGCGCGTTGGCGGAGGAGCGGGACGACCTGGTCACGATGCCGAGGTTCGCCGTCGCCCGCCACACCAAGCTGTGGAACTACGACGAAGCGCGCTGGAACACGGCCATCAGGGACTGGCTCGCCGCCCAGGGCCTCGCCCAGGAGACAGACTGAGCCGGTCGTGAGCATGCGATTGAGCGAGAAGCGAGCGCGCTCGCGTGTTCGTGACGAGCGATTGAGGGTCGCAAGTGCGAAGCCGCCGAGTACGCACTCACGACCGGCTCAGATGAGAGTTCACGCTGCCAGCGCGGCCACCTGGCGTTTGGCGCGCATGAGCATTCCGGTCATGCCGGAGATGCGCAGTGGTGAGACCGCCCTGGTCAGGCCGATCGACTGCGGGTAGTCCACTGGGACGGCGAGCACCTCGTCGGGGGAGAGGCCCGTCAGTCCCTGCGCGAGGATGCTGGCGAAGCCTCGCGTGGTCGGTGCTTCTGGCGGAGCCGATGCGTGCATCCGGACGAGACCGTCCTCGTCGAGTGCGAGCACGATGAACACGGGCGACTGGCACTCGGCGACTCGCTCGGTGCGCTCCGGATGGTCGGCGTATTCCGCCGGCATCTCCGGGAGCTCATCGGCGAACTCCAGCAGCAACTGGAGCCGCTCGGGCTCCGGCAGCTCCAGGAACTCGTCCCGTATCTCCGCCAGTGCGGCGGGAACCTGCTCGCTCACGCCGCCGGAACCTCTCCCGCCTCTGCGCCCGTGACGATCGGCACGCGCACGAGGCTGCCCCATTCGGTCCATGAGCCGTCGTAGTTGCGCACCTTCTCGATGCCGAGCAGGTGGTGCAGCACGAACCAGGTGTGGCTGGAGCGCTCACCGATGCGGCAGTAGGCGACGACGTCGCTCGCATCGCCGATGCCCGCCTGATCGCGGTAGATCTGCTCGAGCTCGGTGCGTGACCTGAACCGCCCGTCCTCGGCCACGGCCTTGCCCCATGGCACATTCTGAGCGCTGGGGATGTGTCCGGCGCGCAGCGCTCCCTCCTCGGGGTATGCGGGCGCAGTGGTGCGCTCGCCCGTGTACTCCTCAGGGGAGCGCACGTCGATGAGCGGCTTGCCGAGGTGTGCGAGCACGTCCTCACGGTAGGCGCGAAGCACGGAGTCGTCGCGCTCGACGACCGGGTAGTCGGTTGTGGGCCGACCAGCGGGCTCCGTCGTGATCGCCCTGCCTTCGGCGATCCAACCGTCGCGGCCGCCATCGAGCAGACGCACGTCCTCGTGCCCGAACAGCGAGAACACCCAGAGCGCGTAGGCCGCCCACCAGTTGTTCTTGTCGCCGTAGATCACGACGGTGTCGTCGCGGGAGATGCCCTTCGCACCGAGCAGCTCCGCGAACCCCGCTCCGTCGACGTAGTCGCGCACGACGGGGTCGTTGAGCTCGGTGTGCCAGTCGACCTTGACGGCGCCGGGGATGTGGCCGGTCTCGTACAGCAGCACATCCTCATCCGACTCGACGACCACGAGGCCGTCATCGCCGAGGTGATCCTCGAGCCATTGCGTCGTGACGAGGCGTTCCGGATGGGCGAACTGGGCGAAATCCGGGGAGGGATCGGATGCGACGGCCATGGCTGAGCTCCTGCCTGAGTAGCGTGCGATCGGTGCGAACCGAACAGACGTAGACTTGTTGCGTCCTTATACGAGCTTAGGCGCCCCCGCGGGTACCCGCACCGTGCCTTCCTGCGCGTGCGTCACACAGCGAAACGAACGGTATATGACACAGATCGGCACGGTAACCGGCCGCGTGCGCCTCACCGAGCGCAACCCTCACCTCTCAGGCGAGGAGATGCTGGCCAGTCTCGTGCCGCCGCCTCAGTTCGACGAGGCGACCTTCGATTCTTATCGTGCGGACGACGAGCACCCGTCGCAGGCGGAGGCGAAGGAGCAGCTCACGGCCTTCGCAGCCGGTGCCGAGCCGGCCAAGCGAGGTCTGTTCTCACGCAAGCCGAAGACGGCGCCGATGAAGCCAGGCGTCTATCTCGACGGCGGGTTCGGCGTCGGCAAGACGCACCTGCTGGCCGCAGTGTTCCACGCGGTGCCGGCACGGCGCAAGTACTTCGGCTCCTTTATCGAGTACACGGCGCTCGTCGGCGCGCTCGGGTATCGGAACACCGTCGACCTGCTGAAGGGCTCGGCGCTGCTGTGCATCGACGAGTTCGAGCTCGACGATCCAGGCGACACAATGGTGATGACGCGTCTGCTCGGTGAGCTGGTGGCATCCGGCACACGTCTGGCGGCGACGAGCAACACCCCGCCGAACGCACTCGGGGAGGGCCGGTTCGCCGCGCAGGACTTCCTTCGGGAGATCCACGCGATGGCCGACAGCTTCGAGACCATCCGGATCGACGGCGTCGACTTCCGTCAGCGCTCGCTCGACGGCGCCGCAGTGGTGCTGGACGACGACGCGTACAACGAGGCACTCGACGCCGCCGGCACGACCGTGTCGGATGACGCCTTCGACGAGCTGCTGTCGCATCTCGCGCACGTGCATCCTTCGCGGTACATCCGGCTCGTCGACGATGTCGAGGCCGTCGGTCTGCGCGATGTGCGCCAGATCACCGATCAGTCGGAAGCGCTGCGCTTCGTCGCATTCGTCGACCGCGTCTACGACGCGCAGCTCCCGATCCGCGCAACGGGCACAGCGCTGAACGACGTCTTCAGCGCCGACATGCTCGCAGGCGGCTACCGCAAGAAGTATCTGCGCGCCGTGTCGCGGTTGAACGCCTCGACGCACTCCTGAGCGGGCGCCGCACTCCTCGTCGAGGACTGTGCGGGGTGCGAAACATGAACTTAACGCACGGAGCGGCTGCGTAACGCAGTCGAAACGCGCCGCACACCTCTGCGGAAAACCGCATCGTCAGGATGGGGGCACATCCGGTTCACCGGATCCATTGCACTGACACAGAGGAATCACATGGATAGCGGAAACCTTGCGTGGTTGACCATTTCCACCGCGCTCGTACTGCTGATGACGCCTGGGGTGGCGTTCTTCTACGGCGGGCTGGTGAAGGCCAAGAGCGTCGTCAGCATGATGATGATGAGCTTCGGAGGCCTCGCCCTGACAGCCGTGCTGTGGGTGTTGTACGGCTTCGCGATGACGGCGGTCGACAACCCGCTGGCTTTCGCCGGCAACCCGCTCGGCGACCTCGGCCTGGTCGAGACCATCTCAGACGACCCGACGGGTGAAGCGGGCATCGGCGCGGCGTTCGGTGCGACGTTCGCGATCATCACGGTGGCGCTGATCTCCGGTGCGATCGCCGACCGTGCGCGGTTCTGGTCGTGGATGCTGTTCGCCGGCATCTGGGTCACGCTGGTCTACTTCCCGGTCGCAGCCTGGGTGTGGGGCGGCGGCTGGATCATGGAGCTCGGCGTCTGGATGTTCGACGGCGCTGTCGAGGTGATCGACTACGCCGGCGGTACTGCGGTGCACATCAACGCGGGTGCCGCAGCGCTGGCGCTGGCGCTCGTGCTCGGCAAGCGAGTCGGCTTCCAGAAGGGCATCAACAAGCCGCACAGCGTGCCGCTGGTCATGCTCGGCGCCACCCTGCTGTGGTTCGGCTGGTTCGGCTTCAACGGCGGTCTCACCCCGGCGCCGCTCGGCGAGAGCGGCAACACCGAGATGGGCCTGATCATCATCAACACGATGGTGTGCCCTGCTGCTGCGATCATCGGCTGGATCGCCGTGGAGAAGTTCAAGGACGGCAAATCGACGTCAGTCGGCGCGGCATCCGGTGCTGTCGCCGGTCTGGTCGCCATCACTCCGGCCTGTGCGTCGATCGACCCGGTCTGGGCCATCCTGCTCGGCGTCGTCACGGGTGTCGCCTGTGCGCTTTCGATCGAGCTGAAGTGGAAGTTCGGCTTCGACGACTCGCTCGACGTGGTCGGTGTGCACCTCGTCGGCGGCGTGATCGGCACGCTCTGGATCGGCCTCTTCGGCAATGGCACCGGCCTGTTCCTGGGCGGAGGCATCGCGCAGCTGGTGGTGCAGTTCATCAGTGTGGTGGCCGTGATGGCGTATTCGTTCATCGCCGCATACATCATCGGCATCGTCATCCAGAAGACGATCGGGTTCCGCGTGAAGAACGAGGACGAGATCGCTGGCGTCGACACCGTGATGCACGGCGAGGAGGGCTACGCGATGGAGGCTCGCTGAGCCTCGCACCGCAGCACCAGCGGGGCGCCACAGGATCACCTGTGGCGCCCCGCTGCGCGACACGGCCGGGATGCGCAACGGTTCGGTGCGCGGCGGAACATCCGGTAGTATCTATCGAGGCCTTCACGGGCCGCAGCAAGGGCGATTGGCGCAGTTGGTTAGCGCGCTTCCTTCACACGGAAGAGGTCGTGGGTTCGAGTCCCGCATCGCCCACAATTGAAGACGTACTAGAACTCCTGACATCGGCGGAGGCTGGTGCGGACACAAGGGCGGCGAACGGCTCAGCGAGTCGGATCGCCGCCCTTTCGTCTTCGTCGATCTCGATGCCGTCGGTGAGGGCTTGGTTCGCCAGCCGCTTGCCCTGATCGTCGGTGCGAGCGTAGAGGTTGGCGCAGTCCACGAGCAGGCTCAGTGCAGTGCCGAGGTGCTTGCGTGGCCCTTCGTGCTGGTCGTGCTCGTTGGCAAGGCGGCGGTCGATGTCAGCGAGTCCAGTGCGGATGCGGTCTTGATGACGCTTGAGGGTCTCCAGGTCGATGGCGTCGGCGAAGTGCGCGGCGAGCAGCTTGTCGCTCTCGTTTTGGAGTCGCTCGCGGTTCTTGGCCAGTTCGGCCAGTTCTTGGGAGCGGGAGGCGAGACGTTCGTCGAACGCGGCCTCGACCTGGGCGGCGAGGGCGGCGTACTCAGCCTCGGTGATCGCGATGTCTTGATAGCAGTCTGCGACGAGTTGCTCGGCGATGCCGACTGGCACGGCGCGGCGGGTGCAGTTCTTCCGCTTGGAGGCGCGTCCGGAGCACACGTAGTAGGCGTAACGGATGCCCTGCTTGTTGGCCGGGTAGTCCAGCTGCATCCGCGAGCCGCATTCGCCGCAGAACAGGGACCCCTTCAGGTAGTGGTCGTGAGAGCGTCGTCGCTCAGAGGCGATCTTGCGGGAGTCCAGGAGCCGTTGAACTTGCTGCCAGGTCTCGATGTCGATCAGCGGCTCATGAGTGCCGGTCTGTTCTGCCCCTCGGTAGCGGACGATGCCGATGTAGTACGGATTGCGCAGCAGCTTGAAGAACCCGGAGCGCGCCACCGGCCCGGAGGGGCGCTTCGGCGTGGGCACGGTGGTCAGGCCGCGTGCGGTGACGGCAGCGAGGAGGTCCACAACCGTGTGGTCGCCGGTGGCGTACTGCTCGAACACCCACTTCACGAGCGGTGCTCTCTCGGGGTCGATCTCGACGGTGCGGTACTCGCGGCCCTGCTCGTCGTGCTTGCGGATGTTGAGGTAGCCGATGGGGGCGCGCATGGGTGTGCCGCCGGTCTCGAACTTCTGGATCAGACCCTTGCTGACCTCTGCGGCGAGGTTCCGGGAGTAGAACTCGGCGATGGAAGACATCACGCCGTGGACGAGAGTGCCGGAGGGAGTCTCGTCGATGCTTTCGGTCACCGATATCAGGGTCACTCCGGCTTCGATGAGCGCGCTGTGGATCTGCAGATCGACCAGACGGTCTCGGGCGAGGCGGTCGACCTTGTGCACGATGCAGTAGGTGACCTGGTGGGTCTTGATGTACTTGAGCATCCGCTGGAGATCGGGCCGGTTCATGGTCTTGGCCGAGTAGCCGGGATCGCTGAACTCTGCGACGATCTTCGCCTTCAGGTCGGCTGCCTTGCCGTGATTGGCCTTGCGTTGGGCAGGGATCGAGAACCCCTCGTCACGCCCTCCTTTCGCCGCCTGCTCTTTGGTCGAGACCCGCTGATAGGTCACCGCTGTCATCAGCGGCGACGTATCCGTGGTGGCGGTCGGCATCGTCAGTGTCATTCCTGTCTCCTTGCTCGTCCACCGACGATCCGGTGGGTGCGGAGTCGTCGGCATCAAGGTGGTCACCGATACGGCGCTGCCGCTCATCGATTTCCTGAGCGTGGAGTTGATCTGCGATGTGCAGAATCAGCGCGATCAGTCGGGTTCTGTCAGGCGCCGGGCGCAGCCGTGGTTCGGCCGAGATTCGCCGGCCTGTGCTCGTCGCTCGATAGTGCCGCATGCCCGGTAGGTGGAACGGGCGGGCCTTCAGCGTTGGGAACACCGGCCTGCGCTTGGCGGCGCTCTCTATGCCGGACGGCGACGAGCCGGACGAGGCTGATGGGGCCGTAGATGAGGAACTTGAAGGCGTTGTAGATGCACAGCAGTACGATCAGGTGCAGCCAGCCGGGCGCGCCACCGTCGATGAGGGTGGCATGATGAGGCCGCCGATCCACGTTAAGTAGGCGACGAGGCCACCCACTTGAGGATCGAATCCGTCGCCCCTGCTTCGCGCGTCAACCTCGGGATCGGGGTCTGGAGAGTCAGTCATTGTTCCTTGTTCCCCACTCTGCCTATGCGTTGTGGCGCTGTCGTGCTAGCAGAAGCAGCAGTCCGCCGATACCGAGCAGAGTGCCCGCCGCAATCGCTCCGTTGAGCCCCGGGCCACCCGTGGCCGCGAGGGTGTCCTCGTCGCCTGGAGTATCCGTGTCAACTTGGCACGATTCGTTCGTGTCGGGGGCGTAGCCGTACTCTCGCCGATTCGGGTCCATGTCCCCGGTGGGATCGGAGAACACGTAGCCGGCCTTCGTGACTGCGGTCAGTAGGCCGTCGTCATCGACGACCCAACTGAAGCCCTCAGGCACATCATCGCCGGTGGGCAGAATCCACGTGGCGTTGTCGGGGCCGCAGGGGTCATCGACCGGCAGATCACCGTTCGGCGCATCGATCACGGTGGGCCCGGGATCCACGGGGGCGCAGTCGACTTCGTCGAGGACGATCACGAGTTCGGCGTAGATGCCGTCGCTGTTCCCGGTCCAGTCGGTGCCGGGACCGAGGACGAGGCGATAGTTTTCAGCGGGGGTCGCCTGCACCGTCACGGTCTCACCGGGAGCCACCGTGCCGTCGATCGCGTAGTCGACGCCCTCGGTGTCGGGCAGGGTGATCTGCGGGTCGACGATGTCGCCGTCCACACAGGCCGCCTGCGTCACCTCGGGGATCTCGGGTGCCACCTCAGCGGGACTGATCCGCTGACTGATCATGCCGGAGAACTGCGCGGCGGCCACGTTCCCAACACTCACCGAGGTGTTCCACGCCATGTCCTTGGTGCCGATGGTCGAGAATGACCATGCGGGAGGAGTCGCGTTGTAGCTGAAGTCAGCCTCGGACGAGCTCACCACCGCCGCATCACCAGAGACGTCGGTCACCGGATTGGGTGTCATGCTGTTCACGGTAGCGGTCGGCATCCTCACCGTCTGGTCGTTCAAGTATAGATCTGTGAGGTTGATCAGTCCCGCCAAGGGCGAGACATCGGTGATCTCGTTCTCAGCGAGATAGAGAAGCCGGAGATCGGTCAGGCCGGCCAAGGCGGAGACGTCGGAGATGTCGTTGAGGCCCGCATAGAAGTGAATCAAGCTCGAGAAGTTCGACAGGACCGACATGTCGGAGATGTCGTTGTCCCCCATGCTCAGACTCTCCAGGTTCGCCAGCTGGCTCAGCGAGGGCAGATCGTCATCGGCTATGCCGGTGGCACGGAGGTCAAGGGACTCGATCGTGGTCAGGCCAGAGAGGGGGGTCAGATCAGTGATGCCGCTGTTGACGGCGAACCACGCCGTCTCCACGGCGGTGAAATGCTCCATGCCGGTGAGGTCAGTCACCCCCGCGTTCTGGCAGTCGACCGTGGTGACGGTGGCCGCCTGCGCCTCGGTGATCGGATCGGCGGACGTCTGGCCGAGTTCAGCGTTGACGCAGGCGCGCAGCGCGTCGTCGGGCATCGCGATCAGCACTGCCTGCTCCACAGCGGTGAACGACAGCGCGCCGGTGAAGTCGTTGCCGTCGTCCCAGCCGATGCTGCCCGCACCCAAGGCCGTCGGGGTGAACGTGTTCGCACCCGTGTCGTACAGATCGTCCAGCGCCACCGGATCGCCATCCCGGTCGGTCACGGGGTTGGCCGCGGCCTCGTCGACCACGAGATCACCCAGTTCGACCGCCTGATCCGCGGCATCGAAGATCGTCAGGCTG
This sequence comes from Frigoribacterium sp. JB110, assembly GCF_900163665.1. Lineage (GTDB taxonomy): Bacteria > Actinomycetota > Actinomycetes > Actinomycetales > Microbacteriaceae > Microbacterium. The sequence continues at coordinate 75,009 of NZ_FUIA01000014.1, forward strand.
AGAGTCGGCAGCGGGCTCAAGTCGGTGATCTCGTTGTCGTTGAGATAGAGATACTCGAGGTTGCTCAAGCCAACCAGGTCCGACACGTCGGCGATGTCGTTCTCGCCAAGGTGCAGGCTCGTCAGATCGGTCAGGCCAGCAAGGTCGGACAGATCGGTGATGCCGTTGTTACGAAGGTGCAGGCTCCTCAGATCGGGAAAGTCCACCACGACGGACAGATCGGTGATGCCGTTCGACGCGAGCCCCAGGGAGGTCAGGCTCGTCAGCTGTCCCAGGGCCGTCAGATCCGCGTCGGACACCCCGGCATTGTTGAGACTCAGACTCGTTGTCGTCGTCAGATTCGCCAACGGATCCAGGCTCGCGATGCCGTCGTTGTTGTTGAGCCATACCGTCTCCACGGCGGTGAAATGCTCCAGACCGGTGAGGTCGGTCACCCCCGCGCTCTGGCAATCGACCGTGGCGACGGTGGCCGCCTGCGCCTCGGTGATCGGAACGGTGGGCGTCTGGCCGAGTTCAGCGTTGACGCAGGCGCGCAGCGCGTCGTCGGGCATCGCGATCGGGTCAGATGGGGCCGCCGAGGCTGCTGTGGTCCCTGCGACCACGCCGCCGAGCGCGAGGGCGAGTGAGGTGAGGAGTGCCCCCGCTCTGCGAGCAGGACGGAACAACTTCCACCCGCGTGTTCCGTGTGCCTGAGACCGCAGATCACGGCGGTTCGCATGCAAATCCTGAGCCATCGGGGCTCCTTACGTGTCGGTCAAGAACGGGGTTTGCACTCATCCAACGCGACGGCACTCACATGACGCTCACACACGAGGCCGATGAGGCGCGATAGTGACGTGTGCTGCGCCCGTGTGAGCGCTGTGTGAGTGGCTGGACATCTAATGAAAGTGTCCACATCGCGCATGCAGGGATGCGCGAACACATGGGCGCGGCGGACACAGCAGCAAGGGAGCAAACACATGACGACTCAGCACGCACAGAAGAAGGGATGGATCAGCATCGCCTTGATCTTCGCGCTGGGGGGGCCTCACCGGCTGCGGCGGGACCCCAGATGTTCCTGAGGTCGCAGTCGATGAGGACGGGGATTCGGTGACCATTGAGGGCGACGACGGCGAATCCGTCACGGTCGACGCTGGGGTGGACGGTGAGATTCCCGACTGGTTCCCGGCCGAGCTGCCACTGCCCAGTGAGTACGCCGTGGTCAGCACGGTGGAAGCCGACGAGGATGATGGGACACTGAGAGGCGTGAATCTCACCACCCCGGCTGAGTTCGATGCGCTCGTGGAGTCTCTCGATGAGGCGCTCGCGGCGTCCGGAATCACCCCTGAGTTGCGCCAGATCGGAGCCTCGGGTGGCACCCCGACCGGAATGTACATGATTCCCGCGAACAGCGAGGTCTGGAACCTCTCCATCGTCGGATACGGCGAAGGAGAAGACATTCAGATGGGTTACGTGATAGCCACCGAAGAGTAGTGGCAGGTTCATCGATGTGATTCATCGACGCTGGGGCATCGTAGGGAGTACCTTTATCCCGACAGGGTGCCGTGCAACGCGACGTCGGCATCGGCCGGTCGCTGGCGCAGTTGGTCAATGCTGATGGAGGTGGGAGGTGCTGAACGTCCATCTCCTCGGGACCATGCGGGCTTCCTCCGACGGTCGCGAGATCTCATTGGGCGGACCGAAGCAAGAGACGCTGCTTGCATGTCTGCTCGTCGCCCAGGGAAGTCCGGTCGCATTGGACCGCCTCGTCGTCGATCTGTGGGGCGAGAACCTTCCGCGCGATCCCGCCCACGCTTTACAAGCTCGCATCTCGCGGCTGCGGGCGGCACTTCCAGTGGATATCGATCTGCTCGACCGGGGGTACCGCATCGATCCCGCGACGGTGCATATCGACTCTGTTCGCTTCGAGCAATTGTGCCGTCAGGCCGACTGGCTGATTGCCGAAGGGCTGCTCAATCAAGCATCCGAATGTTTGAACGAAGGACTGGAGCTCTGGCGTGGTCCCGCCTTTGCGGGTATCGACGGATCCCAGGAGTTGCACGGTGAGGCGATACGCCTGGAGAAACTCTTCGAGATCGCGCTGGCCGACCGCATCGACCTGGACCTCTCCCGCGGACGGCACCTGGACGTGATTCCCAAGATCCACCAACTCGTCGCCGAAGATCCGTTGCGTGAGCGCGCGTGGGGGCAGCTCATGACGGCAACCTACCTTGCGGGTCACCCTCAAGAAGCCCTCGACATATTCGCTCAGGCCAGAGAGACATTCAGCGAACGCCTGGGCGTCGAGCCCAACGGCATGCTTGGCCAATTGCACATCATGATTCTGGAAGAGAAGCCTGCCGCAACCCTATTGCGGTGGCCTCCAGTAAAGCCTTCAGAGGCCGAGACCACCCCTTCAGAAGCGATCAGTAACTTTCCTGTCACAGTGACCTCGAACCAAGCGACGACGCTTGCCCGGTTGGTACACACGCATGGCGCACTCCTGCTCACCGGGGCGCAAGGGATGGGAAAAACTCACCTTCTTCGCACCGTCAAGACCGTGATCGAAAAAGGCGCAGGCTCAGCACCGCTATTGACAGCGAGTGCCCTCAGCAGAGAGATTCCACTCGGGGTGTTTGCGGGAGTTGACGGCACCGACTCCGACATACACACCTCCGCGGCCAGCCTCATCGACTTTTTCGTTCGCCGCCGGTCAGTGACTGTGATATTGATCGACAACGTCGACCAACTCGACGAGATCTCGATGTTCGTTGTCACGCAACTCATTCACATATCTCGGGTACCGGCAATATTGACCGTCCGAGACCTGGCTCTCGCTCCGCCCGAAATTCAGGCTCTGTACGACAGCGGCGAAATTACCGAGGCAACGGTCGAGAAGCTCTCAGACGCCGAGGCAGATGAGTTGGTCGTGCAGATGGTGCGAGGCTCGGGGCTCACTCCTGACACGGGACCACGGTTTGCAGTAGTCGCCGACGGTAACCCGTTGCATTTGCGTGAACTCGTCACCGGGTCGCTCCGCACCGGTCGGCTCACTCAAACCGAGCACGGCTGGTCGTTGCAGGGACTGCCCGCCCCCACCCAGCGGCTTTCGCAACTCGCGGGGGACCAATTCGATGAACTCGATCAGGCCGAGCTTGAGGCTGTGGCGAAGATTGCTATCGCTGGAGAGTACCCCGCCGAGGCAGACGAGGATCTAACAGAGCTATCACGCGGCAGCTTGCTCGAGTTCACGGAAGTCGGTTGGCTCCGTCTGAGACGAGCATTGGACAGCGAGATTTTACGATCCAGAATCTCGGTGATGCGCTGGCAAGAGTTGACCAGCGAGGTCGTCGGCACATTGCGCAGCGACACGGCTTCCGCACGTCCTCAAGCACAGCAGCGCGCGTGTCTGCTCGCGCTTGGACTCCCGGGTCCGCTCGACGTCGCAGGCACGCTTGCGCTCGCCGAACAAGCGCTGAGCGCATTCGATGAGCGTCTCGCCCTACGCGCGGCCCGAGAGGTGATTGATCGGGATGAATCCAACCCCGATGGCTCTCATATGTCGCGAGCGCACCGCATTGCGGGGCAAGCTGCCTCGATCCTCGGTGAGCCGCAGGTGGCAACTGCGCACTTCGCGGCCGCACGAGATTTGCCCGTCACCGCCGCAGAACGTACGGCGCTTGCGATCGCACACGCCGACTATCTCGGCGTCCGACAGCTCAACGCAGAAGCTGCGCTCGATCTGATCGATGAGACGCGCGCCACCGTAGACTCGCCGGTCGAGGTGGTGGAGTTGGAACTTGCCGCAACCCGCTGGGCAACGGTTGCGGGTCTGAGTGCGGATCTTCCGCCCCAAGCTCACGTTCCTCCCGAGGTCGCTACTGCTGGTGGTCTGGTCACACACGCACTGGCTGCCGTCATCAGCGGACCGCTCAGTCAAGCGGAGAGTGCGTTCATCCAGCTTCGACGCCTGCCAGTGGACGCCCTCAACTATGTTCCCGGCGGGACCATGCTCCTTGAGCTCGCTGAGATCATGGCACTGTCGAACACCGGCGACGTGCTGTCGACTCAGCGACGGCTCCGCGAGAGGATCGACGCACAATTCCGAGGAGCACCTGAACGAGTTGGCCTGTCAGCGTACGCCCTAGGCTTCTCGCAATTGTTCTCAAGTGACGCAGAACAGGCGTATCAGACCGCAACCATTGCGGTGCAGCACTTGGAATGGCGCGACCTCGCTGGTTTGCTCCCCGCTGCACGAGCACTCCTCGGCGCGGCTAGCTGCGCCACTGGAAGAATCGTTGAGTCGGAGGCCGCGTTCGAGGCGGTTCCTGAGATTGCGGAGTCAGACCCAAAGGTGATGATGTTGCATGCCTGGTCAGCTGGGAAATCCGCACACGCCGAGGGCCTCGTTGAAGAAGCGGCACTACTGTTACTGGATGGTGCGGAGCTGATGCTCACGACCCGGCACACATTCTTCGCCGGGATTCTTGCGCACTGCGTTACTCGCCTCGGCGTACAGGTTAGCGAAGCCGCAGCCATCATCGAGAAAGCATCAGCGCTCGCAGGTGGTGGACTATTAGCTCTAATGGTGCGTCATAGTCGTGCTGTGCTCGTCGGAGATGCTGATAGGCTGCGTGTCGTCGCGCGTGAGGCTGAAGAGTTGGGGTTGATGGGCACCGCCGCCGACACCTGGCGGTTGCTCGGCGGTTTCTCTGATGCCCTTGGAACAACGCAGGCAGATTCTGAGTTCGCTCAGGAAGCTGTCTCGCGAATTCGCGCAGAGGCACCCTCCCTCGTGCTCTGGTCTGCGGCAGGGAAGACTCCTGTTCTGTGAACACCGTGTGAGCGCATGATGATCGAATGAGACCCCGGTCGGCTTGGCGCAAAAAGGAGTTCGCAATGGTTCGTGCAGTGAAGCCGGCATGGCAGAGACAGTGGGGCGCAGTGATTGCCGTGTGTGCCGTTGTCGCGCCTGTGGCGGTGGGATGCGCGCCTGAGAGTCCGCCCCAGCTCGAGGAGGGAGTCTCCACGCCCGCCAGCCCGGCACAGGAGACGAACGCAGAACCGGAAGAGGAATCGCCTACCCAAGCGAGCGACGAGCAAGCACAGGAAGAGACCTGTGATTGGGATTCACCGAAAATCTCAGCTGCTCCTGAAGCCACAGACGCGCAGGACGGCGAACTCGCAGAGGTGCTGGTCGGTTCGTGGCAGCATACCCACACCGATGAGGGGTCTGGTTTCGAAGCAGTAACCAACGATCACCGATTCGTCTTCCCTTCACCAGATCGCATGCTCTACTGCCAGCATGTTCCCGGTGCCACGGAGCACGAGGAGAACGCCGCGAATGTGGTGCTGAACAGCACCCGGATCGAGTGGGGTGGCGGAGAGTACGGCTACACGGTGATGGCGTGGGATGCCGACACGATGGTCTGGGATAACGCCGTGGGCGGCGGATACATTTATCTGCTGCAGCGTCGCTGAACCAGCGGAACCATCAGCCTGCCGTCAGTGCTCACGGCCGAAAGCTACCGCTCCGCCTTCCGTGGTGATGCTCAGCGTGTTGCCCTCGCAAGCGTAGCGCGCCTCGGTGAAGGACAGCGGATCTTCGGACGTGTCGTAGGCGGAAGACCCTGCTGGAGTTTCGAGAGTTGACACGGAGTTCATTATGACTTCGCGCACTGTCAGCGTGTCATCGGTCGTCGCCTCATACACGGCTTCATCGGTATCGTTCCTCACGACCGTCATAGACATACCGCCTTGAGCGAAGGTGTACAACCAATCTTGGTAGTCAACCCTACGGTGGCCTCCGGCAATACTGGCGTCGGTTCGGCGCCAGAGCATGTCAGGTCCTGTGCCGATACGTATGCCATCGCTGAGCCGGAGGTACTTTCACCCCCACACGTCTGGCACCAGGGTGCCGTCTGGGCGCGGAGCGCCCACCTGATCCCTGAGACGGCCCCTCCTGAGCCCGTCTCGGGGAGGGGCCGTCGTGGTGATGACGATCCGGGTCATGTCCTCGGGAAAGGGCTACGAGTACCTGCTGCACTCGGTCGTCGCCGGTGACGGCGACCGGGAGATGAGCAGCCCGCTGACCCGGTACTACACCGAGTCGGGCTGCCCTCCCGGCACCTGGATCGGCACCGGCCTGACGAGCCTCGATGACGGCCGTTCCCCGGCTCTGGCCGAGGGTGACACGGTGACCGAGGAACACTTGGCTCGGCTGCTGGGCGAGGGTATCCATCCGGCGAACGGGTCGGCACCCGGTACCCGAAGCTGCAACCGCCCCGCGAGCGGATTGCGGCGAGGGTTGCACGGCTGGATCCCGGATTGCGCGGTGAGCAACGAGAGCAGACTGTGCAACGCATCCGCGAGGAAGAGCTTGCCAAGACCCCACGTACCGCTGTCGCCGGGTTCGATCTGACGTTCTCGCCGTCGAAGTCGGTCAGCACGATCTGGGGCGTGGCCGACGCGGGCACGCAAACGCTCATTGCGCAGGCGCATCACGCTGCGATGCGCGACACCATCGCCGTGCTGGAACAGCGCGTCGCCGCAACGCGGGTCGGTCGGGGCGGGGTCGCGCAGATGCCGATCGTCGGGGTGATCGCCACAGCGTTCGACCATTACGACTCCCGCGCCGCTGATCCGCAACTGCATACGCACGTCGTGGTCTCGAACAAGGTGCAGGGTATCGACGGGCGCTGGCGGACGCTGGACTCTCGCCGCCTGCACAAGGCCGCCGTCGCTCTCTCGGAGACCTACAACGCCTTCCTGACCGATCACACCGCCCGGCTGCTCGGAGTGACATGGGTGCCGGTGGATCGCGGCAAGGACCGCAACACCGGCTGGGAGATCGCGGGCGTGCCCGCGTCGCTGTTGGCGGAGTTCTCTCGCCGCACCACCGGCACCCGTGATGGGGCCGAGGGGATCGAGCAGGTGAAGAACCGGCTCATCGACGAGTACGTGGCCGAGCACGGCAGGCAGCCCCCGGCGCGGGTCGTGGCGAGGCTGCGGCAGCAGGCGACCTTGGAGACCCGCCCCGAGAAGGAGCTGCACTCGCTGGCGGAGTTGACCGCCGAGTGGCGTGAGCGCGCCGCGGTGACGTTGGGTGAGGACGCCACCACCTGGGCGCAGCACCTGCTTGACCAGGACGCGACCGAAGCGCGGCTGCGGGCCGACGACATCGGGCTGGACGTGATCGATGACCTTGCCACGGTTGTGCTGATGGAGGTTGCCAACCGGCGTGCAACCTGGGGGCGCTGGAACGTGCATGCCGAGACGATGCGGCAACTCATGGGCGCACGTTTCGCCACCCCCGACGACCGGCTGACGGTCCTCGATCAGATCGTCGCTCGCGTCGAGGCGGAATCGCTGCACCTCACCCCGACTTACGACCGTGCTGTGCCCGCGCACTACATCGAGGGTGAGGGCAACAGGTTCCAGCCCGTCGATCAGATCGTGTACTCCAGCCAGGACATCCTCGACGCCGAACAGCGGCTCCTCGCCCACAGCAAGGCCGAGACCGGCCCAGCCCTCTCTGCACGGCTGGTGGCGCGGCACGTCTCGCGCAAGATCAGGGGCGTCCGCCTCGATCCGGATCAGGCCACCGCGATCACCCGCATCGCCCGCTCCAGGTTGACGCTCGACCTGCTCGTCGGCCCCGCCGGTGCCGGTAAGACAACCGCACTGCGGGCCTTGCATCGCGCATGGACGGCCGCGCACGGGCGTGACTCGGTGATCGGTCTCGCGCCCTCAGCCGCGGCCGCCGAAGTGCTCGGTGACTCGCTCGGCATCCGGGCCGAGAACACCGCGAAGTTCCTCTACGAACACCGCCACGACCGCTGGAACCTCCAGGCCGGGCAACTCGTACTCGTGGACGAGTCCTCCCTCGCGGGCACGCTGGCTTTGGATCGGATCACCGCCCATGCCGCCGAGGTCGGGGCGAAGGTCGTCCTCATCGGTGACTGGGCTCAGCTCTCCGCGGTCGAGACGGGCGGGGCGTTCGGGATGCTCACCCGCCACCGCCACCGGGTGCCCGAACTCACCGACGTGCGCCGCTTCGCCGACGACTGGGAGAAGACCGCCAGCCTCGGCCTGCGCCACGGCAACACCACCGCGCTCGACGCCTATCACGAGCACGACCGGCTGGTCGAGGGCGACGCCGAGACAATGCAAGACGCGATCTACGAGGCCTGGCGCGCCGACCGCGACGAGGGCCTGCGCACGTTGATGATCGCGAGCAGCGGCGAGATGGTCGCACAGCTGAACGAGCGCGCCCGCGCCGACCTCATCACCGCGGGCCGCGTCGAAGCCGAGGGCGTCGGGCTGTACGACGGCACCACCGCTGGAGTCGGTGATCTGGTCGTCACCCGGCGCAATGACCGCCGCCTGACCAGCGGCAGAACCTGGGTCAAGAACGGCGACCGCTGGCAGATCACCCACCGATACGAGGACGGCTCGCTCGCCGTGCGCCGGCTCGGCACCGGCGACCAGCCACGCGGCAAGGCTCTCGTCCTGCCGGCGAAGTACGTCCGCGAAGACCTCGAACTCGGCTACGCAAGCACCGTCCACCGCGCCCAAGGAGCCAGCGTCGACACCGCGCACGCGCTCATCGACCCGGAGAAGGCGGCGCGGGAGTTGTTCTACGTCGCCATGACCCGAGGCAAGTACCGCAACCACGCCTACGTCATCGTGCCCGACCCGCACGAGGTCGAGCCCCACCTCGACCAACCCAAGCCACTTACGCTCATCGACCGACTGGCCGAAGTGTTGAAGCGCAGCGATGCCGATGCGTCGGCCACCGAGACCCTGCAACTCCAGGTCGACCGCCACGCCTCGCTGTCCACGCTGATGGACGAGTACGACGTGCTTGCCCGCGAAGCACAGGTCGACCGCTGGGCCAACCTGCTCGACATCGCACCGTTCCCCGACGACGTGGCCGACGACGTATTCACCAGCCCCTACTACGAACGCCTCGAAGCAGCCCTCGCCCGACACGAAGCCGCCGGGCATGTACCGACCGTCGCGCTGAACGCGCTCGCACCCCGGTTGACGCCCGGCGATGAGCAGGCCGACCCTGCCGCGCAGTTGGCGAACATGCTCGACCAGGCCACCAACCAACTGGCACCAGGCAAGAACCGCAGACGTCGAGTCGCGGGTCTCATCGCAACACCAGCCCAGCCCATCCCCGACGACGTGCAGACCGCTCTCGATGAACGCCAAGCGCTCCTCGAAGCCCATGCCCGACGGCTCGTGAACGACGCCGAGCAAGCCGGTGCCGCGTGGCTCTCACGTCTCGGGAAGCCTCCAACACAGGTGAGAGCGCGAGCACAGTGGCAGGTGCTCGCTGCCACTATTGCTCTGTATCGGCACCGTTACGAGATCAGCGGCTCGTCACCGCTGGGTGACGCCAAGGCGATCCGTACACCCGAGCAGGCCGCCGAGCACCGCGCAGCACAATCGGCTCTTACACGGCTCAGCCGGCTCACCAAGCCTTCCGCCGACGTCCCGCCTCGACGAAGCGACCCGCGCATCGACCTCGGACGCGGGCTCTGATACCGCACCTGTCGTACAGGCAGGCGCGTTCTCGCGGCGATCATCACACCAAGTCTCTTGTGTGCGTCCATACAGTCATCCGATGAACGCCGAATCGCCGACAGATCGAGACCACGCTTTCGCCGTTCATCCGGGCGGTTCGAATAGAGTCCACTTCACTCTCCGTCAACGGTGTTCTAGTTCGTCTCCTTGGGGTCGTGACGACGCCAGACTCGCGTTCTGCGGTGGCCGACGCCTCTTCGCCCATACTGAGTTTCGCCTGCTCCCACGCGGAACTGAGCCGCTCAAACCGGCGCCAGGTGTTCGGTTTGAGTCCACCCACTTCCACCACATAGTCACCTGTTCAGAGGTACATTTCTCCGAGCCTCAGGACGCGCATCGGCCGCTCGTGCAGCACGCCGGCGATGCGCAGCTCGCTGAGAACGGTGCCGGGGCGGTTCCTGCAGGCGGGCTCGATGCAACGGGCCGACCCGACGCGACCGGCGAGGTTCTCTCCGGGGGATCTGCCACCGTGCGGGATCCTGCGAAGAGTGTGTGAGAATGATTATCGCGATCGATACCTGAACTCATCGATCGCGTCGGCCTGCGGCCGTCATGGTTGCGGCTGAGCGCGAGGCGCCCGGTCTGAGCGGCACGCCGCTCGGATGCGCCTGTTCACCCTGTCGGTCGATGGCGGTGCGAGCGGTGCGTTCGCGCGCGCTGAATTCCCCTCTCCACACGAATGAAAAGGATGTCCATGCGACCACGCCTACTCTTCGGCGCTCTCGTGACGACCGCCGTGCTCGTATCCGGTGCGTCCGTCGCGACGACCGCCGTTGCTCCACCGGCCGCGGCCGATTCCCGCGTGCTGCCGGGTTCTCTGCCATCGTGGGCAGCAGAACCGAGCACTGAGCGCCTCGCAGTCGCCTCCGATGCTGAGCTGTCGCTGTCGGTGCTGGTCGACCCCGCGCAGATCGGCGACGCTCCGGATGTGCGCGACTGGCTCATCGACGGCGGGCTCGACGTCGGTGCCCTTCGCGAGTCCGTCTCTGCGCTGCCGGTGACCGGCACCGCGTCGGCGGTCGGCGCCGTCTTCGGCACAACGTTCTCGCAGTACCGGGTGGGAGAGCTCGAGGCCGTCGCGCCGGATGCCGCGCTGACCGTTCCGGCAGATCTGGATGCGGTGATCGACGTGAGCGGCACCGTGAACGTCGACGTCTTCCGCCCGGCTTCCGCTCGTGCGGTTCAGCCGACGAACGAGCCGCATCCGGACGAATCAGACCGGACCGTGCCCGTCCTCGCCGATGATGGTGACTGCGCCGCGCACTGGGGCGAGAAGCTGACGGACGAGTGGCCAGAATCCGTTGACGTCGAGCACCGCTCGAACGCACTCTGCGGCTACCTGCCTGCGCAGCTGCGGCAGATCCACGATGTTCCGGCCGAGTACACCGGCGAGGGCACGACGATCGCGATCGTCGGCGCGTACGACGATCCCCGCACTGAGGCGAACACGAACACGTACTTCTCGGAAGCGGGCGCGCAGCCCTTCGCCCGCGATCAGTACCGTCACCACGCTCCGGCGAACCCGGACAACGATCGCTGCGGCGGCCCGCAGAGCTGGACCGAGGAGCAGCACCTCGATGTGCAGGCTGCGCACGCGATGGCTCCCGACGCCGACATCGTCTACTGGGGCGCCGCAGAATGCACCACGACGTCGATGTTCACGCGCATCCTCGATGCGGTCGAGGGGGAGCAGACCCCCGACGTCATCAGTCTGTCGTTCGGCGCGGTCGAAGACCTGGACACCGCGGCTGACCGAGAGCTGCTCAACCGTGTGCTCGTCGAAGCGGCTTCTCAGGGAGTCTCCGTGTTCTCGTCGTCGGGCAACGACGGCGACTACAGCATGGTGGGCGACCACCCGCACATCAGCGTCGCTTCGCCGGCATCGAGCCCGTACATCACAGCGGTCGGCGGTACGAGCACGGGGCTCGGCGCCGATGGCGAGATCGTCGTCGAGGCCGGCTGGGAGATCCAGACGCGCTTCGCCAGAAACGGAGGGGTGATCCCGCCCGGATTCGCGTTCGGCGCGGGCGGCGGTGAGTCCTCCGTCTTCGACAGGCCCACGTGGCAGCGTGACGCGCTCGACGAGCCGGGAACCCGTCGCCTCGTTCCCGACGTCGCCTCGATCGGGGATCCGAACACAGGCTTCGTGGTCTACGGCCCGCACAACGGCCAGACCGAGTACGCCACGCACGGTGGTACGAGCCTTGCGACGCCGATGGTGGCCTCGATGGTGGCCCTTGCGAAGGCCGCGACCGGCGTTGAGGTCGGGCTCGCCGCCCCGTCGCTGTATGCGCTCATGGGCACGGACGCGATCCGCGACGTCACGCCCGCTTCTGCGGGGACGTGGGCGGCGCGGGGGCCGGATGCCGGTGCGATCTACCCCGAGACCATCTTCGTATGGGACGCCGAGCCGCAGACCCTGCAGTCAGGGCCGGGCTGGGACGACGTGACGGGCCTCGGAGTGCCGACCGGCCGCGCGTTCATCGAGAACTTCGGAAAGGAGCTGGACCGATGAGACTCACGCAGGGAATCGGTGCGGCCGTCGCGACAGCGGCTGCGGCACTGCTCACTCTCGGCATCGTGGTGCCCGCGCAGGCGGCGCCCGAGGACGGTGTGCTCGCGAGCGCTGTCGGTATGGAGATGTTCGATGTCGACCTCGGCACGCTCGTCGCACCCACGCCGGTGGCCGAATGGTCTTCGGGGCAGGACGTCGGCGCGACGCACGAGCACGTCGACGACGTGTTCAAGCTGAACACGTCGCAGGCGTCCGGCCTGTCGGCGACAGCCGGGGCAGAGGGCGCTCAGGCGCAGATCGCTTCGGGCGAGTTCCAGCTGCGGGACCGTCCGGCCATCGAGTTCGAGGGGCTCTCCGCTTCATGCGGCCCCGACGGTGCGCCGACGCTCGGGCTGGACCGTCTCACGATCGACGGCGTCGATCTGACCGACGAGGCCGTATCGCAGCCCGGGTGGCGCTATGACCTGCCAGACTCGATCTGGGGCCCGACGTATGTGATGGCAGGTGAGGTCAGCACGGCACCCGACGGCAGCACCACGATGGTGGGTCTGCGCATCCAGGGAGAGCTCGGAGCCTCGGAGATCGCTCGTGTGCGCCTGGGCACGGTGACCTGCGCCGAGGCAGCAGCATGGCCCGAACCGCAGCCCATCGAGCCCACCGATCCCGTCGAGCTCACCGAGCCCGTCGCGACCGGAGTCACAGTGACGGCGCCCGACGGCTCCGCGCTCATCGCGGGGGAGCCGCGCGCCGAAGGCCTGGGCGAGTCGGCGCAGAGCGACGACATCGCCGCCGGGGACGACTACCCGACGTCGGCCGAGGGGGTGCATGTCGCGACGAACGACGACGGCGGCGCGCACGTCCGCATCGACGAGTTCACCCAGATCCCCGACGCGGATCAGGGGTGGACCGGCGAGCTCCTGCCGTCGGCGCTGCGCGTGTACGGCCTGACCGTGGACGTCACCGCCGACGGCGAGGCGGACGTGCAGTTCGATGATGTCGGCAATGCGGTGTTCGTCAACGGCGTGTGGATCAACACCTCGACAGATCTGTACACCGGGTTGGACGCCGAGGGGAACGAGCGCGTGCGCATCCGCTTCGGAGAGCGCGTAGAGAACCCGGACGGCACGGTGACAGTCATCGGACTGCACTACGAGGATCTGACCGGCACCTATCCCGAGGTGCGTCTCGGTGAGGTGCATCTGCCGGCCGACGATGTTCCCGCAGAGCGCGCCAGCGATGCCTGGGGCGTAGCAGTCACCTCTCCCGACGGCTCAGAACTCATCGCGCCGCAGCCGCGCGTCGAGGAAGCGGGCCGAACACAGGAAGCCGCACTCATCGAGGCAGACGGATTCCCCTCGGTCGCACGCGACGTCTCGGTGTCCCTCGGCGAGGAGTCCGACGCGACAGTGTCGGTCGGGTCGTTCGAACAGGTTCCGGATCAGGGCACCGACCCGATGGCGGAGTATCGCTGGCCGGCGCTGCGCGTGTACGGGATGACGGGGACGGTTGACGCGGACGGCGAGATGACGGTGGAGTTCGCCGATACCGGCAGCGCGGTGTTCGTCAACGGGGCGTGGATCAACACCTCGACCGACCTGTACACCGGGCTGGACGTCGACGGGAACGAGCGCGTGCGCATCCGCTTCGGGGAGCGCGTCGAGAACCCGGACGGCACAGTCACTCTGACCGCCCTGCACTACGAGGACCTCACAGGCACGTATCCGGACGTGCGCATCGGCCAGGTGACGATCGCCGCCTCCGACGTCGAGCCGGAGAAGCCGGATGACGAACCGGACGAGCCGGAGCAGCCATCCGACCCTGCACTCGAGGACTGGTACGCCTTCGGCGTCCAGGCTACGGGCGCGAGCCACCTCGCTCCTCAGCCGGTTGTGCAGTCCACGCACGACGAGCCGCAGAGTGTCGTCGACAGGACGATCACGGACAGCGCGGCAGGGCAGATCCGTGTGGGCGGCGTGCAGCTCGCGTCGGCTCCGCGGTCAGGTGCTGCAGCGGTCGATGAGGTCGTGCTGTTCCCGTCGACGAGCGTCGAAGTCCGATTGGCAGAGCTGTCCGTCTCGGTCGACGGCGCTGATGTCACCGCGACCTCGGCCGGCGGAACGGTGGGCGGGCAGGCGATACCCGCGGGTGAGATCGCGCCGAACACGTCGATCGCGCTTCCGAACGGCGGTCGAGTCGTGCTGGCCGGTCAGAACGACGAGGGGGACGCTCGCACGGTGACCGGCCTGCGTTTCCTCGATGCGGCGGGTCTCAGCTCGGACATCGCGATCGCGGTGGTCACCTCGGAGGCCGTGTCCGCTGAGCCGGATGACGACGAGAACCCTCCAGCCGACGGCGGCGGGGACGGTTCGGACGGCGATGGCGGAAGCGACGCGGGAGGCGGCGGCAACGTCACCGCGCCGGGCGCCCTCTCACCCGACGGTACGAGTCCGGCGGGGACGAGCGGCACCGGATCGCTCCCCGCGACCGGCTCGGACCTCTCGCCCGTCATCCCGGCGGCGGCTGCGCTGCTGCTCATCCTGGGCGCCGCACTGACAGTGTTCCGACGTCGGAACCGCATCGACATCAGCTGACGGCCGGGCCCGGTTCTCGGACCGGGGTCGGCGCGTGGAACGACCGCGCGCCGACCCCGGTGGCCGCATCGACGTGTCGTTCATGCCCGTCGTCATGGATCGGATCCGTGCGCTGCGGACGGCGAAACCGGCGAGACCAGCCGGACGCGAACAGCTCGGCAGCCGCGTCGCACAGTTTCTCCGCCGGGCCGGCGGTGAGGGAGCTGCGCCGCATCTCGGCGCAGGTCTTCGGCGCGTTCACGAGCCTCAATCCGGTATGGGCCGCGCTGGCCGGCTGGCTGCTGCTTCACCAGACGCTCGGTGTGAACGAGTGGGTGGGAGTGGCGCTCATCGTGGTGAGCAGTGCCATCGTCTCGATGCGAGCGCTTGCGCCCTCGGAAGAGCAGGGTCCGGTGCGACGATGAGATGCTCTGTCCCGCGATTCGATGCTGGAATCCGCGCTGGTCACAGACGATACTGACGCAATGGAAATCGTCGCTGACTGGCTCGCCGATAAGGGCGACCTGTTCTGGACCTGGGTGGTTCTTCCCGTCGTGGTGCTGCTCGGGCTCTACCTCACCGTCCGCTCCGGCGTCGTGCAGTTCCGACTCATCCCTGAGATGTTCCGGACGCTCACGAACCGCACGCCCCGTGACGAGGCGGGCGAGCCGCAGTCGGTGTCGGCATTCCAAGCGTTCACGATCTCGGCGGCATCGCGTGTGGGAACGGGGAACATCGCGGGCGTGGCCACGGCGATCGCTGTCGGCGGGCCAGGAGCGGTGTTCTGGATGTGGCTGATGGCGTTCGTCGGCGCCGCCTCGGCGTTCGCGGAGTCGACGCTCGCTCAGCTGTTCAAGGTGCGCGACCCCGCAGGCTTCCGTGGCGGCCCTGCCTACTACATGCAGCGAGGGCTCAAGGCGCGCTGGATGGGCGTGTGGTTCGCGGTGATCCTCATCATCTGCTTCCCGTTCGCGTTCAGCTCGCTGCAGGCCAACACGATCTCCGCTTCCCTCGGCGGCGCGGTCGCGTCGATGACGGGCACGGACGCCGGAGCATGGCTGCCGTGGGTCACCGGCATCGTGGTCGCGGCCCTCACGGGGCTCGTCGTCTTCGGGGGAGTGCGCCGCATCGCCTCCGTGACGCAGACGATCGTGCCCGTGATGGCGCTGGCATACCTGCTGCTCGGGCTGGCTGTCGTCGCCGTCTCCTGGCAGGAGATCCCGGCAGCGATCTCCTCGATCTTCACGCAGGCGTTCGGATACAACGAGGTGGTCGGGGCGGCCTTCGGATACGTCGTCCTCACCGGTATCAAGCGCGGTATGTTCTCGAACGAGGCCGGCCTCGGCTCTGCGCCGAATGCCGGTGCGAGCGCTGCCGTCACCCATCCGGTCAAGCAAGGGCTGGTGCAGGCCCTCGGGGTCTACTTCGACACGTTCCTGGTGTGCTCGATCACGGCCTTCATCATCCTCACCGGCGTTCCCGACCTTGCCGGAGCGGCCGTGGGCGTCGACCTCACACAGGCAGCCCTTGGCGACACGCTCGGCGAATGGTCGCTCACTGCGCTCGCCATCATCGTGTTCCTGCTCGCGTTCAGTTCGATCATCGGCAACTACTACTACGGCGAGGCGTCGATCGAGTTCATCTCGACGCGCCGGTGGGTGCTCGTCGCGTACCGCACCCTCGTCGTCGCGGCGGTCTTCGTCGGTTCCGTGCTCTCCGCCAACGTGGTGTGGAGCTTCGCCGATGCCGCAATGGGGTTCATGGCGATCACGAATCTCGTCGCGCTCGCCCTGCTGTCGGGGCTCGTCTTCGCGCTGCTGCGTGACTACATGCAGCAGCGCAGGGACGGCAAGGATCCGGTGTTCACACGCGAC
The DNA here is from genome assembly GCF_900163665.1 of Frigoribacterium sp. JB110. Classification (GTDB taxonomy): domain Bacteria; phylum Actinomycetota; class Actinomycetes; order Actinomycetales; family Microbacteriaceae; genus Microbacterium. The sequence goes on from NZ_FUIA01000014.1 coordinate 91,541, forward strand.
CGGCTGCCGGACGTCTCGGGAATCGACTGCTGGCACGACGAGCTCAGCGTGACGGGGCCGCTGCCCGTGCAGCGCCGTCGGTGACGCCGCACGGCTGCTGGCGGGTCATCGGCGCGGGCGCCGGGCGACGACGTCCAAGAAATCGCGCGCACCGGGCTGCGGAGCGGTTCCGGACCACACCGCCGCGAGCGGACGCTCCATCCGGAAGCACCCGACCTCCACACGCACAAGCCTGCCGGCCCGGATGTCGTCGGCGACCGCGAGGGAGCTGAGCGCGCCGGGAGCGGCGCCCGCCATGATCGCGCTGCGGACGCCGAGCGTCGTCGACAGCACGGCCGCGGGCTCGGCCGTGACCGGACAGTCCGCCGCGAGCAGAGCATCCTCCAACGCCCGTCGGGTGCCGCTGCCCTGCTCACGGAGAACCAGGCTCGTGGCGGCGAGTTCGCGGGCGGAGACGCTGCCCGATCTCGCCCAGCGGTGCCCCGGCTGGGCGACGACGTCGACCGTGTCATGGGCGACGACGACCGATCCGAGGTCATCCGGAAGGAACGGGGTCTCGATGAAGCCGAGGTCGGCGGAGCCGGCGCGCACGGACTCGATGACCGCGCTGCTGTTCTCGGCTGTGAGCTGCACCATCGGTCCGTCATCGCCGGTGCGGATGCGCCATCCGGCGATCCACTCCGGCAGCAGATGCTCCGCGATGGTGAGGCTCGCCGCGATCCGGATCGTCCTGCGGCGATCGGTGCGCAGAGTCGCGACCGCGTCGGAGAACTCGTCAGCCGACGCGAGTAGCCTCGCCGCCCAGCCGACGACGACTTCGCCTGCGGGAGTCAGCTGAGAGCCCCGTGCAGACCGCACCAGCAACCGGGCTCCCAGATCGTTCTCCAAACCTCGGATGCGCAGGGACACGGCCTGCTGACTCACGCCCAGGTGCGCACTGGCCGCCGACATGCTGCGCTCCGCCGCGACCAGCGACAGCGCGCGCAGCGCCTCCAGATCCGGTTCCCCGGTCCTCGTCATGCTTCTCACCTCGGTACAAGCCTAACTTGTAGCGATGAGACGATCTGCTCCTACCGGTGCATTGCGGTCGCGCGCAGGATGGGGATATGGCAGACGAACAGCGCGAGTACGACGCCCGCACGGCCCGCGCTCGGGCTGTCCAGCTCTTCCGCGCGATCGCGCCGGGCGTGCTGGTCAGCCTGCTCGCGGCTGCGGCCTCATCCGGGATCGGTCTGCTCCTGCCAGGCGTCAGCCCGCTCATCCTCGCGATCGTGTTGGGCGTGCTCGTCGCCAATACGATCGGTGTGCCGCCGTTGTGTGCGGCCGGGGTCGACTTCTCGGCGAAGAAGCTCCTGCGCGCCGGCATCGTGCTCCTCGGTCTCCAGCTCGCGCTCACCGACATCGTCGATCTCGGCGCAGCGCTGCTGGTCGTTGTGGTGTGCATCGTCGGCGGCGGCATGCTGGGCACGATTCTGTTGGGGCGGCTGCTGCGGGTTCCGTCCGGCCTGACCCTGCTCATCGCGTGCGGCTTCTCGATCTGCGGCGCCGCAGCTGTGGCAGCGGCGGCAGGAGTCACCGATCCGGATGATGAGTCCGAGCAGGACACGATCACGGCGGTCGCATTGGTGGTGCTGTTCGGAACTCTGATGATCCCGCTCATCCCACTGGCCGCGCAGCTGTTCGGAATGGGCCAGGAGCAGGCGGGGATGTGGGCGGGAGGGTCGATCCACGAGATCGCCCAGGTCGTCGCCGCGGGCGGCGTGATCGGCGGGGGAGCGCTGGGCGTCGCGGTCGTCGTCAAACTCGCCAGAGTGCTGCTGTTGGCGCCGGTCGTGGCAGGTCTGAGCATCCGGCAGCGACGCCTCAGCCGAGCCGCGGGCAAGACCTCCCTTGCGAAGCTGCCGCCGATCGTCCCTCTGTTCATGCTGGGTTTCATCGCGATGGTTCTGCTGCGGACCTTCGCCCCGCTTCCCGACGGCGTGCTCGGGGTCGGCGGGGCACTGCAGACCGGCCTTCTCGCCGCGGCGATGTTCGCGCTCGGGTGCGGGGTGAGAATCCGGAACCTCGTCGGAGTGGGCCCGAGGCCCTTCGTGCTGGGCGCGCTCGCGACTCTCCTCGTCGGCGCGATCGCCTACGTCGGCGTGCGGCTCGTCGGCTGATCTCCGGCCGCCGACCGTGTCGTCCCGCGCGCTGAGTGCTACAGCCGGGAGATCTCCTGCCTGGGGCGCACGGGGAGATCGGTGATGTGCACGTCCTGCGGCGCATCGATGACGAACCGGACGGATGCGGCGATCGAGCGGGGGCTGATGTATCGCTCGGGCGTGTAGGCATCGGCGGGCACCATGGCGCGCAGCATGTCTGTGTCGGTCTGGCCGGGGGAGACCGTCACGACGCGCACGCGGTGCGGCTCTTCGTCGATGCGGAGCACGTCGGCGATGCCGCGCAGAGCGTGCTTGCTCGCGGTGTACACGGCGCTTCCTGGCACGGGTCGCGTGCTCGCGCCCGAACCGATGAAGACGACTGTTCCTTCGGCGCGCCGCAGCAGGGGGAGCGCCGCCCGCGTGAGCAGGGCGGGAGCGGTGACGTCGGTGGCGAAGTGCGCCTCCCAGTCGTCTTGCGTCGCGTCGGCGACGGACAGCGGTCGAGCGATCGCGGCGACGTTGGCGAGCACGTCGAGGCGGTCGAGTTCGGCGACGCGGGTTTCCATGGCGGCCGTGTCGGTGAGGTCGAGCTGCCAGGTCTCCGCCCCGGTGCGCTCGCGCAGTGCCGCGAGCCGTTCGGCGTTGCGCCCTACCGCGACCACACGGTGCGTCGCGGCGAGGTCGGCGACGATCTCGCCTCCCATTCCTCCTGTGGCTCCGGTGACGAGGGCGACGGGCTGATCGGCGTGCATGGGGTGTCCGTTCTCGAGAAGGGGCGCTGTGGACGACGCTCGCCTGTGACGATACCGCGGCTGCGTCTACCGGGCCCGCGGCCGCAGCTGGGTGGCGAGGGCGAGGACCGCGAGCGCCGCGATCACGGTGATCGCGACCGACAGCGAGCTGAACGACGTGATCCCTCCGATGGACGGGGTCAGACACACGGTCGCCGCGCGCATGATCCAGTTCACGGCGGTCACTCCGGTGTGCGGCTTGAGGCCGGGCAGGGCGTCGGCCTCCGAGAACGCGATCGGCACGGTGATCGCGCATCCCAGGCCCGCGAACGCGAAGGCCACGATCGTGACCCACGCGAACGGCGCCCACGCGACGACGACGAGACTGGCGGCGACGATCGACAGGCTGGTGATGAGCGCGGCGCGGCGGCCGACGGCGTCGATGAACCTGTCTCCGGTCATCCGGCCGACGAACTGAGATGCGAGCAGCACACTCAGGCCGATTCCCGCGGATTCGACGGCCATCCCGCGTTCGGAACTGAGCAGCACGGCCGACCAGTTGTTGCCGATGTCTTCGACGGAGATGCCGGCGAGGGCCACCAGCGCGAGGGGCGCCAACAGCCACATGGCACGGCGACCGATTCCGCCTCGGGGCTCATCGTCGTCACGTGGGCCCTGCAGATCGGGCAGGAACCTCGCCGACGCGAGCGCCATCGCGGTCACGCACACGGCTGCCCAGACGCCGATGTGCAGTGCGATCGGCACGCCGGCGATCGCAGCCAGGGTCCCGACGCCGCCGCCGATGGCCGCACCTATGCTCCATCCGGCATGCATCGAGTTCAGCAGCGAACGGCCGTACGCTGCCTGCACCCGCAGACCCTGAGCGTTCTGTGCGACGTCGACCACCGCATCGCCGAGCCCGGCGCACACCATGCCGATGGCGAAGATCCACGGGTTCCCGAGCGCGACGCCGACCGCCGCGACACTCACCGCGACACCGACCCACAGCGTGCAGGTCGACGCGGTCATGCGCATGCCGAGCCGTCGCAGAATCAGGCCGGGCAGATGCAGCGCGCCGGCCGAACCGATCATGTATGCCGCAACCAGAACGCCGAAGGTTCCGGCCTCCAGGCCGAGCAGATCCTTCACCTCCGCGTACCGCGCGAGGAGGGTGGCTGGCAGAGCGCCGTTCGTGGCGAATGCCAGCATCGTCGCGACGCGGGCGCGTCGATTCGCTGTGGGCTGGTTCACATGTCTCCTGCTCAAGGGCGGGCGTCGCCCGGACGGGATGAAGGGCCTCGGCTGCTAGAGCTGTCCTGCCAGCGCCGCGATCCCGGCGAGAACCGACGCGAGGGCGATCACCATCGCCGCGATGAACAGCACCAGGTGCACGGTGAAGAAGCGCGTGACATTGCCGGCTTCGTCGCGGGCGCGGGGATCCTTCACGACACGACGGAAGAAGTTCGGCCAGGTGAGCGCGTGGAAGGCGGCGTTGACGAACAGCAGCACACTGAGCATGACCATCCGATCAGCGTAGTGCGGGGCGCGGGATACCGGAGGACGCTGCGCCGGGGGAATCAGATGAGGTGGGGTGGCTGAGTCGATACCAGTGCCTCTGGACAGTGACGCTCCCCGGTGGGACTCTGGGTACTGTACGCGAGGCCGCAGAGGGAGCAGAGATGTTCGAGAACTCCGACGCATTCAGCGGCATGTCGTCCGATGACATCGCGGCTTCACACACCTTCTACGAGGACGTGCTCGGCCTCACCGTCAAGGATGAGGGCATGGGCGGGCTGATCTCGGTGCAGCTGCCGAAGGGCGGCGCGGTGCTGATCTATCCGAAGGAGAACCACGAGCCCGCGACGTTCACGATCCTCAACTTCCCCGTCGATGACGTCGACGCGGCGGTCGACGAGCTCGTGGCAAAGGGGGTGGCGATGCTCCGCTACGACGGCTTCGAGCAGGACGAGAAGGGCATCGCACGAGGCAGGGCCGCCGGATACGGCCCGGACATCGCCTGGTTCACCGACCCCGTCGGCAACATCCTGTCCGTGCTCACGGTGTGACCGCGCCGCGAATGCCTAGGTTCTTCGCGAGTGCCTACGCAATTGCATAGGCACTCGCGGAATTCGTAGGCACTCGGCGGTTCAGCCCGCTCGCCAGCCGAAGCGCTTCTGGAGCGCGTGGGCGACGCGGGTGTAGCGGTCGAGGTCGAGGGCCGCCGCCTCGCGGCGCATGCCGTCGTGGTGCACGCTGTAGAGCTGATCTGTGTCGACCCATGACGTGCGTCCCCGCGCGTCCCACGCGCCGGATCCGATGCTCACGCGGTCGTCGCGCCCCGGCTTGTGCTTGCTCGTGAGCTTCAGTGCGTAGACGCGGTCAGTCGTGTGCCGCGCGATCACGAGCACCGGCCTGTCCTTGCCCCGACCATCGTTCTCGACGTACGGCACCCAGGTCCACACGACTTCGCCGGCATCCGGCTCACTGTCCTTCTGCGGAGCGTACTCGAGGCGCACGCCGCTCACCGTGCGCGGATCGATCTCGATCGTCGCGCTGTCGCCGAAGCTGCCATCAGATGCGTGCTGCGCGGCAGGAGTCGGCGCCCCCGTTCGTCTCCGCACGCCGCCGCGTCGACCACCGCGGCCGAGGACGGCATTCAGTCCGAGGGTGAGGATCTTGGTGAGGATTCCGCGCTGTGCCACGCGCTCCAGCATATGGTGCGGCGTCGGCCTGCTAGTGTGACGCTGACTGCACGGGAGTCCGGTGAGCCGGGCTGAGAGGGAGTAATCGAACTCCGACCGTAGAACCTGATCCGGATCATGCCGGCGCAGGGAGCGAATGAGCTCGCGATTGCTCCGGCGAAGCAGACCGCCGGAGCAACTCGCCCTCTCCACCGTGCACACACGGAACGGAGATGGAATGACAGAACTGCTCACCACCGCCTCAGCCGCGCAGGCCGCGGCGGATCCTCGAACATTCGGCGTCGGCGCACGGGTCAGCGTCGCGGTGATGTCGGACGACTACGCCGACATCATCGTCGGGGCGCTCAGCGGCCTCGACGCGAGCGGACTGAGCGTCGACACCGGCGACGTCAGCACGCACATCACCGGCGGGGAGGACGACCTGCTGCGCTGGGTCACCGACCTGGCCGCGACGATCGCCGAAACGGGCAGGCACGCGTCGATCACGCTGCACCTCTCGCGAGGCTGCCCCGGCGAGGTCGTCTGCGAGCTGCCTGGCGGGGCGGGGCCTCGCACGGTCGACGCACCGCAGGGCAGGAAGACGGGCCGCTACGCCGCGGCCGAGTGGTCGCTGTACCCGCTGCAGGACGCCGTCGCACCGAACGGCGATCCCGACCACATGCGCGACATCTACACGGCGATCGATCTGGCGCACGCCAACGGAACCTTCCGCGAGGGCGGGCACTACGTCACCCGCTTGGAGGGCGACCTCGGCACGATCCTCGCGACCTGTTTCGCCGGATGGACCATGGTCGGCCGCACGGTGCAGCACGTCACGAGCCACCTCGTCGTCTCCGTCAACAGTCCGAGCCACGCCGATGTCACCCTCTGAACGCCCCGCACGCGCCGGTCGCCTCGCTCTGCGCGACATCGTCCTGATGGTGATGCTGGCCGTCGTGTTCGGGTTCCTGTACTGGGCGCTCGTGCAGGCGTGGAACGCCCTGGCGATCCTGATGGGACCGGCAGGCGACCTCGCCCAGCACGTCCTGCTCGGCGGCTGGCTGCTGGTCGCGCCGATCGCGATCGCGATCATCCGGCGCCCCTTCGTCGGCATCATCGCCGAGGTGATCGCGTCCGTCATCGAAGTCGTGTTCCTCGGCTCCGCCGTGGGGCCGATGCTCATCGTGGCCGCGCTCATCCAGGGCGCGGGCAGCGAGCTTCCGTTCGCGCTCGGCCGCTACCGCCGTTTCGGGTGGGTCACCTACGCGTTCAGCGGCCTGATCGGTGCGAGTGGGGTCTTCGTGCTGTCGATGTTCCGCTTCGGCTGGCTCGGCCAGGACATCCTCTGGCTCCGCTTCGGCGTGCAGGCGGCTTCGGGAATCATCCTCGGCGGCCTGCTGGCGAAGGTGATCGTCGACGCGCTGAAGGGAACAGGGGTGCTGTCGGGCTTCGCGATCGGCCGTGCCGCGCAGGCGGATGTCGCAGCACGCTGACGCGCTGGTCGCCGCCTCCGCACGGACCGCGGCGTTCTCCGGCGGCGGCGGGATCGGGCCCATCGACATCCGGATCGAGCACGGTGAGAGCGTGCTGCTGCTGGGCGCGTCGGGCTCGGGCAAGTCGACGCTGCTCCGGATGATGCACGGCGCCGTGCCGCACGCGTTCGCCGTTCGCACGACGGGACGGATGTGGTTGGCCGGGCGCGATGTCGACGAGATGGAGGTCGCGCAGGCGGCGGATGTCGTCGGGGTGCTGCCGCAGGATCCCGACACAGGCGTGTGCCTACCGATCGTGGCGGACGAGGTCGCCTTCCCGCTGGAGAACCTGGCGGTGGCACGCGAGGAGATCGGCCCCCGGACGCGGCGCGCCCTGGAGCAGGCGGGGGCGTCGGAATGGGCCGAGCGCGACACCACCGCACTGTCGGGTGGTCAGCTGCAGCGGGTGGCGCTCGCGGCCGCGCTCGTCACGGAACCGCAGCTCGTGCTGCTCGACGAGCCGGCGTCGATGCTCGACGGCGCGGGAATCGACGTCGTTCGGGACGCACTGGACCAGGCGAACGCCGCATCGATCGCGACCGTGCTGGTGGAGCATCGCCTCGACGAGCTCGCCGGTGATGTCGGGCTCGGCGCGCTGCCCCGGCGATGGATCGTGCTCTCCGAGGACGGTGTCGTCGCGTACGACGGAACGGGTGAGGACATCGCAGTGCGACGGGGGAGGGAGCTGATCGCGCTCGGCTGCTGGCTTCCCGTCGACGCTGAGCTCGACGCGCTGCTGGGAACGTCGGGCGGCATGCGCGACCCACGCACGATGCCTGCGCTGGGCGCGACAGGACGCGATGAGCGCGCAGCGCAGGCGACCACTACCGGGGCGGGAGACGTGAATCGCCGACACTTCGCAGAGGCGGCTCCGGAACACGGCTCAGGCGCCGCGCTGACGGCTCGCGGCCTGGTCGTCGCACCGGGCGGCGCCCGCGCCGAACCGGTGATCCGCGGAGTGGACATCGAGCTGCGCGCGGGGGAGTGCGTCGCGCTGCTCGGAGGCAACGGCGAGGGGAAGTCGACCCTGCTGCGCGCGCTTGCGGGGGTCGTCCCGCCTCGTCAGGGCGAGGTGGCGGGCCCGAGGCCAGGCATGGTGTTCCAGAACCCCGAGCACCAGTTCGTCGCGACGACGGTGCGCAGCGAGCTCGCGCATGGACTCGGCGACGCGGCATCGACGGCGGTCGAAGAGGCGCTGGACGGCTTCGGGCTGTCGCACCTGGCTGATCGCGACCCGCACCGGCTCTCCGGGGGCCAGATGCGGCGCCTGAGCATCGCCGCGATGCTGCTGCACAACAGGGCCCACCTGTTGGCGGACGAGCCGGGCTTCGGGCTCGACCGGCTCACCAGTGTGCATGTGATGAGGGCGCTGCGACGCTCCGCCGAGGAAGGCCGGGGCGTGATGTTCTCGAGCCACGACCTGCGCGCCGTCGCCGGTCACGCCGACCGAGTGGTCCTGCTCTCAGGCGGGGAGATCGTCGTCGACACCACACCGCTGGAGCTGCTCCGCGACGAGGAGTCGCTGGAGCGCGCGCGGTTGCGCCCGTCGCGGCTGATGCGCGAGCTGGCGGCCGCCGTCGGCGACCAGACCGAGCTGCGCGCCGTGCTGCACGGCCTCGACGATCTCGCACTTGGTGCGGATGCGACGGCCCCGCTGCCGAGACCAGGAGAGGACGTGCGGGCATGACGGACACCTCATCCTGGCTCGCACGCCGTGACCCAGCCGTGAAGCTCGCCGCACTCCTCGCCGTGTCGATCGCGACGATGTTCCTGTGGCGACCGCTGCCGGTGCTCCTGTTGTACCTGGGCTCACTCGGGGCGATCGCGTGCGTCGCCCGAGTGTCGATGCGGACGATGGTCGTCGGCCACGTGCCGTTCCTCGCCTTCGGCGTCGGCCTCCTGCTCGTGAACGCGATGAGCAGACCCGGAACCGACCTCGTGCCGGACTGGCCCATCCGGATCACTGTGGAGGGCATCGAGGTCGGTGCCGCGCTGGCGCTGCGAGGGCTCGTGATCGGTGCGCTCACGATCGGGTTCCTCGCCTCCACATCGCCGCGCGACCTGCTCGTCAGCCTGATGACGCGCGCCGGGCTCAGCCCGCGCTATGCGCACGCCGTCCTCGCAGGACATCGGATGCTGGCGGCCATGCCGCGCTCCTGGGCGTCGATCAGGGCGGCCCAGGCAGTGCGCGCGCCGCTGGACCGCCGAGGAAGGCCGAAGGGCGGGCCCGTCATCTTCGCACGGTCGGCGTTCGCTCTGCTGGTCGACGCCATCCGCTCCTCCGAGCGCATCGCCCTCGCTCTGGAGTCGCGCGGCCTTGGCATCGGCCCCCGCACCGTGTGGCGCCCCGTCCCTATCGGCTGGCCAGACGCCGTCCTCGCGGTCGGGGTCGTGCTCGCGATGACGACGGTGCTGGGGATGGCGTGGATGCAGAGGTGAGCGTCCGCCGAGCTGATGTCGCACTGCGCTCGGCTCGGCGGACGCGGGGACTACCTGCTGCGGCGCATGCGCGAGATCACGACGAGCCCGAATCCGGCGATGAGAAGCGCGCCGAGGGTCATGATCAGCCATACCGGAATCGTGCCGCCCGTCGTCGGCAGATCATCCGGCAGTGCGGCGGTGACTTCAAGCGGAACATCCGCGTCGAGGCCCGATGTCTTCCCCGTGGCTACGAGCCGGTGATCGCCGACCGGCGCGTGCGCCGGGATCGTAACCGAAGCGCTGAATCCGCCTGATCCGTCAGCGACCGCCTGTGCGATCCGCAGCGGCTCGGAGTGCAGGGCGAACGATACCGTCTCGCCCGCAGCGAAGCCGCGACCGGTCAAACGCAGGGAACCGCCCTGCACGGCGCTGTCGGCACTCGCGATCAGCTCCGCGTCCAGCATCGGCGTGTCCGAGACCTCGATGCGCAGTGGGGCAGACGTCGACTCCTCGTAGGCGTCGGGGTCGTCTGGCACGAAGTGCGCGACGTACTCGTGCGTGCCTGCGGTCTGCATCGTCACTTCGAAGCTCGTCGCCCCGCCTGGCCCCGTCGTCGCCGTCATGGATGAGTCATCACTCGTGATCTTCACGGTGCCTGTCGCCTCCGACGGCGCCACCGTCGCTGTGAGACCAACTGTCTCACCCGCCACAGGCTCTGCGCCGCCAGCCGAAAGGTCGATGCTGGTCCGCTCAGGTTCGACCTGCCCCGCGCGCACGGACAGAGTTGTGGATGCCTCGACCTGCGAGACCTCACCGAGTGCGATCACCGGATAGTCGCCGACCACGGTCGACTCAGGAACCGACAGCACGGCGGAGACCGAGCCCTCGTCGTCCGCCGTCGTCGTCACGGCATCGGTGGTGCCCATCCGGATCTCCACGTCCTCGCCGGGTGCGAAGCCGGTGCCGTCGATGCGGACGTCGTGCCCAGGCGCGACCTCGTCAGGCGAGACGGTGATCTCCGGTGAGTACTCCGGCTCCGGCGCGACCACCTCGATCTCGAGGGAGGCTCGCGCCGAGCGCACCCCGTCGTCGACGGTCACGACGACGTCGTATGTTCCCGCCTCGTCGTAGGTGTGCGAGGCCTCGACGGCGCCGTCCGCGACGTCGGCGGCACCGACCGGGGAGCCGTCGCCCCAGTTCACTGTGGCCGACTGCTCCGGCAGACCGCCCGTGACGGCGGCGAGCGTCGCGGAGAACTCCTCGCCTGCGACCTGCTCACCCACGGCTCCCGCCTCTATTGAGAGCGGATCCTGCGCGGATCGGGCGCCGTCCGAGGCGATGGCGAACACGTGCACGCGCCCGTCGCGCAGCGAGCCCGGCTCGTCCGGCATGGTGAGCGACTCGACGACCTTCGGTGCGCCATCGGCATCGGTGTCGAGCGTGACCGGTGCGGTGGCGTAGATCGCCGTGTTCTTCACCGTCGACTCCGCAGATGTGCCGGCCAGTCGCCCCTCGGAGACGGCCACCACGACGTTGTCGTACGCGGGGTCGCCCGATGCGCCGACCCAGTCGCCGAACGAGATGTTCACCGTCTGCTCCGTGCCGTCGGTGAATCCCAGCACGGCCTCGGGGGAGCGGGCCAGCTCCGTGGCCGTTCCGACGAACGCGAGCTGCGTTGCGTCTTCCCCCAGGTCCAGGCCGAACGACTGTCCGTCGCCGGTGACGTTGTCCGGCTCGCCCGCCGGGATCGCCGGCAGGTCGTAGGTCAGCTCGGTGTCGGGGATCGGTACGGTCTCGCCCTGCACGAAGCCGTCGGCGGCGAGCTTGTCGCGGAAGTAGCCGTAGCCCTGCCCGTCGCAGCTTGCCGCGGTCTCGCCGAGGTCGCCGATGCAGACGTTGTTCATCGCGCCGACGAAGGTGTCATCGCGATGCACGTCGATGCGCGCCGACGCGGCGGCGATGGCGCCGGAGGAATCTCGCACCGTCACCGTGGCGTCGTAGGCGCCGGGCGCGGTGAACGTGTGCGGAGCGCTGACTCTCCAGCCGCCGAGGTCGTCATGCGTGAGCGTCACGTCCCCGGTCTCGTCTCCGTCGCCGTAGTCGACGGAGACGTCATAGCCGGATGCGTGCTCCTCGGGCCCGACGATCGTCGCGATCGCGGCGTCGAAGCTGTCGCCCACGGCCACCGACTGATCATCGGCGGGATTGACCGACAGCTCGCTGTCGCCGCTCACGGAAGCGAAGAACTCGATCTCCGCGAGCGCGAGCCGGCCATCGGCCGACGAGGCCTCGAGTCGCAGCTGCGTGTACGCCCCTCCGTCGTCGACGGAGAACGGACGCGTCTGCGCACCCCAGCGGAATTCTTCGCCGTTCCGGCTGTCCAGCTCGACCCAGGTGCTGCCGTCCACAGAGCCCGATAGCGTCCAGCTCTCCGGCGCCGACGCGCTCTCCTCCGCTGTGAGCGTGTACTGGTCGACGGAGACGGGGCCGGATGACGACCGCCAGGTCAGATCCGCCGAGCCCGCATCGAACACAGCGGACGAGTTCATGTTGTCGTCGGTGAGAGCGCCTGTCGGCGTTCCGTCCGCGGCCGTCAGCGAACCACGACCCGGCTTGGTGGCATCGACGAGCGGCTCCGGCGCGTCGATCTCCTCATCGAGGTCCTTCGCGCCCCACTGCGAGGGCTCCTTGCTCATCGCGAACTCGACGTCGCCTCCCGCGCGGAGCAGGTCGCCGTCGAATGTGGTCGAGCCGATGTCACGGCCGTTGATGCTCACGCCGTCGACGTAGGTCATGCCGTCGGAAGCACCAGGGGCGCTGATCCGGATGTCGCGGTCGCCGATCGACAGCGTCGCAGCGTCGAACAGCGGCGTGCCGATCGTGTAGTCGCCCGAGCCGTTCTCGAGCGGGTAGAAGCCCAGGGCGGAGAACACGTACCAGGCGCTGAACTCGCCGTTGTCCTCGTCACCTGGATATCCCTGACCGATGTCGCTGCCGACGAACATGCGGTTCTGGATGTCGCGGATCAGCTCCTGCGCGCCCGTAGGGTCGCCTGCTTCTGCGAGCACATACGGGATGTGATGTGCGACCTGATTCGACATGCCGAGCATGCCAAGACGCACGTCGCGGGCCTCACGTGCCTCGTGGATTCCGGAGTACGCCGCCTCCTCGCGTTCGGTGAGGAACTCGTGAAGTTCGTCGAGCAGGCCGTTTCGGCCGCCGTACAGCGCCGCCATGCCGTCGACGTCGTGCGGGGCGTGGAATGCGAAGGTCCACGCGCTCGCCTCGGTGACGTCCTCGCCCCATTCCTTCTTGTCGAAGTCGGCGCCGTTGGCCCAGCTGCCGTCGGCGTTCCGCGCGGCGAAGACCCCGGCATCCGGGTTGTACATCTCGGCATAGTGCTCGGCACGGGAGGTGAAGTAGTCCGCCTCCTCGCGCAGTGTGTCCACGCGTTCGGCAGGGGTGTTCGGGTCGTCTGCGAGAGCCGCGGCCATCTCCGAGATGCCGAAGTCGTTGATGAAGCCCTCCAGGCCCCACGAGACGCTCTGGTGCGTGGACTTCTGCGTGTACCCGAGGAAGATCGACTGTTCGAGCCCCTTGCGGCCGACCGCATTGGAGTCGGGACGCACGGTGGCGTTCTTCAGCGCCGCGTCGTACGCGTCGAGTGCTGTTTCGGTGTCCAGCGCGCCGGCCAGGTAGGCCTCGGCGAAGGCGACGTCGCTGCTGGTGCCCGTCATCAGGTCGGCGTAGCCGGGCGACGACCAGCGCGCGATCCAGCCGCCGTCGCGGTACTGCTGAACGAAACCGTCCACCAGCTCGTCCGTCACATCCGGGTACAGCAGGGCGTACAGTGGCCACGCGGTGCGGTACGTGTCCCAGAACCCGTTGTTGACGTACACCTTCCCGTCGACGATCTCCGCGTTGGTCTCCGTGTCGGTCGCCTCGCCCGTGGTGGGCGAGACAGGGCTGGCGTAGGCCTGCTGCGGTTCTTCGGCGGTGCCGACGTTCTCGAACTGCGAGTTCGGGTAGAGGTTCAGTCGGTACAGGCTGGAGTAGAGGCTGACCAGCTGGTCGTCGCTGGCTCCCTGCACGTCGTGCACCACGCTGAGACGCTCGTTCCATGCGTCGCGGACGAGCGCATGAGCATCGTCGAACGCCACACCTTCCAGCTCGAGTGCGTGGTTGTGATTCGCCTGCTCCTGTGAGATGAACGACGACGCGATGCGCAGCTCCACGGTGTCATCGGCTGAGGTGTCGAACGCGGCGTAGCGCGCGGAGTCGGTGCGGTCGCCCTCCGGTGCGGCCCCGGATGCGACCGGCTCGGCGTCGAATGTGCCGTAGACGAACATCCGGGTGCGGCCCGGCCACCCTGAGCCGCCGTCGACCCAGCCCGAGACGGTGTCGCCCTCGACCGTCAGACCGGAGGATTCGACGACCTCGTCGACCAGGACCGAGCCGCTGTCACCGGCGAACCCGAAGCGGTAGATCGCACCGTGATCTGTGGGGGTGACCTCAGTGGTGATGCCGTCGTCGAACTCGACCGCGTACAGGTCGGGGCGCGCCGTCTCGTTCTCGTGGCCGAACGCGAGGCGACGGTCCTCGAGCGTCGACGTCGGGCTGGAGCCTGCGGCGGGGAGCACGGCGAGTTGGTTGCGGTCGCCCATCCAGATGCTCGGCTGGTGGGAGAAGCCGATGCCCTCCAGGGCCGGGCGATTCTCCGGCGTGTTCGCCCGCTGGTACTGGTAGATCGTGCCGTGGTTGTCGGCGTCGGTCATCGGGGTGAGGAAGTTGAACCCGTTCGGCATGGCGGCGGCGGGGATGTTGTTGCCGCGGGAGAAGCCGCCGGACGAGTTGGTTCCGCGGCGCGTGTCGACGTAGGAGACCAGTCCGTCGCTCGTGTCCCGCTCGGCGGCGGGGGCGATGCGGAGGTCGTCGAGCCAGCCCTGAATCGTGGTATCGGCGGTCGGCAGTTCGATGCCGGACACGCCCTCGCCTGGGTGATCGTAGGTGAACCGGATCTCATTCACGGTGCGGCCGGAGAACTCGGCGAGGTCGACGGAGACGCGGTTCCACTGGTCGGGCCAGAGCTTGTTCGCCGCGCCCTGCTCGGCGGCGTCCATACCGAAGCCGTAGTCGTCTGTCGCGCCGCTGCCGGAGAGCGTCGAGCCGTCGTCGAAGAGGAGGTCGACGGCGACGAAGGTCGCGGCATAGCTCTGGTCGCCGTCGAGCACGGGGAACACCGCGTAGGAGAGCTCGGCGTCGTCGGCGACGGCGACGGCGAGGTCGTCGTACACGACGCTGGTGGAATGCGCGGGCCCCGCCTCGAGCTGACGGCCGGAGTAGCGCAGCGCCTGGGTGCCGGTGAAGCCGACGCCGGTCTTGGCGGTGGAGGAGCTGGTCGGCCCCGAGTCGATCTCGAGAGCGAGGTCGGATGGCTGCGCGGCCGCATCGGGGTCGGCGAGCGGCTCGAAGCCCGCCAGCTGCAGGATGCCGCCGCTCTGCACGGCGGAGACGTCGAGACGGTAGAACGTGTACGAGTCGCTGGGCGCGGTGGGGGTGTAGGTGCGCGTCTCACCTCGTTCGGAGAACGCCTCCTCCCCGGCGCGGGAGTCGATCTGCGTCCAGTTCTCGCCGTCGTTCGAACCGAGCACGCGGAAGTCACGGGGGTCGCGGTCGGGGGCGTCGTTGCCCGAGGTCAGTGTGTACGCGCCGAGCGGCTGCGGCTCGCTCAACTCGAACTGCGCCCAGCCGGCGTCGGAGAAGACCAGCCACTTCGACGACGGGTTGCCGTCGGCGAGGTTGTCCGCGGTCTCGTTGGGAGCGTTCTCGTCGGAGGCTGTGACATCGATCACGTGAGGGAGCACGCTGCCCGGCGCGAACTGGCCGCCGCTGACGCCTGCGGATTCGCCGGTGCCGCGCAGTGCGGGGGTCTCGTCGCCCGTCTCGAACGACGAGGCGAACTCCGGTTCCGCTGCGGTCGCTGCGGTCGTCGGCAGCAGCACCGCGGCGACGACCGCAGCGGCGGCGAGCATCGCCTGTGGGATGCGCGCCCGTCGACGGCTCTGAGACTCGACTCGGTTGAAAGGGATCACCGTTGCTCCTCGATCGCTTCTTCGCGTTTCTGACATCGCTGTCATATGCTGTCTGGGAAGCTACCACAGACACCCGCCCGGCGGGAGGCCTGTTTCCGGATCCGGAGTGCGAACGCGCGCCGGACGGTACGAACACGAAGGAGTGCCATGGACACGTCGGCGACTGCGCCTGCACGGGCGACGCTCGCTCAGGTCGCCGAGCGCGCCGGCGTGAGCCTGAAGACCGCCTCGAGGGCACTGAGCGGCGAGACGTATGTCGCGGAGACCACGAGGGAGCGCGTCGTCTCGGCGGCCGTCGAACTCGGGTATCAGCGCAACTCCGCGGCGAGCCTGCTGGCGAGCGGACGGCTTGCGGATTCCATCGGCTTGGTCACGGGTGATTTCACGAACCCGTTCTACTCGGCGATCGCGCAGGCGTTCGAAGACGAGATCCGACCCCACGGCATCCATCTCTCCGTCGCCAACTCCGGTGAGTCCGTCGAGCGCGAACGGCTGCTCGCGGCCGATCTCGCGGACAGGCAGAGCAAGGCGCTCGTGCTGGTCTCGGCGATGCCGGAGCACTCCGGCTATGCGCCGCTGATGGGGCGGGGCATTCCCGTCGTGTTCGTCGACCGCCCACCGGTGGGCATCGAGGCGGACTCGGTGATCTTCGACAACCGCACAGGAGGGCGCCTGGCCGCGGAGCACCTGCGCGAGCAGGGCCATACTCGGATCGCCTTCATCGGCGACTACAGCTGGCTGCCGACGTTCCGCGGTCGCCTCGACGGCATGGGCGACGTCCTCGACAGCGAGGCGAGCACCTGGCGCGGACTGCTGCGCACGGATGCGCACGACGTCGATTCCGCGAGAGCGCGGACCGCAGAGCTGCTGGCGCTGGACGAACCGCCGACGGCGCTCGTCGCGGGCAACAACCGCATCCTGCTGGGAATGACGGAGCAGCTCGCCCCGATCGAGCACGGCTCTCGCCCGGCCATCGTCGCCTTCGACGACGTCGAGTGGGCCCGCGTGCTGGGCATCACCGTCGTCACGGGGGACGTGGAAGAACTCGGCAGGCGCGCCGCGCGCCTGGCCACCGGGAGGCTCGCAGACAGGGCGCACCCGGCAGAGAACGTCGAACTGCCCATGCGACTCGTCGCGCGGGCATCGTCGAACAGGGGGCCCAGATGACCCCCGCACCCGCAGCGAATCTCGGATGGGTCACGATCCCGCTGACGCGAGCCGCGCGGCTCCATCCGGGTGTTCAATGTGGGGGCGCTCGCACCTCGAGTGCGGGCGTGCTCTCACGAAGAGCGTTCTGATCACACGACTCCAGGCAATGAAGGTGGAGATATCCCATGAAGAGTAATCGCATTCTGATGGTCGCCGCGGGCGCCTCCGCCCTGGCGCTCGGACTCGCCGGCTGCGGCGGAGGCGACGGGGGCGACGGGGGCGACGGTGGTGAAGGCGGCGGCAACGCCGAGGTGGAGGTCTTCACCTGGTGGGCTGCGGGCAGCGAGAAGGCGGGCCTCGACGCGCTCGTCGAGGTCTTCGACGACCAGCACCCCGATACGAAGTTCGTCAACGGCGCGGTCGCAGGCGGCGCCGGATCGACGGCGAAGGATCTGCTGCAGTCGCGGCTGCAGCAGGGAGACCCGCCCGACACCTTCCAGGCGCACGCCGGTGCTGAGCTTCAGGACTACATCGATGCCGCTCAGGTGGAGGATGTCGCCGATCTGTACGAGGAGTTCGGCCTGAACGACGCGTTCCCCGCCGATCTCATCGACAGGCTCACCGTCGACGGGGCGATCTACTCCGTTCCGGCGAACATCCACCGCGCGAACGTGGTGTGGGGCAACCCGTCGGTCATCTCCGACGCGGGCCTCGACCCCGAGGCGGAGTACGCGTCACTCGACGAGTGGATCGCCGCACTCGAGGAGATCGACGCGTCAGGGGCGACCGCGCTGTCGGTGGCTCAGCCATGGACGCAGGTGAACCTCCTCGAGACGGTGCTGCTCGCCGGCCTCGGTGCCGACGGCTACGAGGGTCTCTGGTCGGGCGAGACCGACTGGACCGGGGCGGACGTCACAGCGGCGCTCGAAGACTTCGAGACGCTGATGAGCTTCACGAACGACGACCGCGACGGCCTCGACTGGCCGGACGCCACCCAGCAGGTGATCGACGGCGAGGCCGCGTTCAACGTGATGGGCGACTGGGCGGAGGCGGCCTTCCAGGAGGCCGGTGCCGAAGCTCCCGCCGACTACGTCTACTTCCCGGTGCCGGGCACGGACGGCGTGTTCGACTTCCTCGCCGACAGCTTCACGCTGCCGGTCGGGGCGCCGCACCCCGAGGGTGCGAAGGCGTGGCTCGAGTCGGTGTCGTCGGCTGAGGGCCAGGAGGCGTTCAACATGGCGAAGGGCTCGATCCCCGCGCGCACCGATGCCGACACCAGCGAGTTCGGCGCGTACCAGCAGTCAGCGGTCGAGTCGTTCCAGAGCGACGCGATCGTCTCGTCGCTGGCGCACGGTGCGGCGGTACCGGTCTCGGTGCTGAACCAGATCACGGATGCCACCAGCAAGTTCACGACCGGCGCGAGCGATCTCGCGACGTACCAGGAGGAGCTCGCCGCCGCGGCGGGCGAGTGATCGACATCCCGATGCCGGTGCCGGGGCGGTCTGTGAGGCCGCCCCGGCACCGCGGGGAGAGGAGACATTCCCGATGAAGGGAATCCGAAAGATAGGGCCGCCGCTGCTGCTGCTCGCGCCGTCGCTCATCCTCATGGCGGTCTTCGTCTACGGGCTGATCGCGGCGAACTTCGCCACGTCGATCACGGACAACCATTCGGCGGCGCAGGCGACGGGTCAGCAGCCGTCGGTGGTGGTGTGGTTCGACAACTATGTGACGCTGTTGAAGACCGACGACTTCCAGCACTCGCTGTGGAATCTCGTGCTGTTCACCGTCGTGTTCCTCGTGGGCGCGATGGTGATGGGCTTCCTGTGGGCGTGGATCCTGGAGCGCCCGCAGAAGGGCGAGGGCATCTTCCGGTCGGTCTACCTGTTCCCGATGGCGGTGTCGTTCGTTGCGAGCGGCGTCGTCTGGCGGTGGCTGCTCAACAGCAACCAGGGTGAGGACGCATCCGGCCTGAACCGGCTGTTCCAGATGATCGGGCTGGATGCGCTGCAGAACCCATGGTGGAACAACATCACCTTCGGCATCGCGGCGATCGCGCTGCCGGCGATCTGGCAGCTGTCCGGATACGTGATGGCGCTGTTCCTCGCGGGGTTCCGCGGCATACCGGATGAGCTGCGTGAGGCGGCCAGGATGGACGGCGCCAGTGAGTGGCAGCTGTACCGATACGTGCTCTTCCCGCAGCTGGCGCCCATCGCACTGTCCGCGCTGGTGATCATCGGCCACATGTCGCTGAAGTCGTTCGACCTGATCATGTCGATCTCGAGCCATTCCAACTACCAGACCAAGGTCCCCGCGATCGACATGTTCGTGTTCAAGAACAGCTTCGATTACGCCAACTCGGCCGCAGTCGGCACGATCCTGCTGGTCATCGTCGCCGTCGTGATCATCCCGTACCTGTGGTGGACCAACCGCAAGGAGGACGCCAGATGAGCGCAACAGCCATCGTGACGACGAACGCCCTTGCGCCGCCGAGCTCGGCGGGCAGAGCGAAGACGAGCCGCACAGCCTGGCGCACCGTCAGGTATGTGCTGGCGATCCTGTTCGTGATCGTCGTGCTCACACCCGTGTACGTGCTGCTGATCACCAGCTTCAAGGCACCGGGCGATGCGTCGCCCGTACGCGCATGGGCACTGCCGCAGGAGTGGACGCTCGCGAACTGGCAGGCGGCGTGGACTGCGCTGTGGCCGTCGATTCTGCGCTCGTTCCAGATCGTGATCCCTGCGGCGATCATCTCGTCCGTGCTCGGCTCCCTGAACGGGTTCGTGCTCTCGCGCTGGGCGTTCCGTGGGGCGAACATCGTGTTCGCCTGCATCCTGTTCGGCATGTTCATCCCGTATCAGGCGGTGATAATCCCGCTGTCGCAGCTGATGACCACGATGCACGTGCCGAGCGGCGTGCCCGCGCTGATCCTGCTG
The DNA here is from genome assembly GCF_900163665.1 of Frigoribacterium sp. JB110. Taxonomy (GTDB): domain Bacteria; phylum Actinomycetota; class Actinomycetes; order Actinomycetales; family Microbacteriaceae; genus Microbacterium. The sequence goes on from NZ_FUIA01000014.1 coordinate 111,221, forward strand.
CACGTCGTGTTCGGCATCCCCATCACAACGCTGATCATGCGCAACTACTACGTGACCGTTCCGCACGAGCTCGTCGAGGCCTCGCGCGTCGACGGGGCGGGCATGCTGCGCACCTACTGGTCGGTGATCCTGCCGATCTCCATTCCCAGCTTCGTCGTCGTGCTGATCTGGCAGTTCACCAATGCGTGGAACGACTTCCTGTTCGCGGTGTTCTTCGCCTCCAGCCAGAACGAGCCGGTGACGCTCGCGCTGAACAACCTCGCGAACGGGTCGGTGCTGCAGGACTACGGTGTGTCGATGGCCGGCGCGCTGCTGGCATCGCTGCCGCCGCTGATCGTCTACATCATCCTCGGCAAGTACTTCATCGGCGGGCTGATGTCCGGTTCCGTCAAGGGCTGACGGCGAAGGAGCGGTTCAGACCGCACCGCGCACGCGAAACGGGCGCCCGATCAGATCGGGCGCCCGTTTCGTTCGGATCAGATCGTCGTGGTGTCGATCACGAAGCGGTAGCGCACGTCGCTGGACAGCACGCGCTCGTATGCCTCGTTGATCGCATCGGCCGAGATCAGCTCGGTCTCCGGCGCGATGGAGTGCTCAGCGCAGAAGTCGAGCATCTCCTGGGTCTCCTTGATGGAGCCGATGTTCGAACCGGCGAACGACTTGCCGCCGCCGATCAGCGAGAACACCTGCACCGGGAGCGGTTCGGGTGGTGCGCCGACGTTGACGAGCGTGCCCTGAGGCCTGAGAGTCGCAAGGTAGGCGTTCATGTCGAGCGGAGCGCTGACCGTGTTGATGATGAGGTCGAAGGAGCGCTTCAGCTCGCGCAGCGCGCCCTCCTCGCCGGTGGCGACGTGCGCCGTCGCACCGAATGCGAGAGCGTCGTCGCGCTTGGCGAGCGTGCGCGAGAGCACGGTGACATCCGCTCCCATCGCGACGGCGATCTTCACGGCCATGTGGCCGAGACCGCCCATGCCGACGACGGCGACCTTCGTGCCGGGGCCCGTGCCCCAGCGCGTGAGCGGCGAGTACGTCGTGATGCCGGCGCACAGCAGGGGAGCGGCCTGCTCGTAGGGAATCGACTCCGGCACGCGCAGCACGAACTTCTCGTCGACGACCACGTGGGTCGAGTAGCCGCCCTGCGTGATCGTGCCGTCGACGTCCGTCGCCGTGTACGTGTCGATCGCACCCTTCTCGCAGAAGTGCTCGTCGCCGTCGAGGCAGTACGTGCACTGACCGCAGGAGTTCACCATGCAGCCCACGCCGACGCGATCGCCGACCCGGTGCGAGGCGACGTCGGAACCGATCTCTGTGACCTCGCCGACGATCTCGTGACCGACGACCTGCGGGTAGGCGATCGGGCCCCATTCGCCCCGGATGGTGTGGATGTCGCTGTGGCAGACGCCGGCGTACCGGATGGCGATCATCACGTCGTGCGGTCCGACATCGCGCCGCTCGATCTCGAGCGGGACGATCTTCTCGGTGGCGCTGTGAGCACCATAGGCCTTGACGATGGTTGGCATGGTTCCTCCTTGATGAGGGGCGTTAACCGGGAGCGCCCGGATGGGCGACGCGACGCCTGCGCGAGGCGCGGTCGGGCTTGGGGAACGCCTGCCGCATCGCCGTCGTCGACAGGATGACGGCGGCGACGATCAGCAGGGCGGCGAAGACGAGCTGTTCGACGATCATCCAGACCGGGAAGAACCCGGGAATCGCCGAGAGCGCCAGTGCGACGACGGGGAAGATGCGCGTGAACAGCTGCAGACGGCGGAACGCCCAGTACCACCCGAGCCATGCCCGCCAGAGGAAGTAGAACAGCGAGGCGGTGATGGCGAGGATGACCAGGCCGCGGATCCAGACGGGGAGCGTGACGGTGTGCCCGGCGAGGTGCAGCCAGACGACGGCGAGGACCGTGCCGGCGCCGAGGAGCGTGCAGACGATCAGAATCGCGGCGACGAGGACGAGCCCGCGTCGTGCGGCGTCGTGCGAGGCGCCGGGTACGCGGTGATTCCGGTCGCGCCCGCCGGCAAGACGGTCGACGACGCGAAACAGAGACTCCAGGCGCACCCCACCAGGCTATCCCGCCTCACCTCACCGGCGGCTGGCCCCAGCTGCCGAGATGCGCACATATCGCCGAGATGCGCCGTTGTCGACGCCCGGATGTCGCAAATGTGCGCATCTCGGCGGTCGGTCCCAGCGCACTACAGGTCGATGTATCTCGTCTCGTCCCACGGCTCCGTCCAGCCGAGCCTGGTGAACACCCGGTCGAGGACGCCTGCTGTGAACCCCCACACCAGCTGGCGCTGTCCGTCCGCGTGCACGAACCATGCCGGTCCGGTGAGCGATTCGCCGCCGCGGCGCAGGCGGGTGGACCACCGATTCGCAGGGTTGAGCAGGTCGGCGACCGGCACCCGGAACACGGATGACGACTCCCGTTCGTCGACGACGCCGACCTGCGTGGGTCGGGCCCACCATCCGAGCACGGGCGTGACACGATGCGACGAGTACGGCAGCGGCAGCTCGGGCAGCGTGCCCAGGATCTCCACGCCGTCACGGTCCAGCCCGGTCTCTTCGACGGCCTCGCGCAGGGCGGCGTCCACCGGGCCGGTGTCGCCGGGATCGATGCGTCCGCCGGGGAACGCGACCTGGCCGGCATGGGAGCTGAGCGTCTCCGCGCGGGCGAGCAGCAGCACGTCGAGGTCGGCCGACACCGCGCGGGTGCGGGCGTCATGGTCGGCCGCGACCGTGTCGAGCACGCCGAAGAGCACCAGCACGGCGGCGGGGCGAGAATCGTCGCTGAACCCGAGTGCGCCGAGCCAGTCGGCGAACAGCGTGCGGTCGTGCGTGAGGGCGCTCAGCTGCTGCCTGGCCGTCCGCTCATCCGTCACCTGTTCGACGATACCTCCGCCCATCAGCGCGCGGGCCGCGGACGCATCGACACGGATCGCTCTCCCAGGCATCGAATCGACACGGATCGATTCTCCAGACATCGAACGGGGCGCGCGGAATGCCTCGAAGGAATATCATGGGGACATGGCGAAGAAGGCACCAACGCAGGACATCGACGAGTCGAAGGTGACAGTCGGGGCCCCCAAGACAGAGGCCGCCGGCGTGCCGGCCGTCCTGCACTCGATGAAGATGGCTGTCGAACAGATGGGCATCGTCCGCAGCGCGAGGACGCTGCTGCGGGTCAACCAGAAGGACGGCTTCGACTGCCCAGGGTGCGCGTGGCCCGAGGAGGACCGCAGGCACGCCGCGGAGTTCTGCGAGAACGGCGCGAAGGCGGTGGCCGAAGAGGCGACGGTCCGCCGCGTGGAACCTGCGTTCTTCGCCGAGCACTCGATCGCCGACCTGCAGGGCCACGACGACTGGTGGCTCGGCCAGCAGGGGCGGCTCACCGAGCCGATGATCCTCGACGAAGGGGCGACGCACTACCGCCCGATCTCGTGGGATGACGCGCTGACGACGATCGCCGACGAGCTGCGCGGCCTCGACGACCCGGACGAGGCGATCTTCTACACCTCGGGGCGCGCATCGAACGAGTCCGCGTTCCTGTACCAGCTGCTCGTGCGCGGGCTGGGCACGAACAACCTGCCCGACTGCTCCAACATGTGCCATGAGTCGAGCGGATCGGCGCTCGGCGAGACGATCGGCATCGGCAAGGGAACCGTCTCGATCGAGGACATGCACAAGGCCGATCTGCTGATCGTGGCCGGTCAGAACCCCGGCACGAACCATCCGCGCATGCTGGCGGCGCTGGAGAAGGCGAAGAACAACGGCGCGCGCATCATCGCCGTGAACCCGCTGCCCGAGGCCGGGCTGATGCACTTCAACGACCCCAAGACACCGCAGGGCGTGCTGCTCGGAGGCACGAAGCTCGCGGACGACTTCGTGCAGGTGCGGCTGGGCGGCGACCAGGCGCTGTTCCAGGCGATCGGCAAGCACCTGCTGGAGAAGGAAGCGGAGACGCCCGGTGTCGTCGACCGAGCGTTCGTCGACGCGCACACGTCGGGCTTCGACGCGTACGCAGCCTCGGTTTCGGGCGTCACATGGCGCGAGCTCGAGACGGCGACGGGGGTCAGCGAGGGCGAGATGCGGGCGATCGCCGAGCAGGTGCGCCTGTCGGGATCGACGATCGTGTGCTGGGCGATGGGACTCACCCAGCACAAGCACTCCGTCGCGACACTGCGCGACGTGGTGAACGTGCTGCTGCTGCAGGGCAACATCGGCCGCGAGGGCGCCGGGGTGTGCCCCGTGCGCGGGCACTCCAACGTGCAGGGCGACCGCACCGTCGGCATCTACGAGAAGCCGCCGGCGACGTTCCTCGACGCGCTCGACGAGGAGTTCTCGTTCTCGTCGCCGCGCGAGCACGGTTTCGACACGGTCGCCGCCATCGCCGCGATGCGTGAGGGCCGGGCACGAGTCTTCATGGCGCTCGGCGGGAACTTCCTCAGCGCCACGCCCGACACGGCAGTGGTCGAGGAAGGCATCAGGCAGACCAACCTGTCCGTGCAGATCTCCACCAAGCTGAACCGCTCGCACGTGATCACCGGTCGTCGCGCCATCATTCTGCCCGTGCTCGGGCGCACCGACCGTGACACCAGGGGCGGCGCCGACCAGCGCGTCACCGTCGAGGACTCGATGGGCGCCGTGCACGCCTCGCGAGGGCGGCTCGACCCGCCCAAGAAGGACATGCTGAGCGAGACCGCCATCATCGCCCGGCTGTGCGCGCTCGTCTTCGACGGGCGCGACAACGCGCCGCAGACCGACTGGGTCTCTCTCGAGAACGACTACTCCGGCATCCGGAGCCACATCTCCCGCGTCGTGCCCGGGTTCGAGGACTACGACGCGCGCATCCAGAAAGGGCGCACGTTCCTGCTGCCGAACGGGCCGCGCGACGGCCGCGAGTTCGCGACGGCGACGGGCAAGGCGATGTTCACGGGGAACGAGCTGGAGTACCCGCACATCCCCGAGGGGCGCATTCTGCTGCAGACGCTGCGTTCGCACGATCAGTACAACACCACGATCTACGGCAAGGACGACCGCTACCGCGGCATCAAGGGCGGGCGGCGCATCGTACTGATCAACGCGGAGGACATCACCGATCTCGGTTTCGCCGACGGCGACATCGTCGACCTCGTCTCGGAGTGGGAAGGGCGCGACGGCCTCGAAGAGCGCCGCGCCGACGCGTTCCGCCTCGTCGCCTACGACACCCCGCGACGCAATGCGGCGGCGTACTACCCGGAGACCAACGTGCTGGTGCCGCTCGAATCGATCGCCGACGTGAGCGGCACGCCCACGTCGAAGGCGGTCATCGTTCGGCTCGAGCGCCGCGCGTGAGCGACGAGGTGCGCGCCGCGGTCATCACAGTGAGCGACCGCTCCGCGGCGGGAGAGCGGGAGGATGCCGGAGGGCCGCTCGCGGTTGCGGCGCTGCAGGAGGCGGAGTTCGCCTGCGGTGATCAGCGCATCGTGCCGGATGGCGAGGACAGCGTCGAAGCCGCGCTGCGCGAGGCGATCGGCGCGGGTTCGCGCCTGGTCGTGACGACGGGCGGCACGGGCGTCGGGCCGCGCGACCTCACACCGGAGGGCACGAGGCGCGTGCTCGATCGCGAGCTCCCCGGCATCGCCGAGGAACTGCGCCGGATCGGCGCCGCGGCGCTTCCTGCCGGTATGCTCTCGCGCGGTCTGAGCGGGGTCTCCGCCGGCGCGCTCATCGTGAATCTGCCGGGCTCGCCGTCCGCGGTGCGCGAGGGGATGCCCGTGATCCTGTCCGTCGCGCGTCACGTCGTCTCGCAGATCGACGGCGGGGGTCATCGTTCTGACGGAGAGCACGCATGACCGGGGTGAGGATCGCCAGGGTCTCGAGCGACGCGCTGGATGTCGGCGAGCATCTCGCGGCCGTCGCCGACCCCGCTTCCGGGGCGGAGACGTCCTTCGTCGGTCGCGTGCGCGATCACGATCCGGATGCGTCCGGCGCCGTCACGGCGCTGGAGTACACGGCTCATCCGGATGTCGAGGCGACGCTGCACGAGATCGCCCAGCGCGCGGCCTCCGCGCACCGTGCACAGGTCGCGGTGAGCCACCGCATCGGTCGGCTCGTGGTGGGAGATGCCGCGGTCGTCATCGCCTGCTCGGCTGGACACCGCGCGGAGGCGTTCGACGCGTGCCGCGCGGTGATCGAAGACATCAAACGCGAACTCCCGGTGTGGAAGCGTCAGCTCGCCGCAGACGGCACCGCCGCGTGGAAGGGCCTCGGCGGCTGACAGCCCCCGAACGAGCTCGCGAGATGCCTGGGCTTTGTCGAGATGCACACATATTTCGGGGCATCTCGACGAACTCCATGCGGTTCGCGAGCGGGGGTCAGCCGCCGGCGAAGGGCGGAAGGATGTCGACGGTCGCTCCGGGGGTGAGCGGGGCGTCGTCGTCGTGGCGGCGACCGTCGATCAGCACAGCGCAGCGCGGGAGGATCGGCTCGAGGTCGGGGTGGTCGGCCGCAAGCGCATCGCGCAGCGCGGCGAGCGTGGGCTCATCGCGGCGCTCCTCTGCGCGCCCGGCCGCCTCCTCAGCGGCAGCGAAGTAGCGCACGGTCGTCACCGGTCGGCCCCCCAGGTCTCGGCGAGCGCGACCAGTTCGCGCACCGTGCGCTCCTGCTCGTCGGAGCTGCCGCCCGCACGTCCGGCGGCGAGGCCCGCGAGGAACGCGCTGAGCGGTGCGGCCGGGCGAGCGACGCCGTGTGCGATGTCGCGCGCGAGATCGAGGATCAGCGGAACCGAGACCGCGTCGCGGTCGAGACCGAGCCGCTCGCAGGCGGCGAGGGTCCACTCGTCGAGAGCCTCGGGGGGAAGCGTCCGCGAATCAGTCATGTCATCACTCCCTTCGCTCGGCGCGCTCGCGCCGTGCGGTCTCCACATCGTCCCACGTATCCACATCGCGCACAGCTTCGGTGGAGGCTGTGATGGTGGTGATCCGGATGCCGCGCAGCAGCTGCCGCAGAGACGCGTCACGACCGCCGTTCGGCAAGGCGGCCAGGGCATCCCGCAGTGCGATCGTGCGGTGCACACCCGCGAGCCACTGCACGCGACCGTCCGGATCGGAGAGGCAGCGGCCGTCCTCGTGCGCACTCGCGTCGTCTGAGACCGTCCGGCCCGTCGCCGCGTCGGGCCGCGACGACGAGGGGGCGTGTTCGCGCAGTCGAGCGACGACTTCTGCGGGAGCTGCCAGGTCGCCGGCGAGAACGAACACCTCAGGGGACGTGATGTGCTCGAGCGCGGCAGCGATCCCGGCGACCGGCCCACCGAACGGCGGGTCCTCGAGCACCCACTCGACGTCGTCGCCTGCCGTCTCCTCGGCGGCGGGCCCCGCGACGACGATGCGCCGGCAACCCGCATCCCTGAGCGCTCGGATCACGCCGTCGAGGAGCGTCCCGTCACCTACGCGGAGCCGAGGCTTGTCGATGCCGTCGAGGCGCGATGCCCGTCCGCCGGCGAGGACGATGCCCTCGACGGCGCCGTTCGGAGCCGAGCCGTCGTTCGGCGTCATTCGCCGTCGCGCGTCCACGATCCGCTCCGGCCGCCTTCTTTGGCGACGATGCGCATGTCCGTCATCGAGGCCGAGCGGTCCATGCCTTTGACCATGTCGACGATCGCCAGCCCTGCGATCGATACGGCGGTGAGCGCCTCCATCTCGACGCCCGTGCGGTCGGCGGTGCGCACGGTCGCGGTGACCTCGACGGCCGCGTCCGTGATCTCCAGGTCGACGTTCGCTCCGTGCACGCCGATGACGTGGGCGAGAGGCAGCAGCTCGGCGCACTTCTTCGCGCCCTGAATGCCGGCGATGCGTGCCACCGCGAGCACGTCGCCCTTCGGCACCGAACCGTCGCGCAGCGCCGCGATCGTCGTGGCGGCGAGAGTGACGCGCCCGCGTGCCGTCGCTGCTCGGACCGTGGGCGTCTTTGCGGTGACATCGACCATCCGCGCGTGCCCGGCGGAGTCGATGTGAGTGAAGTCTGCGCTCATGCGTCGATTCTCTCGCGAGTCAGGACAGAAGCATGACATCGACCGGATCGCCGGCCGAGACATGGTCGACCTCGGCGGGGACGACGGCGATGGCCTCGGCGACCGCTAGTCCTCCTACCAGGTGGGAGCCGGAACCGCCGGTTGTGGCGGGGCGCACGGACCAGCCGGCGGGGTCGCTTCGATCGATCGAGGCCGGCAGGTACTGCCGTCGCCCCTGCGGGGGGCGCCAGGGCAGCGACGCACGGAGCCGGATGACCGGACGGTCGATGCTGCTGCGACCCTGCATGGCGAGCAGCGCCGGCCGCACGAACACTTCGAACGACACGGCGGCGCTGACCGGATTGCCCGGCAGAGCGAACATGAGCGCCCCGGACGGCAGCCTGCCGAAGCCCTGCGGTTTGCCCGGCTGCATGGCGATCTTGGTGAACTCGATCGTGCCGCCGAGCACGTTCTTGACCACCTCGTACGCACCGGCGCTGACGCCGCCGGACGTGATCACGACGTCGACATCGGGATGCTCGTCGAGCGCCCGGACGAACTCCTCCGGGGCGTCGTCGACGGTCGCGACTGCGGCGAGCTCCGCACCCGCTTCGCGTGCGAGGTTCGCCAGCAGCACCGAATTCGACTCGGGGATCTGGCCGCGCCGCAGGGGAGCGCCGGGACCGGTGAGTTCGGACCCGGTCGACATCACCAGCACGCGAGGCCGCGCTGCGACGACGACCTCGTCGACACCCGCGGCGGCCGCACCGGAGAGGGCGAACGCGGCAAGCGGCGAACCGGGTTCCAGAATCGTGTCACCTGGCTCGCGGTCCTCGCCGCGTCGTCTGATGTGTGCCGCGCGCGCTTTCGGCGCCTGCGTCACCGTGGCTTCGGTCATCGAATCGGCAAGGCCGCCCGCGGTGTGCTCGAACGGCACGATCACGTCGGCGTCGGCCGGCACGGCCGCTCCCGTCATGATGCGCGCAGCCTCACCCGACCGGATGGCGGGGTCGTCTGCGCTGCCCGCCGGCACGTCGGCGACGACCCGCAGCGTGACGGGTGCCGTGGCGGATGCTTCGGCGACATCGTCGAAGCGCACGGCGAAGCCGTCCATGGCGGAGTTGTCGAACACCGGGATCGGCACGCGCGCCGTGATCGGCTCGGCAAGGGTCAGCCCCGCCGCGAGGGCGAGCGGAACCGCGGCCCTCTCGGTCGGGCGCACCTCGGCGAGCACACGTGCGCGCTGTTCCTCGACGGAGCGCATGCTCATCGGATCGCGCTCCGCTGCGCCGTCGTGTGCCAGGCATCGAGGCCACCGGCGACGCTCACGCAGTCGACGCCCGCGGCTGTCAACGCCGTCGCCGCCCGTTTCGAACGCACACCGGATCGGCAGATCACCGCAACCGGCCGCTCGCCCAAGCGCGCGGCGGCAGCGCCGGGATCGGCCACGACCTCACCGAACCGAATGCTCACGGCGTCGGAGAACGGGGCATCCGCCGCGATCTCGTCGGGTTCGCGCACGTCGAGAAGCGTCGGCATCGCCCCCGGGGCACCTGCCGCGAGGAAGGCGTCGAGATCGCGCGCCCTGATGCTGCGGGCGCACTGCGGCGAGCCTGCCGTGGCGCCGACAGACACCGGCGCATCGGCATCGGACGGCCCCGATGGTGAGGGTGCAGGGGAGACGTCGTCCGCGCTGTCGCGCGCCTGCGCGGCCGCGCCGACGAGCGGGACCTCCCGCGAGCGGGATCGCAGCGCGTCGAAGAGCATCACCCGCCCGAGCAGCGGCTCGCCGATTCCTGCGATGAGCTGAATCGCCTGCATCGCCATCGCCGCCCCGACCTGCAGGCACATCGCCCCGAGCACGCCCACCTGGGCACACGTCGGAACCTCTCCCGCGCTGCCTGCGGGATACAGATCGTCGAGCAGCACGGGCGAGCGTCCGTCCGGCGGAGTCGACCAGAACACCGTCAGCTGGGCGGTGAACTCCTGGATCACGCCCCACACCAGCGGCACGCCCAGCCGCTCGCACGCGGCGGCCACGTCGACCCGCGTCTCGAACGTGTCGGCACCGTCGAGCACCACATCGGCGCCGCTGAGCAGCTCGACCGCGTTGGAGGCATCGAGGCGCCGGATCACCGTGCGCACGTCGGTCTCCGGCGAGAGGTCCGCGGCCGTGCGTACGGCGCTGAGCGCCTTCGGTGCACCGATGTCGTCGTGCCGGTGCATCACCTGGCGCTGCAGGTTCGAGACCTCGACCACGTCATCGTCGATCACGGTGAGCGTGCCGACGCCTGCCGAGGCGAGCGCGAGAACGGCGGGGGAGCCGAGTCCACCCGCGCCCACGAGTGCGACGTGCGCGTTCGCGAGTCGCCGCTGCGCGTCCTCGCCGAAGCCCGCGAGGGTGAGATGACGCGCCGTGCGGGTTCGCTCCGCCTCGGAGAGCGAAGCGACGGGGTCGACGAGCGGTGGGAACGGCATGTCTCCAGGGTAGGCCGCACCACGGTCATCCGGGCGCTCCCCGCCCGAGGAGCGCCCGTCGCTCATCCGGTGCCGGTCGTTCGTCCGATGCCGGATTCCCGACCGACGCCCTCCCATCCCCGTGTGCCGCTCTGCGCCACAGCGCCGCGGCAGTCCGCTGGGGCGCGGCACAGTGCGCCACCACTCCGGCGGCGGAGCGACGGGCGCACCGGGGGCCGTCTCCGCTGATGGCAGGATGGGCGGGTGAGGATGAGACGTCTGGTGGCCGCGACAGCGGCGGCATCCGGCGTGCTGCTCGCGGGGTGCGCCGGACCGGCCGACGGCGACGGCACGCCGGTGACGGTGTTCGCGGCCGCATCGCTGCAGGGCGCCTTCGAGGAGATCGCCGCCGCCTTCGAGGCGGAGCATCCGGATGTCGACATCCGTCCGATCGTCACGGACGGCTCGAACGTGCTGGTCACGCAGATCGAGGAGGGTGCCGCGCCCGACATCGTGGCGACCGCGAACGAGCAGACCTTCGACCGGATCGCGGACGACGTCTCCGAGGCGCGCATCTTCGCGACGAACACCCTGGTGATCGTCACGCCGCCCGACGCGGAGACGCCGGTCTCCGACCTCGCCGACCTCGCCGATCCGGGGCTGAACGTCGTCCTGTGCGCGCCCGAGGTGCCGTGCGGCGCGGCCAGCGGCACGCTGCTCGATTCCGCCGGCGTCGACGTCACTCCGGCCAGCGAGGAGCAGAACGTCACCGCCGTGCTCACGAAGGTCGAGACGCAGGTCGCCGACGCCGGACTCGTCTACCGCACCGACGTGGTCGGGCGCGACGTCGGCGTCCTCGACGCGACGGGCGCCGACGAGGTGATCAGTCGCTACCCGATCGGCGTGCTCGATGCTGCACCGGAACCGGATGCCGCGGCCGAATTCGTCGACTATGTGACAGGAGATAGCGGACGCGCCGTGCTGGAGGCCCGCGGATTCGGCGCAGGATCGACACGATAGGACTATGAGCGACGTCCGCAGCGGCACCGCCCGCACAGAAGCCGGCCCGCGTCGGCGGGCGTCCCCGCCGGGGCAGCTTCCCCGAATACTGGCTGTTCCCGCCCTCGTCGGGATCGCCATGCTCGTCCTCCCGCTGGCCGCCCTCGTCGGCCGGGTGGAATGGACGACGGTCTGGGGAGACGTCACCTCGCCGGCGTCCCTTGAGGCGCTGTGGCTCTCGGTGCGCACTGCGCTGGTGGCGACGGGGATCTGCCTCGTGCTCGGAGTGCCGCTCGCTCTTCTGATCGCCCGCTCCGCCCGCGCCGTGGCGGCCGTGCTGCGGGCGCTCGTGACGATACCTCTGGTGCTGCCGCCGATGGTCGGCGGTGTCGCTCTGCTGTTCCTGCTCGGCCCGACCGGCCCCGGCGGCTCGCTCCTCGCCGAGGTCGGCATCCAGATTCCGTTCACCACCACGGCCGTGGTGCTGGCGCAGGTGTTCGTCGCGCTGCCGTTCCTCGTGCTCGCCCTCGAGGGTGCGCTGCGCTCGGTCGGCACCGAATTCGAGCTCGCGGCAGCGGGATTGGGCGCGGGCCGGTGGCGCATCCTCGCCCGCATCACGCTCCCGCTCGCCGCACCCGGCCTGATCGCCGGCACGGTGCTGTGCTTCGCCCGTGCGGTCGGCGAGTTCGGCGCCACGGCGCTGTTCGCGGGGAACGCGCCGGGTGTGACCCGCACGATGCCGCTGGCGATCTACACCGCGTTCAACGGATCAGGGCTCTCGCAGGGACCGGCGGTCGCGCTGTCACTGCTGCTGCTGATGACCGCGATCCTCGTGCTTCTTCTGGTGCGGGCCTGGCGACCGGGAGCGATGCGATGAGCCGTGGAAATCAGCACAGGGTGAGCGGCGCGCCGATCGACGCGCACGTGATCGTGAACCGTCCCGGATTCCGGCTCGACGCACGCGTGCGCGTCGAGCACGGCGAGATCGTCGCGGTGATGGGGCCGTCAGGCGCAGGGAAGTCCACACTGCTGGGCGCGATCGCCGGAGTGACGCGCCTGTCGGGCGGGACCGTGGCGTTCGGCAACGACACGGCTGCCACCAGGCGGCGCCACGTGCGCCCGCAGAAGCGCGACGTGGTGCTGCTCAGCCAGGATCCACGGCTGTTCCCGCACCTCTCCGCACGCGACAACGTCGCGTTCGGCCTTCGCGTGCGCGGCCTCGACGGCAAACACGCCCGCAACGAGGCGGATGAGTGGCTCTGGCAGGTCGGCCTCGGCGGCACGGGCGACCATCACCCCCGCGAGCTGTCAGGAGGGCAGCAGCAGCGTGTCGCGATCGCCAGGGCGCTGGCGGCCGCACCCCGCGCCGTGCTCCTCGACGAACCGCTCACGTCCCTCGACCCCGAAACTGCCGCCGACATCCGAGCCATGCTGCAGGAGCAGCTGATCTCGTCCAGGGTCGCCGCTCTCATCGTCACGCACGACGTCACCGATGCCGCCGCCCTCGGGCGGCGCCTGTTCATACTGGAGAAGGGCACCATCACGCAGGAAGGGCCGACTGCGGATGTGCTCGCGCGCCCGCAGACGCCGTTCGCTGCGACGGTCGCCGGCCTGAACCGGATCGTGGGCACCGGATCGAGCGGCGGATGCCTGGTCAAGGCGTCGGAGGGCCCCGTTCGCATCGGAGGCAGCGACTCCGCAGACGCAGGCGGCGGACCGCTCGCCGCGGCGCACGTCGTGCCGCATCATCGGGCACTGCCTGCGGGGTACGAGTCGGCGGACGACGCGGAGCACGTCGACGGGGACGCACCATCGTCGACGCGCGATGCCCAGGCCGCGGCGCTGGCGCGCACCCCGCGACGGCACGCGCACGAGGGCAAGCGGGTCACGGCGCTGTTCCGGCCGAGCGATGTGCGCCTGGAGCGCGCCGACGACGACTCGTGGACCGCCGCACTGCGACTGGCCCGCGATGCCGAACCGGAACCCGGCGAGTGGCTGGCACGGGTCGTCCGATTCGAGTCGACGCCGTCCGGAGCGCGCGTCGTCACGGAGAACCCGCGAGTGGCGGCCGAGATCCCCGCCGAACGGCTCGCCGGCATGCACCTGGCTCCCGGCGACCCCGTGCGCCTGTCCGTACCGGCGGATCGCGTGCGGATCATCGGCCCGGCACGCAGGCCGCGCGCATCCGGTGCGCACTCGCCGCGCGAGGACGGCACGCGCCAGGTCACCGACCGCGGTGCCGCTTCCGCTGTCGGAGAGTAGCCTGGTCTGATGCACAGGAGTCGCTCATGACGGCCGTTTCGCTGGGCGCGACGATCGCAGTCGCCCCTGCGGAAGGCGCAGCCGCGCGCCCCGCGACGTTCGACGGGCCCCTGGGCGGGCCGATCGTCGACCGCTTCGGCCGCGTGCACCGCGATCTGCGCATCTCGCTCACCGATCGCTGCTCCCTGCGGTGCACGTACTGCATGCCGGAGCAGGGCAACGAGTGGCTGGCACGCGAGAGCATCCTCACTGTCGACGAGATCGTTCGAGTGGCCGGCATCGCCGCAGCCAGCGGCATCTCGACGTTCCGACTGACCGGGGGAGAGCCGCTGCTGCGGCGCGACATCGTCGACGTGGTCAGGCGGCTCGCACGCATCGAATCCCCTGACGGGCCCGTGAAGATCGCGATGACGACCAACGGCATCCGGCTGGGGGAGTTCCTTCCCGATCTGGTCGATGCGGGCCTGAAACGACTGAACATCTCGATCGACACGCTCGATCGGGAGAAGTTCCGCGAGCTGACCCGTCGTGATCGCTTCGACGACGTGATGGACGGCATCGCGGCCGCGGCGCGCAGCGGCCTGAAGCCGCTCAAACTCAACACCGTCGCCATGCGCGGGGTGAACGAGGACGAGATCGTCGACCTGGTGGAGTTCGCCACGGGACACGGCGCGCAGCTGCGCTTCATCGAGCAGATGCCCCTCGACGCCGGACACACCTGGAGCAGGGACAGCATGGTCACGCGCGAGGAGATCCTCGACGCGCTGCGCACGCGGTGGGAGCTGGAGCCGATCCCCGGCCGCGGCGGCGCGCCCGCCGAGACCTGGCGGCTCGGCGGAAGCTCGCATTCGGTCGGCGTGATCGCATCCGTCACCGCCCCGTTCTGCGGCGACTGCGACCGGATGCGCCTCACGGCCGACGGGCAGATCCGGAACTGCCTGTTCTCCAACGACGAGTACGATCTCGTGCCGCGGCTGCGCGGGGGCGGCAGCGATGACGACATCGAACGGGTGCTGCGGGCGGCCATCGCGGGTAAGCTGCCCGGGCACGCCATCAACGACCCGTCGTTCCTGCAGCCGGAGCGCGGTATGAACGCCATCGGCGGCTGACCCGAGCCGTCCGCGCGGAGCTGGGGCCCACACGCGCGCGTAACATGGCTGTATGGGACGGATCACGACGCGGCGGCCTGTCACCAGAGTCTCCCTCACGCACGGCGAGCGGCGCAGGCCCGACACTCTCGCGGTGGAGGAGCCGCTCGAGATCCGCATCGCGGGGGAGCCGCTCGTGATCACGATGCGCACGCCGGGGCACGACGTCGAGCTGGCGGCGGGATTCCTCGTCTCCGAAGGGGTGGTGAAGACGGGGGGCGACTTCCGTTCGGCGATCCACTGCGGTGGTCCGGGAACCAACGGCCTCGGCATGCCGGAGGTCGGCGCTCCGGCGGCGGCAGACGCCGCCCCGCGCAGTGTGCTGGACACGCTCCGGGCGTCCGACAGCGGCGCCTCGGCGAGTGAGAACACCTACAACGTGCTCGATGTGGCACTCGCGCATGGCGTCGCGCTGCCCAGCACCGACCTGTCGCGCAACTTCTACACGACCAGCTCCTGCGGCATGTGCGGCAAGGCGTCGATCGATGCCGTCCGCACCGAATCGGCCCATGACGTCGCCGGCGACGCCTTCACGATCGATGCCCGCCTGCTCGCGGAGCTCCCCGACACGCTCCGCGACAACCAGGACGCCTTCGACAAGACGGGCGGTCTGCACGCTGCGGGCCTGTTCGACGCGGACACGGGCGAGCTGCTCGTCCTGCGCGAAGACGTCGGCCGCCACAACGCCGTCGACAAGGTGGTGGGCTGGGCGGTGCTGAACGACCGACTGCCGCTGCGCCGAACTGTGCTGATGGTGTCGGGCAGGGCCAGCTTCGAGCTCGTGCAGAAGGCCCTGATGGCGGGCATCCCGGCACTGTCGGCAGTGTCGGCGCCGTCATCGCTGGCGGTCGAACTCGCCGACGACGCGGGCCTCACGCTCGTCGGCTTCCTGCGCGGTGACACCATGAACATCTACACCGGCCACGACCGCATCCTGGTGCCGCAGCCCGCCGAAGCCTAGCCGGCGACAGTCGCGCAGATGCGGCGAAGGGCCGCTACCCAGCGGCTGCGGCGGCGTCCGCCCGTACCGGAGCAGCGATGCGCTGGGCCGACGGGGCGGGGGCGGTATCAGGGAAGGCCGCCGCGAGGATCCGTCGGCGCAGCGCATTGCCCCGTTCGGCGAAGCCGCGCTGACGGCGCACATACTCGGCTTTGCCATCCGGCGTCTCGATCCGGACAGGGTCGAAGCCCCACGCGCGCAGATCGTAGGGCGCGGCCCGCATATCGAGGCTGCGGATGTCTGCGGCCAGTTCGAACGCGTCCAGCAGGAGATCGCCTGGCACGAGCGGCCCGAGTTTGATCGCCCACTTGTACACGTCCATGCCCGCGTGCAGACATCCGGGCTGATCGAGATCCGGCTGTGTGTCGCGCGTCGGCCGCAGGCGGTTGCGCGGTTCCGCCTCTGCAGTGAAGAACCGGAAGGCATCGAAGTGCGTGCACTTCAGCTCGTGTTCCTCCACGACGCTGTCGGTGCCGTCCTGCCCGAGTCGCAGCGGCTGCGGATGCCTGTGCGCATCGGAGCGGTACACCATCGCCCACTCGTGCAGACCGAAGCAGTCGAACTGACCGGGCCTCGACGCGGTGCGGGTGAGCATGATCCGGATGAGACTCGCCAGATGCGGCTTCTCTGTCGCGTAGCCGGCGTCATCCGGAATCAGGGAGTCGGGCGTCGATCCCTCGCGGTACCAGCGCCATCCGGCGCGCTCGCTGTCGGCGGCGTCGGCGAGTTCCACGCCGGCGCCCGGATGCCATCGGCGCAGCACGGCGGGCTTGAACGAGTAGTACTGGAACAGGAAATCCCACACCGGGTGCTTCTCGCCGCGTGCCGCGCGCTCGCGGTGCCCGGCGGTGAGGGCATCGGCCCGGCGGATGTGGACGCGCTCGTGCTCGCGCCACGCTTCGTGCGGAAGCCTGGCGCGAGCGGGCGCGTCCGATGTCACGCGGCGAGCACCTCACCCATGGCTCGTGAGAGGTACCAGGGGTCGACGACGCTGGTGAGCTCGCGTGCGGAGTGCATCGACAGGATCGGCACGCCGACGTCGACGGTCCGGATGCCCAGGCGCGTCGCCGAGAGCGGCCCGATCGTTGACCCGCATGACACCGCGTTGTTCGAGACGAACTCCTGCGACGGCACCGCGGCGCGCTCGCATGCGGCGTTCCAGGCGGCGGCGCCGTGGGCGTCGGTGGCGTAGCGCTGGTTGGCGTTGATCTTCAGGATCGGCCCCCGCCCGGCCATCGGCAGGTTCACGGGGTCGTGCCGCTCCGGATAGTTCGGGTGCACGGCATGGCCGACGTCGCTGGAGACGTGCAGCGACGCGGCGAACGCGCGGGCCCGATCTTCCGCCGTCGCGCCGAGCGCATCGCCGATGCGGCGCAGCACGTCTTCGTGGAAGGGGCCTGCGGCGCCGGAGCGCGACGAGCTGCCGACTTCTTCGTGGTCGAACGCGGCGAACATCGCGATCGACCGCGTCGGTGCGGCCGTCTCTATCGCGATGAGCCCCGCATGTGTCGACAGCAGGTTGTCGAGGCGACCGGACGCGAACAGGTCACCATCGGCGCCGAACACGCGCGGGTCCTGCGTGTCGGCCGTGAGGATGTCGTAGCCGGCGATCTCGTCAGGCCGCACGCCGGCCTCGCGCGCCAGAACGGCGAGGATGTCGGCCGACTCCGCGTCGCCGAGTCCCCACACCGGGTCGAGATGCTTCTGCTTGTCGAGCGCGAGCGACTCGTTCACAGCGCGGTCGAGGTGCACAGCGAGCTGCGGGAATCGCAGCAGCGGCCCTGTGCGCACGACGTGCTCGACGCCGTCGCGCGTCACGATCCGCCCCGCGAGTTCCAGCTCGCGGTCGAGCCACGAGTTGAGCAGCGGGCCGCCGTAGACCTCGACGCCGAGCTGCCACCAGCCGCCTGGACCCGTGGTGGTGGGCTTGGGCTTCAGCTTGAAGGCGGGGGAGTCGGTGTGGGCTCCGACGATGGAGAACGGCGTGAGCGGCCCGGCGTCATCCGGGACGACGAATGCGATCGCCGAACCGTCGCGCCGCACCACGTAGCGCCCACCCGGTCGCACCTGCCAGGCGTCGCGCTCGTCGAGAGCGTCGAAACCTGCGCCGGTCAGTCGGCGCACGACCTCGGCGGCCGCGTGGTACGACGAGGGCGAAGCGGTCACGAAAGCGGCGAGGTCATCGATGTGCGTACGTGCGTCGGCGGGGATCATCCGACGATTATCCCAGCTCCGGATGGGCGACGCCCTGCCGCTTCGAAGGTTCGACGTCGTCGGTCTCGCATATCGTGGACGAGTGCTGTCACCGTCCTATCCGCAGAGAGCTCCGTGGGGTACCGCGGAGAACCTTCGCGCATGGCAGCGCGAGGCGATGGAAGCGTACGACCTGGCGAACAAACGCGACTTCCTGGTCGCTGCGACACCCGGCGCAGGAAAGACGACATTCGCGCTGACGATGGCGCGAAAGCTCCGCAGCGACGATGTCATCGACCGTGTCATCGTGGTCGCGCCGACCGAGCATCTCAAGACCCAATGGGCGGATGCCGCTGCTCGTGCGCACATCCGGCTCGATCCGAACTTCCGCAACAGCGACGTCTCACCGTCGCGGCAGTACGCCGGTGTGGTCGTCACCTACGCGCAGGTCGCCGCGAAGGCGTACGTGCACCGCCAGCTGACGGAGTCGGGGCGCACACTGGTCATCCTCGACGAAGTGCACCACGGCGGCGACGCGCTCAGCTGGGGCGACGCCGTGCGGGAGGCGTACGCGCCGGCCACCAGAAGGCTGATGCTGTCAGGCACGCCGTTCCGCAGCGATGACTCGCCGATCCCGTTCGTCGACTACGCGCCGGATACTGCCGGCGGCATGACCTCGATCACCGACTACAACTACGGCTACGGGCGGGCCCTCGCCGACGGCGTCGTGCGCCCCGTGCTCTTCCACGTGTACGCCGGCCAGATGGCCTGGCGCACGAAGGCCGGCGAAGAGGTGGAGGCGCAGCTCGGGCAGGACAACATCAAGGACGTCACGTCTCAGGCCTGGCGCACGGCGCTGGATCCGAACGGCGAGTGGATGTCGCAGATCCTGCGCTCGGCCGACGCACGGCTCACCGAGATCCGGCACCACGTTCCCGATGCGGGCGGGCTCGTGCTGGCGACCGATCAGACGGCGGCTCGCGCGTACGCGAAGCTGCTGATGTCGATCACCGGCAGAAGGGCGACCGTCGTGCTCTCCGACGACAAGGCGGCTTCTCGGCGCATCGAGGACTTCGCGGGGAACGACGACAGGTGGATGGTCGCTGTTCGCATGGTGTCAGAGGGCGTCGATGTGCCGCGGCTGGCGGTCGGGGTGTACGCGACATCGTCGTCGACGCCGCTGTTCTTCGCGCAGGCGATCGGGCGCTTCGTGCGGGCCAGGCGCCGCGGCGAGGCGGCCAGCGTGTTCCTGCCGCACGTGCCGTCTCTGATGGATCTCGCCGGCGAGATGGAGCGGGAGCGCGACCACGTCATCGGCCGTGGCGAGAAGGACGGCGACGGGCTCGACGATTCCCTGCTCGACGCCGCGGAGCGCGAGGAGAAGGCCTCGGACGAGCTCACAGAGGAGGAGGGGAAGTTCGAAGCCCTCAGCTCTGTGGCGCACTTCGACAAGGTCGTGTTCGAGGGCAGGGAGTTCGGCCAGCTCGCCGTTCCCGGCACCGAGGAGGAGCAGGAGTTCATCGGGCTTCCCGGCCTGCTCGAGCCGGAGCACGTGCACGATCTGCTGCTGCAGCGCACGCAGCGGCAGTCGAAGCATCGGGAGGTGCGCGAATCCGCAGAGCGTGACAGCGGGCAGAGCGCGCTCCCCGAGCCGCTGCACCGCACGCTGAAGGAGCAGCGGCAGCTGCTGAACAACCTCGTCGGGCTCTACTCCAGGCAGACGGGCGATCCTCACGGCAAGATCCACGCAGACCTTCGACGCACCTGCGGCGGGCCGGCCGTGGCACAGGCGACCGTGGCACAGCTGCAGAAGCGCATACAGAGCCTGCGTCGTCGCGTACGCTCCTGACGGCATCCGGGTGCCTGTGAGGGCGTCGCAGAGGGTGCGGCGCGCGTGCTTCGGGGATCCGAAATGCTGTCAATGCGCGGATCTGCGACGTGTTGCGGGCACGGCGCGAATACCGTGGAACGAGTGAACGACACGGAGTATCAGACCCCGAGCGAGCCGACCGCATCGGACCGCCGCCGCTGGGCGCAGTACATCGCCGACGAGCGTGCGGAGGCTGCGGTGTACCGGCGGCTCGCGCGCAAGCGACAGGGTGAGGAGCGCGAGATCCTGCTGCAGCTCGAGGACGCCGAGAAGCGCCACGAGCAGCACTGGATCGACCTGCTCGGCGGTGAGCCGAAGAAGCTGCCGAAGGCGAGGATGCGCGACAGGCTGACCGGGTGGATGGCCGGACGCTTCGACTCGGTGTTCACCCTCGCGATGGCGCAGCAGGCGGAGGCGCGCTCGCCCTACGACGCCGACCCGTGGGCGACGCCGGCGATGCGCGCCGACGAGAAGATCCACCACGAGGTCGTGCGCGGACTCGCCGCGAAGAGCCGACGCAAGCTCTCCGGCACGTTCCGGGCTGCGGTGTTCGGAGCGAATGACGGGCTCGTCAGCAATCTGGCGCTCGTGATGGGCATCGGTGCAACGGGCGCGGCGCCTCAGTTCGTCCTTTTCAGCGGCGTCGCCGGCCTGCTGGCCGGGGCGCTGTCGATGGGGGCCGGGGAATACGTCTCGGTGCGCAGTCAGCGCGAACTGCTGGAGGCGACGGAGCCGAGCGACTTCGCGCACGCGAACCTGCCAGACCTCGACATCGACGCGAACGAGCTCGCCCTCGTGTATCGGACCAGGGGAATGGCAGGGGAGGAGGCGATGGAACGCGCACGGCGCGTGATCGCCGAGGCCAATGGCGGGCAGATGCCGCAGCGCGCCGTGTCCGGTGACGCGCACGAAGTGGTCGGAGGCGCTCTCAGAGCGGCGGTGTCGAGCTTCCTGCTGTTCGCCTCTGGTGCGATCATCCCCGTGCTGCCGTGGATCTTCGGCATGTCGGGAATGGCCGCCGTGGTCGTCGCACTCGTGCTCGTCGGCATCGCGCTGAGCGTGACCGGTGCGCTGGTCGGTCTGCTGTCCGGTGCCTCACCGATTCCGCGCGCGCTGCGGCAGCTGGCGATCGGCTTCGGTGCCGCCGCGGTGACCTACGGTCTGGGGCTGATCTTCGGCGTCGACCTCGGGTAGGAACGCGGGTCACCGCCACGCCCGAGGCATGTCATGATTCGTCGGGCACGGTCGTAGGTGGTAATGTTTTCTCTTGGTTCGAAAAGCTCCGCACGGCGGGTCTGGACGGGCCGACACCCAATGCGCGGGTGGCGGAATAGGTAGACGCGCTAGCTTGAGGTGCTAGTGCCCGTATTAGGGCGTGGGGGTTCAAGTCCCCCCTCGCGCACTCAATGAGCGATGTTGTAACCCGGGCCTGAAGAAACAGGTCTCGGGTTACAGCATCGCTCTCCTCGTCTGAGGACGAGCGTGCTTCGGCCCAGGTGAGGGCTTGCTGCTTCGTGTTCTCGTCGAGGATCGTGGCGAAGGGTGCGGCGGTGTCGGCGGTGAGGGTGCCGCCCTCGTTCAGGTAGATGCGGGTGAAGAAGGTCTGGTTCGCGAGGCGCTTGTTCTGCTCGTCGCAGCGCTCGTAGATCTTTGCGAAGTCGCGGGCGAGATCGAGAGCTCCGTCGATGAGGGCACGGGCTCCTTGGTAGTCGTTGTGGTGCTCGGCGATCTGCGCTTCGATCCCGTCAAGTTCGGCGCGGAGCCGGGTCTGGAACTTCTTCAGCTGGTCCAGGGACAGGGCGTCGGCGAGGTGGGCTTCGAGGAGCTTGTCCTGCTCGGCGAGGATCTGCTTACGCCGTTCGGTGAGGTCGCGGATGGATTGGTTCGTGCCTGCGGTGAGCTGGTCGAACTCGTGGGTGAGCATCCCCCGGAGCGCGTCGGTCATCGCTGGGGTGAGGGTGATGCGCCGGTAGTAGTCGGCGACGAGCTTCTCGACCCGGTCCACGGGTGCGTAGGGCATGTCGCAGGTGGTGCGCTTGTTGTTGCGGCCCAGGCAGATGAAGTACGGGTAGATGTTCCCGTGCCGGTTCTTCGCGTGGATGATCGTCATCCGCTGGCGACAGCGCCCGCAGTACAGGGTGCCTTTGAGGTAGTGGTCGTGCTTCTGGGTGCGGACCCCGGACTGGGCGTGGGCGCGGAGCACGGACTGCACCTGGTACCAGATCTCGGGCTCGACGAGGCGCTCGTGTGCACCGTCGTAACGGACGCCGCGGTAGACGACGTCGCCCTTGTAGTACGGGTTCTGCAGCATCCGGTGCACCGACGATAGCCCGAGCGGACGTGCGGGACGTTTCGGCGTCGGCACGCTGCGCAGACCCTTCTTGGTGAGTTCGGTGCGGAGCTGGGCGAGGCTGTAGTTCCCGGACGCGTACGCGGTGAATGCCCACTTGACGAGTCGTGCCCGATCGGGGTCTTGGGTGATGCCGCGCACTTCACGGCCGAGGTCGTCGCGGTGGAGGGTGTTGCGGTACCCGATCGGGGCGCGCATGGGGGTGCCGCCGGTGGAGGCTTTCTGGACGAGGCCTTTCATGACCTCGTTGGCGAGGTTCACGGAGTAGAACTCCGCGATCGAGGACATGATCCCGTGCAGCAGCATCCCCGATGGGGTCTCGTCGATGTTCTCCGTCGCCGATACCAGCAGCACGCCGGCCTCGCGGAGGGCGAGGTGGATCTCGACGTCGTCGGCACGGTTGCGGGCGAGCCGGTCGACTTTATGGACGATGCAGTACGCGACCTTGTGGGCCTTGACGTAGGCGATCATCTCCCGCAGCGCGGGACGGTCGGCTTTCTTCGCCGACTCCCCCGCGTCGACGAACTCCTTGACGATGCTCGCGCCGAGGGTGTCGGCTTTGGCGTGGTTCGCGCCCCGCTGCGCAGGGATCGAGAAGCCCTCGTCGTGTCCGCCTTTGGTGGCCTGCTCCTTGGTCGACACCCGCAGATAGGTCACTGCGGGAGCAAGCATCGTTTCCGCGGGCGGGGATGGTGGTGCGATCGTGTCAGTGGCGTACAGCATGGCGGCGGTTCCTCGGCTTTCTCCCCGCCGGTGCGTGTTCTGGGCGGGTGGTGATGTTACCTTCCTTCGGCAGTGAGATCCCGGTCCGTGCTGAGTTTCAGCACTTCCGGTCGTACGGTCACCGGCTCGTGCTCGGTGTCGCGGTTGGCGTGGGCTTCGGCGAGCGTGAACCGGACGAACAACTCCGTCAGCGCGGTCATGTTCGGACGCTCCCGGTGCACCACCCGGATCCCGTATGAGCGTTCCGCTTGCGGCACATACCCGGTCTTCCGCTCATACGGGCGACGCCTCCCCGCCATCACCGGGCCTGCTGTTCCTTGGCAATCACGTCACGGATCGTTGCGTCCTGCTCCTCACGGCGCGCGGCAACCTGCTCGGCGACGAATGCGAGGAAGTCGTCCGTCCGCGCCGCGACGGGTCGTTCCGTGGTGTCGGGCTCCGTCCAATCCTCAGCTTCCCCGCCGGGCCAGGCCGTGATGCGGGTGGGCCGGTCTCGGTCGAGGCGGGTGCCGGAGATCGTGGCCCAGTCCCGCAGCCGCTCCCGTGCAAGGCTGAAGTCGTGGTGCCAGGCGAGAGCCTGGTTGCCTTTCGCTTGGGGGTCGAAGCAGAACAGCCAGTGCTGGCGTAGCGCGGACAGCTCCCAGAGCAGTTCGGGGTGGCGATGCCACATCGGCGGGATCACCTGGGCGGGCAGGCCGTAGGTGTGGCGAAGCCAGTCCACCCACCCGTTCAACTCGAGAAGCTCGGCTTCGAGGTCTGCGGGTGGGAGGGTGCGCCAGTTGATCGGCCGCGCCACCGCGGTGAGCGACTTCGCCAAGTCCGCCTGGAACGTCTGCTTCGCGAACGCTCTCGCTTTCTCAGCGACGTCTGCGGGCAGCCCGGACAGGTCGATCCCGTCGAAGTCAGGCCCCTGAGCGGTCGGATCTGTATCGGGCAGGTCAGGTGGTGTGGGGTTGTCGGTGGTCATCAGGATGCTCCCGGAACAAGGGCGAGAAAGAAGAAGGAGAGCCGCGAAGGACGCGGCGAAGAGCAGGGGGCGGGCGCGGCGACCAGGTGGAGGTGGTGGGGAGGCTGGTCGCCGCACCCGCGGTTTATCGGGCGACCGCCTCGCGCTGCACTGCGCCGGTGCTCGCGGTCGCGGCGGGTGGCTCCGGGTCGAGCTGTGCTTCCCGCTGGGCGAGAGCCTGCTGCACCTGCTCCCGCAGCGGCGCCTCCTGCTGCGGGCTTCTCGTTCGAGCGGGGCGCGGTCGACGGTGTAGCGGGTGAGGTTGTTGTCGTGTCCGATCCGGGACGCGACGAACTGCTCCCGTTCAGCGCCGTCACTGCCGGTGTAGGTGCGGGTCTCGCCTTCGGCAAGGAAGTTGTCGCCCTTACGGAACTGCTCATGGGCGAGTTCGGCAGACTTGCGGAACATCACCAGGTCGGTGAACTCCGGGTCGAGCTGGGTGAACGTGCCGTCCTGTTCGAACCGGGCCTGGGGCTGCCCGATACGCATGTAGACGCGGGCATCACCGTTGCTCGTGAACGTCAGCTCCGGGTCCGTAGCGACGAACCCGGAGAGGGACTGCTTGGTGCGGATGGTCATCAGCGAGTACTCCTATCGGTCTCACACCCGCAACTGCGGGGGCTACTGGACAGGTACGACCGCCACCCTGAAGTCGTGGCCCTGCTACCGGGCACCGCCCTGGAGGGCCTGCTCCACCTCACCCCGGTCAGCTCTCAGTTGCTTCGCGTCGGCGCGGGACGGCCAGGGGCGCAGGTTCGTGATGATGGGCCGGGCGGTGCGGAGCATTACCACGCCCGTGCCGAACGGGAGCGTGCGCAACACGTCTGGGGGGAGGATAGGGACGCGGCGGATCGAGCGCTGCGATGAGTGCGCCCCATACGCGTCGGTCGTCACGCTGTTGGTGGTTTCGTCGCGGTCGCCGATGAGGGTGGAGAGGTCTTGGAGGTCGCGGCTGTTGGAGGCTCCGCCGAGGATGATCTTGACGATGGAGGCGTCCCAGATCGCGTTCGCCTGGTTCTCGCTCCACTTCTCCCTGGCCTGTGCGAGGGACTGCAGGACGGGGAGTGGGGTGATGCCGGTGCCGCCGCCTTCCGCCATCAACGTCGGCAGCGACGGGAGCGGGGCGAGGTTCCCGATCTCATCCAACGCGAGGAGCAGGGGCGGGTCCATGCGGGCACCGGGTGACCGGGCGGCGATCTTCCTCGCCGTCTCAACCAGGTCCTCGATGAACGCCGCCACCAGCGCTGACGACGCCCCAGCCCCCGCACCCGTCGCCAGGAGGTAGAGAGTCCCGTTGCCGCGAAGGAAGACCTCGGGGTCGAACTCCTCACCCGGTCTTGGTGAGACGGCGTCGAGGACGCGGGGGTCGGCGAGGGCGGAGAACGCGAGGGACACGCCCTGCCAGATCGAATCCCTCGTCCGCGGGTCAGCCTGCACCATCGCATCCAGGCTGTCCGCCCACCCCTCCGCCGCCCCAGGATGCGAGGACAGCACCCGTACGGCGTCGGCGGCGAGGGTCGGGTTCAGCGCCCACTGATACAGGGTCTTCGCATCCCTCCCGTCGAGAGCGGCGGCATGCAGGAGCGCTTGGATCGCGGCGGTGGTCTTCCCTTCCCAGAACCCGGCGTCTTGGACACCGCCGAATCCGGTGGCGGTGGCGAGGCCTTTGGCGCGGATCATCGCCGTCAGCGGGTCCTGGCAGCCCCGCACCGGCGACCACCGCATCCCCGCAGACAACCCTGGGGCGAGCTGCTGGGGGTCGAACACCGCGACCTTCCCCTTCTTCGCCCGTGCTTTCAATGTCGCGGTGAGGTTGTCCGGGCGGGTGCTGGTGGTGATGACGGCGCCGGGGGCGTCGAGGATCGCGTTGATCACCACATGCAGACCCTTCCCCGACCGGGGAGGACCGATCAACAGGATCGAGTCCTCGACCGTCGCCCACACCTGCCCTCCCTTCCCCGTGCCGAGGAGATACCCGACGTCGCTCGGGGCTGGCGTCCCGGTGAGAGAGGGCCGCAACGTCGCGGCCTTCTTCACCAGGGCCTTCGGGGAGGCGACGCGGGCGACCTCGGCGGCGGTGGCGGTGCCTGCGAGCCGGTGCGGGTCCGTCTTCGACCGGGAACGGTGAACCGCCCGAACCACGAAGAATCCCGCTGTCCCGAGCACACTGAGGAACAGGGTGACGACTGCCCAGTAGGCGAACGGGTTCAGGCCTTCCGCGCCGAGCGCCGCACCCGGGTCTGCTGGGGTGGCAAGGACGGCGAGGCCGGTCGTGAACCCGCTGGCCGGTTCAGGGAGCCCGGTGAGGAACGCGGTCACGGAGCCTGCGACGCGCAGGATCCCGGTGAACACGGCGGCGGTGACGAGCAGGCCGAGGGTGATGTCGATGAAGAGGTCGTTGGCGGGTTTCGCCTGCGCAGGACCAGACACGGTGAACGCACCTTCCCGACCCCGCAGAAGGGAAAGAAGCGGGGTCAGGACAACAGGTACGACGACGAGAGGATGAGCCGGCGGTCAGTCGATGCGCTGCACCGAGGTGGTGCTGGAGATCCGCCCCAGCAGGATCACCTCACCGGTGATGACGGGGTTCTCTCCACGTTCGATCAGGGCGCGTGCCGTCCCGGTGGGGCCAGCGGAGCTGTGGCGCAGGATGAGCGCGACGGCGACGTCTTCACCGGGCACGAACCCGCTCGCGGTGAACTCCAGAAGGTTCGGCAGCGTCACCAGTGCGGGTGCGTCGTCTTCCGGTGAAGCGAACGGCGACCGCGGCACAGGATCGGGCGGGGTGAGGATGTCCGCATGGATGCTGCCGTCCAGTTCTCGCACCTCCACCCGGGTTGGTGATCCGAAGCGCCCGACGAGCTCCGTCACCGTGGCCGTGATCTCGCCTCGGCGGATCGGGGTAGTGGCAAGGCGGTTACCGTTCACGGTCACGACGAGAGTGTCCGCGTTCACGGCTTCGAGGAGAATCTGCGGCAGCACCGCAGGCACCACCACCCCCTGCTTCGGGGTTCCGGAGGGTTGCTGGGTGCGCGTGCGTCGGTGGCGTCGAAGGGTCATGTCAGGAAGGTGCGACCCGGCTCCGAACGCCCCGCCCCGTCATCGCTGATGGGGTCAGCGGTGAGGGCTTCTTCCCGGGCGATGAGCTCGCCCAGTGCGTCCGCCCACCCACCGGTGATGTGCAGCAGCGTCTCGTAGTCAGCGGAGGCAACTTCACCCTCGGCGAGCGTCACCCACGTCCAGCTCCCATCCGGTTGCGGAAGCCGAGCCTCGGATGCCCACGTCCAGGACACCGGGACCCGGTCCTCGTCAGCCCAGTCGACTCCGGGCGGGTACTTTTCCTCGATCGCGAACCGTGGCGAGGACCCGTGTAGGGGATGCAGCACGAAATGCCCGGCTCCGAACGTCTCCGGATCCTCATACAGCAGGATCAACCGGCCCTGGGAGTGCTGCTCGATCCGCTGCAACCGGGCCTGCTGAAGGTTCGGTTGACTCCGTTCCTCATGCCGCCAGAGCGACGGCCGATCTCATGATGTCCTCGAACGCGACCGGACTCAACTTCCCCAGCCGGCGCTGACGACGACGCCGGTTGTAGGTCGCCTCGATCCAGTGGATGATCGCGAGCCGCAACTGCGTCCGCGTCTCCCATCGCCGCGAGTCGAGGACGTTGGTCTGCAGGGTGGAGAAGAAGCTCTCCATCGCCGCGTTATCGCCCGCCGCGCCGACCCTGCCCATCGATCCGACCAGTTGATGGCGCCGCAGAGCCTTCCGGAACCGCCTGGCCCGGAATTGACTGCCTCTGTCCGAGTGCACGATGCATCCGGCGACGTTCCCGCGGCGGGCGACGGCGTCCTCGAGCGCGGCGACGGCCAGGCGCGCGGTCATCCGCGGCCCGGTCGCATACCCGACGATCCGGTTCCCGAACACGTCCTTGATCGCGCAGAGGTAGAGCTTGCCCTCGCGGGCTTGGATTCCAGCAGTCGTCGCAACACGTTGATTACGAGACTTTCAGTAAAGCAGCCATTCGCTCGTCCGGGGTGTCCCAGTCCAACGACTTTCGGGGGCGTCCGTTGAGCTCTTGAGCGACGGCCAGAAGATCGTCAGCGCTGTGCATGGCGAGGTCGGTGCCCTTCGGGAAGTACTGCCGGAGCAGGCCGTTGGTGTTCTCGTTGCTGCCGCGTTGCCAGGGCGAGCCGGCATCGGCGAAGTAGACGTCGAAGTTCGTCGCGGTGCTGAAAGCCCAGTGCTCGGCCATTTCCGCGCCCTGGTCCCAGGTCAAGCTACCCCGCAACGACGAGGGCAACTCTTGGACGGTCGCGATGAGGGAGTCGCGGACGGCTTCCGCAGTGCGATCCCGCCCGAGGTGCCCCAGCATGACGAAGCGTGTGGACCGCTCGACGAGCGTCGCCATAGCGGATCCGCCGAGCGCTCCGATGATGAGATCTCCCTCCCAATGCCCAGGGACATCGCGGGAATCGGCCACGGACGGGCGGTTACTGATGGCGTTCATCGGGTCGACGAATCGTGGGCGTCGAGCGTCGGCTTGCCGGTGTGGTTTCCGGGCAACGCGCCCCCGCCGCAACTGCTGTCCGAGTGATCGCTTCAGTTCGCCGCGGGCGTGGACGTAGATTGCCTGGTAGATCGTCTCGGTGCTCACGCGCATCTCCGGAGCGGCCGGGAAGTCCTTGATCAGTCGGTGGCTGATCTGTTGCGGCGACCACTTCATCTTCAGTTTCGCCTGAACATAGGACTGGAGGGGTTCGTGGGCGAGGATCTTCGGCTGTCGCGGCCTGGCGCGGCGTTTGACCGAGAGCCGGTGCGCGGTGTGAGGCATGTAGCCGCGGGTAGAGACCGTGTTGCGACGCAGCTCGCGACTGATCGTTGACGGCGATCGTCCCATCTCCGCCGCGATCTGGCGGATCGAAAGCCCCGCGCGGTGCAGGTCTTGAAGCTGTTCTCGTTCGAGAAGACTGACGTATCGGCTGTCGATGACTTTCTCCACGATGTTCAGATCGACGCTTCCGCCGATCGCGCGGGATCTTCGTTCGGGCACGCTCCCATTGTTCTGCTCTGGGTAGCGCACGACACGACCATCCGGATAGACCCGGCCCCGCTTGATGATTCTGATGCCCTTATCCCAGTCGGCTGCCGAACGGGCGTCCGCGCCAACTCGCGCCCTGGCTTCCGCGCGGGTGAGCCCTGCCGCCCGAAGGCGCAGGAACTCCTCGCGCCTGGGGTTAACGCGGCGGGCCTCGCTCGTGGATATCCCCACTTTCCGCGCCCACGCGTACGCGGTCGGTCGATGAATGCCCAACTCACGTGCGACGGTCGAGATGATCTGCCGCTCGCGAACGAGCCGCAAGAACTCCTCTTTCAACTCCGGCGAGTAGACACGCGGAGTCGCCCGCTGCATCGTCAACCCCGTCTTGCGCAGCCAGTTGTAACCGGCGTCCTCGTCCACCCTGACTGCTCGCGCGGCCGCGCGAACAGTCCCGCCTCGATCGAGTACCCGGAAGAACTCTTCCTTCTGCTCCTCGGTGTATCTCTTCTCCGCCATCGCGTCACCTCTCCTATAGGCGTTGCGACGACTGCTGGAATCCAAGGGGTCCAGTGCTCGGTGATGTCGGTGAGCCAGATCTCGTTCGGCCCCGCCGCGGTGAACACGCGCTGTACCCTGTCATCGTGCACCGTCGGCCCGGGACGGCGCTTGCCCTTCCCGCGCCCGCGCTTGCTGATCTCGGAGGCGATGCCCTCCTGCGAACACAACCGCCACACGCGCCGCTCGCTGGCGACATGCCCGTCCGCGGCGAGCTCGTCCGCGAGGAGGCGATACCCGAACGCGGGATCGTCGTGGTGGGCGTCGCGGAGCGCGTCGATCAGGTGGGCGTCGTCCTCGTCGCGCGGTGAGCACGGACGCGCCTGCCACTTGTAATACGCCTGCTTTGTGAACCCCAGAACCCGGCACGTCACCGCGACGGGCACCCCGGCCGCGGCAAGGTCTTGGACGAGCGGGAACATCATTTTGGGGCCTGGCCGCCGAGCTTCAGATTCGCCTGCGACAGATACGCCGTCGCCTTCTTCAGGATCAGGTTCTCCGTCTCCAGCTCCTTGATCCGCTTCAGCATCGCTGCCTGCTCACGCCGCTCATCGACGTCACCAGCCGGCTCGATCCCTCGGCTGACGAGCTGGGCGTCACGCACCCACGCCTGCAGCGCGGACTTCGAGATCCCGAGATCCGCGCACACCTGCTTCTGCGACAACCCGGACTCCACGAGCTCGACCGCGGTCTGCTTGAACTCGTCCGTGTACTTCTTCGGCATAGTCGTATCCTCTCCCGCTCGAAAGCGGTCCAGGAGTCAACCGAACCTTCAGCAGGCCCATACCTTCCCCACCAGGCGTCGATCTGCGTGGGGTCGGTGGTGGCGTCGTGGAACCCATGCGCGGTGAGCGGGCGCTTCTGACCGGGTGCGCAGGGGAACACGGGGATGCCCGCGGCGGCGTAGACGGCGGCAGCCTTCCCAAGCTCCTTGGGGAGGCTGGTGGGCATCGGCCAGGCAGTGGGGTCGGTGATGGTCATGTGCACCTCCTTCAGGACACGGCACGGGCCGGGGCTCGTGCGCGGTATCCACAGGGAAGGTGCGTCAACAAACCGTGCTGGCCGCAGATTCTCCGCTCTGAGCATCCCTTCTGAACCTCAACCCCTACCCGAGGTCGCGTGGTTGCCGCGAGCATTTTTGGGCGGGATGCGCCGTTTCGTCAAGAACATGCGCCAAATCGTCAAACACACCGGCTTCCAGCTCCACCGATCAGAGATGACTTTCTGCTACAGGCTCCGGCCAGAACCACGGTCTGGGCATGGCGGCTCGGGGCCGTCCGGGTCCATGCTCAGGTGTTGTTCCCGTTCGGCGAGGAGCTCGCTCAGCAGTGCCCCACGTTCCAGCATGGTCAGCGCCTGCCCGGGCGCACGAATATCCGAGGGTGTGGCAGCCGTCCGTCCAGTTTCGAGGACCGCGGCGTTGATCCGGTCAAGAATCTCAGCCGTGTTGTGCTGTTCGGTGTCCTGCTCCAGGATGCGGGCGATCTCGTTCACCACGACACTGTCGTGCTCGGCCGGTGGGAACGCCGCCGACGCCGTCACCCCATCCCCGACCGGGACACGGCCCACGACGAGCCGGAACTGGCCTTCTCCGTCGTACCCAGTCGCGTCATACACGCCGGGCGGCATCCAGTCGTGTGCGTCTGACGCCTGCCCCGCATACAACTCAGCCCCAGCCGGGTCGTCAGGGTCAACCACGCGAATGTCGGGATCGGCAGCGAACAGCATCGCTGACAGTTCCTCCCTCTGCGCCCGGTCCAGCAAGGGTGTGCCTTCCCCGGCTTTCTCCCGTTCCACGAGTACACGGAGGGTTTGCAGGGCGATCAGATCCGAAGGCACCCACTCACGGTGAAACCGCTCCGGAAGGAACATCGTCCGCGGCCCCCCCCTTGGCCACGAGCCCCTGCAGGGCGTGTTCGCGGCGCAGCGCGGTCGCGGTGAACTCGGACCGCCACTGGGCGTGGTCGGATCGGAACCTCATGTCCTCGTACTCGCCCTCGAACGACGGGGCGACCGTGACGAGATAATCCTCCTTCACCGGCTCCACCGGCAACCGCTCCCGCTCCAACAGATCCACCAGGCCATCACGGACCCGCTCAGCCCGCTCCAACCGATCCAAAGTCTCCGGGAGACGTGACGCCTGGACCGCGAGGGAGAGACACTCGTCCCGCCACCGCTCATGCGCGTCCTCAAAGCTCTCCGGATCGGGCGTGCCGTCCGGGAGGCGGAAGTCACCGGTGCCCGGTTCGGGTGGGAACATCTCCGCCACGATCTCCGGAATCCCCGACTCCTCGAACGCCTCCCACCCGGGTGACGGCACCGCTACCGGCGGGGTGGGAGCGGCGTCAGCTGCGGGTGTCCAGGAGCGGATGTGCGGGACGTCGTCGCCGAAGTCTTCACCGAATACCCGGTCGCCTTCTGTGCGGAGCTGGTCGGGAGGACCGGCGAGCCCCTCGATCAGCACCTCAACGACCATGTGCTGCGCCTCGGCTTGGGTGCGAGCGAGGACATCGAAAGCGACCACCACCCGATGCGGGCGCGGCGGCTCAGACGAATACCCCAAAGGGGGGATCGTGATATCGGACATGATGAAAGACTCCAATCACACTCGGATAGACAGGACACGCCACTGCACCCGATCGCTCAGGTGTCACAGGTGGTGCTGTTCCAGAGGTACGCACAGAACCGAGTCAAGGGCGAGGCATCCCGGCAATGACGCGTCGAAACACCAAAAACACGCGCCGAAACGTCAAACTCCGCCACCGGGTCAGCGTGCGAGGTGACGCCCTGACGAGGGGCCAGCGACGGAGCTCGGCGTCGAGTCAGGGGTGAGAGCATCCTCGCGTTCCTGCAGCGCATGCTGCAGATAGCGGTTGATGACGGTGTGGTTCGTTCCGTCCGCACCGCCCGTCAGAGGTACGTGGTGGAACGAGTACGCCGGGTACGGCGTCGCCTCCCGCAGCGCCTCCAACCACGCATCCACGTCCTCGGGCAGTACCCAATCCTGCGGCGGCGGATTCGACTGTAGGAACTCCGTCGCCCCGGCATATACCTCAGAGTCTTCGAGCATCTCGTGGATCGTGACCGCCACCGCCCGCGCCAACGCGACCGGGTTCCGGCCTGCGATCACGGTCGGCTCGACCTCCGGGTCATCGGTCCAGACGATGATGCCGAGAGACAGGGCGCTCGGCGGGCTTATCTTGCGCCGAGGATCCGCAGCGTTCGTGGACGTCGATGCTGATGCTTCGCCCGGGTTGATGCTCATGGTGGTGGCTACTTCCCTCGCAGGTTCGCGCGCACGATGGCGTGGTCGGCGTACTTGTGAGGCAGGACACAGTTGGCGGCCACTGGTATCGAGCAGTCGTCTATGGTCGAGAGATTTGCCGATACTGCTGCGGGGACAGACCGTGTACCTGACGGAAGGCGCGTGAGGCGTGGCTGGGGTCGGTCCATCCGACGCGACGTGCGATGGTTTCGACGGTGTCGCTGCTTGAGCGTAGAAGGTCGGCCATGCGTCGTGAACGTTCGTTGCGAAGGAACGCTGCTGGGCTTGTGCCGACGTGGCGGGTGAAGAGTCGGGCGAGTTGCGATCGAGAGATCGCGGCCTCGTCGGCGAGAACATCCATGGTCCACGCGCGGCCAAGATCGTTCATGAGCAACGCCATTGCGTGGCGCACCGAGGGGTGTTCGGGCGAGTGCTCGGGGACGGGTCGCGTGAGGATATCGAGCAGGTCCACTGCCAGACTCAAGCGGCGAAGTGTCGGCAAATGGTGCCGTTCACCGTCGATCAACCGTTGCAGGGAAGCATTCACGTGCGGGAACACTGTGGAAGGCACGTCGAGCACGGTCGGGTCTGACCGGTGACTATCTGAAAGCACAAGAGGAGCAGGAGCGCTGGACTGAGTGATCCAGCGCTCCTGCTCCTCAAGGAATGCCGTGTCGATGTATGCGGTGGTGGTGATGACTAGACCGGCGGGTTCTCCCGCATACCAGCGGCCTGGAGGGAGCAGCACGACCTGCCCTGCGGCAAGATCGACTTCACCGGTCTCGTGACTGAGCGTCGTGGTGCCCGAGTTCACAATCATCACCTTGGTCGCGTCGACAGCAACCCGACCCGTCGAGGCGGAGTGGAGCACGCGCTTTACCGTCAGTGGAAAGGGATTAACACGCGCGCCCAGAGCCTGCGCTCGTGCTTCCGGGGATGCAGGCATCGCATCAACGCACCGAGTTCTGACCTTCGATGATTCGAGCGAAGCGGAGGATGTAGTCCCGGAGGAACTGCACGGTCGATTCCTGCGAGATGTTCCCATCCTCACCGAAAAGGGTGGGTGATTGGGAAAGAAAGACCTCGGGCTGTCCGGGGGTGGGCATGTCGAAGTATGAGAGTGCGAGCCGGAGGTTCTTCTGCGAGCTGTACCCGCCCATGCGGCCAACGGAGTGGCTGATGATCCCTGCGGGCAGGTTCTTCCAGGCGACATCGCTGTTGGGTTTGGAGCCGATGTCGATGGCGTTTTTCAGGCAGGCGGGGATGGTGCGGTTGTTCTCTGGTGTGACGAACAACACGCCGTCGGAGGCTTTGATGATCTCGCGGAACTGGGTGTATTCCGGCGGGGTGGGTTTGTCGGTGATGTCGGGATCGTCGTAGTCGAAGTCGTAGAGAGGAAGGTCGCGGATCTCAACGATGCGTGCGTCGTAGTCTTCGGGAAAGTAGCCGATGGCGTTGTGGGCGATCTTGCGTGCGTAGGAGCCGCGGCGCAGACTGCCGACAAGGACGGAGACGTTCTTACTCAAGGGGTGATTCTCTTTCTCTGGGGTGGATGTTGTGGGAGTGACGGTCGGTTAGAAGTCCCAGTCGTCGTCGCTGGTGTCGACGGCTTTGCCGATGATGTAGGAGGACCCGGATCCGGAGAAGAAGTCGTGGTTCTCGTCTGCTCCGGGGGCGAGGGCGGCGAGGATTTCGGGGTTGACTTCGGTCTCTTCTGGAGTGAAGCGGGCAGGGTAGCCGAGGTTCATGAGGGCTTTGTTCGCGTTGTATCGGACGAAGACGGCGACGTCGTCCATGAGGCCGAGCGGTTCGTAGAGCTCACCGGAGTACGCCAGTTCGAGTTCGTAGAGCTCGTCGAGGAGCGCATAGGTGAACTCGCGCATGTGTTCCTGCTCGGCTGCGGTGTGGGTTTCGAGGCCGCGCTGGTATTTGTAGCCGGAGTAGTAACCGTGTACGGCCTTGTCGCGGAGGATGAGCCGGATCATGTCGGCGGTGTTGGTGAGGGTTGCGTGGACGGAGAAGTGCAGCGGCAGGTAGAACCCGGCGTAGAGCAGCAGCGAGGACAGCAGCGTGGAGGAGACCTTCCGTTTGAGCGGGTCATCCCCGTAGTAGTGCGCGAGCACCTTCTTGCACCGTTCCTGGAGCAGGTCGTTGGCGACGGCCCACCGGTACGCGTCGTCGATCTCTGGGGTCGAGGTGAGCGTGGAGAAGACGGAGGAGTAGGAGCGGGCGTGCACGGACTGCATGAACGCGATGTTCGTGTAGACGGCCTCTTCGTGTTCGGTGCGGGCGTCTTGGATCTGGCAGATCTCGCCGACGGTGGCTTGTACGGTGTCGAGCATGGTGAGCCCGGTGAACACGCGCATGGTCAGCGTGCGTTCCTCCTGGGAGAGTTTTTGCCAGGCGGGGAGGTCGTTGGAGAGGGGCACTTTCTCGGGGAGCCAGAAGTTCGCGGTGAGGCGGTTCCATACCTCGAGGTCTTTGTCGTCTCCGACGCGGTTCCAGTTGATGGGCCGCAGGCGGGCTGCCGGGTCGTGCCGATAGCCCGGCGGAGTGACGGAGATCTCGGTGATGGGGCGGGTGATATCGGTGAGGGTCATGGGTGTTCCTTCGGGAAGATCGGATTCTGGGGTTACAGCGCGCAGGAGACGCAGCCTTCAATCTCGGTGCCTTCGAGTGCGGGCTGGCGCAGGCGGATGTAATAGAGGGTCTTGATCCCGGCACGCCAGGCGTGGATCTGGGCTTTGTTGATGTCGCGGGTGGTCGCGGTGTCGCGGAAGAACAGCGTGAGAGACAAACCCTGGTCGACGTGGCGGGTGGCGGCGGCGTAGGTGTCGATGATCTTCTCGTAGCCGATCTCGTACGCGTCCTCGAAGAACTCGAGGTTGTCGTCGGTCATGTGCGGGGCCGGGTAATAGACGCGGCCGAGCTTGCCTTCTTTGCGGATCTCGATCTTCGCCGCGATCGGATGGATCGACGCGGTCGAGTTGTTCACGTACGAGATCGATCCAGTCGGCGGGATCGCCTGCAGGTAGGCGTTGTAAATGCCGTGCTGCCGCACGGATTCCCGAAGTTGCGCCCAGCCGTCGCGGGTGGGGATCGCGACGCCTGCCTCGGCGAAGAGGGCGCGGACACGTTCGGTGGCGGGCCGCCACTCGCGCTCGGTGTACTTATCGAAGTGCGAGCCGTCGGCGTAGGTGGAGGTCTCGAACCCGGTGAAGGTCGTGCCGCGTTCGATGGCGATCCGGTTGGAGGCGCGCAGGGCGTGGTAGGTGACGGTGAGGAAGTAGATGTCGGTGAAGTCGATGCCCTCCTCGCTGCCGTAGCGGATGCGTTGCGAGGCGAGGAACCCGTGCAGGTTCATCTGACCGAGACCGATCGCGTGCGACGCGTCGTTCCCGGCTGCGATCGAGGGGACCGCGTCGATGTCGGTCTGATCCGACACACTCGTCAGCGCCCGCACTGCGGTCTCGACGGTCGCGCCGAAGTCCGGTGAGGCGAAGGCCTGGGCGATGTTGAGGGAGCCGAGGTTGCAGGAGATGTCCCGGCCGACCTGCTCGTAGCCGATCGCCGCGTCATAGGTGGAGGGCGTGTTGACCTGGAGGATCTCGCTGCACAGGTTCGACATGTTGATGTGCCCCTGCAGCGGGTTGGCGCGGTTGACGGTGTCCTCGAACAGCACGTAGGGGTATCCGGATTCGAACTGCAGCTCGGCGAGGGTCTTGAAGAACTCCCGTGCGCTGATCGTGGTCTTCCGCACCCGCGGGTTCGCGACCAACTCGTCGTAGTGGTCGTTCACGGACAGGTCCGACAGCGGTTTCCCGTACTCGCGCTCGACGTCGTAGGGGCTGAACAAGTGCATGTCCCGGTTCTCCTTCGCGAGCTGGAAGGTGACATCGGGGATCACGACGCCGAGCGAGAGCGTCTTGATGCGGATCTTCTCGTCCGCGTTCTCCCGCTTCGTGTCCAAGAACCGCAGGATGTCCGGGTGATGCGCGTGCAGATACACTGCGCCCGCACCCTGCCGGGCCCCGAGCTGGTTGGCGTAGCTGAAGGAGTCTTCGAGGATCTTCATCACCGGGACGACGCCGGAGGCCTGGTTCTCGATCTGCTTGATCGGTGCTCCGGTCTCGCGCAGGTTCGTCAGCAGCAGCGCGACTCCGCCCCCGCGCTTGGAGAGCTGCAACGCAGAGTTAACGCTGCGTCCGATGGACTCGAGGTTGTCCTCCAGGCGGAGCAAGAAGCAGGAGACGAGCTCGCCGCGCTGCGCCTTGCCCGCGTTCAGGAATGTCGGGGTCGCAGGTTGGAACCTGCCCGAGAGCATCTCGTCCACAAGCCGGGTCGCGAGGGCTTCGTCGCCCTGTCCGAGGAAGAGCGCGGTAGCGACGACGCGCTCCTCAAAACCTTCCAGGTACGTGGTGCCGTCGAACGTCTTCAGGGCGTAGGAAGTGAAGAACTTGAACGCGCCGAGGAAGGTCTGGAAACGGTGCCCGGCCCCGCGAGCCCGCTCATGCAGGTCGGTGAGGAACTCCGGGGCGTACGCGTCGAGGAACGCCCGCTCGTAGTAGGCGTTCGCGACCAGCCACTCCAGGCGCTCGGCCACGCTCGGGAAGGTTCTCGTGTTCGGGATGACGTGCTGGCGCAGGTACTCGTCGGCGGCTTCCTTGTCCTTGTGGAACTGGATCGACCCGCCCGGGGCGAACAGGTTCAGTTGCGCGTTGAGGGCGTGGTAGTCCTTCCGCGCACCGATCCCGGTGCTTGCCCGAGCCGCTGGGGAGATGATGGTCATGCGGTCTTCCTCTCAATGGATGTCAGATTGTCGGAGGCCTGGTCCCAGAAGCGGGTCAGGCCGATGTTCACGTGTTCGATGTCGCGCTGGGTGCCGAGCAGCTCGAAGCGGTACAGCTCCGGAACCTGGCATTTGGCAGAGACGACAGGGCCGGCGAGGCAGTAGTGCTCGCCGAAGTTCGTGTTCCCCGCCGTGATCACCCCCCGGATCAGTGCCCGGTTCGCGGGGTCGTTGAGGAACGAGATCACCTGCTTCGGCACCGCCCCGGCACGTTCCCCGCCGCCGTACGTGGGGACCACGAGCACGAAGGGCCGCGCGACCCGGATCAGCCCCTCCACTCGTGGCCGCAGCGGGATACGGACCGCGGGCTGGTCGAGCCGGTCGACGAAGCGGCGGGTGTTCTCCGACACGCTTGAGAAGAACACGAGATCAGGCGACTGGGCGGCGGCGAGTTCGCGCACTGAGGGCGCTGCGCGCCGGGACTCAGGTGGGGGTGGCATAGCGATCCTCCTCGCTCTCTCTGGCTGTGACGCGCCACGCCACCAACCACTACATGTTGTGCCTCACCGATGTTTGGAGCGGCGTATCTAGGAATAACATCGATGTGGTTCACTTGTCTACGCCACGCCGCTGTTTGTAACTACGGCTTGCCGAACACTATGCTGTGGGGCATGAGACGAACACCCACGGACGAGCGCAGCGAGGGTGTGTGGCTGGAAGCCATCACGTTGTTCCAATCCGTGCGAGACGCTGACCATGACGCTGCGGCTCACCTGTTGCGAACGTCTTCCGACCCCGAGGCGGTGACGCTGAACCTGCTACGCATGCTCAGCGTCTACTTGCGCGGAGAAGCTCCCGACAAGCTCGACCACTTCATCGCCGCGTCCCATCGTGCTGGCCCGCCCCCAAAGCCTCGCCCTCCGCTTCCACCACTCACGTGAACTTCCACCCGCGCCTCGTCACCCGCTCAGCTAAGGAACTATCCATGCCACGTACCACCCGCCTCTTCTCCCGCCGTGCCCTGTCGCTGCTGGCAGCGTCCGTGCTCGCGTTCTCTCTTGCTGGATGCGCAACATCCGGCGAGAACGATGCGGGAGCAGACGATGAGCGTCCCGTGGTGCTGACGACGTTCACGGTTCTCGCGGACATTGCCGAAAACGTCGCGGGTGACCATCTGAGGGTGGAGTCGATCACGAAGGCCGGGGCCGAGATCCACGGCTACGAGCCCACACCCGGCGACATCCGCAGAGCGTCGGAGGCTGACCTGATTCTCGACAACGGAATGAACCTGGAGGCGTGGTTCGCACAGTTCGTCGAAGGGCTGGATGTGCCTCACGTCGTCGTCAGCGAAGGAGTCGAGACGATCGACATCACCGAGGACGCCTACGCGGGGATGCCGAACCCACACGCATGGATGAGCCCATTGAACGTGCAGATCTACGTCGACAACATGGTCGACGCCTTCAGCGACCTCGACCCCCAGAATGCAACCGAATACCAGGCCAATGGTGAGGCGTACAAGGCCGAGCTGCAGACGGTGCAGGACGAGCTGGTCGACGAGCTGTCGGTCCTGCCGGAGAATCAGCGAGCGTTGGTCACCTGCGAGGGTGCGTTCTCCTACCTTGCCAGGGATGCCGGGCTGACCGAGAAATACATCTGGGCGGTCAACGCCGAACAGCAGGCCACCCCGCAGCAGATCGCCTCGGCGATCGAGTTCGTCCGCGACGACGCCGTGCCCGCGGTGTTCTGTGAGTCCACCGTGTCCGATGCCGCGATGCAGCAGGTCGTGGAAGCCACCGATGCTGATTTCGGTGGTGTGCTGTATGTCGATTCTCTGTCCGAAGCGGA
Organism: Frigoribacterium sp. JB110; assembly: GCF_900163665.1. Taxonomy (GTDB): domain Bacteria; phylum Actinomycetota; class Actinomycetes; order Actinomycetales; family Microbacteriaceae; genus Microbacterium. The sequence continues at coordinate 150,720 of NZ_FUIA01000014.1, forward strand.
GGGCCCTGTCCCGACCTATCTGGATCTGATCCGCCACGACGCGACCACCATCATCGACGCGCTAACGGCACGGAACTGATGACGGTCGCGATCTCGGTGCGCGACGTCACCGTCCACTATGGTGAGGTCCTCGCTCTCGACCGTGCCACCCTCGACATCCAGGCCGGGCGGGTATGCGGGCTCGTGGGGATGAACGGGTCGGGTAAGTCCACCCTGTTCAAGACGGTCATGGGTCTGCTGCGCCCTGATTCCGGCACGGTGCGCGTGAACGGCGAGAACCCGGGCAAAGCGCGCAAGTCAGGGGTCGTGGGTTACGTGCCGCAGAGCGAGGTCGTCGACTGGGCATTCCCGCTCTCTGTGCGCGATGTCGTCATGACCGGCCGCTACGGGCACATGGGGTTTACCCGCCACGCGAAGAGAGCCGACCATGAGGCTGTAGATCATGCGCTGGAACGGGTGGAGCTGACCGAGTACGCGAACCGGCAGATCGGGCAGCTCTCCGGCGGTCAAAAAAAGCGCGCGTTCGTCGCGAGAGGCATCGCTCAGGGGGCGACGATCCTGCTGCTGGATGAGCCGTTCGCCGGCGTCGATAAGCGCTCCGAGGCTACGATTACCCGGCTGCTGCGGGAACTCGCCGACGATGGGGCCACGATCCTCGTCTCCACTCATGACCTTCATGCGCTGCCCGGCCTCGCCGACGAGGCGATCCTATTGATGCGACGCGTGCTCATGCACGGGGACCCGGACGAAGTGCTCCAGCCCGACAACCTTGCCCTGGCCTTCGGCCTGGACGTCCTGAACCGAGGCACCACCTCATGAACCTGACCGACTTCTTCCTCGAACCCCTCAGCTACGACTTCATGGTCCGCGCCCTCGCAACCACCCTGATTGCCTCGATCGTGTGCGCGGTGCTGTCTTGCTGGCTTGTCCTGATCGGCTGGTCGCTCATGGGCGACGCCGTCTCCCACGCCGTCCTCCCCGGCGTGGTTCTCGCCTACATCGCCGGCGTCCCCTTCGCGCTCGGAGCAGTGGTCTTCGGCTTTCTTGCTGTCGCGCTCATCGGAGCGGTGAGAGACACCAGCCGTGTCAAAGAAGACGCCGCGATCGGGATCGTGTTCACCACACTGTTCGCTCTAGGGCTCGTGCTGATCTCGGTCACGCCGTCGCAGACCGACCTGAACCACATTATCTTCGGCAACCTGCTGGGCGTCTCCTGGGCCGATCTCACCCAGATCATCATCCTCGGTGCGATCACCTTCACGATTCTCGTCACCAAACGCCGCGACTTCACTCTCTACGCCTTCGACTCCACCCACGCCCACGCCATCGGACTGAACCCGAAAATCCTCGGCGCCGTCCTCCTCGGACTCCTCGCCCTGACCGCCGTCGTCGCCCTGCAAGCGGTCGGCGTTGTCCTCGTCGTCGCGATGCTCATTATCCCGGGAGCTACCGCCTACCTGCTCACCGACAGGTTCGGACGCATGCTCGTCATCGCCCCCGCGATCTCCGCAGGCTGCGCCGTTATCGGCCTGTACTTGAGCTACTACCTCGACACTGCGTCCGGCGGCATGGTCGTCCTCGCTCAGGGAGCCGTCTTCGCGCTCGTCTACCTCTTCAGCCCCCAGCACGGTCTCATCGGGACCCGGATTATGAGCACACGCCGCAGACGCGCACTCGCTTCCGCACAGTAAGGGCATCACGCATGCGCCGCAAGAGCGACAAGTCAGGGACCAGAGCACGCTATCTTCGTGCCATCTGGTCACTGACCGAGAACAGTGACGCTCCAGTCACGGTCACCGGCCTAGCCGGTGCGCTGCGATTCGTACCAGGGAGCGTCTCCGAACAGGTAAAGCGACTCGCCGAGGACGGTCTCGTCAACCACGAACGGTACAAGAGCATTTCGCTCACTCCTACGGGACGACTCGAATCGATGCGGGCAGTGCGGACGAACCGGATACTGCGGTGCTTCCTCCACGACGTCCTCGACCTGCCCTGGAGCGAACTCGCCGCCAATGCCGACGCATTGGAAGCCAGCAGCTCACCCCGCTTCCTCCAACGAATCGAAGCCTCCCTCGACCAGCCCACCCACGACCCCTACGGGCAACCCATCCCCACGCCAGACGGCCGCATCGAGACTCCCACCGATATCCCCCTGCGGGAACTCGCACGCCCGCGATGGGCTCCAGTGAAGATCACACGCATCGCGGACGCGCCACTTGAAACACTGGTATTCCTCGACGAGCGACACCTTCGCCCCGGCACACGGTTAGACATCCAGGCCTGCACAGCGGAAGTCAACATCATCGAGGTCCGCACGGCGCAATGGCATGGCACGTTGCTCCCTGCCGGAACAGGCGTGCTCCATGCATCACTCCACGACGAAGCTACGGGGTGACCGCATCAACTGGCGACGACAGACACATAGAGTGCGTCTGTCGCCGAACGCCCCAGTGCTACCGAGGTGTCCGATCCCGTAACTCGCGCATCCAGTGCGTCCGAGAACGGGGCACCTTCGCCGATCTCCAGCGTTGATCCGATCACGAAACCGTGCTCATCGAAGAACTGCAGGAGCGCCGGATCCGAGTCCGAGATGCGCTCGACCACGACTCGGTGCCCCGCGCCGACTTCGGATAGCTGTGTCGCGTCCGGGATATGCACCGTCCCATCGGCTGATGGGATCGGGTCACCATGAGGGTCGCGGGTGGGGAACTCCAAGAACTCGTCGATCCGGTCAATCATGAAGTCGGACACCGCATGTTCAAGGTGCTCCGCCTCGTCATGCACCTGATCCCACGAGTACCCCAAGACACTGACGAGGAACGACTCAATCAGCCGGTGCCGACGTACCATCGCCAGCGCGTACGAGCGCCCCGTCTCCGTCAACTCCACCGAACCATAAGGCGCATGCTCGACAAGACCCTGCGTAGAGAGCTTACGGACAGCATCCGAGACCGAAGAGAGCTTCAACCCTGTTCGCTCCGCGAGGAGCGTCGGCGTCACCGGCACCGACGACCACTCCGTCAGACCCCACACGGCCTTCAAATAGTTCTGGGTGCTCGCGGACAACTCAGAGACGGACATGAACTCAGCATAGCGCCGAACATGCAACTACGTCATGGCTATGCTCAAAAGTACGGCGTCGAGGCGGCGCGCTCATCGACAGGCGTTCCCCGGCCACAGGAGCTACTGGTCCAGCCTCGACTGGACCAGTGGAACGTATGACGCATCCTTCTCGAAGCACAGCACGCGATAGCCATCGCTGACCGCTGCTTCCACCGTCGTCCCCGATCCAGCGAATGGCTCCAGCACCACTCCGTGCGGCGGGGTCACCAACGTGACGAGCCAGCGCATCAACGCCAACGGTTTCACGGTTGTGTGCGATACCCCGAACGCGCGGGGTCGTTCCGCTGTGGAGGGCTTGTGGTCGAAGCGGAAGATCGGGAACTTCCGCGACAGTGACTCGCCCTGCCACGTCCCCGTCAACACATCCAACGCATCCGCCTGACCCGGATCGAACGCGACGTTCGTCGGCCACCGGCCGTCAGCGAACCTCGCCCCGTCGATGTTGATCCCACCGACGCCGTGCTCGAGGATGTTGCGGACGACGTTTCCTTCGGGTGGCTTGCGGGCGATGATGATCGGCTCGAATGCCGGCCGCAGTGCCGTGCCCCATCCATCCCACTGCTGCGCGTCCTCGGTGACCGGGGTGCCTTTGGACAGGACCGTGCGGGTCGCGCCGAGCACCCCGTCATGATCAGTGGTCTGCACGATCCGATCAGCACGATGCACGCCGTGATGCTTGTCGATCGCGTGCGAGAGGTCCATCGATTTGGGCATCCCGGTGGTGTGCAGCCATGCAATCTGGTCGCGGATCTCGAACCCTGCGTTCTCGATCCCGCGCACCATCCGGTGCCAGGTGCGTGCACCACCGAACGCTGCAACATACGCCCCCGGCTTCAACGCATGCAATGCTCCCGCAGCCCACGCCGTGCACCACGTCTCGAACAACTCCGGCGCACTCATCGCACCCGTGTCGAGGTGCGGGAGGGATTCCCTGAACCCGGACGCGTCATCCCAGGCCTGTCCGTTGAAGCTCAACCCGTACGGCGGGTCAGTGACCAGAGCGTCGATGCTCGCCTCGGGCAGGAGCGGGAGGAGCTCGACCGCGTCACCGAGATAGAGCGTTGCCCGCTCATCAGCGAAGACGGGCTTCGGAAGTTCGGTCAGCGGCGGGGTGGGGTTGGACATGATCGTGGCTCCCTGCTGTTCGGGGCCTGTCCGCGCTCGTGTGCGACGAACAGGGCTACCCAGCAGGTACGGGCCAATCCGACTACGACGAGCCGACACAGCCCCAGCGTCGACGCCACGTCAGAGTCAGTCGCAGCGCGCCGAGTCCGTGATCAGCGAGGTGCCTGTGCCTCGCTGATTCCCAGCGCCAGATTTTCTCCCACACACGATCGGCAATCAACGATTGAAGGCCCCCGGAGATGCATTTCGAAACGCCGTTTATTGGGGTACGGAGCCTATGGCCTCTTTCGGTTTCTCCCAGGTGAGCAAGTATCGGTAGTAGAGCCCACGACGGAGCTTTCGTCCAGGAAGGACTTTCCTGCTCACATGTCGGATTACCGCGAGGTTCTCGCGTGGTTCCGTGGTGGGGACTCCAACGTCGGCCGTCTCCCGGTGGAGGAGCGATCCGATCCTCACGAATAGAAGGGCAGCGGCCGAGAGGATCCAGTCGGACGGGGTGTGGTTCGCTGCGAGACCGACGACCATCAGGTGCCCTCCGGGGCGAAGCAGTGCTGCGGCTTGCTCGAGCGTGGGCTGGAGTTCCATGTGGTGGAGTGTCGCGACAAGGGCGATCATGTCGAACCGTGCGGCACCGGGTTCGAAGGAGGCAAAGCTGGTGCGTTGCAGCGAAATGCTCTCAGTGTCGTGCAGTCGGGTGTGTGACTCATTACAGATGTGACTCTTCGCGACCCTACGAGCCGGCGCCTGTCCGCATTCACTACTTGGAGGTTCTCGTGGTCCTTGTTGCCGAACAGTTCGAGCACGTCGTCGGCATCGACACGCATGCTCGCACGCACACCTACTGCCTTATCCATGCGCGCACTGGCGCACTCATCGATACCGCGACGTTCCCGACGTCAGCGGCCGGCAACGCCCGCGCAGTCAGTTGGATCGCTCGACGCGCCCACGGCACGAGCGTCCTCGCCGGTGTTGAGGGCACCTCATCCTACGGCGCAAGCATCACGGCCGTGCTGACCGAGACCGGGATCGAGGTTGCCGAAGTCCGACCTGCATCAGAGGGTGTTTCATTGACTGTGTAAGGGTCCGGTCTCAAACCGAGGTGTGACCTGC
>NZ_FUIA01000005.1 GCF_900163665.1 Frigoribacterium sp. JB110
CGACTTGACTCAGCTAAAAGGTCCGGGAGCGGCAGCGTGTGCCTCACGTATAAAGGTCCGCGTAACGGTGGTGGTTCCCTGGCCGGATGAGCGGGGAGTTGAGCATGACGGCGCGCCGGGAGATCACGAAGAGGCTGGCGAAAGAGTACCGGTCGCAGGATCGGGCCGGGAAGGCGCGCATCCTGGACGCGCTGGTCGAGGCGACCGGGTGGCACCGCGACTACGCTCGCCGCGCGATCCGGAAGGCCGAAGCCCGGAAGGTGGCCGCCCGTGACCAGCGCCGCAAGCCGCGCCCGCGGAAGTACTCCTACGACGCGCTCGTGGTGTTGCAGGAGGTATGGGCGCTGGCCGGCCAGCCGTCGGGCAAGTACCTCGCGGCGGTCATGGACGACACCCTCGAACGCCTGGTCCGTTTCAACGAGCTCGGCCGCGTCGCGGCCAGGGTCAGCGACGCGGTGCTGGACGAGCTGCATCAGATGTCGGCCGCGACGATCGACCGGTACCTGAAACCCCATCGCGACGCCCGCCACCCGCAGGCGCTGGGCACGACGAAACCCTCGCACATCCTGCGCTCGTCGATCCCGGTGCACACCGCGATGGACGGCCTCCCGCCGGGGCCGGGGTTCTACGAGCTGGACACCGTCGCGCACTGCGGTCACTCCACCCGGGGCGAGTACCTGCGCACGCTGACCGCGACCGACCCGGTGATCGGGTGGACCCTGATCCGCGGCATCCGTAACAACGCCCACAAGAACGTCAAGGCCGGGATGGACTGGCTCCGGCGGGCCTCCCCGGTCCCGATCGTGGGGATGGACTTCGACAACGGATCCGAGTTCTTGAACTGGTCCGTGATCGCCTGGTGCGACGAACGGGGCATCCCGGTCACGAGAGGCCGCCCCTACCAGCACAACGACAACGCGCACGTCGAGCAGCGCAACGGCGACTGGGTCCGCCGCCACGCCTTCCGCTACCGCTACGAGACCGACCACGAGCTCCGACTCCTGAACGAGCTGCACTCACTGGTCATGAAGCGGAAGAACCACCTGCTGTCCTGCGTGAAAGCCACCAGCTGGACCCACACGAACTCAGGCCGAAAGAAGCGCGTCTACGACAAGCCACGCACCCCCTACCAACGGCTCCTCGACGCCGACGTGCTCGACCAGCGCGCCGCAGAGCGGTTGGCAGCCGAGCATGTGAAGCTGAACCCCGCCGCGATCACTCGCCGCATCATCCGCATCCAGCAGCAGCTCATCGACCTCGCCGCCGCCCGCACCCAGGGCACCCGCCCCGCCGCCTGACCCTCTCTACGCGGACCTTTTACCTGAGGCAAGCACCAATCGCTCCCGGACCTATTGACATGAGGCAAGACGGG
>NZ_FUIA01000008.1 GCF_900163665.1 Frigoribacterium sp. JB110
CCGCCCAGCCCTTTGCCCGCCGCCCCCGGCCCCAAATAGATCGAGTTCTCCGCCGTGTATCGGAACGAGCTCTTGCCCGACCATGGCGAGGCCAGCGCGTAGCCGAGCACCTGGCCCGTCGGCGCCACGGCGACCAGGAACGGCAGCCCCAGCCGGTGCAGATACTCGAACTTCTCGCGCCACTGCGTGTGCGTCCACGGCTTCTCGTCGAAGGTGACGACCGAATTGCGCACGTAGTAGTTGTAGATCTCGCGCACGTCTGGCATGTCTGCGAGCCTCGCGGGGCGGATCTCGTAGGAGAACGGCCGCTCCCCGTCCGGAGAGCGCCTCAGGTGCCTCGGCAGTCGTCGACGCTTGTTGTATTCCGATTCGAGCATTCGTCCGGTTACCCAACGCTCCAGTCGACGGGAGCCGCGCCCTGCTGCTCCAGCAGGGCGTTCGCGCGTGAGAACGGCCGGGAGCCGAAGAACCCACGGCTCGCCGACAGCGGCGACGGGTGCGCGGATTCGATGCGCGGGGTGTCACCGAGCAGGGGCACGAGCGAGCGCGCCTGCGCACCCCACAGGATCGCCACGAGCGGCTTGTCCCGCCCGACGAGCTCCCGGATGGCGTGCTCCGTGACGCTCTCCCAGCCCCAGCCGCGGTGCGACGCCGGCTGCCCAGGCGAGACGGTGAGCACGCGGTTGAGCAGCATGATGCCCTGATCGACCCACGACGACAGGTCGCCGTGGTCTGCGGGCTCGATGCCGAGGTCGTCGCGCAGCTCGCGATAGATGTTCTGCAGGCTGCGCGGAACGGGCCGCACGTCGCGCTCGACGGAGAAGGACAGGCCGACAGGATGTCCAGGTGTCGGATACGGATCCTGGCCGACGATCAGCACCCGCACCTCGTCGAACGGGCGCTGGAACGCGCGCAGCACGCGCTCACCGGCAGGCAGATACGGCCGTCCCTCCGCCTGCCCGACGCGGAGCCGCTCGCCCAGCGCGGCGATGTCCGCCGCAACGGGCTCGAGGGCGCTCCCCCATCCGGAATCGATCAGGCCTGCGTCGGTGAGCTCTGCCAGTGACTTGCCAGTCATGCATTTCAGCCTACGTGCCCAGCCGAGCCGTCCGGGGCGCGCGCATGTGACGGAAGATTTCAGTACCGTTGCCAGTGTGTGTCGGCGCACGTAGCGTCGGAGCACCACCCGCCGGAGGACGCGAACCGCTGGCGCCCGCCCGTTCGACGAAGGAGCCAACAGAGCATGAACTGGAAGTTCGAGACGCAGCAGATCCACTCCGGTGCCCAGCCCGACCCCACGACCGGGGCGCGCGCGACACCGCTGTACCAGACGACGTCCTACGTGTTCCGGGATGCGAATCACGCAGAGAGCCTGTTCTCCCTGGCGGAGACGGGCAACATCTACACCCGCATCATGAACCCGACCCAGCAGGTCGCCGAGGAGCGCATCGCCGCACTCGAGGGCGGCTCCGGCGCACTTCTGGTCGCCAGCGGCCAGGCGGCCGAGACCTTCGCCGTGCTCAACATCGCGCAGGTGGGCGACCACATCGTCTCGTCGAGCTCCATCTACGGCGGCACCTACAACCTGTTCAAGTTCACCCTCGCCAAGCTCGGCATCGAGGTGACCTTCGTCGAGAACCAGGACGACCTCGACGAGTGGCGCGCCGCCATCCGGCCCAACACCAAGCTGCTCTTCGCCGAGACGATCGGCAACCCGCGCATCAACGTGCTCGACATCGAAGCCGTCGCCGACATCGCGCACGAGGCAGGCCTGCCCCTGATCGTCGACAACACCATCGGCACGCCGTACCTCATCCAGCCACTGCAGCACGGCGCCGACATCGTCGTGCACTCCGCCACGAAGTTCCTCTCCGGCCACGGCACCGTCATCGCCGGTGCGATCGTCGACGGCGGCAGCTTCGAGTGGTCCAAGCACGCCGACAAGTTCCCCGGCCTGACCGAGCCGGACGAGTCGTACAACGGCGTCAGCTACACCGGTGTGCTCGGCGACGCCGTCGCCTACATCACGAAGGCCCGCGTGCAGCTGCTGCGCGATCTGGGGGCCGCCGTCGCGCCGAACAACGCATGGCAGCTCATCCAGGGCCTCGAGACGCTGTCGCTGCGCGTGGAGCGCCACGTCGAGAACGCGAAGGCGATCGCGAGCTGGCTCGAGGCTCGCGAGGACGTCGCGACGGTGTACTACGGCAGCCTGCCGTCGTCGCCGTGGCACGCCAACGCCGAGAAGTACGCCCCGAAGGGCTCCGGCGCCGTGCTGTCCTTCGAACTGGCGGGCGGCGTCGACGCCGGCCGTGCGTTCGTCGACTCGCTGCAGCTGTTCAGCCACCTCGCCAACATCGGCGACGTGCGCTCGCTGGTGATCCATCCCGCATCGACGACGCACTCCCAGCTCACCCCGGAGGAGCGCCTCACCGCAGGCGTCACGCCTGGCCTGGTGCGCCTCTCCGTCGGTCTGGAGCACATCGACGACCTCACCGCCGACCTCGAGCAGGCGTTCGCCGCCGCCAAGGCAGCGCGGGCCTGACCCGCCAGAAGCCGCCGCCGTCCGGACCAACCGGACGGCGGCGGCTTCGTCGTTGCGCAGCTGAGCTATTCGCGGATGGCGGTCCCGAGCTCGGCGAGCACAGCGGCGCGCGCGTCGCGGCCACGGTCGCCGCGGCGCGTGATCACGGCGTCGACGAGCGCCTCCGTGACGAGCATCAGCGCAGCCCTGCTGGTGTGCAGCAGTTCGTCGCGGAACGAATCGTTCACGGGCGGCACGATCAGCGCAGCGTCGGCAGCCTCGGTGATCGGCGAGCTCGCGAACGACGTCATCGCGAGAACGCTGGCCCCGCCCCCGGCCGCGGCGCGCGCCACAGCGATGGTCTCCTCGTTCGCGCCCGATCCCGACACCACCAGGCACACGGATCCCTCGCCGAGCTGACGCGCCGCGATGCGCTGTGCCAGCGGGTCGAACAGCAGCTCGGCCGGTCGCCCTGCTGAGCTGAGCCGCAGCACGAGATCGAGGGCGAGCGGCGATGACAGCCCGTTCGCGACCACGAGCACGCGGCCGGCCGTATCGAGGGCGCGCACGAACGTCTCGAGGGACTCCTCGGTCAGGCCGGCGATCGTGTGGCCGATGCGGCTCGCGAAGCGGTCAAACGACGCGCGCAGCGACCCCAGCAGCGTGCCGTCTGCCGTGAGCTCGCCTGACATGGCGCTCAGCGCGAGCTCGCCTGCGACGGCGACCCGCAGCTGCGGGAACCCGTCGTATCCCAGCGTCTGGGCCGCGCGGATCACCGTCGCTCGGCCCACCCCGACCGCCTCGGCGACCTCCTGCGCCGTGCGCTCGACCGTACCGGCGAGATCTTCTGCGATGGCGGCGGCGACGCGGCGCTCGCCCGAGTGCATCGACGGGGCCAGCGCGACGATCCTCGCGGTCGGCGGTGCGTCAGCGGATCCTTCCCAAGCCACGTGTGCCAGGTCCTTCCATGATGCGGCGGCGCAGAGCCCCGGAGACGGCGTCGATGAGCATCGTGGCCACGATGACGACGATGAGCAGCATTCCGACGGTAGACCACTCACGATAGTTCGTGTAGTTGGACAGCATGCTTCCGATGCCGCCGGCACCGACGAGCCCGAGCACGGCCGAGGTGCGGATGTTGATCTCGAAGCGGTACAGCGCGAACGACATCAGCGATGGCAGCGCGGCCGGCCAGAGCGCCCAGCGCAGCACGGCGACGCGACCGCCGCCCGCGGCGCGCACGGCCTCCGTCGCGCCCTCGGAGAGGGACTCGATGGTCTCGTACACCCACTTGCCCTGCGTGCCGATGCCCGCGATGCCCAGTGCGAGCGCGCCGGTGAACGGAGTCAGCCCCGTGATGGTGAGCAGCACCAGCGCGATGATGACCTCGGGAACCGCGCGGATCACGGCGAACACGCCGCGCAGGACCGTGCGCAGCCACGCGGGGCCCACGCCCCTGGCGGCCAGCATGCCGAGCGGGATCGAGACCACGACGCACAGCAGCGCGCCGAGCCATGCCATCGAAATCGAGCGCCACATCTCGAACAGAGCGCGGGTGAGGCTGCTCCAGTCGGGCGAGGCGAACATCAGCGCGCCGTATTCGGCGGACGCCGCAGGCAGGCCGAGCAGCTTGTTCCAGTCGATGCCCATCGTCGCCGTCGCGACGATGATGACCGCGCCGACGATGACAGCCCAGATCGTCTGGACCGCACGCGACGGCGGCTTCGGAAGCGCCATCGGGCGTCCGGATGTCACACCGGTCATGCGATCCTCCTCCGCAGCAGGTTCGAGCAGACCTCGATGATGAGCACGACGACGAGGATCTCCAGAATGATGATCGACACGTCGTCATAGGCATAGAAGCCGAAGCGCTCGTCGAGCAGACGGCCGATTCCGCCCGCGCCGACGATGCCGAGGATCGCCGAGATGCGTACGTTCAGCTCGAGCACGTACAGCCACTGGTTCGCGAACAGCGGCAGGTTCTGCGGCAGTGCCAGCGTGCGGTTGAGCCGCCCCTGCGTCGACCCCGCGGCGCGCCCCGCCTCCAGATACGGATGCTCGGACGAGTCGATCGCCTCGGAGACCAGCTTGACGATGATGCCGATGTCGAACAGGAACAGCGTGAGAAGGCCCGGCAGCGCCCCCACACCGACGAGGGCCACCAAGATCGTCGCGTACACGAGGTCGGGAACGGACCGGATGACGTTGACGACTGTGCGCACGATGCCGCGCGTGACTCCATCGGGGTTCGTCGGGCGTGCGGCCCACAGCGTCAGCGGCACGGAGACGAGTGCGGCGGCGACGGCGCCCACGAGCGCCATCTGCAGCGTTTCGAGCATGGGCTGCAGCGTGCGCGGGAAGAACGCCCAGTCCGGTTGGAGCAGTTGCAGCATCTTGTCCGCGCCGTTGCGCCAGTTGCGGGCGATCGCCTGGAAGTCGAGCTCCACCCCGCCGATGGCAGGCAGACAGGTGAGCACTGTGAACACGACGAAGACGACGCCCCAGACCAGCCTCTTCGGCCATGTGCGCGGCCGCGCCGGGACCGCGAGCGCAGCGGTCGTCGTCACGATTCGGCTCCGAGCCTGTCCTGTGGCTGGATCCGGCGCCCGTAGATCTGCTCGAAGTCGGCATCGGTCGCCTTCGCGGCCGGTCCGTCGTACACCAGCTCGCCGGCGCGCAGGCCGATCATGCGCGTGGTGTAGTCACGGGCGAGGTCCATCAGGTGCAGGTTCACCAGCACCGTGAGCCCGCGCTCGACGCCGATCCGCTCCAGCTCCGCCATCACGGCGTGCGCCGTCGGCGGGTCCAGGCTCGCAACGGGCTCGTCGGCGAGCATCACGCTGGGCTTCTGCGACAGGGCGCGCGCAATCGCGACACGCTGCTTCTGCCCGCCGGAGAGCGATCCGGCCCTCGTCCAGACCTTGTCGAGCATGCCGACGGCCTCGAGCGAGCGCAGCGCGATCTCACGGTCCTCGGCCGATGCGATGCCGAACAGCGACCGCAGCCACGACGAGCTCGCGAACCGGCCGACGAGGGTGTTGCGGTACACGTCGACGCGTTCGGCGAGGTTGAAGCCCTGGAAGATCATGCCGACGTGCCCGCGCAGTTCGCGCAGGCGCCGACCTGACAGGCCGGAAACGGTGTACGGACCGACTTCGACGGTGCCGCTGGTGACGGGCACGAGCCCGTTGATCGTGCGGATCAGCGTCGATTTGCCCGACCCGGACAATCCGACCACCGAGACCATCTCGCCGGGCGAGATCGAGAGCGAGACGTTCCTCAGCGCCGTCGTGCCGTTGGGGTAGGTGACGGACGCACCGTCGAGGCGGATCGGCCACGAGGCGGAGGCCGGTGCGACACCGGCCTCCGCCCGTTCTGCGGGAGTGCTCATATCAGGTCAGTTCGCGAACTGCTCGAGGATCTCGCCGTAGCGGGTGATCTCGTCCTCTGCTGTGTCGGCGCTCCAGTCCGACAAGCCGACCAGGTCGAACATGACCGCGGCCGCCTCGTCCGAGGAATCCGCGTACTCGTCGAGCAGCGTCGTCAGCTCGGCCGCCAGGTCATCGGGGAGCGTGCTGGAGGCTGCGACGCCGCCGTTCGGAATCATCTCGGTGTAGGCGAAGGCCACGGCCTTGTCCGCGATGTCCGGCATCTCCTCGGCGACCGTCGTGCGGGCATCCCAGTAGGCGAAGCCGACCTCGGCGTCGCCGTTCGCGACGGCGAGCACGGCGTTGTTGTTCCCCTCCACGGGGATCTGGTCGATGTCGGCGTCGGTGTCGATGCCGAGTTCGCGCATCGCGACAACGGGGTACTGGTACCCGGCGGGGCTCGTCGCCGCCTGCAGCGCGACCTCGGCGCCGGAGGCGTTGGCCAGAGCCTCGACGCCCATCGGTCCCTGCCCCATCGCCGACGCTCCTGCTTCCTCGAGGCCGTTGCAGTAGGACAGCTCGATGCCGCTGGCGTCGTAGCTCGCCATGACGGGCTCGTCCTCACAGTAGGTGTCGGGATCGTTCGTGTAGGCCACAGCCGCATATGACGTCGCGCCGAAGCGCACGTCGCGCAGGATCAGCTCCGCGTCGTACTGCTGCGTGGCGTTGTAGAGCGAGCCCGCGTCGGTGATGATGACCTGCGCCTGGTCGGCGCCGAGTGCCTCGACCGTTGCGGCGTAGTTGTTGGCGACGACACCGTTCACCTCGATGTCGAGGTTGTCCGAGAGGTACCCGGTGAGCGGGTCGAGCGCCTGGGCGAGGTCCTCGCCCTCGACGGAGGGCACCAGCGAGATCGTGATGGATTCCGGCCATTCGCCGTCTGCGGGCTCGTCAGCGGCCGCACATCCGGCCAGTGTGATGGCGAGGGCCGCGACGGCGCCCGACGCGATGAGGGTCTTGCGCATGGGAGAGGTCACCTTTCTCAGGAGCGAACCGTGTCGGGCGACACGGGGGTCGACGCGGCGGCGCTGCGCGCCCACGCGATGATCTGGGGAGCGAGCTCTGCGAGCGTCACAGCGCGCATCGTGACGGATGCACCGGATGCGGCCGCCGTCGCGCCCACGAGCGCCGTGTCGGCGCCGAGAGCGGCGGCTGGAGCGAGGTCGTTCTCGACCATGTCGCCGATCGACAGCACAGGGCCGTGTGCGATGAACTCCTCGATGACGGGAACGAGACCGTCCGGCTTGCCGAGGTCGTAGCGCAGCTCGTCGAACCGCTCACGCACGCCCCACACCTCGAGCACGCGCTCCACGCCGAGCTCCGGAGCGTTGGTCGCCAGGACCACCCTCGTCGAGTCGGGGAGCTGCACGAGCAGCTCGGGAAGGCCGGGAGCGACGTCCACCTGAGCACGATCCGTGCCGAGCAGGGCGCGGCTCGACGCGTATGCCCCCTGCGCCGCAGCGGCGTCGACGCCTGCCTCAGCCGCGATACGGGCGACGACGTCGTAGCCGTCGCGATAGCCGCGCTCCTCGCCCCGCTCGAACGCCTCGAGCGTCTCGAGGACTCTGTCGAGGAACCCCTCCCCCGCGTGCGGTGCGATCTCTTCCGCGTAGGCGACGACGGGGCCGGTTCCGACCGCGACGGTGCCGTCGAAGTCGAAGACGAGAGTCGATGTCACAGAGTTCCCTTTCTTTGTGAACGCTTCGTCCACGATAGGCGCAACTCGTGAACGCTTTGGTCACGAAGAGATGAACATCGTGTGGCCAGCGGGAGTACCGACCGCGTGCGGCCACGGGCGCGAGCGCGTTCCCGCGCTCAGTGCGGGGAGACCGCGTTCCAGCGCAGTCGCGGCGACTCCGCGCGCACGCCCGTCGCGAACGCCGCGGCGTCCTCGACGGGGAACGTGGTCACCAGTGAGCCGGCCACGGCGTATGCCAGGACGCCCGACGCAGTCACGACTGCGCGCGTCGGAACGCCGGCGACGGACTGGTCGATGACTTCGGCATCATCCGGAGGGCCCGTCACCAGCGGCAGCGCCGCCGCAGTCACCCTTTCCAACGGGGTCTCAGCGGCGGTGTCCCGCAGCAGGAAGGCGTCCTCCGCCATGCCGAGGCGCGCGGCGAGCACCCCGTCGGTCCAGCGGTCCCGCTTGTACCCGTAGGGAGTGACGACCTCGGAGAAGAAATAGCCGTAGACGTGCACGAGGCCCGCATTGCCGACGGGGAACGCCGCGTCGATCCGTGCCTCGGCGTGCAGCAGGTCGAACAGTTCCCGCTCGATGACCGCTGCGCCGACGTTCTCGTCGACGACCGTCGAGCGGCCCCACGCGGACAGGCGCCCGTCAGCGGCGTCGCGGCTGATGCAGCGCAGAGCCACGCCGAGCAGGGATTCGATCGCCATGCGTCCATGCTATTTCTGCTTCGCGGGGAGCTCCGGATGCTCCATGCCCGTAACACCCGAGCGCACCGGCGGCAAACACGGCAGAATGGGCGCGATGGACTGGCAGATCTCCGAAGACACCGTGCCGAGCGAGCTCGTCACGGAGCAGGACGCTCGGTCGATGGTGGGCCGCCCGCCCGCGACCGGCGCGTGGCGCGACGGCGATCCTGTGGGAGAGCGCCAGTTCGCGTCGTTCGGAGGACTCCGGCTCGAGGGCGGCGAGGCTCTGCCCGGTTTCCGGATCGCCTACGAGACGTGGGGCGAGCCGAACGAACGCGCAGACAATGCGGTGCTCATCCTGCACGCCCTCACGGGCGACGGCCACGTGGCGGGCGACGCTGGCCCGGGGCACCCGACCGCGGGGTGGTGGAACGACATCCTCGGGCCTGGCAAGGCGATCGACACCGACAGGTGGTTCGTCATCGCCCCGTACATGCTCGGCGGATGCCAGGGCTCGACGGGGCCGGCGAGCGTGCATCAGGACGGCGATCCGTGGGCCTCCAGGTTCCCCTACGTCACGGTGCGCGACCAGGTCGAGGCACAGCAGCGGCTGGCCGATCACCTGGGCGTCGAGGTGTGGGCCGCCGTGATCGGCGGGTCGATGGGAGGCATGCAGGCGCTCGAGTGGGGCGCGAGCCTGCCGGAGCGCGTCGAGCGCCTCGCAGTGCTCTCTGCTCCGCCGTCGAACACGGCCGACCAGATCGCACTGAACTCGGTGCAGCTGCAGGCCATCGAGATGGATCCGCGCTTCCGCGGCGGCGAATACTACGACGCCCCTGACGGCGAGGGCCCGCACCGGGGGCTCGCCCTGGCACGGCGCATGGCGCTGCTGAACTACCGCAGCCCGACCGAGCTCAACCAGCGCTTCCAGCGCTCGTGGCAGTCGAGCGTGAGCCCGCTGGGCCACGGCGGGCGGTTCGCGGTGGAGAGCTACCTCGACTTTCACGGCAACAAGTTCACCCGCCGCTTCGACGCGAACAGCTACGGGCGGCTCGTGCAGGCGATGGACTCGCACGACGTCGGCCGCGACCGCGGCGGCGTCGAGAGCGCACTCGCGCAGGTGACGGCCAGGACCCTCGTGCTCGGCGTCGACAGCGACCGACTCTTCCCGATCAGCGGGCAGCATCGGATCGCCCGCGGCATCCGGAACACGCTCGACGGCGACGAAGCCGTCGTGCTCGCGAGCGACTTCGGCCACGACGGCTTCCTGATCGAGACGACCGACGTCGCCCACCATCTGCGCCGGCTGCTGGAGGGGTAGGGTCACGCCCTGGTGCGGATGTCGGTGACCGCTGGCAGGATGGCACCATGCCGGAGATGCCCGAGGTACAGGGGCTCGTCGACTTCCTCGACAGCTCTCTCACCGGGCTGCGCTTCACACGCGTCACGATGGCGTCGTTCGCCGCGCTGCGCACCTTCGACCCGGCGATCGGCGACCTGCAGGGCGCCGAGGTGACGCAGGTGCTGCGGCACGGCAAGTTCGTCGACATCGCCACGGATGAGATCCGCCTCGTCTTCCACCTCGCCAAGGCAGGGTGGCTGCGCTGGCACGACGCGCTGCCGTCGACGGCGCTGAAGCCGGGCCGGAGCCCCATCGCGCTGCGCGTCGGCTTCGACGACGGCAGCGGCTTCGATCTCACCGAGGCGGGAACCAGGAAGGCACTCGCCGTCTACGCCGTGCGCGCGCCGTCCGACGTTCCGGGCATCGCCAGGCTCGGCCCAGATCCGCTCTCCGACGATTTCACGCTCGACGCGCTCGCGGAGCTGCTGGCCGGCAGGCGCACCCAGATCAAGGGGCTCCTGCGCGACCAGTCCACGATCGCGGGCATCGGCAACGCCTACTCCGACGAGATCCTGCACGTGGCGAGGATGTCACCCTATGCGCCGGCCGCGTCGCTGTCAGAAGACGACGTCTCTCGCCTGTACGACGCGATCCGAGAGACGCTGCGCGACGCCGTCTCCGCAGCATCCGGCCGCCCGCCCGCCGATCTCAAAGACGCCAAGCGCCGCGGCATGCGCGTGCACGGCCGCCGCGGCGAAGCGTGCCCAGAGTGCGGCGACTCGGTGCGCAGCGTGTTCTTCGCCGATCGATCGTTGGAGTACTGCTCCACCTGCCAGACGGGCGGCAAGGTGCTCGCCGACCGCCGGCTGTCACGCCTGCTGAAGTAAAGCGGTCACGACGCGAAGCGCTGGTGCGCGAACGCGAAGACCTGCATCGTCTCATCTTCGGTGAGCCCCTCGATGCCCGGCAGCATCAGGCACGGCACCCGGAAACGCAGATACGGCCGCGGCCCGACGCGCATCTGCCACCATCCCTGCTGCCGACCGACGAGCTCACTGCCCTGTTCCGTGAGCGGCATCACGGCGCACACACCCCCGATGTCGTTCTTCACCCGGATCCGACGGCGCTCGGGCGGTGCCACCCAGCCCCACGGGATCGGACCGATGCCGCGCACGACGATTCCTGTCCGGTCGATGACGACCGGCTCGCGTTCCGCGCGCAGCCGGTCGTTCCACAGGCGCGTGGTGATCGAGACGGCACCTCCGGCGATGACGCCGCACACGATCAGGAAGCCGCCGATCAGGATCAGCAGCGCCCATGCCCCCGTCTCGCGCAGTGCGATTCCGACGGCGAGAGCGAAGACGCCGAGGCCCGCAGCGCCGAATGAGACAGCGACCGTCGCGCGACGAAGCCGCAGCCAGCGCGCCACGGGGTCGGCCATGCGGCCCGCCGCGCTCACGCCTCCGTGTGCGCGGATGTGCTCCATGACGCTATCGAGCTGAGCCAGATCGGCACCCGACCCGTCCCGCGGCGCCGATTCCCCCGTCGGCGCTGCCCGGTGCTCCATCTCAGCCCAGTTCGTCGACGGCTCGTTCCAGCCGCTCGACCTTGCTGTCGATCTCACCCGAGCGGCCGGGCCGGATGTCGGCTTTCAGCACGAGGGAGATGCGCGAGCCGAACGGTTCGACGGCCTCCGTGGCGCGCTTGACGACGTCCATCACGGTGTCCCAGTCGGGTCCTTCGATCTCCGTGAACATGCTGCTCGTGCGGTTCTCCAGCCCGGATTCGCGCACCACCTTCACGGCTGCGGCGACCGCGTCGTGCACGGAGCCGTCCTCCCTGCCTGTGCCTGACGGTGCGATGGAGAATGCGACGAGCATGCCCCGAGCCTACTCACAGCCGGGCGATGGCCTCCACATCGTCGCCGAATTCGCGCACCGTCTCCTCCGACACGGTCGCCCTGGTCGCCCGCAGCGCGGTCAGATAGTCCTGCGTGACCATCGGGCTGTCGCCTCCCCCGTTCACGGCGCGGGCGAGCGCCTCCTGCGAGGCGCGCCGGGCGGCGTACTCGATGTCCGCAGGTGTGAGTCCGTCGCTCGCGGCCACGAGCGCGTCGAAGTCGAGGCCGTCGGCGACGTGCCTCGGCACGTACCGCCGCCAGATCGCCCGCCTGGCCGCGCCATCCGGGAGTCCGATCGGGATGACGTAGTCGAACCTGCCGTGCCGCAGGAAGGCCGCGTCGAGGGCGCGCACGAAGTTCGTCGCGCAGACGAGCAGCCGCCCCTCGCGCTCACGGAACTCGGCGACCAGTTTGAGCAGTTCGTTCGTCACGCCCTGCATCGGCGACGGCGGCTCTCCCCCACGGCGGGCGGCGATCTCCTCGACTTCGTCGATGAACACGACCGCATGCTCCAGCTCCCCGATCGTCCGGAACGTCTCGCGCAGCGCCGCGGCCAGGCCGCCGGGCTCGCCGGACAGGCGCGAGGGGAACAGCTCGACGAACGGCCAGTCCAGCCGCGAGGCGACGGCCTTGGCGAACGTCGTCTTGCCGGTGCCCGGCGGACCGAACAGCATCACAGCCCTCGGCGGCACCACACCGTACTCATCCGCGAGATCGGGGCGGGACAGCGGCAGCACGAGACGCTCCTGCAGCATGTCCTTCTCCCGCTGCATGCCGCTGACGGCGTCCCAGAGGTGACGAGGCAGGATCCGGCCGCCGACGTCCTTGAGCAGGTCGAGCTCCCTGCGCTGCACCGGCATCTGCCGCTCGAGGTAGCGCAGCTGCGTGCGGGCCTCGAAGCCGTTCGCCGTGAGACCGTCGAGGC
Source organism: Frigoribacterium sp. JB110 (assembly GCF_900163665.1). Lineage (GTDB taxonomy): Bacteria > Actinomycetota > Actinomycetes > Actinomycetales > Microbacteriaceae > Microbacterium. The sequence continues at coordinate 12,496 of NZ_FUIA01000008.1, forward strand.
TTCCCGCGCGCTCCGGCACGAGGATCGACAGCTTGCCGAGACCGAGCGGAGCCATCCGGCGCTCGAGCGCATCGAGCAGCCCCGCCTCGACCCTGTCGTCACGCTCGTGCTCCGTCACGCCGAAGAACACGATCCATCCCTGCGCGTGCGCGGCCCGACCGACCGCCGCCCCGACGATCTCGTCTTCACGGACGGCGACGACGGCGTGATCGCGCTGGCATGAGGCGATCACCTCGCTGAGCGCGTAGACGGGCGACTCCTCGCGCGCCGCTTCTTCCCACAGACGCACGATCGCGTCGAGGTCGTCGTCATGGAACTCGCGTATTCGAGTACGGCTCATCTCTGCCTCCTGGCGGCTCGGCTGCTCCGGATGGAGCGGATCGGGTGCCGGCAGGGGTGGTGCCGTTCGCGGGCCCCGGATCGGGGGCGTGCTCCGAGCGTAGTCGGCTGGGCCGACGCCCTGACCTGCGCCGACCGGCGAAACAACCGCGTTTCTTCTGATTCGGAGCAATTCACGCGCCGACCAGCTCGCGAAGGGGGCGCGGGCTCAGGACTGCGGTAGGGCGAGCGCGTGAGTGTGAGCGCCGGGGAGGTGGGTGGCGACGTCGAGCGCGGTGATGGGATGCCCGGATGGGGCGGCAGGCCCTGCGGCGGACGACGCGCCAGGTGCGAGCTGGCCCGCAGCGATGCGGCCTGCGATGCCGTGCAGCCAAGCCGCCGTCGCCGCGATCGGACCGAGCTCCTCGACGTCGAGCACCGCTGGGTCCCGTGCTGCGCCCTCTTCCTCTTCAGTGGGTGCTTCCCGCTCCGGATCCGCTGCCCGTCTGCGCCTGGCCGCCGCGCCGGCCAGCAGAGCGCCCGTCGCGCCCGCCAGCACGTCGCCCGTTCCTGCCGTCGCCAACCACGGCGTTCCCGCCCGCACCACGGTCCACCACCCGCCGGGCGTCGCGACGATCGTCTCCGCGCCCTTCAGCAGCACCACGCCGCCGAGCGCGACCGCCGTCTCGCGCACCACGAGCAGCCGCTCAGCGAACCCCGCCTTCAGTCGGCGGCCGAGCGGGTCGCCGTCGATGTCGTCGATCCCCAGCCCCAGCGGAATCCTCACCTCGGCCAGCTCCGCCTCGTGCGGCGTCACGATCACGGGTCCGCGCACGTCCGTGACGAGGTCGAGCGCACCCGCGTCGAGCACGGTCGGCACGGCGGAGCGCAGCAGCGCCCGGAACGCCCCGGTGACGCGCTCGTCGCGGTTCCGGCCGGCGACCCCCGAGCCGATCACGGCGGCGTCGATCCGGCCCATCCGGTTCACCACGGTCTCCGGCCGACGCTGCAGCACGAGCTGCGCGACGGCGGGGTCGCCCTGCCACGCCACCATGCCGACGCCTGCGCGCCACGCGCCCTCGACGGAGAGCACGGCAGCGCCGGGGTACGGACGCGATCCGGTGCGCAGCGACACCACGCCTCGGGAATACTTGTGGTCGCCCATCGTTGGCAGATGGAGGGTGCTCGCGACATCCGCGGCGCCCCACTCGGTGCGGTCAGCGCCGTTCGCGGCGAATCCGGCTGGCATGCCGCCAGACTACGCCCGCCGCCGACACCGCACGCCGGGCCAGAGGAAAGGCAGTCATGTCCCAGTTGTTCTCCCCGATCTCGCTGCGCGAGCAGACGTTCCGCAACCGCCTCTGGGTGTCCCCGATGTGCCAGTACAGCGCCATCGACGGCGTCGTGAACGACTGGCACCACGTGCACCTCGCTCAGTTCGCCTCGGGCGGCGCCGGCCTCGTGATCGCGGAGGCCTCGGCCGTCGTGCCCGAGGGACGCATCTCGCCGCGCGATGCCGGCATCTGGAACGACGCGCAGCGCGACGCGTGGCGGCCGATCGTGGAGTCGATCCATGCACGCGGTTCGAAGGCGGCCATCCAGCTCGCCCATGCCGGGCGCAAGGCGTCGACGTGGTGGCCGTTCGCCGAGCAGGCGACCGCGGGGCGAGGGTCGGTGGCGCCGGATGAGGGCGGCTGGGTCTCAGAGGCGCCGTCGCCGATCGCCTACGTCGGGTTCGCAGCCCCGGATGAGCTCAACCGCGAGCGCATCGACGAGATCGCTGCGGCCTTCGCCGCCGCCGCCCATCGCGCGGTCGAGGCCGGTTTCGACGCCGTCGAGCTGCACGCGGCGCACGGCTATCTGCTGCACGAATTCCTCTCGCCGCTGTCGAACGAGCGCACCGACGAGTACGGCGGATCGCTCGAGAACCGCGCGCGCCTCGTGCTGCGCGTGATCGAAGAGGTGCGCGCCGAGGTCGGAGAAGCATACCCGATCCTGGTGCGCTTCTCGGCAACCGACTCCGCGCCGGGCGGGCTCGCGGTCGACGACGTCGCGCAGGTCGCCGCCTGGGCGCTCGACGCGGGAGCGGATTTCTTCGATGTCTCGTCGAGCGGGCTGGTGGCGCACCAGCAGATCGACGCGCACCCCGGCTACCAGGTGCCGTTCGCCGCGCGCGTGCGCGAGGTGACGGGAGCGGCCACCGGAGCGGTCGGCATCATCACCACGGGCACCCAGGCGGAAGAGGTCATCGCCTCCGGCTCCGCCGACGTCGTGCTCGCCGCCCGCGAGTGGCTCCGCGACCCCCACTTCGCCCTCCGCGCAGCCGCCGAGCTCGGCGAGGCCCCTGAGCACCTCTGGCCCGCCCAGTACCTCAGGGCCCATCGCGCAGCCTGAGTCAGGTCAGCCGCCAGCCGCGTGCACCGGCGGGTCCCCGCCGCCGCTAGACGAGTGCATGGCAAGGCGGACGAAGGAGGCGTGCTTCGCACGTCGACTGAGGACAACGCGGCCAGGCGCCGTCTAGCGGCGGCGGGTGGCGTCGTGGACTTCGCCGACGAGCTCCTCGATCACGTCCTCCAGGAACAGCACGCCGGTGGTCTCGCCCTGCGCGTTGCGCACACGGGCGAGGTGACGGCCGGTGCGGCGCATCACCGCGAGGGCGTCCTCGAGGTCGGTCGTCTCCTGCACCGGCACCATGTGGTGGATGCGCTTGGCTGGCACCGGTGCGTCCGCGTGCTCGTTCTCGCGGCCACCCTCCGCAGCGCGGAGCACGTCCTTGAGGTGCACGTACCCGCGGGGAACGCCGTCGCCGTTGACGATGACGTACCGGGAGTATCCGTGCTTCGACACAGCGCGCTCGATCGCGGCAGGAGTCGTCGTCTCCGGCAGAGTGACGAGTTTGTCCAGCGGCACCGCGATGTCGCCCGCGTCCTTGTCGGTGAACTCCACCACAGCCGACACCGTGCCGGATGCATCCTGCAGCACGCCCTCGCGCCGCGACTCGTCGACGATCGTCGCCACCTCGTCGAGCGTGAACGTCGAGTTCGCCTCGGACTTCGGTTCGATGCGGAACAGCCGCAGTGCGCCGTTGGCGATGCCGTTGAGCACCCAGATCACCGGATGGAAGACCTTCGAGACCCACACCAGCGGCGGCGCAAGGATCAGCACGGTCCGATCCGGCACGGAGAAGGCGATGTTCTTCGCGACCATCTCGCCGAACACGACGTGCAGATACGTCACGATCAGCAGCGCGATCACGAAGCCCACGGTTCCGACCGCGGCATCCGGCATTCCCGTCAGCCCCAGCGGCACCTCGAGCAGGTGGTGGATCGACGGTTCGGAGACGTTCAGGATCAGCAGCGAGCAGATCGTGATGCCCAGCTGCGAGGTCGCCAGCATCAGCGTGGCGTGCTCCATGGCGTACAGCGCTGTCTTCGCCGCTCGGTTGCCCTTCTCTGCGCGCGGCTCGATCTGCGAACGACGCGCCGAGATGACGGCGAACTCGGCGCCGACGAAGAAGGCGTTCCCGATCAGCAGAACGAACAGCCAGACGATTCCCGCCCAATCGCTCACGACGGATCACCTCCATCGGCCGGCTCCCGGACGGGCTGGGGAGTGAACCTCACCCTGTCGACGCGGCGACCGTCCATCCGTTCGACCGTCAGGCGGCCGCGTTCGGTGCGCACCGTGTCGCCGACGCGCGGCACCCGCTCGAGCGCGCTCATGATGAACCCTCCGACTGTGTCATAGTCCTCGCTCGACGGCACGGCGACGCCCGCCCTGTCGAACAGCTCGTCGGGCCGCAGCTCGGCGGGGAAGGTCAGTGACCCGCTGTGGCTGACCACGCCGGCCAGGCGCCTGTCGTGCTCGTCCGACACCTCGCCGACGATCTCCTCGACGAGATCCTCCAGCGTGACCACACCGGCCGTTCCGCCGTACTCGTCGACGACGATCGCCATCTGGTAGCCGCGCGAGCGCAGCTCGGCGATCAGCTGATCGAGCCTGACGGTCTCCGGCACGCGCAGCGGCTCCGATCCCAGCGCACCGGCCGGCACCTCGGATCGCTTCCCGCGCGGCACGCCGATCGCGGCCTTGAGGTGCACGATGCTGGAGATGTCGTCGAGCGATTCGCCGTACAGCGGGAACCGGCTGTGGCCAGTGCGCACGGCGAGATCGATCACATCCTGTGCCGAATCGTCTGCGGCCAGGGCGTGCATGCGCGGGCGCGGCGTCATCACGTCCGACGCGCTCAGACGGGCGAAGGTGAGACTGCGGTCGAGCAGCGTCGCCGTGTCCTCCTCGAGCATGCCCGCCATGGCGGAGCGGCGCACGAGGCTGGAGAGCTCCTCCGCCGAGCGCGCGCCGGAGAGCTCCTCCTGCGGTTCGATGCCGATCGCACGCAGCACCGCATTGGCGCTGCCGTTCAGCAGCGAGACGATCGGTCGGAAGACCGCACTGAAGGCCAGCTGGAACGGTGCGACGATCTTCGCGGTGACCAGCGGGACGGCGAGCGCCATGTTCTTCGGAACGAGCTCGCCGATGATCATCGACAGGATCGTGGCCATCGTCATCGCGACCACTGTGGCGATCGGCGCCGCCACCTCACCCGGCACGCCCAGCAGATCGAACAGCGGCGCGAGCATCCGTGAGAAGGCCGGCTCGAGCGTGTATCCGGTCAGCAGTGTCGTCAGCGTGATGCCGAGCTGCGCGCTGGACAGATGCGTCGATGTTCTGCGCAGCGCCCGGATGGTCAGGCCCAGTCGCGACTCGCCTCGCGCCTGCCGCGCCTCCAGTTCGGCGCGGTCGAGATTCACCAGTGCGAACTCGCTGCCGACGAACAGGCCGGTTCCTACGGTCAGAAGAAGCCCCACCCCGATCAGGATCCAATCGGTCACGCCGGATCACCCCCTGACGGGGTGTGCGTGGGATCGGAGGGGCGGGGCGCAGTACTCGGAGGGTCGTCCATCGTGTCATCAACTATAGCGGCACGACCTCGGAAGCGTCTGCCTGTCACCGCGGAGCGCTCGACGAAGTGGGCTAGGCTGGAAAACCGGAAGCGCGACGAAACTGCGCAGGCTTATCAGTGATGAAAGTGGGCGATCCAGCCGTGACGAGCCAGGGGACGGGCGAGGGGGAGTTCGGAGCCAACCAGTGGCTCGTTGACGAGCTCTACCAGCAGTACCGGGTAGACAAGAACGCCGTCGACAAGGAATGGTGGCCGATTCTCGAGGCCTACCAGCCCCCGGCGGCCGCAGGCGGGAACGCCACGGACGCCGCCGCTCCGCAGGCGCAGGATCAGGCGGTGCGATCGGCGGCCACCACATCGAGTCCGCCGACCGCACCGATCCCCGTGATCGGGCACAAGCCTGTCGCGAAGACGACGAACAAGCCGGCAGCGGCGACGCCCATCCCCTCTGAGGCGCCGCGCAAGAAGGCGGAGACCGAGACGGTCGAAGACGGTGAAGACACCGTCACCGCGCTGAAGGGCATGACGAAGGCGCTCGCTCGCAACATGGACGAGTCACTGACCGTCCCGACCGCGACGAGCGTGCGCACGATCCCGGCGAAGCTGATGATCGACAACCGCATCGTCATCAACAACCACATGGCTCGCAGCCGCGGCGGCAAGGTCAGCTTCACCCACGTCATCGGGTGGGCGCTGATCCAGGCGCTGAAGGCGTTCCCCAGCCAGAACGTGTTCTACGCCGAGATCGACGGCAAGCCCAGCGTCGTCGCGCCTGCACACATCAACCTGGGCATCGCGATCGACCTGCCCAAGCCAGACGGCACGCGCGCTCTGATGGTGCCGAGCATCAAGAAGGCCGAGACGCTCTCGTTCAACGAGTACCTCGAGGCGTATGAGGATCTGGTCAGCCGTGCGCGCGGCAACAAGCTCGGTGCATCGGACTTCGCGAACACCACCGTTTCGCTGACGAACCCCGGCGGCATCGGCACCGTGCACTCCGTGCCGCGCCTGATGAAGGGCCAGGGCTGCATCATCGGCGCCGGCGCCCTGGACTACCCGGCGGAGTTCGCCGGTTCGAACCCGCGCACCCTGAACGAGTTGGCGATCGGCAAGACGATCACGCTGACCAGCACCTACGACCACCGTGTGATCCAGGGCGCGGGCTCGGGCGAGTTCCTCAAGATCGTGCACGAGCTGCTGACAGGCAAGAACGGATTCTACGAGGACATCTTCGCGGCGCTGCGCATCCCGTACGCACCGATCCGGTGGAACGCCGATGTCTCGGTCGACCTCTCGCAGCGCGTCGACAAGACCTCGCGCGTGCAGGAGCTGATCAACGCCTACCGCGTTCGCGGCCACCTGATGGCCGACGTCGACCCGCTGGCGTACGTGCAGCGGGAGCACCACGACCTCGAGATCGAGTCGCACGGTCTCAGCTTCTGGGATCTCGAGCGCGAGTTCATCACGAACGGCTTCACCGGCAAGCGCCAGGCGAAGTTGCGCGACATCCTCGGCGTGCTGCGCGATTCGTACTGCCGCACGATCGGCTACGAGTACATGCACATCTCCGACTACGAGCAGCGCGAGTGGTTCCAGGAGAAGGTCGAGCGCGGCTACGAGAAGGCCGACCACAACGACCAGCTGCGCATCCTCAGCAAGCTGAACGAGGCCGAGGCGTTCGAGACCTTCCTGCAGACGAAGTACGTCGGCCAGAAGCGGTTCTCGCTCGAAGGCGGCGAGTCGCTGATCCCGTTGCTCGACCGCGTGCTCGACGGTGCCGCCGAGGCCGGTCTCGACGGCGCGGCGATCGGCATGGCCCACCGCGGCCGCCTCAACGTGCTGACGAACATCGCGGGCAAGAGCTACGCCGATGTGTTCAGCGAGTTCGAAGGCGCGCTGCCAGGCAACAAGCGCGGTTCGGGTGACGTGAAGTACCACCTGGGCACCCAAGGGACGTTCCGCGCGCACAGCGGCAAGGAACTCGAACTGCACCTCGCGGCCAACCCGTCGCACCTCGAGACGGTCAACGGCGTGCTCGAGGGGATCGTGCGCGCCAAACAGGACCGCGACGCCCCGGGCTCGTTCAAGTGGCTGCCGATCCTGGTGCACGGTGATGCAGCCTTCGCCGGACAGGGCGTCGTGTTCGAGACGCTGCAGATGTCGCTGCTGCGCGGCTACCGCACCGGCGGCACGGTTCACATCATCGTGAACAACCAGGTCGGGTTCACCACCCTGCCCAACGATTCGCGCAGCTCGACATACGCGACCGACGTCGCCAAGTCGGTCCATGCCCCCGTGCTGCACGTGAACGGCGACGACCCGGAAGCCGTCGTGAGGGCTGCCGAGTTCGCCGTCGAGTACCGTCAGCGGTTCCACCGGGACATCGTCGTCGATCTGGTCTGCTACCGCCGTCGCGGTCACAACGAGGGCGACGACCCGGCGATGACGCAGCCGATGATGACACGCCTGATCGAGGCGAAGCGCTCGACCCGCAGCCTGTACACGGATGCGCTCATCGGTCGCGGCGACATCACCGAGGAGGAGTACGAGGAGGCCAAGGCCGACTTCCAGCGCCGCCTCGAGGTCGCCTTCGCGGAGACGCACGAGGCCGAGACCGGTTCGACGCCCGTGGTCGCGCCGCAGGTGCCGACCGCGGAGGTCGAGGGCGTTCCGGAGATCACGGGCGTTCCGGCCGCCGTGCTCGAGCAGATCGGCGACGCGCATGCGAACAAGCCTGAGGGCTTCACCGTGCATCGCAAGCTGCAGCAGCTGATCGACAAGCGCGTCGAGATGACTCGCAACGGCAAGATCGACTGGGCGTTCGGCGAACTGCTCGCATTCGGCTCGCTCCTGCTCGAGGGCACTCCGGTGCGCCTGGCCGGCCAGGACTCGCGCCGTGGCACGTTCACACAGCGCCACGCCGTCTTCCACGACCGCGCGAACGGCAAGGAATGGCTCCCGCTGAGCAACCTGTCAGAAGGGCAGGGCCGTTTCTTCGTCTACGACTCGCTGCTCAGCGAGTACGCCGCGCTCGCCTACGAGTACGGCTACTCGGTCGAGAACGAGAAAGCGCTCGTGATGTGGGAGGCGCAGTTCGGCGACTTCGTCAACGGCGCGCAGTCGGTGATCGACGAGTACGTCTCGGCGGCCGAGCAGAAGTGGGGGCAGCACTCCAGCGTCGTGCTGGCACTCCCCCACGGCTACGAGGGACAGGGCCCCGACCACTCGTCGGCGCGTATCGAGCGATTCCTGCAGCTGTGCGCGCAGGACAACATGACCGTCGCTCGGCCGTCGACGCCTGCGTCGTACTTCCACCTGCTGCGCCGTCAGGCCTACGCCCGCCCGCGCCGCCCCCTCGTGGTGTTCACCCCGAAGGCGATGCTGCGCCTGCGGGATGCGACCAGCGGCGTCGCCGATTTCACACAGGGCGCCTTCCAGCCCGTGATCGACGACGACCGCAGCGCCGACAAGGCGGCGGTGAAGAAGGTTCTGATGCACTCGGGCAAGATCCACTGGGATCTGCGCGCCGAACTCGACAAGAACCCGAACCCGGAGATCGCTCTGGTCAGGCTCGAGCAGCTCTACCCGGCGCCGAAGCAGGAGCTCAAGGCCGTGCTGCAGCAGTACCCGAACGCCGAGCTGGTGTGGGTGCAGGACGAGCCGGAGAACCAGGGCGCGTGGCCGTACATCGCACTCGCCCTCAGCCGCCACCTCGGCACCACCGGCGGCGTGAGCGTCGTCTCCCGCGCTGCGGCTGCATCTCCTGCGACCGGATCGTCCAAGGTGCACGCCGTCGAGCACGCAGAGCTGCTCAGCCGCGCACTGGCCTGATCAGCAGCACAGAAGAACGGCGGCCCCGGATGGAGACATCCGGGGCCGCCGTTTCGTCGTCACGGCGTCTGACTACATCTGCGGGCTGACGGCGGTGACCACGACGGTTTCCACACCGCCAGGAGAACACTCCTGAAGCTCGGCGGAGGCATCCCCCCAGGGGATCTCCTCCTGCCCACCGCCGTACTGCACCTCACCGCCGATGGTTTCCGAATCATAGCCGGGGATCTCCAGGACTCCGTCCCCGTCCGTGCTCGACCCCGCAGGGACGACGAGGATGCGATCGTCGATCGTGACGCAGTTCTGCTCGTTCACGCCGAGCGTTCCGCTCACGATCGACTCGAATCCAGCACCGTTCGTGTTCTCGTTGATCACGAGCGTGACCTCGGGCTCAACCGCTGCATCCTCTGAAGGATTTTCTGCCGGCGCGGTCTCGGCGGCGCATGACGCGAGCGCGACAGCGCCTGCCGCGATCAGTGCGTACCGAAAGAGCTTGTTCATCGGGATTCCTTTCCGCGTCAGAAGATGAAGCTGTGGTGCGGGGCGCGGGAGGGGCGCAGGGCTGCGTCGATCCTCGCCAGCGCCGGCTGCTCGCCGGAGACGCGGCCGGCATCGGCGAGCACCTGGAGCGATGCGCCGCCTAGATAGACCGCTGACAGCTCGGCGATGCCGAGCTCGACGTCCGGGTCCATCTCGCTCGGGAACACGCGCGCTGTGCCCGCCTCGACCTCGACCCGCCACGTCCCGTCTGCGAAGCCGAGCGGGTCGTGCACCCGCAGCACACCTGAGGCGTTCACGGCGGAGGTGGTGCCCTCCCCCGCATAAGTGCGTCCCTCCAGCGCCCGCGGCACGTCGAGGATGCGCAGCCAGACGAGATCGCTTGCGTTCTGAGTGATCGCGTGCGGATCGGCGACGAGCCATGGCAGTGCGCCATCGATCGGCTGCAGATCGGCCGTCACGGTGGTGACCAGATCATGACTCAGCGCGAACCGCCACAGCGCCGCGTAGGCGTCGGCCGTCGCGGCCTCGACGTGGGCGATCTTGAGCGTGTGCTTGGTATAGTCCGAGGCATCCTCGATCAGGCGATACGACATCGCGCCCACGATTCGACCGTCCGCTTCCCTGGCGACGACGCCGCGCACCTTCTCACCGTCGGAGATGCTGGGGTGCACGCCGGCGAACTGCTGCCAGCGACCGGGCCAGGCCGGAATCCTGCCGTCGCGACGGGTGCGACCTGCCGCTTCGGCGAACGCCGAGGCGATCTCTGCGCGCGGAGCGTAGCTCACCGCGGCCTGCGGCACCAGACTCCCCCACCCTGCGCGGATCGTGTCGACCGACACGGTGGCGGCAGGAACAGCCGGGCCGAATCCGTAGCGGCCGTAGATCGTGCCCTCTGAGACGGTGAGACCGGCGACGGCGATGCCGGCATCCGACGCCGCGCGCAGCTCGCCCTCCAGCATCGCCCGCGCGATGCCTCGGCGACGATGCGTGCCGGCCACCGTGACGTCGCTGATCGCCCACATGTCGATCTCGCCGCCCGGTACCGTCAACGGGGTAGCCCACGAGCCGACGGTCCCGACGGGGAATCCGTCCGACGCGGTCGCGTCGTACACGCCGATCAGCCGTTCGGTGCGCTGCGACTTCTTCTCGCGCCCCGCCTCGATCTCCTTCTCACCGGGCTCGGCGCCGAGGAATCCGCGCACGACCGCCCGGTAGTAATCGGGGAAATCGTCCCCGTCGAGCGGGACAGCGCGGTAGCTCAGCCCGCTCTCGGCGAGCCGCTCGGACGAGGTGGTGTCGACACGGACCTGGCGGGCATCGATGCTGCTCATGCTCTCAGCCTACGGTCCCGCCCGCCTCCTGTGCGGGCGCCGAGCCCTTTCTCACACCCTGCGCCGCATCTGCTCACCGGACGGCGCCTCGAAGCGGCGGCCCCATCCTGTGGCGATCGCCACGACCATGACGACCGTGAGCACCAGCGGGTAGACGCAGCCGACGAAGATCGCGGCGGGCGGCAGATCGGTGAGCGTCGCGGCGATGAACACGAATGCGCTCAGCAGCGGAACGACGCAGCTGAGCCCCATCGCGAAGCAGTCCATGATGTTCGCCCTGCGGTACGGGTGCAGGCCGACCGCCGCACCGATCCGGTCGACGATGGGCCCGAAGGTCGCCATCGCCGCGCTGTTCACCCCGCCGTATGCGACGGTGACGAGACTGGTGCCGAGCGCGATGACCGTCTCAGCGCCGGCAGGGGTCGCCGCGAGCCGGCTGCCCGCCAGTGCGCGGGTGGTGCGTTCGATCACGCCGGACTCGATCAGCACGCCCATGATGCCGAACACAGCCAGCACAAGGGCGATCGTCGGCAGGATCGCCGCGAGCCCGCCGACGAGGAAGCCCGCCGCGTTGCCCTCGCCGTCGAGGCCGAGGATCGATGCCGGCTCGAGCAGCCCCGCGGCGAGTGCCGTGATCGTGCCGACCACGAGGCCCGCCGTGATGGCGACGAACAGGCTGCGCATCGCGATCGCGACGATCAGCATGACGGCGACGGGAATCAGCATCAGCAGGCCGGTCGGGTCCCCCGCCGCCTCCGGTGCGTCGCCCGAACCTGAGACCAGGCCTGCCACGACGAAGAACACGAGCGCGATCGCGGCCGCGGTGAGCGCGTACCGCGCACGCGCGCGCACCACGCCCGCGACGTCGGCCGCCGCGCCAGAGACGCGGAAGCGCTGGCTCGATGAGGAGATGATCGTCGTATCGCTGATGGGTGCGAGGTGGTCGCCGAAGATCGCGCCTGACACGATCGCACCGGCCAGCAGCGCCTCCGGTGCGCCCAGGGCGACCCCCGCCGTGTACAGCACAGGGAAGATCGTGAACATCGTGCCGATGGACGAGCCCGTGGACAGCGCGACCAAGCAGGTGACCACGAAGGTGAACGGCAGGAAGACCGCCCCGCTCACGCCGAGCGAGGTCGCCACCCACACCATGCCCTCGGCGAGCCCGGTCGTCTTGATCAGCTGCGCGTACATGCCGACGACGGCGAGGATCGTCACGATCGTCACCGACGAGGAACTGCCCACCCCACGGAAGACGGCGTTCCAGTAGGACTCCTGCGATCGAGCGAACAGCGATCCGACCAGCAGTCCGATCAGCGCGCCCGCCGTGAGCGCAAGGAAGTCGAAGGTCTGCAGCCCGGCGAAGTACCACACGGCGACGCCGACGAACACGGCCAACGGCACCAGCGCGACGCCCCACCCACCGCGGAGCGCGAGCTGCTCCCTCGCGGTGTATTCGGTGGTACGGGAATCGATCTTCGCGGCCATGGGCATTCCTCGGTCAGGGGCGGGAGAGCAGGGGCACGACGCGTTCGCCGATCAGAGCGATGCCGGCGGCGCCGTCGTGGAGCCCCTGCGGTGTGCCGAACTCTACTCGATCCACACCGGCGTCGATGAGCGCCTGTGCGTGCGCGGCGACCTGCTCGGGCGTTCCGGAGAAGGCGAAGCGGTCGAGCAGATCGTCGGGGATGAGGGCGCCGGCGGCCTCGTGGTCGCCGGATGCGACCAGCTCCCGCACACGCGCGGCCAGGTCGTCCGGGATCTCGACTGTCGGGTCGAGCGCGCCGATCGCGTCGAGGTACATCGCGACCTCGCGCCGGGCGGTCGCCCTGGCCGCCTGACCGTCCTCGTCGACGACGGTCACCGCGCCGAACACGAGCCGCACATCGTCGCCCGACCTGCCGACCCTGCGTGCTCCCGCGTCGAGCCGCTCCCGCATCACGGGGACGAGGTCAGGGTTCGCCGCGCCGCCGACCTTGTGCTCGTCGGCGATGCGGCCTGCCAGCCCGACGCCCATCGGGCCCCACGCACCGATCAGCAGCGGCGCCGTCTCCCGCACGAGCGGATAGCGCAGGCGCACGCCGGGCTGCAGCGGGTAGAACTCGCTCTCGAAGCCCGCGCCGTCTCCGCGCAGCAGCGCCCGGATGTGCCCCGCGGCCTCCCGCAGTCGCGCGACGGGGCGATCCTGCGCCACGCCGATCGCGTCGAGCCACGTGCCCTTCGCCAGGCCCAGATACGCGCGCCCACCGCTTTCGGCGTCGATCGCGGCGAACTGCCCGGCGATTTCGTAGGGGTGCAGCGTGAACGGGTTCCAGCATGCGGCGCCGAGCCTCACCGTGCTCGTCGAGCGCGCGATCTCCAGCAGCGCCGCGACGGGCGGCTGGAAGAGCAGATCACTGAACACGCTGACCACGTCGATGCCGACGCGCTCCGCGTGCGCGGCCAGTTCGCCGTACCGCCCAGGGGCCTTGTCCGACTGCAGCCCGATGCCGATCTCGACCGGCTTGCGGCTCACGTGAGATCCTCGGAGCGCATCCCGCGCAGCTGCCCGCGCTCGATCCGCATGATCAGCCGTTCGTCCGGGTCGGGGCATGCCACGAACTGATCCTGCTCGAGCCAGTCGCCCTCGGGGAGCACACGCTGCTTCGCCGGAATCAGCGGCAGCACCGCCTGCAGTGCGTACAGGCAGAAATGGCCATGGGTCGTCAGGTGCGACGATTCGGTGACGTCGAAGCTGTCCCCCTGTGCCATGCCGCACACCGAGCGTCCCTCGATCCGGTCGACGACGACCCTGATGTCGTGGAGCGACATGTCAGGATCACCCGCCTCGTCCGGAGCCCTGCCGATGTTCTGCGCCGCCATCCCTCCAGCCTACGCGCGCGGCGGGTTCAGCTCTGCGTATGGGTCGCCCGGGTGGCTCTGATGCTCGCCAGCACGTTGCGCCGCACATCTTCCGGCGCCGCTTCCTTGCATGCGCGCTGCACCGCGTCGGTGAGGGTTCGCGCGACGAGCGCCTCACTCTGGCAGCCCTCGCACCCGTCGATGTGCTCTCGGATGTCGCTCTGCTCGGTCTTGCAGATCTCGTTGCGCAGATACTCCTCGAGGTCCGCCCGCGCCCTGTCACAACCGCAGTCGGTCATTTCTTCGCTCCTGTCGTGGCGGCCTGGATTCCTCGCTCGGCCGCGTAGTCCTTCAGCTGGTCCCGCAGCAGCCGCCTGCCCCTATGCAGTCGACTCATCACGGTTCCGATCGGTGTCTTCATGATGTCGGCGATCTCCTGGTAGGCGAAGCCCTCGACGTCTGCGAGGTACACCGCCATCCGGAAGTCATCCGGAAGCGACTGCAGCGCGTCCTTCACGGCCGAGGCCGGCATCCGGTCGATCGCCTCGGCCTCCGCGGAGCGGCTGCTGCGTGCTGTCGTGGATTCCGCGCCGCCGAGCTGCCAGTCCTCGAGCTCATCGATCGTGCCCTGATACGGCTCACGCTGCTTCTTGCGGTACGTGTTGATGTACGTATTGGTGAGGATCCGGTACAGCCACGCCTTCAGATTCGTGCCCTGCCTGAACGAGGCCCACGACGAGAAGGCCTTCACAAAGGTCTCCTGCACGAGGTCGGCGGCGTCGGCGGGGTTGCGCGTCATGCGCATGGCCGCGCCGTACAGCTGGTCCATGAAGGGCAGCGCCTGCTCTTCGAACTGCGCGCGCGCAATCGCTGCTGTTGCGGCGCTCTCCGCAGGTGACGCTGTCTGGTGCTCATCCATCCCGCCCCAGTGTAGGGCGCGCGACTCCGAGACGAGTGGGGGTGCCGTTGCCGTCAGCATCCGATCCTCTCCGACCGCTTTCTCCCCCGGTTCGTTATCGATGGAGTCCTACGGTCTTTACTAAGGTGGAACCGATGAGCGCGAATGCATATTCCCCCGACGGTTCCGCCCCTGCCAGGGGCGCGTTCGCCGCGCCGGGTGCCGACGGCGCGGTCGAGGCCACGCTGACCATCCCCGGCTCGAAGTCGCTGACGAACCGCGAGCTGGTGCTGGCGGCGATCGCCGAGGGGCCGAGCCGGATCTCTGCGCCGCTGCCGTCCGAGGATTCCAACCGGATGATCGAGTCGCTGCGAGCGCTCGGCGTCGGCATCGAGGCCGCCGCCGGCGAGAGCGAGTTCGGCGATGACCTGATCGTGACGCCGGCGCCGCTGACCGGCGGCACCGTCGACTGCGGCCAGGCCGGCACGGTGATGCGCTTCGTCGCGCCGCTGGCGGGGCTCGCGACCGGCGAGGTGCTCGTCACGGCGCACGAGAACGCCCTGCATCGGCCGATGGGCCAGATGATCAAGGCGCTGCGCGACCTCAGGGTCGACATCGACGACGGCGGCAACTGGTCGCTGCCGTTCACGGTGATGGGCCACGGGCAGATCCGCGGCGGCGAGCTCGAGATCGACGCGTCGACGTCGAGCCAGTTCGTCTCCGGCCTGCTGCTGGCCGCCCCGCGATTCGACGTCGGCCTGCATCTGCGGCACACCGGAGCTCGACTGCCGAGCATCCCGCACATCGAGATGACCGTCGAGACGCTCGCCCGTCGCGGCGTGCACGTCGAGAAGCCCTCGCCAGGCGAATGGATCGTGCCGCCGGTACCCCCACGTGCCAAGAACGTGCACGTCGAGCCCGACCTGTCGAACGCCGCGCCGTTCCTGGCCGCCGCTGTGCTGACGGGCGGCAGTGTGACGATCACGGACTGGCCGCCGCACTCGACTCAGCCAGGCGCGCACCTGACCGACATCCTGCAGCGGTTCGGCGCGCGCACGAGCCGTCGCGGCGGCGCGCTGACCGTGACGGGCGGATCGACGATCACCGGGGTCGATCTCGACCTCTCGGCCGTCAGCGAACTGACTCCGACGCTGGTCGGCATCGCGATGTTCGCCGACGAACCGTCGACGTTCCACGGCATCGGCCACATCCGGGGCCACGAGACCGACCGGATCGCGGCGCTCGCCCGCAATGTGACGGCGCTCGGAGGCCGGGCGGAGGAGCTGGACGACGGCATCCGGATCATCCCTGCGCCACTGCATGGCGGCACGTGGAAGGCGTTCCACGACCATCGCATCGCGACGACCGGCGCTCTCGTCGGGCTGCGCGTGCCTGACGTCGTCGTCGACGAGATCGGCGCCACCGCGAAGACCCTGCCGCAGTTCTCGCAGCTGTGGTCACGGATGCTGGCCGGCGAATGAGCGGAAGGCAGCGCAGGTGAGCTGGTTCGGCGACGTCGACGAAGACGACGAGGGCTACGACGAGTCCGATGTGCGGGTGCGGCCGAACCCGAAGGCGAACCGGCCGCGCACCAAGCGGCGACCGGCGCACGAGAGCGCGCAGATCGCGCGCGTGCTGGGCGTCGACCGCGGGCGCTACACGGTGCTCGTCCGCGAAGGCCGCGACGACGAGCGCGAGGTGATCGCGACCAGGGCCCGCGAACTGCGCAAGACAGCGATCGTCACCGGCGACAGCGCGCGCATCGTCGGCGATCTCTCCGGCGACACCGGCACGCTGTGCCGCATCGTCGGCCTCGAGGATCGCACCTCGCTGCTGCGGCGCAGCGCCGACGACACCGACCAGGTCGAACGGGTCATCGTCGCCAACGCCGATCAGATGCTGCTGGTGGTCGCCGCGGCCGATCCCGAGCCCCGCCCCCGCCTGGTCGACCGCTATCTGATCGCGGCGCTCGACGCGGGGCTGCGGCCGCTGATGGTGATCACGAAGACCGACCTGTCCGACCCGTCCGCCTTCCTCGAGCACTTCTCCGGGCTGGCCGACCTGCGTGTGTTCCTCTCATCGCAGGACGAACCGCCGGTCGACGAGATCGGTGCGTCCCTCGTCGGACGCACCACGGTGTTCGTCGGGCACTCCGGCGTCGGCAAGTCCACGCTCGTGAACGCCCTCGTGCCCAGCGCCCATCGGGCAACAGGGCACGTGAACGAGGTGACCGGACGCGGACGGCACACCTCGTCGTCCACCGTGTCGCTGCGCTACATCTCCGATGCCGGATCCGGGTGGGTGATCGACACCCCAGGGGTGCGGTCGTTCGGGCTCGGGCACGTCGATCCGGAGAACATCCTGCGCGCCTACCCCGACCTCGCCGCCGTCGCCGAGGAATGCCCACGCGGGTGCTCGCACCTGCCGGAGGCGCCGGACTGCGCGCTCAAC
The DNA here is from genome assembly GCF_900163665.1 of Frigoribacterium sp. JB110. Classification (GTDB taxonomy): domain Bacteria; phylum Actinomycetota; class Actinomycetes; order Actinomycetales; family Microbacteriaceae; genus Microbacterium. The sequence goes on from NZ_FUIA01000008.1 coordinate 29,630, forward strand.
GAGGCCGTGGAAGCCGGAGCGCTCCCCGCCGCCCGCCTGGACTCGCTGCAGCGGCTGCTCGCGACATTCGAGGGGCGCACTGACTGGTAGGTGCGCGGAGTCCCTAAGGCAGGTCAGAAGTCCTTCAGCTTCCGCGAGATCGACGACCCCTTGGTTCCATCACTGTAGGCGACGGTGATCGTCGGATTACTGATGCCGAGATCGAGCAAGCGTCCGCCGACCTTCAGTGAGCCGGTGCCCGAACCATCGAAATGGATAGTCCCCGCCTGGTTCCCGCCATACGTGACCTTCGCCGCGGAGCCGGGCTCTCCCGCCACCGTGAGCGTGTAGGAGGACAGCACCTTGATCTTGATGCCGAGCACCACCTTGATAGTCGAGTTTTCCTGCAGACCACCGAACTTCAGCGGATCCGGCACCACCACTGGCGGGTCCGGTTTCGTCGGAGGATCCGGTTGGATCGGAGTGTCGTCGCCGCCGTCCGAACCGCCGTTCCCGTCGGAATCTCCGCCGCCGTCGCCGGAACCGTCGCTGCCGTCACCGGAACCGTCGCTATCGCCCGACCCGCCGCCACCGTTTCCGGAGCTGCCGTCGCCCGAGCCACCGTCACCGGAACCGCCGCCACTGGAACCGTCACCGTTTCCGCCGTCGCCCGAGCCGCCGTTACCACCGCCACCGCCGTTGCCGCCGGATGTTCCAGACCCACCCGAGCCGGATCCGCCTGAGCCGGAAGATCCTGAGCCACCGGAGCCTGTTCCCGAGCCGCCGGAGCCCGAGGCCCCGTCATCGCTCGACGAGCCATCACTCCCCGGTGCGTCGTCGTCTCCCGACGAGCCGTCGGCGTTCCCGCCCTGCCCCTTCTCGGAGTTGACACCGGGCACGATGCTGCCAGAGCCGCCACCGGCTTCCTGCTCAGGCGCGTGCTTGATGCCGTCGGCGAAGTTCAGCAGGAAGTTGTCCTTGGCCGAGGCCGTGCCGTACTCCCCCGGTGCAGCGCTCATGCTGTCGGAGGGATCGACTTCCGAGGCCGTCGGCTCGAAGTCCGGATTGTGGTAGGCGCCGACCGCGTCGACGGCCAGGTTCGCCACGAGCGCGACGGCGACCGCCCCGGCGAACACGCCGACAGCCGACCGGATGCCCTGCCCCGCCGTCGCTGCGCCGGTTCGGACGGACTGCGCAGCAGGCAGCTTCGCCGCGGCTGCACCGGCGGCGGGCGCGTGCAGCGGAGGTGCCAATGGCTGCGGCGCCCCGGCCGGCAGCGCGCTCGACGGCGCTGCGCCGGATGCCGACGGCTCGGTTGTGGTCATTCGGAGTTCCCCAGCAGGTTCCGGATGGCGCCGATTCCGGCCATCCTCGTCCCAGGATACGGGAGTACCCGTCTTTCTGGCGAGACGTCGCCCATCCGGATGCGAGAGGAACTCGAATTCGCACGCCGTGCGCGGCGTCAGTGCGCCGCATTGCCCTCGATATAGGCGCGGAGCGCCTGCTCGTCGCCAGGCATCTCCACGACCTCCTGTGCGGCGGAGAGCATGGCGCGGAGCTCATCGGACAGCGGCAGCTCGACACCGATCGCCTCCGTGATCGTCTCCTGGAACTTCGCGGGCTTCGCGGTCTCGAGCACGAGCATCGGCACGCCGTCCTCGATGTGCTCCCGCGCCACCTTCACGCCGTCTGCGGTGTGCGGGTCGATGATCTCACCCGTCGCCTCGTGCACCGCGCGGATAGTCGCGAGCCGGTCGGCGTGGGTCGAGGTGCCGCTGAAGAATCCGAACTCGTCCTTCAGCCGCGGCAGCTCGGCTGTCAGGTCGAGCGCGCCGGTTTCGTCGAGCTCGCGCCACGCGGCGTTCATGCGCTCAGCGTCGCGGTCGAGCAGGTCGAACAGGAAGCGCTCCAGGTTCGACGCCTTCGAGATGTCCATCGACGGGCTCGACGTCGCGAGCGTCTGCTCGGCCGATCTCGGCCGGTACGCCCCGGTGCGGAAGAACTCGTCGAGCACGTTGTTCTCGTTCGCGGCGAGCACGAGGCGCCGGATCGGCACGCCCATCCCCTTCGCGAAGTAGCCGGCGAGGATGTTCCCGAAGTTGCCCGACGGCACGGTCACGGAGATCTCGAAGGTCTCCCTGGCATCGACGTCGACGGAGTCGCTCGCGCGCAGCCACGCCCACACGTAGTAGACGACCTGTGAGGTGATCCGGGCCAGGTTGATCGAGTTGACCGCCCCGAGGTTCTGCGCGCGCTTGAACTCGAGGTCGCCGGCGAGCGCCTTGACGAGGTTCTGCGCGTCGTCGAAGACGCCGTCGATGGCGATGTTGTGGATGTTCTCGTCGGTCAGCGAGTACATCTGCGCTCGCTGGAACGCGCTCATCCGGCCCTGCGGCGAGAGCATGAAGACCGTGATGCGGTCCTTGCCGCGGAACGCGTACTCCGCCGCCGATCCGGTGTCGCCCGACGTCGCGCCCAGGATGTTCAGGGTCGTGCCCCGTCGCTCCAGCGCGTACTCGACGACCTCGCCGAGGAACTGCATCGCCATGTCCTTGAACGCCAGCGTCGGGCCTTCGCTCAGCCCGACGAGCGTGAGCCCGCCGTCGATGTCGCGCAGCGGTGCGATGCCGTCGGGGAAGTTGTGCGGCCCGTACGCCCGTCCGCACATCTCGGCGAGGTCGTCGCGCGGGATGTCGGTCGCGAACAGACCGAGCACCTCGGTCGCCAGGCCCGCATAGTCGAGCCCGCGCCAGACCTCCAGCTGCTCCGCGTCGATGCGGGGCAGCTGCGTCGGCACCGCGAGGCCGCCATCAGGGGCCAGACCTTCGAGAAGCGTCTCGCAGAAGTCGGTCGGTTCCATGCCGCCACGGGTGGAGATGTACTGCACGGGGTGCTCCTCGGTGTCTGGGGTGCTGCGTGCGCTGACGCACCGACCCATTGTCTCAGGGTCTCGCTCCGCCTCGCACCGGTTGGCGAGCGCGTCGATCCCGCCCTGGCTCGACGCTCGGACGTCATCGCCGCCTCTGCCGCGTCGACACGTCCTAGCCGAGCATCGCGCGATCGTCGAAGGTCGCGCCCTTGATCTTGCCGAACTCGGCGAGCAGATGATCCACTGTGAGCTCGCGCTTGGCTGCCTTGCTGGCCGTGAACACGATGCGCCCCTCATGCATCATGATGAGACGGTTGCCGAGGGCGAGCGCCTGCTGCATGTTGTGCGTGACCATCAGGGTGGTCAGCCCGCCCTGTTCGACGATGCGTCCGGTGAGCGAGGTCACCAGCTCGGCGCGCTGCGGGTCGAGGGCGGCGGTGTGCTCGTCGAGCAGCAGGATGCGCGGGTGCGTGAACCCCGCCATCAGCAGCGAGAGCGCCTGGCGCTGGCCGCCCGAGAGCAGCCCTACCTTCGCCTTGAGCCGATTCTCGAGACCGAGTTCGAGCGAGCGCAGCTCCTCGGCGAAGCGCTCACGCCGGTTCTTCGTCACACCGCGGCCGAGCCCGCGGCGCGCGCCGCGCTTGAGCGCGAGCGACAGGTTCTGCTCGATGGTGAGGTCGGGCGCGGTCCCGGCCATCGGATCCTGGAACACCCTGCCGACGTATCGCGCCCGTCGGTGCTCCCTCAGACGGTTGACGCGCGTGCCGTCGATCTCGATGTCACCGGAATCCGCCGTGATCCGTCCGGCGACCGCATTGAGCAGGGTCGACTTGCCCGCACCGTTCGAGCCGATCACGGTGACGAAGTCGCCCTCGTCGAGCCGCAGGCTGAGGTCAGTCAGTGCCCGGCGTTCGTTCACCGATCCGGGGAAGAAGGTCTTGCTGAGGTGATCGATCGCGAGCACGTCAGACCTCCGCCTTCTCGCGGGCCACGGGTTCGGTGTGCTGTGCGCGAGTCCGGCCGCCGAACAGGTCGCGCCAAGACGGCACGCGCTTCAGGAAGCCCCAGCGCGGCAGGATCAGCGCGATGACCACGAGCGCCGCAGTGATGAACTTCATGTCGTTGGGGTTCAGTCCCACCTGCAGCGCCGCGAAGATGATGATCCGGTACAGCACGGCGCCGACGACGACGGCGAGGCTCGCCAGGAAGATGAACCGCTGGCCGAGCACCGCCTGGCCGAGGATCACCGACGCCAAGCCGACCAGGATCAGGCCGATGCCCATGCTGATGTCCGCGAAGCCCTGGTACTGGGCGACGAGCGCTCCGCACAGCCCGACGAGGCCGTTGGAGAGTGCGAGCGTGAGGATCGTGGTGCCGTCGGTGTTGGCGCCGAGGCTGCCGATCATCTGCTTGTTGTTTCCGGTGGCCTGGATCGCCAGCCCCAGGTCGGTCGAGAGGAACCAGTCCACGACGAGCTTCAGCACGAACACGCTCGCAAAGAAGATGAGCACGCCGATCCAGGTGCGGCCGAGCAGTTCCGCGTCGCGCAGCGGGGTCATCAGGGTCTCTTCGCGCAGCAGCGGCACGTTGGCGCCGCCCATGATGCGCAGGTTCACCGACCACAGCGCGATCATGGTGAGGATCCCCGCCAGCAGCCCGTCGATGCGTCCCTTCGTATGCAGCACGCCGGTGATCGCACCGGCGACCAGGCCGGCACCGCCAGCTGCAAGGGTCGCCAGTACGGGGTTCTGCCCGCCCGTGATCATCGCCGCGGCGACCGCAGCGCCCATCGTGAAACTGCCGTCGACCGTGAGGTCCGGGAACTGCAGCACGCGGAACGTCAGATAGACGCCCAGTGCCATGACCCCGTAGATGAGGCCGAGCTCGACCGCTCCGATCATGGGGGCTTACTCGATGACCTGGTCGGCGCGGTCGACCACCGAGGCCGGCAGCTCCACGCCCATCCGCTCCGCGGCGGCCGGGTTGATGATCAGTTCGACGTCGTTCGACGTCTCGACAGGCATCTCCGCCGGGTCCTCGCCGTTCTGCAGGATGCTGGCAGCCATCTCGCCGGTCTGGTAGCCGAGCTTGTAGTAGTCGATGCCGAGAGTCGCGATCGCGCCGCCCTCGACAGGGCCAGAATCGCCGCTGATGACCGGGATCTGGTTCTGCTCGGCGACCTGGATCAGCGCGGCGATGCCCGACACAACCGTGTTGTCCGTCGGGACATAGAACGCGTCGACGCCGTCCAGGGACTGCGCGGCCTGCTGCACCTCTGCCGAGTTCGAGACCGTGGCCTCCTCGATCGTGAGACCGAGCTCGCTGGCAGCGTCCTTCGCGAGCTCCACCTGCACCTCGGAGTTGACCTCGCCCGAGCTGTACACGACACCGACGGTCTTCGCGTCCGGCGCGATCTCGGTGAGAAGCTCGAGCTGCTCTGCCACGGGGTTCAGATCGCTCGTGCCCGTGACGTTGGAACCTGGCGCCTCGTTCGAGTCGACCAGGCCCGCCTCGACGGCGTCGGTGACCGAGGTGAACAGCACCGGGATGTCGATGATCTGCTGTGCGGCGGCCTGTGCTGACGGCGTCGCATTGGCGAGCACCAGGTCGAGGTCGCCGTCGCTGGCGAAGGTCGAGGCGATCGTGTTGGTGTTGGCGACCTCGCCCTGCGCGTTCTGGTCGTCGTACTCGGCGTTGATGCCTGCGACGTCGACCGCCTCTTTGAAGCCCTCTGTGGCTGCGTCGAGCGCGTCGTGCTGCACGAACTGCAGGACGCCGATCTTCACCTGGTCGTCGCCGGGGTCACCGGCGCCGTCGGATGCGCCGTCGTCGGACGACGAGCATGCGGTGAGGGCGAGCAGCGCCGTGGCGCCGAGACCGAGAACGGCGAGGCCGCGGGAACGGGGCTGAGACATGTGACTTCCTTGAGGCAATCGATGGGACGCGATCCATGGAATGCTACCCGGTTCCGCCCCGCTCCCGCCGACACCCTGGCCCACGGCCTCCCGCATGGAAGCGGGCTAGCGTGGGAATCGTGTTCCACATCGTCTTCTACGAGCCCCGGATTCCTCCGAACACCGGCAACGCCATCCGGATGTCGGCCATCGTCGGCAGCACTCTGCACCTGATCGAGCCGCTCGGCTTCGATCTCTCCGATGCGCACCTGCGCAGAGCAGGGCTCGACTACCACGATCTCGCGCACGTCGTGGTCCATCCGGACTTCGATGCGGCGACGGCACACCTCGCGGAGCACGGCTCAGGGCGCATTTACGCGTTCACCGGGCACTCCGAGAATTCCTTCGCCGACGTCGCCTACGAGAAGGGTGACGCACTGCTGTTCGGGCCGGAACCGACGGGCCTGCCCGACCACGTGCTGAACGACGAGCGCGTGACGAGGCAGCTGCGCATCCCGATGCGGCCGGGCGTGCGCTCGATGAACCTCTCGAACTCGGCCGCTGTCGCGGTGTTCGAAGCCTGGCGCCAGCACGGCTACGCGGGAGGCGTGTAGGGCGCCCACCGGTTCCGGCGGCGAGGGGCGTCAGAGCTCCTGCAGATAGCAGAGCATGCGATCCTCCGTGCCTGGCTGGACGTTCACGAACCCGTGCCGCTCGTAGAAGCGCCGTGTATCGGTGTCCGGCTCGTCGACGTTGATGTGGATCTCGCCGCCGCCGCGTTCGCGCACCTCGTCGATCACACGGCGCAGGATCGCGGTTCCGATGCGCTGATCGCGGAGCGCGGGCCGCACGTAGAGCTCGTCGAGCACGGCGATCGGACCGTCGTCGTAGATGGTCGGGCGCAGCGTGATCAGGGCGTAGCCGGTGGGATCGTGCCGTCGGCCCGACAGCACCACGAATCCGTCCGTCCCATCGATGATGCGACGGAAGCGGGGAACCAGTTCGTGCAGTTCAGGACACGGCGAGAAGAACTCGGCGTTGAAGTCGGTCTGCATCCGAGCCGCGGCCTCCGCGTCGGAGGATGACGCCAGCCGTGTCTGCGAGGGTTCCATCCCGGCTCACTCGTTCTGCTGGATGATCTGGATCAGATTTCCGCACGTGTCGTCGAAGACGGCGGTCGTCACCGGCCCCATCGTCGTGGGCTCCTGGGTGAAGCGCACGCCGAGGCCGCGGAGCCTGGTGCACTCAGCCTCGACGTCGTCGACGGCGAACTGCGCGAACGGGATGCCGTCGGCGACGAGAGCCTGTGTGAACGGCGCCACCGCGGGGTGCCCGTTGGGCTCGAGCAGCAGTTCCGTCCCGTCGGGCTCGTCGGCGGAAGTGACTGTCAGCCAGCGATCCTCGCCCACAGGAACATCGTGCTTCGTCACGAACCCGAGGGTGTCGGTGTAGAACTTCAGCGCTTTCGCCTGGTCGTCGACGAAGACGCTCGTCATTGCGATTCTCATGGTTGCTCCTGTTCTTCCGCGGGATCGGGCCGAGCGGTGCCGCGTGGCCTGATGGGCCAGCGGCCGACGATCGGTTCCAGCGGTTCGGTATTGAGATGGTGGAACTTGTAGCGGCCCTCGCGCCGGGTCTCGACGAGCCCCGCCGACTCGAGCACGTCGATGTGCTGCGTGATCGCCTGACGCGAGGAGGCGAGACCGTGGTTCGTGGCGAGGCGCCCGCAGATCTCGAAAAGCGTCTGCCCGTCCCTCTCGGTCAGCTCATCGAGGATGAGCCTGCGAGTCGAGTCGGCCAGCGCCGTGAACACGTCGGCCATGCGACCACAATATGCAAGTAGTGACTTGCATGTCAAGAGAACGCAGGACTGGTGTCGGCGCCGCACGCCAAGCGCTCCGTGCGCGGCGCGGGTGCACGTGCGCCCGCCACGGGGTCAGAACGGGACGTCTGCGGTCGCCGCGTTGGAAGCGGCCAGGGTGGACCAGGCTTGTTTCGCCTTGGCCTTGTTGCCGGTGCGGAGGTCGGCCAAAGCGCGGCGGGCGCGGGCGCGGGCCTGCGCATCCTCAGGCTCCGCCTGACCCCGATGCTCCGCCGGCACCTTGCTCTCCGGCCGGCCCTGATGCCCCGCGGGCTCCTCACGCCCCACGTCCCCGCGTCGGACGTGCTCGTGTCGGATGTGGCGGGCGTCTTCGGCGTCGACGAATCGCACCACCGGTGCCGGCCGGGTCGGGTACTCCATCCCGGCAGGACTCGTCCAGGTCACGTCGCCTCCGGGATGCAATGTCGGGGTCCAGGCAGACTGGTGCTTGAGGACGTGGTGATGGCGACACACGTGCGCGAGGTTCCCGACATCGGTGTCCCCGCCGAACGCATAGTCGACCGTGTGGTCGATGTCGGCACCACCCGCGGTGCGGGTGCAGTGCGGGAACCGGCACGTCTCGTCTCGCGCGACCAGGTATCGGCGCTGCTCGGCGGTCGGCTTATACCGGTCCACGGTCAGCAGCGCACCCGTATCGGGGTGGTGGAACAACCGCACCCAATGCGATGCACCCGCTCCTGCCCCGGCGGCTGCGCGCCGTGCGAAGCTCGCGGCCACCGGCCCATACCCGGCCAGATCCGCCGGCTCGTCCTCCAACCTCGCGAGCGTCGCCACCGGGATGGTGACATGCACCTTCGCGACGATCGCATCGAGGATGTTCCGCCCGGTCGGATCCGCGACATGGTGCGCATCCGGGGTGCCCGTGAGGAGCAGATCCGCCGTGATGTCGGCACGGATCTGATCGAACAACCGCTCATCGATGATCGGGTTCCCCTCCGCGTCTACCGCGGCAGAACCTGAAACATCGGCGCCGGTGGCGGTGTCGCTGGAGGCGTCCGAGCTGCGGTTGTCACCCGCAGCGCCGTTGCGGGCCGCCGCGATGCGGCGCGCCATCTGCGTCACACGGTCATGCGCGCCGTGCACCGCGACCGCGTCGGAGACCAGGCACAGCTCCGCCATCCCATCATCAAGGTCCCGCACGAACACGCCCCGCTTCCGCCGAGCCTTCTCATGCCGAGCTTCCAGAGTCTCCGGCTCCAACTCCGCCGCGATCCGCTTCGCGGCCTGCCGCGTGCCCCACACCGTCTTGGCCCGTGCGTGCGGGAGGACGAGGCGCTCGAACTGCGCCCGCAGGTCATCACCTGCCAAACGGGAGCCCTCGGCGATGACGACGGACACACGGTCCGCGTCGATCTCACCTGCGCCGAACGCTGTTTTCACGGCCGGGAACTGGTGCTCCACGCTCCACGCCTCACTCAGATCCGCCTGCACCGCCCGACGACTCTCACGCGACACCGCGGCGATCTCCCCCGTCATCGCCCGCACCGCCGCATCATCCGGCTCCAGCGCTGGCGCCCCATCCCGAGCTCCCACGACAGGGACACCCTCCGCGCGAACCTGCTGCCCCTGCGCCACACGCAGCAGCAACTCAGTCACAACCGCCCGACTGGCCTGCATCTGCGCGATCACCTGATCGATCTGCCGACGCGTCTGCAGCAGACTCGCCGTGGCCTCCGCTTCCCCAGGAGTCGGATCCCACGGCCGCCGCGCGCGCGGCGTGCCTGGCACCGGCGCGCCCGGCACCGCCGCCGCGGGGTCGAGAATCTGCTGGTTGGTCATGACCCCACGATCGCAGTGACCTCCGACATTCCACCCCTGATCGCGGCACCATTCCGACACATCCGAACGACCGTTATGCAACCGAGACACGCCATCCCGGCGCCTCGACGCAGTCGGCCGCGACGGCGCCCTCACAACGGACTCGCATGCCTCGTGCGCCATGCAGGCGCGTCGTCAGGCATCGCCCCGACCTGCGGCGGCCTGCCGGGAGACGTCAAGCTGTTCGCCACGTCCAGTCGCGCAACGGTCCCGAACCTCGATCGACGACATCACAGTGCTCGGAACTCCGACCGCACAGCGTTTCCCTGCAGGGAACTGCTCGCCGCCCTCGCGCGTCCAGCCGACCAGATTCGAGCGGCGAACGATGCCTACAGGATCAGCCCGATCGCCAGCACGACGACGGCGACCAGCGGCACGGTTCCCTGCTTGAGCGCCGCTCCCCTGTGCGCCGACGACGACACGAACAGCACGACCGCCGCGGCGAGCATCGATCCCGTGCCGGCCAGCGTCAGCGTCGCACCGACCGTGAGGAAGCCGAGGAGCGCCACGACCGCGCCGCCGATCGCCAGAAGGGCGAGGAACAGGTTGTAGAAGCCCTGGTTGTACGCGAGCTGCTTCGTGGCACGCGCCGCATCCGCGTCCGCCGTGCCGAACGTCGCCATCGCGCGCGGGCTCTCCCATGCAACGGACTCGAGATAGAAGATGAACACGTGCAACAGTGCGGCAAGAATCGCGACGATGAATCCGGCGATGATCATGATGCTGCCTTTCCTCTGGCCGACGGCCATCGTGGCGTGCTCCCTTGACGGGAGATACTGGCACGAATGGTTCGAGACGCGATAGGCGGCTCGCTGCATTCACGCCGAGCGCCCCCGCCCGGCCCCGTGCGACTCGATCACCGCACGGAACGCCCGAGCCAGAGCGGAACTCACGCGATCGGCGTCCGAGAGGTATCCGTTCACCATCGCGCCGTCCCGCAGCATCATCAGCTCGTCCGCGGCGAGATCCGGAGCATCCGCTCCCGCACCCCTCGCCATGTCCGCCAGCTCAGCTGCGAACCACGCGCGATGGCGATCCACCACGACGCGCACCGGATGAGCCGGGTCCGGATATTCGGCAGCCGCGTTGATGAACGAGCAGCCGCGGAACCCCGGACGACAGGTCTCCGCACCGATCCCCTGCGCCAGCAGCTCGAGCGCCTTGCCCCCGTCGGATCCGACGAACTCGCGAACACCCGTAACAGCCTCGGCTTCGCTGGCCGCCTGCCTTTCGAGATAGGCGACGATGACGTCGACCTTCGTGCGGAAATGGCGATAGAACGTCACTTTCGTCACATCGGCGCGCTCGATGATCCGATCGGCGCTGGTGGCGTGGATGCCGTGCGCATAGAACAGCTCGCTCGCCGCGCTCAGAATACGCTCCCGCGTCACCGCACCACGCGGGCCGGGTCGACGCTCACCGCCGCCCCCCGGATGTTCCGGTGCGGCATCGAAGGTGTGATCCGGCTCGTTCATCATGTCTCCATCTTGCACCGCTCGCGTCACGGTTTGACGTAGGGTTACTAGTTCGTCTACATTAGCAGACACGCGGATCGTATGATCCTCGCCGCGCCCCGATCGCCGGGGCACGCACCCGCCGAGCGGACGGCCTTCGCCGACCCGCTCCTCCGAAAGGGAGAGCACCCATGCCAGACACCCTCTACACCGCGATCGCCACCGCAACCGGAAACGGCCGAGCCGACGGCCGTGCGACCACCGACGATGCACTCCTCGACGTCGAGCTGGCCATCCCCCGCGAGATGGGCGGACCCGGCGGCGCGACGAACCCCGAGCAGCTGTTCGCCGCCGGATGGGCCGCGTGCTTCCATTCCGCGCTCAAGTCCGTCGCCGCCGCACAGAAGGTCCGCTTCACGGATTCTGCTGTCGTTGCCGAGGTCGGGATCGGCTCGCTCGGCGAGGGCCGCTTCGGGCTGTCCGCGGCGCTGCACGCGGAGTTCGGCGGCATCGACCAGGCCACAGCCGACCAGCTCGTCGAGGCCGCCCACGCCGTCTGCCCGTATTCGAACGCCACACGCGGCAACATCGAGGTCACGATCGACGCCACCGTGGCGTGAGTCGGGGCGGACGATAGGTCGAGACGCAGAAGAGGCCCCGCCGGAGCGGGGCCTCTTCTTCACTGTCTCAACACAGTGTGGAGCATAGGGGATTCGAACCCCTGACCTTCTCATTGCGAACGAGACGCGCTACCAACTGCGCCAATGCCCCTGATCAACCTCATATACATTACCAGATCGCCGACGGCGGGCTCGCCATGGGCGATCATCGGGCGGGCCAGGATGACGACGCAACCGGATGTCGCCGCCGACGTCAGCCGGCCGCGCGGCGGGCCAGCAGTGTGCGGACGTGCTGCTCGATCTCGGCGTCGTCAACGTAGCCCATCGCCGCGTATCGGCTCGGCTCCGGAGCCGACGCGGCGGGCGTCGACGCAGGTTCCGCCACGTCAACCGGAACGGACGCCGCGGGCTCCCCGCGACGCGGGGACCGGATCGGCACCGGCTCGGGACGCATACGTTCGGCCTTCTCCCGCAGCGCCTCTTCCTCGGCGGCGCGCAGCAGCTCTTCCCTCGCGGCCTGCGCAGCGGCGACCGAGGCCGCCTGCGAGCCGGCCGTCGTCGACAGCGGTGCGGGAATCCTGCGCGGGGTCCAGCCGCGATCGGCGGCGTTCAGCAGGCGGGACTCGGCGCCGCGTTCGTCACGCTCGACTGCGACCGTGACGGCATCGTTCGCTCCCGAAGCCGACCAGCGCTGCTCGCGATCCGAGGCTCGCCGGGCGACACGCGCCATCCGGCGCAGCGTCAGCACGGCGACGGCGAACACGGCGATGCCGCCTGCTGCGAAGCCCGCCCATGCGCTGAGCGCAGCACCGGCCACGGCGACCCACGCGCCCCATCCGGTGAGTGCGATCCCCGACAGAGCGATCAGGCTCGCCGCGAGGCGAACTCGTCGACGTGCAGTCGCCCGGTCATCGCGCGTCGGGCTGACGGCCGTCGCAGCGTCGCGCTCCTCTGGCTGTTCATACGCCGGTACCCGCTCACGCGTGGCCCTGCGCTCCTCACGAGCCGTGGCGACGCTGCGCGCCTCCAGCCGCTTCTGCGCGTCGGCTTCCCTCGCGTCGGCACGCCGCTGGGCATCGAGCTCGCGCTCTGCCTCGCGCCGATCGAGCTCGGCCTGCGCTGCCTCGAGCCGCTGACGGCGCTCTTCGATATCGGCAAGCTCCCGCTCGCGCTCGAGGCGTGACTGCTCAGCCTCGATCTCTTCGCGCTCGCGCTGCAGCCGCTCGACTTCGGCCTGTGCTCTGCGTGCGGCCTTCTGCTGAGACCGCGCCTGGCGTGCGGTCAGCTCGACCCGCACCTCCTCCGGCGTCTCGCTCGTCTCGGCGAGAACGCGCAGTGCGCGGTTCAGCCGCAATGCGTTGCGCTCCGACGCGTCGTAGCGCGATCGGCGCATGATGCTCGGCAAGAGATACAGCAGCCAGAGCAGCACAGCGACGAGTACGACGACGCCTCCGCCCAGCACCTGTCCTCCCATGCCGCAACGCTAAGCGAGAGCTCTCGTATACCGCGCTCGACGCGCGGACGCCAGGTGAGACTCGCCGTGCTACTGAGGGATGGCCCCCGCGTCGGGCGGCACGCGGCCCTCCACCCAGCGCTTCAGCACGCCGTCCGGAACGTCCTCGCGCACGAGCGCGAACGCATGATGGTCACGCCAATCACCGTCGATGTGGATGTATCTGCGCCGGAATCCCTCGTAGCGGAAGCCCAGCTTCTGCACCACGCGCAGGCTCGCCGCGTTCTCGGGCCTGATGCAGACCTCCATCCGGTGCAGCCCCATATCGAAGAAGCACATGTCGGTTGCCAGCGCCACCGACGCCGGCGTGACGCCGCGCCCCGCAAAACGTTCGCTCACCCAGTAGCCGATCGTCGCCGACTCCAACGAACCGCGGGCGATGCCCCACACGTTCAGCTGACCGGCCACCTCGCCGGCGTACTCCATCACGAGCGGCACGCCGCCGCCTTCGCGGTACTGCTGAAGCAGCCGTCTGATCGACAGGCGCATGTCGAAGGAGATGCCGCCGCGCGGGCTCGTCGCCTCCCACGGCCTCAGCCATGTGCGGTTGGTCAGCAGCTCGTTCTGCAGCGTGCGCGCGTCGCGGGGGCGGACGAGCCGGATGGACACAGGTCCATGGCTGTGCGCCAGCGTCGATTCCATCTGGCTTCCTGCGCCGCGGGCTACAGGCCCGCCGCGAACTCCTTGATCCACGGACGCAGCTCAGGGCCGAGGTCGTCGCGGTCGGCGGCGAGCCTCATGATCGCTTTGATGTAGTCGAGCTTGTCGCCGGTGTCGTAGCGGCGCCCGCGGAAGATCACGCCGTACACGTCGGGCTGCGCGGGATCGGCTGCGACTTCCTTGAGCGCGTCGGTGAGCTGGATCTCGCCGCCCTTGCCAGGCGCGGTGTGCTCGAGCACTCCGAAGATCTCGGGCGTGAGCAGGTAGCGACCGATGATCGCGAGGTTGCTCGGGGCATCCTCCTTCGCCGGCTTCTCTACGAGATCGGTGACCTTCACGACGTCGGGGTCGTCGGTCGCTTCGACCGAAGCGCACCCGTACATCGAGATGCTCTCGGGGTCGACCTCCATCAGCGCGACGACCATGACGCCGCGCTTCTCGTTGACCTCGATCATCTTCGTCAGCAGCGGGTCGCGCTCGTCGATCAGATCGTCGCCGAGCATGACGGCGAACGGCGCATCGCCCACGTGCTGCTTCGCACGGTGGACGGCGTGGCCGAGCCCCTTCGGCTCGCCCTGACGCAGCAGGTGCACGTCGGCGAGGTCGCTCGAGCGCTGCACGTGGCCGAGCCGAGAGTCATCGCCCTTCTCTGTGAGCCTGCCCTCGAGCTCAGGCACCGAGTCGAAGTGGTTCGCGATCGCGTTCTTGTTGCGGCCGATGATCATCAGCACGTCGCGGATACCGGCGGCCACCGCCTCTTCGACGACGTACTGGATGGCCGGCTTGTCGACGACCGGCAGCATCTCCTTCGGCGTTGCCTTCGTCGCGGGCAGGAAACGCGTGCCGAGGCCCGCGACCGGCATCACGGCCTTGATCTTTGCTCGTTCCATGGCCCCACCCTAAGCGATCCCCCGGGCAATCAGCCGGAATGACTTCCCGCGCCGATGCGGCGCCCCGCCTACACTCGTGGCATGGCGGACGAGGCACGGCAGGTGAAGCGGGCGCTGCGCGCGGAGGTGCGCGAGCGCAGACGGACGCTCACACCGGCCCAGCTCGAGCAGGCGGCCGCGGGAATCGCCGAGCAGCTCGAAGCCCTCGTCACCGCTCGCGGCGCATCGAGCGTCTCGTGCTATCTCTCCTCCCCCACCGAACCCGGCACGCGCGGTTTCCTCGCGGCGGGCATGGAACGGGGTCTGCGCATCCTGCTGCCGATCTCGCGCGACGACGGCCTGCTCGATTGGACCGTCGCCGATCCGCGCGGCCGCGAGGTCGACACGGCGGTCGGCGTGCCAGAGGCGGTCGGCGAGGCACTCGGGCCGCTCGCGGTGCGGGACGTCGACCTGATGATCGTCCCTGCCTCCGCCGTCGACGGCGAAGGATGGCGGATGGGCTGGGGCCGCGGCTACTACGACAGGACGCTCGGCTCCTTGACGAACAGGACTCCCAGATACGCGGTGATCTATGATTCGGAGTTGGTGGACGCGGTGCCCCGCGAGGTGCACGATCAACCCGTGACGGGCGTCGTCACCCCCACCCGCACGATCACCTTCGCGCGCTGAGTCCCGACGAGTGAGGTCCCGTTGCCCACATACGCCTACGCCTGCAAGAGCTGCGGCCACGCCTTCGACGCCGTGCAGGCGTTCTCCGAGCCTTCGCTGAAGGAATGCCCCGCGTGCGAGGGCTCCCTGCGCAAGGTCTACGGGTCGATCGGAGTCACCTTCAACGGCTCAGGGTTCTACCGCACTGACTCACGCGGGTCGGCCGGGGCATCTGAGTCCAGTTCCGGCGCGGCATCCGGAGATTCGACCACATCTGCGCCATCATCTGATTCCGGAGCGAAAGCTCCCGCACCGGCGTCTTCCTGACCCGGCGCGCGCACTCGCGCAACTTCGTTGAGTGCCGTTCGGCCGCCCGGCCGACGGGGGAAAGGAATCAGGATGTTCCAGGGCTTCAAAGAGTTCATCATGCGCGGCAGCGTGATCGAGTTGGCCGTTGCCGTCGTCATCGGCGGCGCATTCACCGCGATCGTCAATGCCTTCGTCGAGGCGATCATCAACCCGCTGATCGGCGCATTCGTTCCCGCAGGCGACCTCGCGGCGTGGACGATCACGATTCCCGGCATCGTGACCGACGCGGAGCTGGGCGTCGGCGCCATCATCTCTGCGGCGATCAACTTCATCGCGATCGCGCTCGTGGTGTACTTCGCGCTGGTCATGCCGATGAACAAGCTCGCGGAGCGACGTGCCGCGAAGCAGCCCGTCGAAGACGAGCCGGCAGCCGCGACGCAGGAGGAGCTGCTCGCTGAGATCCGCGACCTGCTCGCCAAGGATCGCGCCTGATCCGACCCGATACGCACACAGCGGGCGCCGCATCCGGATGATCCGGGCGGCGCCCGCTTCGTCGTCGGTGCGCCATGTCGGAGGCGAGGCGTCAGTAGTGGGGCGGGACGTCGGCTCGCAGTCGCTGA
Source organism: Frigoribacterium sp. JB110 (assembly GCF_900163665.1). Classification (GTDB taxonomy): domain Bacteria; phylum Actinomycetota; class Actinomycetes; order Actinomycetales; family Microbacteriaceae; genus Microbacterium. Next base: position 45,786 of record NZ_FUIA01000008.1, read on the forward strand.
TCGTTCGCGCCGCGCTCCCCCGTCGCTGTGACGCCCGGCTCGCGCCCGCGCAGAGTCGCCTCCGCGTCGGAGTCGCCGAGCGTGCCTGAGACTCGGGTCAGCCGGGCGCGCCGCGCTCCGGCGACGCGCTCGACGCGCTGTCGCTGCGGGGAGTCGTCCTGGGCCGTCACGCTCCCCAGGATACGCGCTGGTCCACCGAGGTGAGCATGGCCGAGGGTGCGCATATGGCAAGGCGGACGAGGAAGACGGGCTCAGCCCGTCGACGAGGACAACGCCGCCAGATGCGTGCCCTCGGCCAGCGCAGCCGGGTCAGAGGTCCATGGGCTGGGTGTCGCCCTCTGCCTTGTGCGTGTCCCCTGGTACGCCGAGGACTGCGGCGATCCGTCCTGCGACGGCCACCGGATCGCTGTACAGGTCGAAGGCGTGCACGCGCACATAGTGCCAGCCGAGTCGACGCAGCACGTGCGGGCGCAGGCGGAGGGACTCACGCAGCGACTCGCCGCGCGACTCCGGGTCGGACTCGACGACGACGGCCCTGCCCCCGTGCTGCGCGACGAGCGGGAGCAGGCCGCGGTAGTCGACGTCGACGGCGACGCCCACTCGACGCAGCTCGCGCGCCAACACGAGCGTGAGCGGATCGGCGAGATCTTCGAGCCTGGCTTCGCGGTCGTGCGATGACAGCCCGGCAAGGATGCTCATCAACGTCGCTGCGCCGTACTCGAGGCGCCCTTCGTCGAACGCCGACGGCCGGATGCACGACACGATCACCATGGAGCGGCGCGCACGGGTCATGCCGACCGTGAGCAGACGCTCGCCGTCCGGCGTCGACAGCTCGCCGAAGTCGCTGAGCACGCGCCCGTGTTTGGTGAGCCCGTAGCCGAGCGTGAAGATCACGCGGTCACGGCTCTCCGCCACCGCCTCTTCGAGCGTGAGCACCGCGAGCGGCTCGCTGGTGTCACGGGAGACGAAGTCGGCGACATCGCTGCGCCCGGAGAACGCGACGTTGATCGCATGGCGCACCCGGTCGGCGTGGCGCTGGTTCGCGCTGACGACCATCAGCGATTCCCTCGGCCGGTTGATCGCATGCTCGACGACGAGTGAGACGACGCGCGCCACCTCGGCGTCGGGGCTGGAGACCGTGCCGGTCTCCGGGTCCGGCGCGCCGAGGCCGCCCTCGACGTAGTCGACGTTGAGGCTGCCGCGCCCGAGATAGGAGCCAGCCCACGGCAGGGAGACGATCTCGCCGCCGTAGAACGCGTCGTTCACGAGCGCCGAGAGGTCCTCGCCGCCGGCGCGGTAGCTGCGCGTCAGCGTCTCGACCGGGAGGATCTCGGCCAACGACTCGAACAGGCTGGCACCGTCGAACGGCGCCTCCTCATCCGGCCTCACGCCCGGCTGCACCAGGAACGGCGTCGGCTTCTGCGTCACCGGATCGCCGATCGCGACGACCTGGCGGGCACGCCTGATCGCCGGCGCCGACTCTGCAACGCTGATCGCGGCGGCGTCGGCGACGATGACGGCGTCGAAGCTCTCCTCCTGCGGCAGCCGCGGCGCCTCGTAGGGCGAGGCGATCCATACCGGGGCGAGCGTGCGCATCAGTGCCGGAGCACGCGCGGTGAGGGCCGCGACATCGGCTTCGCCCCGAGTGAGCACTCGTTTGAGCGCCTCCGCTTCATCCGGCTCGTCGATGATGCCGATCTTCCACTGCGCGGCGAGCTGCCAGGCCAGAAGCGAGCCTGATGCGGATGCGTGGGCTTCGTCGACCAGGCGGAAGTCGCGCTCGAGTTTGTCGACCACCGACGTGTTCGCACCAAGCAGGGCGCGGTCGGACTGCAGCAGGTGCTCCAGCGCCGACTGCCACCACGCGAACTCGAGTTCCTCCGCCACGCGCCCTTCGTCGACGTGACGAACGGCGAGCTCGTTCAGCAGCGGCTCGAGACCGAGTGCCCCGAGCTTGGTGCGCAGTTCAGCGCGCTCGACGATGTTGTCGAACACCTCGCTCTTGGCGGCGAGTCCACCGAGGGTGCGCACCAGGCGGGTGACCGGCATCGCCGCGAGGCGGGTGCCTCTCGACAGCGCACCGTCGAGGCGCTCCAGGTCTGCGGTGACGCGCTCCCACTGCGACTGCACTTCGGCCAGGCCGATCGGGATCTCAGGCACCGTGCCGACGTCGACGAGATGCTGCCACTGCGTGCGCTGATGCTGAATACGCACCAGGGCCTTGTGCATGTCGCCGACGTGCACGCCGGGGCGCACGTACTCCTTGGCGAGTTTCTTGAGTCGGCGACGGGCCGCTCCGGAGAGCGTCGCCGATTCCCGTCGAGGCATGTGCGCCTTGATCAGATCGGCGAGGGGCCGTTCGAAGACCGTCGGGCTGAAGCGGTCGAGCGAATCCCGGATGCCGCTGAGCAGTCGCAGATACTCGCCGAGTTCGTCGATGGTCGAGAACGGCCGCATCTGCGTCTGCGAGATGAGCTCGTAGCCGCGCTCGAGCAGCTCAGGCACGTCTCCAGCCTGCAGCCGGCCCGCCAGCTCATGCGCGGAGCGGGCCTCCTCGGTCGAGGTGAACGAGACGCCGTACCACGGCGACTCGTCAGGCCCGACTCTGAACTCACCGAGCCTGGCGGCGAGCGTGAGGGTGCGGGCGGCGTCCGTCCTGTCGCCTGAGAGCCTCTCCAATGCGTCCAGGCCGAGCCGCGCACTGGTCGAGGGCGGGTTCGCGAGGGAGGCGAGCCTGGTCAGTCGCCGAGCGGCGTCGAGCGGCGAGACCCTGATGGAGCGGTGCTCGCGCACGAGGGCCCTCCGGTAGTCACGCAGCACGGTGCGCAGGCGCACGAGGGCGTCATCGACATCGGAGACATCGGGTTGGACCGCCTTCTCATTGCGGCCGATCGCCCTGATCAGGTCGCGGCGCAGCGATGTCGGCGCGACCGCCAGCGCGTCCAGGCCCACAGCAGCGAGCCGGTGCCTGATGCCGTCCAGCGTCGAACGGCGCGGGCTCACGACGAGCACGCGCTTGCCCGCCCGCACGAGCGAGCCGACGGCGTTGATGATCGTCTGCGTGCCGCCGGTGCCAGGCAGCGTGTGCACCACGATGGACTGCCCGTCCGTGATGCGCGAGAGCACACGCTCCTGTTCAGCGTCTGCGTCGAGCAGGAGGGTGTCTGAGGCCGGCGAGCGCTCGTCGGGGTGCGGGGTCTCCGGCACGCCGCGGTCTCCGCGCAGAGACTGCAGTGCGCCGTCGTGCCCCGAGAGCGCGTCGACGACGGGATGATCGAGCTCCGACAGGTCGCTGGCCATCGCACGGCCCACGTCGGCGAAGGTCGACACAATCAGCCGCGGACGCACGCTGAACGTGGCGATGTCTCGCGTCACCGTTCTGAGGTGGTCGATGACGGGCTGCGGCTTGAAGACTCCGTCGGAGTGCGCGAGCGCGGCGAGCTGCGCCCCGTCGAGCTCGATCCCGTACTGCTCGCGCAGCGCTCGGACGAGCTCGGGATTGACGGAGAAGCCCCCGTGCAGCTTCAGCTCGAAAGTGGTGTGGTGCCGGCGGATGCCGAGCGGACGCAGCAGCACCGGCGCGGTGAATCGCTCCCCTGCCGTGGTCCAGGTGGCCACCCCGACCGCCAGTCGCACCGCGTCGATGGCCCTGACGTTGCGCAGCTCGACGTGCTTCGCCGTGATCTTCTCTGCGGCCAGCCTGGCCGTGCGCATCGCGACCTCATCACGGAACAGATTCGACAGCAGCGTCGAACGACCCGTGATGAACTGCGGGAGGCTGGCTGGGTGGGCCGTTGTGACGTCGATCGCGGCATCGGCATCGTCTGCGAAATGCAGCAGAGGCGACGGCCCTCCGAGCGCTGCGGCTGCGGCGCGCAGCCGGTCGCGTTCGGAGTCGGCGGCGTGCACGACCTCGACACCGGGTTCCGCGACACCCAGGTCGGTCGGGTTCGCGGTCGCCGCGGGATCGGGATCCGCGGCGTCGTCATCTGCACGCCACACGCTGTCAGGGTATGCACCCGCCGCCCCCACCGGGCGTGCATCCTCGGAGTTTCGCGGGATTGCCGGTGAGTTCACATCGATCGGTGCCGGAACCACCCCCATGATGGGTCCATGATCCCGCTGTCGTCCTACCGCTCGTGCATCGTCGAGACGCCGATCGGCGCCGCGGTGCTCGCCTTCTCCGATGTCGGCCTCGTCGCGCTCGCTGTCGGGTCGCCGGACGCCGCCGCCGAACGTCTCGCACGCGATCACGGAGTCATCTGCGACGCCGACCCGTCGCGCACCGACGAGGTGTCCGGCCAGTTCGACGAGTACTTCGCCGGACAGCGGCGAGTGTTCGACTTCGAGCTCGATTGGCGACTGACGCACGGCTTCGCCCGCGACGCTCTGCGCGCAGTGTGTCAGATCCCCTACGGCGAAACCGCGTCCTACGGGGAGGTCGCCGCCGTTGCCGGTCGCCCACGCGCCGCACGGGCCGTCGGAACGGCATGTCGTACGACGCCGTTCTCCCTCGTCGTGCCTGTGCACCGAGTCGTCCGCGCGGACGGCTCGCTCGGAGAATACGGCGGCAACGAGGAAGCGAAGCGCTATCTGATCGAGCTGGAACTCGAGAACGCACAGTGAACGCAGTGCCGAATGCCCGAAACGACAGGAACGGCGAATGACCGATCTCGTCACCGGAGAAGACGGACTGGCCCGCCCCCTGTGGGCGTCGAAAGATGAACTGCTCCGCGATTACTACGACACTGAATGGGGCGTTCCTGTGCGAGACGAGCGCGGTGTCTTCGAACGTCTCAGCCTCGAGGCATTCCAATCCGGATTGTCGTGGGCGACCATTCTGCGCAAGCGACCGGCATTTCGAACGGCATTCTCGGGATTCGATCCGGACGCCGTGTCCGAATTCGATGGTCCTGATATCGAACGACTCCTCGCGGACAGCGGAATCGTCAGAAACAGGGCAAAGATCCTGGCCACGATCGACAACGCCTCGGCCACCGTCGCACTGCGCGCGGACGGCGGTCTGGCGGAGCTGGTGTGGAGCCACCGCCCCGATCGGACGCCCGCGCCGGCAACAGCCGGCGAGGTGCCGTCGTCGTCGCCGGAATCGATCGCTCTCGCAGAAGACCTGCGTGGGCGCGGGTTCCGCTTTGTGGGGCCCACGACGATGTTCGCGCTGATGGAGGCGATCGGAATCGTCGACACCCATTTACTGGGAAGTCATCGCCGCGGTTCGAGTGGTGTTTGGGAGGGACGGGAGTAACCGTCGTCATCTGCGGCTTGCGAAACACCTTATCGAGGCGCTGAGAACACCGAAGGTGAATAGCGCGGTCCGTGCAGGGGTGTTATTGTTCCGACATGGCTCGAAAAATTGTGCATCAGCTTGTTGACGACCTTGACGGCACCGTTCTCGAACCCGGAGAGGGCGAAAGCGTGATCTTCGCCGTCGACGGAAAGAGCTACGAGATCGACCTGACCGAAAAGCACGCGAACGACCTTCGCGACGCGCTCGCGCCGTACATTTCGGCCGGCCGTCGCGCGGCGGGCGCCGCACCGAAGGCGCAGCGCCGACGCGGCTCCAACTCCCGCGACCTCGGCGCCGTCCGTGCGTGGGCGAAGGAGAACGGCTACACCGTCTCCGACCGCGGCCGCGTTCCGGCGACGATCCTCGAGGCGTACGACGCCGCGAACTGACCGAGGCGATGCGTGAGGCCCGGCCGGAATTCGTTCCGGCCGGGCCTCACGCACTGCAATGGGGCTCTTCACATCCAGGGTGCAGTCGGGGCCTGAATCCGCCGGACTCGAGCAGGGATCTGGCGATGTAGTTGGTCAGGTTGCGGAAGCCCAGGGCCGAGCCGCGCAGGTGCTCCAGGCGTCCGTTGAATCTCCTATGTTTGTCAAGCGGTGAGTTGGGCGCGGGCTGCGGTGGTGAGGTGGCGGTAGATCTCGCGGGCGAGGTAGCGCTTCAGGCAGCGGCGAATTTCGCGGAGGGTGCGTCCTTCAGCGGTGCGGCGCTCGACGTAGGCGCGAGTTCTTGGGTCCATGCGCATGCGAGTGACGATGGCCATGTGGAGGGCGCGGTTCAGACGGCGGTCACCGCCGCGGTTGATGCGGTGCCGCACGGTGTTGCCCGAGGACGCGGGGATTGGGCTGGCGCCGGCGAGGCTGGCGAACGCAGCCTCGGATCTGATCCGACCCAGATGCGACCAGGACGTCAACGCGACGGCGGCGGTGACCGGGCCGATGCCGGGCTGGTCGAGCAGGCCACCAGCGGGGCTCTGGCGAACAAGGTCTGTGATGCGCTTGGTGATGTCCTTGAGCTCCTTGTCGAGCGCAGCGACCCGTTTAGCGAGCCTGGTGGCCTCGCCGCGCGCGGTCGCTGTGGCGAGGGCTTCATGGCGGGCCCGCCATGCGGCAGTTGCGTCGATTTGGGCCTGGGTGAGCGGGCGGCGAGCGTCGATGCCGAGGTCGACGACGCGCAGCAGCGCGGTGAGCGCGTTGATCGTCGCGGTGCGCTCGGTGCTCATGTGGTCGCGGGAGGCGAGCAGCACCTTGACTGCCGCGCGGACGCCGTCGTCAGCGCGCGGTTCGCGCAGCTGCGTCTCGTGCAGCGGGAGGGCTGCGGCAGCGATACGGCGTGCATCGAGCGGGTCAGACTTGCCGATCGTGCGGTTCGCGCGGGCGTTTATCCGCGGAGCCTCGACGACCGTGTATCCGGTGTCCGCGGCTACTGCGCGCAGACGAGCACCGTAGGTACCGGTGCCCTCGATCACCCAGAGCACAGTGACGTCACCGCCAGTGCGGCGCCCGGCCCACGACACGGCCCGAGACAGGCCTGCGGCGGTGGCTGGAAACTGGGCCTCATCAACGATCTCGCCGGTCGGGCAAGCGAGAATTGAGACGGCGTGGTTGCGGGCGTGGGTGTCCACGCCGATGACGAACGGACGAGCATGCGCGACGATAGCCATGGCGATCGACGCTCCTCTCCTGAGACGGACATGGTCACGGTCGCTGAACGGCCGGCGCCGGTCCGGGAAGAGGTCACTTCGGGGCGAATCTGTGATGGGCCACGACCGGAGGGTCGGGCAGTCTCCTGATGAGGTCACCGAGGTGGGCCGGACGGCGCCGGCCGCGCCGCACCGAGCGGACAATTCAACGGGAAGACACCGCAAGCTGCGGGCCAATTGCTTCGAGAGTCACACCCGGTTCGACACGACCGGTATCCATCCTGACCAGCCGATCCCAGATCAGCCAGAGCCAGACTCACAGATCGCTTCGGTCGGCCCGTTGCTCGTCTCTGGGCGGTCGAAGTAGGCAAGCACGTCGTCGGCACGCTGCTTCAGAGTCCGCCCGAGAGTGACGAGTTCGCTCAACAAGGGCGGCACGCCGTGACTGACGGACTCGATCAACTTGACCATCAGCTCACGACCGTGGGCACGGTCGGGTTCGCGGTACGCGGTGATCATTCGCTGGTAGATCCCCCAGGTTGCCTCGACCTGGACGTGCTCGTCGCTGTCGAACAGGGCGGTGAGCTGGTCCTTCTGCTTGTCACTACGGAGATCGGCACCGGTGTATAGGGTCCGGCTGGCGCGGTAGAGCGGGTCGTCCTTCCTGCCCCGGTGGCCGTGGGTGATTTGCTGGATCCGTCGCCGGCACCGGTCCAGCGCGTTGCCGGCCAGGCGGACCACGTGGAACGGGTCCATCACCGTTGTCGCGTCGGGCAGTTCCTCGGTACTGGCGGTCTTGAAGCCGGTGAACCCGTCCATCGCGAGGACCTCGACTCCGTCGCGCGATGCTTTCGGGCGCTCGCTGAGCCAGGTCTTGAACGCCTGCTTTGAGCGGCCCTCGATCATGTCGAGCAGGCGAGCTGGGCCGGTGCCGTTGCGGATGCCGGTCAGGTCGATGATCACTGTGACGCACTTGTCGCCACGCCTGGTGTGACGCCAGACGTGCTCGTCGACGCCGAGGATCCGGACCCCGTCGAAGCGGGTGACGTCGTCGATCAGGACCCGCTTGCCCTCGGCGAGCACGGCGTCGTTGGCGGTGTTCCAGGCGATCCCGAGGCTCTCGGCGACGCGGGCGACGGTGAGGTGCTGGACCATCAGAGCTTCCAGCGCCCACCTCAGCAGCTTCGCTCGCGGTTCGGCGGCGAGGGTCGTGTCTTGGCGCCACACGTGCGAACAGCCGGCGCACCGATAGCGACGGATCGTGACCGCTAACGTGGTGGGCCGCCAGCCGAGCGGTTCGTGGGCGAGTCGTCGGATCACGGTGTCACGCACGGCCCCCTGGCCACCGCAGCGTCGGCACCAGTTGTCGGGTTCGACTACCCGGCAGGCGAGCACAGCACGGTTGGGTTCGAGTCGCTGGCCGGTCACCTCGAGGCCAAGTTCGTCGAGACGGCAGAACGTGATCAGATCAGCGGGTGCGAACCCAGTAGGGCTCGCTGCGACGGTAGCGTCGGGCACCTTGGAGTCTCTTCGATGAGCGGTGTGAGAACCCGCCGCTGCCGATCGCCTCTCCTTACGCCCGGGCGGAACGACCAGAAGGGGACGGGCCCGGGCCCGCGGGCGGCCCACTTGGTGGGCCCGTCTCTTCTCAGCGGGTGGGCCAGCTGACTTTCTCGTCAGTCAACCGGTGATCTGGGCTCCGTCCGCGAGGTCGGTGGACCGGCTGAGCTCGGCCCAAGCTGTGATCTCGTCGTCGATGGTCTTTCGTCCGTTGACCACGAGGCGAAGCGCATCCGATCCCAACACGAGATGCGCGGGGGGATTGGGTGCTTCGATGATCGTGAGTATCGCCTGGCCAGCCTTCCGGGGGTCGCCCAATTGGTTGCCGTGCGCGGCTTGGCGGTTGGCCCGTATCGGGTTCATGAGCTCGTCGTAGTCCGGGAGTGACCGCTCACTGCGGACCATGGATCGGCCGGCCCAGTCGGTGCGGAATGAGCCAGGCGCCACTGCGGTGACATGAATCCCCAGGCCGGCAACCTCCTTGCCGAGCGTCTCCAAGATCGCCTCGAGCGCGTACTTGCTGCCGCAGTAGTACGACAGCCCAGGAACGGTCATCAGGCCACCCATCGAGGTGACGCCAATAATGTGCCCGCGGCGGCGCTGTCGCATGTACGGCAGGATAGCCTGGATAGTGGCCACGGCGCCGAAGACATTGACGTCGAACTGTCGGCGGAGCTCCGACATGGGCGACTCCTCAAGGACGCCTTCGTGGCCGTAGCCGGCGTTGGCGATCGCCACATCGATCGCTCCGAGATCGCGCTCGACGCCATCAACGGCGCGTTGCACTGCGTCGTCATCAGTCACATCGACAAGAACGGCTCGGGCTCGTCGCGGGTCCAGGGCCTCGAACGCCTCCGCGTCCTCGGACCGACGAACAGTGCCTACAACGGTGTGCCCCGCCTCCAGGGCGGTTTCGGCGAAGGCCAGCCCGAATCCGGAGCTGACACCAGTGATGAAGAACAACTTCGGTGATTGATTCATACGACCTAATCTACATGGTGTTGATAATAATCAACACCATGTAGATTCCCGACTGGTCGGGGTATACCCTGGTCGGGTGTCCCCTTACATTTACGACGAGCGCGGTCGCCGCGTTCTAGCGCCAACCAAGGGGGAGCTGCGCGAGCGGGCAATCCTCGACGAAGCCGAGAAGCAACTTCGCGAGGCCGGACCGGATGCAATGACCGTCGAGTCGATCGCCAACGCGGCCGGCATCAACCGCGCAACCTTGTATTTCTACTTCCGATCCAAGAACGACGTGCTGGCAGCCCTGATACAACGCGTGGTCAACGAGCTGACCTCAGGTGTCGCCACCAGCGACCGCGCTACTGGCTCGGCGGGCGCGGTCGCGATCACCGAGGCCATCCGACGCACAGCGCTCTTGTGGAGGACACACGGCGCAGTCTTGCGGGCAGCAGCGGACCTCACACCAAGCGTGGAAACAGTCGCCGACCTGTGGAACCAAGCACGCACCGAGATCGAGCACAGCTCCCTAGCCATCGTCTCCTCCGAAACGGCCAACGACGACGAACTGGAGCACCGACTCCCGGCGGTGATCCGCGCCTTGGTCGCGATGACCGAGCGCGAGTTCTACACCACCTTCGCCAGGGACGAGGACCCCCACCAGTCAGTCGACGCACTCAGCCTGATCTGGACACGTGCGCTCGGCCTCACCTGACCGAGGACGACACTCCATTCCGTCTCTACACCCTGGATTGTGAAGAGCCAAGAATGCCGACGACGACGACAGCGACGACAACGGCAATCGAGAAACGAGACGGATCAGTTGATCTGCAGGTCCGCCCACTCCTGAATGAGAGTCACCAGCGCGGTCGTTTCGTTTTCGCTCAGGTGACTCGGGACATCGTGCACCTCGCCAGCGGCGACAATGATCTTATGCTCACTCTTCGGGCTCACCCGCACTGCCGCGGCGTCCACCTGAGAGCGCGGAGTACTTACGGGTTCCTCCATAAGGTCGCGTGATCGCACGTTGCGGTCGGTGAGCATGAGGCCATACACACCGGCCAGCGTGCCATCACTGAACGAAGCGAGAACTTGCTCGCCCTCATCTAGCGGCATCTTCTTAGCAAACTTCGAGAAGTGCTTGGCGTGCTTCTTATCGTCGAAATACTTCACCTCAGACCCCAGCCCAAGCTCCTTCACACGCCCGCGAATGTCACTCGAGGAGGGCGGCGGTTCGTCAGCTACCTCAGCGCCGGTGCTCGTAAGCGTCTCGAGAATCATTGTTATCGCGCTCACAAGCAGCTGACTGAACCATTCAGCGTCCTCGACGTCAACAAGCGACGCGGCACCCTCCCAGTCGTAGCTTTCGATCGCCGCCGAAGCGATGGTGGAGGCAGATCCCGCGATACCGGTCGGCCCGACATAGAGCGGGTACTGCCGCTCCTCACCCTTGCTGAACACGAGATCAATGGTGTCCTTCACGATGAGTCGCCGATCAGTGACCAAGAATCCCTGCGATTCCCGCTTACTCGTGAATCTCGTTGCCACGTCGTAACCGATCCAGATGATCGGCAATTCGTCGTCGCCCGCAGGCGACACAAGCATCATCTGCTCAATCGCCCGCCAGAGTACCGCGTCGCTGTCTTCCCAAGTTGGGTGTTGGTATCCCGGCACGAACACGAAGTTTTGAATGTCGGTCTGCTCCGCCGCGAGTCCTGAAGCTCTCGCCGTCAGCAAGGTCAGGAGGTCTCTTCGCGGCGGAGTCAGGGACGACGCATATCTCTCGAGAGTCATGGGGCCATATTAGCTAGCCATCTCCTACCTGCGTTTCTTCACCAAGGAACAAGCCGAGAACGGCGGCAAAGACGAAGGCTTCTCCAACCCCGCGCAACGGGCAGCGAACCAGAAGAAGGCCGACTGAACCGCCCTGGGCTTCGTTCCGTTCCTTTGTCGAGAGGACGGGAACATGCCCGCGAAGCCCACGACTGGTCAGTCGAACGAGCAGCCGGCCCAAACGAGTTCGACGTCCCAACCCCGAGCATGTGCCTGCAGGTTGGAACGTCGAACTTCAAGTGCCCCCGAATGGATTCGAACCATCGACACCCGCTTTAGGAGAGCGGTGCTCTATCCCCTGAGCTACGGAGGCCCGCCCTCAGCCTACCGTGCGAGCGCGCAGGGTTCACATCAGGCAGCCAGGGCGAGGTAGGGCTCCCAGCGCGGATCGCCCCGCTCAGTGCCCCGCACAGTCCATGCCCCTCCTCGCGGCGCCTGCGGGCTGAACCTCAGGTGCCAGCCCATCTCCTTCGGCGTGCGGTCGCTCTTGAGGTTGTTGCAGCGCAGGCAGCAGGCGACGAGGTTGGTCCAGGTGTCGCCTCCCCCGCGCGAGCGCGGCATCACGTGGTCGATGGTCGACGCCGACTTTCCGCAGTACGCGCATCGGCTGCCGTCGCGGCGCAGGACTCCGCGTCTGGTCACCGGGACTCTGCGGGCCTGCGGGACCCGCACGTATCGGGACAGGATGATCACGGCGGGACGGTCGAAGACCGTGTTCGCCCCCCAGACGGGGTCGCCGTCGATCCGTTCGATGACGCTCGCCTTGTCGTTCATCACGAGAACCAGCGCCCGCTTGAACGACACGACGGCGAGCGGCTCATATCCGGCGTTGAGTACCAGAGTGCGCATACGTTTTCCCTTCGATGGGTCCCGGACGGCTTCCGGGCTCTCGAACCATCGCCACCACTTGTGAAGGCAGGGGGTGCGGGTACGAAAAAGGGCACTGCCTCACAGACAGCGCCCTGTGCGCGCGGATGACCCGCGCATCGTGTGCACACGATGCCGTAAGACGTAACGACCGAGAGCATCCGTGGTGCGGATGCGAGGTATTCGGCTCACGACATCTCCCTTCGCGTTCTTCGCGGCAACGGCTACAGCGTAACGCACGCGACACGCCCGGGCGGCAACACTCGGGTGAACTCACGGAGACGAACACAGAAAAAGCGGCGCCCGTCTCCCTGAGGAGACGGGCGCCGCTTGAGCGTCGGTTACAGCCCGAAGTACGGGACCGGATCGACCACTGCGCCGTTGATGTGGTATTCGAAGTGCAGGTGAGCGCCGTATGAACGGCCCGTGTTGCCCACGGCGCCGATCGCCTGACCTGCCGACACCTGCTGACCTGCGGCGACCTGGCGGCTGCCGTAGGTCATGTGACCGTAGAGGGTCTCCGTGCCGTCGCCATGCTGGATCTTCACTGCGACGCCGTAGCCGAAGTAGCCCTCGGACGAGACTGTGACCGTGCCGGACTTCGCCGCATAGATCGGCGTGCCGCCCGGGGCGACCATGTCGGCACCCGCGTGGCCGCCGCCGACGGTGCGGCTGATGTAGTAGGAACCGGCAGGCAGCGGATTCACTGCGCCGCCGACCGGCTCGACCGAGGAATCGCCGATATCAGCCGGCGTGCTCGTGCCAGAGGACGCCGTACTGGCGGCCTTCTCAGCCGCGGCGGCCTTGGCCGCGCGCTTCGCTGCCTCCGCCGCTTTCTGCTCCTCGATCTCCTCGGGAGTAGTCGCGGCGTAGTTCGACACCTCGAGGTCGTCGGCCTTCACACCTTCGCCGACGGACAGCGTCTGTGCGTTCTGCTCGGCCAGCTCGTGCGCCGAAGGGTTGTCGGACTGCTCCGCACTGCCGCTGGTCGCCGCGTACGCGGGAATCGCCACGCCGGCGAGGAGCGCGAGCACCGCGCCCACCGTCGCCAACGAACGCACGGGATGCACAGTCGACTGGGGCTTCTTGGCGCCTGCGCGGAACTCACGCTCCGCACGGCGCATGTCGCGCCGCGAGATCGCGGAAGCACCGTTCGAGAGGGTCTCTGACTCAGCGGCGTCGGGTGCGCCTGCTGACGAATCGGTGTGGGTCAAAAGCTCTTCCTCCGTCACCTCGCGCCCAGGGGCGCCGACTCGTCAACACTGGTTCGGGGTCAGTGCGGCCTGCGAGAAGGACGAGCCGGAGAGGCGCTTGCCCGCAGGTGTCGGCGTGCGAAACACGCGCCGACGCACCTACGCTACGCGAAGATAACGAAAAAGTCACGGCAGAGTCACGAATCGACCCGCATCGGGTCGTTTCGCTCCTAGCGCGGTGCGACGAGGAAGACATGCGAGGCGATCTCGGCTGGCAGTTCGAGCGCCTCGTCGCGGTCGTTCATCTCGACGAGGACGTATCCCTCGCTGTAGCGGAACTGCCCTGTCGAGCCGGGCACGACGCCCGCGCCTCGCAGCTGCTCGAGCAGCTCCGGATCGACCTGCGCAGGCTCGGCGAGTCGGCGCACGGTTCCCGTGATCGGCTCGCCCGCCGCGTCGAGGGCCTTGACGAGCCCCACGACGCCCTCGTCGAACTCACCGCCGGCGTCGCCGCCGATCGCGTCGAGCCCCGGGATCGGGTTGCCGTACGGCGACTCGGAGGGGTGGCCGAGCAGCTCGACGAGCCGACGCTCGACCTGCTCGCTCATCACGTGCTCCCAGCGGCAGGCCTCTTCGTGCACGAACGCCCAGTCGAGCCCGATCACATCGGAGAGCAGCCGCTCGGCGAGGCGGTGCTTGCGCATCACGTCGACGGCCTTCTGACGGCCGGCCGCGCTCAGCTCCAGGCGCCGATCGTCTCCGACGTGCACCAACCCGTCGCGCTCCATCCTGCCGATCGTCTGCGACACAGTGGGACCGGAATGCCCGAGGCGCTCCGAGATCCGCGCGCGCAGGGGAAGGATGTTCTCCTCCTCGAGCTCGAGGATGGTGCGCAGGTACATCTCCGTCGTATCGATCAGATCGGTCATCGAGGCCTCCGTATCGGTGTTAGGCAAGCCTACCTCGACCGGGTGCGTGTACGGGTCCGCGAGCGGTCATACGATTGAGCCATGACGCTCACGATTCCTGCTGAACTCCTGCCAGCCGACGGCCGTTTCGGGTGCGGCCCGTCGAAGGTCCGCGAAGAACAGGTCACCGCTCTCGCCTCCGTCGGCGGCTCCCTGCTGGGGACGTCGCACCGCCAGGCCCCGGTGAAGAACCTCGTCGGCAGCGTCCGCGAGCGTCTCGCCGACCTGTTCCGCCTACCCGACGGCTACGAGGTCGTGCTCGGCAACGGCGGGTCGACCGCGTTCTGGGATGCCGCAGCGTTCGGTCTGATCTCGTCGAGAAGCCAGAACCTGTCCTTCGGCGAATTCGGCGGCAAGTTCGCCACGGCGGCGGGCGCGCCGTGGCTCGAGGCCCCGGATGTCCGCACGGCGGAACCCGGTTCGATCGCCCTGCCCGAGCCGACGCCGGGCGTCGACGTGTACGCGTGGCCGCACAATGAGACATCCACGGGCGCGTACGCCCCGGTGACCCGCGTATCAGGCGACAACGGTGCCCTCACCGTGATCGACGCCACCAGCGCTGCCGGCGGCATCGACGTCGACATCGCGCAGACCGACGTGTACTACTTCGCGCCGCAGAAGAACCTCGGTTCCGACGGCGGCTTGTGGGCAGCGATCATGTCACCGGCCGCAATCGAGCGGGCCGAGCGCATCGCCGCGAGCGGCCGCTACGTGCCGGAATCGCTGAGCCTCGTCACCGCGATCGACAACTCGCGCAAGAACCAGACCTACAACACACCGGCGATCACGACGCTGCACCTGCTGGACAGCCAGCTGGGCTGGATCATCGACAACGGCGGCCTCGCGTGGGCCGACGCCCGCACCCGCGAATCGTCCGGCGTGCTCTACGACTGGGCGACGGCGTCCTCGGTGGCCGCCCCGTTCGTCGCAGACCCCGCGCACCGCTCGCCCGTGGTCGCAACGATCGACTTCGCCGACGACATCGACGCGGCGGCCATCGCGAAGACGCTTCGTGCCAACGGCGTGGTCGACACCGAGCCGTACCGCAAACTGGGCCGCAATCAGCTGCGCGTGGCCACATTCGTCTCGATCGACCCCGACGACGTGCGCCGCCTGGTGCGCTGCATCGAGCACGTCCTCGAGAACCAGCCCGCCTAGCCAGCGGCGCGGCTATCGCCGAGACGTGCCGCGGTCAGCGGCTCGTCTCGGCGTCGTCACCGTCGTCCGAGTCGACGTCGTCATCCGGATCCTCGTCGTCCAGATCTTCGTCGTCATCCGGCTCGTCATCGTCGCCCGCGTCGAGCTCGTCGATGTCGACGCCGTCGACGTCTCCGGCGTGCAGGATCGGCGAACCGTCCTCCGAGAAATCGTCTCCGTCGTCATCCGGGTCGGTCTCGTCGAACTCGTCGAAGGCCGTCTCGTCGTCGCCTTGTGCCTCAGCGCGGGCCGCCTCCTCTTCGGCCGCCGCGCGCTGCTGGGCCTGATATTCCTTCAGGCGCACGGACCACGGCACCCATTCCGGCGCGATCAGCGCGTCGTCGCCTGGCAGCAGTTCGGCCTCGAGCACGGTCGGCTCCGCGTCCTGCACCACCGCAAGCGACACCGTCCAGTACCAACCGGGGTAGCCCAGCAGCCGGTTCTCGAACAGCAGCGAGACGACGCCGTCCTTCTCCGCCCTGTGGCCGGCGGGAACGCCGATCGACTCGGCAGGCGTGATCTCGCGCAGAGCGGCCAGCGCGAGGTCGTGCGCGGCGATGAGCCGGGCATCCGGCTCCGACATTTCGTCGTGCTGCGCGTCTGCGGCCTCGGCCGCCCCGTCCTGCGGCTCAGGCATCGATCTCATCCGCGACCTTGCGCAGCACCTGGGCAGTCTTGCGGGCGTGGGCGTTCGACGGGTAGTGGCCGTGGCGCAGGTCCTCACCGACTCCGTCGAGCAGCTTCACCAGATCTTCGATGATCACGGCCATCTCCTCCGCGTTTTTGCGGGCCGGCTTCGCTCTGCTCGGCGCCTTCTCGAGATAGCGCACGGACAGCGCCTGCGGGCCCTTGCGCCCGTCAGCCATGCCGAAATCGACGCGCATCCCCGCCTTGGGTGCGTCGGCGCCGGCTGGCAGCGCTGAGACGTGCAGGAAGACATCCTGGCCATCCTCTGAGGAGATGAAGCCGAAGCCCTTCTCCTCGTCGTAGAACCTGACCTTGCCGGTGGGCATGGGCACCTCTTGAAGTACGAATCCAACATGCGGACAGGGCGGACCGCCCGTTCCCCCAGCCTACCCATCCGCACCGTCGCCCGCGCCCGGATCGCACGGCCTGCCGTATCCTTGGGAAGGTGAGCAATCCGTCCTCAGCGCAGGAGCCGCCCGTCCGCGGGGTCGACCGCTTCCTGACCTTCGCATCGCTCGGAATCATCATCGTGTCCGTCGTGTGCTTCTTCGTCATCCTGATCGCCAGTGCCTCGGGGTTGAACGCAGCACAACTGGCCGAGGGGGCATGGCCGATCGTGTCGTGGTTCCCGATGATCGGCCTGCCCGTCGGCTTCGTGATGATGCTCACGCTCGTCATCATGACGATGATCCGGAAGGGCCGCGCGGCGAAGCGCCCGTAGCATCTTGACTGTCGTCAGCGCCGAAGCCAGGGTCCGCTCACTCGCGGAGCGGCTCAGCGTCGCGGGTGACGCTGAGATCGCCGCCCTGCTCTCGGCACGCGGTGTCTCCGCGCACGCATCGTGGCGCGACTGGTTCGACGCCGCTGACGCCCTGCTCTCCACCGATGCGGTCACCTCCGCTGTTCGTTCCCTCCCCCGTGATGTGCTGTGCGATCTCACGGAAGGCGCCGGCGGCGAGCGCCTCGGTCTCACCGACGCCGACGGACGACCGTACGCACCCGTGCTGACGGCGATTCCGGATGGCCTCACGCGCACGCCGACGTCGGCGCCGGTCGCGGCATCGCAGAATGCCGCAGCGCACGCCGCGGAGCGGGCCTTCACCGGCATGTCGGCGATGGCAGAGGTGCTGCTCGACGGCATGCGCACGCCGATGCCCCGTGTCGGCGGCCGGCTCGGCGCGAACGAGCGCCGCAGACTCACCCATGAGGGCATCGTCCGCGACCCAGATGAGGCGGACATCCTCGTTCAGGCCGCGGAGACGGCCGGCCTGATCCGCGCCGATGATCGGCGGTGGCTGGTCACCCCCGCCGGTGCGGAATGGACGAGAGCGGCCACGCCCCACCGGTGGGAGCATCTCGCGCTCGGTCTGCGCGAAGCGATTCCCGACGGCATCCGGCCGGTCTCCGGTGCATCCGGATGGGTCGACCCCGAGCTCTGGCCGGAGGCGTACCCGCTCGCGGCCGGCTGGCCGGAAGAGGCCGACCGCTGGCGCCGGATGTTCGAGCTCGCCGGTCTCATCGCCGCAGACGGTGAGCCGGCGTGGGCGCGACCGCTGCGCGAGGGTCGCGACGCC
Source organism: Frigoribacterium sp. JB110 (assembly GCF_900163665.1). Classification (GTDB taxonomy): domain Bacteria; phylum Actinomycetota; class Actinomycetes; order Actinomycetales; family Microbacteriaceae; genus Microbacterium. Next base: position 63,575 of record NZ_FUIA01000008.1, read on the forward strand.
GATCCGTCGGCGCTGCTGGCACTTCTGCCGGCCGAGGTCGACCGGGTCTTCCTGCAGAACGATCTCACCGCCATCTCCCCTGGCACGCTCTCGCCCCCGCTCGACGTGCGGCTGCGCGCGATGGCCGTGCGCGAATCGCACGCGCAGGCATCGACCTACCGATTCACCGAGGGGTCCGTGTCCTCCGCCCTGGCCGCCGGCGAGACCGCTGAGTCGATCAGAGAGTTCCTCGGCGGGCTGTCGATCACGGGAGTGCCGCAGCCGTTGGCGTACCTGATCGATCGCACCGCTGGGCGGCACGGGCTGGTGCGGGTGTCGCTTGAGCCCGAAACGGGCCGCACGATCGTCTCCAGCCCCGACCATCACCTCGTCGCGACGATCGCCGTCGACCAATCGCTTCGCGCCGTCGGCCTCGTCGCGGACGGCGCGCTGCTGCGCACTCGAGCCGACTGGCGGGCGGTGTTCTGGGCACTCTCCGACGCACGCTACCCCGTCGTCGCCATCGACGAGGCGGGCGAGACGATCGTGCTCGATCGCAACAGAGTGGCCCCGGATGCCGCTCCGGCCGAGCAGCGCCACCGCTCGCTCATCGAACGGCTGCGGGAGTCGGAGGCGGACGACACCGACACCGCCTGGCTCGAACGCGAGCTGAACGCCGCGGTGAAGGGCAAGTCGACGCTGATCGTGTCGGTGGCGATGCCCGACGGCTCCACGCGCGAACTCACGCTGGAGGCGACAGGGATGGGCGGAGGTCGCCTGCGCGGGCTCGACCGCGGCGCCGACGTGGAACGCACCCTCCCCATCAGATCGATCACCGGCGTCCGACCCGCGTGACGCCGTGTTCACCCCACGCCGGTAGACTTGTTCGCTATGTCTGATGGCCCCCTCATCGTCCAGAGCGACCGCACCGTGCTGCTCGAGGTCGCGCATCCCGATGCCGAGACGGCGCGGCACGAGCTCGCGGTGTTCGCCGAGCTCGAGCGCGCTCCCGAGCACATCCACACCTACCGCGTGACGCGGCTCGGGCTGTGGAACGCCAGGGCTGCGGGGCACTCGGCAGAGGACATGCTCGCGACTCTCGATCGCTGGACGAGGTTCCCTGTTCCCGCGTCGGTCTCCACCGACATCCGGGAGACGGTGAACCGCTACGGCCGGCTCACCATCGAGCGCGACGACGACGGGCAGCTGATCCTGCGCTCCACGGACAACGCCGTGCTCGCCGAGGTGTCGCGCAACAGGAAGGTGCAGCCGCTGCTGGTCGGCCATCCCTCCCCCGACACCTTCGTCGTCGAGGCATGGGCGCGCGGGCAGATCAAACAGGAGCTGCTGAAGATCGGATGGCCGGCCGAGGACCTCGCCGGATATACGCCTGGCACACCGCACGAGATCGCGCTCGATGAGACGGAGTGGTCGCTGCGGCCCTACCAGCGGCACGCGGTCGACACGTTCTCCACCGACGGCTCAGGCGTCGTCGTGCTGCCGTGCGGCGCGGGCAAGACGCTGGTCGGCGCGGGTGCGATGGCCGAGACGAAGACGACGACGCTGGTGCTGGTGACGAACGCGGTCTCGGCCCGTCAGTGGCGCGACGAGCTGCTGCGGCGCACGTCCCTCACGGAGGAGGACATCGGCGAGTACTCCGGACAGGTCAAGGAGATCAAGCCGGTCACCATCGCGACGTACCAGATCCTGACCGCCAAGCGGAAGGGCGAGTACGCGCACCTGGGCGTGCTCGATGCTCTCGACTGGGGCCTGATCATCTACGACGAGGTGCATCTGCTTCCCGCTCCGGTGTTCAAGCTCACCGCCGACCTGCAGGCACGCCGCCGCCTCGGCCTGACCGCGACGCTGGTGCGCGAAGACGGTCGCGAGGGCGACGTGTTCAGCCTGATCGGCCCTAAGCGATTCGATGCGCCGTGGCGCGAGATCGAAGCACAGGGCTTCATCGCGCCGGCTGCCTGCTACGAGGTGCGGGTCGACCTCCCGGCCGACGAGCGGCTCGAGTACGCGGCGAGCGCCGACGACGATCGGTACCGGCTCGCCGCCACGGCCCCGGCCAAGATCGACGTTGCCCGCCGGATCATCCGGAGTCATCCGGATGAGCAGGTGCTGGTGATCGGCCAGTACCTCGATCAGCTGCAGGAGCTCAGCGACGGGCTCGGAGCTCCCCAGATCACCGGGTCGACACCGGTCGACGAGCGTGAGCGGATGTTCCAGGAGTTCCGCGAGGGCAGGCTGCCCGTGCTTGTGGTGTCGAAGGTTGCCAACTTCTCGGTCGATCTTCCGGATGCCTCGGTCGCGATCCAGGTCTCCGGCTCGTTCGGCTCGCGGCAGGAGGAGGCCCAGCGCCTCGGACGTCTGCTGCGCCCGAAGCAGGACGGGCAGACCGCGAGCTTCTACACGCTGATCGCCCGCGACACCGTCGACCAGGACTTCGCCCAGAACCGCCAGCGCTTCCTCGCCGAGCAGGGCTACAGCTACACCATCTACGACGCAGACACCCTCGCCGCCGCCTGAGCAGGGCACTCGGCGCCCCGCTCACGCCGCCGAGATGCGCACTTTTCGCCGAGATGCGCAGGTTCTGACGTCATTTCGTCGAGAAAGTGCGCATCTCGCGGGCTGTTGAATACTCCGCGAGCAGCGCCTCGGCGGCGTCGGCAGATGCTCCGACGAAGACGGCGCCGGATTCCGGATGCAGGTTGTGCGCACCCGTTTCGTCTCGCACCGCACCGCCTGCCTCCGCGACGATGAGCAGGGCGGCGGCGTGGTCGATGGGGCTGTACCGATGCACCATCGCCGCGACGCCTCGGCCGAGAGCGACACCTGCGAGGGTCGCCGTGCCCGAGCCAGGGACGCGCAGCGTGCAGCTGCGGATGGCGAGGGCGGAGAGCATCTCGACGAAGCCCGGCCACGCCTGTGCGCCGGCGAGCTCGGCTGTGACGATGCGGCCCACGAGCGGGTCGCCGCCGTGCGCTTCAGGTGCTGCGAGCCGCTCACCGCAGCGCCAGGCGCCCGCTCCTGCTGCCGCGACGACCGGCGTCTCGCCGACCGGGTCGAGCACGGCCGCGACCACCGGCCCATCGCCTTCGACGAGTGCGAGGGAGAAGCTCGTCCACGGCACCCCGTTCGCGAGGTTGGCTGTGCCGTCGATGGGGTCGAGGTACCAGCACGGTGCGGTGCCGTCTGAGCTGCCGCCGTACTCCTCGCCGACGATGTCATGGTCAGGGAACTGCGCGCCGAGGACAGCCCTCACGTCGCGCTCGACGGTCCGGTCGACCTCGGTGACGTGATCGGCGGCGTCCTGCTTCGTGGAGACCGGGCCGACCCCGTCCCGGCGCGCCGTGCGCGTGAGAAGGGCGGCGTGTCCGGCGAGCGCGTCGACCACACTCAGGCGACGGGCCCGTTCGTCGCGCAGATCCGTCGCGACGGCGTCGCGGATGCGCTTGAGCCTGTTGGTCGTGATCGAGTCGACGCCGATGCGCGCGAGGTGCGCCGCCTGCGCCGGCTCGTCGACGGTCCAGCACGCCACGCGCGCGTCGAGCGCGTGCACGGCGTCGACGAATGCGGTGCCGACGAGCAGGTGGGGCGCGTTCACGTAGGTCGGGCGCAGCTGTGCCAGGCCGGACGCTGTCGGGAGGTCTGCAGAGTTCCACGGCAGGTGGATCACGGCATCGGGCAGCGCATCGCGTACGATGCGCATGGCGTCGATGCTGCCGCACCACTCGGTGAACGCCTCTGCCTGTGCTCCGCGCACGACCTCGATCGCCTCCGCTGCCGGCGCCGCGTGTTCCATGTCGATGAGCAGCGCGGATCCCGTGCCGCTGACCCGCTCGAGGGCGTCGACCAGCAGCGGAATCCGGTGCCGGCCTCCGCCGACCTCTGAGACGTCGTCGAGCGTCATCTCGGCGACGGCGCGCTCATCTCCCCACAGCCGTTCCAGTGTCGCGTCGTGCAGCAGCACCGCACTGCCGTCGCGCGTGAGCCGCACGTCGACCTCGATCACCTCCGCGTCCGCGGCCAGCGCCGCGTCGACGGCGGCGAGCGTGTTCTCTCTCGCACCGTGCGCGTCGTCGCCGTGGTATCCGCGGTGGGCGACGATCCGCCCGCTCATGCCGCAACCCGCTCTCGGATCTGCGCCGTCCGTCCGTCGTAGGCGGATGCGAGGCGGCCGTCGTCGTATCTCAGCGCCCGCGCGATCCGGATCCGCACCTCATCGCCGACGACCGGCACGTCGGTGCCGACGTAGCAGCGCAGTTCGACGCCGCGCGCCACGAGTGCGACCTCCGTGAAGTGGCCGTGCGGGAGCACGCGCGTCACGGACGCCGGTATGCCGTGGTCGACCATCTCGACGTGCTCGGGGCGCACGATCCAGCGCACGCCCTCCTCGCCGTCGCCGAGGTCCGGAGCGGCGATGGTGTTGCTGGCGCCGATGAACCCCGCCACGAACTCCGTCGCGGGCGCGCGGTAGAGCTCGCCCGGCGTCGATACCTGCTCGATCCGCCCGTCGTTCATCACCGCCACGCGATCCGAGACGGCCATCGCCTCCTCCTGGTCGTGCGTGACGAGAACCGTCGTGATGCCGAGACGCTGCTGGATGTCTCTGATCTCCTCGCGCACTCGCACGCGCAGCTTCGCATCGAGGTTCGACAGCGGCTCGTCGAGCAGCAGCAGCTGGGGGCGCTGCACGAGCGCCCTGGCCAGCGACGCGCGCTGCTGCTCACCGCCCGAGATCCGCGCGGGCCGGCTGTCGGCATGGTGCGACAGTCCGACGAGCTCGAGTACGTCAGACACCCGCTGCGCGATCTCTCTGCGCGGAACGCGCGCGATGCGCAACGGGTAGGCGATGTTCTTCGCCACGGTCATGTGCGGCCACAGCGCGTAGTTCTGGAACACCATGGCGCTCGGGCGTCGCTCCGGGCCGAGCGCGGTGACGTCTCGGCCAGCGACGGCGACGCTTCCGCTCTCCGGCGCGAGGAAGCCGGCGATCATCCGGAGCGTGGTCGTCTTGCCGCACCCGGATGGGCCGAGCAGGGAGACGAGCTCCCCCTCGGCGATGTCGAGCGAGAGGCTGTCGACGATGGTGCGGCCGCCCAGCTCCTTCGTGAGGCCGGCCAGGCGCAGGCCCGGTACGTCGATCGCAGTCGTGTCTGTCACGGTTCTCCTAGCGGATCTGGAAGCCCTCGGCCAGCTGCCCGCCCATGATGTATCTGCGGGTCAGCAGCAGCAGGACGACGGAGGGGATGGACAGCAGGAGCGCGAACACCGCGGCGACCTGCTGGGGATGGTTCAGGACGAGGGAGTACATCTCAGTGGGCATCGTCATGAACGAGGGCGCCCCGACGAGATACGTGCCCTGCGACTCGTCGAAGGAGGCGAGGAACGACATCACCGCGGCGACGAGGATGCCGGGCATCGCCATCGGCAGCGTCACCGTCAGGAACACCCGCATGCGCCCCGCACCCGCGTCGCGGGCAGCTTCCTCGAGGGAGCGCGGCACGGCGCTGAACGCCGCAGCAGGGATCCACGTCATGAACACGACCGTCCCGATCACGTGCACGATGACGATGCCGAGCGCCGTCTCCATCAGGTTCAGGCCGTAGAACACCGTCGCCATCGCGACGAAGAGGCCCATCTTGGGGAACGCGTTCGTCGCGAACAGGCCGACGAGGAACACCCGCCGCCCAGGGAAGTCGAAGCGCGAGAACGCATAGGCGGCAGGCAGGCAGACGACGGCGGAGACGATGACGGTCAGGGGTGCGAAGAACAACGAGTTCTGGATCGATGCGAACAGGGCCGGATCAGCGAACACGACGCGCCACCAGTCGAGGGTGAGGCCGTCGGGAAGCAGAGAGGGATAGTTCCACTCCGTGGCGAAGGCGTGCGCCGCGAGCCAGACGAGCGGGCCGAGGATGAAGCAGGCGACGGCGACGATGAGCACACCGACGATGACGCGGCCTGCGCCGCGGCGGACGGATTCGGTCATCAGACCCTCCCCTCCTGCTTCGCGCTGCGGAAGTTCGCCCAGACGTACAGCGCGGCGACTCCTGACGCGATGACGAAGACCACCACCGCGATCGCGGCGGCCTGCTGCGGCTGGTTGAACGATTGGAAGTACTTGCTGATGTCGACGCCCAGCTGCTGCGGAGCGTTCGGCCCCGTGAAGTAGGGAACCGTGAACTGTCCGAGGACACCGATCGCGGTGAAGGTCGACGCGATCACCAGCGGGATGCCCGCCATCGGCACGAGCACGCCGCGGATGATCGCGAAGGTCGACGCTCCGGCGTCTCGTGCGGCGTCGATCAGCGCGTCGGGCACGGCCTGCATCCCAGACGTCGCCATCAGCAGCGAGAACGGCAGATTGACCCAGACAGAGGCGATGACGACGCCGGTGACGGTGAACCCGAACACCGGGCCCTCCAGGCCGAACTGCGCGAACACGCTGCGCACGAACCCGTCGCCCGAGTAGAAGGTGAGGATCCCCCACGAGGCGATCACGACGGGGATGAACAGCGGCACGATGCCGAGACCGGACAGCACGGCGCCCAGCCACCCGCCATGCAGCCGCAGGAACACGGCGATGCCGATCGCCATCGCGAGCGTCACGGCCGTGGTCACGACCGTGACGAGCACTGTCGCGCCGAGGTCGCGCCCGAAGCGCACATCGGCGAACAGCTCAGCATAGGCGTCGAGGGTGACGAGCCCGTCGGCCTCGTGCACGTTCTGCCCGATCGCGGCGGCCGTGCTGTTGAGTCCGCCCGTCATGCCGAGGCTGAAGCCGATCGCCAGCAGGACGGGCAGCCCGACGAACAGCGCGATCAGGATGACCGGGGGCAGTGCCATCGAGAAGCCGATGGCACGCCGCCTCCTCTGGGCGTTCCGCGCGGCCGAGCGGGAGGGCCGCGCGCTCGCGCGCGACCCTCCGCTCACCGCGGGGATGACCTGCCCGGTCACGGAACTCGCTTGTCCCATTCGTTGGCCATGTCGGAGCTGACCTCGCTGTAGTAGCCAGGACGCAGAGCAGACGGGTCGGCGTCGGCGAAGGTGTCGGCCACCTCGCTCGGCAGCGTGTCGAGCGAGACGACCGGGTAGCCGGAGATCTGCTCGGCGATGATCTGCTGGCCTTCCGCGCTCAGCACGAAGTTCGCCAGTTCCACTGCGGCGTCCGTGTGCTCGCTCGTCTTCGGAATCCCCAGGTACGAGGCGCTGCCGGTGAAGCTCGGGTCGCTGATCTGCGTGTACCCGACCGTGTCGGGCACCAGCCCCGACTTCTGCCCCGTGATGAACTGGTCGCTCCACACCGGCGCCATCGAGATCTCACCGCTGGCGAGGAGATCCAGCACCTGGTTGTTGCCGTTGGGGTACACCCCGCCCTGGTACACGGAATCGCCGAGCTCGGACAGGCGCTCGAAGCCGGCGTCCCATCCGGATTCCAGCTCCTTCGCGTACCCCGCGCGGAGCTCGTCCTGGTCGCCGTCGGAGAGGAAGCTGTCGAGCACGGTGGTGACGAACGCCCCGCCCGAGCCCCCCGTCGACGGCGAGTTGTAGGCGAACCGGCCGGGGTTGTCGTCGATCCACGCGAGCAGGTCGTCGAGCGTGTGCGGAGGTTCGTCGACCGCCTCGGTGTCGTACGCGAGCAGCACCGACGAAGCGCGGTACGGGATGCCGACGCCCTTGCCTGCGTCGATCGTGGTCTCCGGTACGGATGCAAGGCCGTCGACCGAGTCGGCATCGACCTCGAGCAGCGTGTCGGCCTCCGCCGCGCTCGAGACGACGAAGCCCGCGTCGATGAGGTCGAAGCCCGGCGCGTCGCCCGCTTCGGTCGCCGTGGTCAGCTTCGCGACCGTCTGCTGGTCGTGCTCGCCGTGGAGGTCGATCGTCGTGCTGACCTCGACGTCGGGGTTCACCTCCTGATACGCGGGGATGATGCCCTTCTCCCACAGCTCCTGCACGTTGGTGTCACCTGAGATGAAGACGGTGAGGCTCGACTCGCCCGTCGAGGCGTCAGCGGCCGAGCCGTCCGTGGCAACGGGGCCGCAGGCCGCGAGGACGCCGACGGCGGCGACACCGGCCGCGGCCGCTGGGAATGCTCGCTTTCTGATCACAGTGCGTTTCCTTCTGTCGAAGATCGGGTGCGACGGTCATCGCACCGTTTCGATGATTCGCTTCCTCTGTGGCCGATCGGTGAACTCCCGGCAACGAGCGGCAAGTCGGACGACGAACGTATCGAAACGTTGCGATGCGGGCGCTACGGTAAGAGTGTGAGAGCAGTCGCACGCGAGAGCCATGAGGGTCGAGGCCGGTCGGGGCGCGTCACCATCGCCGATGTCGCCGAACGCGCCGGGGTGTCCACATCCACAGCATCGCTCGCATTCCGCGGCTCGGATCGCGTACTCGAGCCGACGAGACAGCGCATCCTCGCCGCGGCCTCTGCTCTCGGCTACGGCGGGCCGCACCCGATCGCGAGCTCCCTTCGTCGGGGACGCAGCGGCATCGTCGGCATCGTCATCGCCGAGCGTGTGGGACTGGCATTCCAGAACCCGGTGGCCCTGGCAACGATGGACGGCCTCTCCGACAGCCTCGACCGTGTGGGCTTCGGCCAGCTTCTGCTCCCGGGGCGTGCCCATCCGACAGGTCGCCCCGATCCCCTGCAGTCCCTGCCCGTCGACGCCGTCGTGTTCGCCACGCGCGGCGAGGAGTTCGACGAGCTGCTCCCCCTCGTCCGCTCCCGCGGCGTGCCCATGGTGGGGATCGAGGGCCCGCACGCCGATGACATCACGCTGGTCGAGATCGACGACCGCGGCGGAACGATGCGCCTGGCCGAGCACGTCGCCGACCTCGGCCACACCGAGGTCGGCGTCATCATGAGAACGACGCAGCTCGGCGAGCCGCGCTCCCCCGGCGCCCCCGAGCCGATCGGCTCCCGACTGGACGCCATCGCCAACCGCACCATCCGCGGCCGGCTCGAGGCCGTGCAGCAGGTGTTCCCGCACGCAGAGCGCGTCGAGGCCGGCGGTCGCGACTCCGAGGCGGGCGCCGCCGCTGCCCACGTCCTGCTGAACGCGCACCCGCGGGTGACCGCCATCCTTGCGCAGAACGACGTTCTCGCTGCCGGCGCCGTCGCGGCCGCACGCGAGCGCGGCCTGCGCGTGCCTGCCAACCTCACGATCACGGGCTTCGACGGCATCGCCGTGCCATGGCTCGACCTGCCGCTCACGACGATGCGCCAGCCCCTGCGCGACCGCGGTCGCGAGGCTGGCCGTCTGGTCGAGGAGCTCCTCGCCGGAGGACGCCCCGACCCGGTCGCGATGCCCGTCGCCTTCGTCCCCGGCGCCACGGCGGCACCCCCGCCCCGCACACTCTGACCCCGCTGCCGAGATGCGCACATCTCGTCGAGATGCGCCGGTTTCGACGGGTTCTCGTCGAAGAACTGCGCATCTCGCGGGCCGCTATCGCCGCCTGGCGAACGCACTTTGATCAACCTCGTTGACATTCAAAGCACCGCAACGCTAGCGTGACTGCGAATTATCAATCTGGTTGATGTTGCTTCGAAGGAGATGCAATGCACATGGTTCACTCGCGCCGCTTCGGCTCACCGCCGAGCAGATTCCGCCGCAGCTGGAGCGCGGGAGCCGCCGCAGCGGCGCTCGCACTCGGCACTCTCGCCGCCGCACCTGCCGCGGCCCAGGCCGCACCGAATGATCCGGAAGCGGCAGTCTCCGGTATGCCCGGTGGGGTCCCGGAAGCCGCACTCCGGTCGGAACCGCAGCTGCCGGCACCCGCTGGCTGGGATTTCTCGGACGACTTCTCGCGCACCTCTGGCACCAGCCGGCTGGACGATGGCGCGCTGCTGTGGACGGATTGGCTGTACGACGACACCGGCACAGGTGACTTCACCTACGCCGATCCGGATGCCGGTGCCAACGGCGCAGACGTGTTCCGCGCCGGCGTCGCCGTGGACGAGACGCAGACGCACTGGCGGGTCGACTGGAACACGCTCATCGACCCGGATGTGCCGATCGCTGCGTGGGCCTTCGACACGGACTCCGATCCCGCAACGGGCACGGACGCATGGCCGGCCGGTGCGGGCGTGCACTCCCCAGGCATCGACACGGCGCTGGTCGTCTCCTCCCGCGGCGCACAGCTGATCGACCTCCAGAGCGGAGATGCGGCGGACGTCGCCGACCTCGGCGGGCGGCTCACGGTCGACACGGATGCGCGCTCGTTCGTCGTCTCGGTTCCCCGCGACGCCCTCGCCGTCGACGGCGAGTGGACCGCGAGGCTGGTCGCCGGCGTCGCCGATGCGGACGGCACAGGATTCGCGGCTGCCCCTGAAGCGCCGGACGGCACGCGCGTGTACAACGCGGCGTTCCGCGACATGGACGACGAACCGCATCTCGTCGGCGACACCGGTGATGCATCGACGGAGTGGAACAACGGCCGGCAGTCGGAACGGCTCGCCGATGGCGATGTCAGCGATTTCGCTCTCGCGCTCGACTGGCGGGATCTGGCATCCGGAACGACGACGCCCGAGCCGCAGCCTTCTGGCTACTCGACCCGCTGGTACGTCTCGAATCTCGATCTCGGCCAGGGCATGGACCCTGCCGCCCGCCGCAGCCCTGGCCCTGCGCTGCAGCCGGCGACGTTCTTCGGCCGGGTGCAGCCGTACACGGTCTACGTGCCCACGACGTACGATCCGGATGATCCGGCGCCGCTGACGATCATGATGCACGGCGGCGACGGCAACCACAACGCGTTCCTCAGCGACCGCAAGGACGACGTGCACCGACCGCTGTGCGAGGAGCGCGGCTCGATCTGCCTGAGTCCGCTCGGCCGCGGCCTGTCGGCCTGGTACCTGAACGAGGCCGAGGTCGATGTGTGGGAGACGTGGAACCGCGTCGCGCAGGCCTACGCGCTCGACCCGGCGCGGACGACGATCTCCGGGTTCTCCATGGGCGGCGTCGGTGCTACCCGCATCGCCACGAACTACCCGCAGGCGTTCGCGGGCGCGGCGATCGTCTCGGGCGCCGGATACTTCAACACGGCAGGTGAGCGCGACAGGTCAGGCGCCGAGCTGAGGGCGGAGAACCTCGTCGGCCTGAACACGCTGATCGTGTCGGGCACCGCCGACATCGCCGAGCAGAACACCCGGACGTGGGACGCCGAGATGCACAAGGCGGGCATCGCATACCGCGCCGAGTACTTCGACGGCGGCGATCACGGCACGCTGGGCACCTGGCTGGGATGGGCCGACGTCGCCGACTACCTCGACGGCCGCACGACATCGACGCCCGGCGAGTTCGCCTTCCGGTGGGAGCCGGGAGACGGACGTGCAGACCTGGGCACCCCCATCGACCGTGCGCACTGGGCGAGCGGTCTGAGCGACCGTGACGACGATGCGCGCTGGGCCCGGATCACCGCGCGCTCGGGTGCGCTGGCCACGACCGAGCAGGAACCCGAGCTCACCGAGGAGACGCGAGTGATCGCCGGGCGCGATGCCGAGGTGCGCGATCAGCAGATCGTGCCTGGCAACCCGATCGAGCAGGAGAACCGGATCGAGCTCGCGGCGGAGAACGTCGCCTCCCTCACGGTCGATATGGACATGGCGGGTATCAGCGATGCCGAGCCAGCGGCGATCGACCTCATCACGGACGGCCCGACAGAGCTCACCTGGACACAGGGCTCCCGCAGCGGCACCGTCACCGTAGGTGAGGGCGAGCACACACTGACCGTCGACGGCAGCGCGCCGGAGATCGACGCGGCGGCCCCGCACCGCCCGCTGCCTTCGAGCGCACCTGGCGCGATCACCGTCGCCGCGACCGATGCATCCGGGATCGTGTCCGTAGACGCAACGCTGCGCGACACGACAGGGCGCACCGTCGCACAGCTTGCGCCGACGTCTGCTCCGGCTGGCGAACAGACGTGGACGGGTGAGATCGCCCTTCCGGACGATCTGAAGCCGCGCCGCTACCGTCTCGAGATCCGCGCGACGGATGCATCCGGCGAGACATCGTCGACGACGATGAGTTTCACGCTGAACGGGCGGTGAGGTGTGCGCAGCGCGGCGGGGATGCGCACTCCTGCCGCGCTCCGCACACCCGGATGCAGCACTCCCGGCAGCGGAACCTGCCTCCCGAAACCGTTCGCCTGCAGGGGAAATCCCACGTAAACCCGCGATTTCCAGCCGGATCATCACAGACACCGACATAATGGGGCCATGACTGCACCTCGCATCCTGGTCGTCGACGACGAGCCGAACATCCGTGACCTGCTCTCGCAGAGCCTGCAGTTCGCGGGGTTCCAGGTCCGCACCGTGATCAACGGAGCCCAGACCATCTCGGCTGTGCTCGAGGAAGAGCCCGACATGATCGTGCTCGATGTGATGCTGCCCGACATGAACGGGTTCAGCGTCACCAAGCGCCTGAGAGACGCCGGGTACACCGCTCCGATCCTGTTCCTCACGGCGAAGGACGAGACCGAGGACAAGATCAAGGGCCTCAACGCCGGCGGCGACGACTACGTCACCAAGCCGTTCAGCCTCGACGAGATCGTGGCGCGCATCCAGGCGATCCTGCGCCGCACGATGCTGAACGAGGAGGAGGAGCAGGTCATCCGCGCCGGCGAGCTGACCATGGATCAGGACACGCACGACGTCTACGTCGGCGACACGCACATCGAGCTCAGCCCCACCGAGTTCAAGCTGCTGCGCTACCTGATGCTCAACCCCAACCGCGTGCTGAGCAAGGCGCAGATCCTCGACCACGTGTGGGAGTACGACTTCAACGGCGACGCCGGCATCGTCGAGAGCTACATCTCGTACCTGCGCCGCAAGATCGACCCGCAGGCTTCTGAGCCGCTCATCCAGACCAAGCGCGGCTTCGGCTACATGCTGAAGGTCGACAAGGCCGCGTAGGGGCTCGCCCTGGCCGAGAAAACCGACGCCGTAACCCGGTGGTGGCGGCGCATCAGCCTCCGCGCCAAGGTCACAGGCGTCACCGTCGCGGTGCTGGCGATGGGGCTGTTCGTGGCGGGGGTCGGCACGTCGTTCGTGCTCTACAGCGCACTGCTGAACAACGTGAACGAGACGGTGCGCCAGCTGGTGCAGTCGGAGGACGTCGCCAAGCGGCTGCTCCAGGTCTCGGAGAACGAGGACGGCGTGGTCGAGATCACGCCGAACGAGGACGAGCTCAACACGAGCTATTTCATCGGCCTGTACGGTCCTGACGGCACCTTCATCGGCTCGGCCGGCGGCATCGGTGAGGACTCGGAGAAGCCCGTCTTCGCCACCGAGCTGACACCGGATCGCGCCACGGCGCTGGAGTCGCGCGTGTTCGCGATCGATTCGGAGGACGGAGACCGCTTCCGCGCCTCGGTCGCCGTCGTCGAGCTGGAGGGCACGAACACCCTCTACAGCCAGATCGTTGCGATCCCCGAATCAGAGACGCTCGGTGTCGTGCGCACCTACTTCGTCGTGTTCACCTTCGTGGCGATCATGACGATCGTCGCCGGAGCCTTCCTCACCCGCTGGGTCGTCACACTCACCTTCCGCCGCTTCGGCCAGGTGGAGGCCACAGCTATGGCGATCGCGGGCGGCGACTTCCGCCAGCGCATGGCCGACAGCGAGCCCACAACCGAGATCGGCAGGCTCACGGTCGCGATCAACACGATGCTCGACCGCGTCGACCAGTCCATCGAACAGCGCGACGCCACCGTGCGCCAGATGCGGCGCTTCATCGGCGATGCGAGCCACGAGCTGCGCACCCCGCTCGTCAGCGTGCGCGGCTATGCAGAGCTGTACCGGATGGGCGCGATCACCAAGCCGGAGGATCTCGACCGCACGATGGAGCGGATCGAGAAGGAAGCGATCCGGATGGGCGCCCTGGTCGAGGATCTGCTCGCTCTCGCGCGCCTCGACGAGAAGCGGGAGCTGGAGATCACGCCAGTCGATCTGCGCAAGGTCGCCGGTGACGCCGCGCTCGACGCCCGCGCCGCCGACAGCACGCGCAGAGTCAGGGTGATCGATCGCACCCTGCACGACTTCACTGGCCCCATCAGGCCGCTGCAGGACGAGTCGCACAGCGCTCCGGATGACGAGCACGCAGGCCGCAAGAAAGGCACGCCTTCCGCGCTCGAGCGCGCCACCACATCGGCGATCAGCATCCTGCGCCGTCGCAGCAAGCAGACGACGCCGACCGACGACGAGCTCAACGCCGAGACGCGCCCCGTACCGCGCATCGGCACCGGAGCGTCCGTGACGGATGAGTATGCGGGCCTGCCCCCTATCGTGTTGGGCGAGGAGCACAAGGTGCGACAGGTCGTGGCGAATCTCATCGGCAATGCGCGCCGCTACAGCCCCGACGGCACGTCGATCGAACTCGAGGTCGGCATCGATTCCGCCGCCGAGGCAGGGTGGATCGCCGTGGTCGACCACGGCGACGGAGTACCAGAAGCCATCCGGGAGCAGATCTTCCAGCGGTTCTGGCGCGCCGACTCCTCGCGCGCTCGCGAGACCGGCGGCAGCGGGCTGGGCCTTGCCATCGTGTCGTCGATCGTCGAGGCCCACCACGGCTCGGTCTCCGTCACAGAGACGCCGGGAGGCGGCGCGACCTTCCGCGTCGCGTTCCCGCTGCTGGAGCGCCGTGCCATCGCCGAGCACGCCGCGATCGAGACGCAGCCGCTCCCCCGCCTGCGCGACCTGCCAGACGCACAGTAGCGCGCGACCGGTGCTTAGGTTCGACGGCTATTCCCGTGCCGTCAGCCGCACTCGGACCTCGCGAGCGGTTCCGACCGGATCGAGGCCGTGGTTCTGCGATTCCGGCACGATCAGGAGCTCGGACTCCGGCAGCGCCTCGGCGAGGGGCGTGCCGGCTGCCGCCGTCGACATCGCGCCGCCGACGATCACGACGGGATCGCCGTCTCCGTGCCGGTCGAATGCGATGCGCGTGCCGTCAGCCGAAGTCGCGTGCTCCATGCACCCGTCTTACCACGGGACGCCGCTCAGCGCTGGATGCCGAGCTTCTCCGCGGAGGCCGACACCGTGCGCGCCGTCAGGTCGGGGTCGTCGTTCAGCGAGGTGCCGAAGGTGGGAACCAGGCTCTGCAGTTCGGACTTCCAGGCGGGGAACTCGTTCGGGAAGCACTTCTCGAGCAGGTTGAGCATGATCGGCACCGCGGTCGAGGCACCTGGCGAGGCGCCGAGCAGACCCGCGATCGATCCGTCTGCGGACGAGACGACCTCCGTGCCGAACTGCAGCTTGCCGCCCTTCATCACCTGGGCGCGCTGACCGGCCTGGATCAGCTCCCAGTCCTCAGCCTTCGCCGTCGGCATGAACTCGCGCAGCCCCTCGAGCTTCTGCTCGCGACCCTTCAGCAGCTCGCTGACGAGATACTTCACCAGGTCGAGATTCGTAGCGCCGACCTTCAGCATCGAGCCGATGTTGCCGAGGCGGACCTGCTGCACGATGTCCGTCCAGTTGCCCTGTTTGAGGAACTTCGGGCTGAAGGTCGCGAACGGCCCGAACATCAGCGAGCCCTCGCCGTCGACCATGCGCGCGTCGAGGTGCGGCACCGACATCGGCGGCGCACCCACGGCGGCCTGCGAGTACACCTTCGCCTGGTGCTCGGCGACGAGCTTCGGGTTCGAGGTCTTCAGGAACTGACCGCCGATCGGGAAGACGCCGTAGCCGGAGATCTCCGGAATGCCCGCCGACTGCAGCAGCTTGATGGCCCATCCTCCGGCGCCGACGAACACGAACTTCGCGTTGATCTCGCCCGGTGTCTTGCCCGCCATGTTGCGGTATCGCACGTCCCACGTGCCGTCCTTGCGGCGCTTCAGCTTCTTCACCTCGTGGTCGAGGTGCAGGTCGACGCCGTTCTCGGTGAGGTGGTCGAACAGCTGGTGCGTCACGGCACCGAAGTCGACGTCGGTCCCTGCCGGCACGCGCGTGACCGCGAACGGCTCGCCCGCACGACGCTTCTGCATCAGCAGCGGCGCCCACTGGTTGATGACCCGCGAGTCCTCGCTGTACTCGATGCCGGAGAACAGCGGCTGCTCCTTGAGCGTCTCGTAGCGCTGGCGCAGGTAGGCGACGCCCTTCTCACCCCGCACGAACGTCATGTGCGGCGTCGAGTTGATGAACGTCTCCGGCGCCGACAGGATGCCGCGCTCGATGAGCGAGACCCACAGCTGGCGGCTCACCTGGAACTGCTCGTTGATGTTCACGGCCTTCGCCGGATCATCCGGATCCGGCATGTAGTTCAGCTCGCACAGCGCAGCATGCCCCGTGCCGGCGTTGTTCCAGGGGTTGGAGCTCTCCTGCGCGACGTCACCGAGGCGCTCGAAGGCGACAATCTTCCAGTCGGGCTGCAGTTCCTTCAGGAGAGTGCCGAGGGTCGCGGACATCACTCCGCCGCCGATCAGCACCACATCGACAGATTCGCTCACCCGATCATCCTAGAACTCGCTGACGCCTGCGCCTAAACGGCCGGGAGGGGAAGAATCGGGCTTTCCTTCGCATCCGTCGAAAACGCTCAGGATGATGAGGCCGCACACGCCCGTCGCGCCGGAACGCAGAAGATCCGGATGCCCCCGCTCGGGAGCATCCGGATCTTCCTTCTCTCGGTCAGACCGCCGCGGGGACTCTGGCGGCGATCAGCTCGGCGATCTGGATCGTGTTCAGCGCCGCGCCCTTGCGCAGGTTGTCGTTCGAGATGAACAGGGCGATGCCCTTGCCATCCGGCGCGGACTCGTCCTGACGGATGCGGCCGACGAAGCTCGGGTCAGCGCCGGCGGCCTTCAGCGGGGTGGGCACCTCGTCGAGCACGACACCGGGCGCACCGGAGAGCACCTCGCGGGCGCGGTCCGCCGTGATCTGGTCGCGGAACTCGGCGTTGATGCTGAGCGAGTGGCCCGTGAACACCGGGACGCGCACGCAGGTTCCGGAGACGCGCAGCTCGGGCAGTTCGAGGATCTTGCGGCTCTCGTTGCGGAGCTTCTTCTCCTCGTCGGTTTCGTTGGAGCCGTCGTCGACGATGTTCCCGGCGAGCGAGACGACGTCGAACGCGATCGGGGCGACGTACTTCTCCGGCGCCGGGAAGTCGACGGCCTGGCCGCTGTGGGTGAGCTCTGCGGCGCTGCCCTGCTCGATTGCGGCCTCGGCCTGCGTGAGCAGCTCCTGCACTCCGCCGAGCCCGGACCCCGAGACCGCCTGGTACGTGGAGACGATGAGACGCTCCAGCCCCGCCTCGGCGTCGAGCACCTTCAGCACGGGCATCGCGGCCATCGTGGTGCAGTTCGGGTTCGCGATGATGCCCTTGACAGCTTCGTCGATCGCGTGCGGGTTGACCTCGCTGACGACGAGCGGAACCTCTGGGTCCATCCGCCATGCGCTGGAGTTGTCGACCACCGTGGCGCCTGCGGCGGCGAAGCGCGGGGCGTGCTCCTTCGAGGGCCCGCCGCCGGCCGAGAACAGCGCGATGTCGATGCCGGCCAGCTCGGTGGAGTTGATGTCCTCGATGACGACCGTGTGGCCGTCGTAGCTCAGCTCCTTGCCCGCCGAGCGCGGCGAGGCGAACAGTCGCAGCTCGCGAATCGGGAACTCGCGCTGCGCCAGAATCTCCAGCATCTTGCCGCCGACCTGACCGGTGGCGCCGACGACGGCGAGCGAGACTCCGGATTCTGCAATGCGTGCCATGAAAGCTTCCTCGGGGGTTGGGGATCGCGGCGCGGGGTCGCCTGCGATTGCGAAGAGTCTACCGGCGGCGCGCCACCAGGGCACATTCAGCGGGCAACGCCCGGATCCGGCTCCACCTCCACGATCGCGTGCTTGAACTCGGGCATCGCCGAGATCGGGTCCGTGCTGGCGCTGGTGAGCAGGTTGGCGCTGGCGTCGCCTGCGAAGTGGAACGGCAGGAAGACCGTGTCGGGCCGGATGTCGGTGCTGAGGCCGATGATCGCGATCACGGAGCCTTGCTCATTGCGCACTCGTACCCGATCGCCGTCGCCGAGCGAGCGGTCCCGCGCGGTGGTCGGGTGGATCTGGGCGACCAGTTCCGGATGCTCCGCCGCCAGTTCGGGCACACGACGCGTCTGCGCACCCGACTGGTAGTGCCCCATCAGCCGCCCCGTCACGAGCGCGAGCTCACGCCCGGTTGCCTGCTCGTGCGCGATGGCGCGCACCGGGACGAGCCTGGCGCGCCCGTCCGGATGGGCGAAGCGGTCGAGGAACATTCTGGGCGTCCCCGAGGACCCGGCAGGGAACGGCCAGTGCGCGGCGACGCCGGTATCGAGCATCCGGTGGCTGAGCCCCGAGTAGTCGGCTCTCCCGCCCTCGGACGCCTGCGCGAGCTCGTCGAACACGTCGGACGGGTCGAGCTGCCATCGGCCCGGAGCCCGGAGACGGGCCGCCAGCTCGCGGAAGATCCACAGCTCGCTGCGCGCTCCCGCGGGCGGCAGCGTCGCCCTGCGCCTGCGCAGCACCCGCCCGTCGAGGTTCGTCATGGTGCCCTCTTCCTCCGCCCACTGCAGCACCGGCAGCACGACGTCGGCCATGGCCGCCGTCTCGGAGAGGAAGAAGTCGCTCACCACGAGAAGATCGAGCCGTGCCAGCGCCTCGCGCACGCGGGACACATCCGGTGCGGAGACGGCCACGTTCGAACCGTGCACGAGCAGCGCGCTGACGCCCTCCGGAGTTCCTGCCGTGCGCAGCAGCTCAGCGGCAGGAACGCCTGGACCGGGGATCGTCGCCGCGTCCACGCCCCATACCTCGGCGACGTGAGATCTGGCATCCGGATCGGTGATGCTGCGGTAGCCGGGGAGCTGGTCGCACTTCTGGCCGTGCTCGCGGCCGCCCTGGCCGTTGCCCTGCCCGGTGAGCGTGCCGTAGCCGCTGCCTTCGGTTCCCGGCAGACCGAGCAGCAGCGCGAGGTTTATCGCAGCAGTCGCAGCATCGGTTCCGTCTGCGTGCTGTTCGACGCCGCGACCGGTCAGGATGTACGCCGAGCCCGCTTCGGCGAGCAGATGAGCGACGCGGCGCAGAGCGGCGACGGGAACTCCAGTGACCTCCGCCGTGCGCTGAGGCCACCACGACGACACCGACCGGCGCAGCCCATCCAGTCCCGTGGTGCGCGCCTCCAGGTACTCGCGATCATGCAGCCGCTCGGCGAGCACGATGTGGCACAGCCCGAGCAGCAGCACGAGATCGGTGCCGGGCGCCGGCTGCAGATGCACTCCCCCGCCGTCGCCGGTCATCTTGGCGGTCGAACTGCGCCGCGGGTCGACCACGATCAGCCCGCCGCGAGCTCTGGCGCCCTGCAGGTGCGAGGCGAACGGCGGCATCGTGTCGCCGACATTCGATCCGAGCAGCAGCACGGCGTCTGCCTCGCCGAGGTCCGAGACGGGGAACGGCAGCCCGCGGTCGAGCCCGAACGACCGGTTGGCGGCCGCAGCTGCCGACGACATGCAGAACCTGCCGTTGTAGTCGATGCGCGAAGTGCCCAGGGCGATGCGGGCGAACTTGCCGAGCTGGTACGCCTTCTCGTTGGTGAGGCCTCCGCCGCCGAACACACCGATCGCGTCCGCGCCGTGCCGTGATCGCACCCCGTCGATCCGGTCGGCGATGAGATCGAGCGCCTCGTCCCATCCGGCCTCGTGCAGCTCGCCGTCTGCGCCGCGGATCAGCGGGGAGGTGAGCCGGTCACTCGACCCCAGCAGCTCAGCGGACGTCCATCCCTTGCGGCACAGACCGCCGCGGTTGGTCGGGAAGTCGCGTCCCGCGACCGTGACAGGTGGCCCGTCTGCACCGGATACCGGGCTCAGCGTCATGGCGCACTGCAGGGCGCAGTAGGGGCAGTGCGTGTCGACGGCCGGATCGTTCGCGCTCACAGCGGCGACGCCTCCAGTTCCTCGAGCATCCGGGTGATGCGTCCCCGGCAGGTGCCGCATCCGGTTCCCGCTCTCGTGCACGAGCCGACGTCTGCGACGGTGTCGCATCCGTCCGTGACGGCGTCCTCGATGGCGCCGGCGGTCACCGCGTTGCACACGCAGACGGTCTCGTCGCGACCGGTCGCGCGCGGGGCTGCGTCGTCGTCTGCGTCGAGGCGCAGCAGCAGAGAGCGGTCGCTCGGCAGCTCGCCGCGGCGCGCGTAGAGCACGCTCAGTTCGGCTCCGGTGCGCGGCATGCCGACGCTGACGAATCCGGTGAGGACCCCGTCGCGGGTCACCATCTTCGTGTAGGCGCCGTGATCCGGATCGGCCCACATCGACACGCCTGGGCCGGTCTCGCCCCTCGGCACGGGCGCGAACGGGTCGACGTCGACGTCGCCTGCGGCGACCACGTCGATGCCCTTCACCGACACCACTGCCGGCACGTCCTCTCCGAAGGCCTCGATCTGTTCGGCGCCCACGGCATCCGCGGCGATCGAACGCGCCAGCCATTCGGCCTGGCGCCATCCGGGACCGATCAGCCCGCTGGGAGCGCCTGGCACTGCTGCGTCGTGCAGGTGCGCACGCTCGGCCATGTGGGCGCAGTCGCCGATGGCATGGACGCTCTCGTCGCTGAACGATCGCAGCCGCTCGTCGACGAGCACGCCCCGCCCTGTGCGCAGGTCGGCGGCGACGGCGAGGTCATCGCGGGCCGTGACACCGCAGGACAGGATCAGCACATCGCCTGGGATGCGTTTGCCGTCGCCCGAGACGAGAGCGCTGAAGCGGCGCGATCCGGCAGCGGACTCCTCCGTCACGATCGCCTCGGCCCGCGCGTGCGGCACGACCTCGATGCCTGCCTCGGCCAGGACGGCGGCGGTCACGGCACCCGACCCGCGATCGAGCTGTCTGGACATCGGAATCGGACCGAAGTGAGCCAGCCGCACCGCGATCCCCGCCCTCGCCAGCAGCAGCGCCAGCTCGATGCCGAGCACGCCGGCGCCGAGCACGACAGCGCTGCCGCCGTGGGAGGTCAACTCGCGCAGCCTGTCGGCGTCGTCGAGCGAGCGCAGCGCCATCACGCCGTCGACGAGGCGATCGTCGAGACCGGATGAATCACGCCCGACGGTGTGCAGACCGTCCAGTCGAGGTACGTTCGCGCGAGCTCCTGTGGCGAGCACGAGGCGGTCGTATCCGATCGGCGCACCCTGGTCGAGTTCCACGGTGCGCGCCTCGCGGTCGATCGCGATCGCCCGTCGCCCGCGCAGGATCGCGATGCCGGATGCGGCGAGCTCCACCGTGTCGGCCATGTCGAGATCGCCGCGCTCTGCCTCACCCACGGCGTACTCCGCCGTGAGCACCCGGTTGTACGGGTCCTCACGCTCGGCGCCGATGATCGTCAGAGCCACGAGGCCGTCGCGCACCTGCGGAAGGAGCTCCTCCGCGAACCTGACGGCGACCGGGCCGAAGCCGACCACCACGACGCGCATCGATGCCGGCATCAGATGCGGGCCCCGGCGAAGGCGCCGCGCCGCGTGGCGTAGACGGCGAAGGTGATACCCGCCAATACCAGGTAGACGACGACGAATCCGATGAACGCCGCCTCATAGCCGCCCGTCGCGGAGTGCGAGGCGCTGAGCACCTGCGGCACGAGGAACCCGCCGTACGCACCGATGGCCGAGATGAGGCCGAGTGCCGCGGCGGAGGCTCGCTGCGTGCCCACCTCACCGCCGGAGCGCGCCGCGAACACGCTCGGGATCATCCGGTACGTCGCCCCGTTGCCGATGCCTGTGGCGGTGAACAGGAAGAGGAAGCACAGCAGGAACGTCCAGAACCCGGCGACCGGAAGCGTCACGATCAGGGCGACGGCACCGGCAGCCATCAGGAGGAAGCTCGCCGCGGTCATCCGGGCACCGCCGAAGCGGTCGGCGAGCCTGCCGCCGTACGGGCGGGTGAGGGAGCTCACGAGCGCCCCGAGGAACGCCAGCGATACGGATGCCGTGCCGATCTGGAACGTCGAGAAATCGGGGAACTGGTCGGCGATGAGCTTCGGGAAGACACCGGCGAAGCCGATGAACGAACCGAAGGTGCCGATGTACAGCAGCGCCAGCAACCACATATGCGGTTCGCGCAGGGCCTGCGCCGAGGCGGAGAAGTCGGCCTTCGCGCTGGTGATGTTGTCCATGAATCGCCACGCGCCCCACACGGCGATGAGGATGAACGGAATCCACATCCAGCCGGCAAGCGCCAGGTTGAGCGAGGCCGCGGCCCCCACCGTGACGACGATCGGCACGGCGAACTGGGCGACCGCTGCGCCCACGTTGCCGCCGGCGGCGTTGAGCCCGAGTGCCCAGCCCTTCTCGCGCTGCGGGTAGAAGTGGGTGATGTTCGCCATCGAGCTGGCGAAGTTGCCGCCGCCGACGCCTGCGGTGGCCGCGACGACCAGCAGCATCCAGAACGGGGCGTCGGGGTTCTGCACGACGATGCCGAGCAGCATTGCGGGGATGAGCAGCAGGCCGGCGGAGATCATCGTCCAGTTCCGCCCGCCCACGATGGCGACCATGAACGTGTACGGGAACCGCAGGGTGGCGCCGACGAGGCTCGGCAGCGAGATCAGCCAGAACGATTCGGCCGTGGTCAGCTCGAAGCCGGCGGACGGCAGCATCACGACGACGATGCTCCACAGCTGCCAGACCACGAAGCCCAGGAACTCGGCGAAGATCGACCAGCCCAGGTTCCGCCTGGCGATCCGCCTGCCGTGGGACTGCCAGAACGCGGGGTCCTCCGGTGTCCATCCGTCGAGCCAGCGGCCGGGTCTCATTGTCGGTGCGTGCGCGGGTGTGGGGCCTGTGATGGTCGAGGTCATGCCAGCTCCTACGCGGTCGGGGATGTGCTCCCGACGCTAGAAGCTCGGTGTTTCCCTGCCACGGCCGGCACGTTTCCTCGCCGTCAACGTGCTGTCACTCGGCACGGGAGGGGACGTGAGAACGTCGTCACACACGCGTCACATTCGGTGGGATCTGACGCGAAAACGGCGTTCCGCGTGCTCGTGCACGCGGAACGCCGTTCGTTCGTCAGGTCTGTGCCGGTCAGCGACCGGTTCCGGCGTAGACGGTGGCCTCGATCTCGCCGTCCAACCCGTAGGCGGTGTGCACGGCGCGGGCGGCCTCGTCGAGGTCTTCGGCGGCGACGAGCACCGAGATCCGGATCTCGCTGGTCGAGATCATCGCGATGTTGATGCTCGCCGAGCGCAGCGCGTCGAAGAGCACCTGCGAGACGCCCGACGTCGTGCGCATCCCCGCGCCGACGACCGAGAGCTTGCCGATCTGGTCGTCGAAGATGAGGTTCTCGTATCCGAGCTTCTCCTTGTCGTCGGTGAGACGACGCACGACCTCGTTCGAGTCGGGGCGCGGAAGAGTGAAGGAGATGTCGGTGCGGCCGGCGGAGGCCGACTGCACGTTCTGCACGATCATGTCGATGTTCGCGCCGGTCTTCGCCACCAGCGCGAAGATCTCGGCTGCCGAGCCCGGAACATCCGGAACACCGATCACCGTGATCTTGGCCTGGCTCCGGTCAGTGGCGACGCCCGCGACGAGCGGCTCCTCGTTGCCGATGGCGTCCGACTCGGTACCGTTGGCATCCGACATTTTCTCTCCTCTTGCTGCGCGGGGATCTCTCATCCCCTCACCGAGAACGTAGGTTCCCTCGTTCGATGTGAAGGTTGAGCGGGCGTGGATCAGTACGCCGTGGCGGCGGGCGTACTCCACCGCCCGGATGTACAGGACCTTCGCGCCGTTGGCCGCGAGCTCGAGCATCTCTTCCGAGCTGACCGTGTCGAGCTTGCGCGCCATCGGCACGAGCCGCGGATCGGCCGTGAAGATGCCGTCGACGTCGCTGTAGATCTCGCACACGTCGGCGTTCAGCGCGGCAGCGAGCGCGACGGCGGTGGTGTCCGAGCCGCCGCGGCCGAGCGTCGTGATGTCTTTGGTGTCGCGGTTGAAGCCCTGGAAGCCCGCGACGATGACGATCGCGCCGTCGTCCAGCGCGTCGCGCAGGCGGACCGGGGTCACGTCGACGATGCGCGCCGAGCCGTGGTCGGCCGTCGTGAGCATGCCGGCCTGGCTGCCTGTGAAGGAGCGGGCTTCGAAGCCCATCGAATGGATCGCCATGGCCAGCAGTGCCATGGAGATGCGCTCACCGCTGGAGAGCAGCATGTCGAGCTCACGGGGCGCGGGCATCGGCGCGACCGCGTTCGCGAGGTCGAGCAGCTCGTCGGTGGTGTCGCCCATCGCGCTGACCGCGACGACGACGTCATTGCCCGCTCTGCGGGTGTCGACGATGCGCTTCGCCACGCGTTTGATGCTCTCGCCGTCTGCGACAGACGATCCGCCGAACTTCTGAACGATCAGGGCCACTAATCTCTCCCGGGTCGCGGATGCGAAGGTCACACCCGATGCCCAATCGTATGGGGGTGCGCCCGAACCGGAAAATTCACAGCGTTTCGCAGACCCGCGTTTCCGGCGCCTCTGAGCCGTGCGAGGGTGCGTGTTCGGGGCTTCGCCCCTTCAACGCTCAATCGTTCGGCACACGAGCGCAAACGCTCGGATGCCTCACTCGATCGCGTGCAGCGCAAGGCAGAGGAGGGAGTCGACCATCAGGTCGGGGACCGACGACAACGCCGCGATGTGCGTGCCCTCGCGCGGCTCAGCACGCTCAGAGGCGGCGGCGGCCTTCGAAGGCACGCCCCAGAGTCACCTCATCGGCGTACTCGAGGTCGCCGCCGACGGGGAGGCCGGATGCGAGGCGCGAGACGGCGATCTCCATCGACGTGAGCAGGCGACTGAGGTAGCTCGCGGTGGCCTCGCCCTCGAGGTTCGGGTTGGTCGCGAGGATGACCTCCTTGACCTCCCCATCGGCGAGGCGCTGCATCAGCTGCGGGATGCGCAGGTCGTCAGGGCCGACGCCCGCGATCGGACTGATCGCGCCGCCGAGCACGTGATACCGGCCGCGGAACTCGCGAGTGCGCTCGATCACCGACACGTCCTTGGCGTCCTCGACCACGCAGATCACTTCGGGGTCGCGACGCGGGTCGCGACAGATCCCGCACCGCTCCTGCTCCGAGACGTTGCCGCAGATGTCGCAGAAGCGCACGCGCTCGCGCACCTCTCCCAGCAGTTGGCTGAGCCTGGACACGTCGAAGCTCGGCGTCTGCAGGATGTGGAATGCGATGCGCTGGGCGGACTTCGGCCCGACTCCGGGGAGTCTGCCGAGCTCGTCGATCAGTTCCTGGACGATGCCGTCGTACATGTGGGTGTCCTCGGGGTCAGGTCGGCCGGTCGGCCGGGTCAGGAGAAGCGCGCGGTCGCTGGTGGGTCGTACGGTTCCTCGTGCAGGAACGTCGCGCCGAGCATCTGCCGCACCACGGCCTCGCCGCGACGCTCGACGCCGTCAGGAACGTACACCTGGCGCCGCTGCACGGTGGGACGGCTCGGATCATTCGGTTCGCTCGGCACTGGCGGCTCGTCGATCGGCGGCTCGGGCTCGGGATGCGGTTCCGGCGGTGCGAACGCCCCTGGCGCAGCGGGAGCGGGTGCGGGTGCCGCCGAGGCGGCGGGTGCCGCGGGAACGGTCGACTCGGCAGGGGCTGCGGACGCGGGAGCGGAAGCGGCGGGAGCAGCCGACGCCGCGGGAACAGCAGCGACGACCTCGGGTGCCGCGTCCGCCGCGGGCGGTTCCGTGTCGACCGGGTCGGGAGCCTTCAGGTTGACGCCCCAGTCAGTCGGGCCAGCGACCGGCGCGGCGCTCGGCGCCGCCGGTGCAGGTGCGCCGTCTGCGCCGTCCGCGGATGTCGCCGGCGCGACAGTCGTGTCGCTGCGAGCCGTGTTCGGAGTGCTCGCAGCGCCTGGCGCAGCATCCGACGCGCCGGGATGCACATCGGCATCAGCAGAGCCGCTCGATTCGCGGGCCGGCTCCGTGACTGTGGTCGTGTCGCCCGCCGCCCCGGGAATCGCCGCGACGGCCCACTCGGTCACGGGAGCGCCCGTTCCGCCCGTCTGCGCCGATGCGTCCGCAGTTCCGCCGCGATGCGCGGTCGCTGCCGTGTCTCCGGCTGGCGCGGGTCGCTGACCCGCTGGTGTGCTCGACCCCGCCTGCGGGCTGTGACCGGCGCTGCCGGATGACGACCCGCTCTCGGGGCGTGCGTAGGCGTCGTCGTACGACCCCGGCTCGGGGTCGTCGTCTGGCGGCGGCACTTCGTCAGACGGTGCTGGTGTCTGGGGCTCGACCCGCGCGAGGTACTTCACACGCACGCCGAGCACCTCGACGATCGCGTTGCGCAGGTCGTCGGCCGGGGCCCCCTTGAACCCCGACATGTGCCGCTGCGAGGGGAAAGCCATCATCACGACGTCGCCAGGGCGCACCTCCGCGGCGCGCGACTGGCCGACCAGCTCTGCGCTCTGCGGAGCTGTGGTTCTCAGCCCATCGAGGATGCGAGGCCATGCCTCGTTCAAGCGCGCGAGCGTCAGCGGACCGGCAGGCGCCTCGTCTGCAGACGCCTCGTCCGCAGGCGCCGAGGCGCCTGGGCGCTCTGCGCCTGCGGTCTGCGCGGGCCGTTCGGCGGAGTCGCCCGGCGCTGTGCCCTGCGGCGAACCGTCAGCGGGTGCCGCCTGCGCCGACCCGGATGTCGCGGGGGCCTGCTGCGCCGTGCCGGGGGCGACGGTCGCCCATCCGGCGGCAGGGACGTCGTCGAGCCTCGGATCGACGCCGGTCTCCGGCACCGTTCCCTCTGCGGCAGCGGGCGAGGGCTCTGCCGGCGTCCCTTGCTGCGTCGCCGCGGCGGCCCCGGCGGACCCTTCGCTCGCCGCCATCGCCTCGGTCGTCGACGTCTCGTCAGCGGGCGCCGCAGCTGCCGGGGCGGCGGATTCGACGCTGCCCGCGTCAGGCGATGCTGCTGGCGAAGCGCCGAACTCCGGGGCCGGTGTCGGGTCGGCGGCGGCAGGCGGCTCCTCGGCTGCTGCCGGTGGCGCGCCTGTCGGGATCGCTGGAGCGGCCGGGCCTGCGGCAGCGGCCGGGGCTGCGTCAGCGGCGGTCGGGTTCGCCGGTGCCGCGGGCGCAGCAGGCGGCGCCGTCGGAGCCGCGGGAACTGCGGTGGGGTTCGCCGGTGCCGCGGCCGGAGCGGCAGCCGGGCTCGCGGGGGCCGCAGCGGCCGGGCCCACGGAGCCTGCGGCCGGAGCGGCGGGAGGCGACTGCTGCGCCGGCGCGGCAGCACCGGGCTGCTGTGCGGGCGCGACGGTGCCCGCGGCACCCGCCTCTCCCCCGCCGAGCGCGGACTGCGCCGCGGCGGCGCTCGCGCGCAGCGCGGTGAGCACGCGCGCGATCATCAGTTCGAGCTGCAGGCGAGGCGCCGTCGCACCGCCCATCTCGTCGAGCGTCGCGCTGACGATGTCTGCGGTGCGCGACAGCCGCTCCGAGCCGAACGCCTGCGCCTGCACCGACATGCGCTCGAGCTCGTCCGTCGGTGTTCCGCGCAGCACGGCTGCCGCGCCCGCGCCGGTCGCCGCGATGATGATGAGATCTCGCAGACGCTCGAGCAGGTCGTCGACGAAGCGCCGCGGATCCTGCCCCGTCTGCACGACGCGGTCGACCGCGGAGAACGCCGCTCCTGCGTCGTCGGATGCGAACGCCTCCACGACGCCGTCGAGCAGCTCGCCGTGCGTGTAGCCGAGCAGCGCGACCGCGCGCTCGTACCCGACGGACGACTCGTCCGAACCGGCGATCAGCTGGTCGAGGATCGAGAGCGTGTCGCGCGGCGACCCACCACCTGCACGGACCACGAGCGGCAGCACGCCAGGCTCGACGGCGATGCCCTCCTGAGCGCACAGGCTCTCGACGTACTCGAGCATGGCCGCCGGCGGAACGAGGCGGAACGGGTAGTGGTGCGTGCGGGACCGGATCGTGCCGATCACCTTGTCCGGCTCCGTCGTGGCGAAGATGAACTTCACATGCTCCGGCGGCTCCTCGACGAGCTTCAGCAGCGCGTTGAAGCCCTGCGGCGTCACCATGTGCGCCTCGTCGAGGATGAAGATCTTGTAGCGGTCGCGGCTCGGTGCGAACACGGCGCGCTCACGCAGATCGCGCGCATCGTCGACACCGTTGTGGCTGGCCGCGTCGATCTCGATGACGTCGAGCGATCCGCCGCCTGCGCGAGAGAGTTCGACGCAGCTGTCGCAGGTGCCGCACGGGGTGTCCGTCGGACCTTCTGCACAGTTCAGGCAGCGTGCCAGGATGCGCGCGGACGTCGTCTTACCGCACCCGCGCGGGCCGGAGAACAGGTAGGCATGCCCGATGCGGTCGCCTCTCAGCGCCGTCATCAGCGGGTCGGTCACCTGGGCCTGCCCGATCATCTCCCCGAAGGTCTCTGGTCGGTAGCGGCGATAAAGGGCGGTTGTCACTCCCCCAGCCTACGGCGTACCACCGACACCGACACGGCGGAGGCACCGCGGCGGAACAATCTCCGTCCGCCAGGGGTTGGGCTGAGCATGACCGACACCAGCACCGCCCCCGCCCGCCTCGGAATCGACGTCTGGCTCGACGTCGCGTGCCCGTGGTGCGCGCTCGGCGAGCGCCGTCTCCGCTCGGTGATCTCGGACCTGCCGTTCACGGGCGAGGTCGACGTGCGCTTCCACTCGTACCAGCTCGACCCGAATGCGCCGGAACGCGCGACGATGTCGCAGGCGGAGTACCTCGCAGGCCGCGGCCTCGACCCCGAACGCCTTGAGGCGAGCCACCGCCATCTCAGCGACGCGGGCGAGCAGGTCGGCTTCCGCTTCGACCACGCAGCCACCGTGCCGTCGAACACGTTCACGGCGCACCGGATGATCCAAGCGGCCACCGCTCACGGAGTCCAGGCCGCCGTCGTCGACGCGCTGCTCGTGGGGTACTTCCAGAACGGCGTCGACGTGGGCGATGCCGCCGCACTGAGGGAGGTCGTCGTCTCCGCCGGCCTCGACCCTGTGACGGCCGACGAGGTGCTCGCCGACCCCGCCGCCTACGCCGACGATGTGCGAGGCGACATCGCCCAGGCGTCCTCTCTGGGCATCCAGGGCGTTCCGTTCTACGTGCTCGACGGCCGCTACGGCATCTCAGGCGCCCAGCCCGCCGAAGTGTTCGAACAGGCCCTCACCCAGGTGTACGACGAGCTCAATCCGAAACCGGCCCAGCCGCTGAACCTCGTCGGCGAGCAGGGCACCGCCTGCGGCCCCGACGGCTGCGAGGCCTAGTCACCGCTCTACCGACCAGAACGCCCGACGACCGGGATCGAGCTCGTCATCGGGTGCACGACGTCTCCGTGACTGGTGGGGAGGGTGGGGCGCAGCGCGGTGCCGTCCTCGCGCTGCAGTCCGGAGAAGCGCTTCACCGTGGGCCGGCCGCTTCGCACCGGTCCCTGGTCTGCGAGCGCGACGGTGAGCGGCCCATCCGTGCCGACGACGAAATCCTCGCCCCGCACGCTCAGCTCGACGGGCTCTCCCGATTCGAGCACGATCGTGATCTGCTCGCGCGTGATCGTCACCCGGATCTGCGAGCCCCACCATGCCAGCGGGAACGACAGCTCAGGCCAGTCGGCAGGCAGGCGCGGATCGAACGACAGCCCGCCGCCGTGGTCGCGCATTCCGCCGAATCCGTTCACGAGCGCCGTCCACACGCCGCCGGCAGATGCGACGTGCACGCCGTCCGACGCATTGCTGTGCAGGTCGGCGAGGTCGACGAACAGTGCGTGCTCGAAGTACTCCTTGGCGAGGTCCTGATAGCCGACCTCCGCCGCGAGGATCGACTGCACGACCGCCGACAGCGTCGAATCTCCCGTGGTCAGCGGGTCGTAGTAGTCGAAGTCGGCGAGCTTCTCCTCGGCCGAGAAGTGATTGCCCTGCAGGAAGAGGGCCAGCACGACATCCGCCTGCTTGAGCACCTGGAAGCGGTAGATGACCAGCGGGTGGAAATGCAGCAGCAGCGGGCGATGCTCCGGTGACATGTTCTCGAGATCCCACACCTCACGGTCCAGGAAGAGCGAGTCCTGGGGGTGGATGCCGAAGCGCTCATCGAACGGGATGGCCAGCGCATCGGCTGCACGCTCCCACGCCTCGGGCTCCGCCGGGTCGAGCCCGACCCGCTGCACCAGCCCGCGGTACGCCTCTGGCACCAGCTCCGCCATTTCGCGCACGACGCGGGCGGCCGCACGCAGGTTGAAGCGCGCCATCACGTTCGTGAACAGATTGTCGTTGACGACCGTGGTGTACTCGTCCGGCCCTGTGACGCCGTGGATGTGGAACTCCTCGATGCCCTCGTGCGACCGCCAGAATCCGAGGGTCGCCCATAGCCGCGCCGTCTCGACGAGCACGTCACCGCCCTCTCGGGCGAGGAAGTCGGTGTCGCCCGTCGCACGCACGTACTTCGCGATCGCGAAGCTGACATCGGCGTTGATGTGGTACTGCGCGGTGCCCGCCGCGTAGTAGGCGGATGCCTCTTCGCCGTTGATCGTTCGCCATGGGAACAGCGCACCGGCCTCGTTGAGCTGCGCGGCGCGCTTGCGACCTGCCGGCAGCATCTGCGAGCGCATCCGGAGCGCGTTGCGCGCCCACAGCGGCGTCGTGTACGTCAGGAACGGCAGCACATAGATCTCCGTGTCCCAGAAGTAATGTCCGCCGTAGCCCGATCCGGTCAGTCCCTTCGCCGGCACCCCCGCGCCGTCGGAGCGCGCCGATGCCTGCGCCATCTGGAACAGGCACCAGCGCGTCGCCTGCTGCAGTTCGTCCTGGCCGGCGATGCGCACGTCGGACCGGTCCCAGAACCGGTCCATGAACTCCCGCTGTCTCGTGACGTTCTGCTCAGCGCCGTCCGCCATCGCACGGTCGACCGTGCGTCGGCAGCGATCGACCAGCTCCCGAGTCGGCACGCCGCGCGAGGTGTGGTACGCCGTGTACTTGGTGACGGTGACCGGCACCCCCGCCTTGGCGTCGACCCTGTGCACGCACTTGGCGATGTCGGGCTCGACGAGACCGCGCAGCTCGAATGCGTTCTCGGTGTCGATCTCGTGATCGGTGACGACGCCGAGGGTCATCTTCGAGTTCGTCACCCGATACGACAGCGCCGAGCGAGCGCCGTCCATCCAGTACTCCTGCGGCTGCAGCACGCGCTGGGTGAAGCCCTCTGCCTTGCGCGGATCGAACGCCGGTTCGGCCGCGCCCGGCACGGGAGCATGGCCGCCGTACACGCCCTCGCCGTCCTGGCGATTCACGACCTGACTGCTGATCGTCACCGGCGCATCGGCGTTGAGCACTGTGACGGTCATCCGCTGCTGCACCAGGTGCTTCTCCTCGAACGAGACCAGTCGCTCGCTCTCGAGCAGCACGTCCTTGCCCGAGGGCGTCATCCACCTGATCCGCCTGCGGAAGACGCCGTCACGGAAATCGAGACTCCGCTCGTACTCGCGCACGTCGGCGAGGTCGAGCGCGAGCGGCTCATCGTCGACGTAGACGCGCATCACCTTCGCGTCCGGCACGTTCACGATCGTCTGACCGGTCTCGGCGAAGCCGTACGCCTGCTCCGCGTGCCGGATCTGCCAGGTCTCGTGGAACGCGTTGATGAATGTTCCGTGCTCGGCGCCGTGCCGTCCCTCCGGGTGGTTGCCGCGCAGACCGATGTATCCGTTGCCTGCGGCGAACACCGTCTCGGTGACTCCGGTGTCCTCGGTGGAGAAGCGGGTCTCGACGAGTCGCCACGGGTCGATGGGGAAGCGGTCGCGGTCGATCATGAGGTGTGCTCCTGCGAATGGGATCTCGTGCGCGGTTGGCTGCTCTGTGGGCAGGTTAGTGGGTCTCGGCCCGGATGTCTCCCGCGACCGGATGAGGTCGTGATCAGCCGCCGTGCGCGGGCGGCGCGACATGCCCGTCGGTTCAGAAGGCGGGGCCGGATGCCGCCGACACGGCGGCGGCACCGTTCAGGAACTCGGCGAGGTCGCCGACCACCACGTGGGCTCCCGCCGCGGTGAGCGCATCGCGCCCTGCGCCGCGGTCGACTCCGACGACGAGGCCGAATCCTCCCGCTGCCGCCGATTCGACCCCGGAGAGCGCATCCTCGACCGCAACCGAACCCGCAGGATCGACCCCGGTCATCCTGGCCGCGACCAGGAACACGTCGGGCGCTGGCTTCGACGGCAGGTGCTCGCGCTCGGCGACGACTCCGTCCATCACGACGGGAAATCGCCCCCGGATCCCGGCCGCCGCGAGCACGGACTCCGCGTTCTTCGAGCTCGACACCACGGCGACGGGCACTCCTGCGGCCTCGAGCACATCGAGCAGCGCCATCGTGCCCTGGTAGGGCTCGATTCCCTCATCGGCCAGGATGCGGGAGAACACCACGTTCTTGCGATTGCCGACGCCGCAGACGGTGTCGGCGGTCGGCGGATCGGCGGGTTCGCCGAATGGCAGCGAGACGCTCCGACTGGCGAGCAGCGATGCGACGCCGTCGTAGCGCTTCTTGCCGTCGAGGTGGCTGAAGTAGTCGTCCTCCGTGTAGGCGGGGACGATGCCGCGGTCGGCGAAGAACTCGTCGAACATCGCGCGCCAGGCGTGCCTGTGCACTTCGGCGGTCGGCGTGATCACCCCGTCGAGGTCGAACAGAACGGCGTCGTATGCGGTGAGGTCTGGAAGGTGTGCGCTCACACCTTCCACGCTAGTGGAGCCGGAGCGCAGGAAGAACCGGTGCGCCGTCGATGATCAGCTGTTCATGAGTTCGTTCGACGTTGGTGATCTCGCGATCATCTTCCAGCGGTGGGAGCCGAGCTGAAAGCGGACGAATGCAAAATGGCTAGTTGACTTATCGACTACGGTGCGCTCTCATGGAGACATGGTCCTCGCGCGCATCATCCTCGGCTTCCTCGCCATCACCCCGATGACGGGATACGACCTGATGCGCGCATTCCGGTCGTCGGCGAACCACTTCTGGTCCGCCGACAAAGCGCAGGTGTATCGCACGCTGTCCGCGCTCGTCGACGAGGGCCGCGCGCGCACCGAGCGCGTGGCCGGCACGAACGCGCCGGACCGGATCGTGCACCACATCACCGACGACGGGCGCGCGGCGCTGCGCGAGTGGCTGACATCCGGCCCCGACCGCCACGCAGAGCGCGATGCCTTTCTCGCCCGAGTCTTCTTCTCCGACACGATCGAGACGGCGCCGCTGCGCGACGTGATCGAAACGAGGCGGCGCGAGGCGCTCGACGAGCTGGATGCACTGGAGCGCACGCGCGAGACCACCGCGCACCCCGACCCGTCGACCGAGCGCGGTGCGTGGCTGCGTTCGATGACCCTCGACCACGGCATCCGGGCCACTCTGACGCACATCGACTGGCTCGACGACATCCTCACGAGCCTCCCCGACGATCAGGAGCAATGATGACTCGCACCGCTGTATTCCTGCACGGCGGCACGGCCGGCGGCTGGGCATGGCAGCCGCAGATCGAGGCCTTCGGCGATCGCCCGACGCTTGCACCCGACCTGCCGGGATATCTGTCCCGCGCAGATGAGCGCTGGACGAGCTTCGACCTCGCCGCCGACCGGATCGCCGCGCTCATCGCCGAGAAGGCAGACGGGCCCGTCGATGTGATCGGACTGTCGCTGGGCGCCATCACCGCGCTGCACCTGGCGTCCCGACATCCGGATCTGGTCGCCTCGGCATTCGTGACCGGCACCAGCGTTCTTCCATACCCGTCTGCGCAGCGCGCCGGAAACCGCGTCGCGCTCGCGCTGTGGAACCGACGGTTCTACTGGACGGGCATGGCACGCGTGCTCGGCCTGCGCGGTGACGACGCAGAGAGCTTCGTCGCCATGGCGCCCCCGGTGTCGCGCAGCAGCATCAGAGACCAGCTGCGCGAGGTGCATCCTGGCGGCGTCACGCGGCTCGAGAGCGTCACGGCCCCGGTGCTCGCCGTCGTGGGCGAGCGGGAGTCTGCGTACTTCCATCGGTCGCTCTCGGCGATCGGCGCTGCGATCCCACACGCCGAGCTCGGCGTCGCACCCGGCATGCATCACGGCTGGAGCGGTGAGGATGACGCGCTGTTCAACCGCATCCTGCGGGTCTGGCTCGACGAGGGCAGGAAGAGCGACGAGCTCCTTCCTCCGACAAGCGCCTCCCCGAGCGCGGCTCAGCTCGGCGAGGCGCGGCCGAGGCGCCAGTAGCCGGAGAAGGTCACCTGCTGCCTGGGTACGCCCCGCTCGCGCACGAGGTGGCGACGAGCTCCGGTGGCGAGCGCCTGCTCGCCGACGCAGAACGCGTAGGGAACGCCGTCGGGGAACTCCAGCTCGCGCAGCGCGGCGAGCGCCGCCGTACCAGGCGCGTCGTCGACCGCGCGCTCGAGCCAGTGCACCGTGACGCCGTCCGGCGCGTCGACGTCCTGACGGTCCCGAGCGTCGAAGAGCTCGATGATCGCGTGCCCGCGCGCGTCGCGCGGCATGTCGCGCAGCACCCCTGCTGCCGCCGGCAGCGCGCTCTCGTCTGCGACGATGAGCGACCAGTCGGCGTCCAGGCCTTTCCAACCGCATCCCTGATCGACGAACGCCACCCGCTCACCCGACTCGACGTTCGCGGCCCACGGGCCGGCGACGCCGTCTTCGCCGTGCGAGACGAAGTCGATGTCGAGCTCCCGCTCAGCCGGGCGGAAGGCGCGCACGGTGTAGTTCCGGATGACGGGGCGCGTGCCCTTCGGCAGCGCGAGGTACTTCAGGTAACCGCCGATCGTGAACGTGGCAGGCATCCGCTCGAGCGCGCCGTCACCGCGCACCGGCAGCGCCAGCCGGAACCACTGGTCGAAGCCGCGGTATCGGTAGCGCTCGAGATCCGCACCGGAGATGGTGATCCTGACCATGTTCGGCGTCACGCGCTGCGAACGCACGACCTCGGCCAGCACGAGCCCTGACGGCGCGTGCGTGACGGTGATGTTGCTCATCCTGGCTCCTTCCGACGCCTGTTGCCTAAGGCTAGCCTCACCTAAGCAAATAGCCAAGCGCCGGATGGATGATCACGACATCAGCGGTGCCATGCGCGGTCGACGGCATCGGCGAGCCAGTCGGCCAGGACGTCGTCATCCGGATCGGTCAGCGCCGCGAACGGCACGTCGACGCCGCTGCGCAGCTGCAGCCGGTGCGCCCCGCGCTGCAGTGCGACGTCGAGCGCCTCTCCCCCGCCGACGGGGAAGAACACCTCATCGCCGGTGACGCCGGCCGCCATATGCCCGTTCACCATGAACGCCAGCGACCCCATCATCCGCTTCTCCTCCGCGTCCGACATGGTCCGGATCACCGCCCGCACCCGGTCCGCCAGCTCCGCGTTGTATGCCATGCCCACAGCGTAGGCCCCGCCCCGCTGCCGAGATGCGCCGCTCTCGCCGAGATGCGCCGCTCTCGCCGAGATGCGCCGATCGCGGCGCCAGGTTGTCGCAACTGTGCGCATCTCGCGGGCCGACTCGTCGATCATGAACCGGCGAGCAGCCCGCGATGAAGCGCTCGGAGCACAGCCTGGGTGCGATCACGGGCGCCGAGCTTGGCGATCGCATTGGAGACGTGGTTCTTCACCGTGCCCTCCGCCAGGTGCAGCATCTCGGCGATCTCGCGGTTGTTGAAGCCTCCGGCGACCAGCCGCAGCACATCGGCCTCGCGGCCGGTGAGCGCGACATCGATCGCCTGCGCGTCCGCGGCAGGCGCCGATTCCCGCACGAGGCGATCGGTGAGCGCGGGCTGCAGCACCGTCCCGCCGTTCGCCACGGTTCCGATGGCGTCGACGAGCTGATCGAGCGTGACGTCCTTGAGCAGGTAGCCGCGCGCACCGGCCCGCATCGCTGTGAGCACCAGCTCGGCGTCATCGAAGGTCGTCAGCACGAGTGCGGGCACGTCGCTGCCGCGCTCGCGGAGCGCCTCGAGCACCTCGATGCCGCCCATGCCCGGCATGCGCAGGTCGAGCAGTGCGACATCCGGATCGAGCGCCTCGATCGCGTCGAGCGCCTCGGCGCCGTCGCTCGCCTCGCCGATGACGTCCACCGCGTCGCTGAGCTCGAGCAGGCCGCGGATGCCCTGGCGCACGAGATTCTGGTCGTCGACGACCACGACTCGCAGACGACGACTCATTCGACCGGTACCTCCACCGTCACTCGGAACCCGCCCTGGTCGCCGCGGGAGAACTGCGCCTGGCCGCCCAGCGCCTCGGCGCGCTCCCGCATCCCGGTCAGTCCGTTCCCCGGTTCGAAAGCACGCGGCCCCCATCCGTCGTCCCATGCGCGGAACACGACGAGACCGGCCTCGGAGTCGGCCGCGACCCGGATGGTGACGTGCTGGGCGGACTCCGCGTGGCGGATCACGTTCGTGATGGTCTCCTGCGCCGCCCTCACCAGCAGGGTCGTGCGATCCGGATCGAGCGCGAGCGCGCTGTCGACGTCGAGGCGCACATCCGGCTGCGTGACTCCGGCGGTCGCGGCGCCGAGCGCGCCCTCGAGGGAGCCCTCGCCTTCGCGCAGGCGCGACACCGTCTCCCGGATGTCGGCCAGGAGGTCCTTCGCGATGCCGCGTGCCCTGTGCACATGCTCCGACGCGGGAGGCTGGGCGTGATGCGTCGCGATCTCCAGTTCGAGCGCGAGCGCCGCCAGCTGGTGCCCCGCAACATCGTGCAGGTCGCGCGAGATGCGAAGGCGCTCCTCCGCGCGGACGGACTGGTTCAGCAGCGCCCCCGTCGCCGCCAGCTCCACGTGCGCCTCGGCAAGGCGTCGCTGGGAGCGCTCCTGCGCCATCCACACCAGAACGGTGGCGACGCTGACGACCTGGATGGCGAGATAGAACACTGCCGCAGTCGCCTGTTCTGCGAATCCGGCTGCCGCAGATGCGACGAACACGGTGACCGAATTGAGAGCGACCACGACCGCTGTTCCCCAGCGGGGCAGCACGTAGCAGCTGAGCGCGGCGCCGAAGACGAGCACAACGGCCACGAAGCCGAGACCTTCGCGCAGAAGCAGCACGCTCGCCGTGGCGAGCGCGAACTGCGCGATGAACCATCCTCGTCGCCATGTGAGCGACGGGTGCTCAGAGACCAGCATGCTGATGACGAAGGCGATCAGAAAGGCCGCGTACACGACGGGCCACAGCCAGACGGGCCCGTGTGCGATGTCGGCGCCCTGCGCCTGCAGCACCACGACGGGCACGCCGATCGCCATCCCCAGCGCAGCGACGAGGATGACCACCAGCAGGCGGGGATCGGCGAGTCGCACGCTCCCAGTGTAGGGACGCGACTTCGGCTGCACCCGTGCCGGAAGTCACGGGTGCAGAACGTGACCTGCGGCACCTGCGCCCGCTCTCGCCGGAACCGTAGCGTCTGAGCATGCACAACAACGAAGTCATCTCAGTTCGCGGACTCGTGCGGGAGTACCGACGGACCCGCGCCCTGGACGGCGTGGATCTGACCGTCCGCGCTGGGGAGACGGTCGGCATCCTCGGTCGCAATGGGGCGGGCAAGACGACGCTCGTGGAGACCGTCGCCGGACTGCGTCGCCCGAGCAGCGGCTCCGTGAGCGTGTTCGGGCTGGATCCGTGGCGCGACCGGGCCCGGGTGCGCAGCGTGCTCGGCGTGCAGCTGCAGGACGCCCGCCTGCACGGCGATCTCACCGTGGCGGAGAACATCCGACTGCACCGCTCGTTCCACCGCGACGGCGAGCAGCCTCGGCTCCTGATCGAGCGACTGGGGCTGGCGGACGTCGCCGGGACACGCACCGATCGGCTCTCCGGCGGGCAGCAGCAGCGGCTGTCCGTCGCCGTCGCCCTCGTCGGCCGGCCGCGCATCGTCATCCTCGACGAGCTCACCACCGGGCTCGACCCGGAGGGCAGACGGCAGATCTGGCACCTGTTGGAGGATCTGCGCGGCGACGGAGTCACCATCGTGCTCGTCAGCCACGCCATGGACGAGATCGAACGGCTCTGCGATCGCGTCGTGATGCTCGACCGCGGAGCCGTGCTCACCACGGGCACCCCGCAGGAGCTGCGCGACCGCAGCCGCACTCACAGTCTCGAGGAAGCGTTCCTGTCGCTGCGCGAAACCGCCGAAACCGCACACGCGATGAAGGAGTCGTCATGAGCATCGTCCAGGCCGGCCTGCCACCGGTTGCGCGCCCGAGCGCCGCTGCGTGGGGGGAGCTGATCCGCGCGGAGATGCGAAGCGTCATCCGCGACACCGCAGGGCTTCTGATCCCGATCGGCATGCCGTCGCTGCTGCTGGTGACCCAGGGGGCGGCCGCCTCGCAGGAGATCCTGCCTGACACAGGCGGACGCAGCGTCTACGAGATCTTCGTGCTGCCGCTGATGCTCGTCATGGTGGTCGCGCTCGTCGGGGTGGTCAACATGCCGTCCTTCCTCGCGACGTACCGCACCTCCGGGCTGCTGAAGCGGCTGGCCACCACTCCGGCGCATCCGGCCATGCTGCTGTGCGCGCAGCTCGTCGTGTCGCTCGCGCAGACGGTCGTCGGCGTCGGCATCGCGCTGGGGCTGTCTGCCGCCCTGTTCGGCATCGTCGGTCCAGCGCACGTGTGGATGACGGTCGGAGTGTTCGCGCTGGTCTGCGTCGCGATGTACGCGATCGGCATGCTCGTCGCGGCCGTCTCGCCCACGCCCAACGCGTCCGTCGCGATCGGCCTCGTCACGTTCTTCGCCATCGGTGCACTCGGCGGGATGCTCGGCGGCGCTCAGAACCTTCCAGGTCCGATCGCCGAGATCGGCCGCTGGCTCCCCTACGGCGCGGGAACGCACGCGCTCCAGCTCGCGTGGATCGGCGACCCTGTGCCGTGGCAGCCGCTCGTCGCACTCGCGGCGGCAACGGTGCTCGGAGGTGCGTTCGCGGTGAAGTTCTTCCGCTGGACGCGCTGAGCGGCAGCGCCCGTCGCGCTACCGTGATGACGTGGCATCGCTGAACCCCGACCTCATGGCGCTGCGACGGGTGCGCGATCGGATCGACCGCGACTACGCCCAGCCGCTCGACGTCGATGCGCTCGCACGCGATGCGCACATGTCTGCCGGTCACCTCAGCCGCGAGTTCAAGCGGGCGTACGGGGAGTCGCCGTACGCCTATCTGATGACCCGCCGAATCGAGCGCGCGATGGCGCTGCTGCGCACCGGTGAGACCAGCGTGACCGATGCGTGCTTCGCCGTGGGAAGCTCGTCGCTCGGCACGTTCAGCACTCGGTTCCGTGAACTGGTCGGCATGTCGCCCAGCGATTTCAGACGACGCGCAGCGACCGACCCCGTTCACCTGCCCACCTGCGTCGTCAAGCGCGCCGCACGACCGGTCAGGAATCGAGAAGCGCCTCCGCTGCTGCCGGAATAGTGTCGCTGGCATGACACAGATCACCATTCACACCGTCTCCCTGCCGCACGTCGATCCGGATGCGTCTCTCGAGTTCTGGCGCGATGCGCTCGGCTTCGAGGTGCGCAGCGACGTCGGCCATGGCACCATGCGCTGGATCACCGTCGGGCCGGTCGGCCGCCCCGACACCTGCGTGCTGCTCTCGCCGACGGATGCCGACCCCGGCATGACAGAGGAGGAGCAACGCATCATCACCGACATGATGGCGAAGGGCACCTACGGCTGGATCATGCTCGCCAGCGACGACGTCGACGCGGAGTTCGCACGGATCCAGGAGCACGACGTCGACGTCATCCAGGAGCCGACCGACCAGCCGTACGGAGTGCGCGACTGCGCATTCCGCGACCCTGCAGGCAACACGGTTCGCCTCAGGCAGGCTTAGCCGGGCCGCAGGCACCGACAGCACGAACACAAGGAGGAGAAGAGAGATGACGGACACCAAGAGCGGTTTCAGCGACGACGAACGCGCCGCGATGAAGCAGCGTGCAGACGAGCTGCGCGCGACGAAGGGGCTGAAGGGCGCGGCGAAGCTGGCCCGCGAACTCGAGGCGTGCGTGAAGGCGATCGATGCGCTCGGAGGCGAGGAGAAGACGATCGCCGCTCGGCTGCACACGATCGTCAGCGAAGAGGCCCCGGATCTGGACCCGAAGACCTTCTACGGCTTCCCCGCCTACGCCAAGGACGGCAAGGTGCTGGTGTTCTACCAGCCGGCTTCGAAGTTCGACACCCGCTACGGCACGGTGTCATTCGACGACCCGGCGAACCTCGACGACGGCGAGATGTGGCCGGTGTCCTTCGCTGTGATCGAGATGACAGCGAAGGCGGAGAAGCGGATCCGCGAGCTGGTGCGCAGGGCAGTGAGCTGAGCGCACGACGAAGCCCTGTCTCCCGCGTCAGGGACGGGGAGACAGGGCTTCGGATCTCGGCGGAGGATGGGGGATTCGAACCCCCGAGGGCTTGCACCCAACACGCTTTCCAAGCGTGCGCCATAGGCCACTAGGCGAATCCTCCTCGGCCCGCGAACAGGCCGCGCACAATCCTACCCGTCTCTCCCCGCCTCGACCAATCGGGGGCGCGCCCACAGCGAGCGCGGCATCAGCCACCGGCCGGCGCGGCCGCTGCGGCGCTCGGCGGGGATCGACCGCGCGAACGCGCGCACCGCGCCGGCGAGGTCGGCTCCGGATGCCGCTGATCGCGCGAACGACGCCTGCTCGATCGCCGCGACGAGTGCTCCGGTGGCCGCAGGGTCTGTGCCGGCGTCGATCATCCGGTCCCCGAAGGCGCGGGGCGACTCCGACGCCGCCACCTCCCATCCGGCGTCGATGGCGGTCGCCACCGTCTCGCGCCATGCCTCCGCCGCATCGCCTGCCTTCGCCGCGCGAATCCGTCGCGACCGCCTGATTCCCCGCACCAGCCGCGGAACGAACAGCAGCACCAGCAGTGCGAGCACTGCCCAGAGCCCCGCGATCGTGCCGGTGACGCCGCTGCCCGTCTCCTCGCTGCCGGTCGCCTCCGCATCCGGCTCCTCGGTCTCGGTCGGGGTCTGCGTCGGCTCGGGCGATGACGCCTGCTCCTCGTCCTGCTCCGGTTCGTCCGTCGCCTCGTCCTCCGGCTCGTCGATGCCGGTCTGCGCCGACGCGATGTTCGGCGTCGGGTCGAACTGCACCCACCCGATGCCCAGCAGATACGCCTCCGGCCATGCGTGCAGCCGGTCGGCGGCAACGGAGTACACCTCGCGTTCGCCTGCGGTATCGCCTGTGTCTTCGCCTGGCAGGTAGCCCACCACGATGCGGGTCGGGATGCCGAGCGACCTCGCCATCAGGGCGAACGTCGATGCGAAGTGCTGGCAGTACCCCTCCCGCACCTCGAGGAACGCCTCGACGGCGGCGAGGTCGCTGCCGTCGAAGCCCTCGTTCACGGGGGTCTGCAGCGAGTAGGAGAATTCAGATGAGCGCAGCCATCGCTGCAGGCTGAGCGCGGCCTGGTACGGGGTGCCGTCACCCTCGGTCACCTCGCGCGCCGTCTCCCCGATCGTCCCTTCCGCGACGTCGTCGCCGATCTCCAGCGCCGCCGCGACCGCCTGCGCGCGCTCCTCCCCTGACTGACCACCCAGGATCGCGTCCGCGCTCCCCGGCCACGGGGAGGAGTTCAGCTGCGCCGCCGTCGGAGACACGACGCTCGCCTCCACCGAGTACGTCTCGCCCTCCGCCGTGAGCTGCTGGGAGCTCACCGTCCTGTTGTCGAGCACGGCGCGCCATCCGGGTTCCGCTCCTGCCACCTCGACCGCGTTGTGCGGCACCGGCAGGTACCCGATGTCCAGACTGATATCGCTGATCCATGTCCGCGACGTCGACACGGCGTCCTCGCCGGTGATGCTCGGCGCTTCGACGACCCCGAGCCCGTGCGACAGCGGCCGGACGAGACCGTCGTGGTCGAGATGCCAGCCGTCGTCGTCGAAGCCCGTGTGAGTGGCCAGACGCAGATACGGCGCGCTCTGCTCGGTCGTGCGCACGCGCATCACCTCCGCGGACGAGGTGTTCCGCAGATCGTCGCCGAGGGAGAGCGAGACGCTGGCGATGCTCGGATCGTTCACCCCGTCGGCGGAGGGGAACACGGGAAGCCGCGGTGCGACGGCGACGGAGACCGCGATCGCGGCGACGGCGACGACGGCCGTCGCGCCCCACACCAGTGCGCGGCCCCGTCGGCGCACGCGCGGCTGGCCGGTCACAGCCAGGAGCAGGAGCGCGGCTGCCGCGAACGGCACGGACAGCAGCAGATGATCACCGGACGGCACGGCGAACTGCGGCGTGACCAGCACAGCAGAAAGCGGGAGCAGCGCCAGCAGCGGCAGCCGCGCCGTCACGGCGATCACATCGACCACGAGCGCGAACACCCACACGGCCACGACGAGCGCGAAGCTCAGCGACGCCCCGGCCACGACGGGAGCAGAAGCCACGATGAGCTGGTCGACGGCCGCAGAGAACACCGCCGGCGGCGCCCACACCGCACCGGGCAGCGGCACGAACGCGCCCAGCAGCGGCAGCGGGAACACCATGGCGCTCACCACGATGCCGGCGAGCACCTGCAGCAGCATGACCGCCCATACCTGTGCCCACCGACGCAGGAGCCCGACGGCGATCACAGCGCCCGCCGCGAGCGCGGCCGGCACGAACCACGTCGGCACAAGCAGCGTCGTCATCGGCAGCAGCGCCGTGATCACCGCAAGGAGCGCCGCGCCCGCTGCCGCCGCCGACGCGCGCCTTCGCCGCTGCCTGCTCACCGGAACCGCCCTCCGATCGCGTCGCCCCACGACCCCGCCACGTCAGTCGTCAGCGCCGCCGCATGCCAACCCCGCTCCGCTGCCGTTTCGTGCGCGCCGTCCGAGGCGAGCAGCACG
Source organism: Frigoribacterium sp. JB110 (assembly GCF_900163665.1). Lineage (GTDB taxonomy): Bacteria > Actinomycetota > Actinomycetes > Actinomycetales > Microbacteriaceae > Microbacterium. The sequence goes on from NZ_FUIA01000008.1 coordinate 106,326, forward strand.
CATGTCGCTGCGCCCTCCGGTCGTTCGACGAAGCGCCCGATCGCGACGACGACATCCGCTCCGCGAGCGCGGGCCTCCGCTGACGCGGTGTCACGGTGCCTCTCGATCCGAGCGCAGGTGAGCAGGAAGTCCGGCATGCCTGCAGGCGTGCCGACCGCAGCGATGTCCCGGCCCACCGCGTCGGCGACCGAGACGACGAACCCGTCTGCCGCGAGCATCCCGACCACGGACGCGCATGCGCTGACACCGGTGTCGAATGCCGCCCTGCTGCGCCAGGAGCTGTGCTCGAGATCCAACAGCACCAGCGCGACGAGCCTCGACTCCGGCTCCTCCTCGCGCACCATCAGCCTGCCGTGGTGCGCGGAAGCGCGCCAGTGCACCCGCCTGGTCGAATCCCCCGGTCCGTACGGGCGGGGGATGAGATCGTCCTCGCCCTGCCCAGCCGCCGCAGCCCTGCGCCGCGATTCACCACCGAAGCGTGCAGGGGCGCGCAAGGGCGCGAGACCGACCACGGGCGGGACGGCGACGACCTCGTCGTGCCCGCCGAGGACGCGCTCGTGCCGCGCGACGAGGAACGGCGAGAGCATGCGCACCCGCATCGGCCCCACGGCGTGCACGCCGCGGCGTCCGGCCCTCACCGTGAGATCGACGGTTCTCGAAGCGGCATCGACTGCGGTCTCGGCCTCCAACCCGGACGACACGGATTCCTCGGCCGCCTCGACGAACACCGTGCTCCCGCCCCGCAGCGTCGTCGTCACCTGGATCGAGTCACCCGCCGCCACTCGACGCTCACTCAGCCTGCGCTCGACGGCCACCGGTGTCGGCACCACGAGCAGCGCGACGATGCCGAAAGCCACGACGACCCAGAGCACGGCTCCGACGAACATCAGTTCCACGCGCCCGAGGACGGACCCCGCGATGGCGAGAGCCGCACCGACGCCGAGCGTCGCGACGCCGCGACCGGTCAGTGCGAACCGCCCCCGCACGCGTGCATGCCTCGCCACGGTCTCACCCGCCCGCCACGGGCACCGGCACCCTTCGCACGACGTCGTCGACGATGCGCTCGGCCACGTTGAAGGACTTCGCTCCCGTGTGCGCATTCGGGATGAGCCGATGCGAGAGCACGGCCGATGCCAGCCCCGCGACGTCATCCGGAATCACGTAGTCGCGCCCCTCGAGCGCCGCCGCGGCCTTCGCCGCGCGCACGAGCTGGAGCGTCGCGCGCGGGCTCGCTCCGAGACGCAGATCCGGATGCTCGCGCGTCGCCCGCGCGACGGCGACCGCATAGTGCTCGATGAGCGGCGACACGTGCACCCGCCTGGCGAAGTCGATGAGCCGGATGACGCCGTCGAGTGCGACGACGGGGCGAAGGTCGTCGAGCGGGTCGCGCGTGTCGCGCTGGCGCAGCATCAGCTGCTCTGCCTCGGCATCGGGATAGCCCATCGAGATGCGGATCATGAAGCGATCGAGCTGCGCCTCAGGCAGCGCGTACGTGCCGTCCATCTCGATCGGGTTCTGCGTGGCGACGACGACGAACGGAGAGGGCAGCTCGTGCGTCGTGCCGTCGATCGAGACCTGCCGCTCCTCCATCGCCTCCAGGAGCGCGGACTGCGTCTTCGGCGACGAGCGGTTGATCTCGTCCGCGATGACGATGTTGGCGAACACCGCACCGCGTGAGAATTCGAACCCTCCCGTGGCCGGGCTGAACACGCTCACACCCGTCACGTCGCCAGGCAGCAGGTCGGGTGTGAACTGGATGCGCCGGGCGTCGGCATCGATCGCTGCGGCGAGAGCCCGCGCCAGCATGGTCTTGCCGACGCCTGGCACGTCCTCGACGAGCAGGTGCCCTTCGGCGAGCAGCACGACCAGTGAGCGGCGGATGGCTTCGTCTTTGCCGTCGATGACGCGGTGCATCGCATCGAGGATGCGCCCCGTCTTCTCGTGGAACTCCGAGGCTTCCATCGCGTTCTCCTGCATGTCGCCCCTCCGTCACGGCCTGACATCGGCCAGCCTATCCGCGACCGACGACATCCGGGCCCGTGCGGCAACACACCCGTGTGCGTGCCGTTGCGACGTCGGTTAGACTTGTCTCAGCTCTCCGCGTGACGGCATCCAGGCCAACTCCCCCAGGACGGAAACGTAGCAAGGGTAACCGGGCTCTGCCGGGTACGCGGAGAGTCTTTTTGTGCCCTCCGCCGAGCTGGGCGCGGGGCACAGGGAACGGCTCCTAAACTGGGGGCATGGCGAACTCCGCACCCGCGCAGCCGACCAGGCGCATCTCCTTCCTCGACGTCCTGCGCGTGCTCACGGAACTGGCCGCGTTCGCGTTCCTCGCGCTGTGGGGGTTCCTCGCGTGGCCGTTCGCGTGGAACATCGTGTTCGGTCTGGTCACTCCCGCCATCGGCATCCTGCTGTGGGCCCTGTTCGTCTCCCCCAGGGCCGTCTTCACCGTGCATCCGTTCATCCGGATCGTCGTCGAGCTGATGGTCTTCCTCGGTGCGACGATCGCGCTGTGGAACCTCGACCTGCCGTGGTTCGGCCTCGGCTTCGGCGTCATCGCCGTCGCCGTCGGGCTGACGCACCGGCTGCGGTCGCTGGCATGACCGGCGTTCACGCTCTGCTCCGCGAAGCGCTCGGAGACAGAGTCGACACCCGTCCCGACACGCTCCGAGCCGCTCGTTCCGACCGGTCAGGCCACGTCTCCACCGGCGCTCCCCTGGCCGTCGTGCACGCCGAGTCGGTTGACGACGTGCAGGCGACGCTTCGCATCGCGACCGCGACCGCCACATCCGTCGTGCCGCAGGGCGCACTGACCGGGCTCGCCGGCGCCGCCAACGCGGGCGAGGGGCAGATCGCACTGTCGACGAGACGCATGACGCGCGTTCTGGAGGTCTCGGCCGACGACCGCCTCGCCGTGGTCGAACCCGGAATCATCAACGCGGATCTGAACGCGCAGCTCGCCGACCACGGTCTGTGGTGGGCGCCCGACCCCGCCAGCCGCGACATCTCCACAGTGGGCGGCAACATCGCCACGGGCGCGGGCGGACTGCTCTGCGCGAAGTACGGAGTGGTGCGCGATGCGGTGCTCGGCCTCGACGTCGTGCTCGCCGACGGACGACTGATCCGGATGGGCCACCGCAGCGTCAAGGGCGTGACGGGGCTCGATCTCACCTCGCTCATGATCGGTTCCGAGGGCCGGCTCGGGGTCGTCGTCGGCGCAACGCTGAAGCTGCGGCCCGTTGTGGCGGGGAGCGTGTGCACCGCGTCCGCTGCGTTCGCCAGCGTGCGCGACGCCGCGGCCGCGGCGGCCGCCGTCACCGCCAGCGGCGTGCAGCCGTCGGTGATGGAGCTGATGGACGCCACAGCTCTCGCCGCCGCGCATGCTCATCTCGGGTTCGCCGGCCCGGATGAGGGAGCCTCGCAGCTGATCGTGCAGACCGATGGCGGGGCAGCGCTGGAGGAGGCGGAGACGATCGCCGAGGTGCTGCGCCGCGCGGGCGGTGCCGTGACGCTCACCGACGACGCGGATGAGGGCGAGCGCCTGCTCGCGATCCGCCGCGCGGCGAATCCGGCCATCGCCGCGACCGGCAATCAGCTCATCGAGGACGTCTCGGTGCCGCGCACCCGGCTGGCCGAGATGTTCGACGAGATCGCACGCGTCGAGCGAGAGCACGGCGTGCGGATCCCCACGATCGCGCACGCGGGCGACGGCAATCTGCACCCCTCATTCGTCTACCACGGCGAGAGCGTGCCTGAGCACATCTGGGTCGCGGCGGACGACTTGTTCCGCTCGGCCATCCGGCTCGGCGGAACCCTCACAGGCGAACACGGCATCGGCGTGCTGAAGGCCCGCTGGCTCGCCGACGAGCTCGGTGACGATCAGTGGGAGCTGCAGCGCCGCATCGTCGCCGCGTTCGACCCGCTCGGCATCCTGAACCCCGGCAAGGTGTTCCCGTAACCGCGCACAATGCAACAGAATGCGCGTTCGCACACACGCCAGCACCGGATCCGTGTGTGCGAACGCGCGATCTGTTCACTTACGCGCGCACGCGCAGCGCGTCGATCCGCGCGCGGGCAGGCGGCAGCTGAAACCCGCGCGGGCTCGGCGTGAACCGGCCGGCGATGCGCGCAGGCGCCGTTCCCGGTCGTACGGGCACACGATGCCAGGCCAGCATCCCCAGCACCGCGAACAGCAGCGATTCCTTGTGCTCCGCGTCGATGCCGAGCTCGTCGCTGGTGACGGCATCCGGAATCCGCTCGCGCAGCGCTCGCACCATCGCGGGGTTGCGTGCTCCCCCGCCGGAGAGCACCACCCGGTCGGCTCCCGGCATCGCATCGGCCACGGACTGGGCCGTGAACGCGGTGAGCGTTGCCACGAGGTCCTCCACGCCGATCGCGTCGGATCCGACGGCACCGTCGACGAGGTCGAGGTTCCATGTCTCGCGACCGGTCGACTTCGGCGCCGCTCTGCCGAGATACGGATGCTCCTTCAGCCGTGAGAGCAGTCCGCCGTCAACGGTCCCCGCAGCGGCCAGCGCGCCGTCGACATCGCAGGAGCCGCCCGTCTCGCGCTGGACCACCGCGTCGATCAGGCAGTTGGCGGGGCCGGTGTCGAAGGCGAGCACCTCGCCGCCGCGCACGAGCTGCACGTTCGCGATGCCGCCCAGGTTCACGGTCGCCAGCGACTCGATGCCCAGCCCTGCCGCCCACATCCGGTCGAACACACCCATCAGCGGGGCACCGTCGCCGCCGGCGGCGACGTCGGCGCTGCGCAGATGCGAGACCACGGGGATTCCTGTGCGTTCGGCGATCCAGCTCGGCTCCCCCAGCTGCAGGGTGCCCCTGGTTCCCGACTCATCGGTCCAGTGATGGATCGTCTGGCCGTGCGACACGACGAACTCTCCGTCAGCGGCGACCGCCGCCTCGGCGAAGGCCTGTCCGATCGCCGTGTCGAGCCTGGTCCACGCCTGCGCATCGCGCGGTTCGCCGTGCGCGGCCGCGAGGATCTCCTCGCGCAGCACCGGCTGCCATTCGACCGTCTCCAGCCGCACGGGCCGCAGTTCGAGCACCGCACCGATGCCATCGACGATGTCGGCATCGACGGTCGCGACATCGATCCCGTCGACCGATGTGCCGGACTGCATTGCCACGACCCTCACTCGCGCCAGCCCTCCGCGAGGGTCTCATCGGCGGCGCGGACGGCGAGGCGGCTGGCAGCTCGCACGTGCACTGCGGGAACGGGCACCGGATCGACCGGATCGACGCCGAGGTTCACCACGACGGTTCCGGGGTCGAGGCGGGCCGCGCGCGAGACGGCGCCGCGCTGCTCGGCGTCGGCGATGCGGTCGACGAGCACGACGGTGCGGGCACCGTCAGTCGCAGCCGCTGTGCCGTCGGCGGCGTCGATCACCTCTCCCCCGCGTGCGAGGGCGGCCGCGTAGCGGGAGCCTGTCGAGCTCACGGCCCACGTCGCCGCTGCGCGCGCGTCGATCACGGTGCGCGGCCCTGGGTTCGCGGCGCACGCACCGCTCACCTTCGCCGCTCTGCGGGCGAGAGCGAGCACATCCGCGTCCGGAAGCGGCGCGTCCTGGCGGCGCACCGATGCCTGCTCCCGCGCGAATCCGCGCACCGCCGCGACCCGCTCCGCCGCCTGCTCGAGGCGGGAGACCGGCAGCTCGCCCGCGCGCACCGCCTCGACGATGGCCGAGCGCGCGGCGAGGAAGTCGCCCTCATCGTCACCGGATGATCCGGGGTTGGCCGGGTTGCCGACGCACAGCAGGTCGCACCCCGCGGCGAGCGCGCGCACGGGCGCGGCGTCGCCGTAGCGCGAGCGCATGGCGGCCATGTCGAGCGCGTCGCTGGCGATGACGCCCGTGAATCCGAGGTCGCGAAGCTCGGCGAGCGCGCGCGGCTGCGCCGTGGCGGGATCCGGTCCCCACGCGGGAACGACAAGGTGCGCGGTCATGATGACCATCGCCCCTGCCTCGATCGCCGCGGCGAACGGAGGAAGGTGCACGTCGCGCTGTTCCTGCTCGGTTGCCCCACTCGTCGGCAGCCCGTGGTGCGAGTCGACGGCCGTGTCCCCGTGGCCGGGGAAGTGCTTCGGCACGGCGACGGCGCCGGCCGCGTGCAGGCCGCGCACCGTCGCGGCGACATGGCGCGCGACCAGGGCGGGGCTCCCGCCGAAGGAGCGCGTGCCGATCACCGGATTGCGCGGGTCGGTGTTGACGTCGGCGACCGGCGCGATGACGACGTCGGCACCGGATGCGGCGGACAGGCGCGCGAGCTCCGCTGCCGCCAGACGGGTCACGTCCTCGTCGTCGATCGCGCCGAGCTGACCGGCCCCGAGAACATCCGAGCCGCGTGCGGAATCCATGCGCGTGACGGTGCCGCCCTCCTCGTCGATGCCGACGAGGAACCCGCCTGCCGCGTCGACAGGGGCGCCGCCGATGTTCTGCGCGAACAGCACGACCCCGGCGAGCCCTGCGTCGCGTTCGCGCGCCACCCAGTCCGGCGTGCCGCGGCCGAGGAAGCCCGGCCACAGCACACCGTTCACGAGGCGTTCGATGGCCCGGTCGCTCATCCCTTCACCGATCCGGAGACGAGGCCGCTGGAGAGCTTGCCCTGCACGATGACGAAGAAGATCATCACCGGCAGAGTGATCACCGTCGACGCCGCCATGATCGCGCCCCACTCGTTGGAGTGCTCGCCGAAGAACTGGCGCAGGCCGATCGCGACCGTGTACTGGCCGGTCTCCCCACCGAGCAGAGTCAGCGCGAACACGAACTCGTTCCACGCGGTGATGAAGGAGAAGATGCTCGTCGCCACCAGTCCCGGCATCACCAGGGGCAGCAGCACCGACCGGAACATGCGCCACCACGAGGCGCCGTCCAGGTATGCCGCCTCCTCGATCTCGACGGGCACGGCCGCAACGAATCCGCGCAGCATCCAGATTCCGAACGGCAGCGACAGGGCGACGTAGACGACGATGAGCCCGAGCAGCATGTTCAGCATGCCCAAGTCGCGCACCTGCACGAACAGCGGGATCACCAGCGCCTCCAGCGGCACCATCTGCACGATGAGGATCATCATCAGGATGCCGGTGCGGAACCGGAAACGGAAACGGGCGACCGCAACGCTCGCGAGCAGGCCGAGCAGCGCGCTCAGGAGGACCACGATCAGCGCCACGATCGCGGAGTTGCGCAGGAAGACGCCGAAGCCGCCGTCGGTGAGCACATAGGAGAAGTGCTCGAGCGTGAACCCTTCGATGCCGATCGATGTGCGGGCGGACGGGTTCTCGGTGAACGCACTGGAGACCATCCACCATGCGGGGAACAGCGTGAACACGAGCAGCAGCACGACGAGCACGGCCTTCACCGCCGATGACGTGCGCCGGCGCGAGGTGTGGCGGCTCATAGTTCCTCCTCCTTCATCAGCGACCGCACGTAGACCACGGTGATCACCACGAGCAGGAGCGTCAGCACGACGGCGATCGCCGACCCGAAGCCGTATCTGTTCTGGCCGAACGACTCGACGTACGACCACACGCCGAGGTTGAGCACCTCGCGGTTCGAGCCTGAGCCGCCGGGCATCAGGTAGATCTGCGCGAAGGCCTTGAAATCCCAGATCGTCGACAGGATGATCACGACCGTGAACACCTGGCGCAGGTTGGGAACGATGATCTGCCAGAACCGGCGCCACGGGCCGGCGCCGTCGACCTCGGCCGCCTCGAGCATCTCCTTCGAGACGCCGAGCAGCGCGGCCAGGACCGTGACGGCGACGAACGGGAAGCCGTGGTGCACGACGTTGAGGATCGCGACGGCGTAGAACAGGAACCGGTTGGTGAACCAGTTCGTCGGGTCGTCCATCAGCCCGAGCGCCATCAGCATCTGGTTGACGATGCCCCTGTCCGCGTCGAAGATCCACACCCACACGTAGGTTCCCGTGACGGCGGGCATCGCCCACGCCACCATGATGGCGCTGCCGACGACCGTGCGCCAGAAGCGCCCGAGCGACGCCATCAGCACGGCGACTCCCGTGCCGAGTGCGACGGTGAATCCCACGCACAGCGCGGCGAATCCGACCGTGTTGGGCAGCACCACCCGCCACAGCTGCTCGCTCGTGAACAGCTCGGCGTAGTTCGCGCCCGCGTTCCAGTTCGAATCGCCCGAGACGATCTCGGGCAGCCCGTACTCCTGCAGTGAGAACAGCACGACCCGGATGAGCGGCCACAGCATCAGGACTGCGAGCACCGCCAGCGCGGGGGCGAGCAGGAGCCACGGGCGCAGCCTGCGCGCGCCTGATGCCCCGAAGGACCCGCGTCTCGGCCCGGTGCCTGAGGCCCGTGGCCGAGACGCGAGGGTGGAGAGGTTCGCCGTCACGTCAGTCCGCTCACTCCGCGTTCAGCAGTTCGGTCATCTCGGCCGCAGCGGAGTCCAGCGCTTCCTGCACTGACGCATCACCGGAGAGGATCGACTGGATCGCCGTGTTGGTGGTCTGCTTCGCCTGCACGGCGCCGAAGGTCGGCGTGACGGGAAGCGTTGCACCGCCGTCGACGAACTGCGTCGCGAACGGGGCCACGAGCGGGTCGTCGCTGGAGACGGCCGAGTCGAGCAGCGACGCCTGGCCGGGGAAGTACCCGGTCTCAGCCGCCCACTGGTCGGCGAACTCGCCCGTCGTCATCATCTCGATGAAGGCGAAGGAGAGGTCTTCGTCGTCCGTCGTGTTGAACATCGACAGGTGCGACCCGCCGAGCACGCTCGGGGCGATCCCGCCGTCCTCTGCGGGGATGGGCGCCGCGGCGAAGTTCCCCTCGAGGTCGGGGGCCTGCTCGACGATCGTCGCCGGGGTCCACGACCCCATCACTGCCATCGCGGTGTCGCCGGCCGTGAAGCTGTCCAGCACGCCGACCTCGTCCCATGTGGTCGCGCCCGCCGACGAGAAGCCGTGCTCGGTCTGCAGCCCTGTGAAGAACTCGATGCCCTCGACCGACTCCGGGCTGTTCATCTGGGACGTCCACGTGCCGCCGTCGTCCGCGGCGACCTCGCCGCCCGCTCCCCACACCCACGGGTAGGTGATGAACTCTGCGCCTCCTGGCACTGCGAAGGCGTTCATGTCGGGGTGTGCTTCCTGGATCGCCTCGCCCGCGTCGACGATCTCCTGCCACGTGGTCGGCGCCTCGAGGCCGAGCTCTTCGAAGATGTCGGAACGGTAGATGAGCGACCGGACGCCCGCGTACCACGGCATGCCGTAGAGCTGTTCGTCGTAGGTGCCGGCTTCGACCAGACCCTCGACGAGATCGTCGGAGAGGCCAGCGTCCGCCACGTGCTCCTCGAGGGGCACCAGCGCCCCGGCGTCCGCGAACTCGGCGGTCCATGTCGTGCCCGTCTCCGCGACATCCGGCGTCGTGCCTCCGGCGATCGAGGTCACGAAGCGGTCGTGCGCGTCGCCCCACTGCACGAAGTCGACGTTGAGGTCGGCTCCGGTCTCCTCCTTGAAGGCGGAGGCGACGTCGTCGAAGAACGCCTCGGCGTCGGGGTTGGTGCCCTGCATGATCCAGACGTCGAGGGAACCGCCCTCTGAACCGCCGTCCTCCCCGCCGCCGGAGCAGGCTGTGAGGCCGAGCACGGCGATCGAGCCGATGGCCGCCGCCCTGATGATTCGTGACTGCATAGAAACTCCATTGTTCGGCGCGACGAGTGTCGCGTATCGCTGCTGTCGAATAGATTATTCAATTAGTTCGGCATCTTTGCAATACTCGTATGTGAAGACTTCATTACGTCCGACGCACACGCTCGACCAGCCACGCCGTCCACCGATTCGCGAAGAGGCCTGATGGACCCGCTCACACCCCCGCTCCCGACACAGGCGCGTCTCGACACGCCCCGCGGCCTCGACGCGCGCTCGACGCGCGCGGTGCTCGAGCCGCTGCACGCCCAGGTTCGCGTCGTGGCCGACGAGGCGCGCGAGCGGCTGCGCACGAGAGGCGGATCGGCGAGGGAGGCGATGCGCGCATGATCCTCGTCGGCATCGACGTCGGAGGCTCCGGCACCAGGATCGCGCTCGGCGGCTCCGTGTCGGCGCGGCACGACCTGCCTGAGCTGGCTGCGTCGGTCGTCGCCGCCGACCCGCGCGCAGCGGTGACCGCTATGGGCGAACACGCCGCGCGCATGGCGGGCGGCGTGCCGATCACGGCAGTCGCCATCGGTGCGGCTGGGCTCACCACCCACGCGAAGGGGCCCCGTGCCCTCGAGGGCGCGGCCCGCCACGCGTTCGGCACCGAGCGGGCGATCGTGACCTCCGACATCGTCACCGCACACCTCGGAGCCCTCGACGGTGCCCCGGGAGCCGTGCTCGCGGCAGGCACCGGATCGATCGCACTCGGCACCGACCTCGCAGGGGCATGGCACCGCGTCGACGGATGGGGCCACCTGCTCGGCGACCTCGGCTCAGGTGCCTGGATCGGCATGGAAGCGCTGCGCGCTGCGGCAGAGCACCTCGACGGCAGGTGCGACGACGCCCCGGGTCTCGCCGACATCGCAACCGAGGCGTTCGGCGATCTGGTCGACTGGCCAGCCGCCGTCTACCCTGCCGTCGACCGCGCCAGGATCTTCGGCTCCCTCGTGCCGCGCGTCGTCGAATGCGCCGATCACGATTCCCGGGCCGCGAGGATCCTCGACGCTGCCGCATCGCACCTGGCAGCGACCCTGCTGGCCGCGCTCGCCGACGACGTCCCGGAGCGCGTCACCCTGACCGGGGGCCTGGCACGCGCCGACCGCATCACCGCTCCGCTGCTCGCCCGTGTGCGGGCGGCGCGGCCGGGCGTCGAGGTGGTGCGGGCGCTCGGCTCCCCCCTCGACGGGGCGATCGCCCTCGCCGATCGCCTCCGCGAGAATCCCGACCCGCTGCCCGGCCACACACGGGTGGTGTGATCTGATCCGCCGGGGACGGAGCCCTATTCCATCGTGATGGGCGTGTGCCCCGTGTCGATCAGGCGGTTCAGCTCCGCCTGCCGCTGCGCCAGCGACTTGGGCGAACCCTGCGCGTCGGGGCGGCGCTGCCACGGAGCCGGTCCTTCCGACGGGCGGAACTCGACGCCGGCCGCCCTCAGTCTCTCGAGATGCGCGTCGAGACGCGGGGCGAACTCATCCGGATCGCCCGGCCCCCGCCAGAGCGCCTCGGCGAGGGCGCAGACCCGCGGGAAGGCGTAGAAATCGACCATGCGCGGGTCGTCGACGTTCTCCGTCCACAGGTTCGCCTGGCCGCCGAGCACATGCTGTGCCGCCTCATCTGTGAGCCCGTCGGGCATCGGGTCGAAGGCGAGCACGGTGTCCGCGTCGACGATCGTGCCGATCGGGATCGGCTCGTCCGCACCGTCCGACTGCCGGTAATCGAGGTAGACGGAGGTGTCGGCCGCAGAGACGACGTCGTGGCCGGCCTCGGCGGCACGGGCGACGGCGCGCGAGCCGCGCCACACGGTCACGAGCGTGTCGACGCGCGACGGCGGCCCGTCCAGCACCTCCTCCCACCCCATCGCACGACGCCCGAGCCCGGCGAGGTGCGCCTCCAGTCGAGAGACGAACCAGCCCTGCAGCTCCGCGACCGACCCCAGCCCGAGTTCGGCCGCACGCGCGACGGACTCCGGATCGTTCTGCCACGGTTCGGTCGGGCACTCGTCGGAGCCGATGCCGATGACCTCGCTGGGGAAGATGTCGACCAGCTCGTCGAGCACGTCGCAGCAGAACGCCACCGTCGACTCGCGCATGTTCAGCACATGGCTGCTGATGCCCCACCCTCCAGGCACCTCGGCGGGAGCACGACCCGGAATGCCGAGTTCGGGATAGGCGGCGACGGCTGCGCCGACGTGACCCGGCAGATCGACCTCCGGCACGACGAGAACGCCGCGCAGCTCGGCATAGGCGACGATCTCGCGGAGGTCGTCGCGGGAGTAGAAGCCGCCGTGGGGCCTCGCATCGAACACGCCGGCCGTGCGATGACCGACCTGCGAACGCGGCCGCCACCCGCCGATCTCGGTCAGCGCCGGGTGCTTGTCGATCTGCACCCGCCAGCCCTGATCGTCGGTGAGATGCAGGTGGAACACGTTCAGTTTGTGCATCGCGAGCAGATCGATCAGGCGCCGGATCTCCCGCGGTGCGAAGAAATGGCGCGCCACGTCGAGCATGACCCCGCGCCAGCGCATCCGGGGACCGTCGACGATCTCGACGCACGGGAGCGTCCACGCGGTGCGACCGATCGGCGCGGAGCGGTGCACGTCGGGCGGGAGCAGCTGCAGCAGCGTCTGTGCGCCGTGCAGCGCGCCCGCCGCGTCGCCCGCGCGCACGACGACGCCGTCGGTGCCCACGCTCACCGCGTAGTGCTCAGCGGCGAGCGCGGAGTCGATCCGGATGTCGATGCTCGCCCCGGGCGTCGTCGTCACCGGCGCAGGGAGGCCGCAGGCCGTGCGCAGGCGCTGTGCGAGGAGCGCTCCGGCGGGCTCGGCGTCATGCGACGCGCTGATCGCGCAGCTCGCGTCGAGCACGAAGACGGAATCAGATGTGGCCATGGTGGCGGGCTGGGGGATCACAGAAGCGCCTCTCGTCGACGTCGGTGGCGTGCAGTTCGGTATAGGTTATTTGCAGAATGGTCTCTGAGGCGAGCGAAAGGGGAACGCACATGGCTCGCAGGGGCGCCGAGTCCCGGCTCGCGACGAAGCTGCTGCCGACAGACGCGCGTGCGCACAACCGCACCCTCGTCATCCAGACGGTGCTGCGCTCGCGCGACGTCAGCAGGGCAGATGTCGCGCGCATCACCGGCCTGTCGCGGATCACCGTCTCCGAGCTGGTCGCAGGGCTCGTCTCCGACGGCATCATCGTCGAGACGGGGTCACGGGCGACGGCAGGTCGTCCTGGCAAGCCGGCGACGCTGCTCGCCATCAATCCGGATGTCTTCACCACCGTCGCCGTCGATCTGAGCCAGCCCGGCGAGTTCCACGGCTCGCTGCTGACCCTCGACGGCTCCGAGATCCGCCACGCCGTCGTCGACGGGAACGCCCGCGGTGACGGCGCCGTCGCACAGGTGCTGGGCCTGGTCGCTCAGCTGGCGGAGTCCACGACCATACCGATCGGCGGCATCGGCATAGGCACGCCAGGCATCGTCGACGATTCAGGCGTCGTGCTCGAATCGACGAACCTGGGCTGGCGCAGGCTCGCGCTCGCCGACGTCGTCAGAGAGCGATTCTCCGTGCCGACGCGCGTCGAGAACGACGCGAACGCCGCAATCGTCTCGGAGCTCGACTCGCAGCACAGCGACGACCTGCTGCTCGTCAGAGTCGGCGCCGGTCTCGGCGGCGCCGCATTCGTCGGCGGACAGCTGGTGCGCGGGGCCAGCTTCGCCGCGGGAGAGTTCGCGCACGTACGCACTCCCCCGGCTGCCGACGGCTCCGCCACCGTCGAGGAGTCCGTGCAGTCGCTGCTGCGCATGGCCGACCGACTGCGCGATCAGCTGCCGGATCGTCCGGAGGCCGCTGCGCTCCTGGAGGCGACCCAGCGCCAGATCGGTGCACTCATCGGGCAGACCCTCACTCCGGCCGTCGCCATGCTCGACGTGCCGAGGGTCATCATCGACGGGCCGCGCGAGCTGGACGTGGCCATCATCGCGGAGGCCGCGCAGACGGCCATCCGGAATCAGCGCAGCCTCGTCTCCGGGCGGCTGTGCGCAGTGATGCCTGGAGTGAACGGTCCTGACGCGGTGCTGCTCGGAATGTCGGGCATCGTGAGATCGCTGGCGATCGCCGCGCTCTGACGGGGCAGGGCTGCCCACAGCCGCCGATCACCGACGCTCGTTAGAATCGGCCGAGCCAGATGAGAAAGGCCGATTCCTCCATGAGCGCCACGCCCCAGTCGCCCCCACGCCGCCGCCCCGCACTCGGGTACTTCATCTTCGCCAGCAGATGGCTGCAGGCACCGCTCTACATCGGGCTGATCATCGCGCAGGTCGTGTACGTCGTGGTGTTCATGATCGACCTCTGGCACCTGATCGAGACGGTCATCCACGACATCACGCACCTCAACGAGGCGACGATCATGCTGGGCGTGCTCGGCCTCATCGACGTGGTGATGATCGCGAACCTGCTCATCATGGTGATCATGGGCGGCTACGAGATATTCGTCTCGAAGCTGCGAGTCAATGATCATCCGGATCAGCCCGACTGGCTCAGCCATGTCAATGCGAACGTGCTGAAGGTGAAGCTGGCGATCTCGATCATCAGCATCTCGTCGATCCACCTGTTGCGCACCTTCATCGAGGTGGGCGACATCGGCGCTCCCACCGACGAATCTGTCACCGGCGAGCAGTACACGACGGAGGGCGTGTTCTGGCAGGTGGTGATTCACATGGCGTTCATCGTCTCGGCCGTCGCACTGGCGTGGATCGACCGGATGTCGGCGCAGCACCCGTCCGTCGAGCCCAGCGAGATCCCTACGGGACGTCCCTGACGCCTACAGTCCCTGCCAGGCGGGCTTGTTGTCGTAGGTGTAGCGGTAGTAGTCCGCGAAGCGGAGGGCACCGGCTGCCGGCTCATCGACGATCACCGTGACGTGCGGGTGCAGCTGGACGGCGGAGCCCGGCAGCGACGCGGTGACGGGGCCCTCGACGGCGCCGGCGACCGCCTCGGCCTTGCCAGCGCCGAACGCGAGCAGCACCAGGTGACGCGCCTCGAGGATCGTGCCCAGCCCCTGCGTCACGCAGTGCCTCGGCACATCGTCCGGCGACGCGAAGAAGCGCGCGTTGTCCTCACGGGTCTGCCTGGTCAGCGTCTTCACCCGTGTGCGCGAGGCGAAGGACGAGCCCGGCTCATTGAAGCCGATGTGCCCGTCGGTGCCGATTCCGAGCAGCTGCACGTCGACGCCGCCCGCCGCGGCGATCGCCTCGTCGTAGTCGGTCGCCGCGCGCTCGACCGCACTGGCCGCGCCGTCCGGAACACGCACGAGCCGAGGGTCGAGCCCGAGCGGCTCGACCACCTCGCGCGAGATGACCGAGCGGTAGCTCTCCGGATGCTCCGGGGCGAGGCCCACATACTCGTCGAGTGCGAAGCCGCGCACCCGCGAGACATCGGTTCCGGAGAACTCCTCGCGCAGAGCCCGATACACGGGCAGCGGTGTCGACCCCGTCGCCAGGCCGAGCACAGCGTCCGGCTTGCCGCGCACGAGGCGCGCAATCGCCTCGGCTGCCAACTGACCGCCTGACGCCTCGTCGGCGACGATCACGACCTCTGCCATCTGCACGGCTCCGTTCATCGGGGAAGGATTCGTTCCATCCTTGCATCCCCTCGGCTTCGTGCGCGGCGACAGACGACCTCTTCTCGTTCCTCTTACCCCACGATCGTTTCCGCATTGTGATGACTGGCCGGGATATTCCCAAATCCGCCGAATTACACTCTGGGGAGGACCGTGCATTTTCCGATTTCATCGGCCCAGGGGGTACAACCAATGACTGACGGTGGAACCGCACCGATCGAGTCCGTCGAGGTCACCGACGTGACCGAGGACAAGCCGCGCCGCAGGCGCCGCACCGGCCTGTGGCTCGGCATCGGCATTCCAGGCGGCCTGCTCGTCGCGGGCGCCATCGCTGCGTCCTTTGTGCTGATCGCCCCTGGAGTGGCCGTGGCAGGTGCACCCGTCGGCTTCCACACGGCAGGCACGGCGGCGCAGGCGATCGAGCAGCGCGTCGACGACGCGACGATCTCCATCGGCGGCGTCGAGGTCACCGGCGAGGACCTCGGCGCGCAGGTCGACGCAGAAGAGGCAGCCACCAGGGCGTTCGAGGACCACCCGCTGTGGAAGATCTCGGACTGGAACCCGCAGGACCCGTACGCCCCCACTGTCACGATCGACGACGACACGGCGATCGAGACTCTCCAGGAGCAGGCTCCCGACCTCTTCGTCGAGCCGGTCGACGCCGAAGTCGAGTTCTCCGACGGGGCGTTCGTCGCCGTTGCGGCGGAGCCAGGCTCCGGCCCCGACCTCGAGGCCCTGGCTGCCGACCTCAGCACTGCGCTCGTCGCAGGCGACGGCGGCATCACCGTCTCGGCCGATTCTGTCGAAGTCGTCGCGACCACGAGCACTGATGCCGCGAAGAAGCAGGCCGCTGCGCTCAACGAGCTGGCAGAGGGCGCCGGCTTCTACGTCGACGACGAACGCGCCGTGCCCGTCAGCACGAAGCAGCTGAACTCCTGGCTCGACGTCGCCCCTGACGGCGAGGGCGGCTTCGCCGTCACCGCCGACACGGCGGGGATTCAGAAGGTCGTCGATGCGCTTCCGGAGAAGGTCGACCGCGAGGCGCAGGACGTCACGCAGATCGTCGACACCGCGGGTGCCGTGCTCGACGGCGGCGAGGGTCAGGACGGCTGGAAGGTCAACAGCATCGACGGCGTGGCCGCGAAGTACGCGAAGGCCCTCGAATCCGGCAAGGGCTCCCTCGCGCTCGACGTCGACACAGTCGAGGCGGAGGTCACCACACTCGAGCGGCGCCTCGAAGTCGACCTCGGCAAGCTGCAGGCATACGCGATCGAGAACGACAAGGTCGTGAAGACGTTCCCGGTCTCGCCCGGCAAGGCGGGCAGTGAGACCGATCAGGGCACCTTCAAGACCTACGTCAAGCTGACCTCGCAGAACATGGGCAACGAGGACACCACGGAGCCGCCGTACTACTACACCCCGAACGTGCCGAACGTGATGTACTTCAACGGCTCGGAGGGTTTCCACGGCACCTACTGGCACAACGAGTTCGGCGTTCAGCCGATGAGCCACGGCTGCGTGAATATGAGCGTCGCCGACTCCAAGTGGCTGTTCGACTGGACCCCTGTCGGCACCGACGTGTGGGTGCATGCCTGATCTCGGACGCCGGATGCGCGGCGCTGACCGTGATCGTCGCCTGTTGGCCGAGGCTTCCCGTTTCCGCCCCGGATGTCCTACCCTGAGACCATGACGGAACTGCGCCTTGTCGAATTGTCCGCCGAGACCATCGTGGCGGTCAACAACCTCTCGCTGAAGCCCGGCCAGGAGCAGTTCCTCGCGCCGGTGTCGTACGGCATCGCGGCAACGGTGCTCGACCCGTCGTCGACCTGGCAGCGTGTCGTCATCGGCGATGAGGGCGTCGTCGGCTTCATCAGCGCCAGCTTCGGCGGCGAGACGACCATCGACTATCTCGACTCCGTGCTGTGGCGCATCAACGTCGACGCAGACGATCAGCGTCGCGGCGTCGGCCGCTTCGCCGTGACGGCTCTGCTCGAGGAGGCGCGCTCGCGCGGCTTCGACCACGTCAACGTCATCTACGAGGCTGGTGAGGGCGGCCCTGAAGCGTTTTTCCACCGTGTCGGGTTCACACCGGTCGGCGAGACCGAGTACGGTGAAGTAGTCGCGCAGATCCGCCTGTAGGCGTCGGCGACCATCCCGAAATCTTCAGGACGCTTCGTCGCGTCCTGAGTCAAGTCGGCGGCGGGGTCTCGTATCCCCCTCCCCCAACGAGACTCCGTCGCCGCCCTTCTTCGCTGAGTGCCCAGAGGATTCACCCCAGACGCGGTGTCCGATTCCCGCTAGTAGGTGGGGGCGGAACGTGCGATGGTTGAGGGGTGCTCACGACCGCGACCTTCGATGAACGGTTCCGTGCGATCGCCGCGCGCGACCCGCGGTTCGACGGACAGTTCGTCACGGCCGTGCGCTCCACCGGCATCTACTGCAAGCCGAGCTGCCCGGCGCGCACACCGAAGCCGAGCAACGTCTCGTTCTACCCGACGAGCGCCGCCGCGCACGAGGCGGGGTACAGGGCGTGCAAGCGCTGCCTGCCTGAGGCCGCTCCGGGGTCGCCCGAGTGGAACCTTCGCGGCGACGCGGCCTCGCGTGCGATGCGGCTCATCGCCGACGGCGTCGTCGAGCGGGAGGGCGTGGCGGGGCTCGGCGCCGCGCTGGGCTACTCGACACGTCACCTGTCGCGTCTGCTGCGGGCGGAACTCGGCGCAGGTCCGCTCGCCCTCGCCCGCGCCCACAGGGCGCAGACTGCGCGATCCCTGCTCGTCGACACCAACATGCCTGTCACGTCCGTCGCGTTCTCCGCCGGGTTCGCCAGCGTCAGGCAGTTCAACGACACGATCCTCGAGCTGTTCGGCGTCTCGCCCAGCGACCTGCGCGCGCAGCGTCGCCTGGAGGCTGCGCGCACGGCGGCCGCTGCTGCCGGGGAGCCTGCCGCGACCGTGCACCTCACGCTGCCTGTGCGGGAGCCCTTCGACGCAGGCACCCTGTTCGACTGGATGGCGGTCCGCCGTGTCGGCGGCA
The DNA here is from genome assembly GCF_900163665.1 of Frigoribacterium sp. JB110. Taxonomy (GTDB): domain Bacteria; phylum Actinomycetota; class Actinomycetes; order Actinomycetales; family Microbacteriaceae; genus Microbacterium. Next base: position 124,652 of record NZ_FUIA01000008.1, read on the forward strand.
TGGAGGAGGCCGGGCCCCGCTCCTATGCGCGCACGCTGCGACTGCCGCGCGGGGTCGCCTGGTTCCGCGTGAGCGCGCAGGAGGACTCCCCCGGCGTGCTCCGCCTGGAGGCCCACCTGCACCACATGGCCGATCTGGGCGTGCTCGTCGCGCGGGTGCGCCGACTGCTCGACCTCGACGCCGATCCCGCCGCCATCGACCAGGCTCTCGCCGCTCACGCGGAGATCGCGCCGCTGGTGGCGCGCGTTCCCGGCATCAGAGTGCCGGGGACGGTCGACCCGCACGAGATGCTGATCAGGGCGATGATCGGTCAGCAGATCAGCGTAGCGGCGGCCAGAACCCATCTCACCGGGCTCGTGCACGCACTCGGGGATCGCCTCGAGATCGCGGGCGAGGAACGGCTCGTGTTCCCCACAATGGCCGCCATCGCCGCGCGCGGCACAGAAGTGCTGCGGGGCCCTGCAGCTCGCGTGCGGGCCATCGTCTCCGCGGCGGAGTCCGTGGCGACGGGCGAGACCTCGCTGACGGGCGCCGACGACGGAGCCGATCAGCGCGGAACACTGATGGCGATGCGCGGCATCGGCCCATGGACGGCGGACTATGTCCGGATGCGCGTGCTCAATGACCCCGACGTGTTCCTGTCGGGCGACGTCGCGCTGCGTGCCGGTGCGGCCTCCGCCGGACTCCCTGCCGACGCGAAGCCTCTCCAGTCGTGGGCGGCGCGCGCCGCACCGTGGCGTTCGTACCTCTGCGCGCACCTGTGGCGCGCCGCCTCCGACCAGCACACAACGCGAAGGACATCATGAGCTCCGCAATCCACGAGACACTCACCACACCGGACGGCCCTTTCACGGTGCTCGCGGACACTGACGGATCGGTGATGGCATCCGGCTGGACCGACGACATCGCATCGCTCGTGGCGCGGCTGCGGCCCGCGTCCCGGCCGGAGCGGCTGGTCACGGGTTCGATGCCGTCAGCGGCAGCATCCGTGCGCGCCTACTACGACGGCGACCTCGGCGCACTGGAATCCGTCGCCGTGAGTCTGCACGGCACAGAGATGCAGATCAGAGGGTGGACGGCGCTGCGCGGCATCTCGCCGGGCGCCCCGCTCACCTACGCCGAGTTCGCCGAGGCTCTGGGCTCCCCCTCCGCCGTGCGGGCCGCCGCCTCCATCTGCGCCCGCAACGCCGCGGCGCTGTTCGTGCCCTGCCACCGCGTGCTGCGCTCCGACGGGTCCCTGGGAGGCTTCGCCTGGGGCCTCGACATCAAGCGAAGCCTCCTCACCCGCGAAGCCCAAGCCTGACCAGCCCGCGATCCCCAGTATTCGACGCACTCAGCAGTACGCGGATCCTGGGGTTCTGGGTGCGTGCAGCGCAAGGCGGAGGCGGGAGCGGGGCCGAGAGCCCCGCGACCAACGACAACGCAGCGATGTGCGTGCCCAGAACCCCAGGATCAGTGGAAGAAGTGGCGCTCGCCGGTGAAGTACATCGCCACACCGCGCTCATTGGCGAGTTCGATCGTCTCCTGGTCGCGCACTGACCCTCCGGGCTGGATGATCACCTTCACACCGGCGTTCATCAGCACCTCCGGCCCGTCCGAGAACGGGAAGAACGCGTCGGATGCGGCGATCGAACCGGTGACCCGGCTGCCTGCGCGCTCGACGGCGAGCTTGCACGAGTCGACGCGGTTGACCTGACCCATGCCGATGCCGACCGTGGCCAGCTTGTCTGCCAGCACGATCGCGTTCGACTTGACGGCGCGGCACGCCTTCCAGGCGAACACCAGTTCGGTCGTCGAGATGCCGTCGGGCTTCTCTCCTGCCACGAGCTGCCATGTGTCGGCGATGCTCTCGATGTCCTCGTCGAACAGATCGGCGTCCTGCAGCAGCAGGCCGCCGGAGACGAGGCGCACGTCCATCCGCTCCTGCTTCCAGTCGGCGGGGAGCTGCAGCACGCGGAGGTTCTTCTTCTCCTTGAACAGCTCCAGCGCCGCCGGCTCGAACTCGGGGGCGATGATCACCTCGGTGAAGATGTCGCGCAGGTTCTCCGCCATCTTCAGCGTGACCGAACGGTTCGCCGCGATCACGCCGCCGAACGCCGACAGCGGGTCGCACTCGTGCGCGCGTACGTGCGCGGACGCGATCGGGTCGAGGGCCTTCGCCTCGCCGACGGCGATGCCGCACGGATTGGCGTGCTTCATGATGGCCACGGCCGGCTTCACCATGTCGTAGGCGGCGCGCAGCGCGGCGTCGGCGTCGACGTAGTTGTTGTACGACATCTCCTTGCCCTGCAGCTGCTCCGCCTGTGCGATGCCGTGTCCTCCGACGCGGGTGTAGATCGCTGCGCGCTGGTGCGAGTTCTCGCCGTATCGCAGGTCGGTGATCTTCTCCGCCTGGATCGTGAGCTGGCCTGGCATCTCCTGCTCGCCGCCGGCGAGCGTCTTCTCGGCGAACCACTGGGCGACGGCGGTGTCGTAGTTCGCGGTGTGCGCGAAGGCGCGGGCGGCGAGCTCGCGACGGTCCTTGAGGCTGGTGCCGCCCTTGCCGAGCGATTCGATGATCGCGGGATACGACTCGGGGCTGACGACGATCGCGATATTGGCGTGGTTCTTCGCCGATGCGCGCACCATGGCGGGGCCGCCGATGTCGATCTGCTCGACGATGTCGTTCGGCTCCGCACCGGAGGCGACGGTCTCGACGAAGGGGTAGAGATTCACCACGACGAGCTCGAAGGGATCGATGCCGAGCTGGCCGAGTTCGGTCTCGTGGTGCTCGAGGCGGAGGTCGGCGAGCAGCCCGCCGTGCACGCTCGGGTGCAGTGTCTTCACGCGGCCGTCGAGCATCTCCGGCGAGCCGGTGACCGAGGCGACGTCGGTGACTTCGTGGCCCGCGTCGCGGATCGTCTGCGCGGTCGAGCCCGTCGACACGATCTCGACGTCTGCCGCGGCCAGCGCGGCCGCCAGCTCGGTGAGGCCGGTCTTGTCGCTCACGGAGACGAGAGCGCGGCGGATCGGAACGGCATCGCGCTCACGGTAGAGGGATGCGTCGTGGCGGGGACCGGCCATGGGGACTCCTTCGGTCAGGCGGGGGTGGTCAGGTCGAGCTCGCCCGTGGCGACGCGGCGCACCGCGTCGATCAGCAGGCGGCGTTCGACGGGTTTGATGCGCTCGTGCAGGCTCGCCTCGGTGTCGTCCGGCAGCACGGGCACTCGCTCCTGGGCGAGGATGGGTCCGGTGTCGACGCCGTTGTCCACGACGATCACACTCGCCCCCGTCGCCGAGGCGCCGGATGCGAGGGCGTCGCGCACCCCGTGCGCACCGGGGAACTCCGGCAGGTAGGCCGGGTGGGTGTTGATGATGCGCGGCCCGAACTCGTCGACGACGGACTCAGGCAGCAGGCGCATCAGGCCGCTGAGCACGATCAGATCGGCGTTCCAGGCGCGCAGCTGCTCGGCGAGCTCCTCGCCCCATTCCTCTCGCGACGAGAACGACGTGTACGGCACGTCGAAGCTCGGGATGCCGAAGTCAGAGGCGTGCCCCAACCCGACGGCCTCGCGGTCGGCACCGATGGCGACGACGTGCGCGGGATAGTCGACCGCGCTGGTCGCCTCCAAGAGGGCCCGCAGGTTGGAACCGCTGCCCGAGATCAGAACGACGACCGAGATCACGCCCTCAGTCTATGCGCTCGTCCCCACCCGCCCGCACCGGGCATCCGGAGCCTCGTGTCACCTGCGCACGGTCTGCGTGTTCGACACCTGCGCTCGAGGGCGGATGATCATGGTGTCGACGTTGACGTGATGGGGGCGCGTCAGCGTGTAGGCGACGGCGTCGGCGATGTCGTCCGCGACGAGCGGCTCGTACCCGTCGTAGACCGCTGCGGCCTTGTCGGCGTCGCCGTCGAAGCGCACCAGCGAGAACTCGGTCTCGACCGCACCTGGTGCGATCTCGATGACCCTGATCGGCTCGCCGCCGAGTTCGAGACGCAGCGTCTTCACCATCTCCCGCTCCGCACGCTTGCTCGCCGTGTAGCCGGCACCTCCCGGGTACTCGCCGTGCGCTGCAGTGGAGGTGATCGTGACGATGTCGCCGCGGCCGGACGCCCGCAGTGCCGGCAGCAGCGCCTGGGTCACGCGCAGCGTGCCCAGCACGTTCAGCTCGTACATCCGGATCCAGTTGTCGACGTCGCCGGTCTCGACCGGCTCGAGGCCGAAGGCGTTGCCCGCATTGTTGACGAGCGCATTGAGTCCGCCTCCCGCGACGATGTGGTCGCGAAGCGCCTCGATGGCGGCCGGATCGGTCTGGTCGGCGACGAACGTGTCGCATCCGGTCTCCGTCGCGAGTGCCTCGAGGCGATCGGCGCGGCGACCGGTGGCGATCACGTCCCAGCCCTCGGCGCGGAGGCGGCGCACGGTCGCCGCCCCGATGCCGCTCGTGGCTCCGGTGACGAGCGCGCGCAGGGGCTGATTCGTCGTGGTGCTCATGGAGGTCCTCTCGATAGCGATGTGAGATGCAGGGGTCAACCCGACGATATCGCTGCAACAGGAACAGGGCGCTGCTCCGTCGCCGTCCGCCGCTGTGCTACGCGTCGAGCTCCTCGGACCGCCGCATGCGGGGGCTGAGCAGGACGATCGCCGCGCCCAGCAGCACCTCGAGGCCGACGGCGAGCGCGACGGGGCCAGCGGACGGGCCGACGTCGACGAGCCGACCTGGCCCCATCGATCCGGATGCCATCACCGCCAGCAGGGCGGCCGTGCCCGCGGTGAGCACCGCAACCGATGCGGCGAGCGCGATGCGCGGCAGGAACGGCTCGGCGTCGTCGCCGAGCATGCCCTCCGCGCGCCACTCCTGTGCCAGCATGCCGCGCAGCGACAGTGCGGCGAGCGCGCCGACGGCGACGGGGGCGAGCATCACCAGCAGCAGGAACGGGGAGCCCTGCTCCGGCAGCAGGCCGAGCAGCGGCAGACTCGGCACGACGCCGAGATCGACGGTCGACGGTGCGACGGCGGTCGCCGTGCCGACAGCGAAACCGGGGCCCGCCACCCAGGAGATCGCCCACACCAGCAGCGTCGGCAGGTAGGCCAGGTGCGCGAACGTGAGGCCGGTCGCTCCGACGGCGTCGACCTGCGCGGCTTCGAACAGCGTGATCATCTCGCCGCCGCGGGTGATCACCGAGGCCAGCAGCGCGAGGCCGCCGAGCCCGATGAGCCCGACGAGAGCGATCGCCGTGCCGCGCACTGCCAGTGCCGGAACGGCGCGCCATGCAGGCGAGAGTGCGTCCACGCGGTCGTGCAGTGCGTCGATCGCGCCGTCGTCGCCGTCGCCCCACGCGGTGGTGACGGCCCCGACGAGCGCGCCGCCGAGATAGAGGGCCGTCGGGAAGAGGATCGCCTGCCATGAGGCGACCGATACGACGGGAGTCCCGGATGTCATCAGCACGACGGTGGCGATGGCGCACGTGACGACAGTGCCGGAGACGACGCCCACGATCCACGCGCCGGCACGAGCCGCACGGCGGCCGGAGCGAGCGGCGAACAGCAGCACGAAGCCGGCCAGCGCGAGGGGCGCCAGCGAGACGACGAAACCGGCAGCGTCCGCCGCCACCCCGGATGAGGCGACGAAGAGGTCGTCGAGGCTCAGGTGCAGGGGCACCAGATTGCCGAGCTGCCAGATGCGGGCGCCCGTCGGCCAGAGCGAGGCCCAGTCCGCGCCCGAGAACGCGGTGAACCAGCCCAGCACGAGGGGAACGAGAACGACGCCGAGGCCGATGACCGCCGCGACGACGGCATCGACCGCGGCGAGAACGGCGACGAGGAGGCGATTCATGATCGGAATCGAGACTACGTCGCCAGACGCTCGCGGCCGCGGCGCGCACGCCGATGGCGGGTGCGGATGTCCTGTGAACCGCCCGTCGCTGCCGGACCGGACGTGCCTGCGCTACGCGGCGAGGCCGAAGTGCGCACTCACGCCACGGCGGGGAGTCTGCTCGCGATCGAGCCACGGCGGCGGCACGAACCACACGTCTCCCCTGACTCCGAGGCCGCGCACCTCGATGCCCCAGCCGTCGTCGTGCACGCGATGATGACATCCGGTGCAGAGCAGAACTCCGTCACTCAGGTCTGTCCTGCCGCGGTCGCGCACCCACCATTCGATGTGATGCACCGAGCACTGCACCGGCGGCGCACCGCAGAACGCGCACCCGCCGTCGCGTTCGGTGAGTGCGAGCTTCTGCGTGCTCGTGAACAGCCGCTTCGCCCTGCCCCAGTCGAGGATCTCGCTCTGCGAGTCGAGCACCGCGGGGATGACCTGCGCGTCGACCGCGATCCTGCGTGCCGCCGCAGCGGAGACCGGCCGATCGAACCCGTCGATCGTCGCCTGTCCTGTGCGGCTCTCGAGCTCGTCGAGCGTCATCCGCACGACGATCGTCGTCGACGGCCCCGTCGCGACATCATCGCAGCTGAGTGCGTGCCTGCAGATATCGACGAGAGCGTCCGCCTGCATCTGCTTGCGCGAACGCTCGTCGACGGCGGGAGCGAGATCGGCGCCGTCGCCGATGTCCGACCCCGGGCCGGTGCGAGGGTCACGCGCTCCGCCCGCGGACGCGCTGCGCCCGTGCGAGACCCCTGGCTCACTCGCGCGGCCTCGCGTCCGCAGCGTGTTCGTCACCATTGCGTCGATGAGCGTCTTCACCGGCGCACCGGACACCGGATCGAGGGAGCCCTTCAGGCTGATCGACCCGTCGCGCTCCTCCCGCACGACCAGGAACCGCTCCTCACGGAGCCGGTCTTCTGCGGGCTCCAGCCCGTCGGGGTCGAGATGTGCCTCGGCACGCATGATCAGCTTGCGCACCTGATCGGGCGTCAGCCCCGGCGCAAGCTCGACCAGTTGCTTCTCCGCTTCGTCGATCGCCTGCCGCGACGCACGCAGCTCGACCGCGTCGAGCATCTTGGAGATGTCGTCGGCCACCGTCACGCCGATTCGCCCCGACGCGAGCGCATCGGCGACGTGCGGGTGCTTGGCCGGAAGCTCTTCGCCGGAGAGCGCCTGCTTCGGCTTCGTCGCCTCACCCACACGAATGAGCTTCAGCGACTCCCCGATGCTCCCGCCGCCCGTCGTCGCGATCAGCGATGCCGGAGTGGTGTACCCCTGCTTCTTAGCCAGGGAATCGCCGCCCAGCTCCCGCCTCGACTGCCGCGCGATCTCGGCGGCGACCGGCGCCTGCGCCGCATCGATCTGCCGGCGAAGCGCACCGTAGGCGGCGCTCACGGCGACGAGCTCAGCGGGACTGAGCACCTCGACCGGTCGCCCACCGCTGGCAGCGCGGAGCGCATCGAGCGCTTCCTCGACTCCTGCCAGCGGGTTCGTGTCCATACATACATTTTACTCGTGTGAATCAGGTTTGTCTAGAACAAATGTTCTAGACACGTTCGATCATTGACCTGGTCAACAGATGTTTAGCTCGCCACTTATTCATCTCGAGAATGAGAACGAATGGGCACGTACTACGCAGATATATACGACACATCGCACGCAGTGCAGCGCATCGAACGAAGGCGTTGTCTGCACCTGCACCACGCATCTGCCCGTGCGCAGGTCCGCTCCTGTTCGCCGCCAGTGACGCGCCATGAGCAGGTTCTGGTGTGGCTGCTCCTGGGCGCTCTGGTGTTCACGGGCACCGTCGTCGGCGGGCTCGCCCTGCTCGTGGTGATCGGAGGCGCTCGTGCCCGCAGGCACCGTCCCCGGCCCGGTCACGCTGGCCAGGGAGTCTCGCGCACGGCTGCGCCGACCTCTCCGTGACGGAAGGCTGGCGCGGGCAGCCTCGACCTCCGGGCTGCCTGGAGCCGTGCGACAGGGGCCTGAGTCGCCGCAGTCCGCTCGAGCACTCGTCGGCACATTCGAGCGGGCCGGCGCCACCTTCGTCAAGATCGGCCAGGTGCTGTCGACGCGGGCCGACCAGCTGCCGCGAGTGCTCACGGACGAGCTCGCCAGACTGCAGAAGGACGTCGCACCGATCGAGGGAACCGCAGTTCGGGAGCTGCTGGCTGACCACTGGGGCCGCTCCCCCGACACGGCCCTGCAGTCGTTCGCGCCGGAGCCTCTGGCTGCGGCTTCGCTCGCCCAGGTGCACGCCGCGGTGCTCTCGGACGGCACCGATGTCGTCGTCAAGGTGCGTCACCCAGGGGCTGCGGCGGATGTGCGGGTCGACTGCGACATCCTGCGCCGCTTCGCCGAGAGTGCTCAGCGTCGGTGGGCGTGTGGGCGCGCGCGATGGACGTCGAGGCGCTGGCAACCGGACTCTCCGGCTCACTGCTCGAGGAGCTCGATCACCGCCGCGAGGCGGACAACACCAGAACCGCTCGCGCGGCGGCCGAGCGGGTCTTGGGTTCTGCTGATCCTCTGAATGTCCGCCGACCGCCCGTATGCACGCGAAAGCCCCCGGCGCCGAAGCACCGGGGGCTGAGGGTCACTGGTTACAGCGACCTCATGATCTCGCGCATCAGCTCGGCGGTCTCGCTCGGCGTCTTGCCGACCTTCACGCCCGCGGCCTCGAGAGCCTCCTTCTTCGCTGCCGCGGTGCCGGCCGAGCCTGACACGATCGCGCCGGCATGGCCCATCGTCTTGCCCTCGGGGGCCGTGAAGCCCGCGACGTAGCCGACGACGGGCTTGGTGACGTTCTTCTTGATGAACTCGGCCGCACGCTCCTCGGCGTCGCCGCCGATCTCACCGATCATCACGATCGCCTTGGTGTCCGGGTCGTTCTCGAACGCCTCGAGCGCGTCGATGTGCGTCGTGCCGATGACCGGGTCGCCGCCGATGCCGATGGCGGTCGAGAAGCCGAAGTCGTTCAGCTCGAACATCATCTGGTAGGTCAGCGTGCCCGACTTCGACACCAGACCGATCGGACCGGACTCGGTGATGTTCGCCGGTGTGATGCCCGCAAGCGCCTCACCTGGCGTGATGACGCCAGGGCAGTTCGGCCCGATGATGCGGGTCTTGTTGCCCTTGCTCTTCGCGTACGCCCACGCCTCCGCGCTGTCGCCGACCGGGATGCCCTCGGTGATGACGACCAGCAGCGGGATCTCGGCGTCGACGGCCTCGATCATCGCGTCCTTCGCGAACTTCGGCGGCACGAAGGCGACGGAGACATCCGCTCCGGTCTTGGAGATGGCCTCGGCGACCGAGCCGAACACCGGCAGCGCGATCTCGCCCTCGTGCGGCTTCTCGTGCGTGACGGTGGTGCCTGCCTTGCGCGCGTTCACGCCGCCGACGATGTTCGTGCCCGCCTTCAGCATCAGCGCGGTGTGCTTGGTGCCCTCGCCGCCCGTGATGCCCTGGACGATGACCTTGGAATCCTTGTTCAGGTAGATCGACATTTCTTTGTCCCTGTTCCGTCTCTTCGTCTCAGGCGTTCGCGAGCTCGGCGGCCTTGTCGGCGCCCTCGTCCATGCCGGCCGCAAGGGTGACGAGCGGGTGGGCGGCCTCAGCGAGGATCGCGCGCCCTTCCTCGACCTGGTTGCCGTCGAGGCGCACGACGATCGGCTTGGTCGCCGTGTCGCCGAGGATCTCGAGGGCCTTCACGATGCCGTCGGCGACGGCGACGCAGCTGGTGATGCCGCCGAACACGTTCACGAACACGCTCTTGACCTGTTCGTCACCGAGGATGACGTCGAGCCCGCTGGCCATGACCTGCGCGTTCGCGCCGCCGCCGATGTCGAGGAAGTTCGCCGGCTTCACGCCGCCGTGGTTCTCGCCGGCATACGCCGTGACGTCGAGGGTCGACATGACAAGACCCGCGCCGTTGCCGATGATGCCGACCTGGCCGTCGAGCTTGACGTAGTTGAGACCGGCCTCCTTGGCCTTGGCCTCGAGCGGGTCGGCTGCACCCTTGTCCTCGAGTTCCTCGTGCTCGGGGTGGCGCACTTCGCTGCCGTTCTCGTCGAGCGACACCTTGCCGTCGAGGGCGATGATGTCGCCGTCGCCTGTGCGCACGAGCGGGTTCACCTCGACGAGGGTCGCGTCTTCGTGCTTGTAGACGTCGTAGAGCTTGACGAAGGCATCGGCGACCTTCGAGATGAGCTCGTCGGGGAAGTTCGCGGCCTTCGCGATCTCGATCGCCTTGGTCCTGTTGATGCCGACCAGCGGGTCGACCTCGATGCGCGCGAGCGCCTCGGGCTTCTCGACCGCGAGCTGCTCGATCTCCACGCCGCCTTCGACGCTCGCCATCGCGAGGTACGAGCGGTTCGCACGATCGAGCAGAACCGAGAAGTAGAACTCCTCGGCGATGTCTGCGCCCTGAGCGACCATGACGCGCGTGACGATGTGGCCCTTGATGTCGAGGCCGAGGATCGCCTTGGCTGCCTCGTATGCCTCATCCGGAGTCTTGGCGACCTTGACACCGCCGGCCTTGCCGCGACCGCCGACCTTGACCTGAGCCTTGACGACCACGACGCCGCCGATCTTCTCGGCTGCTGCCTTCACCTCCTCGGCGGTGTCGGCGACGATGCCGGCGAGCACCGGCACCTCGTACTTCTCGAAAAGGTCCCGAGCCTGGTACTCGTAGAGATCCACGTTGCTTTTCCTTAGGTGGGCGAACGGGTTTGCAGAGGCGTGGAAAACGTCTCGACGTCGAGAAAACTCGACCGGTGCCAGCGTACTACCGGGCCGCGACACTCCCGAATCGGATGCTCGTGCGCATCGGGGGCGCCTCCGGTGTGCCGAACTGTGCTTCCGCCGCACGCGGGCTCGCTCCGGTGTGCGAGAGTGCGGCAACGGCCGGGTTGTGGCGCAATTACGCACACCGGAACCGGCCGCGGCGGGCACGACGAAGCGCGCCGACTCACGAGGAGTCGACGCGCTTCGGATGAGCAGCTGCGGGCTATTCCCGTTGTCGGGCGAGCACGGCGCGCTGCAGCAGCACGAACACCAGCAGGATGCCGCCGGTGATGATCGTGGTGGCCGCAGGCGGGATGCCGCCGTCACGGGTGATCAGCACGTTCATCAGTCCGAGCACGAGAGCGCCGATCACCGAGCCGAGCACGAAGCCCGCACCTCCCGTGAGCAGAGTGCCTCCGATGACGGCAGCGGCGATCGCGTCGAGCTCCCAACCGAGCCCCGTGATGTTCTGAGCGCTGCCGAGGCGCGCCGTGTAGAGCACAGCGGCGAGACCGGCGAGCGAGCCGCTGATCACGTACACCCAGAGCTTCGTCATCGTGACGGGCAGACCCATCAGCTGGGCCGAGTTCTCGGAGCCGCCGATCGCGTACACCGTGCGACCGGTGCGCGTGCGGTGCAGGATGAAGAACGCGATCACGACCACCAGCGCCGCGACGATCACGCTCGGCGTGATGACGAGGTCGTTCACCTTCGGGCCGTCGATGATCTTGATCTTCTCCGACAGCAGCCGGGCCGCCGAGTCGTCGCCGAGACGCACCGGCTCCGTGCTCAGAATCGACGCGAGGCCGCGCCCGAGGAACATCATCGCCAAGGTCGCGATGAACGGCTGCACGTTGAAGAACTGGATCAGAACGCCCGAGATCAGGCCGAATCCCGTGCCGATCAGCACCATCAGGATCATCGCGATCCACGGGTTCCAGCCGGCGTTCATCAGCATCACGCCCGAGACGCTGCTGAAGGCGACCACGGCACCCACCGAGAGATCGATGCCTCCCGTGATGATCACGAAGGTCAGCCCGACGGCGAGCACGATCAGGTGGGAGTTGTTGATCAGCAGGTTCGACAGCGTGCCCGCCTGCAGAATGCTCCCGTAGGCGATCTCGCCGTACACCAGCATGCCGATGAAGATCACGACGGCCGCCGCTGTCGGCAGCGCCTCGACGTGGTGCGACAACCGCTGCATCAGGCCCCGGATGCCCGTGGGCTTCGCCGCAGGCGTCGGCGTCGGGGTGGTCAGGAGAGCACTCATGCTGCGACTGCCTCTCGCTTGGCCGGGCGAGCCGCCCGGCGCTGACGGAACATCTTGCGCACCCGCTCCGACTGCAGCAGCACGAGCGCGACGATGACGATGGCTTTGAAGGCGGGCGATGCCGACGAGGAGACGCCGAGGAAGACGACCGTCTTGTCGAGCGTGGCGATCAGGAGGGCCCCGATCGTCGCGCCCGTGATGTTGAACTTGCCGCCGGCGAGCGAGGTGCCGCCGATGACGACCGCGAGGATCGCGTCGAGCTCGAGCAGGTAGCCGGTGCGTGAGACGTCGACCGTCATCACCGTCGCGGTGGCGAAGATTCCGGCGAATCCTGCGAGCGCGCCGCCGGCGATGTACACCGTCAGCAGCAGCGCGCGACGGTTGATGCCGGCGAGGCGTGCGGCCTTGGCGTCCATGCCGATCGCCTCGATCATCAGCCCGAGCGCAGTGCGGCGAACGACGAGGCCGACGGCGATGACGATCAGCAGCGCGAGCAGGAACACGACGGGAAGGCCCAGCACGTAGCCGTTCGCGAACCAGCGGAACATGTCGTTGTTCGCCGTCGTGTTCTGGCCGCCGGTGATCACCTTCGCCAGTCCGCGACCGGCGAGCATCATCACCAGTGTGCTGATGAACGGCTGCAGACCGACCACCGAGACGAGGAACCCGTTCACCGCGCCGAGCAGACCTGCGACCACGATCGCCAGTCCCAGTGCGAGGAACGCCGATCCTGCCGTGTTCGGCGCGGAGCTGAGGAACTCCATCGCCACCGCTCCGGCGACCGCCATCACGGAGCCGACGGAGAGGTCGATGCCCTTCGTCGCGACCACGAGGCACATCCCGACCGCGATCATCATCACGGGCGCCGCGGAGCGCAGGATGTCGATGAGGTTCCCGACCAGGTGGCCGTTCCCGCTCACCGAGACCGCCAGATACGTCGGGTCGTTGACCACGTTGATCAGCAGCAGGAGCACGATGGCGACGATGCCCCAGACGTACGGCCGCTTCAGGACCTGCTTGAGAGCCTCGAGCGGCCCACGAGCGTTCTCGCTCATGATGCAACCTCCTCGCGAGCGCCTGCGCCCGCGTTCTCATCCGCCGAATGCTCCTCGGCGATGATCGTGACGATGTTCTCGGTGGACATGCCAGGTCCGCCGTCGAGCTCGGCAATCTTACGGTGGTCCTTGAGCACGACGATACGGTCGCTCTGTCGCACGACCTCTTCGAGCTCGGATGAGATGAACACGACGGAGAGCCCCTCGTCGGCGAGCCCTGAGACGTAGTCCATGATCTCGGCCTTCGCACCGATGTCGATGCCGCGCGTCGGCTCGTCGAGGATCAGGACCTCGGGCTCCGTCGCGAGCCAGCGGCCGAGCAGCACCTTCTGCTGGTTTCCGCCTGACAGCAGCCGGATGGGCCGTTCGGGGTCCGTCGGCCGCACGCCGAGCGCAGAGATGTACTTCTCGACGATCTCGTTCTGCTCGCGCCTGGACAGCGGTCTGGCCCAGCCGCGCTTGGCCTGCACTGCGAGAATCATGTTCTCGCGCACGCTGAGGTCGCGGATGATGCCCTCGTCGCGTCGATTCTCGCTCGCGAACGCGATGCGCTTGGCCAGCGCCTTCGCGGGGTTCTTGATCTCGGTCTTGGCGCCGTGCAGGCTGATCGTTCCGGTGTCGTTCCTGTCTGCACCGTAGATGAGCCTGGCCAGCTCCGTGCGACCGGAGCCGAGCAGGCCGGCCAGCCCCACGACCTCGCCACGGCGCAGCTCGATGTCGAGCTCCTCGAGCGCGCCCTTGCGGCTGAGCGATGTCGCCTCGTAGACCGGCACGGTGCCTGTGCGCGGTGCGCGCAGCTCGCCGGCCTCGCTCGCATTCAGCGCGGCGACGTCCTTGCCGATCATCTCGGCGATCAGTTCGGCGCGCGGGAACTCGCTCGTGAGGTGCTCGCCGATGAACTGCCCGTTGCGCAGCACGGTCATCCGGTCGCTGATCGCGTAGACCTGGTCGAGGAAGTGGGAGACGAACAGGATGGCGACGCCCTGGTCGCGCAGCTGCCGGATGATGGCGAACAGCTGCTCGACCTCGGCCGCGTCGAGACTGGATGTCGGCTCATCGAGGATGAGCACCTTGCACTCCTCGACCATGGAGCGGCTGATCGCCACCAGCTGTTGGATGGCCAGCGGCAGGGTCGACAGCGACTGCTTGGTGTTGAGGTGCCCGAGACCCAGCCGTGCGAGCACCTCGTGCGCCGCACGGTGGGTGGCACGCCAGTTCACGCCGAACGCGCCGCGCACCTCGTTTCCCAGCATCACGTTCTCGCCGATGGAGAGGTTCGTGCAGAGGTTGACCTCCTGGTACACCGTCGCGACCCCCGCGCTCTGCGCGTCGGCCGTGCCGCTGAACCGACGGGCCTCACCCGCGACCCGGATCTCGCCCTCGTCGATCTTGTAGACGCCGGTGAGCGCCTTGATCATCGTGGACTTGCCAGCGCCGTTCTCGCCCATCAGCGTGTGCACCTCGCCCGGGTGCAGTCGCAGGCTCACCTCGTCGAGGGCCTTCACCCCGGGGAACGAGATGGAGATGCCCTTCATCTCGACGATCGGACGTGCTTCCGACATCCTGTGTCTCCACATCTGGTCACCGCGGCTGTGCCGCGAAAGCTTGCCGGGTGCGGGGGTCGCGCACGACCCCCGCACCCGGTCGGGAGAGGAGCTCCCGGATCAGAACTTGCGGTCGGGCAGCGCTTCCTCGGCTGCCTCCGCCGAGTCGAACGTCGCGGACTCGACGACGATGCTCGGCTCGACCTCTTCGCCCGCGAGCGTCTTCTCGACCACGTCGAGGGCGATCTCGCCGAACAGCGGGTTGTACTCGGCCACGAACGACAGCTCACCGGCGGCGAGCGCCTTCATGCCGTTCTCCGTCGCGTCGATCGTCGCGATCTTGACGTCCTCGCCCGGGGTCAGGCCGGCCTCGGTGACCGCCTGCGCGGCGCCGATGCCCATCTCGTCGTTCTGCGCGAAGATGAACTGCACGTCGTTGTCGTTCGACTTCAGCACAGTCTCGACGACGCTGCGGCCCTCGTCGGTCGTCCAGTTCGCCGTCTGAGCGCCGATCTTGGTGAAGTCGGAGTTGTCGCCGATCACGGCGTCGAAGCCCTCGTTGCGCTCGTTCACGACCGAGACGCCCGCGGGGCCCTCGAGCGTGAAGTAGTTGGCGCCGTCGGGGAACTCGCCCGCTGCCCACTCGGCGACGGCCGAGGAGACCTCGACGTTGTTCGGCGCGATGCGCGTGACGTACAGGTCGGTGTTGTCTGGTTCGATGCCGCGGTCGAGCAGCACGACAGGGATCTCCGCCTCCTGGGCGTACTCGAGCGAGTCCTCCCAGCCTGTCGCCTCCGTGGCCGAGAGCAGGATCAGGTCGACGCCCTCATCGACGAAGGTCGTGAAGCTGTCGATCTGCGACTTCTGGTCGTTGTTGGTCGCCGGTGCGAACTTCAGCTCGTACCCTGCGTCCTCGGTGAACGTCTCCTGGATGTTGTTCTCGTTCGCCTCGCGCCACGCGCCCTCGGGGCCGACCGCGACGAAGCCGATCGTTGCGGTCCCGCCCTCGCCGTCGCCTGATGCGCCCGCGCCGTCGTCGCCGCCGGAGCAGGCCACGAGACCGATCGAGAGTACGCCGACTGCGGCCAGACCGGCCGTGCGGATGATGTGCGTGCGTGCAGACATGGTTCTCCTCCTTGAGACACCGGAATCGGGCATCCGGTGATGGGTGGGTCCGACTTCGGATCCATTGCTGATTGCAGTGACGCTGGCG
Organism: Frigoribacterium sp. JB110; assembly: GCF_900163665.1. Lineage (GTDB taxonomy): Bacteria > Actinomycetota > Actinomycetes > Actinomycetales > Microbacteriaceae > Microbacterium. Next base: position 140,381 of record NZ_FUIA01000008.1, read on the forward strand.
CGTCGTTCCGTTTATGTTACCGGGAACAATTTGTTCCGGCAACACGTGTTCGACACGATTGGGCGTGTCTTGTGACTTAAGCCGTAGCGAGCAAGGTCGCGGGTACGTGCCTCGCGAGGCGGACGAGGGAGTCGATGCTTCGCATCGTCGACCGACGACAACGAAGACGAGGCGCGTGCACGCGACCTGCGCAGTAGGCGATTAGTCATGAGACACGCCCAGGTCACGGCGATCAGGGGGCTGAGGAGAACCCCTCTTCTGCGAGGTCGGCGGCGATCATCTCGACGATGGTGTCGACTGTGACGCCCGGCCCGTTGCTCAGCTCTCCGATCTTCTCTCGGTCCTTCAGCACCACGATCCGGTCGCTCAGGCGCACGACCTCCTCGAGCTGCGACGAGATGAACACGACAGCGACGCCCTCCCCCGCCAGGCGCGTCACCCGCTTCTGGATGTCCAGCTTCGCAGCGATGTCGATGCCGCGGGTCGGCTCGTCGAGGATGAGAACGTGCGGCCTGATCGCCAACAGGCGCGCGAGCATGATCTTCTGCTGCGTGCCGCCGGAGAGCTGTTCCACGGGACGATCGAGGTCGTTCATCGGCAGACGGAGCGCTTCGCCCCAGGTCTCGACGATGTCGTGCTGCTCTCCCGACGAGATCGGATGCGTCCAGCCGCGCGTGGCCTGCAGCGCGAGCATCATGTTCTCCCTGCCGGTGAGAGCGCCGATCAGTCCGTCGCTTCGCACATCCTCACTCGACATCGCGATGCCGCGGTGCAGACCCGTCCCTGGTGTGCGCAGGTCGATGCGCTTCCCGTCGAGCCAGATCTCACCGCTGTCCGCGCGCTCGACACCGCTGAGCAGACTGGCCAGCTCCGTGCGGCCCGAGCCGCGCAGCCCCGCGAAGCCGACGATCTCGCCGGGTGAGACCTCCAGATCCGTGTGCTCCATCATGCCGCGACGCCCGAGCGATGCCGCACGCAGCCGCGCCCGTGCCCCGCTGTCGTAGTGGTGGGCGGCACGCTGAGAACGCAGTGCGCGCAGTTCCTCGACGTCGCCGCCGATCATCTTCGAGACGAGGTCGGCGCGGTCGACGTCGTCCGTGCGGTACTCCGCGACGACGCGGCCCTCGCGCAGCACGGTCATCCGGTCGCTGACGGCGAGCACGTGCTCGAGGAAATGCGAGACGAACAGGATCGCCACGCCGCGGTCGCGCAGCCGCCGTACGACGCCGAGCAGTCGCCCCGCCTCCGCTCCGTCCAGACTCGAGGTCGGCTCATCGAGAATCAGCACGCGCGGTTCGAGCACCAGCGCCCTGGCCACCGCGATCAGCTGCTTCACGGCGGGCGAGAGGTGCGAGAGCCGCGTGGCGGGGTCGACGTCGTCGAGCCCGAGCTTGGCGAGCACGTCGAGCGCGCGTTCGCGATTGCGCCGCCAGCTCAGGCCGAGCAGACTCCGCTCCTCGTTGCCGAGCATGATGTTCTCGGTGACGGTGAGGTGGGGAATCAGGTGCGATTCCTGGAACACCGTGGCGATGCCGGAGGCGCGACTGTGCGCAACGCCTGTCGGCGTCCACGGCTCTCCGGCGATGAGCACTCGCCCGGATCGCATCGGATGGGTGCCGGTCAGCGCGCCGATGAGAGTCGACTTGCCCGCCCCGTTCTCGCCCATCACGGCGTGCACCTCACCGCCGCGAAGCGTGAGGTCGACGCCGTCGAGCACGCGGTTCCCCGCGAACTCGACCGTGATCGCCGACATCTCGACGAGAGGTCGCTGCTCGGTCATCGCCGTTCCTCCCGCGGCGCCGCCGTCGACGAGCGGACGACCAGATCGGCGGGAATGCGCGTCACGTGCGGGATCTCGCGCTCCTCGATCGCGGCACGCAGCATGTCGACGGCGGAGACGCCGAGACTGTGGAAGTTCTGGTGCACCGTCGTCAGCGGCGGCAGCACGTGCGCGGCGAGGCTGATGTCGTCGAAGCCGATCACGCTGATGTCGCCAGGCACCGAGAAGCCCCGATCGTGCAGCCCGTGCACGAGGCCGACGGCCATGTCGTCGTTCGCAGCGAAGACCGCGGTGAATTCGGGCAGCTCGCGCAGCCCCTTCGCGTAGTCGTAGGCGAAGTCGGCCGACCAGTCGCCGACCACGATCGGACGCTGCCTGATGCCCCATTCCTTGGCGCGCGCGTGGAAGGCGCGCTCGCGCGCTCGCGCGTCGAGCCAGTCGAGGGGACCTGCCAGATGCAGGATGTCGCGGTGGCCGAGCGAGACGAGGTGGTCCACGGCGAGAACGGTGCCCTGCTGCTGATCGACGGAGATCGTGAGGAACGCCGGGTCCTTGTCGGGTTTGACCACGAGCACGGGAACGCCGATCGGGATCTTCCGGATGGTCGCCAGCGACGACGAGCGGGGGGCGACCACGCACAGCGCGTCGATGCCCTGCGCGGTGAGGTGCTCGATCGCCTCCTGCGGGGTGACCTCGTCGCCGTCGTGCAGCCCGATCGAATTGACCGCGTAGCCGGCCGTGCGCGCGGCGAACTCCACGGAGCGCAGCGTGCTCATCGGCCCGAACGAGACGGCGCTCTCGACGAGCACGCCGATGCGGCGGTTGCGCTGCGTCGCGAGCGCGCGGGCGGCCTGGTTCGGCCGGTAGCCGAGCTCCTCGATCACGTCGAGGACGCGCTTGCGGGTCGCCTCCTTGATGTGCGGGTAGTCGTTCATCACCCGCGAGACGGTCATGTGAGAGACGCCGGCGAGCTGCGCGACCTGCCGAATGTTCGGTTTCTCGGCGCTCGTGCCTGCCACGTGGATCCTCTCTGACGCGTGCCCATCGCACGGTCGTCCCAGATTAGCGACTATCGGCTCGGGGGCTGAGATGTCGGCGCCGCGCGCCCAGAACAGCAGATCGCGCGTTCGCCAACACGGATCCGGCGAGATCGTGTTGGCGAACGCGCATTCTGTTGCCGAATGCGCCCGGTCAGCCGCAGGCGGAGGCCGAGTACGGCGCGACTGCTTCGGCGCTGCCCGCCGTCACGGTCGCCTCGCCCGCGCCGATCTCCGCCTGCCTGGTCGAGAACGCCTTCGTCACGCTCTTGCCCGCGCCGACGGCGACATCCGCTCGCTCGCCGAACGGCGTCGAGATCGTCGCCGCGACGGCGTCCTCACCGGAGTTGGTCACCGTCACGGCCAGCACGTTCTTGCCGACCACGCAGCGCGTCGCGGCCGTCGCCTCCAGTGCGGAGACGTCGCCGATCGCGACCGGCTCGGCCTCCGAGGTCGCCACCAGTGCGTCCCGGTACCCGTCATAGCTCGCACTCACCTGTGCGACGCCATCCGGAACCTCGATCGAGGCCTCGGCATCCGTCAGCGCGACGGTCTCGGTCCATCCGGAGCCGGAGAAGGTCACCGCGCCTGCGACATCGCCGTCGTCGCCTGCGCTGACGCGGGCCGTGACGGTGCGGCCGTCGGCGGCCAGCGTCGTCTCGGAGGTCACTGCCTCGACGTCGCTCCAGCCGTGCATCGCGTCGAGCAGCTGCTGCGGAGCGCTCACGAACGAGCCGTGCCGCGGGCTGTCCGGAAGGCCGTCGGTGCGCGGCTCCCATCCGTCGCGCTGCGAGAGCCGATCGTTCTGAGTGCTCGAAGCGATCGCCTCTCCGCTCGTCACGAAGCCTCGGTAGCCGCCTGCGCTGTAGTTGTCGACGAGGAAGACGTATCCGTCGCCTGATGCCGTGTTGTTCGGGTCGCCCTCGTTGAGCTTGGTGATCTGCGGGCCCTCGCCGTGGTTGCCCGTGACCGGCGTGGTCATCGCGGTGTCCAGCAGCTGCCATGTCTGGTCGGGATCGGCGTTCCAATCCGACTCGCTCGTCGGCGCGGTGAGGACGCTGGAGCGCTCGAGAAAGATGTCCTTGCCCCGCTCCAGGCCGTCGGCGGCTCCGCCGTCCTCGTTCTTCGAGAACCGGTAGTAGTAGTCGCCGATCTTCTCGATCGTCGAGTCGATGCGCGAGTGGCCCGTGTCCTGCCAGGTCGCCGGCGGCGACGAGAAGTTCACGAAATCACGAGTCACGACCGCGAACATGCGTGCATGCAGGTCGCCCGTGGTGTGCTCGACATCGTCGTACAGGCGCGAGGCGAAGAACACCACGTACGACTGCAGCTCGTCGTCCCAGTACGCCTCAGGCGCCCACGTCATGCCGGCCTTCGGCTGGTTGACCGTGATCGCCCCGTTGCCGTCGCCGTTGGTGCGCTCCCAGTTCACCAGGTCGGTCGACTCCCAGAAGTTCACCTTGAGGCTGCCGTTGCTCTGCGCCTCGCCCCATCCGGTGCCGCAGCCGATGCAGAGATCCGTGGCGATCATGTAGTACTTGTCGCCGTCGTGCGAGCGCAGGATGTACGGGTCGCGGTGCCCTGTGGTGTCGGCCGAGTTGTCGACGACGGGCTGACCTCCATTCACCTCGTCGAAGGTGAAGAAGTCGTTCTCGGTGGTCGCCGCGCTGTAGATGCGCTCGTCGCCGTCCGAGCGGAAGTACGCCGCAGCGTAGCCCGCATCCGGCGAGGTGCGCCCGTGCTCTGCGACCTTCACCGCGTACTCGCGGGTCTCGGTCTGTCCGCCGAGCGTCGCGGTGGCCGTGAGCGTCACGTCGATGTCGCCTGCACCGTACTCCGGCCGCGTCACGATGCCGCCGCCTGCATAGGGATCGGGCACACCGACCTCCGGTGCGACGTAGTCGACGTCGGTGCCTGTGACGACATCCGGATCCGACGACTCCCACACGATGTCCGTGCCCTCGGCCGGCCCGGTCACCACGAGCGGGAGGTGCTCCGTCGTGGTGGCCGCCAGCTCGATCGCGTCGAGATCGGTCGACAGCGAGGGGGCGAGCACAGTGACCTCGAAGGTCAGCGTCGCACCTGAGCCGGTCTGCGCGGTGAGCGTCACAGCGGTGTCTGTGTCGATGGAGCGCGACACCGTGCCGTCGAGCGCGATCACCTGCTCGTCGGACGAGGACCACTCCAGGCTCACGCCGTTCAGCTCATCCGACAGCGAGAGCGGCTTCGTCACCCGATCGAGGCCGGTGTTCTCGCCGAGCATCGCCCGCTCGATGTCCAGGCTGAGCAGCCCCTCGTTCGCGCTCTGCTTCTCCTCGGCGGTCGGCTGCGCCGCCCGCAGCTGTTCGACGGTGAGGGCGGAGTCCCAGAACTTCGCGTCGGTGACATCCGCTTCCAGGAGCGGGTCGCCCGAGTACAGCGATCGTCCGAGGTAGCCGAGCACGTCGCCGGATGGCACGATGTCGCTCATCTGATACCCGTGCGTCGCGCTCGAGATCTCCTCGCCGTCGAGGTAGAGCGTGAGCGCGTCGCCCGAGCCCACCATCGTGAGCGTGGCGAAGCCGCTGCCGATGCCGCCGCCGGCGGGCAGTCGCACTTCGCCGTTGCCGTCGCCTGCCTTGACCCGGATGCCGGAGAGCACCTCACCGGCATAGCCGCCCTGACCGCTGACAGGGCTGACGAACACGTGGTTGCCCAGCTCGGTCGTGTTCCAGGCGCCGACGCCGTCGCCGAGCACCCAGCCGAAGTGGTTGCGCGCGGCGTCGGCGGACACGGTGAACTCCACCGTGAACTCGTTGTCGTCGCCTGTGACGAGCCCCTGCGGCAGCGACGCGTAGGCGTCGTCGGCGAAGCGGAGCACGTCGTCGCCATCGGCGTCGACGAAGCTCGCATCCGTCGCACCGATGAGCGTCGCGTCGCGGCCGTTGCCCGACACATCGATGAGCGATGTGCCGCTGTGCGACATGTCGTAGTGGGCGGTCGGCTCCGGTGCGTCGGCGGCCTGCGCGACGGACGTGCCGAGTCCGCCGAGCGGCACCGCCACGGCGCAGGCCAGCACGGCGCCGAGCGCCCGCTGCCTGCGCGGCCGTCGGTGTGCGGGGTGTCGGGTTCTCATGGTCTTGCACTCCCTCGTGTGGGTGGTCCAGCAGTGGTGGATGCGGGGTGCGGGCGGCTCACCGCCCGCACCCCGCACAGCGTCATCGGCAGCTGGCTGCCTGGTACGGCGCCGTGAACTCGTCGCCGCCGGCGGTCACGATGACCTCGCCCGCGTCGATCTCGGCCTGCCGCGTCGAGAACGCCTTCGTCGTGCTCTTCCCTGCTTCGACGGTCACATCGGCGCGCTCGCCGAACGGCGTCGACACCGACAGGTCCGCCGTGTCCGCACCGTTGTTGGTGACGGTGGCGGCCAGGATGTTCTTCCCCGCCACGCAGCGCGTCGCGGTCTCGACGGCGATCGGCGCTGCCGCCGTCACCTCGACGGTCACCGTCACGGTCTCGTCTGCGACTTCCTCATCCGGCTCCATGTCCATCACCGGCATGCCCTCCGCGTCGAAGTGCACGCGGCGCACGAACATGTCGCGACCTGTGAGCCCGTTGTTGTCGGTGCGGACGTGGAAGACGTAGATCAGGTTGCCGTCCTCGTCCTCCGACCACATGCCGTGGCCCGTGCCGAGCTGCCACTCACCGTCGTAGATGCCCGACTTCTGCAGCGGGTAGTTCATCTTCTGCCATGACGCCGGATCGGTCAGATCCGTTCCGCTCGCCTCGGCCGTTGCCAGACCCGTGGTGTACGTGTCACCGACGCTGGAACCGGAGTAGAGCATCAGCAGCTTGCCGTCGCGGGTGTGCACGTTCGGGCCCTCAGCGCACACGTTGTCCCACGCGTACTCCGGTTCGATGATCATCACCGGCTCGCTGGTGATGCGGGTCGGGTCGGCCGGGTCGGCCTTTGCGATCCAGGTGGCGCACACCTGCTGCCATGCGTAGTACGCCTGGCCGTCGGCATCCGTGAAGAACGTCATGTCCAGCGAGATGCCGCTGACCGCGTTCAGGTCGCTGCCGTCGGCGCGCGTGACGTGCACGGGCGTCGACCAGTTGTCCGGGTCCATCGGGTCGAGGTCGTCGCCGTTCGCATCCTGCTCGAGCTGCATGATCGATGCACGACCGGTCATGTAGTCGGGCGAGGAGTTGTAGCAGGGCATGAACAGAATCGACAGCCTGCCGTCGATCTCGTGCAGCTCCGGCGCCCAGAAGCAGCCCGTCATGGTGCCGCCGTGCGCGTCGACGTCGCCGCGGTCGAGCAGGTGCACCTCGGTCGGGTCCGCCGCGTCGGCCAGCCCCGCCAGCGTGTCCGCCGAACGGATCGGCAGGAACGCCGCGCCGCCCTGATGGACGACATCCAGGTTCGGGTCGTTCGTGGCGACCATCAGGTACCGCATCTCCCCGTTGAAGTCGTATTTGTACGCGGAGGGATCGGCACGCTCGTCGGCGAACGGCGTCGGATAGTCGGCACGCTTGACCGTCGCCGTGGCCTCATAGCTGCCTGGCGTGGTGGTGTCGACGCCGCTCAGGTCCCACTCGTTCAGCGGCAGTTCGCGCGTCGACCCGTCGGAGTAGTCGAGCTCGACCGTGCCTGGCAGGTCGCCCTGCGCCAGCTCGCCGTCGGCTGCGACCGACACGTCGTCGAACGCGGCATGGCCCGTGTTCTCGATGCGGCCGAAACGCTGCAGCAGGCCGTCCGCCGTCTGCTGCGGCACGGTCAGCTCGACGCCGGAGGCGAAGTTCCGGATGCCGGTGTCACTCGCGACGGTCGTGCCGGTGACCCGGCCGCTCGCCGATTCTCCCTGCGCGCCCTCATCCACAGCGGCGACGAGGTCGCCGAACGACTGGTGGCGCTGCGCACCGGAATCGGTCGTCCACGAGACGCGGAACACCTCGTCCGCCGAGTCGTAGACCGCGGTCGGGCGGTTCACGCCGCCCGCCTCATCGAGCTGCAGCAGTCCGATCTCGTCGTAGCTGCGCAGGTCGCCCGAGGTGGCGACCAGCACCGAGTCCGCCTGGGTTCCGTCAGGGCCGCCGCCGCGCGCGATCCGCGTCGCGACGACGCCGTAGCCGCCGTCGGGCATGGTGAACAGGGCAGGGTTCTTCAGGCTCCGGATGAGCGAGGAGCTCGGCCCGCCCGCGGGCATCGGCGCGGAGGTCTTCGGGAAGAAGATGCCGTAGTTCTCGTTCAGCGGCGCCCAACCGTCTGTTGCGGGGAGCGCGAGATGCATGCTGTAGGCGACATCGGCGTTGTTCGCCTCCTGCTCGCTGGTCGGCGTGCGGTGATACGCGGCCAGCTGCGCCGCCTCGTCCTGCGGCAGCACCGCGACGGAGAAGGTCTTGGTGACCGTGACATCCGGAGCGCTCTCGCGGGCGATCTCAACGGTCACCGTCGCGTCAGCTGTTTCGTCGCCGGCAAGGCTCAGCGCGCCGTCGGAGAGAACGGCTCCGGTCGCCTCGATCGGCGTCGCGGTGACGCCGGAGGGAGCCTCGGGAAGCGCTGCGCCGTCGGTGATGACGGACGGCACAGCGTACTGCTGGGCCGCCAGCGCGGCGCGCTCCTCGGTGCTGGCGCTCGATGGGAGCACCTGCACCTCGAAGTCGGCGGTGGCCGAGATGCCGCGGATGGTCGTGGCCGCGGTGAGCGTGACCGACACCGGGTCTGCGCCCTGCTCCGGCTGAGTGACGCTGCCGTCTTCGGCGATCACCGACGCGTCGCTGCTCGACCAGCTCACGTCACCGTCGGCGGTCGGCAGTGCGAGGTAGTCGCCGTCGACGGTCTCCGGCAGGTCGCCGATGCCGTCCAGCAGGCCCTGAGCCTGCGACTGGATCTCGTCGTGGTTGAACGCGGCGTCGTCTGCGCTGGCCGCGGCGATCTCGTCGGCACTGAGGGCGCGGTCGTAGACGCGGAACGCCGACACCTCGCCGGCGAACAGCGCGTCGGGCCACGGGGAGCGGCCGATCGTGTTCATCGTCTGGTCTTCGATCGACGATGGTGACAGGTCGGTGGCGGTCTGCCCGGCGAGCTCCCCGTCGACGTAGAACGACAGTGTGCCCGCGTCGCCGTCGAGTGCCGTGGTGAGCGAGTACCAGCGGTCGGCCTGCAGGTTCTCGTCGGCCGGCGCACTGCTCTCGCCGCCGTTGGAGGCGGTGGTGATCGCGGCGCGCGGGGCGTCCCGCACCGATGCGAAGAAGTAGTGCTCGGTGTCGCCCTCCGCGCCGATGTTCCAGAGGAAGTTATAGGCGTCCTTCATCGCCTCGTCGATCTTCACCTCGGTGGTGATGGTCGCCGAGTTCGCCTCGGCGAGCACGTCGTCCGGCAGGCGCACCCAGGTGCCCGCACCGTCCTTGGCGCCGCCGGTGAGCTCGAGCGATGTGCCCGTCCACTGCGCATCGTCTGCGTTCTGCACGGTCGCGGTCTCGCCGCCGCCGGAGTCCGCCACGGTTGCGCCCGTCGTCTGGGTGAACTCGTACTCGACGAGCGGGGCGTCGCCCTCGGCGGCCTGTGCCGCTTGGCCGAATGGCAGCAGCAGTCCCGCCGCAACGGCGCAGCTCGCGCCGAGCGCCACGCGTCTGCGCGCTGCGCCCGCTCGTCGCACGGGGCGCGGTTCCTGCGCTCCGTGACTGTGGGGAGGTCTGTTCGTCATGTCGCACTCCTTCGTGCCCGCATGCGGGGCGTGTGTGGGTGGGGCGGTGCGGCATTCGTCGCCGCACCGCCCCCTGGGGCGTCAGCCGCAGCTGGCGGCGGAGTACGGGGCCGTTGCCTCGCCTCCCGCGGACTCGGCCGTGACCGAGCCGGCGGCGATCTCGGCCGCGCGGGTCGAGAACGACTGGCTCGCGCTCGCTCCGGCGGCGACCGTCACGGCGTCCTTCGAGCCGTGCGGAGTCGACACCGAGACGGTCGTCGCCTCAGCGCCGGTGTTGCTCACCGTGGTGACGAGGATGTTCTTGCCGACCACGCAGCGCGTTGCGGCCTCGATCTCGATGCCCGACTCGCGCTCGGTCACGGTCACGGTCGCCTCCACCGGCTGGCGCGAGTCGTCCTGCGCCACGCCCGCGACGGTGAACGTGCCGGCCTCGGCGTATGCCGATTCGGGAATGTCATCCCAGACGACCTCGGCGTCCTCCGCGTCTCCGCTCGCCTTCACCAGGTGAGCGGCATCCGGAAGCGCCGGTGCCTGCCCCGCCTGTGTGCTGACATCGATCGCGTCGACCGAGACCACAGCGAGCTCCGGAGCGAACGCCTCGAGCACGCCGTGGTACTGCTCGCGCGTCACCGGCACGATCGTGCCGTGGCGCGGCATGCCGCCGTCGGCGTTCTGCGGGAACTGCGACTGGGGCATCTCGTCGCCGATGACCTGCCACGCGCTGCCGTCGGTGATGTCGTTCGTCGCCATCGGCACGTAGTGGTTCGGTCCGCCGTGGTAGTCGGGCTGGTCGGCGAACAGGTAGTAGTCGTACCCGTTCGCGTCTCCCTCGTTCGCCGGGAACAGCGACGGGCCCTCACTTTGGGTGAACGTGCCGTTGTAGCCGTTGTCCTGTCCGACGCCGATCTGCACAGCCTGCTCGACCCATTCATCGCCCGCACCGGTGGTCTCCGGGTAGCTGCCTTCGACCGTGGCGAGCAGGTCGGATGAGCGCTCCTGGCGCAGCGTCATCGAGTTCTCGTCCTTGTACACGCGGTAGTAGTCGCCTTCGTGCTGGGCGACCGTGACGTCGATCGATCCGGCGCCCGACTGGCCGCGACGGTCGACGTCGATCCAGACCTGCGGCTCCGAGAACGTGATGAAGTCGTCCGTTGTGGCGTACATCATCCGGTTGTAGTTCGGCGATGTGCGGTCGGCAGGGTCGGTCGTGTCGTACAGGTTCGACGCCCAGAACATGACGAAGGTCTCGCGCTCGGTGTCCCAGTACGCCTCGGGCGCCCAGGTGTTGCCTGCATAGTCGGTGCTCACCGTGATGTGGCGCTGATCCGACCAGTTCACCAGGTCGTTCGACTCCCACACCTCGACGGCGAGGGAACCGTGCGTCTGCGCGCCGGTGAAACCGCCGTCGCGCCCATCGATCTTCAGATCGGTGGCGATCATGTAGAAGGTGTCGCCGTCCGGCGAGCGCAGGATGAACGGGTCGCGCAGTCCTTCCTCGCCCAGGTGCGAGGTGAACAGCGGCTCGCCCTCGTTCAGGGTGTTCCAGTCGAGCGCGTCGTCGCCCTTCGAGGCCGCGAGGCTGATCTCCTCGCCGCCGACGCCTTCGCCGGTGAAGAAGGCCCAGACGTACGCCTCATCCTCGCCGTGATCGGCGGGCATCGGCTGCACCGAGACCGCGAACTCGCGGGTGAGTGCCGTCTCGCCTGCTGTGACGGTCGCGACGAGCTCGATCGCCGCGGCGTCGCCGCCCGCGGCGGGACGCTGCACGTCCGCAGAGACGCTGGAGTCGTTCACACCCTCGGTGATCGTTGCGTACTCACCGCCGGAGACGATCTCCCAGGAGATGTCGGAGCCGTGGGAGCCGACCGTCGGCAGCGAGAAGGTGCCCCGCATGTCGTCGGCGTTCTCGATCGCGAGGGCGTCGGTGTCGCGCTGTGCCTTCTCGTCGTCGGTCACCTCGTTCACCGTCACGGTGACCTCGGCCGTCAGTGTCGGGTCGCCGTCAGCGACCGCCGTGATCGTGGTCGTGCCGCCGCTGACGGCGCTGACGGTGCCGGAGGCCGAGACGGTGGCGACCTGCGCGTCGGCGCTGGACCACGTCACGGTGCTCTCGGCACCCTTGGGCGCGACGTTCGCGGTGAGCTGCGTCTGCTCGCCCTGCCAGAGTTCGACGGCACCGCTGGCGACGTCGTCGCCTGAGACGGTGACCGACTCCGGTGCCGGCAGCCCGAGCTGGGTCGAGGAGAGCGCCTCGGAGTAGATCGTGACGTTGTCGAGCAGTCCGGCGAAGTACTCGCCGCCTTCCCAGTTCGCCTTGCCGAGCTGCAGGATGCCGGTGTCGCCGACGATCTCGGTCAGCGCGGGGCCTGCCGTGTTCGCGTCGACGAGCTGCTGGTCGACGTACAGCTTGGCGCTGTCCCCGTCGAGCACGAGATCGACGTGCTTCCACTCGCCGGTGAGGCCTGTGGCCGCGAGGTTGCCGGTCGAATCGCGCGCGCCCGAGTTGTTGTAGCGCTCGACGGTGATGCCGTCGGCCTCATCGATGAGGCCGACATAGCGCTCCTGCTGATAGGTCGGCGGGTCAGCGGAGGCGGCGGCGTACACGGTCCAGCCGGTGTTCCCGGATGCCGCAGGCAGCGAGTCGTAGGAGATGGTCGCCTGGTCGAGGCCGGCCAGGAGCGAGGCGCCGTCTTCGCCGGTGACGTCGAGCCAGAAGTCAGACCCGATCTCGGCGGCTGTCCCCTGTCCTTCCTGCCCCGGGACCAGCGACGCAGTGCCGTTCACTGCGGCGGTGGCGCCTCCCGACGTGAACGCGCCGTCTGCGGGCGCCTCGTCGAAGGTGAACTGCGCGATCGGATCGGGGAGGTCCTCCGCGGCCGCGGCCGGTGCGGCGGCGATCGGCGCGAGGGCGGCCGCGAGCAGCGCGCCTCCCGTGGTCGCACCGACGGCTCTGAGCGAGCGTCTTGAACGTATCGACATTGTCCTCATCGACTTTCTTTCTCGGGTGTGACCGCGCGCCGTCGGCACGCGGCATGGGGGAAGTCCGTGCGCACCGACCCGTGTCAGCGCGCGGTGCGGCGGCGGAAGACGTACACGCCGACGGCGCAGGCGGCGATCCCGGCCGCACCCAGCGCGATCGTCAGCGAGACGTCGAGCCCCGTAGCGGGGAGGTCGTCGCCGGAGTCGTCCGCATCCGTGGACGCATCGTCGGTCGTGTGTGTACCGGTGTCGGCGTCCGTCGCGGTGTCGTCGCCGACATCCGGATCGGTTCCGCCATCGGTTCCCGGTTCCGTCTGACCATCCGTGCCAGGGCCGGGGCCGCCGTCGTCGAGTTCGGTGATGTTCACGTGCACGCTGACGCCGTCTGCGTCGTCGCCCGGTTCGGTGACGGCGACTGCGGCGCCCGGTGCGGAGGCGAGTGCCGCGATCGCCAGTGCGGCGAGCATCGCGAGCGTGTTCCGCCGGTGCACCCGCATCGGTGCGGGAGCATCGCCGGAGCTCGCCGTGCGTCTGCCCTCCTCGCGCGCCTGCTGCAGCAGCTGCTCGATGCGGCGCCTGCCGCGGCGGCGGTTCCAGGTCAGCGCGGCGATGATGAGCGCAAGTGCCAGCAGCACGAGCAGCTGCGGCCACGGCATCGCCATGACACCGAGGTCCACGGCGACCGCATCCGCCTCAGGCGTCGTGCCGTCCATGGCCTCCGCCGTGGGGGTGACGACGAGCTCGCCCGGTGCATAGAAGGTGGGCCATGTGCCGTCGATGGCGACCGTGACCTCGCGGGTGTCGCCAGGCAGCAGGTCGCCGATGGGGTCGCCGTCGGCGGGGAATGCGGTCTCGCCCGTGCCGGCCGAGGCGATTCCCGCCGCGGTCAGCCTGGTGTTGCCGGCGTTGGTGAGTTCGAAGGTGGCCGTGACCTCGCCGGGGCTCAGCGGGTTCCACGTGCCGTGATAGGTCGCATCGACGTTCGTGACCTCGAGTGCGGGGGCGAGCTCCCCCTTCACGCGGGTGATCACCTTCACGCCGACGCGGCTCTCCACGCCCAGGCTGGTGCCGTCGCCGGATGACTGGGTCGTGATCACGGATGCCGCCACTCCCGCGGGGTGATCTCCGGGCTCTGCCTGTTCCGGCACCGTGATGGTGAACGGCACGACGGCGCTGTCGCCGCCGGCGATCGTCACCTCGTCGGTGATCTCGACCCAGGTGCCGGCATCGACCGATTCCTTGTCGGAGGCGAGCATGTCGAACCGGCCGCTGCGGGTCGTGAAGCCGTCGGCCGCCGACAGGCTGAAGGTGGCTTCCTCGCCGCCGAGGTTCTGCACCGAGATGAACTCGGTCACGCTCTCCCCCGCGTCGAGCGCGTGCTGGATGGAGAAGCGGTCGTCCGACCCCGACTCGTCGGCGGGGGTCACGGCCCATCGCACGTCAGGGGCATCCGGGGCCTCGGCCGCCGAAGCGGCGGTCGGAGCGGCGACGGCGGCCACCAGTCCCAGCGCGGCCGCGAGTGCGGCGAGGCGCTGGCGCGTCATGACGTTGCGGAGCACAGTTCTCCCAGGCGAAGGAATCGGATGCGTCAGAGGGTCGGGGAGCCGGTCGGGAGCGCGAGGCCCCCGACCGGTCCACTCGTGGTTCAGTACGTGTCTTCGAACAGCGACAGCGTCACCGTCGAGGTGTACGAGCCGGCCTCGACGTCGTTCGGGGTCTTCAGCGTGAGGTCGGCGTTCGCCGTCCACTCGCCGTTCGCCGCGGTCGCCTCAGACGAGTCCAGCGCCATCTGCAGCAGCTCCTCGCCGGAGAGACCGACGTTGTTCGGGGTGCTCGGATTGGTGCTCTCGTCGAGCGAGGTCGGCACCTCGTCACCCGGCGACACCTCGCCGTTGCCCTCGGTCACCAGCGCAGGGGTCCAGCCGAGGTGGTCCGGTGTGATGGGCGCCTGGCCATCCGCACCGACGAAGTCGCTGGCCTGACCGGTGACGTACCAGAACACCCCATCCGGCACCTCGGCGCGAGTGTCGGCCACTGTGACGTCGGGCAGCGCTCCCGTGAACTCGCGGTAGTCGGCCGAGGCTCCCTCGACCTCGGTGAGCGTCTCGCTCTCGGCGGCGACGCTGAGCGAGAGCGCGCCGGCCGCCTGCTCCTCGATCGTGACGTTGACGTCGACGCCGTCGGCGCCGACCTCCTCGGCGATGGCCGCGCCGCCCACGCCGACGAGCACAAGGCCGCCCACGACGCCTGCAGCAGTGCGAGCGATGTGAGACCGGTTCATCCGGATCATCGTTTTCTCCATTCCTCGGCGTCGCCGCCGATTCCTTCGGCGACGAGCAGCCGCCGCTGTGTGACCGGCCGGCGACTGCGCGCCGCCGCACCGGATGTTCGAGTGTCGAATCGACTCCGGATCAAGGCAGAGGGCAGCCGCTCACGCGGGGTGCGCTGGTGCGCTCTGGGAAGCATGTGGGGCGCCCTTGCCTTGTGTCGTCCGTCGTCGGGTCGACGTCTTCACCTCGGAACACTAGCGTGTTATGTTACCGGGAACAAGCACGATTTTCCGGCGGTGTCGCAGCGTCACCGCCGCGGCCTCACCGTGCCGCAACGGCCCTATCGCACGTCCCGCGTGCGGCAGGGCTGACGCCACCAGCAAAGGAGCTGTTGTGTTCAGAAGCACCACGTCCGGTCCCCTCGGTCGCTCGAACCGGAAGCGGCTGTTGGCATCCGGAATCACGCTCGCCGCCGCCGCACTCGTTGTCGGATCACTCCCCTCGGGAGCGACCGCCGCGGAACCGGATCAGGGCCTCATCGCGTCGTACGACTTCGCGCAGACGAGCGGCTCGACCGTGCCGAACTCCGCCCAGGGAGGTGCGGGGCCCGCCGAGGTCGTCGGCGGGAGCCATTGGACGGGCGACTCGCTGGAGCTCACAGGCGGCGCCAAGACAGACCAGAGCGCCAACTGGGTGCGACTGCCTGACGACCTGCTCGCGGGTGCCGGATCCGCCACTGTCACGATCGAGACGAAGCTCGACGCCTCGATGCGCAGCGACTACAACTTCCTCTGGAGCATCGGGAGCGACTCCCCCGAGCAGTCCTGGTTCGCCTCGACGCGCGACGCACCGCGCTCGGCGATCACGACATCCGGCAGCGGCGGGGAGTCGAACGCGCGCGCATCCGATCCACTGGCCGCCGACCGCTGGTACAGCCTCACCTCGGTGATCGATGCGGAGGCGGGAACGCTGTCGTTCTACGTCGACGGGCAGCGCGTGGGCGAGACGGACACCGCCCTGACTCCCGGTGACATCGCCGATCAGAGCATGAACACGATCGGCCGATCGCCGTACCCCGACCCGCTCTACGCGGGAGAGGTGGCGACCTTCCGCGTGTACGACCGTGCCCTGGACGCAGACGAGGTCGCCGCCGTGTCGGAGACCGACGCCGCACTGCATGCCGATGAGCTCCTCGCCGCCGCGCAGAGCGTCGCCGACGGTGTGGGCGACGTCACATTCACCGAGGCCGTGAGGCAGCTGCCTGACTACGACGGCGCCGTGGCGTGGTCGTCGTCCGACTCGGCGATCACCGTGGCAGGTGACGGCCGCACCGCGACGGCTGCCCAGCCGGAGGCGGGCGAGGAGCCGGTGGAGGCGACGCTGACGGCCACGGCGACCGTGCGGGGCCATGCGGTCTCGCGCGAGGTGCCTGTGACGATCCGGCCGGCCGTCGGTGCGGACACGCCGTTCGGCTACATGATGGTGCACTTCATCGAGGACAGCGACGGGTACGCCGAGAAGATCTACCTCGACGTCTCCCGCGGCGACGATCCGGAGCAGTGGGATCCGCTGAACGGAGGCGAACCGATCCTCGCCTCCGACCTCGGCACGACGGGCGTGCGCGACCCGTACCTGACGTACAGCCCCGAGACTGAGACCTACTACATCATCGCGACCGATCTGCGGGTGTTCGGCGGCGACTCCGGCACCAGCGCATGCGGTGACTGGTGCCACTGGTCGAGCAACGGCAGCACCAAGCTGAACGTGTGGGAGTCGAAGGATCTCGTCACCTGGAGCGATCTGCGCCAGTTCGATGTGGCGACCACCGCCGACGGCGTGACCCACGCCGAGCTCGGTATGGCGTGGGCGCCGGAGGCGACCTGGGTTCCCGACTATCACGGAGCAGGCGACGGCGCGTTCGTCGTGTACTGGTCGTCGAACCTGTACGACGACGCCGAGCACACCGGCAGCACCTACAGCCGCGTGATGTGGGGCGCGACGACGGACTTCACGCAGGAGACGTACGAGTTCGGCGGCACGCTGGTCGATCAGGGTGCCGACGCGATCGACACCACGATCATCCAGAACGAGGGCACCACCTACCGCATCACGAAGGACAACGGCCTCGGCAACGGCATCTACATGGAGTCGACCACGGCCGGCGACTGGTGGGCCGATGGCACCCACTGGTCGCTGCTGCAGACCGAGATCGGCGCGAGCTGGGCGGGCGACGACCCCGGCGGCGTCGAGGGGCCCGCTGTGTTCAAACGGCACGACGACGACCACTGGTACCTCTACGTCGACGTGATCCCGACCACCGGGTACCGCCCGATGCAGACGAACGACCTGGACGCCGGCTGGACGGAGCTGCACAGCGACGAGTTCTGGATGGCGCCCAGCACGAAGCACGGCGGCGTGGTCTCGCTGACGAAGGGGCAGTACGATCACGTGCGGTCCTCCGACGCCGTCGAGGCGCCGCGGACCGATCTCGGTTCCGTCGAGATCGCCTCGTCTGCTCCGGATGAGGACGTGCGCGCCGCGCTGCCGGCCACGGCGGGCGTGACGCTGGCCTACGGCTACGGCGGCGCCGAGCTGCCCGTCGACTGGGATCTGACGCAGCTCGACACGTCCGCGCCGGGAACGCACGAGGTGACGGGAACTGTGCGTTCCATCGGCGCGAACCTGAACGACTGGGTCGGCGAGGGAGGCGCGACCGAATGGGATGCGCCGAACCGCGAGCTGTTCAGCACGACCGCGCTGGAGGTGACCGCCGAGGTCGTGGTGGCCGCGGCCCCGGCGTCGCTGCGTGCGACGGCGACGACGCGCTGCGTCGCGGGCAGCGTGGTGCTGGTTGCGAGTGTGACGAACGACGGCGCCGAGGCTGTGGATGCTGAGGTGTCCACACCGTACGGCGAGCGCGAGGTCGCGGTCGCCGCTGGGGAGACGCAGTCGTCGGCGTTCTCGGCGCGGAACGGTTCGATCCCCGCAGGCGAGGCCACCGCCACCGCGGGCGACGCGGCGGTCACCGCACCCTACGACGCGGCCGACTGCTCGTAGCCGTGCGCGCATAACGGCACAGATCGCGCGCTCGCGAACACGGATTCCGGGAGATCCTGTTGGCGAGCGCGCATTCTGTTGCTGTGCGCGCAGGTGCCAGGCTGCCGACAGCGGGCGCCGTACGGCTATCGACAGCCGATGGCCGCGCCGGCGCCGAAGGCCGTCGGGTCCTGATGCGCGACCGGAATCCCGTAATCTGCATGGACAGCCCCACGCCCGGAAGACGGCCCGTGGACACTGGATCGCTGAGGGAGCCGAGCGAATGCACGACGCCGACGAGCTCGCCGCGCTGCGTGCCCGCGCATACGGCAGGCATGCCGACATCTTCGATGACACCGCAGCGCTGCATCGGCTGAGAGAGCTGGAGGAGCAAGCGGCCGGGGTGCGCGAAGGCGGGGCCGGGCACGGTGCCGGAACGGCGTTGAGCTCGGGCTCCCGGACCAGCGACGCGCATGACAGCGCCGCAGACGATGTCACGGGAAGAAGCGACCGTCCGGATGCCCTCCTGTCGGTGGCCGCAGACGGCTCCGCCGGTTTCGCGACGACGGCCGCCGGACCTGCCGATGCCGAGCGCACGCGTGCCCCGGATGAGACCGAGACCGGGAGCCGGATCCGCATTCGCGGCGAGGCATCGGACGCGCGCCCCGAGAACATCGCAGCCGGTCCGGCGGATCACGCCGTGGAACCTGCTGATGACGCACAGGCGGAGCCCCGCCCCTTCACGCGCAGACTTGCGGCGCTCTGGGCCGCTTCCGTCGTGGTCGCAAGCGTCATCACGGGAATCGTCGTCGCGACGATCGTCGACTACGACCCGACCGTCGTCGCCACCCTGCACGAGGCGCCGCACCTCGACTTTCCCGAGAACTTCGAGAACGCACCGCTCGGCGATCCGGCCGACGCGGTGCGGTTCGAGGACTACCTCGGGCTGACGCTCGTCGGGTTCGAGATGAACGCCGGAGCCACCGGCGGGTCGGCGGAGTCGAACGACGCAGTTCCGACACCGAGGTGCATCACGATATTCGGCGGCGACGGATCCGATTCTCTCGGCGCCAGCGGCTTCACAACCGGCGGTTGCTCCGACGGCGTCTTCGACCCGATCGCCGAAGTCACCGTCTCGGCCGACTTCCCGGAGGAGCTGCAGTCCGTGCACGAGATCGGCACGACTCTCCGGTTCGCTCAGGACGGCGACCGCGTCGTCGTCCGCGCCGGCTCCCCCGATTGAGGCCACCACCTGCGCCAACCGCGAGTGCCTACGTTCTTCGCGAGTGCCTATGAAACAGCGTAGGCACTCGCGAGAATCGTAGGCACTCGCGTCACACGCGCGCCCGCGGGCCGCCCGAGCGCGTCAGATCGCGGTGATCCGCCAGGAGGCGGCGTGGGCGTCGCCCGGCTCCAGTGCGACCAGGTCGGTGCCGGAGTTGAAGGCGTCGGGCGGGCAGGTCATCGGTTCGACGGCGAGGCCGATGCGGTGTGTGGCCTCGGCATCCGGGGTGTCCGCCGTGTGCACCTGCACCCACGGGCAGCGCTCGTCCCAGGTCATCACGACGCCGGTGCCGCCCGGTGCCTCGAGGCGCACCTCGGCGATGCGGTCCGAGCGGTCCAACCCGGTGAATGCGTGGTCGATGAACACGTCGTCGATCGCACGCGGCGCACGGAAGTCCCACTCCGGGTGCGAGGAGACCGGCTCCACCACGACCGGACTGAGGCGATCCGGTGTCACGGTGAGCACCTGACCGGCCGGAAGCGTCAGCGTCCAGTCGTCGACGCGGCCGTCGCCTGCCACGAGATACGGATGCGGTCCTGTGCCCCACGGCGCGGTGTCCGCGCCGACGTTGCGCGCCGTCACCGTCTGCCGCAGACCGTCGGGCCCGACGCGGTACTCGACCGTCACCTCGACGCGGAACGGATAGCCCGCCTGGGGCTCGATGATCGCGGCGAGCTCGACCCGGTCCGAATCTGCGAAGCGCTCGCTGAAATCCGCCCAGCACAGCAGCCCGTGCAGCGCCTGGCCTCGCTCCGGCTCTGTCAGCGCCAGCTGGTGCCGCTGCCCGCCGAAATCGTATGCGCCGTCGACGACGCGGTTCGGCCACGGCGCGAGCGTCGTGCCGCGGTAGCCTGGACGCACTTCGTCCGCCTCGAACGGCACGACCAGGTCGCGACCCTCGTAGCGCAGCTGCCGCAGCGACGCACCGACGCTCGCGATGACGGCCTCGTACCCGGCCAGGGAGATCCGGATCTGGCGACCTGAGCGGGGCGTCATCACAGACCCTGGGCCAGGCGGTAGTACGCCTGGTTCCAGCGCACCTGCTTCTGGAATTCGGTGATGTTCGTGGACTCGTCGATCGCGAGCAGCTCGATCTCGGCCATCTCGGCGAAGTCGCGGAACGCCTCCAGGCCCACGGCCGTCGACATCACGGTGTGGTGGGCGGCGCCCGTGGTGAGCCACGCGGCGGCCGAGGTGTTGAAGTCGGGAGCGGGCTTCCAGACGGCACGGCCGACCGGCAGGTTCGGCAGCGCGGCGCGCGGCTCGACGTTCTCGACCACGTTGGCGGTGAGCCGGAAGCGGTCGCGCATGTCGCTCATCGCGACGACGACGGCGGGGCCGGGGTCGGCGGTGAAGACCAGGCGCACCGGGTCGTCCTTGCCGCCGATGCCGAGCGGGTGGACCTCGAGGGTCGGCTTCTGCGTCGTCAGCGACGGCGAGACCTCGAGCATGTGCGCGCCGAGGATCAGCTCGTCGCCCGGCGTCATGTCGTAGGTGTAGTCCTCCATCAGGCTCGCACCGCCCGGCAGGCCCGCGCCCATCACGTTCGCGATGCGCACCAGGATCGCGGTCTTCCAGTCGCCCTCTGCACCGAAGCCGTAGCCCTCTGCCATCAGTCGCTGCACCGCGAGGCCCGGCAGCTGCTTCAGCGCGCCGAGGTCCTCGAAGCTGGTGGTGAAGGCGCCGAAGCCGCCCTCCTCGAGGAACGAGCGCAGCCCGATCTCGATGGCTGCGCCGTCGCGCAGGGACTGGTGACGCTCACCGCCGCGCCTCAGCTCCGGCGCGATCTCGTAGAGCTCTTCGTACTCGTCGATCAGCGCATCCACCTCGGCGTCGCTCGCCGCGGCAACCGCCTCGGCGAGCTCGTTCACGCCCCAGGTGTTCACCTGCACGCCGAGGCGCAGCTCCGCCTCGGTCTTGTCGCCCTCCGTCACGGCGACGAAGCGCATGTTGTCGCCGAAGCGCGCCAGCTTCAGGCTGCGCGAGGCCGCAAGACCGGCCGCGGCGCGCTGCCAGGTGCCGAGCTCGCGCTGCACGCGCGGGTCGCCGGCATGGCCGACGATCGTCTTGCGCGGCACCCCGAGGCGCGTCTGGATGTAGCCGAACTCCCGGTCGCCGTGCGCCGCCTGGTTCAGGTTCATGAAGTCGAAGTCGATGTCGGCCCACGGCAGTTCCACGTTCGCCTGGGTGTGCAGGTGCGCGAGCGGCTTGCGCAGCGCGTCGAGGCCGGCGATCCACATCTTGGCTGGGCTGAAGGTGTGCATCCATGCCATCACGCCGATCACGCGGTCGTCGGCGTTGGCCTCCAGTGCGATCCGCTTGATCGCGTCGGAATCGGTCAGCACCGGCTTCCAGACCAGCTTCACCGCGACATCCGGCGCATCGCTCAGCTGAGCTGCGATCTGCTGCGACTGCTCGGCGACCTGAGCAAGCGTCTCCGGACCGTACAGGTGCTGGCTTCCGGTGAGGAACCAGACCTCGTACTCGTCGAGCGTCGTGGACAGCGGGGTACGAGTCATGCGTCTTCCGTTCGGTTCATTGCCTGCGGTGCCACGGCCTCGATGGCCAGGCCCGCGCGATAGCGGTTGAGGTAGGTGGTGAACCCGGCGACGTCCGCCGGATCCGGATCGATCACACGGAGTTCCGCGGAGGCGAACACGTCGTCGTCCAGGTACTTCTCGAGCGGCGCCCTGTCAGCGTGCGCGAGGTAGGAGCCGAGCACGGCGATCCCCCACGCGCCGCCCTCCGCGGCGAGTTCCCCCACCGCCACCGGGGCACCGAGTGCACCGGCGAGGAAGCGCTGCGCGACGCCGGCCGTGCGGAACAGACCGCCGTGGGCGAACATCCGCTCGAGCGTCACGCCCTCGTCAGCGAGAACCTGCATACCGATCGCGAGCGTGCCGAACACGCCGTAGATCTGCGAGCGCATGACGTTGGCGAGCGACAGGTCGCTGCCGGATGTGCGCACGAACAGCGGCACGCCCTCGGTGAGACCGGCAACCGGCTCTCCGGCGAGATGGTTGTAGGCGAGGAGGCCACCGGCATCCGGCTCTCCGGCGAGCGCCTCGCGGAACAGCACCTCGAACACGGCGTCGTCGTCGAGCTGCCGGCCTGATGCCTCGGCGAAGCGCGAGAACAGGCCGGCCCATGCGCCCAGCTCGCTGGCGCCGTTGTTGCAGTGCACCATCGCGACGGCGTCGCCTGCGGGAGTGGTGACCAGGTCGAGCTCGTGATGCACGCTCTCGAGCGCCTTCTCGAGAACCACCATCGCGAAGATGCTCGTGCCGGCCGAGACGTTGCCCGTGCGGGGTGCGACGGAGTTCGTCGCCACCATGCCGGTGCCCGCGTCGCCCTCAGGCGGGCACAGCGGGATGCCGGCGCGCAGTGCGCCAGACGGGTCGAGCAGCGCTGCGCCCTCGTCGGTCAGTGCGCCTGCTTCGGCGCCCGCAGCGAGCACTTCCGGCAGCAGCGATGTGACGGGCGCCGGCAGGGCTTCTCCGGCGCGAGCGTCGTAGGCATCGATCATCCGGGCATCGAAGTCGCACGTGACGGAGTCGATGGGGAACATTCCGGATGCGTCGCCGACGCCGAGCACGCGCCGGCCGGTCAGGCGCGAGTGCACGTAGCCGGCGAGCGTGGTGACGAAGTCGAGGTTCGGCACATGCTCCTCGGCGTCGAGCACGGCCTGATGCAGGTGCGCGATCGACCAGCGCAGCGGGATGTTCACGCCGAACAGCTCGGTCAGCTCGGTCGCCGCATCGCCCGTGTTGGTGTTGCGCCAGGTGCGGAACGGGGTGAGCAGCTCCCCCGCTGCGTCGAAGGCGAGGTAGCCGTGCATCATCGCGGAGACGCCGATCGCCCCGAATGTGTCCGGCCGCACGCCGTGGCGCGTCTCCGCGTCGGCGACCAGGTCGGCGTACGCGGCCTGCAGCCCTGACCACACGTCGTCGAGCGAGTACGTCCACAGCCCGTTCTCGAGCCGGTTCTCCCATGCATGGCCGCCTGTGGCGAGCACCTCTGTGGCGTCCGAGCCGATCAGGCACGCCTTGATGCGCGTCGAGCCGAGCTCGATGCCGAGACTGGTGCGGCCGGCGAGGATATCCTGCGCGCCGGTCATCGACGAGCGTCCGTGCTCTGTCCGTACACGTTCTGGTAGCGGTTGTAGAGGCTGTCGATCGACTCCTGCGGAATCGGCACCAGCTCGCCCGCCTCTCGGGCGTAGTGCACGGTGCGGGCGACGTCCTCGACCATCACGGCCGCCTTCACGGCGTCCTTGGCGTTCACACCGATGGTGAACGGGCCGTGGTTCTGCATCAGCACGGCACGCGAGCGGTGGCCGCGCAGCGTCTCGACCACGCCGCGGCCGATCGAGTCGTCGCCGATGATCGCGAACGGGCCGACGGGGATCGGGCCGCCGAACTCGTCGGCCATGGCCGTGATGACGCACGGGATCTCCTCGGCGCGCGCAGCCCACGCGACGGCGAACGTGGAGTGGGTGTGCACCACACCTCCCACATCCGGCATGTTCCGGTACACGTAGGCGTGCGCCGCAGTATCGCTGGAGGGCGCGCGCTCGCTGCCTGGCGCACCGGGGATCGCATTGCCGTCGAGGTCGCAGAGGATCATGTTCTCCGGCGCCAGGTCGTCGTAGCTGATACCACTGGGCTTGATGACGAACAGGTCGGCGCCCGGCACACGGCCCGAGACGTTCCCACCGGTCCAGACGACGAGACCGTAGCGCACGAGCTCGGCATGCAGCGCCGCCACGTCGGCGCGGACGGCACGAATGGCCTCTTCGATCTCTGGGGCAAAGGTGGGGGCGGCGTCGCTCACGTAAAACCTCACTGCTGTGTGTCCGGACCTTGTGACCGGTAACAAAATGCTACGAGGGGCCTTCGACCTCGTCAAGGCGAGCGGAGCCCGCGTGGCCCCAGCCTACCCAGCACCCGCTGTCCGCTCCAGTGTGCCGACCCGCGGCACCGGCCCGCTGCGTGCTCGCGTGTGCCGAGCTGCGGCTCCCAAGACCCCGCCGCGCGCTCCAGTGCGCCGAACTGCGGCACCGTCGAACGGGAAGCGCGATCTCCCCCACCCGAGCCGCCGACACAGCAGAACGCACCCGGCACGGGGCCGGGTGCGTTCTGGAAGCAGTGCGGGTCAGCGCTGGTGCGTGGCGCCGGATCGCGCGTGGATCGGCAGCGCCATCGCCAGGCACACGCAGATGATGCCGAGCGCGAAGACGAGCGCGGATACGAACCCGACCGTGATGAACGGCATGAAGGCCACACCGAACAGCGCGATTCCGCCGACGAACAAGATAATGCTGAGCAGGAACATCTCGCGCCCTTTCTGAAGCTTGCGCTCCACCCTAACCGTTCGCCTCCCCCATCCGAAAACATCCGACTCGAGACCCGATGCTCGCCGTTGACAACTATTGGTTTGAATCGCAAACTACTTTGCATGGACCAGATGCCGGACGACGAACCGCAGGACGACGGCGCAGTCGACGCGGCCGAGATGGCGCGGGTGATGGAACAGCAGCAGCGCGCCCTCGCCGTCCGCACCTCGCGCCTCGGCGGCACCCTGCTGGTGATCTGGGGCGTGGTGTGGGTGGCGTGCTACGCACTGAAGTGGAGCGAATCCGGCGCGCTCGGCGGCAACCCGCTGTTCCGGCTCCCATCGACGGCAACCGACATCGTCATCGCCGCCGTCATATGCACCGCACTCGCCGCTTCCGGGTTCATCGGGGCCAGAATGGGCCGCGGGATGCGCGGGCCGAGCGCCCGCTCCGGCGCCCTGTACGGCTGGACGATCTCGATCGGCACCGCGGTGGTGGTGATGTTCACGGTCGCCCTGGATCGCTCCGGTGTGGACGAGCAGTCCCTGGCTCTCGTGTTCCCCGGGGCGTTCACGATTGTGTTCGCCACCCTCTACATGGTCGGCGCCCCGCTCAGCGGCACGCGCACGCCTTTCTTCGTCGGTCTTCTGCTGTGCCTCGCAGTGCTCGTGGCCACCACCGTCGCGGTGCCGCACCACTGGCTCGTGTACGCCGTGTCGGGATGCACCTTCTTCTTCGCCGCCGCTCGCTCGGGCCGTGTCGCCGCTCCCATGGCCGGTGCGTGAGATGGCGCTCGATCCCGTCATCCACGCACCCGTTCGCCTGCGTATCGTCACCCTGCTCGCCTCGACCCTGCCCGATCCGGCCGACGAACTTCCGTTCCTGCAGCTGCAGCGGGAGCTCGACCTCACCGCAGGCAATCTGACCACCCACCTCACCCGCCTCGAGGACGCAGGATACGTTGCGATCTCGAAGGGCTTCCAGGGACGCAAGCCGGTCACCCACGTCGCGCTCGCCCCCGCGGGTCGGCTCGCGTTTGCGACGTACCGCGAGGAGCTGCTCGCGATGCTGAGCGCTCCATCACGGAGAAGGGGCGACCGATGACCGATTCCGCGCGGCGCTTCCGACCCCCGTCCGGGCGCGAGACGACCTCGCCGCATGAACCTCCACCGCCGGATGGCGCGACGGATGGCGTCGGGCCGACCGACCTGCCGGTACGACCTCGCGGTCGCGCCGCGTCCCTCCGCGGAGCGACGGAACACCGTGGGCGGCCTGCGCCTGGCGGCGTCGACCGGCGGCGGATGCATTCGATCGCCGCCCCCACACCGTTCGAACCGCGCGATGCGTGGACGGTTCTGGTCATCCGGATCGCGCTGATCGTGCTGGCAGCGCTGGCGGGCGCCCTGATCCTGCTCGTTGCCAACGACCGCTGGGCGCTCCCGCCAGGGTCACTGCTGGCGACCTGGACGATCATCCCCGTCAACATTCTGACGTGGGTCGTCGTCATCCGGATTCTGCGACGCCGCCGGGTGCGCATTCGGGACATGCTCGCGCCTGGTCCGCGCGGCGTCTGGGTGGACGTCCTGTGGGGTCTCGCCTGGCTCGCTGCGCTCTACCTCCCCTTCGCCGGCGCGCTGATCGGCACGCTCGCGCTGTTCGAGTCCGACCCGTTCACCGCGTTCGAGACCGCCTTCGCCTCCCCGCACACCCTCGTCGACGTGCCTGCCGCTCTCGCGCCGCTGATCGCCATCGGTGTGTTCGTGCTGTTCGCCCCGCTGAACGCGCCCGTCGAGGAACTCGCCTTCCGCGGCATCGCCCAGCGCGGCCTCGGCGGCTGGACCGGGGTGGTCGTCCCCTCGCTCGCCTTCGGGTTCCAGCACGCATGGTTCGCCGCGACGTGGAGCGCGGCGGCTGCGATGTTCGCCGCCTTCGTCGTCTGGGGGCTGGGCTCGGCGCTGATCGTGCGCTTCCAGGGCCGGCTCCTGCCGATCCTCGTCGCGCATCTCATCGTGAACGTGCTGACGAGCGCACCCGCGCTGCTGTTGCTGTTCATCGACATCGGCTGATCGGAACGAACCCCCGCGGCGCCTGTCGAGATCCCACAACCGGTTGGAACCGGCGCCTGGACGGCCATAGCGTGACGGCATGAGCACTCCCCTGCCAGGCGATCGCACAGAGAAGTACGACGTCACCGCCCCCGCCGACACCGACTACTACGAGGTCTTCGCCGACGTCGCCGGCTCCGATCGCGAGGCGTGGCGTCGCGCGCGCACCCTCGTCGACGAGACCGGCGAACGGATGCTCGCCGCCTGGGACGCGTCGGAGTATCCGGTCGAGGTCGTCCCCCGGATGGGCGAGCTCGATCTCATGACGGACGGCATCGATCATCCGGGGCTCACGCACCTGTCGCCGCTGGCGGCCGGCCTGGTGAACATGGAGCTCTCCCGCGGCGACGGTTCGCTCGGCACGATCCTCGCCGTGCAGGGCGGGCTGGCGCTGCGCACGCTCGCGCTGTTCGGCAGCGACGAGCAGAAGGCCCGCTGGCTGCGGCCGCTCGCCGACGGCACCGTGCTCGGTGCGTTCGCGCTGACCGAGCCGACGCACGGGTCGGACTCGACCTCGCTGGAGACGGTCGCGACCAGGGACGGCGCCGGATGGATCATCCGCGGTGCGAAGAAGTGGATCGGCAACGGGGCATCCGGCGGGATCACCTTCGTGTGGGCGCGCGTGGCGTCGCCAGGCGATCCAGACGACGGCGCGGTGCGGTGCTTCCTCGTCGAGCAGGACGTCGACGGCTACGAGGCGAGCGTGATCGAGGGGAAGGTCGCGCTGAGAGCGATCCACCAGGCGCACATCCGGCTGCACGATGTGCGGGTCTCTGCGGATGCCGTACTGCCTGGCGCGCGTTCGTTCAAGGACACCTCGACCGTGCTGTTCGCCACGCGATCCGGCGTGGCGTGGTCGGCGCTGGGGCACGCGACGGCCTGCTACGAGGCCGCGCTGGCATACGCGTCGGCCCGCGAGCAGTTCGGCAAGCCGCTGGCGAGATTCCAGATGGTTCAGCAGCGACTCACGGAGATGCTCGCGCAGCTGACCTCGATGCAGCTGTTCTGCCGGCGCCTGGCTGACATCGAGGCGGCGGGACAGCTGCGGCCCACGCAGGCGTCGCTGGCGAAGTTCCACAACACCCGCACGGCGCGCGACATCGCCCGCACCGCCCGCGACATGCTGGGCGGCAACGGCATCCTGCTCGAGAACCGCGTCATCCAGCACCTGGCCGACATCGAGGCCATCCACACCTACGAGGGCACAGAAAGCGTCCAAGCGCTCCTGATCGGCCGAGACATCACCGGCGTCGGCGCCTTCGCATAGCGCTGATTCTTCATTTCTGGCACATCTCCGGGTGGGTACACCACCGGAGATGTGCCAGAAATGAAGAGTTATGCGCTCGGACGACCGGCTCGGCGGACCTGCGACAATGGGCGGGTGCGAGCAACGGTTGTCGGGAGCGGTCCGAACGGGCTGGCTGCGGCTGTGGCGCTTGCCCGCAGCGGGTACGAGGTCACAGTGCTCGAGGCCGCCGATCATGCCGGCGGTGGGGTCGCGACGACGGAGATGACGCTGCCGGGCTTCCGGCACGACGTCTGCTCCGCCGTGCACCCGATCGCGCTGACCTCTCCGTTCTTCCGCGCCGCGGGCCTGATGGACACCGTCGACTGGATCGTGCCCGAGATCTCCTACGCGCAGACGATCGCACCGGGTCGTTCGGCGATCGCGTGGCGCGACATCGAGCGCACCGCAGCGGGCCTCGGCGCCGACGGCACCGCATGGCGCCGGATGCTCGGCCCGCTCGCGAAGCGGATCGGCGGCGTCGTCGACTTCACAGGCAACAACATGGTGCGCGTCCCGCGCGATCTGCTCACCACCATCCGGTTCGCCCTGCGCATGCTCCCGACGGGCACTCCGCTCGGCCGCAGCGTCCTGCGCACCGAGGAGGCGCAGGCGCTGCTGACCGGCGTGCTCGCCCACGCCAACACTCCCCTGCCGTCGCTGGCGGGCGCGGCAGCCGGGCTGATGCTCGCCGCGCACGGCCACGCCGAGACCGGATGGGGCTACCCCCGCGGCGGGGCGCAGTCGATCGCCGATGCCCTCATCGCCGACCTCACCGCGCACGGCGGCCGCGTCGTCACAGGCGAGCACGTCCGCGACCTGGCGTCCCTCGATTGGGGGGATCCCGCATCCGGCGACGTGCTGATGCTCGACACGTCGCCGAAACTGGCACTGACACATCCGGATGTGCCGTCGTCGTACGCACGCGCGCTGGATCGCTACGCATACGGGCCGGCAGCGGCGAAGGTCGACTTCGCGCTCGACGGCCCCGTTCCGTGGGCCGACGAGGCCCTCGCGCTCTCCCCCACCGTGCACGTGGGCGGCACCCGCGCCGAGACGGAGGCGAGCGAGAACGCCGTCGCGCGCGGTCGTATCAGCAAGGCTCCGTACGTGCTGGCGGTGCAGCCGTCGGTGCTCGACGCGACCAGGGCGCCGGAGGGCAAACAGGTGCTGTGGGCGTACATCCACGTGCCGAACGGCTCGCCCGTCGACCCGACCGAGCTGATCACCGCGCAGATCGAGCGCTTCGCTCCCGGCTTCCGCGATCGCGTGATCGCCTCGCACTCCGTGCCCGCGAACGCCCGCGAGGCGGAGAACCCGGCGGCGCTCGGCGGCGACGTGCTCGGCGGCGCGTTCACGCTGATGCAGGCGTTCCGGCGCCCGGTGATCTCGCCTGCGCCGTGGCGCACGCCGATGCGCGGCGTCTATCTCGCCTCGGCGTCGACCCCGCCCGGCCCCGGCGTGAACGGCATGGCCGGCTGGTTCGCCGCGCGCACCGCGCTGCGCGACCGCGGCATGCCGTCGACCCTGTCGCACGTGTTCGCCTGACCGCACAGTTCTTCAGTCTCCCGCTTTTCCGCAGCTGCCCGCAGAGGAAAAGGCGGAGACTTGAAGAGTTGCGGGGGTGGACCGGCGTGTGCGCGGCGGGCAGGATGGGCGCATGGCGCACGAGATCCCGCAGCCGATGCTGGCGAAGGCCGTTCCGGATGTCCCGGATCCGGCGAAGACGGAGGGCGGGCTGCTGTACGAGCCGAAGTGGGACGGCTTCCGCGTTCTCGCCTCGTGGGACGGTGACTCGGTCGAGCTCGGATCGCGCGGCGCCAAGCCGCTGACACGGTACTTCCCTGAACTCACCGATGTCCTGCCGCAGCTGCTCCCCCGCCCCTGTCTCATCGACGGGGAGATCGTCGTCGCCGAAGGCGGACGACTGAGCTGGGAGGCGCTGAGCCGACGGATCCATCCTGCCGCCTCCCGCGTGGCGACGCTGTCGGCCGAGACGCCGGCGATGATCGTCGCCTTCGACCTGCTGCGCGACGGCGACGAGGATCTCATGGGCCTTCCCTTCCGCGAGCGCCGAGCACGCCTGGAGTCGCTGTTTGCCGGCGTGCCGTCGCCGATGCACCTCACGCGCGCCACCACCGATCCGGAACGTGCTCGCGAGTGGTTCACGCGCTTCGAGGGTGCGGGGCTGGACGGCGTCGTCGCCAAGCCGCTCGCCGATGCGTATGCGCCGGGCAAGCGCGCCCTGTTCAAGGTCAAGCATTCACGCACGGCCGATGTCGTCGCCCTCGGCTACCGCGTGCACAAGAGCGGCCGCGGGGTCGGCTCGCTGTTGGTCGGCCTCTGCGACGCCGATGGCGAGCTGCGCAACGTCGGTGGGGTCTCGGCGTTCAGCGACGCGCGCCGACTCGAGCTGGTCGACGAGCTCGAACCGCTCGTGGAGCGCGACGACGCAGGCGACGCGGTCCGCGGCGAGACCGATCACAATCGGTTCTCCTCCGGCAGGGACGTCTCATTCGTGCGCCTCCGCCCCGAGCGCGTGCTCGAGGTGAAGTACGACCAGCTGGAGGGGCAGCGCTTCCGGCACACCGTGCAGTTCCTGCGCTGGCGCGACGATCGCGAGCCGAGTTCGTGCACCTACGACCAGCTTGACGTGCCGGTGTCGTACGCGCTGTCGGATGTGCTGACCGCACCGGGCGAGGCGGGAGATCCGGCCTGACGCCGAGCGTCGGAGGCGCGACCTACTTCTTCGCGCGCGAGGGCTGCACGCGCGGGGGCTCTCCCGGCATCTTCGGGAAATCTGGCGGGAAGGGCAGCTCGCCGAGCCCGTCGTCGAGATCGCGCTGCCACCACTGAAGCAGCGTCTCGATGCGGCCGGGGCGTTCGGCGAAGCCGGCCCAGGGGTCGCCCACGTCGCGCAGCCGCTCGGTCACGGTCCGGATGGTGAAGGCATGCGGGTCAAGGCCGTCGAGCTCATCCCAGGTCACCGGCGTCGACACCGTGGCCTGCGGCAGCGGCCGCGGACTGTAGGCACCGGCCATGGTGCGGTCGCGGTTGGCCTGGTTGTAGTCGACGAAGATCCGATCGCCGCGCTCCTCCTTCCACCAGTTCGTCGTGACGCGCTCGGGCATCCGGCGCTCCAGTTCGCGCCCCGCGGCGATCACGGCGTGACGGACGTCGAGGAACTCCCATTCCGGATCTATCGGACAGAAGGCGTGGATGCCCCGGTTCCCGCTGGTCTTGACCCACAGTTCCAGCCCTGCCTCGGCCAGCACCTCGCGCATGCCGTGTGCGGCATATACCACGTCGGCGAAGTCGTTTCCCGGCTGCGGGTCCAGGTCGATGCGCAGTTCGACCGGTCTGTCGGTGTCAGAGGCGAGCGACGCCCATGGATGGAACACCACGGTGTTCATCTGCGCGGCCCACACGATGGCGGCCGGCTCGGTGAGCACGAGCTGGCGGTGCCGCCTGCCGCTGTTGTACGTCACGGGAACGGACTCGACGTAGTCGGGTGCCCCCTTGGGCGGGTTCTTCGAGAAGAAGCTGTCGCCGTCGACGGAGGCGGGGAAGCGCTCCAGCGACACGGGTCGGTCACCGTTGTGCGCGAGGAAGGGCTCGGCGACCGCGATCAGGTACTCGGCGAGGTCGCGCTTGGTGATCCCGGCCTCCGGCCAGACCTCCCGGCCGGGGCTCGACAGCGAGATCTCGCGCCCGCCCGCCTCGAGCGTGATTCGTTCCGAAGCCATGCCCCCGAGCGTATGCCGCCCGCCCGCCGAGCGGTACCCCGCCCCGCCCCCGCGCGTCCCCCGGCGCA
>NZ_FUIA01000001.1 GCF_900163665.1 Frigoribacterium sp. JB110
TCTGCTCGAAGCCGGCGGTTTCAGACCTCGACTACACCCTCGTTCGTGAAGAGCCGGAATGACGCTTCACGCCCGAGCGGGAGCAGGCAGAGCGCGCAGGACGCCGCGCAGCGACGGGGGTGATGCGCGCGAATTCACCGACGAGGAGGGGGAACTGGTCGCCGCCGAGGTCGAGACCGTCGAACCCGACCCTGATGCGCGTGCCCGCGCGCATCGGATCGCGGCGCGCCTGTCGATGCCGCGCCCCAGGGTCGATGCCACGGCGACGCGAGGCGCGGGCGCGCTGGTGAGCCTGCCGTACCGGGGCGGAAGCGACGACATCGACCTCGACCGCACGCTCGAGGTGCTCGCCGAGCGGCCGGTGCCGGACGAGGAGGACATCGTGGTGCGCGATCGGATGCGCACCAGGCGCAGTGTGGTGCTCGCGATCGACGTCTCAGGGTCCATGCGCGGCGAGCGGGTGCGCACGGCGGCGGCGACCGTGGGCGCCCTCGCCGCCGAGCTGGTGCACGACGCGCTCGCCGTGATCGCGTTCTGGTCCGACGCGGCGATCATCCACCGCTTCGGCGATCCGGTGCGGCCCTCCGAGATCCTCGACCGGGTGCTCCGGATTCCTGCGCAGGGCCTCACCAATGTCGCCTTCCCGCTCGAACTCGCAGCGCGCCAGCTCGAACGCGTCCCCGTGCGGGAATCGCGTGTGCTCCTGCTCTCCGACTGCGTGCACAACGCAGGGCCCGACCCTCGTCCGCTCGCCGCACGGCTGCCCCGACTCGACGTGCTCCTCGACGCCGACGGCGAGAACGACGTCGAGCTGGGGCGGGAGCTTGCGACATCCGGGCGCGGCCGTCTGCGCGTCATCCGGCACCATCGTGACGTCGCGCCCGCGCTGGGCGCGGTGTTCGGCGAGTGACGTGCGCGCCAGATCGCCCGCGATGCCCTGCCGCCGCCGTTCAGGAGTGTCGAAGTGCTCTGGATCGCGGCGTGAAGAACCGTTGGGCACTCCTGAACACGACGGTCTCGGCGTCGCGCGTGGGGTGTCGCTGGGCGCGACGCGTGGGGGAGGGCAGACTGAAGGGATGATCACGAGCGGCGGTCCCCGCCACCTTCTCGCGGAGCGCGCGAGCCGTGAGGCCGGGGGCACACGGACCGTGCTGATCGTGCCGTTGGGAGCGCTCGAGCAGCACGGCCCGCACCTGCCGCTCGACACCGATACGCGCATTGCGACGGCCGTCGCGCTCGCCGCAGCCGACGCGCTGCGGGTGCAGGGGCACGACGTCGTCACCGCGCCCGCCATCGCATACGGCGCGTCGGGCGAGCACGAGAGCTTCGCCGGCACGGTATCGATCGGCACCGAGGTGCTGGAGCGCCTGCTCGTCGAGTACGGCAGGTCGGCATCCGGATGGGCCGGGCGCGTCGTGTTCGTCAACGGCCACGGCGGGAACGTTCAGGCCGCGCGCGCGGCGGTCGACCGCCTCGAGTATGAGGGCCGCAGCGCCGGATGGGTGCCGTGCGCACCACGTGAGGGCGAGGCGGGCCTGCCCGCGGCGGACGCCCACGCCGGTCGCATCGAGACCTCGCTGCTCCTCCATCTCGCCCCGGAGCTCGTGCGGCACGAGCTCGCGGAGCCCGGGGACACCCGACCGCTGCGCGACGTGCTGCCTGAGCTGCGCGAGGCGGGGGTCGCCGGTGTCTCACCGAACGGGGTGCTGGGAGACCCGACCGGGGCGACAGCGGCGGAGGGTGAGTCGCTGTTCGATGCGATCGTGCGGGCCGTGGTCGCACGCATCGCGGGGAAGGACGCATGATGGTGTGCGGAGCGCGGCGCATCGGCGGACGGCTGATTCAGCAATGCGCGAAGGTCTCGGAGGGTGACGCATGAGGCGCGGTACGAGCACGGCGGATCGCATGGCGGCGGCGCCGAAGCCCGCCCCTGCGCGTGCCCTCCCCGAAGGCGCGGTCGTGCGGCTCGGAGCGCACACCCGCCTCGCCGAGGGCGGCGCCGTACTGGTGGGCGGCGTGCCGACGCGGGCCACCAGACTCAAGCGTGCCGCCCGCGGGCTGCTCCGCGACGGAGCGCTCGAGGTCACCGATCGCACGTCCCGCTCGCTCGCCGCGCACCTCGTCGAAGCCGGCCACGCCGATCCGGACCCCGATACTCTGCCTGCGCCCGACACGAGTGAGGTCACCGTCGTGATCCCCGCGTACGGACGCTCGCGCCAGCTGAAGCGTCTGCTCGGCAGCATCAGGGCCGACCTCGGCGACATCCGGATCATCGTGGTCGACGACGGATCGGCGCCTCGGGATGCGGAGGCGATCGCGCGCACTGCGGGCGATCACGGCGCTGAGATCGTCGCGCTGGAGAGCAATCGTGGACCCGCTGAGGCGCGCAACGCCGGCCTGAGGATGGTCGAGACCGAGTTCGTGCTGTTCTGCGACATCGACGTCGTGCTCGGCCGCGGCGCCGTCGCTCGCGTGCTCCGCCACTTCGTCGATCCCGCCCTTGCGCTCGCGGCGCCGCGGGTGCGCGCTCTGCGCAGCGAGCGCAAGTGGGAGGGGCCGAAGGACTCGTGGGTGCTCCGCTACGAGGAGGCCCGTTCGTCGCTCGATCACGGCCCCCGCCCCTCGCTGGTGCGCCCGCAGTCGCCGATGGCGTGGGTGTCGTCGACGTGCCTGATCGGTCGTGTGGCCGCACTGCGCGGTCCGGATGGGCGGGGTGGCTTCGGCGCCGATATGCGCGTCGCGGAGGACGTCGACCTGGTCTGGCGACTGACCGAGGCCGGATGGCGCGTGCGGTACGAACCTCGCGCGAGGGTCGCGCATGAGCACCGAGGCACGGTCGCGACCTGGCTCGAGCGCAAGTTCGTCTACGGCACGGGTGCGGCCGACCTCGCGCGGCGGCACCCTGGTCTGGCCGCCCCGGCCGTCCTGGCACCGTGGACCGCCGGCGTGATCGCCGTGCTCGCCGCGGGGAAGCGATGGTCGCTGCCGGCGGCCTGCGCCATCACGGCAGGTGCGGCGGTGCGCATCGCCCGCAGACTGCCGCGCGGTGCGGCGTCGGACGACTCCGGATCGCAGGCGCGCGAGGCGACCGGCCGCGGCGTTCTCGCCGCCGAGCTGGCAGGCAAAGGCGTCGTCTCGGCGCTCGAACAGAGCTCAGCGCTCGTGGTGCGGCACTGGTGGCCGGCGTTCGCCATCGCCGGCCTGTTCTCCAGACGGGTGCGCCGTCTCATCGCGCTCGCCGCAGTCGGAGACGCGGCCGTCGAGTACCTGCGTCTGCGCCCCCGCCTCGACTTCCCGCGCTTCTTCGTCGCGCGCCGCCTCGACGACCTAGCCTATGGCGCGGGCGTCTGGTGGGGCGCCCTCCGCGCGAAGGACCCCTCCGCCCTGCTCCCGGTCATCCGGATCGGTCGCTCCCGTGCGGCAGATCGCGCCAAGGAGCGACGTTCGGGGCAATCCGAGCACCGGATCGAGTGAGGACAGAGCATGCTCGCATGCTCGGGACGAGCGATTGACGGTCGGAGGGCGCAGCCCGAGCATCGGATCGAGTGACGACAGCGCGGAACCGCGATCCGCCGCACGGGAAGGGTCGGTTTCCGGCGTGTGGAAGGGGCGCTTCCGGATGGGGTGCGCGGCGAGTAGCTTCTGAGTATTCGCGGAGCCGGATGCCGCGGGCGAGGAGGAACCGATGACGATCGACCAGAGTCAGATCGACGCGCTGCGAGGTTCGCTGGAGGCCGACGACTATCATCTGTCGCTCGACGTCGCGGACGAAGCGGCGAAGGCGGTCATCACGGCGGGGCCGGATGCGTGCGCCGAGTGCCTCGTGCCGAAGGATCTGATGCGCCAGATGCTGTCGCCGATGATCGGCGTTCCCGCCGACAGCATCGAGATGACCTACCCCGTCGAGGTTCACGCGGGCGAGTAGGCGGCTCCGCGACCCGCGCGGACGACGCCGCTTGGCACTCTGGTAGCGGGCCCACAGCCGCCTCACGGCCAGCCCCGGTCGACCCCACAGCAACGCGCCGATACGCTCTAGACATGGGCAGGGAACACCACGCGCGCAGGGTCTTCGAGGGCGTCAAGCGCGCCTTCGTCACCGACCCCGCGAAGCGGCGGATGACCGAGGCGATACCGATCGTCGACGACGCCCTGGCGTACCGCATCATCGACCTCGCCATGCGCATCGGCGCGGCGATGCTGTCGATCGGGGCGTCGGCGAGGGAGGTCGCTCAGGCGACCCTGCGCATCACTCGCGCGTTCGGGCTGAAGAAGGCGCACGTCGACGTGACCTTCACCTCGATCACCGTCTCCGACCATCGCGATGGCGCGGGGCAGCCGGTCACGCTGATGCAGGTGGTGCAGTCCATCGGCGCCGATCATCAGAAGCTGCAGCGGCTGCAGGCTCTGGTCGACCAGATCGAGCGCGGTATGGAGCTTCACGACGCCGTGACGGAGTTCCATCGCATCCGGCGCATTCCCTTCATGTACCGCGAGGCGATCGTCGTGCTCGTCTCCTCGCTGCTGGCCGTCGCCGTCGCACTGATGTTCAACGCGGGGTGGGTGGTGCTGCTGTCGGCCGGCTTCGCCGCCCTCGTCGTCGCCGCGGCGCAGATGGGGCTCGGCAGGGCGCGCGTGCCCGTGTTCTTCAGCCAGATCGTCGGTGGGATCGTGCTCACGGCCGTGACCGCGCTGATCGCCTGGCTCGGCCGGATGGGCGTCGAACCGTTCGTCGACGTGCGCGCGAACCTGGTGGTCCCCGCAGGCATCGTACTGATGCTGGCCGGTGTCGCCGTGGTGGGAGCGGCGCAGGACGCGATCGACGGGTTCTCGCTGACGGCTACCGGCCGAATCCTCGATCTCACGATCATGACGATGGGGCTGGTCGTCGGGATCCTGGTGGGTCTTCAGGTCGCCGAGAGCCTCGGCGTCGGCATTCCCGTTCCCAGTGATGCCGTCACGATGGGGCCGTGGATTTTCCAACTGGTCGGCGCGCTCGTCATCGCCTCCGCCGTCGCCATCATCAACGGCGGGGGCCCCCGCATCATCGGGGTCAGCACGGTGCTGGGTGCGCTGGCGTGGATGGGGTCGTTCGCGTTCGAGCGGCTCGTGGACCTGCCGACGGCGGCCGGGGCCTTCGGCGGCGCGCTGCTGGCGAGCCTCGTCGGGTCGGTGCTCGCCGTGAAGCTGCACGTGCCGTCAGTGGCGGTGACGACGGCCGCGATCATCCCGCTCGTGCCGGGTGCGGCCCTGTTCCGGGCGCTCCTCGGCATCGTGCAGTCCGGCTCCGAGGCAGATCACCTGCTCATCGCGTTCGGCGGGCTACTCGACGTGATCATGATCGGCATCGCGCTCGCCGCCGGTGCCACGCTCGGCATCTTCCTCGGTGCGCCGCTTCGAGTGCGCCTGTCCGACCGCAAGGTCCGCTTCCTTCCCGCGGCCAGGCCGACCTCCGGCGCTGGCACGGCACCGCTGGAGATCGTTCCCGCAGAGCCGCGCGAGATCCCGACCGAGCCCCTTCCCGATCCGGTTGCGGAGCCCGCGGGTGCCGAGGAACCGCCGATCACCCGCCCGTTCGACGTGTCGGATCTCCGCGACGAGCGGTGAACTCCCCGCGTCGGACTGACTGACCGTCGGACGGAGCGCGGCAGCGTCCGAGGGCACGTTCGTCTTCAGACGGGCGGGTCGAGTTCGCACGGGAGGCGATGGGTGGTGGACTTCTCGCAAAAGTGGTACTACCGTTAGAGTAAGCGGTCCTACTGATCCTCAAAGTTGAGTGGACGGGCCTCCATGACAGCGACGTCACTGAAGGGACGAGTACGACATGACTTCTCGCAAGCGGATTATCGGGATGATCGCCGCAACGGCGGCGCTGGGTATGGTTGCCGGGTGCTCCGGCGGCACGGCGGAAGGTGATGCGACAACGCTGCGCCTCGGAATGGTCGCTGCCGACGGCAGCGTGCAGCACCAGGCAGCGGAGCGATTCGCCGAGTCAGTTGCCGAGAGCTCGGGCGGCGAGCTGGAGGTCGAGGTCTTTCCCGCGGGGCAGATCGGCAGCGATGAGTCGCTGGGTCAGGACCTTTCCTCTGGGGCGCTCGACTTCGCGTTCCTGAACCAGGGTTCGATGGCTGCGACCGATCCGCTGCTTGATTTCCACTACTTGCCGTACATCGTGACGAACTATGCGCAGGCCGATGAACTCTTCTACGGCGACGGCATCATCCCGCAGACGATGACCGAGACGCTCGCCGCGCACGGCATCCGGGCACTGGGCTGGTACGAGTTGGAATTCCGCGGAGCATCCACCTCCGACGGGCCCATCCAGGAACCGGCGGATCTGGCCGGACAGAAGATCCGCGTGCCCGGTTCAGCGGCGATCGGAGCGTTCTTCGAGGAGACCGGCGCACAGCCGACGACGATCCCGTTTCCCGAGCTCTATTCCGCGCTCCAGCAGGGAACGGTCGACGGCCAGGACAACGGCCTGCTCATCACATATGACAACCGCTTCTTCGAGATCAACGACCACTACACGCTGACACGGCACGTCTACGCCTCAGGCACCATCGCGGCGAGTGAGTCGATCTGGGAGACCCTCAGCGACGAGGAGACCGGATGGATCGAAGACGCCGCGGCGGATGCGCAGGAATGGGAGATCGCTGAGGAGCGGGCCGTGACTGACGAATACATCCAGCTCATGACGGATGAGGGCGTCGAGGTCACAGAGCTCGACGACTCAGAGCTCGCAGAGTTCCAGGCGGCCGGGCGAGCGGTGTGGGACGACATGGCCGACGTGTACGGCGAGGACCGGATCGCGGCTCTCCGCGAAGAGGTCGAGGCCGTCGCGGATCTGAAGTAGGCGCTCATGATCATGCTGGAGAACGCTCTCTTCGTGGCGCAGAAAGTGCTGGTGGCCCTTCTGATGGCCGTAGCATTCGTCGGGCTCGTCGTGATGGTTCCCGTTCGATACTTCGATCTGCCGGTGCCCGACATCAGCGAAGCGAGCATCGCCGCTGTGGCCTCGATGACCTTCCTCTGCGTGGGGCTGCTCGTGCGCACCGGCGGGCACATCGCCATCGAGGTGGCCGCGCTCGTGCCGTCTCGGGTCGCAAGGTTCGTGGTGCGGCAACTGGCGAACATCGGGATCCTGCTGTTCGTCGTGGTCTTCGGCGTGCAGGCGCAGAGCCTCCTCGCCGCAGCAATCCGATCAGGGGAGGCTTCGATTGCGCTGGGCATCCCACTCGCGATGCCGTTCACGGCGCTCGTTCTCGGGCTGATCATGGCCGCGTTCCACACCGTGATGAACGTCGTTCGCGACGTCAGCGTCCTGCGGACCCGCGACGGCGAGTTCGACGTGCATCTGAAGGGGAGTGAGAGCGAGTGAAGCTCGTCATCGCGATCGGCTCCCTCGTCCTGCTCCTCCTTGTCGGGGTTCCGATCGGGTTCGGGTTCGCATTGTCGGGCAGCGTGGGTGCCGCCGCCGCCGGCCTGCCGGCGCAGACGATCGCGAACGCGCCGTACTATGCGGTCGCGGCGATCCCGCTCCTCGCCATCCCGTTCTTCATCCTCGCCGGCGAACTGATGAACCGCGGGAAGCTGATCGACCGGCTCGTCGATCTCGCCGACACGGTGTTCTCCTGGCTCCCCGGCCGGCTCGGCCATGTGACGACAGTGTCGAGCGCTTTCCTCGGCGCGATGACGGGGTCGTCCGTCGCCACGGTCGCAGCAATGGGCAGCAGCGTCGGCGATCGGATGGTCCGTGCGGGGTACGACCGCGGATACGTCGGAGCGCTCACCGCGAGCAGCGGGCTCCTCGGCGTGCTCATCCCGCCGTCGATTCCGTTGATCGTGTACGGCGCGGCTGTGGGGGTTTCGGTTGCCGACCTGTTCCTCGCCACACTTCTGCCAGGCATGATCATGACGCTCGCGTTCATGGTGGTTCACGCTCTCCGGACACGTCGCGTGCTCGGCTCCGAGGGTGATGCGGCGCTGGGAGAGGCACGCGGCGGTCTGCACGCCGGAGCCCTCAACGGCTTGGGGCGTCGTCTGCTGCGTGCACTGCCAGCGCTCGTGATGCCGGTCATCATCCTGGGGTGCATCTACTCGGGACTGACGACTGCGACAGAGGCGGCGGCGCTCGCCGGATTCTATGCGCTCGTCGTCATCGTTGTGGGGAGGATGCTGCCAGCGAAGCGCGTGCCGAAGGCCTTCTACCAGGCGGCGCTCATGAGCGGCGCGATTCTCGTCGTCATCGCCTTCACCAGCATCTTCAACAAGGTGCTCACCCTGATGCGCGTGCCGCAGGACATCGCTGAGTTCACGACGGGCGTCACGGAGAACCCCGTGCTCTTCCTGCTCGCGGTGAACGCACTGCTCCTGCTCGTCGGCATGTTCATGGAGACAAATGCCGCCGTGCTCCTGATGGCGCCGCTGCTGTATCCCGCGGCCGTTCAGTTCGGCATCGATCCCGTTCACTTCGGGATCATCCTCGTGACGAACATCGAGCTCGGACTGATCACGCCGCCTCTCGCGGCGAACATCTTCGTCGCGCTGAAGGTCACCAAGACCACGCTCCCGCAGGTTCTCCGCCACATCTGGCCGTTCCTGCTCGCCGCGCTGGCGGTGCTGATGGTCATCACATTCGTGCCTGAGCTGTCGCTCTGGTGGAAGTAGAAGGAGCAACACCATGGCCTATGGCCGTCTCGCCGCGATGAGCGGTGTGCGAATGACAGAGATCCAAGAGTACGAGCTGCCGGAGCCCGTCGAGGGCCAGGTGCTGATGCGGGTATCGAAGGCGAACGTCTGCGGGTCCGACATCCACATGTGGGAGGGCAACCACATCTTCCGCGACCATGTCATGGGCCATGAGATGACGGGGGTGGTCGAGGCGCTCGGCGATGGGGTCGCCACTGACTCCGCCGGGTCGCCGATCTCGATCGGCGACCGGATCGTCCCCGTGTATTACCAGACCTGTCAGCGGTGCCCGAACTGCTTGCAAGGGCTCTTCAACATCTGCGAGCACGGCAGTGACTTCCAGGGAGCCCCTGCCGCGAGGGAGCCGCATTTCACGGGCGCGTTCGCGACGCACTACGTGGTGCAGCGCGCGCAGTACTTCTTCAAGGTGCCGGACGAGGTGCCGGACACTGTCGCGGCCGGTGCGAACTGCGGATTCGCACAGATGCTGTACGTGCTCGACCAGTGCGGCGCGCTCGCCGACCGTACTGTCGTCATCCAGGGTGCCGGAGGAGTCGGGCTCTTCGCTGCGGCTATCGCTTCTGTCTCCGGCGCGGAGGTGATCGTGGTCGACGGGGTCGCCGACCGCCTCAGCGACGCGGAGCGGTTCGGTGCGAACCACATCGTCGACATGGGGGAGTTCCCCACAGTCGAGGACCGCCGCAAGCGGATCGTCGAGTTGGCAGGGCGCGAACCGGACATCGTGGTCGAGGCCGCCGGGGTGCCTGTCGCGCTCGACGAGGCCATCCGGCTCGTGCGCGCCGGCGGAGAGGTCGTCGAGGTCGGCAATGTGAGCGTGTCGGAGGAACGCGCAGCCGCGATCCTGCCGGGTCTCATCACCCGCAAATGCCTCACGATCCGTGGCACGCTGAGGTACCAGCCATGGTATCTCGCGAGGGCGCTTCGTCTGCTGGCGCGGGAAGGGCACCGCTTCCCGTTCTCCTCGCTGACCGACAGGGAGTACGCGCTCGAAGAAACGCAGCTCGCGCTCGAGCGCGCCGCGAACAAGCAGGTTGCCCGCGCCATCATCGATCCGCAGCGGAGTGCGCGGTGAGGGCCGCGCTCTACGTTCCGGGGAGTTCGCCGCGGATGATCCAGAAGGCGCGCACTCTCGAGGCGGACGCGGTGATCCTCGATCTCGAGGACGCGGTCACCCCCGACCAGAAGGGTGCGGCGCGGGAACATGTCGCCGCTGAACTGTCGCGCACTCGCGGAGGGGCCCGCTGGGTGCGGGTGAATCCGGGCGACAGCGACGAGCATCGTGCCGATGTCGCGATGATCGTCGCGACGGCGCCGGATGCGATCGTGCTGCCGAAAGCAGAACCTG
The DNA here is from genome assembly GCF_900163665.1 of Frigoribacterium sp. JB110. Classification (GTDB taxonomy): domain Bacteria; phylum Actinomycetota; class Actinomycetes; order Actinomycetales; family Microbacteriaceae; genus Microbacterium. The sequence continues at coordinate 10,055 of NZ_FUIA01000001.1, forward strand.
CGTCACTGGCCGCCCTCGACGCCCGCCTCGACGCGCAGGGAAGCTCGATTCCGATCGTGGCGCTGGTTGAGACATGCATGGGGCTGCTCGAGCTGGGGAGCCTGTGTCGGGCCAGCCCGCGGCTCACCGGGCTCCAACTCGGTGCCGAGGATCTCACCGCGGAGCTGGCCGTCGCGCGCACCCGGGGCGGCGAGGAGATCCGGTTCGCCCGTCACCAGCTCGCCGTCGCCGCGCGCGCGCACGGCCTGATGGCGATCGACACGCCCCAGCTCGACATTGCCGATGAGGTGTCGCTTGTCGCCGACACACGCATTGCCCGGTCGTGCGGCATGACAGGCAAGGCCTGCATCCATCCCTCGCAGCTGCAGATCGTGGCCGAGGCGTTCCGCCCTGGTGCGCACGACATCGAGTGGGCGCGGGACGTCGTGCGCGCCGCTGCGGACGCGACCGAGCGGGGCGTCGGAGCGGTCGCGCTTCACGGGCAGATGATCGATGCCCCAGTGCTTGCACGAGCCAGGCGGATACTCGCAACCCTCGAGGCCGCCCCGACGCCATCCGATTCCGTATGAAGGAGAGAACAATGACCACCACAGAGATCCCCGAGCTGATCGTCCGCGCCAGCGCGGCCCAGAGGATCGCCGCGAGCTACGACCAAGAACAAGTGCGTCGCATAGCCGGCGCGATCGGATGGCTCGCGGTCCAGCGCGCTTCGGACTGGGCCGAGATGGTCTTCGCGGAGACGCGCTTGGGTGATGTGGCCAGCAAGGTGACGCGCACCTCGACGCGCGCTCGCGTGCTGATGCGCGACTACCAGGCGGCGCGGACGGTCGGCGTGATCGAGACGGACGAGGCGAGGAGCCTGGTCAAGATCGGCAAGCCGGTCGGCGTCGTCGCCGCGCTCGTGCCGACTACGGTGCCGGAGGGTGTCGTATTCATCGGCGCGATGAACGCGATCATGGGTCGCAATGCGACGGTCTTCTCGCCGCATCCGCGTGCCAAGGGCAGTACGGCCCGGATCGTGGCGGAGCTGCGAGAACTGCTGCGACGACTGAATGTCCCGGAGGATCTGCTTCTGTGCATCGAGAGCCCGAGCGTGGACAAGACCAACGAGCTGATGAGCGGCGCCGACCTGGTGGTCGCAACAGGGGGTGCGCCGATGGTGAAGGCTGCGTACTCTTCGGGGACGCCTGCGTACGGGGTCGGGGCGGGCAATGCCGTCGCCGTCGCAGACGAGACAGCGGATCTCGACCACGTCGCATCCGAGATCGCCTCATCGCAACGCAGCGATCTCGCAATCGGGTGTTCGACTGAGAATGCGGCCGTCGTCGTGTCGGACGTGTACGAGGACGCCATTGCTGCCTTCCGGCGTGCGGGTGCCCACGTGTGCACGTCGGAGGAGAAGGAGCGACTCCGGTCGGTGCTCTTCGCGGACGGCCACCTGAACGCTGACCTGATCTGCAAACCGGCCGGAGTGATCGCCGAGGCTGCGGGAATCGATCTCGCGAACGGTGAGGACTGGCTGATCGTCGAGGAGTCGGGCTTCGGCAGGGAGTTCCCCTTCTCCGGCGAGAAGCTTTCAGTGGTCGTCGCGCTCTACCGCGCAAACGGCTTCGACGACGCGATCGATATCGTCAACGGTGTCCACGCGTACAGCGGCGCCGGTCACTCCTGCGGTATCTACTCGGCGGACAACGAGCGGGTGATGCGGTTCGCAGAGAGCACGAACACCGTCCGCGTCGCGGTCGGCCAGGCGACGACGAAGTCGAACGCTGGCGGCTGGACCACGGGCATGCCGCTCACGATCAATCTGGGCTGCGGCACGTGGGGAGGCAACATCGCATCAGAGAACGTGACGTGGAAGCACTACATCAACACCACGTGGGTCGCGCGCCCGATCGAGAATCCCGTGATCCCGTCGGATGGGGAGCTGTTCGGTAGCCTTGTCGATGAGCCCGATCTGTTTGTCGGCTACGGCGCCTTGTGAGGACGGCGACGGGACGGGCGGCTCGAGAAAGTGAGGCGCCATGACCGAGGAACCGCCGTCGACGCCCCCGGACCCGCCCGAAATCCCATTCGCGGATGAGCTGGTCGGTCGATTGATCCGTCGGCTCTCCTCGCTCCGCGAGGGCGAGCGGCTGCCGAGCGAGCGCGCCCTCGCCGATACGCTCGGGGTGAGCCGAACAGCGCTGCGCGACCGTCTGATGCGCCTGGAAGCGATCGGCGTCGTGGAACGCAGGGCAGGATCCGGCACCTACTTGCGGGGGCTGTCGTCTCGTATGACCAGCGACACCCTCGCGATGGGGATGCTCGTGAACAACCTGAACCCGGGGTCGATGATGCCCGTGCGCCGTGCGCTCGAACGCGAAGCAGCGCGGCAGGCGGCGATGCGCATCGATCACATCAACCTGGCGCACATGGCGGTGGCCCTGGACCGGATGGCCTCATCCGTCGATGACGGTGCGTTCCGGGAGGCCGATCACGCCTTTCACACGGCGCTCATCGCCGCATCTGGCGTGCCAGGGCTGGAGTTCTTCGGCGAGATGCTTCGGGACATCCTGTGGGCGACAGTGCGCGAAGTGCCGCTCGCGGAGCGCGTATCTCAGCTGACTGACCTTCACGTCGATATCTACCAGGCCGTGCGCGACTCAGATCCGGATGCCGCGATGCGCGCCGTGGACGTGCACTTCGACTGGTTCGACGGCGCGATCGCGCGCGGCACCATCAGCGGCGGTGAGAGTTCCTGAACACGACTGTCGGCGTGTATGTCCGTTCGCCGTCGGCAGCGTGTGGTGAGCACCGATTGACGTACCTGGTCCACAGCGCGATCAGGCGTTGTATCCGGCGCGAGGTCGGGACCGTGATCAGATCGCGTCGGTGATGTCGGCGATCGTCGCCTCGAGTGCGTCGATCAGGGCGTCGGCGTCGACGTAGAGCGCCTTGCCGTGCGCCCCTGCCCCCATCGAGACGTGCTTTCCTCGCATGCGCTCATCGGCATACACGGGCCACGCCGTCGTTGAGCCGAGCGGCACGATCGTTCCGCGCTCGAAGCCCGTCGCTTCGAGCGCGAGCTCTGCCTCCGGCAGTCGCAGCTTGTTGACCCCGACGACGCCGCGCAGCTTCGACCACGAGATCGAGCGGTCGCCGGGAACCAGGGCGAAATAATAGGCGTCGCCCTTCCCTTTCACGACCAATGACTTCACGATGTCGGCCGGGGTGACTCCGCGCAGCCGTGCCGCCTCTTCGAGAGATGCCGCATTCGGCGTCTGCTCGATCCGCACATCGAGGCCCAGCGACTCGGCGGCCGCGCGCACCCGATCGGAACGATCCGTCATCCGATTCCCCTCTCACCAACCTGTGCTGCGCCGGATGCCCGTGGCGGCATCCGGCGTGCGAAAGAAGCCCCACCGTCGCGGCGAAGCGATCGACGGTGGGGCTTTCTCAGCGCTTTACGCGTCAGGGGCCGACAGCGGGTCGTCGGCGACCCACAGCTCGTCGTCCGCGCGGAGCGTCTGCCAGGCGACGAACGCGATGCCGAACGCGGCACCGAGGCCCAGAAGAACGGCGAGTACGGGGCCTGTCTTGCGCTTCTTCTTCGGCGGCTCGACGATCACCGTGCGTCCGGTGGCCTGTCGCGCCGCGTCCCATGCGCCGGCCGCACGGCCGACGAGCGAGCCGACGGCGGGGAGGACGCGGTTGTCGAGCGTCTTCTTGGACGCCGCGTAGCCGCGCTCCGCATAGGGGCGCGCCCGGTCGACGTAGGGGGAGAGGTATTCGTCGTACTTCTCCTGAGCGGCGGGAGCCAGCCGCTCGCGCCCGAAGCGCTTGGCCTGCTTCCCGACGACGCGTGCCAGGGCAGCGGCATCGCCGGCGACAACCTGCTGCTTCTCCCACAGCTCTGCTGCCGACTTCTGGAGCTTCTTGAGCTCCTTTTTCTGCTTCTTGCTCGGGCTGAGGCTCACAGTGCCCTCCCTGATCGCTGACGGAACCGGTCAATCCATATCCTGCCACGGGAAGTGTTACCGCGCCGAGATAGTGACGAATCTCGCAGGGATCGGAGCAACCCCATAGCCGGAACCTGAAAGAATGGACGGCATGGCTCTTCACACTGCAGTTGCAACCCTCCACACGAACCACGGCGACATCGTCGTCAACCTCTACGGCGACCACGCGCCGAAGACGGTGAAGAACTTCACGGGCCTCGCGGACGGCTCGCAGGAGTGGACCGACCCCCGCACGGACGAGAAGGGCGAAGGCCCCCTCTACAAGGACGTCATCTTCCACCGCATCATCCCGGGCTTCATGATCCAGGGCGGCGACCCGCTCGGTCAGGGCATCGGCGGCCCTGGCTACAACTTCGACGACGAGATCCACCCCGAACTGGGCTTCAACGAGCCCTACGTGCTCGCTATGGCGAACGCCGGCAAGCGCCCCGACGCGTTCGGCAAGCTCTCCGGCACGAACGGCTCGCAGTTCTTCATCACGACCGGCCCGACGCCGCACCTGCACGGCAAGCACACCGTCTTCGGTGCGGTCGCCGATGACGACTCGAAGCGCGTCGTCGACGCCATCTCAGCAGTTCCCACCGGCGCGCAGGATCGTCCGACCTCGGACGTCGTGATCACGTCGGTCGACATCGCCGCGGTCTGACCGCGAGCGCTGACCGCACGTGAGTACGGGAGACTTCGCGAGCAACCGCGACAACTACTGCTATCGGCATCCGAAGCGCCAGAGCTTCGTGCTGTGCCAGCGGTGCGCGCGGACCATCTGCGGCGAATGTCAGACCCAGGCGTCGGTCGGCTTCATTTGCCCCGAGTGCATCAAGGAGCAGCGCAAGAACCGCAGCCCCGCCATCAAGCGCGCCCAGCGCCGGTGGCGGGGCAGGGGCGGCGGGGTCGCGGCGCTGACGGGCGGCGGCACTCGCGGGATGATGTGGATCTTCATCCTCACCGCCGTGCTGTTCCTCGTCGACTGGGCCGGCCAGGCGGGCGGGCTGTCGATCAGGCGGTTCCTGATGTTCGATGCCCCGGACATCTATCCCACGATTCCGGCACTCGCCGGCCTGGCGCCGGAGATGGGCCCGTTCCAGCCATGGCGAATCCTCACCGTGGCGCTCACGCACGGCGGGTTCATGCATCTGCTGCTGAACATGCTCGCGCTGTGGATGATCGGCCGCCAGCTCGAGCCGCTTCTCGGTACGGGTCGCTTCGTGACGACATATCTGCTCAGCACGGCAGGCGGATCGGCCGCAGCGGCAGTCCTGGCGATCACGACGCCCGTCGTCGGCGCATCCGGGGCGATCTTCGGCCTGTTCGGCTGTCTGCTGGTGATCGGCAGGCACCTGGGAGCCAACATGACGGGCATGATCGTCGTGCTCGGCATCAACCTCGTGCTCGGCTTCATTCCGGGGATGAACGTGTCGTGGCAGTCGCACGTCGGCGGTCTCGCGGTCGGTGCGCTCTGCGGCCTCGTCTTCACGCGTACGCGCCGGCGAGACCAGCGTTCGAAGCAGTACCTCGGGCTCGGCGCCATCGGCGTCGGTCTCGTCGCCCTGTTCTGCCTGCAGCCCCTCCTCGGCTACGTCGCGCTGACCTGAGCGGTCGAACAACCGCGGCACATCGACTCAGCGGCCGGACTCGTCTCACCAGACGGGTCCGGCCGCTTCTGCATGCGCTGAGGGCTCATCCACAGGACGCGAGGGCGCCGTCGCCCGCCGCGGCGCGGATGTGAGCTCGTGCGCGGGTCGGCGCCGGTCGATTCGTCCACCGTTTCTCCACACTTTTTCCTCGTTTTCCACCGCGACGAGGTGGTTTGTCCACTGTCCTACGAGGGTTTTCCCCGGAGTTATCCACAGGATTGTCCCCATCTGGGGAGAATCACACACGTGTTATTCACGCCTGGGGAGAGCCCTGTGGATGAATCACATGGGTGTAGTTCGATCAGCTGCGTTGAGGAAGGCGCAAGGCGCCCTTCGGCGCGGGGTACGAAAAAACCCCGCCACGGAGGGCGGGGTTCGTTCGAAGCGTGTGTCAGCGCCAGCGCGTCGTCATCAGGAATCCGATGAAGGCGATGCCGAAACCGATCATGAGGTTCCACGCGCCGATGTCGGGGATGGGGAACTGCTGGTCGGTGAGGTAGAACACGATGATCCACACGAGCCCCAGCAGCATGAATCCCACCATGATGGGCTTGAACCACACGGGGTTGGGGGCGCCGGCGCCAGCGGGGCGCTCTGGTGTCTCGTCGGTCTCACGTGCCATGCCGACAGTCTACTGGGGGATGCGTCCGCCGCGGAACCAGCAGGCCGCCGTGGCGGATTCGCAGAGGTTGAGCACTCTAAGATGGTGACCATGACGGACCAGCCGCTGACGCGCGTCGCGGCGCGCAAGCAGAGGAAACCGCGTCGCCGAGTGAGCGTGATCGGCGTGATCGGCGAGCTGTTCATCACCGCTGGCGTCGTGCTGCTGCTTTTCGTGGCGTGGCAGCTGTGGATCGGCGACATGATCTACGGAGCCGAACGCAATCAGCAGGGCAATGAGCTGTCGCAGCAGTGGGCGCAGCAGGCGACGGATGACGACGACTCGTCGTCCGATGGTTCCGGCGACTCGGACGCCGAACCGCCAGCCGTCGCTGCTCCCGGCGAGGGCGAACGCTTCGGGGTCATGCACGTGCCGCGATGGGGAGACGACTACGCCATGCCGATGGCAGGCGGCACGACCCGGCCCATCACGCTCGATCCGATCGGCATCGGGCACTACAACGAAACCGAGCTGCCCGGCGAGGTCGGCAACTTCGCGCTCGCCGGCCACCGCACCACCTTCGGCAAGCCGTTCGCGGAGATCGCGACGCTGCACGCGGGCGACGCGATCGTCGTCGAGACCGAGGCCGGTTGGTACACGTACCGCTTCCGGACACTCGAGTACGTCCGCCCGGACGAGACCGACGTGCTGCTCGATGTGCCGCAGAGCCCAGAGGTTCCCGCGAACGGGCGCTACATCACGTTGACGGCCTGCTCGCCCAAGTACTCGCTCGCCGAGCGCATCGTCGCCTACGGTGTGTTCGACTCGTTCCAGCCGCGCTCCGATGGCGAGCCGGAATCGCTGACGGAAGGGGCGGCCTGATGTACGGTGCGCTGTGGCGTGTGCTTCCCGGTCCGTGGTGGGTGCGGCTGCTGATTCTCCTCGCCCTGATCGCGGCTGCGCTGTACGGGCTGTTCTTCTACGCGTTCCCGTGGATCGCCTCGAACTACGTGCCGGACAACGGCGTGATCGACGAGTCGGCAGCGACCATCGCCGCCTATCTGGCATAGACGGCTACGGTCGCCGAAGCACAGCGTCGGCTCCCTCATCCCGGGACGCGTACGCGATTGGGCTTCGAAGGCGGGCACGCGCCGAGCGCCGGCCTCGCCCGCGGTGCCTCGGAACATGAGGCCCGCCCGGCGTCACTCGCCTGAGCAGTAGCGCAGGTTGATCTCCGAAGCGATCTTCGTGTCGCCGGCGCCGATCGACTGTGCGACGACCGTCGCCGGGTCGGTGGCGGCGCACGAGTCGTCGCCAGCGGACGCGACCGTGAGCCCGAGAGCCTCCAGGTCGCGGGTGGCGCTGTCGACGGTGAAGCCGGTGTAGTCGCTGATAGCCACCTCACCGGTGGCCACGACGAGATTGATCGTCGACCCGATCAGCACTTCATCTCCGGCGGTTGCGCTTGCAGAGAGCACTCGGCCCTTCTCCGCCTCCGGATCGTTGCGCGGTGCGACGAGGCCGACCTTCAGCCCTGCGTCCTTCAGCTCCTGCTGGGCCGCCTCCTGCGACGTGCCCACCAGCTCGGGCACGGCCACGACCTCGTGGCCGCCCGAGACGACGACAGTGATCCGAGTACCGGGTCGGAGCGACGTGCCGGCGACAGGATCGGTCCGGATGACCGCGCCCTCTTCGATCTCACGGCTCTGCTCCGTGACCGCCGCAACGGCGAGCCCCAGATCGCTGAGCTCCTCGACGGCCTCCTCGTGCTGGGCTTCGACGAGCTCGGGTACGACCACAGCGTTGGTCGGATCCGCCGAGAACGGCTGCAGCGAGATCACCCAGATGAGCATCGAGATCACGATCACGGCGATGAACGCCACAGCGGCCCAGATCCACGCCACGGGGGGTCCTGACTGTGTGCGGACCATGGTGGTGTCACTGGAGAGCTGGCGCAGAGAACGCTGCGTCTCCTGTGCGTGCCGCGGATTCGCGCCGTACAGGGCGTCGGTGAGCTTGCCGATCGCGCGCTTGGACGGCTCGCGTCCGCTGGTGGCCGCGTCGAGGGCTTCGCGGAACGTCGCCGCGTCGGGGAAGCGCTGGAACGGGTCCTTCGCGAGGGCTCGCAGCACGACGGCGTCGAGCGCACCAGGCGAATCGGAGTTCAGCCGGCTCGGAACGGCCGGGGTCTCGCTGACGTGCTGGTAGGCGACCGCCACGGGCGATTCGCCTTCGAACGGCGGACGGCCCGTCAACAGCTCGTAGAGCACGACGCCGACCGAATAGATGTCGGTGCGCGCGTCTACGGTCTCGCTCTTGGCCTGTTCCGGCGAGAAGTAGTTCGCGGTGCCGAGCACAGCGGCGGCCTCAGCGACGGTTGCCGCGTTGTCCGACACTGCCCGTGAGATGCCGAAGTCCATCACCTTCACACCGGACTCGGTGACCATGATGTTCGCGGGCTTGATATCGCGGTGCACGACGCCGGCGCGATGCGCGTAGGCGAGCGCTTCGAGGACGCCGTCGACATAGGCCACGGCGTCGCCGCTGGGAACGGGGCCGCGAGCGACGAGATCGGACAGGAGCGTTCCCTGCACGTACTCCATGACGATGAACGGTGTGGTGACATCGCGCGAGCCGACCCGCTCGGTCGCCTCTCCCGTGTCGTAGACGCGGACGATCGACGGATGCGCCATGCGCGAAGCCGACTGAGCCTCCATGCGGAAGCGGTGGCGGAAGACCTTGTCGCCCGCGTGCTCTCGCTTCAGGATCTTGATCGCGACGGCCCGACCGAGCTTCTCGTCGGTGCCTCGGTGGACTGTGGCCATCCCGCCCTCGCCGATGACGTCTTCGACGCGGTAGCGACCGGCGAGAACACGATTCTCAGGCGACACAGAAGGTTCCCCCCTTCGACAACCAGCTCACAGAATAACCGAGCGCACGCGACTGCCCCTGAGAGAGAGCAGGGGGAGAGGTCTCGTCCGGATCACGAATCGAGATCGATGCCATCCGTGTCGGTGTCTGCCGGAGCGATGATGTCGGCGCTAGTGGGCGGCGAGGAGCCGGACTCCTCCTCGCCGAAGACGGCGAAGTACGACACCACGACGCTGCGCCCGGCGGAGCCCGTGACGGTGAAGTCCGCGCTCAGCTCCCCCGGGTCGAAGGTCTGGGTCGACCGACCGTTACTGAACTGGGCGTTCTCCAGCTCCACGACGTACCCGGTCAGGGTGGCGCCTTCCGGGCGGTACTCCGCCCAGTTGACCGTTCCGGTCGCGTCGGTCTCGAACTCAGTGGCGCTCAGCGTCGGCCCGTTCGCCGGCGCGCCGAGGTCCACGACTTCGACATCGCCGTACACCGTCGCCTCGACGGTGGTTCCCATCGGCACGCTGCCGCTCTCGGAGAGCTGGTAGACGTTGTCGACCTCGCTCTCCTCACCGGCCGGATCACCGGTCGCGCAGGTCAGCGTGATGCCCGCCTCCTCGGCGATGCCGGTGGCCACGTCGCAGGTCTTGCCGACCAGGCCGAGCGCATCGACGTCGACTGTCGCCATCTCGCCGTACACCGTTGCTTCGACCTGCGATCCGGCGGGCACGCTGTCGTCGGAGAGCTGGTAGATGGTGCCGGCCTGGCCCTCCTCGGTCGCCGCGTCGCCCGTCGTGCAGCTCAGCTCGATGTCTGCCTGCTCCGCTGCGATGATGCCGGTGGCTTCATCGCACGTCTTGCCGATCAGCTCCAGGGCGGCCACATCGACGTCGGGCGGAGTCGTCTCGGTCGCCGTGGCGCTCGGCGATGTCGGCGCAGGGTCAGCGTTCAGCGAGTTCGACACCAGCGCCCAGATGGTGCCGCCGACGGCGATGACCAGCAGTGCGATCAGTGCGATCAGCGGCCACGTCCACGGGCTGCGCTTCTTCTTCGGCTCCTCCGCCTCGTCTTCCGCGTCTTCCTCGTCACCGTTCACCGGCGCGGGCAGCGGGTTGGTCGCCGGGAGCAATTGGGTCTTCTCGCCGTCCGACGTGTCGAGCAGCTGGGTGAAGCTGTCGTCGTCCAGTGCTGCGGAGTCGGCGATCGCAGGCACCGCAGCCGCGGCCGCGGAGATGTCACCCCGGCGCAGGGCCGCGCACGCGCGGGAGACGGCGGCTGCCGATGAAGGGCGGTCCTCCGGCTTCTTCGCGATCATCGCGAAGATGAGGTTCTTCACCGGCTGCGGGATCTCCGCAGGCAGAGGCGGCGCCTGGTCGTTGATCTGCGCCATCGCGATGGCGACCTGCGACTCGCCGGTGAACGGGCGCTTGCCCGCCACCGACTCGTACGCGACGATGCCCAGCGAATAGATGTCCGTCGACGGGCTGGCCGGATGGCCTGAGGCCTGTTCGGGCGAGAGGTACTGCACGGTGCCCATCACCTGACCGGTCGCGGTCAGCGGCACCTGATCGGCGATGCGCGCGATGCCGAAGTCGGTGATCTTCACCCTGCCGTCCGGAGTGATCAGCAGGTTGCCCGGCTTGATGTCGCGGTGCACGAGGCCCGCCGCGTGCGCGGCCTGCAGCGCCGAAGCCGTCTGCGCGATGATGTCGAGCACGCGGTTCGGCTCGAGAGACGTCTCCCGCTCGAGGATCGTCGAGAGCGCCTCGCCAGGCACGAGCTCCATCACGAGGAACGCGGAGCCGTCCTCCTCGCCGTAGTCGAAGACGCTCGCGATGCCCTCGTGGTTGACGAGTGCGGCGTGCCTGGCCTCGGCGCGGAAGCGCTCGAGGAAGCCAGGATCCCCCATGTACTCGTCCTTGAGGATCTTGATCGCGACCGTGCGCCCGATGACGTGATCGGTCGCCTCCCAGACCTCGCCCATGCCGCCGATCGCGACGCGCGAGCTCAGTTCATAGCGACCGCCGAACGTCACACCCTGTGTTGGCCTCATCTGCCCAGCACCGCCTCCATGACCTGTTTCGCGATAGGCGCCGCGATCGCATTTCCTGAACCTGATTGCTCCTGGCCGCCGCCGTCTTCGACAACGACCGCGACCGCAACCTCTGGGTCGTCCGATGGCGCGAACCCCGTGAACCACAGGCTGTACGGCTCGCCTTCACTGTTCTCCGCCGTGCCCGTCTTACCGCCCACGTCGACCCCGTCTATTCTTGCATTCGAAGCGACGCCGCTGCTCACGTTCGCCGTCATCATCTCCACCATCTCCGCGGCGAGGTCCGGAGCGAGCGCCTCGCCGAACTCCGTCGGCTGCGTCGTCTGCTGCGCGGACAGATCCGGGCCGACGACCTCGTCGACCATCGTCGGGTTCATGACCGCTCCTTCGTTCGCGAGTCCGGCGGTCACCATGGCGATCTGCAACGGCGTGGCGGTCACCTGACCCTGGCCGAATCCGGTCAGACCGGTCTGGGCGTCGTCGAGGCCGTCCGTCGGGTAGCTCGACTCCGTCGACGTCAGCGGCAGGTCGAAGCTCGCATTGAACCCGAACTTCTCGGCCTGCTCCTTGATCGCCTCATCGCCGAGCTCGACGGCGAGTTCGGCCATCGGAATGTTGCAGCTCAGCCGCAGCGCGTCGGCGATGGTCACCTCGTCGCCTGAACCGCACTTTCCGCGACCAGCGTTGCGCACGACGGATCCGGAACCTGGCAGCTCATATTCGGCGACGTTCGGCAGCTTCGAGTCCGGCGTGTAGTCGCCCGAGGCGAGGGCCGCCGCTGCGGTCACGATCTTGAAGGTCGACCCAGGCGGGTTCAGGTCGCCGCCGATCGCCCGGTTGAGCAGCGGCCGCGACGGATCGTCGATGAGCGCGTCGTAGGCCTCGTTCGTGGCCGCGTCGTCGTGCACCGCCAGCTGGTTCGCGTCGTACCCCGGCGTCGACACCATCGCAAGGACGCGTCCGGTGTCCGGTTCGATCGCGACGACGCCGCCTGTGTATCCGGCATTCGTCATCGCGTCGTACGCCGCGCGCTGGGCGGCAGGGTCGAGGCTCAGTTTGATGGACGACCCCCGCGGGTCCTGACCGGTGAGGACCCGCTCCAAGCGGGCGAACACCGCGGATGAGTCCGTACCGGAGAGCTCCTGCGTCATCGCGCTCTCGAGACCGGTCGCCGAGCGCAGCACCGGATTGAGATAGCCCGTGGCCGTCGACCACATCTGCGACTGCTCGTACTGGCGCTGCCATGCGTACAGGTCGTCGCTGGGCACGGAGGAGGCGATCTCCTCGCCTCCGGCGATGATCGACCCGCGCTGCACCTCGAAGCTGTCGTAGAGCGTGCGCTTGTTCTCCGAATGAGCGGCGAGGCTGTCGGACGTGACCGCCTGGATCACGCTGGTCGATACGAACAGCGTGAGGAACATCAGGATCACGATGGTCGTGAGGCGACGAAGTTCCTTGGTCATGCGGTCGCCTCCATCCGGATCGTCGTTCGACGCATCATCCGATCACCGCTTTCGGCTGTTGGCGTACGGCATCGCTGATGCGCAGGATCAGCGCGATGATGATCCAGTTCGCAAGCAGCGACGAGCCGCCCGCCGCGAGGAAGGGCGTCGTCAGCCCGGTCAGCGGCAGCACGCGCGTGACGCCGCCGACCATGATGAACACCTGCAGCGCCAGCGTGAAGGACAGCGCCGTGGTGAGGAGTTTGCCGAAGTCGTCCTGGCCGGCGATGCCGATGCGCAGGCCCCTGCCCACGAGTACGAGGTACATGGACAGGATCGCGAAGATGCCCACCAGGCCCAGCTCCTCGCCCAGCGACGGGATGATGTAGTCGCTCTGCGAGACCGGCGTCAGCCACGGGCGGCCCTGGCCGAGACCCGTGCCGAAGAATCCGCCGTGCGCGAGACCGAAGAGGCCCTGCACGAGCTGATAGCTGCCGCCTTCGCGGTCGTAGATCTCCTGGTCGAACGCGTTCAGCCAGTTGTCGAACCGCCAGCCGACGTACGTCATGAATCGCGAGGCGACGAAGGCGCCGCCGATGGCGAGGAAGACGCCGATGAGCATCCATCCGGTCTTGCCCGTCGCGACGTACAGGGTCGCGACGAACATGCCGAAGATCAGGATGCCCGTGCCGAGGTCGCGCTGGATCACGATGATGCCGAGCGAGACGATCCAGATCACGAGGACGGGGCCCAGCTCTCTGGCGCGCGGGAACGTGAGACCCAGCACGCGTCTGCCCGTCGTGGCGAGACTCTCACGGGTGCGCACCAGGTAGCCGGCGAAGAAGATCGCGAGGCAGATCTTCGCGATCTCGCCAGGCTGGAAGTTGAAGCCCGCGATCGAGATCCACACCTTCGCGTTGCCGCCGCCGTTGAGGAACGGGATGAACGGCAGCAGCAGGAGCACGATGCCGGCCAGGCCGAACAGGTACGTGTAGCGGAACAGGAGGCGGTAGTTCGACAGCAGCCAGACGAGTGCCCCCGCGAGCACCATCGACACGGCCGCGTAGACGATCTGGCTGGTGCCGGCCCCCGGGTTCGTGCCAGAGAGGCTGATGCGGTAGATCTCTGCGATGCCGAGGCCTGTGAGCAGGAATGCGATCGGCAGCACGAGGGGATCGGCATTGGGCGTCTTGATGCGCAGCACGACGTGAAGGGCGAGCGCCAGCAGTCCGAGCAGGCCGGACAGAATGAGCTCGCCGTACACCAGGGCGCCGAGGGCGCCGAGCTGCACGAGCGCCATCGCACCGGTGGAGAGCACGATCGAGAACAGCAGCAGGAGCAGCTCCCGATTGCGGCGCGGTGCCGGTCTGCGCACGCGGCGCAGCGCCTTCAGTACGGCGGTGTCGGCCGCGACGTCGTCGCTCATTCGTCCTCACCTCCCGAGGTCTCGCTCGGTTCGGGCGTCGAGCTGCCATCCGGATCCGGTGTCTCGGTCGGCTCCGGATCGATCTCGGCGGACTCGTCGTCGGCCGGCAGGTTGGCGCGCAGGCGTTCGACGATCTCCTCCGCGTGCTCGAGCGAGTGCGCCGTGATCGTCTGCTCGACGATGCGCAGGTTCGCCGGAGAGAGCCCGTCGAGCGGCACGTCGGTGTCTTCGTACGTCGAAGAGAACGAGATCGGGCCGGCGGTGGCCTGGATGCCCTGGTAGATGACGACGCTGTCCTCGTCGGTTCCGACGTAGTAGCGCGTCTGCGTCCACTGGGTGAAGCCCCAGAACGCCACGGCGACGGCGGCGGCGATCAGCACGATCGCCGAGATGCCGACGATGCGCCGACGCCTGGCGCGACGCTTGTCCTCCTCGATGAGCTCTTCGAGGTAGTCGGAGTCGGGCTCGAAGTGGCTCGGCTCGTTCGCTGCCTGGCTGCGGGGGTGCAGCCATCCGGTGCCGATTGTCGGACGGCGAGCGGACGGAACCTTGATTCCCTGCGGATTCGAGGCGGAGCCGACGACGGACGGAGCGCCCATGAGCACCGGATGGCGCCCGCCGACGTCGACGATCACGACCGTGACGTTGTCAGGCGCGCCGCCGTCGAGTGCCTGCTTGAGCAGAGCGTCCGCCGTGCGGCCCGGGGTGTCGTCGCGCCGCAGCGTGCGGTTCATGTGTGGTTCGTCGACGACTCCGGAGAGTCCGTCCGAGCACAGGATGAACCTGTCGCCCTGCTGGGTCGGCATGATGATCGTGTCGACCTCGGGGTGGGCGTCCATGTCGCCGAGCACGCGCATCAGCACCGAGCGGCGCGGGTGGTAGCGCGCCTCCTCGGGGGTGATCCGGCCCGAGTCGACCAGGCGCTGCACGAAGCTGTGGTCGGTGGTCACCTGGGTGAGGGAGTCGTTGCGCCAGAGGTAGATGCGTGAGTCGCCGATGTGGGCGATCACGGCGTAGTCGTCGACCATCGCGATCGCGCTGACCGTGGTGCCGAGGCCGGCGAGCTCTGGGCGGCGCTTGGCGATCTCGATCAGGTCGCCCGCCGTGGAGGCGACGGTTTCGCGCAGGGCGCTCTCGGCGTGCTGTGGCGACTCGTAGACGTGATCGAGGGGCTCGAGTTTGTGCACGGCGACGCTCGAGGCGACGTCGCCGCCCGCGTGCCCGCCCATGCCGTCGGCGACGACGAAGAGGTTGGAACCGGCATAGCCGGAGTCCTGGTTGTTCGACCTGACCTTGCCCGTGTGGGAGATCGCGGCGCTGGAGCCCTCGAAGACCATGCGGGTGGGGCTACTTCCTCAGCTCGAAGGTCGTCGCCCCGACCTTGATCGGCGCACCCGTCTGCACCGCGACCGGCGCAGACGACGCCACTCGCACGCCGTCGTGCATCGTGCCGTTGGTCGAATCGAGATCCTGGATCATCCACTGCTCGCCCCACAGCACGAGACGTGCGTGGTGGCCCGAGGTGTAGTCGTCGCGGATGACGAGCCCGGCCTCACTCGATCGGCCGATTGTGAGCGGGTCGGTTCCGAGGGGCACCTCGAGGCCCGCCTTCGGGCCGGAGGTGATCACGATGCGGCTGACCGTCGATGTCGTGGCGGGGCCGGTCGTGGCGACGCTGGGCGTCGGGGTCGGGGGAGTGGAGGGTGCGGCGGGTGCCGCCGTACGAGCCGGCTGCGGCTCCGGCAGCTTTCGGGCACGGGATCCGAACAGGTCAGCGCGCAGCGCGAACACCACAGCCAGCACGAACAGCCACATGACGAGCAGGAAGCCGCCGCGCAGCAGAAGGAGGGTGAGGTCGGTCATGTCGATGGCCGCTCCTGTGCGTCGAATATCCGGGTCGCTGCGTCGTGCGCCGGTCGGCGAGGGGAGGATGCGCGGGGAACCACACGGAAGACGATATCGGTGCGACCGATGCGAATGACAGACCCGGATGCCAACGGGGCCTTCTTCACAGACGCCCCATCGAGCTTCGAGCCGTTCGTCGAGCCGAGATCGCGCACCATCGCGCTGGTGCCGTCCCAGAGGATCTCGACGTGCTTGCGGCTCGTTCCGGTGTCGGCGATCGTGATGTCGGCGTCGCTGCCGCGCCCGATCACGGTGCGGGCGGCGGTGAGCACGTGCTGGCGGCCGGCGATCTCGACCACCGCCTGCCACGACACCTGCGCGCCCTCGGCGGTTCCCGACTCGATCCGGATCGTGCCCGCCGGGATGTCGCCGTCCGGCCTGATGGCGATGCGCACGGGGCCGGCGAAGCTGTAGCCCTGCTTCGCCGCGTGCTTGCTGACGATCTCGTCGAGCTCGCTGTTCAGCGCCGGACCGATGCGATTCATCCGGTCGGCGTCCGCCGGATTGAGGCACACGGTGAGATCGTTCGGCGCGAGAATGCGGTCACGGCTGACCACAGCCGCACTGCTGTCGAGCTCGCCGCGCAGAGCGGAGGCGATCTCAACGGGCTGAACGCCGCTGCGGAAGGTCTTCGCGAAGGCGCCGTTCACGGCACGCTCGAGCCCCTTCTCAAAGCTGTCCAGAAGTCCCAAGCGATTTCTCCATCCGTCGGCCACGTTTGGCCCATCGTAGCCACGGCCGGTGATAACCAGCCTGAAGAGGTGCAGAAGGCTGTGCGCGCGGGCTGGCGAGCACCGAGCTGTGGCAGCGACGCGGACGGCCTTCGAGGTGCGTCGAGCCGCGGCAGAATCGCCGGGACACGGCGTTTCCTAGCCGATTGTGCCGTGTCTCGAGGATTCTGCAGTGCCTCGGGGATTGATTTCCGGGCAGCGCGTCCTCTCCGCGGTTCTGCGCGGCTTCGAGCTCCCGCAGCGGACGATGTTCGGTTCGTTCGCATTCCCCGCGCCGTGTTAGGATCTTCAGGTTGAGAAAGAGCGCACGCGCTCGACTCGCGCGAGTGGCGGAATTGGTAGACGCGCTGGCTTCAGGTGCCAGTGTCCTTACGGACGTGGGGGTTCAAGTCCCCCCTCGCGCACGGTATGACGTTGGGCCCGACGGAATGGTCGGGCCCAACGTCGTCTCCGGTCCCGATGCCGGATATGTCGTCCGGTCGAGACGCGCCGTCGTCGTCCGTGAGGCGGCGCGTTTCGCTGTGCGCGAGGGTTCGGACGGCCTGACCGCGGCGCACCGGCTCACCTGCTCGGCGAACGTTCCGAGTAGAGTGGCCGCACACTGAGCGGTGGGAGGTGAGAGCGGTGCTGGTTTCACTGTGGATCGCGCTGCACTTCATCGTGCTCACGCTCACCGTTGCGTTCGGCTCGCACGTGCCGTCGTCGCCGTTCCAGGCGCTGCTCTTCCTCGCTGTCGGTGCCCTCCTGGTGGCGGTCGTCGTTCCGCGGGCTCTGCGCACACTGACTCGCGCGCTGCTGATCGCGCCGAATGCGCCGCCGAAGGGCCTGCGCGTTCGCACGACCCCGGCCCGCCGGCTCGCAGGCCAGCCGGGCACTCGCGGCACCGCCATGGTGCGCGCGCCGTCGTTCGTCGTTCACGCCTCGGCCTGAGCGACGACCTCTTCCTCCCCGCTGACTTCAGCAGGGGAATGCTCTCCCGCACGCCGCG
Organism: Frigoribacterium sp. JB110; assembly: GCF_900163665.1. Taxonomy (GTDB): domain Bacteria; phylum Actinomycetota; class Actinomycetes; order Actinomycetales; family Microbacteriaceae; genus Microbacterium. The sequence continues at coordinate 27,695 of NZ_FUIA01000001.1, forward strand.
GGCGGCTCCGTCGTTCTCACGAGGCGATCAATCGATCGATATTCCTTGCGAACGAGACGAGAACGACATGGACATCTACGAATTCCCACCCATCCGCATCCTGATCAGCGCCGCATACTGGCTGGTCACCCGGATCAGCGAGCTGCTCGAACCGCTGGCCGGCACCGAGAGCGCGGCGGCCGCGGTCATCCTGCTCACGATCGCGGTCCGCATCGTGCTGATACCCGTCGGCCGGTCGCAGGTCAGGGCCGGCATCATCCGGGAGCGACTCGCGCCGCAGCTCGCAGAGCTCCAGCGTCGGTACAAGAAGAACCCGGAGCTGCTCCAGCGCAAGACGATGGAGCTCTATGCGGCGGAGAAGTCGTCGCCGTTCGCCGGCTGCCTGCCCGTGCTCGCGCAGACGCCGCTCCTGATGGCCGTCTACGGGCTGTTCATCCGGCAGACCGTCGACGGGCACGCCAACGAGCTGCTGACGCACACGTTCCTGGGCATCCCGCTGGACGCAGGGTTCATCGGGCAGATCGTCGCCGGTGCCGCCGACTGGGGGTCAGCTCTGGTGTTCGTCGCGATCATGGTGCTGATCGCGATCGTCGCGCAGGCATCGCGCCGCCTGCTCGCGCCGCCGACACCGGCCACGCCGGCGGAGCGTCCAGATGGAGCGCCCGACCTGTCCCGGATGATGCGCGTGCTGAGCTTCATGCCCTTCCTCACGGCGGCGATCGCCGCGTTCGTGCCGCTTGCCGCCGCCCTCTACCTGCTCACGACGACGGCCTGGACCCTGGGGGAGAGGATCATCCTTCGGCGAGTGCTGGGCGGAGCGCCCGGAGCCGGTGAGGCGGTGGCCGCGTGAGGAGTGTCAGCCGGGTCGCCGCAGCGACTGCGTCAGCACGGATCGGGTGATGCGAGCCTGCTGACGCGGCCGCTCAGTCCACGACGGCGAGGGCGTCGATCTCGACCAGCATCTCCGCGTGCGGCAGGCCGACGAAGACGGTGGTGCGGCCGGGGAGGACGCCGTCACCGACGTGGCGTTCGACGAACTCGCCGTACGCCTCGTTCATGGCGGCGAAGTCACCGCGGTCGGTGAGGTAGACCCGGAACATCACCACGTCGGCGACGCTCGCACCGCCGGCTTCGACAATGGCGCGCACGTTCTCGAGGGTGCGAAGGGTCTGCGCGTGCACGTCGCCCTCGGCGATGTAGCGCTTCGTCACAGGATCCATCGGACCCTGACCGGAGACCTGCAGCACGTTGCCGTGCCTGACTCCCTGGGAGAACGTGTGCGCGGCGGCGGGGGCGGCGTCGGTCCGGATGGCGGTGCGTGGCATCAGTGTTCCTCTCAAGAGCGGGCGTGATGATGCTAGGGCAAAGTGCAGGAATCACAAAGGCTGTTGCACCACACGCAACACACCCCTGGTCGTCTCCGCCCGGTCGTCTCCGCCCCGCGCGAGTGCCTACGTTCTTCGCGAATGCCTATGCAATGTCGTAGGCGTTCGCGAACTTCGTAGGCACTCGTGTGCGTCGCCCTACCCCAGGTCCCGCGAGACCCGGCTTGCGGTCTCGAGCAGATCGTCGAGGTGGGTGCGCAGGTCATCGAGGTTGTGCAGCGCTTTCAGCGACGTGAGCGAGATCGCGCCGACGACGGTGCCGTCCGAGTTGGACACGGGCGTGGCGATGCAGTTCGTGAATCCCTCGAACTCGCTGTCGTCGACGGCCCAGCCGCGCCGCGCGATCCGGTCGAGCTCGACGTCGAGGCTCTTCCGGTCAGTCAGCGTCGTGTCGGTGTACGCGTGCCATTCGACGCCGGCGAGCACGGCGTCGCGGCGCGCGGCGGGCAGCTGCGCGAGGATCGCCTTGCCGACCCCCGTCGCCTGCGGCAGCACGGTTCGGCCGACGCGGGAGTACATCCGCACACCGCTGGTGTCCTCGATCTTGTCGACGTACACGATGCTGTTCTCCATCAGCTGCGCCAGGTGCACCGTGCAGCCGGCACGAGTCTGCAGCCGGATGAGGTGGTCGTGCGCGATGCGGCGCAGGTCGATGCGCTCCAGTGCATGCTGGGCGATCGAGATGATGCGCGGGCCGATCGCGTATCGACCGTCCGACCGGTGCACGAGGAAGCCGGCGCGCTCGAGCGTCTGCAGCTGACGGAACACCGTCGAACGGTGCACGTCGAACTTCTCCGCCGCCTCGGCGAGGGTGCGCGGGTCCTCTGCGATGAACTCGATGAGCTCCGTCGCGCGTTGCACGGTCTGCGACACTGTGTCCCCCGGAATCGGCCTGAGCGATGCGCTCATGCTGTCACAGCGCGCGAACCCGGGCCAAGCGCCCCGCCGTGCACTGCCCCCGGGCGTCGCGCGCACAGCGCAGTCATCTCTCGGCGCAGTGCTCGCGAGAAGCGCGGACTGCCGCGGATGGCGTCGGAGGCATTCGGTGTGTCGACTGCGCTGTGTCCGGCGGAGCAGCCTTGACGTCGTTCCCGCCGCGAACCTATGCTCGAAGGACATCGGATGTCGCAACAGATTGTGCAAATAATGCAACATGACGGAATCAGGCGGTGAGCGCTGCGGAACCCGCCGACGTGCTCTGCCTCGGCGAGAGCATGGTGCTCGTCGCCGCGGCAGGTGAGGGTCTGCGCAGCGCCGAGACGGCCGAGCTGCACATCGCGGGAGCCGAGTCGAACGTCGCGGTCGGGCTGACCCATCTCGGCCGTCGTGCGGAGTGGTTCAGCAGAGTCGGCGCCGATCCGTTCGGCAGTCGGATCCTCGAAGCGCTGCGCCTCCGCGGCGTCGAGACCCCGCGCGTCGTCGAAGACGGCACCAGGCAGACCGGCGTCTACTTCAAAGACGTCGTCGACGGCCGCAGCGACGTGCTCTACTACCGCGCGCGTTCCGCCGCCTCGGCGATGAGCCCCGCCGATCTCGCGGGCCTGCGTCTGGCCGAGCGCCGCGTGTGCCACCTGTCCGGCATCACTGCCGCGCTGTCGGAATCGTGCAATGACCTCGTCGACGCGGTGCTCTCCGGCAGATCGGGTGACGTCGTGACGAGCTTCGACGTGAACTTCCGCCCTCGGCTCTGGGCATCCGAGCGCGCAGCACCCGTGCTGCTCGAGCACGCCCGCCGTGCCGACATCGTCTTCGTCGGCCGCGACGAGGCGGCCGAGCTGTGGGGCACCGCAACGGCGGACGAGGTGCGCGAGCTGCTGCCGGATGTCGGTGCGCTCGTCGTCAAGGACGCCGACGTCGGCGCGACGAGCTTCGTCGGCACCGAGCGCGTGCACGTTCCCGCACCCTCTGTCGACGTGGTGGAGCCGATCGGGGCGGGCGACGCGTTCGCCGCCGGCTACCTCGACGGTCGGCTGGGCGGCGCGGACGAGCGCACCTGTCTGCGTCGCGGCCACGTGATGGCGGCGCATGCGCTGCGGCACCGCGGCGACACCCCGGATCCGGGGCCCGCACAGCGGCTCAGAGAGCTCGCCGCGATCGGCGAAGAGGAATGGAACGCACTGCGCTTCGCAGTGCAGGAGGAGACGGTGCGATGGTGACGTTCGACGAGCTGTTCGACGGGCAGCGGTTCATGGCGATCCTGCGCGGAATGGCACCGGCCGAGGCTGTTGCGCTGGCGACGCGGGCATGGGATCTCGGCATCGACCTCGTCGAGGTGCCGATCCAGACACCGGATGCCGTTGCGTCGCTCGAAGCGGTGGTCGCAGCCGGTCGGGAACGGGGAAAGCGGGTCGGATCCGGCACGGTCGTCACGGTCGAGCAGGTCGAGGCCAGCGCGAGCGCGGGTGCCGCCTTCACGGTCGCGCCCGGCACCGACGGCAGCGTGCTCGACGCGAGCCATCGTCGCGAGATGCCGCACCTGCCAGGCGTGGCCACGGCGACCGAGGTGCAGCGCGCGCAGGCGCTCGGCGTCGACTGGGTGAAGGCCTTCCCCGCCGCCACGCTCGGCACCTCGTGGTTCCGCACGATGCGCGGCCCGTTCCCCGGCATCCGATTCGTCGCCACCGGCGGCATGGACGCGCACAACGCCGAGGAGTTCCTCGCCGCCGGCGTCTCGGTCGTCGCCGTCGGCTCCGCGCTGAGCGACCCGCGCCAGATCGACCTGCTCGCCCGGTACGCGTCCGCATGACACGCACCGTCATCCGGGGAGGCGCCGTCGTCGACGACCGCGCTGAGGCGGGAACGCGCGCCGACGTCGCGATCTCCGACGGCCGGATCTCGGAGGTCGGGCGCATCGATCCTCGAGTCGGCGATGAGGTGATCGACGCCGGAGGGCGTCTCGTGCTGCCCGGTTTCGTCGACGCGCACTCCCACGCCGATGGGCGGGTGTTCGATCCGGATGTGGCCCTCGCGCTCCTGCGCCAGGGGATCACAACGGTGATCGCCGGCCAGGACGGCGTCTCCTATGCGCCGGGCGATGGGCGATGGGCGAGCGACTACTTCGCCGCGATCAACGGCGAGCATCCGCAGTTCCGCGGCGGAGGCGTCGCCGACCTGCTCGCGACCTACGACGACGCGACGCCCGTGAACGTCGGCTGCCTCGTCCCGGCCGGCACCGTGCGCCACGACGTGATGGGCATGTCCGCCGACCCGGCGACCGACGGGCAGCTGCGGCGGATGCAGGAGCTGGTCGCAGACGGTCTGCGTGACGGCGCGCTCGGGCTGTCGACCGGCCTCGACTACGTGCCGGGCCTCTTCGCCGATACCACCGAGATCGCGAAGCTGACCGAGCCCGTCGCAGCCGCCGACGCCCTGTACGTGACGCACATGCGGGGCGGATACGAGCGGGGCTCGGACGTCGGCGTGCGCGAGATCGCCGCGATCTGCGCGCACAGCGGCGTCGCGGCGCACATCTCGCACTTCCACCTCGACGCGGAGCACGGCTGGCGCCTCATGGGCGACCTCGCCGACGGCGGGGCGGACGCGACGTTCGATATGTACCCGTACACGCGCGGCGCTTCGCTGCTGTCGATGCCGACGCTGCCGCCCGAGTACAGCGCGCTCGCCGCTGGCGACGCGGCGGCGCGGCTGCAGAGTCCGGATGAGGTCGCCAGACTGCGCACCGAGTGGTTTCCGCGCGTGGCCGAGCACCCGAGCCTCGGGCCAGACTGGCCAGGCATGATCACGATCTCCTCGATGCCGAACAGCGAGTGGGCCTGGTGCGCCGGGCTGACGCTCGCGGAGATCGCACAGCGGCTCGGCGTCGACGCGGCGGAGGCGACGATCCGGATGCTCGTCGCGGGAGACATGCGCGTCGGTGCGGTGATGGCCGTGCTCGACGAGCGGCCGATGGAGAATCTGGCCAGGCTGTTCTCTCATCCGGGTTTCATGGGCGGGTCGGATGGCATCTTCGTCGGACAGGCGCCGCATCCTCGCGCGTACGGCGCGTTCGCGCGGCTGCTGGCGATGGCCGCCGACGGCAGGTGGACATGGCAGCAGGCGGCGCACCGCCTGTCGGAGCGCCCCGCCGCACGGATGAGGTTGGGACGGCGCGGCGCCGTGTGGGCCGGATTCCACGCCGACCTCGTACTGGTCGACCCCGCCGCCGTCGCCGACAGGGCGGACTACGCGAACCCGCTCCGTCTCGCTGAGGGCATCGACGACGTGCTCGTGGCCGGCGTCCCGGTTCTCGCGGATGGTGCGCTGACGGGCAGGACGCCAGGCCGCGGTCTGCGCCGGGACGTGTCATCGTTGACGGCGGGAGCACCGGATGGCCGTGCAGGAACGGAGAGAGCATGAGCGAGACGATTGCGGCGCCGTGGGCGACGAAGGGGCTGTGGCCGGGCGGCGGGGAGGATCGGACCCTCTTCGACGGCAGCGTCGCGTTCCCCGCGATGGTCCTGCGCGAGCGCGCGCTCGCGCGCAACATCCGGTCTCTGGCTGACTTCTGCACACGGCACGATCTGAGCTTCGCGCCGCACGGCAAGACCACGATGTCGCCGCAGCTGTTCGCCAGGCAGCTTGCAGAAGGCGCGTGGGGGATCACGGTCGCGATGGGGCATCAGGCGCGCGCGGCGCGCGGCTTCGGGGTCTCGCGCATTCTGATCGCGAACGAGGTGCTCGATCCGGCGACGCTGAGATGGATCGCGGATGAGGCTGCAGGGGGAGCAGGCGAGATCCTCTTCCTCGTCGACTCGGACGAGGGCAGCGCCGCGGCGGCTCGCGAGGGCGTGCGCGCAGGCGTCGAGCTCCCGGTGCTCGTCGACATCGGCCATGCCGGGGGCCGCACGGGAGTGCGTCATCCGGATGAGGCGGCGCGGCTGGCGCACATCGTGCACGACATCGAGGGCGTTCGGCTGGCGGGAGTCTCCTCGTACGAGGGAGGTCTGCGCAGCGTCGCCGAGGTGACCGACTACTTCGACGGCGTCAGAGCGATCACTCGGCGGCTTCGCCTGGAAGGCGTGCTTCCTGAGCGGCCGATCGTGACAGCCGGTGGCAGCGCGTACTTCGACCGGGTGGCGGTCGAGCTCGGCGAGGCGCTCGCCGGTGACGCGCAGGTGATCCTGCGCAGCGGGGCGTACGTCTCACACGACGACGGCGTGTACGTGGGAAAGACCGCGTTCAATCGGATTCCGGATGAGGGGCGCCTCGACGCCGCGCTGGAGATCTGGGCGCACGTGGTGTCGGTGCCGGAACCAGGGATCGCGATCATCGGAATGGGCAAACGAGACGCTCCGTACGACGAGGGCATGCCCGTTCCGCTCCGCCAGCGGACCGCCGACGGCGTCGTCTCCGAGATCGCCGATCGAGCAGCGGTGACGAAGCTGGACGACCAGCACGCCTACCTGAGCTGCGAGGACGGCTTCGCCCCGCGACCCGGCGACCTGGTCTGCTTCGGCATCTCCCACCCGTGCACCGCATTCGACAAGTGGCGCAGGGTCCCCGTCGCCGACGACCACGACCGCATCACCGAGATCATCGACACGTACTTCTGACGAGCCGCGCGTGCGGCATCCGCGCCGGCGCCTCAGGACACGCGTTCAGGCACCCAGCAGCGGCCCTGGAGTGCGGTGCTGATGCACGGTGAGGTAGCGCAGGCCGCCCGGCCCCGCCGTGAATGCGCGGCGGGATCCGCGGGGGAGCCACACCACGTGGCCGGGGGAGAGCGCGATGTCGGTGGTCGCGGTGGTCAGCGTCCCTGCTCCCGCGACGACATGGATCAGTACATCGATCGCCGGCCCCCGGTGCAAGGCGATGCCCTCGCCCGGCGGCAGTGCGATGACGTTCGCGTCGAGGTCGCGCTCGCCCGAGGGGATGTTCCAGACCGCGCCGATCTCACCGGGTTCGCCGACACGGGCCGCAAGATCGCGCGTGTCGGCGACGATCCGCGGCTCGGTCCCATCCGGCACTTCGGTCATGGCCGCAGCAGCACCTTGCCCGCACGTCCTGGGCGGTTGTGGGCGGCGACGGCGTCGGCGATCCGGTCGAACGAGAAGATCTCCTCGACCGGAAGGGTGATGTCGCCGCTGGCGGCGAGCTCGACGACTTCCCGGATGAGCGAGGCGCGTTCGAGCGGATCCATCGCGGACATGACCTTGGAGCCCCAGAAGCCCTCGATCGTCACCTGACGGAAGATGATGTGACGGCTCGCCGCCTCGATCCGCGCCGAGCCCATGGCGCCGAACAGCACGACCCGGCCGCCGTCGGCGACGAGCTCGAGCATGTCGCCGACCGCGGGCCCGCCGACCGAGTCGACGCCGACGGTGATGGGTGCGCCGCCGGTGATCTCGGCCGCCCGATCGCGCCAGTCGTCCTGGTCGGTCGCCACGACGCGATCGATTCCTGCTGCGGCGAGTTCGGCGACGCCCTCGCTGCGGCGCACGAGTCCGAGCACGTTCACGCCGCGGCTGCGGGCGAACTGTGCCACGAGCCTCCCCACGGCTCCGCCCGCGGCGTTCTGCGCGATCCAGTCCCCCTCGCTCACGCCGAGCGCGTTCAGCAGCGCCAGGGCGCTGGCCGGCATCGAGATGAGCTGTGAGGCCGACTCGTCGTCCAGGGCATCCGGCACCGGTACGAGCCCTGCCGCGTTCGCGACGAACGTCTCCGCCCACGCACCGAACGCTCCGCCGGCGACGCGCTGGCCGATCTGCAGCGAGTCGACGCCCTCGCCGAGGGCCTCGACGACGCCGGTTGCCTCCGTGCCTGACTGTGCGGGAAGGGGCGGCACGAAGCCGTAGTCACCCGACACCGTGAGCACATCGTGGTTGTGAATCGGCGACAGCGTGGTGCGCACGAGCGCCTGGCCGGGGCCTGGCACCGGATCGGGGACCTCCTGCACGCGGAGCTGCTGGGCGGGGTCGCCGAAGGTGTCGTGGATGAGCGCGCGCATAGTCGGCTTTCTGTTGGGACGGTCACCGAGCTACAGCGCGCAGTGACGTCGTTTCATTCCATCGACACGGTCGGGAAGCGCCGTCGTCTGCCCGGGCAGTTCGATGCTCGTGTCCCCCAAATGGGGGACACTGCCGTATGCTGGAAGAAGACGTCCTCTCTCGGTCGTCCGGCCCCCGCTGTTTCCCCCCAACGGCGGGGGCCGTTTTATGTCTTCACGGGGGAAGATTCCTGTGAATCCGAAGCAGATTCTCTCGCGCCCTATCGCCAGAGCGATCGAACGGTTAGCGTGGGACCTGGCCGACACGAAATCTGAGTCGGCTTCATCTCTATAGAACGGCAATACATGAGCACGCAGGGTACCGTCAAGTGGTTCAACTCGGAGAAGGGCTACGGCTTCATCTCTCCCGACGAGGGCGGCTCTGACGTCTTCGCGCACTACACCGCCATCGATTCGCAGGGCTACCGCTCGCTGGAAGAGAACCAGCGCGTGGAGTTCGAGATCGCACAGGGCCCGAAGGGCCTGCAGGCGGAGAGCATCCGGCCGCTGTAGTCCGGCAGATCTCACGAAGGCCCCGTTCGCATTCTGCGGACGGGGCCTTCGTCGTCGGGTGGCGAATCAGCGCGAGTGGACCCCTTGTGATCGAGTGGACGCCTTGTGTCCGTAGGCGACGGGTCCGCTCGAAGACAAGTGGTACGTTCGCGTGCCGTGTGCGTCAGTGGGCGCGCACTGCCTCGCCCATGGCGCGGATGGCCTGCTCCATGATCGGGCGCGGTGTCGCGAAGTTGAAGCGCACCGCCTGTGCGTTGCCGTCGCCGCAGAGCGCGCCGTCAGTCGGCACGACGTCGGCTGAGCTGGCGAAGAACTCTGCGGGCGAGCCGGGAAGCTCCAGTGCAGAGCAGTCCAACCAGCCGAGGTATGTGCCCTCGGGCGCGGTGTAGCGCACGCCGGGCAGGTGCTCGGCGATCAGATCGCCGAGCAGGCGACGGTTGCCGTCGAGGTAGTCCAGCACCTCGGCGAGCCAAGCGCCGCCGCCGGTGTAGGCGGCCGTGTTCGCCACGACGCCGAGGTTGGACGCCTCGAAATGCAGCGAGCGGGCGTTGTCGGCCCAGTACTTGCGGTCGGCGTCGTTCGACAGCACGACCTGAGCGGCCTTCAGGCCAGGCAGGTTGAACGCCTTCGAGGCGCTGGTCGCCGTGAGCGTGTGGCCTGCGTTGACCTCATTCACCGAGGCGTACGGCACGTGGCGCCCGCCCGCGTAGACCAGCGGCGCGTGGATCTCGTCGGAGAACACGCGCGCACCACGGCGGTCGACGACCTCGCCGATCGCGGCCATCTCGTCGCGGCGCAGCACCCGCCCGATCGGGTTGTGCGGGTTGCACAGAATGAGCAGCCCACCGCCGTCGGCGAAGGCGCGGTCGAGCGCGTCGAGGTCGTACTCCCATCCGGTCTCCGTGCGCAGCATCGGCACCTGAATGATCCTGCGGTTCATCACAGGAGGCACGGTGAGGAACGGCATGTACGCCGGCGTCGGCAGCACGATCGCCGAACCGGGCTCGCTGAAGTGCTCGATCGCGACCTCGAACGCCTGAATGACGTCGGATATCTGCTTCACGTCATCCGGATCGACCTGCCAGTCGTAGCGCTCGGCCGCCCATCCGGTGAACGCCTCGCGCAGGGCGAGGTCGGTTGCGGGCGGCAGGTACCCGAACGCGCCGTTGTCGACCGCATCGTGCAGCGCCTGCGTGATGGCGGGCGCGATGCCGAAGTCCATCTCGGCCACGAATGCGGGAGTCTTGCCGGGGAAGTACGACCACTTCAGGCTGCCGACCTCGCGCAGCTGGTCGGGCGTAATGGAATCGAAGCTCACGTTGTAGAGCGTATCGCCCGCGGGGGGCACAGGGGCCGCCGGATGTCGCGGAGTTGCGTGGCGCGGGCGCTCCGGGTCGCGCCGTCACGCGGCGTCTGCGCGAGCGTGCACCTTGTGATCGAGTGGGCCCCTTGCATCCGGACCCAAGCGCCCCGCTCGGTGCGAAAGGGGACGTTCGCGGTGCGCGGGGCTGTGCGGTGCGGGCGGTGCTACGCCGCGGCGAGGGCGGGCAGGCCGGCGCGGAGCAGCTCGCGCAGCTCGGCGGGGGCGTCGACCGTGGCGATCGAGCCTGCCTCCTCGCCGGGGTTTCCGAAGCCCCACGTGGCGAAGACGACAGGGACGCCGTGCTCCGCGGCGCCGTCGACGTCGTGGTGCCGGTCGCCGATCAGCACGGGCGACGAGGTGTCGGCGCCGGCCGCACGCAGCCGTTCGAGGGCGTTGCCGACGACCACGGCCTTGGTGTCGTTGATCTCCGCGTCGGAGCGGGCTCCGGCGATCGCGGTGAATGCGTCATCGAGACCGTAGTGCTCGAGGATGGCCCTGACCTGGTTCTCGGGCTTGGTGCTCGCGGTTGAGATCGGTACGCCGGCCTCGCTCACCTCGCGCACGAGTTCGGGGATGCCGTCGTACAACCTGACCGACGTGGCGTAGCCGCCGCGGGAGGCCAGCTCGCGATACATGCCGACTGCCGTGATCGCCTCATCCGGATTCAACCCCGCCCGCACCTGGAACGACTCGAGCATGGGCGGCCCGATCCACGCGCGCAGGTCGTCGAATGTGGGAACCGGATGCCCGAGCTCGGTGAGCACCTGCTGCACGCGCGGCATGATGCCGGCCGTCGCATCGGCGATCACCCCGTCGACATCCCACAGAACACAGGTGAACTCGCGCACATCAGCCATGCCTCCAGCCTATCGACAGGCCCCTGCGGGATCGCCCCGCCCAGGCTGCCGAGATGCGACTTGTCATCGAGATGCGCCGCTCGGGACACTTCTGTGTCGAAGAAGTGTGCGTCTCGGCGGCCCGTGCTCCCCGACTGAGACAAGCGCGACCACCGGATGGACATCGGGATCTCAGAACAGCCGGGGGACGCCCGACTCGATCCCCTTCATGTCGTCGTAGTCGAGCACGAGGCACTCGATGCCGCGGTCCTCGGCGAGAGTGCGCGCCTGCGGCTTGATCTCCTGGGCGGCGAATACGCCTCGGATGCCCGTCAGCAGTGGGTCGCGGCCGAGCAGGTCGAGATAGCGGGTGAGCTGCTCGACGCCGTCGATATCGCCGCGGCGCTTGATCTCGACGGCGATGTGCTGGCCGTCTGAGCCGCGCACCATCAGGTCGACGGGGCCGATGGCGGTGGGGAACTCGCGTCGCACGAGCGCTGCTCCCTCGGAGACCCGGTCGACCTGCTCGGCGAGGAGGCGCTGCAGATCGGATTCGACGCCGTCCTTGATCAGGCCGGGGTCGACACCCAGATCATGGGAGGAGTCCGAGATGATCTCGTGGATGCGCACGGTGAGCGCGTCGCCCGACTTCTGGTGCGTCACCTTCCACACCTCGACGACGCCCGCCGAGGCGAGTTCCTCATCCGGTTCTGACACGTCCGTGCGGCACGGCGAGCTCATCCAGTTCAGCGGCTTGTACGAGCCGCCGTCGGAATGGATGAGGACGCTGCCGTCGCCCTTGTGCATCAGCACACGCTTCGCGAGCGGGAGATGGGCGTTGAGGCGGCCGGTGTAGTCGACGGAGCATTCGGCAATGACGAGGCGCACCGAACCAACCTAACCGCACAATCTTAGTCCGAGCGCATCCGAGCCGACTCAGCAATCGGCCGATAGTCTTGATGCGGACCCAAAACATACCGGATCACACCCGCCGCCTGTGCACCCGCGCCGGCCAGACGACGAGGAGGCGCCATGCTTGCGATCCTCGTCGTGTTCGCGGTGCTGTCGTTCGCCGTGGTTCCGCTCGCACGATTCCTCGGCTCGCGCGTGTTCTATCTGGCCGCGCTGCTGCCCATCGCCGGCTTCGTGCACGCGCTGATGCAGGCTCCGGCGGTCGTCGCAGGTCCTGTGCCACACGAGGCATACGAGTGGATCCGCCCCCTCGACGTCGAGATCTCGATGCGGATGGACGCACTCAGCTGGGCGCTGACCCTGGTCGTCACCGGGGTCGGCGCGATCGTGCTGATCTACTGCGCCACCTACTTCCGCGGCCAGGGAGCGGGCAGAGGGCGGTTCGCCGGCGAGCTGCTCGGCTTCGCCGGAACGATGTACGGTCTGGTGCTCACCGACGACATCATCATGCTCGTCATCTTCTGGGAGATCACGAGCATCCTGTCGTACCTGCTCATCGGCCACTACTTCAATCGTGCCGCCAGCCGCCGTGCGGCGCTGCAGTCACTGCTGACGACCACGCTCGGCGGGCTGGTGATGTTCGTCGGCGCAGTGATCCTCGCCGTGCAGGTCGGCTCGAACTCGATCAGCGCGATTCTCAGCGACCCGCCGTCAGGGGCGCTGACGAACATCGCCCTGGTCTGCCTGCTGATCGGCGCGTTCAGCAAGTCTGCGATCTTCCCGTTCCACTACTGGCTTCCTGGCGCGATGGCCGCGCCTACGCCCGTGAGCGCGTATCTGCACGCTGCGGCGATGGTCAAGGCGGGCATCTATCTGCTCGCGCGCTTCGCGCCGACCTTCGCAGAGGCGGAGCCGTGGCGCCCGCTGGTGGTGTCGCTCGGCGTGTTCACCATGCTGCTCGGCGGCTTCCAGGCGCTGCGCGAAGTCGATCTGAAGCGACTTCTCGCCTACGGCACGGTGAGCCAGCTCGGATTCATCACGGTCGTGATCGGCTTCGGCACGCGCGACACTGCGCTGGCAGGTCTCACGCTGCTGTTGGCGCACTCGCTGTTCAAGGCGGCGCTGTTCCTCGTGGTCGGCATCATCGACCGTCAGCTCTCCACACGCGACATCGGCGACCTCAGCGGTGTGGGCAGGCAGGCGCCTACTCTCGCCGTGATCTCGGTCGTGTCCGTCGCCTCGATGGCAGGGCTGCCGCCGCTGCTCGGATTCGTGGCGAAGGAGACCGCCCTGACGGCGATGCTCGATGAGGCGCTCGCCGGCAGCGTGTGGGGCTGCGTCGCGCTCGGGGGGATCGTGCTCGGCTCTGCGCTCACCGCGGCGTACGGGCTGCGCTTCGTGTGGGGTGCGTTCTGGACCAAACGCGACGCCGACGGCAGCGTGCGTGCGCGCACGCCGTGGCCGGACCCTCCTCTCGACTTCGTCGCCAGCCCGCTGCTGCTCGCGGTGCTCACCGCCGCCTGCGGCATCGCGGTCCCTGTGCTCGATCCGATGCTCGGCGCGTACGCCGATTCTGCTCAGGGCGGGCACGGCATTCATCTCGCGCTCTGGCACGGGCTCGAGCCGGCACTCGCCCTGTCCGCCGCCTCGCTCGCCGTGGGCGTCGGTGTGTTCTGGGCGTCGCGGCGGCTCGAACGGTATCGCCGTTGGCGCTTGCTCCCGCTGCCCGCGTCCGACGTCTACTACCTCGTCACTCGCGAGATCGATCGACTCGCCGTCATGGTGACCCGTGCCATCCAGCGCGGCTCGCTGCCGACGTACGTCGCGCTCTCGTTCGTCGTGCTGGTCGCAGCCGAGGCGGCGGTTCTCGTCGTGCACGGCGACTGGACGATGCTGCTGGAGCCGTGGCACCATCCGGCGCAGCCCGTCGCCGCTGTGCTGATGATCGCGGCGGGAATCTTGGCAGTCAGGGCGACCAAGCGGTTCACGGGAGTCGTGCTGGTGTCGGTGTCCGGCCTCGGAATGGTCACTCTGTTCGCCCTCTCCGGTGCCCCGGATCTGGCGATCACACAGGTGCTCATCGAGACCGTCACGCTCGTGGTGTTCACCCTCGTGCTGCGGCGCATCCCGGCGCGCATGGGCAGCCACCACGGCTCGAGCAGGCCCGTCATACGTGCGCTCATCGGCGCGGCGGTGGGCGTCACGATGGCGGTCGTCGCAGTCGTCGCTTCGAGCGCGCGGATCGCCGAGCCGGTCTCTGTCGCCTGGGAGGAACTGGCATACGAGATCGGGCACGGCAGCAACATCGTCAACGTCGCGCTCGTCGACCTGCGCGGCTGGGACACGATGGGAGAGCTCAGCGTGCTCGTGCTGGCTGCCACAGGCGTCACATCGCTCGTGTTCGTCACGGCTCGCGAGGACCGGATGACGGGGGTGCGCCGCGCGATGCGGAAGAAGACCACGTTCAGGCAGCGTCTGCGACTCGGGCGCACACCCATGGTCGAGACGACCGGCGGCATCCGGCTGCAGGACGACGGCAACCGCGGGGCGCGACGCGCGTGGCTCCTCGGCGGTGCGAGCATGAGCGCGGCTTCACGCTCCCTGATTCTCGAAGTCGTCGTGCGGATCCTGTTCCACACGATCATCGTCATCTCGATCTATCTTCTCTTCGCTGGGCACAACCTCCCGGGCGGCGGCTTCGCGGGCGGGCTTGTCGCCGGCCTGGCCCTCGTGATGCGCTACGTCGCCGGGGGCAGGTACGAGCTCGGCATCGCCGCACCCACCGACGCCGGCTACATGCTGGGATCCGGTATGGTGCTCGCCGTCGGCACGGCCGTTGCGCCGATGCTGTTCGGCCTGGATCCGCTCACGCGCGCGGTCTGGGAAGCGGAGCTGCCGTTGGTCGGACACGTCGAGTTCGTCACGTCGACGGTCTTCGACATCGGCGTGTACCTCGTCGTCGTCGGCCTGGTGCTCGACGTGCTCCGCTCTCTCGGCGGCGAGGTCGATCGACAGATCATGGACGACGGCGGTCGCCGATTCGTCCCGGCCGCAGGTGACGAAGCCGCCGCGCCGACGGGCGCCGTGTCCGAGCCGGAGAGGGGAGGATCGTCGTGAGCGTCTCCCTCTCTCTGGTGGTCGTGATGGCCGTGCTGTATGCCGCAGGCGTGTACGCCATGATGGAGCGCAGCCTGACCCGTGTGCTCATCGGGTTCCTGCTGCTCGGCAACGCCACCAATCTGCTCCTGCTCATCGCGATGGGGTTCCCCGGCGTCTCGCCGTTCCACGGAAACGCGGGTGAGCAGTCCGATCCGCTGCCGCAGGCCCTCATGCTGACGGCGATCGTGATCACCTTCGCCGTCAGTGCCTTCCTGCTCGCGCTGATCTATCGATCGTGGCAGTTGGGCCAGGAGGACACAGTGCGGGACGACGAAGAGGACATCGCGCTGCGCGAGCGGGCATCCGAGACAGTCGTCGCGCTCGACGACGAAGAGGACGCCGCCGAGGTGGAGGACTCCGAGCGGACCGACTTCTCCGATGACGCAGTCGGGCCGGTCACAACGGCGAGCATCGTCCTTCCGGATGAGCGCCGCCGGCGGAGCGGAGGCGCAGAATGAGCCTGCTCGTCCCGCTGTTCGTGGCGCTGCCGCTGCTGGGTGCCGCATTCACGCTGCTGCTCGGTCGTCACCGCCGGATGCAGATCGGCGTCTCGGTGGTCACGCTCAGTGCGACATTCCTGCTCGCGGCGGTGATGCTCGTCGCGGTCGACCTCGGCACGCCGCTGGCTGTCTCAGTCGGCGGATGGCCGCTCCCGTTCGGCATCGTGCTCTACGTCGATCGCCTCGCGGCCCTTCTGGTGGCGGTGTCGAGCATCGTGCTGCTCGCCGTGCTGCTGTTCTCCGTCGGGCAGGGCTCAGCCGATCGCGATCAGGACACTCCGGTGTCGATCTTCCACCCGACGTACCTGATCCTGGCGGCCGGGATCTTCAACTCGTTCATCGCGGGCGACCTGTTCAATCTCTACGTCGGTTTCGAGATCCTGCTCGTCGCCTCGTACGTGCTGATCACGCTGGGCTCGACCAAGGAGCGCATCCGGACCGGCACCGTCTACATCGTCGTCTCTCTGGTGTCGAGCGTCATCTTCCTCTCCGCGATCGCGGTGATCTACGGCGCGCTCGGCACGGTGAACATGGCGCAGATCGCCGAGCGGATGGGGGAGCTGCCGGACGGCGTGCAGATGCTGCTGCACATCATGCTGCTGCTGGGCTTCGCCGTGAAAGCCGCGATCTTCCCGCTGTCGTTCTGGCTTCCCGACTCCTATCCGACGGCTCCTGCGCCGGTCACCGCGGTGTTCGCCGGCCTGTTGACCAAGGTCGGGGTCTATGCGATCATCCGGACCGAGTTGCAGTTGTTCCCCGACAGCGATCTCGATCTGGTCCTGGCGATCGCGGCCGTCGCGACGATGATCGTGGGGATCCTGGGCGCCGTCGCGCAGGCGGAGCTCAAGCGCATCCTCTCATTCACACTCGTCAGCCACGTCGGCTACATGATCTTCGGCCTCGCGATACACACCGAAGCGGCGGTCGGTGCCACGGTGTACTACATGATCCACCACATCGTGGTGCAGACGACCCTCTTCCTCGCAGTGGGGCTGATCGAACGCTACGCGGGCTCGACCTCGATCCTGCGGGTGAGGGGCCTCGTCACGGCGGCGCCGCTGATCGCCGCGCTGTACTTCATCCCCGCACTCAACCTGGGCGGGCTGCCGCCGTTCTCCGGGTTCATCGGCAAGTTCGCGCTGTTCGACGCGGCTGCGAGCGTCGGCACGCCCATCATGTGGGTGTCGATCGCCGCAGGCGTCGTGACGTCGCTGCTGACGCTGTACGCGCTGATGCGGGCGTGGAACATGTCGTTCTGGCGCGGCCACGAGGAAGAGGCGACGGACGCGGACGCCCGCTTCAAGCACCTGGAGCAGGCACCGGCAGCCGACAGCCAGTCGGAGCGCCGCGAGAGCCCCAGGATCATGACGGGCGCGACGATCGGCATGGTCGCGGTCACGCTCGCGCTGACCGTGTTCGCCGGTCCGATCTACGACGTGTGCGAACGCATCGGTGAGTCGCTGCTGCAGCCCATCTCGCTCGTGGAGCTCGAGGGGGTGGAGCAGGGATCATGACGCTGAAGCGCTTCTGGAACCAGCTGCCGTTCTTCGCCTGGCTGGTGCTGCTGTGGATGCTGCTCTGGGGGCAGTTCACGTGGCTCACGGCCGTCTCCGGCATCGTCGTGGCGGTCGTGGTGACGCGCGTGTTCCGGCTGCCGCCCGCAGACCTGACGGGCCGCGTCAGCCTGTTCTGGCTCCTCATCTTCGGGCTGCAGTTCTTGTGGGAAGTCGTTCTGGGCGCACTGCAGGTGGCCTGGCAGGCCGTCGGGCCCGGCACACCGTCCGCAGCGATCGTGAAGGCGCCGCTGCGCGTCGACGATGATCTGATCATGACTCACGTCGCCGTGGCCACTTCTCTCGTGCCGGGAACGACCGTCATCGAGGCCGATCGCGCGCGCCGGGTGCTGTACCTGCATGCCATCGGCGTGCGCACCGATGCTGATCTCGACGTCGTGCGCCGCCACGTGCTCATCTGGGAGAAGCGGATCGTACGGGCCGTCGGTTCGCGCGCGGAGCTGAGGACCTGCCGCGCAGGGGACGCGCCGTACTTCGAGCGTCGCGCGGCCGAGTCGGGGAGCGAGGCACGATGATCATCTCGATACTCGTGACCGCGATCGCGGTCGTCTTCGCAGTCGGCGCCGTCCTCACGATCATCCGGATGGTGAAAGGCCCGTCGATCCTGGATCGTGCTCTGGCCAGCGATGTGCTGCTGACGATGGTGCTGTGCCTGCTGGGCGCGGAGGCGGCGATCAACCGCCGCACGGACACGCTGCCGATCATGCTGATGATCGCGGCGACAGGGGTGCTCGGCACGGTGGCGGTCGCGCGCTTCGTCGCCCGTCGTGAAGGGCGCGACGGGCGCGAGACACGCGGACCGAGTGACCGGGCGCCAGGCGACAGCGGGGAGGCGGAGCAGTGATCCTCTACATCGTCGCGCTCTCGCTCGTGCTGCTGGGCGCCGTGCTGTGTCTGACGGCCGCAATCGGGCTGCTGCGGTTCCGCGATGTGCCGAGCCGGATCCACGCGGCCTCGAAGCCGCAGGTGCTCGGGCTCATCCTGATCGCGGCCGGCGTCGCCGTCTCGCTCGAGTCGTGGGCCGCTGTCGGCTTCCTCGTGCCGGTTGTCGTCATTCAGCTCGCCACCGCGCCGCTGTCTGCGCATATGGCGGGGCGCCAGGCCTACCGCAACGGCACGCTCGACGCGAAGCACCTGGTGCGGGACGAGCTGGATAGGGATCGTGAGGTCATCGAGGACGAGGGCTGACGCTGACGGGGACGCGAGCACGCCGCTCGGTGCGTTGTCGTCAGTCGCCGGGCTCTCGGCCCGACTCCTTCCTCCGCCTTCCGATCGACGCACTCGCGTCCCCGTCAGTTGGCGGGTGGTGGGCACGCTGCTCGGTGCGTTGTCGTCAGCTATTCGTCGAGGGCCGCGGCCACTGCGGTGTTGGTGATCTCGCCGGCGCGGGTATTGAGGCCGCGGGCGAGGGCGGGGTCGGCAGCGGCGGCCCCGTCCCAGCCGAGGTCGGCGATGCGCGAGACGTACGGCAGCGTCGCGTTCGTGAGGGCATGGGTGGACGTGGCGGGAACGGCCCCTGGGATGTTGGCGACGCAGTAGAACAGAGTGTCGTGCACCGCGAACGTCGGGTCGTCGTGGGTCGTCGGGCGCGAACCGGCGAAGCAGCCGCCCTGATCGATGGCGATGTCGACGAGCACGGTGCCCGGATTCATCGCCTGCACCATCTCATCCGTGACCAGCTTGGGTGCAGCGGCACCGGGGATCAGGACGGAGCCGATCACGAGGTCGGCGTCATCGAGTTCCTCGGCGATCGCGTAGCGGGTCGAGTGACGCGTGATCAGTCCGTTCCCGTAGCGTGTTTCGAGCTCGCTGAGACGGCGCACGTTCACATCGAGCACGGTCACCCGTGCGCCCAATCCGAGGGCGTTCGCCGCCGCGTTCTCGCCGGCGACGCCGCCCCCGATCACAACGACCTTCGCCCGGGGAACGCCGGGAACCCCGCCCAGCAGTGCTCCCCGGCCACCCTGGGTGCGCATCAGATGGTACGCGCCGACGGTGGTCGCCAGGCGGCCGGCGACCTCGCTCATCGGTGTGAGGAGCGGGAGGGAACCGTCGTCGAGCTGCACGGTCTCGTAGGCGACGGCCGTCGTTCCTGATCGCACGAGGGCCTCTGCCAACGGTCGGTTCGCGGCGAGATGGAGATACGTGAACAGCGTGAGGTCGTTCCGCAGTAAGCCGTACTCGGCCTCGACGGGTTCCTTCACCTTGAGCAGCAGTTCTCCCGCGGCCCACGTCTCGCCCGCACCGGGCGTGATCGTCGCGCCGGCCGCGGCGTACGCCGCATCCGCGATCCGGGAGCCGTCGCCGGCGCCCGCCTGCACGAACACCTCGTGGCCTCGCTGAACGAGTTCGTCGACGCCGGCCGGGGTGACGGCGACGCGGTTCTCGTTGTTCTTGACCTCAGTGGGAACGGCGATCCTCATGGTGATCTCCTCGGCTCTGGGGATGGGACTCGTTCCAGAATCGCAGTACGTTCGGCCAATGCGCGAGGTTGTCACAGTTTCTTCGACAGATCGATGTCGCGTATTAACAACCTTCGTATGGGAACCGCAGATTCCGACCTCCGTCCGAAGGATCTTCCGGCTGTGCAGCTCGACGAGCTCGACCGGAGGATCGTCCGGATCCTCAGCGGCGACGCCCGTATCACGAACGCCGATCTCGCGGCCGCGCTCGGCATCGCCCCGTCGACGGCGCATGCGCGCACTCGATCGCTGATCGACCGCGGCGTGATCCGCGGATTCCACGCGAGCGTCGATCACCAGCGCCTCGGACGCGGGCTGCAGGCGATGATCGGTGTGACGCTGCGCGGGGGCACGCGGCACGACGGCATCGTCACGTTCATCGACGAGGTCAAACAGCTGCCGCAGGTGCTGCAGCTGTTCTTCCTCGGCGGTCCTGACGACTTCATGGTGCACATCGCCGTCGCCGATTCGAGCGAGGTGCGCCAGTTCGTCGTCGAGAACCTCTCGACGGAGCCCTTCGTCGCGTCGACTCGCACGAGCATCATCTTCGAGTACCACCGCCGCGGAGTGGCCGCGGGGTTCCGATAGGTCGCGGGCTCGCGCGGACCTACGATGTCGTCATGTCGAAGGGCAAGAAGGGCAAGAAGGGCAAGAAGCTCGTGCCCAAGAAGAAGTGCTGCAAGTCGACGCCTCGATGCAAGCGCTGCCCGATCCGGATGCTCGCGGAAGGCCGACTCGACCCGGCAGATGCGAAGGAGATCTTCCAGAAGGCGCGCAACCGGAAACAGGCGAAGAAGGCGCACCTCGACGTGCCGCAGGGGTGAGCACGGGCTGTGGAATGATCTCAGACATGTCGATCCTCACGCACAACGTGCTCGTCTTCCAGCAGACGAAGAACTTCTCGAAGAACGACTTCGCGATCACGGACGCACAGGGGCTGCAGGTCGCCCACGTCGAGACGGGCGGCAGTGCGCTCGGGCGAGCGTTCATGGGGGCTCGCGAGCTGACGGTGTTCGACGGCCCGGGCAATCCGCTCATCCAGGTCAAGGACACCGTCACCTTCGGCCGCGACCGCATGGAGATCCTCGACGGTGCGGGGAACCCGCTGGCGAGCCTCGTGAAGCGGATCGCCTTCTTCAAGACGCGCGTGACGATCGAACTGCAGGGCGAGCAACTCGATCTCCAGGGCAACTTCATCGGCTTCGAGTTCGAGCTGGTGGGCCCCCTCGGCGTGATGGCGACCGTCTCACGTGAGTGGTCGGGCATGGGCAACGCGTTCCTGGGGAAGTCGACCTATGCGGTGCGACTCGCCGAGAACCTCACGCCGCCGCAGCGCCAGGCGGTCATCGGCGCCGTCCTCGCCCTCGACCTGATCCGGGAGAAGAACAGCCGGAACTGAGCAGCAGCGGGGCCAATGCTACTTGTCGGACTCGCCGCCCTCGAGCATCCACACGATGCCGTAGGAATCGATGACCTGGCCGAAGTAGGCGCCCCACGGCGATGCTTCGAACGGTATCTGAACCTCACCGCCCTCCTGCAGTCGCGAGTGGAACTGCTCGAGCTGCGAGGCGTCGTCGCCCCACACGCAGATCGCCACGTTGCCATGGCCGTGCGATCCTGGGCTGTCGGCCGCGAAGAACGTGACGCCGTTGTCGAGGGTGAGTGAGCCGTGCATCACCCACTCGGGGTCGCCCTCCATGCCCTCCATCGGCATGTCCTTGTAGCGCATGACGTCGAGCGTGCCGCCGAAGACGTCATGGTAGAAATCCAGTGCCTCGGACGCCTGCCCGTTGAACTGCATGTAGGGAGTTGCCTGGAACGTCATGGTCGTGCCCTCTCGATCGCGTGCGAACGAGCGACTGCCCGCTCTTGCGAGAGAGCATGCCACGGACCGCCGACATTCGAAACGGGTGCGGACGTCGTTCACCTGACGTTCGCTGTGAGGCAGGTCACGGCGTCAGCGCGCCGGCCAGGAGGAAGGGCCGGCCGACCCGCTCAGTCCGTGCCGGTGTCGAATGCGGCGGCCTCGCCGACGCTGTCGAGCGCCTCGGCCGCCTCGGAGTCGAACGGCTGGGCGTGCGAGGTGATCGCCGCGGCGCCCCCCGCCTCGAGCGAACCGATCAGCTCGCCGGTCGTGCCGCCGATCATGCCGCGCTGTACGTAGCCCTCGAGGCGCGCGCGGGAGTCGGCGATGTCGAGGTTGCGCATCGTCATCTGGCCGATGCGGTCGATGGGGCCGAATGCGGCGTCGCCGACGCGCTCCATCGACAGCTTCTCGCCCGCGTACGACAGCGAAGGGCCGGTCGTGTCGAGGATCGTGTAGTCCTCACCGCGGCGCAGCCGGATGGCGACGGTGCCGGTGATCGTGGAGCCGACCCACTTCTGGATCGACTCGCGCAGCATCAGCGACTGCGGCTCGAGCCAGCGGCCCTCGTACATCAGGCGGCCGAGGCGACGACCCTGCTCGTGGTACGTGGCGAGGGTGTCCTCGTTCACGATGGCGTTCACGAGGCGCTCGTACGCGACGAACAGCAGCGCCATGCCCGGCGCCTCGTAGATGCCGCGGCTCTTGGCCTCGATGATGCGGTTCTCGATCTGGTCGTTCATGCCGAGACCGTGGCGTCCGCCGATCGTGTTGGCCTCGCGCACGAGCTCGACCGCGTCGGTGAACTCGCGCCCGTTGATCGCAACGGGGCGCCCCTGCTCGAAGGTGACGGTGACGTCCTCGCTGGGGACCTCGACCGACGGGTCCCAGTACTTCACGCCCATGATCGGCTCGACGATCTCGAGAGAGACGTTCAGATCCTCGAGCGTCTTCGCCTCGTGGGTCGCACCCCAGATGTTGGCGTCGGTGGAGTAGGCCTTCTCCGCCGAGTCGCGGTACGGGTAACCGTGCTCGATGAGCCACTCGCTCATCTCCTGTCGGCCTCCCAGCTGTGCGACGAAGTCGGCGTCGAGCCACGGCTTGTAGATCTGCAGCGCGGGGTGAGCGAGCAGACCGTAGCGGTAGAAGCGCTCGATGTCGTTGCCCTTGTAGGTCGACCCGTCGCCCCAGATGTTGACACCGTCCTCCTTCATCGCGCGCACGAGCAGCGTGCCGGTGACGGCGCGCCCGATCGGCGTGGTGTTGAAGTAGGTGCGACCGGCCGACCGGATGTGGAACGCGCCGCACGCGAGGGCGGACAGCCCCTCTTCCACCAGCAGCGGCTTGCAGTCGATCAGGCGCGACTTCTCTGCGCCGTACTCGATGGCACGCTGCGGGATCGAGTCGATGTCGTCCTCGTCGTACTGACCGAGGTCACCTGTGTAGGTGAAGGGCACCGCACCGGCGTCCTTCATCCAGGCGACGGCGCATGACGTATCAAGACCACCGGAAAAGGCGATGCCGACGCGCTCGCCGACGGGGAGGGACTGCAGGACCTTCGACATGCTGTCCATCCTACGGGGTGAGCAGGGGCACTGATGTTGCCCGCTGGGACGTCAGCACCGGCGCCGTCGACCGGACATCGGGGAATCATGCAGTGGACGCGCTCGACGATCTGGCGACGGGAACGACGTGCTCCGGACCCGAGGCTCAGACCCCGCGCATCCTGGCGTGCAGGCCCTTGATCTCATCGGCGAACTCCTCGACCGGGCCCGCCGTGTCCACTCCGGGAGCGACGTCGCTGATCGGAAGCGCGGCGACCGGGCCGCCCGGCATTCCCCACGCCCGCAGCCATTCGGTGAGCTGCGATGTGCTGCCGGCGTACACGATGCGGCCGAGCCCGACCCATGCATGCGCGGCGGCGCACATCGGGCAGTGCTCGCCGGATGTGTACACCACGCACGCGGCGCGCTCGGCAGGCGTCAGGTGCTCGGCGGCCCAGCGGGCGATCTCGAACTCAGGATGTCGAGTGGCGTCGCCGTCCTTCACGCGATTGCGATCCTCGAACAGGACGTCTCCATCCGGGCCGACCAGCAGTGAGCCGAAGGGTTCGTCGCCGTCATCGAGCGCCTCGGCAGCGAGATCGACGCAGCGGCGAAGGAACAGCGCCTCGGCTTCGGTGGGATCGTAGAACTGCACCATGCCGCGAGCGTAGCCTGCCGGCATGGACGGTTTCGCGGCTGTCGACTTCTGGTTCGCGAGGGAGGTGCTCCAGCGCGGCATCGCTGCGCTCTATCTCGTCGCCTTCGTCTCGACGCTGAACCAGTTCCGGCCGCTGCTGGGGGAGCGGGGGCTGCTCCCCGCTTCCGCACTGCTGGCATGGGCGGCGGGGGACAGGCGCCGCCCACGGATGCTGCGCCCTACGCTCTTTCTGCGCTGGCGCTACACCGACCGACGCCTGGCCGCGCTGTGCTGGGTCGGCATCGTCGTTGCGGCCGCGCTCGCGGGAGGCGTTCCGCAGCTCGGGCCGCCGTGGGCGCCGATGCTGTGCTTCCTCGCGCTCTGGCTCGGCTACATGTCGATCGTGAACATCGGGCAGACCTTCTACTCGTTCGGCTGGGAGATGCTGCTGCTCGAGGCAGGGTTTCTCGCCGCCTTCCTCGGCTCGGGTGACCAGCCGCCGGCCACGGTCGTGATCGTGCTGCTCTGGTGGCTCGTGTTCCGGCTGGAGTTCGGCGCGGGCATGATCAAGATCCGCGGCGGCCGGGAATGGCGCGACCTCACCGCGCTGATGTACCACCACGAGACCCAGCCCATGCCCGGCCCGCTCAGCCGCACGGCGCATCTGCTGCCGCGATGGTTCCACCGCGCGGAGGTGCTGGGGAATCACTTCGCGCAACTGGTCGTGCCGTGGTTCCTGTTCACACCGATCCTCGGCCTCTGGGTTCCGGGTACCGGGCCTGCGGCCGTCGGCACCGTCGCCGCCGGCATCGTGATCGCCACGCAGTGCTGGCTCATCGTCACGGGAAACTTCGCATGGCTGAACTGGGCGACCGTGGTGCTGGCGTTCTCCGCGCTCTCCGTTCCGGGCGCGATGCCCGGTTCCGCGGTGCCGTGGGTGCCCGACGGCATCCCCCTCTACTGGGTCGTGATCACCTCTGCGGTCGGCATCCTGTATGTCGTGCTGAGCGTTCCCGCCGCGCGCAACTTGTTCTCACGAAGCCAGCTGATGAACGCCGGCTTCAACCGCTGGCAGCTGGCGAACGCATACGGGGCGTTCGGCACGGTGACGAAAGAGCGCATCGAGATCGTGATCGAGGGCACGGATGATGCCGATCCGGATGTCGGAACGTGGCAGGAGTACGAGTTCACAGGCAAGCCGGGCGATCCGCATCGCGTGCCGAGGCAGTTCGCCCCGTACCACCTGCGGTTGGACTGGCTGATGTGGTTCCTGCCGCTCGGGCGCTCGCTCGACGACTGGTTCGCGATGCTGCTGCGGCGACTGCTGGAAGCCGACGCCGCGACCCTGGCGCTGCTGCGACACGATCCGTTCCGAGGCGCTCGGCCGCGCTGGGTGCGGGCCGTGGCGTACCGGTACCGATTCGCCAGCCGCGCGGAGCGACGAGCCGAGCGCACCGTGTGGCGGCGCGAGCTGCGCGGCACCGTGATGGGTCCGGTATCGATGCCGCGGGACTGAGTCCGATGCTCGACCCGACCGACCCTACGGCTCCGGGTTCTCCTCCAGCGCCTTCTCGAACGCGTCGCGATCGGCCTCGCTGAGCAGCTGGGTGCCGTAGAACATCAGCTGCACGCCCTCCATCGGGGTGCCGTTCTTCGCGTTCTCTGCCTCCTGCTGCTTCGTCCAGCGTCCGGTGTCGTCGTGCGTGAGGTCGATCATCTCCGCGTAGAAGAGCGGCGGCTCCGGTGCACCCGCGCCGAAGCTCGGCTCGGTCAGCTGTGTGTAGTACGACCATCGCACCTGCTCGAGAGGATCGGCGCTGCCATACAGCTGCTCGAGGCTGTCGTCCGAGATGCTGTCGTACGGCTCGTTGAGCGGGTACAGCGAGTAGTACACGCCCTCCTCGTACAGCACGTCGTCGATCGTGCTCATCACGTCGAGCTTGTCGCCGTAGCCGTGCACCGGCTGCTCGGTCGCCCACACCGGCGCGGTGTGCTGCTGCAGCATCGACTCGCCTCCGTAGCCGTTGCGCTCGTTGCGCTGCAGCGGGTCGGAGATCTTCACCCAGGTGAAGCCGAACTCGTCGCTCAGCTCCGCCCTGATCCTCGCCGACAGCTCGTCCATCCGGCTCTGCGTCGCTTCGAGCGACGGTGCCTGCATGATCGCGTCCTCGTCGACGCCCTTGATGCCCGGATAGGAGTGCCCCGGTTGCTCGTTCCCCGGCTGACCGCCGTAGGTTCCGGCCGCCGAGGTGCGCAGCGCACTCATCGCACCGACGGTTCCCACATTGAGCACGAGCACGATCGCCAGCGCCCACGATCCGAGCACCCGCGACGGCGCGACCACCACCGCGGCGATGACGGCCGCGAGGACGATCAGCTGCAGCGCGAGCATCGTGGCACCGTAGATCGCGTCGGTCGCCCCCATTGCGAGCGCCACGAGCAGCACGAGCGCGAAGACGGCCGCGACGGCGATCGCCGACCAGCCGAACGGATGCCGCAGTCGGCGGTTCGTCGGCTTCGGTGCCGTGCGCTCCGGAGGCTCTGGGGCACCGACGGCCACGACGAACGGCGACGACGGGAAGCGCCTGGCGTGCTGGTAGCCCTCCGGCGGAGGCGTCGGCGGTGCCCCGTCGTGGCGCGACAGGAACGGCAGGCTCGAATGCTTGCGCTGTTGGGGATCGTCGGCAGGTCTCACCATGGCTTGTCCGATCCGAATCCGCCGCCGTCCTCGTCGCCGTCTGCGCCCTGGTCCTGGCGCTCCTGGTCGCCGTTCTGCAGCTTCTCCTCGATCTCATCGAGCTTGTCCTGCTGCTCCTGCTGCTCCTGCTCGCTCGGCTCCTCCTCTTCGCCGCCGCCGTCCTGCGACTCGTCGTCCTGAGGGTTCTGCTGCTGCTTCTGCTGGAGCCGCTCCTGCTGGTCATCGAGCGTCTCCTCGTTCGAGCGCTCAGGGTCGGGCGACTGTTCGTCGGCCTTCTCGCTGCGGCACTCCTCCGGCGTGGCCAGATTGATCTCGAGCGCCTCCGCATACAGGGTGCTCGCGGCCTCCGGATCGTCGGTGCGCGCCTGATCCGCCATCATCTCGACGACGAGGCCGAGGTTGATGTGCACAGGGCAGGCCTTCAGACCGCTCACCAGCGGGAGCGCACGCTCGAACTCCGCCCGCGCCTCGGGAAGCCGGTCGTAGGAGGCCAGCCCGACGCCCACGTTGTACGGCGCCAGATAGGGCTCGAACCAGTTCAGCGGTGTCTGACCCTCGGCTGCCGCAACGGTGCGCGCCGGGTCGCCGGAGACGTGACTGGTCACAGCCTGGTGCGCGAAGGCGTACATCGACAGGAGCTTCACCACGATCACCAGGCCGGCGATCGCAACGGGGGAGAAGCCGAGCAGCAGCCACCGGCGCAGGCGTCGCCGAGACCGGACGATGTCGTCGCGGCTCCGGGTGTCGGATGCGGGCTGAGTGCTCATCGTGCCTCCTTCCGCGCCGTCTGCGAACGGGTTGCGCGCAGTGTTCGACCGACGCGTGCCGTGGCCACGCCGATCTCGACCGCGAGCAGCGCCGCGACCACGAGGGCGACGATCCAGCTCAGTTCCTCGCGAGCACCTGGTGTCTCATCGCCGGCGACCGTGGTCGTCTCGGCCGGCGCTTCGGGCAGTGCCGCCTGGGTGTCGCCGGTGCGGAGCTGGAAGCCGACGCCGAGCTCGCCGGCGATCCCCTCGAGCGCCGCCTCGTCGACGGTCGACAGAGCCGGTTCGCCGGTCGACGGGTCTTCGATGTAGCCCCCTGCCGCGCCGATGCCTGCCTCGACGCGCTTCATCCGGCCGCCTTCGGTCGTTCCGTACCCGAGCACACCGCCGCCGTCGACGTACGGTGCGCTCGCATCGAACGACTGCGGCTCGCCCGAGGCGGTCTGCTCGCCGTCGCCGAGGTAGAACACGAGCCTGGCTCTGCCGTCGGCCGATGCCGCATTCTCGAGCGTCCCGGCGAGTGCGTCTGCAGCGACCCCGATCGAACTGCCGCTCGAATTGTCGGTCGGCGGGGGCGCCATGACCTCGAGCGACGACATCAGCGCCGACGTGTCTGTGGTCAGCGGCAGGCGCACCTGAGCGCTGTTGTCGAACGCGATCAGGGCGAACCGCGCCCCAGGATACGCCTCGATCAGCGCGCGCACATCGGCCCTGACCCCGTCGATCCGGCGCCCCTGCTCACCGTCGACGCCGTCGGCTTCCGGGTCCGTCCAGTCCTCGGCGAGCATGCTCGTGGTGTTGTCGAGCGCGATGATCACGTCGACGTTGGTCGCCACGGACTTCGAGGTGCCATCGGGGATGCCGGGACGGAACGCCAACAGGGCGCAGGCCGCGACCAGCAGCACTCGCACGACCCAGATCAGGCGGGTGGAACCGGTGCGCGCCGTGATGAGTGCCCAGACGGCCACGCCCAGACCGGTAAGCGTCAGGGGGACCAGCAGCAGCGGATGCAGCACGGGGAGGAAGCTCACAGCCTGACCCTCCACATCACGACGACGGCGACCAGCACGAACACGAACAGGATGACGATCCACACGGTCGGCTCATCGGTCTGCACGACCTCGATCTCGCCCTGCAGAGCACTGGCCTCCTGCTGCTGCACTTCGTCCACGATGTCGGCGACCGTCGTTGTGCCGCGCAGCGCGTACGCCTCGCCGCCCGTCGACTGCGCGGCCCGCACCAGACCTTCGCCCACCTCGCTGGCGCCCTGGATCGGATTCAGCGCATACACCCTGATGTCGCGGGAGGCGGAGTAGTCGGCCGCCTCCTGAACGCTGAGCACCTCGGCGCCGGCCGGCTCATTGTCGGTGGCCAGGATGATCGAACGCGACCGGTCGAGATCGCTGTGGTCGAAGCGCAGCGCGCACGCGGCGAGTCCGTCGCCGATCAGCGACGCTCCAGGACCGTCGAGCGTGCCGATCCAGTGCTCAGGGGTGACATCGGTGTACTCGAAGCTGTCGCGGAGCGAGGCGAGATGCTCGCGCACGAACTCGTAGTCGTCGGTGAGGGGGAACAGCTGCACGGGTGATGCGTTGAAGATGGTCAGCCCGATGCGCTCTCCTTCGAAGCCGTCGATCAGCTCGATGAACAGGTCGAGAACCTCTTTGTCGGTGTCGGTCATCGAGCCGGACACGTCGAGGCAGAGCATGATGTCACGACTGTTGTTCTCCGGCACGATGGTCTGCTCCGCCATCGGCCGCGCGGACACGACGCTGCTCGCGCCCGCGGCGATCGCGCCGATGAGCACGATCGCCGCCAGCGCGATGGCGCGTCTGCGGGTGGCGCGGCGCACGGACGGCAGCTGCCGCACCCGCTCGGCGCGGGCGACGAGCGCCCCATCGCCCGGCTCGGCGTGCTCGCCGCGGCGGCTCCACCAGATGCCGATGAGGATCGCGACGACGACGGCTGCGGCCACGGCGGCGAAGGGCCAGAATTGGGTCAGTGCCATGCCGTCACCACCTCGCGTGCGGCGGCGATGCCAGGGCCGGGGTCGGTCGGAGGGCTGTCGCCGAAGATGCTCGGGTAGTAGTAGCGGTTGAGGGCTTCGAGCAGGGCGGGGTGCACGTCCTGGTGCTCGAGCTCCTCCAGGCTCATCACCGGCGTCGCGACGCCGGTGTACTCATTCACGAAACGGCGCGTGATCGCGCTGAGCTCTGCGTTCACGCCGCGCGCGTCGAGCGTGCCGGCCGCATGCGCCTGCTCGACGAGATCGATGCGGTGCAGATAGTCGGCACGCAGGTGCTCGAGCTGCTCCACCGGAGTGCCATGCGGAACCGGGGCGGCAGGGGCCGGTGCCTGCTTCGGCGGTCGGGTGAGCGCGACGATCAGCACGACGACGAGGATGAGCACCAGGATGATGCCGAGCGCGAGCAGCAGCCACCATCCGGAGTACTGCGCAGGCGGATACAGCTCTTCCGGGCCGATGCCCGTGGCCGCCTCGATGAGGAGGGCGGCGCCGATGTCAGCGGCCGGCATGGGCGGCCTTCCTGCGATGCAGCATGCTCAGCAGCGCCGGTACGACGTCATCGTGCGTCGACACGGTCGCGCTGCTGATCTCGAGCGCCGAGAGCACCTCGCGCCGGCGAGCGGCAGCGGCCTCCCGTGCCTCGCCCAGCTCGGCGACGACGTCGGCGTGACCGTGCAGGAACGCCGGCACCGCCCACCCGGTCTGCGCATCGCGTCGCGCATCGGGCGATGGCCGCTCGAGCACAGGATCGGCGTCGCGCACCGTGACCCAGAGCACGTCGTGCTGCACGCGCAGGCGCCGCAGACCCTGCTCGTCGGCATCGGTCAGCGGCGCTTCGTCTGTGACGATCACCAGCAGCGCGCGCTTCGACACTGTGCGCGTGACGGTCGTCAGCAGCTGCCGGCGATCACTTGGCGCCGCACCCGGTGCTGACGCCCTCTGGATCGCCCGCAGCGCGTGCTCGAGCGCGCCGTCCGACCGTCGTGGCGGCGTGCGACTGATGCCAGCCGCGTCGCCGTAGAGCACGCTCACGTCATCTCCGTGCCTGGTGGAGAGCACCCCGAGGGCGCCGACGGTCATGATCGCGAGCTCGCTCTTCGGCCGCTCGTTCGGCGCGAGTGCCGCCATGTCACGACCGGTGTCGACGGCGAAGACGACGGAGTGCATCCGGCTCGCGCGCGAGCGCTTGACGAGAAGGGTTGACAGCCGTGCCGTTGCGCGCCAGTCGATGTCGCGGATGTCGTCGCCGTGCTCGTATCTGCGCAGGTCCTCGAAGTCGAGGCTGCGGCCGTGGAACAGCGACGCATACGCGCCCTCGAGCGCGTGCGCCGACTTGCGCCGCGAATGGATGAAGAGCTTGCCCTTCACTCTCGTGAGCAGAGTGGACGTCATGGCGGCCTACGGCGTGGGAACGGACTGGAAGATCGCGTCGATCAGCTCTTCGCTGCGCACCCCGTCGGCCTCGGCTTCGAAGGTGAGCAGCAGACGGTGGCGGAGCACGAGGTGGCGCAGCTCGCGGACGTCTTCTGGGATCACGTGCGAGCGGCGGTTCAGCATGGCCAGGGCGCGCGCGCACTGCAGGAACGCGATCGATGCGCGGGGGCTGGCCCCGTACTTGATGTAGCGGGCACGCTCCTCACCGATGTACGGGGCGGGATTGCGCGTGACGTAGCTGAGACCGACGATGTAGTTCCGGATGGCGGGCGAGACGTGGATGCGCCCCGCGACATCCTGCATCAGGAGAACGTCGTCGAGGCTCGCGGTGCTGTCGAGGTGTCGGTCGGGGTCGAGCAGGCCCGTGTCGATGCGCGCCAGCACCTCGAACTCCTCCTGCGGGCTCGGGTAATCGACGATCTCCTTGATCAGGAAGCGGTCGAGCTGAGCCTCTGGCAGCTCGTAGGTCCCCTCCTGCTCGACCGGGTTCTGCGTCGCGATGACGAGGAACGGCTTGGGCAGATGGTGCACCTGGCCGCCGATCGTCGTCTGGTGCTCCTGCATCGCCTCGAGCATCGCCGACTGGGTCTTCGCGCTGGAGCGGTTGATCTCGTCGAGCAGCACGAAGTTCGCGTGCACGGGCCCGAGCACAGTGCGGAACGAGCCCTTCGACGCGTCGTAGACCTGGTTGCCCGTGATGTCGCTCGGCAGCAGATCCGGAGTGCACTGGATGCGCTTGAAATCTGCGGCGACCGTGTCGGCGAGCGTCGAGGCCGCCGTGGTCTTCGCCAGACCCGGCACCGACTCGAGCAGGATGTGACCGCCGGCGATCAGGGCGACGAGCAGGCTCGTCCTGAGGCGCTCCTGGCCCACCATGCGCACCGAGTACGCGGTGGCGATGTGGTCGAGCACCTGACCGGCGCGCGCCAGCTCCTGGTCCGTCGGTACGGTCTGCGATGCCATATCAGCGGCTCTCCTTCGTCGGCTCCGTCAAGACTACGGGTCACCGCCGGCGTCGCGCGCTGGGCAGAGGTGCCCGTCCTACGGCCCGCCCCGCTCGGCGGCATCCGGATCGGATTCCGTCTCGGCGCGGTGAGCCCTCGCTCTGCTGATGGCGATCACGCCGACGGCGACGACCGCGACCACGACGGACAGCACGGCGATGTAGGCCGCGACCCCGGCGAAGCCGTCCTGTACGCGGGGGTTGAGGAAGGGGTACGGATAGAAGCCGGTGAAGCCCGTCGACGGCTCGACGATGAACGGCGCGCGCACGAGCGTGTACGCGCACCACACGATCGGGATCGCGACGACGACCCAGATCGAGTGCCACGCGAGCGTGCGACGCTTCGGGGCGAGCAGCAGATCGGCGAGCAGGAAGAGCGGGCCGACCACGTGCACCACCTCGTTGCTGAAGCGGAGGAAGGTGAGCGGGTCGGCTGTGTCGCGCAGCAGCGCGTTGTAGACGACGCCGGTCACGACCATGCAGCTCGTCGTGCACACCAGCGCCACGGCGAGCCAGCGCGGTTCGTGCTTCGCGCTGCGCCCGCGGGTGAGCGCCCACACAGCGCCGGCGATCAGCGTCGCCGCCGTGGCGATGTTGGCGAGGTTCGTGAAGTAGCTGAAGAAGTTCGCCACGAGGGTCGGTACGTGCGAGGCGTACGGCTCAGGCATGGCCGCGTACACGCTGACGGTGCGCTGGAACTGCATCGCCACGGCGACGAGGAGCACAGCGCCGACCGCAAGACGCGCATACGGCCAGATCGTCGCGATGGCGCGCGCGGAGCGGGAACCGGCGGGCGATGGCACCCGCCGCAGCGGCACGGACATGGAACCAGCGTATGGCTCGCTTCGTCGGATGTCGGTGGCACGCCGTAGGATCGCAAGGTACGTAACCCATCGAATAAGGGGGACGAATGCCAGGCATCGTCATCGTTGGCGTCCAGTGGGGCGATGAGGGCAAGGGCAAGGCCACTGACCTTCTCGGCGACAGAACCGACTGGGTGGTGAAGTTCAACGGCGGGAACAACGCCGGCCACACGGTCGTCATCGGCGACGAGAAGTACGCGCTGCACCTGCTGCCCAGCGGCATCCTGTCGCCTGGCGTGACGCCCGTGATCGGCAACGGCGTCGTCGTCGATCTCGAGGTGCTGTTCGAGGAGCTCGACGCGCTGAACGCGCGCGGCATCGACACGTCGAAGCTCAAGATCTCGGCGAACGCGCACATCATCACGCACTACCACCGCACGCTCGACAAGGTGCAGGAGCGCTTCCTCGGCAAGCGCCAGATCGGCACGACCGGCCGCGGCATCGGCCCGACGTACGCCGACAAGATCAACCGGATGGGCATCCGGATGCAGGATCTGTTCGACGAGTCGATCCTGCGCCAGAAGGTCGAAGGTGCGCTCGACCAGAAGAACCACCTGCTGCTGAAGCTGTTCAACCGCCGCGCGATCACGGTCGACGAGGTCGTCGAGGACCTGCTCTCGTACGCCGAGCGCGTGCGCCCCATGGTCGGCGACACCGGTCTCCTGCTCGACAGGGCGCTCGACCGCGACGAGGTCGTGGTGTTCGAGGGCGGTCAGGCGACGATGCTCGACGTCGATCACGGCACGTACCCGTTCGTGACGAGCTCGACCGCAACGGCGGCGGGCGCGGCGAGCGGTTCGGGCGTCGGGCCGGGGCGTCTGGATCGCATCGTCGGCATCGTGAAGGCGTACACCACGCGTGTGGGCGCCGGTCCGTTCCCGACCGAGCTGTTCGACGCCGATGGTGACGGCAACTGGCTGCGCACGACGGGCCATGAGTTCGGCACGACCACGGGGCGCGATCGTCGCGTGGGCTGGTACGACGCCCCGATCACGCGCTATGCGACGCGTGTGAACGGCATCACCGATCTCGTGCTGACCAAGCTCGACGTGCTGACGGGGCGAGCGACGATCCCCGTGTGCGTCGCCTACGACGTGAACGGCGAGCGCTGCGACGAGGTGCCGGTCAGCCAGAGCGACTTCCACCACGCGAAGCCGATCCTGGAGGAGTTCCCCGGCTGGACCGAGGACATCTCGGGCTGCCGCACCTTCGAGGAGCTGCCGCAGAACGCGCAGGACTACGTGCTCGCGCTCGAGCGCATCAGCGGAACGCGCATCTCCGTGATCGGCGTGGGCCCCGCCCGCGACGCCGTGATCGTGCGCGAGGATCTGGTCTGAGCCGGAGCGCCGCCCGCCCGCGAGCGTACCCCTTGTGATCGGCTGGATCACTTATGCCCGCACACAAGTGGTCCACTCGATACCAAAGGGCACGTTCGATGGCAGACTGAGCCGCTGAGGAGGAGATACCGGATGGGCACCACCCGCGCGCTGCTCGGCCGCACCGCCGAGAACCGGTCGCACGTCGGCCCCGTCGAGCTCTTCTTCGATCTCGTCTACGTCTTCGCGATCGTCCAGCTGTCGCACCTGCTGATCGAGCACCTCGACTGGGTGGGCGCGGCGCAGACGGTTATCGTCTTCGCCGCGGTCTGGTGGGGGTGGAACTACACCGCGTGGGTCATGAACTGGCTCGAGCCCTCGCGCACGCCGGTGCAGCTGCTCAGCGCCGTGCTGATGTTCGCGGCGCTCGGCATGTCCGTCGCGATCCCGTATGCGTTCGGCGATGGTGCGCTGCTGTTCGTCGGGTGCTATCTGTTCATGGGCATCGCGCGCCCCGTGTTCATGATGGTCGCCTTCCGCGGTCAGCAGCTGGCGCACAACTACCGGATGCTGCTGATCTGGACGCTCGGAGCCGGGGTGCTCTGGGTGGCTGGTGCGTTCCTGGAGCCGCAATGGCGTCTCGTGCTGTGGGTCGCGGCCGTGCTCGTCGACTACCTCGCGCCCATGGTGCACTTCCGCGTGCCTGGCGTCGGCGCCGCCCCGATGCACCTGTGGGACACCGATGCCGAGCACCTCGCGGAGCGCAACAGGCTCGTGTTCATCATCGCCCTCGGCGAGTCGATCCTGCTGATGGGCGGCACGGTGGTCGACCACGGCGAGCTCACGGCACCGCTGGCCGTGAGCCTGCTGGTCGGCTTCGCGTCGCTGTTCGTGCTGTGGTGGAACTACTTCGCCCTCAACGGCGAGGACACAGGAGGCGACGGCTCGACGGCCGCGCTGCGGTCGGCATACGCCTATGCCCACGCGTTCATGGTGCTCGGCGCGATCCTCGTGGCGGTGTCGATCGAGCTGCGCCTCTCGCACGACCACCTCACGCCGGCGATTGTGGCCGTCACCGTCGCGGGCCCTGTGGTGTACCTCATCGGCAACGTGCTGTTCCTGCGCTCGCGCCGCGGCGTGCTCGCCGTGTCCCGCTTCGTCGCGATGGCGGTGCTGCTGGCGATCGGCGTGGTCGCACTCCTGGTCGGCGAGGCGTTCCCGATCCTGTGGCTGAGCATCGCGCTGCTCGCGGTCACGGCGGCGCTTGCCGCCCTCACCGTGCGCCAGCGTCGCCGCGCGTGACCCTCCCGCGCCGCGGGTGACCCGCGCCGCGCAGCCGAGTGGACCCCCTGCGATCGAGTGGAGCCCTTGCATCCGGAGACAACGGGTCCACTCGAAGCGAAGGGGGCCACTCGGCGGGCGGCGCGGTATCGTCGAGCCGTGGCGGATGAGATGAACGAAGACCCGATGCAGGCGCTGCTGCGCCTGCGCGCCAGCATCGACAACATCGACGCGGCGCTCGTGCACATACTCGCGGAGCGATTCCGCGCGACGAAGCAGGTCGGGTATCTGAAGGCGAACCATGATCTGCCCGCCTCCGACCCGGAGCGGGAGAAGCAGCAGGTGGCGCGCCTGCGCGCGCTCGCCGAAGACGCCCATCTCGACCCGGAGTTCGCGGAGAAGTGGTTCAACTTCGTCGTCGCCGAGGTCATCCGGCACCACGTCGGTGCCGGTGCCGAGGAGAACGACCGGCCGTAGACTCGCTCAGGCGCGGCGCGGACCACGAGTCCGGGCGGGCATCGACGGAAGGAGCCGGGATGACAGTGATCCACCAGGTGCGAATGCACCGCAGCGAGGAGGAGCTGCCCCGCGAAGAGCAGCTCGCCCACCGCATCGCACAGGTCGCCGCAGATCCGGTCGCCGTCGATGCCGAGGTCGTCGACATGGTGATCAACCGTGTGATCGACAACGCCGCGGTCGCCGCGGCCTCGCTCACCCGCGCGCCGGTCGCGTCCGCACGCGCACAGGCCCTGGATCATCCGGTCTCCCGCGGCGGCGACGGCGGCACCGTGTTCGGCTGCGCAGCGGCCGTCCGGACCAGCCCGGAATGGGCGGCGTGGGCGAACGGCGTGGCCGTGCGCGAGCTCGACTACCACGACACCTTCCTCGCTGCGGAGTACTCGCACCCCGGTGACAACATCCCGCCGATCACCGCCGTCGCCCAGCACGTCGGCGCCGACGGCGCGGCGCTCGTGCGCGGCATCGCGACCGGCTACGAGATCCAGATGGATCTGGTGCGCGCGATCAGCTTGCACCGCCACAAGATCGACCACGTCGCCCACCTCGGCCCGTCTGCCGCGGCCGGCATCGGCACGCTGCTCGGCCTCGACGCCGATGTGATCGCGCAGGCGGTGTCGCAGGGACTGCACACCACGACCGCGACCAGGCAGTCGCGCAAGGGCGAGATCTCGACGTGGAAGGCGCACGCCCCCGCGTTCGCCGGCAAGATGGCCGTCGAAGCCGTCGACAGGTCAATGCGCGGGCAGACCAGCCCCGCACCGATCTACGAGGGCGAGGACGGCGTGATCGCGTGGCTGCTCGATGGCCCGGATGCCCGCTACGAGGTGCCGCTGCCCGTGCCAGGCGAGGCCAAGCGGGCGATCCTCGATTCGTACACGAAGGAGCATTCGGCCGAGTACCAGGCGCAGGCGTGGATCGACCTGGCCCGCCGTCTCGGCACCGAGCGACCCGAGTTGCGCGATCCGGCGAACGTCGAATCGATCGTGCTGCACACCAGCCACCACACGCACGTGGTGATCGGCTCCGGCTCCGGCGACCCGCAGAAGTACTCGCCCGACGCCTCTCGCGAGACGCTGGATCACTCCATCCCGTACATCTTCACGGTGGCGCTGCAGGACGGCGGCTGGCACCACGTCGACTCGTACGCGCCGCAGCGCGCCCGCCGCGCCGACACCGTCGCGCTGTGGCACAGGGTGACGACGGCGCTCGACGAGGAGTGGACGCGCCGCTACCACTCGGAGGATCCGGATGAGAAGGCCTTCGGCGGCCGGGCGGAGATCCGGATGACCGACGGCTCGGTGATCGAGCAGGAGATCGCCGTCGCCGACGCGCATCCGCTCGGCGCCCGCCCGTTCTCCCGGCCCGACTACGTCGCGAAGTTCCGTCTGCTCGCCGAGCCGGTGCTCGAGTCGGCGGAGATCGAGCGCTTCCTGAACCTCGCCCAGCGCCTGCCGGAGCTGACCCCGGATGAGGTGCGCGAGCTGACGATCGTCGCCAGCCCCGGTGTGCTCGACTCCGTGCCGGCGCCGAGGGGGCTGTTCTGATGCTGTACTCCCAGGTTCCGGCTCACGAGAAGCGGCGCGCGTTCCGCGAGCGGCTCGACTCCGGCGAGCTGCTGCGCCTTCCCGGCGCGTTCAACCCGCTGTCGGCACGGCTGATCGAGCGCAAGGGCTTCGACGGCGTCTACATCTCCGGTGCGGTGCTCTCGGCCGATCTCGGACTGCCCGACATCGGCCTCACCACCCTCACCGAGGTCGCCGCGCGCGCCGGCCAGATCGCGCGGATGACCGACCTGCCTGCCATCGTCGATGCCGACACCGGCTTCGGCGAGCCGATGAACGTGGCCCGCACGATCCAGACGCTCGAGGACGCGGGGCTCGCCGGATGCCACATCGAGGACCAGGTCAACCCGAAGCGGTGCGGCCATCTCGACGGCAAAGAGGTGGTCGACGAGCCGACGGCGCTGCAGCGCATCCGCGCGGCGGTCGACGGCCGCCGCGACCCGAACTTCCTGATCATGGCGCGCACCGACATCCGCGCCGTCGCCGGGCTCGACGCGGCGATCGACAGGATCCGCAAGCTCGTCGAGGCGGGCGCCGACGCGATCTTCCCCGAGGCGATGCGCGACCTCGACGAGTTCCGCGCCGTGACGGATGCGGTCGATGTGCCGGTGCTGGCGAACATGACCGAGTTCGGCAAGAGCGAGCTGTTCACGACTGAGCAGCTGCGCGACGCGGGGGTCCGTATGGTGATCTGGCCGGTCTCGCTGCTGCGGATGGCGATGGGGGCCGCGGAGCGCGCGCTCGATACGCTGAACGACGAGGGGCACCTCACCGCTCGCCTCGACGAGATGCAGCACCGAGCAGACCTGTACGACCTCATCGACTACTCCGGATACAGCCGGTTCGACGAGGGCGTGTTCGACTTCGAAATCGACAGATGAGCCCCACGAGGGCGGAATGTGCGAAGGAGCACCGGATGACGGATGAGATTCACAAGGGCCTTGCCGGCGTCGTGGTCGACACGACCGCGGTCAGCAAGGTGAACCCCGACACGAACAGCCTGCTGTACCGCGGCTACCCCGTGCAGGAGCTCGCCGCGACGCAGCCGTTCGAGGCCGTCGCGCACCTGCTCTGGCATGGCGAGCTGCCCAGTGATGAGGAGCTGGCGCGGCTCGGGGCCGCAGAGCGCGCGTACCGTTCCCTCGCGCCGGAGGTGCGCGCCGCGATCGACCTGGTGCCCGTCAGTGCGCACCCGATGGACGATGTGCGCACCGCGATCAGCGTGATCGGCGCGTGCGACGCCTCGGGCGGCGGATCCGTGCTCGAGGCGTCGGGCTCGCGCGAGACGAACATCGACCGCGCGATCCGGTTGTACGCGCAGCTGCCGGCGATCGTCGCCTACGGTCAGCGCCGCCGCCGCGGTGAGGATCTCGTCGCCCCGCGCGACGACCTCGACTACGCGGCGAACTTCCTCTGGATGACCTTCGGCACCGAACCGGATCCGGTCGTCGTCGACGCGTTCAACAGCTCGATGATCCTGTACGCCGAGCACTCCTTCAACGCGTCGACCTTCACAGCGCGAGTGATCACATCGACGATGAGCGACCTGTACTCGGCGGTCGTCGGAGCGGTC
This sequence comes from Frigoribacterium sp. JB110, assembly GCF_900163665.1. Taxonomy (GTDB): domain Bacteria; phylum Actinomycetota; class Actinomycetes; order Actinomycetales; family Microbacteriaceae; genus Microbacterium. Next base: position 66,471 of record NZ_FUIA01000001.1, read on the forward strand.
GGCGCGCTCAAGGGCCCGCTGCACGGCGGCGCCAACGAGGCCGTGATGCACGTGTTCGACGAGATCGGCGACGCCGACAGCGTCGTGCCGTGGCTGGAGGAGGCGCTGGCCGAGAAGCGCAAGATCATGGGCTTCGGGCACCGCGTCTACAAGCACGGCGACTCGCGTGTGCCGACCATGAGAGCCGCGCTCGAGACGCTGGTCGAGCACTGCGAGCGTCCGGATGTCCTCGAGCTGTATACGAGGCTGGAGAGCGAGTTCGTCGCGCGCAAGGGCATCTACCCGAACCTCGACTACCCGTCGGGCCCTGCTTACAACCTGCTCGGCTTCGACACGGCGACCTTCACGCCGCTCTTCGTCGCGGCCAGGGTCACAGGGTGGACGGCCCACATCATGGAGCAGCAGGCATCGAACGCGCTCATCCGCCCCCTGTCGCAGTACGACGGCCCGGACGAGCGGCACGTGGCGAGCTGACGAGCTGCTCGACCCCCGAGTGCCTACGAAGTTCGCGAGTGCCTACGAGATCTCGTAGGCACTCGCGAGGAACGTAGGCGCTCGCGGCTACACCGTCGCGCGCCGCAGCGTCGCGTAGGCGCCGACGGCGAGCACGGCGGTGAGGGCGAGGCCGCCGAGGGTGAGCACGAACGCCCCGGTCTCGACGAACCAGCCGATCAGCGACGGCCACGATCCGGTGCGGGTGACGATGAAGATCGTCGCCATGACGGCGAGGCCGATCGATATGCCGACCGAGACGACCGCGAAGGTTCCGAAGCGCTTCCAGATCGTCGCCATCCAGAACCCCATCACGAACAGGAAGATCGTGAACGTGAAGTAGCTGAGCCATGCGGAGAGCCAGCCCGGCGCGAAGAGATAGTCGAGGTAGGCGACCCGGCCGTTCACGCCGTACCCGTTCGTCAGCTGCTCGATGCCCGCCAGCGCGATGAACAGCGTGGCCATCATCGCGGCGCCGATCGCTCCGATGATGAGCGTGCCGACGAAGAACTCGCGTCGGGTGATGCTCATCGCCTGAGAGAACGGGAACGTGAGCGTCATCGCCTGAATGCCCAGCGCCGCGAAATACCACAGCGGCGCGTTCGCCGCTCCAGCCACCTTGACGTCGTCGCCCGGGATCATCGCGAAGATGAGGATCGAGAGGATCGCGGCCCCCGCCAGGATGATGAGGGGCACCCAGACGAACGACTGGGTGTTGATCAGCTGCAGGCGCACGACGTTGAGGGTGCGGCTGCTCTGCCGGCGCGGCGCCGGCGTCGCGGTGATGGAGGTCATCGCTTGGCTCCTTCTGTGTGTGCGGTGGTCGGGGAGCGCTCGGCCCCCGAATCGCTCGGCTCGCGCTGCGTCATCCGGACGATCAGCTGCTGCAGCGGCACGGGCGCGAGATCGAGGCCAGCCGCTTCGACTTCACGGCGCTCGTCCGGCGAGAGACGGCCGAGGAACGTGACGCTGGCGACGCGGCCGAGACCCTCGCGGTGCAGCACCTCGCGGCCCCGGACGAACGGCTCGAGCAGGTCGGCATCGCCGACGATGTTGGTGGCCTGTCCGCGCGCATCCTCTGCGGACTGGTCCATGATGATCCGACCGTCGTCGATCACGAGCACGCGCTCGATCAGGTTCGCGATCTCGTCGATGAGGTGGCTCGACAGCAGGATCGTGCGCGGATGCTCGGCGTAGTCCTCGAGCAGCCGATCGTAGAAGATCTGCCGCGCGACCGCGTCGAGGCCGAGGTACGGCTCGTCGAAGAAGGTGATCTCGGCGCGCGAGGCGAGCCCGATGATCACGCCGACCGCTGAGAGCTGCCCGCGCGAGAGCTTCTTGATCGGTGTCTTCAACGGCAGCTGGAAGTCTCCGATCAGCTGCTCGCACAGCTGCTGGTCCCAGTGCGGGAAGAACAGGCGTGCCGAGCGGAAGGCGATCGTGGCGTTCGCCTCATCCGGATACTTCTGGCTCTCGCGCACGAAGCACATCCGGTTCAGCACCCTGGGGTTCTCGTAAGGGTCCTCGCCGAAGACGCGGACCGTGCCGGATGTGGCGAAGTTCTGGGCGGTGAGGATCGACATCGCAGTCGTCTTGCCCGCGCCGTTGCGGCCGAGAAAGCCGTAGATGGCGTTCCGTTCGACCCGGAAGCTGACGCCGTCGAGGGCGAGGGTGTCCTTGTAGCGTTTGGTGAGGTCGTGCACCTCGATGACGGGGTCCATCGCAGAACCTTTCATTCGGCTGGCTGGGTCTTCGCGTGCTCGGTGAGGAGCGCGCGAACGTCTTCTGGGGCGAGGCCGATGCGGCCGGCCTCGGTGAGCAGGGGGGCGACGTAGTCGGTGACGAACGCTTCGCGACGCTCGCGCAGGAGCACATCGCGGGCGCCGTCGGCGACGAACATGCCGATGCCGCGGCGCTTGTAGAGCACTTCCTTGTCGACGAGCATGCTGATCCCCTTCGCTGCGGTTGCAGGATTGATGCGGTGGAAGGCGGCCAGCTCGTTGGTGGACGGCGCCTTCGCCTCCTCGGCGAGGCTGCCGTCGATGATCTGCTCCTCCACGCTCTCAGCGATCTGGAGGAACAGCGGCCGGTCGTCTTCGAACACATCGCTCCCGGTTGGTTAGGTGGTTAGTTACTCGACTAATGAACCATAGTACTGCGATGCTGTCAAGACCGGATGTCGGAGGGTCGTGGCATGCTGTCCGCATGACGACGACTCAGCCGGGCACGCCAGGCGGCACCGAGGAGCGGCCGGCAGTGTTCTTCCGCGATGCCGCGGAGTTCCGGGCATGGCTCGAGCAGAACCACGAATCCGCGACCGAACTGTGGATGGGTCTGTCCCTCGCGCACGTGCCGGATCGCGGCCTGACCTGGGCCGATGCGGTGATCGAAGCGCTGTGCTTCGGGTGGATCGACTCGGTCTCGCAGCGCATCGACGACGATTCGCGCAGGCAGCGTTGGACGCCGCGCAAGCCCAGGAGCACGTGGTCGCGCGTGAACATCGCGCACGTCGAACGGCTGTCCGCGGAGGGCCGGATGCACCCTGCCGGGATGGCTGCGTTCGAGCGACGGTCGGCGGGGAGATCGGGAACGTACTCGCATGAGAACCCCGAGGCTGATCTCACGTCGGAGCTGCAGGGCATCGTCGACGCATCACCCGGTACGGTCGCCTTCCTCGCCGAGGCGACGCCCGGCTACCGCAAGGCGGTGCGGCACTGGATCATGTCGGCCAAGCAGGAGGCCACACGAGAGCGCCGCGCGCACCAGCTCGTCGACGACTCGGAGGCGGGGCGTCTGGTGCCGCCGCAGCGCCCGGGGAAGACCCCGGCGTGGCTGGAGCGGGCGGCTGCGGCGGCGGAGGAGGCGCGCGAAGCGCCCAGGTGAGGCGCTCAGCCCTCGCAGCTGCTGCAGACGCCGGTGGAGGGGAGCTCGAGGAAGCAGGTCATGCACACCGGCTTGGGCTTCTCCGGCACGGCGGGCGCCTTGCGCGACGGGCGCTTCGCCGCAGAGCCGGCCGTTCGCGTGGAGCGAGCCGTCGACTTTCCGCCGTCGACCGGATGATCGATGCCCCACGCGCCGTGGAAGCGGCGGCTGGGCCAGCGCGGCACGCTGTCGCCGGCGCGGCGGGTGACGTCCTGCTCGGTGCGGAAGCCATTGGTGTAGCCCGGATGCACCTCGAGGGCGGGATAGCCTCCGCGGCGCTTGAACTGGAAGTAGTCGCCGAAGCCCACGATGCCGTCGACGTCGGTGCTGTCATAGATCGCTCGGATCAGGTCTCGGTTCGCCATCGGCGTCGCGTATCGCTCGAACGCCTCGTCGAGGTCGGTCAGGCGCACCGCACGAGCCCCCGCGTTCTTGCGCTTGCTTCGGCTGCTGTCTGCTGTCTCACGGGTCACGTTGCTCACTCCATCAATTCTCGCCGCTCGATGGAAGCCCGAGGGACATACGGCGCGCCGTCGGAAGGAGTGCGGCGGCGCGACGCGAGTGCGAGTCGCGCCCGAGCGGCCGATGTTCGGCCTGGCGCACCCATCGCGGCGACTCGCCGCCTCGAGGTCAGCCGAACAGCAGGGCGAACGCGCTCGCGCCGCCGCCGGTCACCAGAAGCGCGATGATCGCCGTCCACGCGACGGCCCGGATGCGCCGATTGCGGCGCTCCGAGTAGAGCTCGCTGGCTTCGCCATCCGACTCGAGTTCCGAGTGATTGATCTGCGACATCCGGGTGGGGTCTCCTGACACGTCTCTACGCGACGGGTTCGGCGACGGTCTCGCCGAAGTGCTTCTGCAGGGTGGCCGACGACAGCTCGCGCAGCTCATCGGCGGAGTAGGTGAACACGTCCTGCACCTCGAGGTCGGCGACCGAGTCGGTTACGCCGATGCGGGCGACGGGGTAGCCGCGGCCGGTGCACAGGCCGCGGAACTTCACGTCGTCCTCGCGCGGGACGGACACGATCACGCGGCCGGTCGACTCGGAGAACAGCGCAGTGGCGGCGTCGACGCCGTCGCGCTCCATGATCTCGGTGAGCCAGACGCGCGCGCCGACGCCGAAGCGCAGCACGCTGTCGGTGAGCGCCTGTGCGAGGCCGCCGGTCGACAGGTCGTGCGCACTGGCGACGAGCCACTCGTCGTTCGCAGCCGCGAGCAGACCGGCGAGGCGCTTCTCGGCATCGAGGTCGACCTTCGGAGGCCGCCCGCCGAGGTGGGAGTGCACGACATCCGCCCACGCTGAGCCATCGAGCTCCGTTGCGGTGGTGCCGAGGAGATAGATGTTGTGGCCGGGGTCCTGCCAGCCGCTGGGCACGCGGCGCGAGACGTCGTCGATGATGCCGAGCACGCCGACCACGGGGGTCGGGTGGATCGGGGTGTCGCCGGTCTGGTTGTAGAACGACACGTTGCCGCCCGTGACCGGAACGCCGAGCTCCTGGCAGGCGTCCGACAGGCCGTCGACGGCCTGGGAGAACTGCCACATCACCTCGGGGTTCTCCGGGCTGCCGAAGTTGAGGCAGTCGGTGACCGCAGTCGGCTTCGCGCCGGTGACGGCGACGTTGCGATATGCCTCGGCGAGGGCCAGCTGCGCGCCCTGGTTCGGGTCGAGCTGGCAGTAGCGGCCGTTGCAGTCCGTCGCGATCGAGAAGCCGAGCCCCGACTCCTCATCGACCCGGATCATGCCGGCATCGTCGGGGAACGACAGTGCCGTGTTGCCGAGCACGTAGTAGTCGTACTGGTTCGTGATCCAACTGGTGTCTGCCAGGTTCGGGCTCGAGACCAGATCTGCGAACTGCTGCTTGAGGACATCCGGATCGTTCGAGCGCTCGAGCTTCGCAGCGCTGTCGGCCTGCAGCGCGTCGATCCAGCTCGGGTAGGCGACCGGACGGTCGTAGACCGGTCCGTCGACGGCGACCGTCGAGGGGTCGACGTCGACGATGGTCTCACCGTTCCAGGTGATCACCAGGCGGCCGTCGCCGGTGACCTCGCCGAGCACGCTGGTCTCGACGTCCCACTTGTCCACGACGGAGAGGAAGGCGTCGAGCTTCTCGGGAGCGACGATCGCCATCATCCGCTCCTGCGACTCGCTCATCAGGATCTCTTCTGCGGTGAGCGATGGGTCGCGCAGCAGCACCTCGGTGAGCTCGACGTTCATGCCGCTGCCGCCGTTGGCTGCCAGCTCGCTGGTGGCGCAGGAGATTCCGGCGGCGCCGAGATCCTGGATCGCCTCGACCAGGTCGTCGCGGTACAGCTCGAGGCAGCACTCGATGAGCACCTTCTCGGCGAACGGGTCGCCGACCTGCACGGCGGGGCGCTTGGTCGGACCGCCGTCGTCGAACGAGTCCGAGGCGAGGATCGAGGCGCCGCCGATGCCGTCGCCGCCCGTGCGGGCACCGAACAGCACGACCTTGTTGCCCGCGCCTGTGGCGTTGGCGAGCCGGATGTCCTCGTGGCGCATCACGCCGACCGCGAGGGCGTTGACGAGAGGGTTGGCCTGGTAGACCGAGTCGAACACGGTCTCGCCGCCGATGTTGGGAAGGCCGAGGCTGTTGCCGTACGAGGAGATTCCTGAGACCACGCCGTGCACGACGCGGGCGGTGTCCGGATGGTCGATGGCGCCGAAGCGGAGCTGGTCCATGATCGCGACGGGGCGCGCGCCCATCGAGATGATGTCGCGGACGATGCCGCCCACGCCCGTGGCCGCGCCCTGGAACGGCTCGATGTACGAGGGGTGGTTGTGGCTCTCGACCTTGAAGGTGACCGCCCAGCCCTCGCCGACGTCGACGACGCCTGCGTTCTGGCCCATGCCGACCATGAGGCGCTCGCGCATCTCATCGGTGACCTTGTCGCCGAAGCGGCGCAGGTACTTCTTGCTCGACTTGTAGGAGCAGTGCTCGCTCCACATCACCGAGTACATCGCCAGCTCGCCGCTGGTGGGGCGGCGGCCCAGGATCTCGCGGATCTGGTCGTACTCGTCGTCCTTCAGGCCGAGAGCGCCGTACGGCTGCTCCTTCTCGGGCGTTGCGGCGGCGTTCTCGACGGTGTCAGCGACGTGTTCTGTGGTCACGCGTGGGGCTCCTGAGGCGGGGGCGGGCCGGGGT
>NZ_FUIA01000015.1 GCF_900163665.1 Frigoribacterium sp. JB110
CAGGGTGGAGATCCTGGAGTGAAAATGTAGGTGGCATTGCAGCGAATACCACATGCAATCTCTGACGTCGCGACCACTCGCTAGCGGCGGCGGATATCGCACAGCCGGGAGGCTCAGATGACGTGGCAGATGCCATGGTTCTCCGGTTCAGGTCATCTTCGCGTGGTGAGATGGAGTCATGAGCGAGGTCGAAGCGAGGGCGGTTCAGAAGCACTCGCGTTCGTCCTGGGTCGGGGACTCGGTGGCCGCGCTCGTGCTGGTCGTGGTGTTCTGGGTGCCACAACTGTTGTCGGCTTCTGAGGTATGGCTGACCGCCGCTGGGGTGGTGTTGGCGCTTATGGTGGCTGCTTCGGTGATGGTCCGCTGGCGGTTGCCGAGCGTCGCTCCCGTGGCCGCGCTCGTTGCGACCGGCGGTGCCTGGTTTCTGCAGGTGAGTTCTGATCCAATGCTTGCTGTCGCGTGGTGCCTGTACCCGCTTGCGCTGCGTCGTGGGCGTCGGTCGCCGGCTATTGGTGGTGCGGCTGTCGTCGTGATGATCTTGGTCTCGCTTACTTATGGCGCTCCGCCGTCTGCTGCGGGTGTGGATCAGCGGATCATCTTCGCCGCCGTTGCGATTGGTGCGGTGTGGCTGTTGGGTCAGGCCGAAGCGAAGCGGCTGGAGGCTGTGCGGGAGTCTGCTGATCGGCGGGCTGCGTGGGAGCGTGCGGTGCATCAGGCGGCGATGGCGCGTGATGTTCATGACGTGGTGGGTCATGCGCTGAGTGTGATCAGCGCGGAAGCGGAGGTTTCTCGAAGTCTTCCTGGTGTCGGTGAGGCGGAGTTGAGGGAGAGCTTGGGCGATATTGAGCAACGCGCTCGCGGCGCACTGGAAGAGGTGCAGGCGCTTGTGCGTGCGCTCCGGGACGGGGAGCCGGACGCGGGTAGTGCGATGCCGATTCAGCAGCTCGTGACTGCCGCGCGGGTCAGCGGGCTTGAGGTCGATACCCGGCTTGACGCGACGGGTCTGCCCGAAGCGACCTGTCGAGTGTTGTCGCGGGTGGTGCAGGAGGCGTTGAGTAATGTCGTGCGCCATGCCAATGCGGAGCGCTGCGAGGTCGCAGTCTGGCATGAGGACGAGAGCGTACGGGTGCGCGTCGATGACGATGGGGTCGGACTCTCGGCCGGGTATCAACCCGGCATGGGATTGACGGGCATGCGGGAGCGAGTGGGCGCGGTCGGTGGCTCCGTGACGGTGACGAACCGGCTGGAAGGTGGAACCCGGCTCCTGGCGACCTTGCCGCTAGGAGAGGGTGGATGAGCGCGCCGATCACGGTTCTCCTGGCCGATGATGATGCTGACTTTCGTCGTGTCTACCGGCGTCTGTTCGACGGCACCGACGGCTTCCGCGTCGCAGGCGAGGCGGGCACCGGCGCGGATGCTCTTCGTCTGATGGCGGCGTTGCGGCCGGATGTGGCGTTGGTGGATGTGCAGATGCCGGACGGGTCGGGCCTGGACGTGGTGCGCGGTGCAGTGGGGCTTGGCACACGGATCATCATGCTCACGACGTTTGACCTGGATGAGTACGTCAGCGAGGCGCTGCGGCAGGGTGCGGCGGGATTCCTGCTCAAGAATGCTTCCGCTCAGGAGGTGCTGGCGGCGGTGCGCGCGGTGCACGCAGGGCATAGCTCCCTGGCGCCTGAGGTCACCGCTCGTCTGGTGGATCAGTTCAGCGCCCGTCCCCGGCAGAGCCCGCACGCGTTCGCGGACACGCAGTTGAGCGACCGGGAGTTGCAGTTGATCCGCTTGATCGCCCGGGGGCACTCGAATCAGCGGATCGCTGGCGAGCTGCATCTGAGTGTGGAGACGGTCAAGACGTATGTGAAGCGGCTGTTCCAGAAACTTGACGTGAGCGACCGCACCCAGTTGGCGGTGCTCGCTCATGAGGCCGGGCTGCTGCACGCGCCTCGCTGACCCGATCTCCGGTAAGTGTCCACTTCCGGGGGTCACAATCGCGGGCGCTGACACGTCACGGTGGAGGTAACCACAGAGTTGCCGACGGCCGTGAGGAGCAGTACCGCGTGATCGAGATATCCGACGTATCGAAGAAGTATGGTCCCAAGACCGCCGTCGACCAGGTGACTTTCACCGCGAGGCCAGGCCGGGTGACCGGGTTTCTCGGCCCGAACGGGGCCGGGAAGTCCAGCACGTTGCGCATTCTGCTGGGTCTTGACCGGGCGACGTCGGGCACAGCTCGGATCGACGGGAAACCGTATGCCACGTTGGCGCAGCCGCTGCGCACGGTGGGTGCGATGCTCGACGGGGCATCCGCGGTGCCCGAGCGTCGCGGGGTGGACCATCTGCGGTGGATCGCGCAGTCCAATCGCATCCCGGCGCAGCGGATCGGTGAGGTCCTGGAAACGGTCGGGCTGACCGATGCGGCGAAGGTCCGGGTACGGAAGTACTCGCTCGGGATGAAGCAGCGCCTTGGGCTTGCCGCCGCCCTGTTGGGTGAGCCGCGCATCCTTGTGCTCGATGAGCCGGTGAATGGTCTTGACCCGGAGGGCATTCGCACGATCCGCACTTTCCTGCGCCGCTACGCGGACCAGGGCAACACGGTGCTGTTGTCCAGTCACCTGATGGGTGAGACCGCGGAGACCGTGGATGACATTGTCATCATCAACAAGGGCCGGATCATCGCCGACGGCACCCTCGATGAGATCACCGAAGGGCACGCGTCACTTGAAGACGCGTTCTTCGCGCTCACCGGCAGCGAGCCTGGGCAGAGCTGGTGAGCGGAATGTTCAGCGTCATCCGCTCCGAGTTCACTAAGTTCCTCACCCTCCCTGGTGTCTGGCTGGTCACCGGCGTCATCGTGCTGCTGTTCATCTACATGCAGCAGAGCCTCCACGCCGATCACGTCAGCATGATTGCGAACGTGCGCCCTGACGGGACCGCCGATATCGGCCTGGGTGTCGTGGAGGTCGCTTCGCAGATACGCGGTTCGATCGGCACGGCCGTGATGAACGCCGGGCTGCTGCTTCCCGTGCTCGGCGCGGTCATCGCCGGTTCCGAGTTCAAGGCCGGGCAGCTCGGGCTGAGCCTGGTCGCGGTGCCGAACCGTACCCGGTTCGTGCTCAGCAAGGTGTTCGCCGTGGGCCTGTATGCGGCGGGCCTCGCCATCGTGTTCATCGCCGCCGCCCTGGTGCTGATGTACCTCGCGGTCAAGGACTGGGACCCCGATGTGCTGTGGAGTGCGCAGACGTTGCAGGAAGCAGGGCGCGTGCTCCTGTACATGGTGACGATCACGCTCACCGGAGCCGCGATCACTCTCGTCACACGGCGGACGCTCTCCGGGATCATCGTGTCCATCGTGCTCATCACCCTGACCTTCGCGCAGGTCGTTGCGCTGATCGCCCCCGCCGTTGATGCGTTCCTTCCGTTGAGCGCCGCCCGCAACCTCATGTTCCAAGACGCCGCGATTCTCCCGGTGCCACTGACTGGAACCGAACTACAGGGCGCGCTCGTCCTCACCGGCTGGGCCGCCATCACCTCGGTGGTCGCGCTGGTCCTGATCCGGCGGAGGGATGCCCGATGAGCGCGAAGGTCCTCTCTGCCGATCCCGTGATTCGTCGTCGTGACGTGATCGGTTCGGAGATCACGAAGATCATCACCCACCCCGCAACCGTCATAATGCTCGCCATCACGCTCGTCGTGAACCTCTTCCTGGCAGTCATCGACGCATCCGGGCTGATCTTCTACACCGGGGCAGGCCCGGCGCGGCTGTCCTCGTTCGGCATGGTGATGCTTGCACCGCTCTACGCATTCCTCGTCATCCCGGTCTGGGCAGCCGCAACCGAACACCACGGCGGACAGCTCCGCATGAGTCTCACCGCCACGCCACGTCGCGGAACTTTCGCGCCCGCAAAACTGACCGCGACGACCACCGTGTGCCTCGCAGCCGCTGTCATCGCGATCGTCCCGGCGCGTCTCGTCATCGGAATCGCGTCCGGCCTGGACCCGGCCGAGCTCGCGCTGAACTGCGTGCAATGGGTGGCGGTGTATGTGCTGATGTCGCTCATCGCCTTCGGGCTCGCGGGAGTCCTCCGAAACACCATTGCGCCCTTGGCGATCATGATCGCCCTGCCCGTCGTGGTCGCCACTGGCATCCTGCAATGGCCCGACGGCATCCGCTTCCTCCCCGACCAGGCCAGCCTCAGCCTCGTCGGAACACCCGGTTACGACGTCACCGAACTCCCGCCCGTGATCGCCGCGGGTGTGCTCGTCGGTTGGGCTGTGCTCTCGGTCGTCGCCTACACGATCGCGCTACTCCGCCGCGATGCCTGACCTCATGAAACCCGCACCACGCCGAACCACCTGGAAGGAACCCCGCACCATGCAGAAGAAGCGCAGTACCATCATCTGGATCATCGTCGGCGCAGTCGTCGTCCTCGCCGCAATCGCATTCCTCGCCCTCGGCAGCTAGAAGCGGCGAGAACATGCCACCCAGAGTGCTACTGATCGCAACGTGCGCTGCGCTTAGTGCACTCGCGATCGGAGTCATACTGTTGCGCCGTGCTCGTGCTCAGCAGCAGAGGTTCAGGCACGAGGAGCGGATCGCAGACGCCCTTGGCGCGGTCCTCCTGGCTGCCCGCGCGCACCTACCAGAGGCTGTCTCGGAGATACAACGCCGGGAAGCAATGGCGGCCATCGAGGTCACTGCGAGCGACGCGGTGGTAGCTATCAGGCAAGAGATTGCACGAGAAGCGCCCGCAAGCCCGATGGTTGTACCGGCCGAGATGCCCCGCTGAGACCTTTTGTTGGTCTCGCTGTAGCGCAATGGATTCGGACCGTTCAACGATGGAAGGGCTGCGTGACCGTGTTCCGTTTCGGGTGTGCCGAGTACTTCACGATGCAGTAGTGAATCCAGTCGCCTTGCCCCTAACGAAAGTCTTGGTAGTCACGGCTGGCTGGACGAACCTGACTCATCGAGGACGCTCCGTCTCGCTCGCAGAAGGAGACGGAGCGGTGCCGCCGACAGGAGCACTTGTCGGAGGTGAGCCTTTGACCGAGGTCGAAACGGTTACTCTCTACGTTGATCCCGAGTTTCTGCAACAACAGATTGCTTGGGCACGACTGTCAACGCCGATAGCGAGTACGTTCAACGCGGCCGCTCAAGGGGCGGGCCAGATTCTCGCTCTTCGCCCGTCACCTGCGGAACGTCGAGCGATTACCTCACAAGCGCGTGCGATCGCGAATCACGACAGTTCAGCGGGGGTTCACGCTTCGGGGCGCTTCGCTGCGATTCCTGGACAGGCTAACCGGTGTGGTCACACCGACGGCTTTGGCGATTCCGAGGAGAGAGGTTCGGGTGATCGTCGCCGCGTTCCGACGCGACCTTGCGCGACCCTGGTCAATGGCGAGGCTGAGTCGTCAAGCGAACCTCTCTACCTCGCAGCTCACGCGCGCATTCAACTCAGCGTACGGTGTGTCACCGATGCGGTTACTGGCGCGACTTCGCGTAGAAGGGCTCGCCGAACTGCTCCAGACGACGAACTGGACCGTTCAAGAGTGCGCTGCGGCTGTCGGCTGGCATGATGCGGACCACGCGGCAAAGATGATGAAGCACATCTACGGCATCACTCCGAGCGAGTTCCGAAAAGCGGCACGTTCATCGCCCTGGTGAATGTCGATGTCTGCTACTTCTTCATGCTCCGATGCTCGCGTAACTCGCGGAATTCATTGCGTTGCTCTGTCGTCGCACGCGGCGGCGCTCGGTGGCCTCGTGGGCAACGGCGCGGATGAGCAGGGCCACACTGGCCGGGCCTATGACGATGAGCTTGAGGGCGTTCCAGCAGCACAGGAGTGCAAGCAGGTGGAGCCAGCCGGGGCCGCCGTGTTCGATGAGGCTGCGGAAGTAGGTCGCGGCGAGGAGGTATGGGGCGGCGAGGAGCATCGCGGGGATGCCCCATTTGAGGCCGCGGCGGGTGCGGATCGCGTCGAGGGCGATGTTGGTGGGCATGTACCGGCGCAGGTAGTACCGGATGCGGGTGCTCAGTGCCCAGAGCAGTCGGATCATGGTCGGGCCTCTCATCAAGACGTGTTGCTCCGTCGAGGAGGCAGAAACATGATGAGTGGCCCCGAAGGGACTGTCCCGGAGGACCCGCAGAGAGTGGAAACGCTGCCTCTCGTTCAGGATACGCCGTTGCCCGGACATTTGTAAGAGGTGCGCCGCTGGTCACCGATCCTGGTGGCGCACCTGCCTGGCACATATTGATGGGAGCCCGGCATGGTCACGATCACTTCTCTCGCCAAGGACGAGCGTTCCGCGCGGATCGTTCTGGCCTCGACGCTGGAACCGGACGACGCGCTGACGGGGAGGCTGATCGCCGCTGTCGGCGCTGTCGAGACGGTCCGGTTGCTGTCGACCGCGGCCCCGTTGCCGACATCGGTTGATGCGGTCGAGGGCGGGCTGTGGCGGCAGAAGGCCGCGCCGCGTCTGGATGCCCGATTGGTCGAACGAGTCGTTGCCGATACGGATCGACTCGGGCTGGGTGTTCTTATCCCCGAGGACCATGATTGGCCGAGCGGGCTGGACGATCTCGGCGATCGCGCGCCGACCGCGCTTTGGGTGCGCGGGGCAACCTCCCTGCTTGCGGGAGACCTACGGGACCGTGTGACGATCACGGGCGCCCGTGCGGCGACCGGTTACGGCGAGCATGTTACTTCCGAGCTCGCCGCAGCGCAGGCCGCGGCAGAGCGCGTGATCGTATCCGGCGGCGCTTACGGCATCGACCGTACCGCCCACGCTTCAGCGTTGTCGGTCGGCGGGCAGACCGTCGCGGTGCTTGCGGGCGGGCTTGACCGTCTGTACCCAGCCGGGAATCAGGAACTGCTGGGACGGGTAGGGGACGTGGGACTGCTGGTGGGGGAGATGGCTCCAGGCTCGGCACCGACTCGGTGGAGGTTCCTTGCTCGTAGCCGTATCCTCGCGGCTGTCTCGGCTGCGACCGTGATTGTGGAGGCCGGGTACCGGTCCGGGGCGCTGACTGTCGTCGCCCGTGCGGCTCAGCTCGGTCGCCCGATCGGCGCGGTTCCTGGGCCGGTCACCAGTGCCGCCAGCGGGGGCACTCACCGCATTCTCCGTGAACGAATCGCGTCGCTCGTGACGGATTCCACGGACCTTAGCGCCCTGATCGAACCGCCCGCCCGCGACCAGGGCCGAGCGTTCGACCGCGACGCTGGCATGGCGCGCTCCGTGCCGCTGCCCGGCCGCACCTTGTAGCAACACTGCTCCGGCTGGGCCGGAGTTTGTCGGCACTGTTCTCTACTCTGGGAGTATGGCTTTTACCGCTCTGCATCGCGTCCTCGGGGTCGCTCCGGGGCCCGTGACAGATGAGCTGCTGGATGCCGCGGTGACTGCCGGGGCGGTGGAGACGAACGATCTGGATTGGAAGTCGGAGCTGCCGCCAGCGAAAGGACTGCCGCAGACCGATTTCCCCAAGGATGTCGCGGCAATGGCGAACAGCGGCGGCGGTGTCATCGTCTACGGTGTGCGCGAATCTCAGAAGGCCGCCGTCAGCCGGGTCGATGTCGGGGAGTTCGATGAAGCCTACGAACGGTCGCTGCGGTCAGCGGCGATCACCGCTATCTCGCCGCCGGTGTTCGGACTGGTCGTGCATCGCCTCGGCGCGGAGGGCAACCGCGCGGTTGTGGTAGAGGTGCCAGCCAGCGTTGACGGGCCGCACTTAATCTACCGCAACGACTACTTCGGTGCGCCCGTACGCAACGACGCCGACACGGTGTGGATGAAAGAACGCCAGATCGAGGCCATGTACCGGGCACGCTTCGATGAACGCCGCCACGCCACCGAAGCGCTCGACGCCCTTTTCACCGAGGCCGCCGGCGGCCGCAACACGCACGAGCGGGCCTGGCTGATCGCCGTCGCCCACCCTCGCGCGCCTCGGCTCAGTGAACGGTTGACTCGCGATCAGGCGCGCGACGTGCTCACCAAGGCAAAGAGCATGGGCGAGTTCTACGCGGGCAAGGGCGGTGTGCATCCGCTGGACAACGTCGAGCACTACAACCCCCGGCCAGGACTGCGCCGCTGGATCGCCGTCAACACCACCACCGACCGCTCCATCTGGCGAGAGGCATGGGCGGGAATCCACCATGACGGGTCGGTCACCGTCGCGGCAGCAGTCGGCGGGCACCGGATGAGCAGCGACGGGCATTTCGAGGGCTTCCAGGTGCAGTCCGCAGCGATCGAGTGCGGTATCGCCGACCTGATGGGACTTGTCCGCGCGACCGCTGAGGCGACCGGCAACGACGAGTACGAGGTGCGCGTCGGGATCGAATGGGCTGGCAAAGCACCGTTGAGCATCCTGACCATTGACAACTTCGGGCAGACCTTCGACGGCGTCTCCACACCGCTGCATCACTACACGCCGGTCGAGACGAGCGTGAACGCGATCGAGGCGCCGCTTGACTACTACTGGCATGTTCACGACCTTGCCCAAGACTGTGTGAACCAGGGCGGCGTATCGAACGTCCGCATGATCCACCCACCCGACCGCGACGACCCGCAGTAACCGACCACGTCCGCTACAGTGACGGGCCCAGTGGCCGGGCCGCAGCCGGACGATGGTGCTCGTGCCGGCTGGCCGCGGTGAGAGCTCGTGCCCGGTCGAGCGCAGCGCGGGCGCGGGCCGCGTCGATCTTCTGTGCGTCCGTTTGCGCCGGGGAGCCGAGCGCGGCGGTTTCGTTGACTGTGTAGCGATCCCGGTAGGCGGCAATGACCATGCCCATGCGCCGCCAGATTGCCGCACCTCTACCGTCCTTCGGCTGCGGGCCAAGCGCGGCCGTCCACGGCTCGCCGTCACGCACCGCCGTGTCGAGAAGGGTGCCGGCGCGGGTCTCGATGAGGTCGCGCCGCTCCGCGAGCGCTCGACGCATCTCGAGCGTCATCGTTCCGGTCGCCTCGGGAATCAGCCCGGCGATCAATCGCGGCGTCTCGCGAGTGCGACCGGAACCGGCGGGACGGGCCGTGACTCGGGCGAGCCGGTAGTGCAGAACCGCAGCAATATCATCCGCATCCCCGAACCCGCGTGCTCGCACGAGGCGTGGCAGCAGAGTGTCGACGTGATGCTGGTTCGCCTCGGCCCGCCGCAGCTCGGCGGTCAGCGCCCCGAACGCGGGTGAAGCGATCGCGTCGTCTGCGTCGTCGTCGCTGAGGCCAGAGGAGCGGATGAGTGCGGCCCAGCGGTCGTGCTGTGCGGCGGCAGCCAAGGTCTCGTACTCGGCGGCAAGCTGAGCGATCGAGCTCCATTCCTCATGCTCGGCGGTGATCGTCTCGTGCGCGGACAGTTCAGCGCCGACGTGCTGCAGGACACCAAACAGCACCGATCTGGCGGTGGCCTCGATGTTGTCGCCGGGGTGCGGCCCGTCGTGGGCGTCGTCGGGTTTGTCGACGGCGACGTAGGCGAAGTTTCCTTCCTTGCCTCGGGTGAGGGCGACGTACAAGTTCTCCCTGGTCATCGCAGCGTCGACCAGGACGTGCGACCTATCGACCGTGATGCCCTGCGCCCGGTACGACGTCACCGCGTAGCCCAAGTCCAGGTGCTCGGCCACATAGTCGGCCGGGAGCACGACGGAGCCGCCCCAGCGCCTTGCCGCCCGGCGGACGGTGAGGGAGCCGTCGTCCCGAACTTCGGCGACTGTCCACCTGTCGCCGTTGCGAACCCAGCCGCGCCCGGCCCGCAGCCGCCGATCGTTGCGCCGAGTGATGACCGAATCCCCGGCAGCGGCACGGGCGCCATCGCGCAGCTCGACCTCGCGCAGCGCATCCACCGTGCCGTCGAGGATCAGATCGGTACGCGCCCGGAGGTTCAAGGCCATCACGGATTCGTTCGAGTCGGTGACCAGCACGCTAGCCCGCCCGGCGACCCGATCCGCACGCCAGGCAGCGTATGCGGCATCGACCATCGCTTCCGTGTCTCCGCCGACGATGCGGTCGTGCTCCGCGTAGGTGTCGATGACCTCGGTTCGCCCGTGCCGCAGGCCGAGCGAGGCGACCTTCTCCCACACGTTGGCGAAGCGATGGATGTCCACCAGTTCTGGCGCGTCGTCCCGGTCGTGGACGAGCAGCGAGAACGCACCGCTCGCGGTCGGAGATTGGAGCTGGGCGTAGTCGCCCACGAGCAGCACCTTCGCCCCCGCCTCGACGGCGAGAGCGGTGATGCGGTCGAGCGAGAGCGTGCCGGCCAGGGACGCCTCATCCACGATGACGAGCTGCCCGGCCTGGAACGTCTCGCCAGTGCGCTCGTGAACCTCCCACCATTTCGCGGTGTTCTCGGTCTGGATGTTCAGGTCATCGGCGAGGATCTGGGCTGCGACGGCGGACGGAGCGAGGCCGACGACGGAGCCCGGGCCGTGCTCGCGCTCCCACGCCCGCCGCAACGCCGACATGGCGGTGGTCTTGCCTGCCCCAGCCGGGCCAACGAGGACATCGACGACGCGGCCCGAGATCGCAACCTTCACCAACGCCGCGGCCTGGTCGTCGCCAAGCCTGTGCCCCTTCCGATCCGGCCTCGCGGCGGTCCGCTCCACGACCGCAAGCGGCACGGTCGGCCCGGTCGTGGAGCGAGCGCGCTCGAGGAGGCGATCTTCGGCTGCCAACAGCAACTCGGAGGAGAACACCGTCGAGTGCTTCGGCCGGAACACGCTGGTTCCATCCGGCCGCTGGAACACGGCCGGGCTCGACGCGAGCTCAGGCGGCGTCAACCGCAGCGACACAGCCTCGGCCGCGTCCACGACCAGCCCGACGACTGCCTCTCGATCCTCGGTCGAGGCGAACCTGTAGCCCATCGTCTGCCGGGCCGCCTCAGCGGTGAGGTTCCACCGCCGCCAGGTGGACCGCTTCTCACCGACCGTCTCGACCACGCTGCCTCCGAGCGACGCGATCACATCCAGCGGCACATCGTCGGCGCGCAGCAGCAGCGGCTCCTCGTTCGCCGCAACCGCACGCGCCCAGGAGGTCGCATCCGTACCGAGCACGCGGCCGGCGCGCTGCCGCCAGGAGGCGGTGAGCTCCGCGAGGGAGTGAACCTCCTTCTCGGGCCTGGTCGAGCGCGTCGCCTGGGCACGGAGCTTCATGATCGTCGCCGGCGACGGCCGCCGCCCGTGCGCCTCGACGTAGCGGTCGATGAGGCGATCCGTCTCGGCGTCGATGTGCCGCGAACGGGTGGAGAACTCAGCCACCAGCGCATCCGACACCCCGGCGATCGCCCACGCCGGGTTCCGATCCCGGCCCATGTCGCGGGCCTCCCACTCAACGCCGAACATCCGGGTCAGGTGATCTGCGAACACCGCCTCGTGCAGCTCGGAGAGTGCGACCGTCGCCGCGTGCATCGGCCTTCCGTCGAGCGATCGCCACTTACCGTCCAGGACGGTCTGCACCTTGTTCGAGATGACGACGTGCGTGTGCAAGTGCGGGTCGCCCGACCGCGAGTCGTAGTGGTCATAGGCGGTAGCGATCAGCCCATGAACATCCACCTGCGCAACCGCGCCGTTGCGTGCGGTTGCGCCCGCGCGCGTGGCTGCAACCTCCCGTTCCATGAACGCAACCACCTCTGCAACCGCCGCGTGATGGGCCTGCGCGACCAGGGCCTGCGTGCCCGCGTCGGCGACCGCCCACAACACGCTCGCGGACTTCGGGATCGAGAACGTGAAGTCATAGCCCGCAACCGCCCGCCGCATACCACGATCGGCCTCCTCAGCCTCGATCGCGGCCACGGCCTCCGCGCGCGAGACCGGCCCCAACTCAGGGCGAAGAGCTTCCACCCGCTCAGCGATCCGCTCCGCGACCGGGCGGTACGCGGGGTACGCGCGACCCAACGGTGCGCCCATGATCGGGTCGCGGCCCATGCCTACGAGGAGCTGGAGCTGGGCTTCCGACACCTGATCGCCCCCCGTGATCTTGCCGCCGCCAAGGGCGCCGACGCCCGCGCCGAGCCACCGGCCCGGAGGCGTGCCCTCGGCGTTGTAATACCTCGTCAACGGGGTTGAGAGAGACCGGTCACCATCACCGGCCGCGACGGTGCGCAGCAGGTACTTGTAGCCGTCGCCCGCGCTCATCACACGCATCGAAACCGTCACCGCCGAGCCTCCCTCCGCTCAACGCGGAGGTGCGCGACTGACCGCCCGCAGGGGCGGGCGACCTCGATCTGCAAGAGGCGTGGTAGCTCGGAGAGGCGTCCGGAACGACGGCTCCGAACGGTGACGGATCGGCCGGTCCGGGACGGCTACGGAGGCGGTGCGAGCACCTGGCAGGTGACCAGCCCGGCATCGAGCTTACGAGTGGACGACGACCGGGGAGCACCGATCCGCCGGAGTCCTCATGCGCGAACCGAACGACCAGAACGACGACCAGCGTCTGCGCGTTGGGTCGCTGTTCTCCGGCTACGGCGGACTCGACCTCGCCGTCGAGGAGGTCTTCCGCGCCCGCACCGTGTGGTTCTCCGAAATCAACGAGCCCGTTGCCCGCGTCTTCGCCCACCACTGGCCCGACGCCTCGAACCTCGGTGACGTTACCACCATCGATTGGAACGAGGCTGCGCCTGTCGATGTGCTCTGCGGCGGTTTTCCCTGTCAGGACGTGTCCACGGTCGGGAAAATGGCCGGCCTCACACCTGGCACCCGCTCGGGCCTATGGGCGCAGATGGCGACCGCGATCGAGGCGCTGCAACCCGAGTGGGTCGTTATCGAGAACGTACGCGGGCTGCTGTCTGCTCCAGCGATCCGCGCGATCCCGGCACGAGGAGATGATTATGAGCGACGCAACGCCGAGACCGCAACCCCCAGCGATGCAGCCCCTGGCGACGTGGAACCCGACCCGTGGCATCTGGGAGACCAGCCAGCTCGACTTCTCCGGGCGGCTGGCGCCGTACTGGGCGACCTGGTGGACCTCCGGTATGACGCGCAATGGCTCGGTCTACCCGCTTCCGCCATCGGCGCACCACACCCTCGATTCCGCATCTTCATCCTCGCCCACCGCACTGTTCCGAACCCCGCTCGCCTCCGACGCTGCCAGGAGCGGGGAGAGCCTGCAACAGGTCAAAGCCCGGCGCGGCACGATCGCACTGTCACACCAGATCATCGACCTCGCCCTACACGGCCCAAACGGCTATCCGAAGCCGAGCGAGCCGGAGGATCTGTGGGACCTGATCGGGCAGCTATTCGACGCTGGGGACGCTACGCCCACGCCATCACCCGATGGGAACACCTCACCGGACGGCCCGCCCCAGCCCCCGCGCTCATGAACGACACCAGCGGTCCGCGCCCGGCCCCGACGTTTGTGGAATGGCTGATGGGACTTCCGCTGGGCTGGCTCACAGATCCACGCCATCATCTGACAGACAATCAGCAGATCACAGCCCTCGGTAATGGTGTCGTTCCACTGCAAGCAGTCTCCGCGCTCAGAGAGCTGATCACGAAAGCTTTGTGATCCGTGCGGGCTGGCACTCGGATCAAGTCTGTTGTTCTTGAAACTCTCGGGGAGACATATGGTGAGAGCGGCGGAAGTCACGACTGAAATTCGACAGCTGCGAGTATCCGACGCGATGCGCGACCGCACTAGCTTTGGTGCCCGTGAGAAGCAGATCACGCGCGACCCGCATTCGAGTAGCATGTCGCCAGTTTGAAAAGGTCATGCCTGTTTCTCGTCGGAACGCTTCGCGAACTTCGCGGGGTACATCCCAGTCCCTGGATGCATATTTCTTGTCGATGTGGCGCACGAAAGCCTCGGCTACCGCCAACGCTTGAGGATCTGAGGGCATCGGCACAACACGGAGACGTTCTGCGGTGAGCTGGATATCGAAGAGCTCGAGAATATGCCGGCGATCGTAGTTCTCGGGGCGAAGTCCGGTGTATGCGCTGACTGAGCAGTGGAGCATGTAGGTATCCCAAGCGGGTGGGAAGTGGGTTCGGAGCGGTCGTTTGATCTGCGCTTCGTCCGACTGCAGGTCCCCGACAGGGACTCCAAGTGATCCGGCTGGCCAGCCCGTTTCGTTCTCCATCCCGGACGGGAGCCAGATCACATCGCCCCGCTTTCTAGAGTAGGGTTTGCCGTCGACGCGCGCCCAGGCATCGCCTCGGTACGACCAGACAAGCACGTGGAAGTCGTTTACGCGTGGTGCGGTGACAGCGGCCGGCAACACGGGCTGCATCGCAGGCGCGTCCGCCATGACGCCCAGTAGGGTGTCGATCTGCCGGATGCTCGCAACCCGACTCGACGAGCGGGCATCCCCTGAGACGAACTGGCGTGCATACTCTCGCGGGGTCACGTTGAAGCTGTTACGGAAGGCTCGAGTCAGTCCGTTGCGGCTTCTGAACCCGGAATGAACTGCGGCCTGTTCAATGTCGAATCCGGTGGCGAGGAACTCTCGCGCAACCGCGAGACGACATCTCGTGCGCCATTCGGTAAAGGTTAGGTCGGTGTCACGAAGAAACTCTCGTCGGAGCGTGCGAGCGCTGGTTGAGACGATCTTTGACCACTCCTCGACGGTGTGGTCGAAAGTAGGGTTGCGAAGAAGGTGCTGGGCAACCGTTCGCGCGCCCATAGACCGAGGAAGCGGAGGATAGCCCGAGGAATTCCCCGATCTGGGCAGTAAGGGGAACGTCGAGTTGGATGGGCTCAGGATGTCAAGAAGGCTGGCGGGCGCGTATCCGACGCTGGTCATGGGGCCGATGTTCAGAACGTAGTGATGGATAAGCCAGTCACGCCATTCTTCCGCTACTACGAATGGCGTCGGATCGCGAGGAGCCCCTGGGCTCGCTTGCGGTGACACCCATGCGGGGATGGCGAGTGAACCTGGTTCGGTCCAGAGTTCATGATCAATGCCCGCAGGCAGCCAGAGACCGGTGCCTTCGTCGATGCGGTGATGCTGCCCGCTCGCCAAGCGAACGTGGGCGCGTCCGGTGTGTGCCCAGATGAGCATGTGGAGGCGGGGGTCCCAGCGTGACGGCTCGTAACTAGCCGGGATGGGTGGGGGTGCCGTGCTGATCGCTGCCAAGTCGCGCCAATCGTTGATAACTATCTGGCAGTCTACGCACCCTATCCGAGATAAGGGTCACCTAACCTTATCAGTGGTGTGGTGAGTCACACCCACTCCCGAACCACACAGCAAGGAGACGAGCTGCCGCATGCCGAAGACTTCCCGTTCTCTCACAGTGCACCCGATCACCCTTCGCGAACTCGAAGTCAAACACATTCGCGATCTAGGGCCGGCGATGCGCAGGATCACGTTGACGGGTGCTCAGCTGGGTACGTTCACATCGGCCAACGGGCTTGAGCAACCGGAGTTCCGTAGCGGTGGTTTCGATGATGATGTGCGGTTGATCTTCCCGTATCCGGGCAAGAGCGAGCCCGTCCTGCCCGTGCAGGATGAAGCGCACTTGGACTGGCCAAAGGACCCTCGGGCACTCTCTCGCGTGTACACGGTGCGCCGGTGGGACGCAGCAGCCCAGGAGCTCGATATCGACTTTGTGAAACACGGCACGGGCATCGCGACCTCCTGGGCGTATCGAGCAAAGTCCGGCGACCCCATACACGTCACTAGTCCCGCCGCCAGTCAGGCTCTCCCTGACGCTGACTGGTTGCTCGTCGCCGGCGATGACACCGCCATCCCCGCCATCTCTCGACTGTTGGAAGAGCTACCCGAGGACGCGATCGCTCAGGTGTATATCGAGGTCTCTCGCCGCGAACACCAGCTCGAACTGCCCACCCTCCCGGGTGCCAAGGTGACCTGGCTGGTACGGGATGGGGCTCCCGCGGGAAGCACCACTCTTCTGCTCGACGCGGTACGCAGTACGGACTGGCTCGACGGCACGCCCTACGCCTGGATCGCCGGCGAGTCTGCGGCAGTGAAGGACATCCGCAGGCACCTCGTGGAGCACCGAGGTATGCCGAAGACAGATATCGAGTTCACCGGCTACTGGCGCAACAGCGAAGTCATCACTCTCGCCGAGGATCCCGGAATTCCCGACCCGGAGCGCAACGAGGAGGCGTTCGAGAAGTTCCACGAGCTCGCAGACCTCCTGCCGCCGCTCGCGATCAGGGCCGCTGTCGTGCTCGGCCTGCCAGAACTGATGTCGCGGGGCATCTCTGATGTCACGGAGCTCGCTGCCCGATCCGGGGCAGACCCTCGTGCGCTGGGCAAACTGATGCGGTACTTCGCGTCCCTCGGCATCGTCTCGGAGACCCTGCCCGGCAACTACAAGTTGACGGATGTCGGTGACATCTTCCTCGAAAAGTTCGTTGAGGATGCGCTTCACCGGGACGGTGCGTTCGGGCGAAGAGAGACAGCGCTGTTCGGCCTGGTCGACGCGCTGCGCACCGGACGGGAAGCATTCAGCCTCATCAACGGACAGCCGTATGCGGAGTTCCGCAACCAGCAGGAGCACACCAACGTGTTTCTCGATCAGATCGCGAAGTTCTCCCGCTACCTGGCAGAACCGCTGGCACAGTCGCCCAGTCTCAACGACCTGTCGACGGTCACGGTTCGGTCATCGGCCGCTGGCGTGATCGCCCAGGCGATCGTCTCCCACCACCCCCACACGCGAGTCACCATCGCCGGGCTGCCTTCCCAGCTCGAATGGTTCCAGGCCGACCTCCCGGACTCGACCCCTGACCCGCAGCAGCGCGAACGGGTGCAGTTCGTGGAAAGTTCGCTATTCGACCGGACATCCCCCGCCGACGCCGTGCTCTTCAACTGGGAACTCGCCGCCTACCAGCAAGCAGACGCAGCCCTGATCTTGCGCCGCGCAGCCGAGAGCCTGAACCCAGACGGCCGCGTCTTGGTCATCGAGGGCGTCATGGACGCGAGCGAGGCGGACGAGCACGCCGCCGGAGACGACCTGCGTCACTTCGCTCTGCTCGGAACAGGGCTGCGCACCGAAGCAGAACTCAAAGACCTCTTCGACAACGCCGGTCTCAAAGTCGAGACGACAGAAATCGTCGGGTGGGGCGACAAGCTCTTCCGCCTCGCCCCCGCCGACGCCAGCTAAACCCTGGCAAGACCCACGCACCGAAGAAAGGAACGCCTCATGGGCGCATTCAAGAGAACTCGCACAGCAACAGCCATCCTCGCCGCCGCCGCGGCTGCCACCGTCGCACTGTCGGGATGCAGCTCAACCACGCCGCAGGACGAGACCGCCGCGGCGACTACCCGTACGATCGACAGCGCCTTCGGTGAAGTCACGATCCCCACCGAGCCGCAGGCAGCCTTGGGCGTCTACACGACGGATGTGGACGTGCTGATCACTCTCGGTATCCCGCTCGCCGGAGCTCAGCCGATCCGAAGCGAGTTCGATGACTTCCCGTACTACCTCTCCGACGACGCGCTCGAAGGCGTCGAGCCGTTCGCGAACTTCCCGGAGGTCAACTACGAGGCGGTCGCCGCCGCGGAACCCGACTTCATACTGAACAGCCTTGGCTACGACGAGGAGGTCGTGAAGCGCCTGCCCGATGTCGCGCCGACCTACAGCGTGAACGCGTTCGACGGACAAGACTGGCGCGTCCACTTCAAGGAAACCGCCACCGCGCTCGACCGGCTCGACAAGTACGAGGAGTGGGAGAACATCTACGAGCAGCGCCTTGACGAGGTCAAGGCGCTGGTCAGCGACAAGGCTGCCGACCTCGTGGTGGCTGTGGTGTACCCGGAGTACGGCGGACCCGGTATCCAGACAATCTGCGGAGGACAGACCCTGTGCTCCGTGTATCAGGACCTGGGTATCAAGATCCTGCCCGTCTCCGAGCAGGAGGGTGGCGTGATCCTCAGCCCTGAGCAGTTCGACCAGCTCAACGACGCGAACGTCGCGCTCACGGTGAGCGACTACGGCGACATGACGACCCTCACCAGCAGCGAAGCATGGAAGCGGCTGCCGTTCGTCCAGAACGGCCAGATCCTGGAATACGACCTGGAACTCTCCTTCGGATCACCGTCGAGCCAGCTTGCGCTCCTGGACGAGGTGGAGAAGGACCTCGTGGAGTTGCTCGGACTCTGATGGCGAGGCCATGGCGCATCCGGTAGGAGCGAGAATATGACCAGGCTGACTGCTGACGCCGGCGCGATGACAGGTTCGGGAGCTTCCCCTGCGGAAGCTCCTGAACCTGCCCGAGCATGGCGGCGAGCGCTCGGTCTGACCGCAGGGCTCGGAGCACTTCTCGTCACCGTCGTGGGGAGCGTCCTCATCGGATCACAGGAGTTGTCTGTTCCCGAGGTGTGGAACGCGCTCGCCACCGCCGGGGACACGCAAGCCCACTTCATCGTCAACGATCTGCGGATACCACGCACCGTCGTCGGCCTTGCGGTAGGCATCGCACTTGGGATCGCGGGAGCCCTCATCCAAGCCCTTACACGCAATCCATTGGCGGACCCCGGAATTCTCGGTGTGAACGCCGGGGCGGCGTTCTTCGTTGCCCTGGGGGTCTCGGTATTCGGAGTCTCCTCAATCGGAGGCTACGTGTGGTTCGCGTTCGCCGGCGCCCTCGTGGTGACCGTAGCGGTGTATCTCATCGGTTCAGCCGGCCGCGGAGGCGCTGATCCCGTGCAGCTCACGCTCGCCGGCGTCGCGCTCGGTGCCGTGCTCTCAGGTGTGGTCACCGCGATGGTGCTGCTTGACTCGCAGACCTTCAACCAGATGCGCAGTTGGAATGCCGGCAGTATCGTCAGCCGCGGCTGGGACATCCTCCTCCCCGTGCTGCCTTTTCTGGCTGTCGGTCTTGTGCTTGCCGGGGTCGCGGTCGGCGCGCTCAACTCGATCGCCCTCGGCGATGACCTTGCGCGTGCCCTGGGCACGAATATCACCCGCACTCGCGTTCTCGTGATCATCGCTGTCACTCTGCTCGCGGGTGGGGCCACGGCCATCGCCGGACCGATCGGATTCGTCGGACTGATGGTGCCGCACATCGCACGGTGGATCGTCGGCCCGGATCAACGTTGGATACTCGCCTACACGCTCGTCCTGGCGCCTGCACTCGTGCTCGCAGCGGACATCCTCGGCCGAATCGTCATCCGTCCGGCCGAGTTTCCTGTCGGGATCGTCACTGCCTTCATCGGCGCACCAGTGCTCATCCTCCTGGTACGCCGCAAGAGAGCGAGCGGGCTATGACTGAAAAGACGCGGCCAAGCATGCTGCCCGACCGCGCTTCTGCGCTTCCAGAACCCGAAAGCACGGCCACCGTCGAGTTCGGATATCGCAGCATCGTCAGCCGCCGGGGTCCTCTCGCGCTGCGCTGGAGCATGCGCACACTTCTGATCTGCGCCGCCCTCGGTGTCCTCACTCTTCTGATAACGGTGGTCGCGTTGACCCTGGGCGACTACCCGCTCACCGTCGGGCAGGTGTGGGCCGCGCTGTTCGGAGACGCCGGCTCTGGGTTTGCCCGGACGGTCGTGGTCGGATGGCGTCTTCCGCGCGCACTGGCAGCTGTCATGTTCGGAGCGGGCCTGGGCGCCGCCGGCGCAGTGTTCCAGTCGCTCACACGCAACCCCCTGGCCTCACCGGACATCATCGGCTTCTCGGCAGGCTCCTACACAGGAGCATTGATCGTGATCATCCTCGTCCAGGGCAGCTACCTCCAGCTGGCAGGCGGTGCCCTTATCGGCGGGGTCGCGACAGCTGCACTCGTCTATGTCGTCGCGTGGCGTCGGGGGGTCCAAGGATTCCGGCTCATCATCGTCGGTATCGCCGTCTCGGCCATGCTGACCTCGTTCAACACCTGGCTCATGCTCACCGCTGATCTGGAAGTAGCAATGTCCGCCGCCGCGTGGGGCGCCGGATCGCTGAACGGCACCTCTTGGGACCAGACGCTGTACGGGAGTGCCAGCATTCTCGTGCTGCTCGCCGTATTGGCCGTTCTCGCTCCGGGTCTGCGGCAACTGGAACTCGGCGACGACTCGGCCAAGGCAACAGGGGTTCGCACCGAGCCCACACGACTCGCCGTCATGGTCACGGGCGTTGCGCTTACCGCGACCGTGACCGCCGCAGCCGGCCCGATCGTGTTCATCGCACTTGCCGCACCACAGATCGCCCGCCGCCTGACACGTTCACCCGGGGTCACGATCGCGGCCGCAGCATTCACCGGCGCCTTTCTTCTGGCCGCCGCCGATGTCGTCGCGCAGCACGCTCTCCCCATCGCCCTGCCAGTCGGCGTGGTCACCGTCGTCGTGGGCGGCGCTTACCTCGTCTGGCTCATCATCCACGAGGTACGTCGACGTGCATAACCTCGCGCGCACGAAAGGTCCAACCCGATGAGTTCAATCGCGACCCAGCATGAAGGCGCAGCAGCGCACTCTCTCGCACCAGCTGACGCCACGCTCGCGGAAGTACCGCGCCTCTCCGCAGATGATGTGACGATCGGGTACGACAAACGGATCATCAGCGAGCGTCTCTCGGTCGCGATTCCGAACGCATCATTCACCGTGATCGTTGGCCCGAACGCGTGCGGCAAGTCGACCCTTCTCCGCGGACTATCCCGGCTCCTGCGCCCATCGTCAGGTCACGTCGTCCTGGACGGTTCGGACATCCACTCCTATAAGGCCAGAGAAGTTGCTCGTCGTATCGGGCTGCTCCCTCAGACATCAATCGCTCCAGAAGGCATCACGGTCGCTGACCTCGTCGCACGAGGTCGTTACCCCTATCAGAAGCTGATCCGGCAATGGACCAAGGACGACGAGCGCGCAGTCGCGCAAGCGATGACAGCAACCCGGGTCGACAACCTCTCCACACGACTGGTGGACGAACTGTCAGGAGGACAACGGCAGCGCGTATGGGTTGCGATGGCTCTCGCCCAAGAGACAGGCATTCTGCTTCTGGATGAACCCACGACCTTCCTGGACATCACCCATCAGATCGAGCTGCTCGAACTGCTCACAGACCTACACCGGCAGGAACGCACGCTCGTCGCCGTCCTCCACGACCTGAATCACGCGGCCCGATACGCCACTCACCTCATCGCGATGCGCGACGGACAGGTCATCGCGGAAGGAACCCCGACAGACATTGTGACCGCTGAACTCGTCGAGGAGGTCTTCGGGTTAAAGAGCATCGTCGTGCCCGACGCCGTCGCAGGAACACCCTCGGTGGTGCCGCTCGGTCGAGACCGCACAGGTAGGAACGCAAACCCATGACGGTCGCCGGAGACCCGCTGGGGCGGGGATGGCTGACCCGCTGGATGCCGGTGTTCTGGCAAGCCCCATCTCTTCCGCCCGATACGGCGCCGTTCCGAGTGGCGACGAACACCACGCCGATCAGGTTGCTCCGTGCGGTGATGTTCTCCGCGAAGCGATACACCACCCCCGCAGCAGCACTGTCAGCCTTGCACCAAGTCGGCGAGGCACTGGTTCCGTTGATCGCCGGAGTTGCGATCGACCAGGCGCTCGCAACAGGCGACCTGGGTCTCCTGCTCTTCTGGCTCGCGCTACTCGCGGTGACGTTCCTTGGGTTGTCGCTGGGATTCCGGTTCGCCGCCCAGTTGACCGCGCTGGCGATAACACACGCTCAGCACCGGCTTCGGGCCACGCTGTCTCGTCGGGTGCTGCATCCAACCGGCAGCGCATCTGTGTCGAGGCCGGACGGCGGCGTGGTGTCGGCAATGACCAATGACGTCGCACGCGTCGGTGCCCTGTGGCTGGTGGTGTTCCCGCTCGGGGAGGTGGCCGGGGTGGTCTTCATCGCCGTCTCGCTACTGCTTCTGAATCCGCTGCTCGGTCTCGTTGTACTCATTGGCGCACCAATAGTCGTGTGGTTAATGGGCGCCCTGAGCGGCCGATACGCTCGCGCTTCGCGGGAGTATCAGACCCTGCTCGCCGGCACGGTGGCGCGAGCTATGGACCTCGTCACGGGCTATCGGGTGATCCGCGGGATACGTGCCGAGACGGAGGCGACCCGCCGGTACCAGGATGCGAGCCGCGAGACCCTGCACGGCGCATACCGGTCCGTGGGCGCGCTGGGGCGCTTCCTCGCAGGGTCCGACACGATCAGTGGGGTGTTCATCGCTGGTGTCGCAGCGCTTTCCGTGTGGTTCGCCATCACGGGGCAACTCAGCATCGGCGGGATGATCGCTGCGGTGGGTCTCACGCAGGCGCTTCTTCCCCCTATGCAGATGCTCACCGGCAATGCCCTGCCCACGTGGGCGGCAGGTGTCGCATCCAGCGCGCGCCTGTTGGAACTGCTCCGAACGGAAGATGCATGCCCGGATCGCCAGGTGCGCCGCCACGCGAGCGTTCTCAATCCCCGCCTGTCGAGAGACTCGTCAGACCCGGTCGCAGAGGTTCCGGCCATGGAACTCACGATAACCTCTGGTGCGCCCCAGCCGGTTCGGGTCAGCCCGGGCGAGCTTCTGGGAGTGCGCGCAGATGATCGCACTGCCGCCTGTGCCGTTGCCGGGTTGCTACGCCCAGGCAGTGATCCAAAGGTTGCGGTCACAGTCGAAGGCATACCCGCGGAGGAGTTCGACCCCGCCGACTATCGGGCGCTGGTAGTGGTGGCCCCGCATCATGGGGCCTTGTTCACCGGCACGATCATCGACAACCTCACCCTCCGCGGTTCGCCATCCTCACTGCGTGATGCGGCCCTGCACGCTGCCGCGTGCGAAGACTTCCTCGAAGTCGCCGGTGGATTGAATGGACAAGCTGGAGAAAACGGCAATCGGCTCTCCGGCGGGCAACGCCAACGGCTAGCCCTGGCACGGGGCCTCGCGACGGGCGCCCCAATATTGGTGTTGCATGATCCGACCACCGCTGTGGACTCTGTCACCGAAGCCCGCATCGCGGGTCGGCTCCGTGAGGTCCGGCTTGCTCGGTCGACGCTGCTGCTTACCTCCTCCCCGGCGCTACTGGCGGTATGCGACCGGATTATCGACCTTCGTCCCGCGGGGGCCGCGTCGTGAGCGGCAAGGCCAAAGTCTCTGGGACGCTGCCTGTGGCGTCGGCGAAGCTCACGCGGAGGGAAGTGTGGGCCACCACCCGCAGCCACCGCCTGCGCCTCTTTCTTGTGGTCGCGCTCGGGACTGCCAGCGCGGGGACGGGGCTGGTGTTCCCCGTCACCGTTGGGTACCTCGTAGACGACGTGCAGGCTGGTACCGGCGATGCGGCCACGGTCCTGTGGGCGCTGGTCGTAATGCTCGCAGCCGCCGCGGCTGGAGCGGTGGGCGGGGCGACCATGATCGTCCTCGCTGCGCGCAGTTATCATGCGATGCTCGCCGAACTACGCGAACGTCTCGTCGGCCGTGCAATGACGCTCCCACAGTCTTTAGTCGAGCGCGCGGGGACCGGAGACCTGGTGTCACGGTCCAGCGATGATGTGGCGCAGATCGCCGACGCGGCCCCGCAGATCATTCCCGCTGTCACCGCCGCCGGGTTCACGATAGCCATCACCATCATCGGCATGACCACCCTCGACCTTTGGTACGGGCTCACACTTGTCGTCGTCCTGCCCGTATACATCGTCACCGTGCGCTGGTATCTGTCTACCGCACCGGGTATCTACGCTGCCGAACGCGCTGCCATGAGCACCCGTGCTCAACAAATTGTGGAGTCTCAGCGCGGCCACGACACAATCCTCGGCTTTGGACTCAGCGAGCTACGTCACGAACGAGTGCTGGCTGCATCATGGAATGTCGTCGGCCACAGCCTGCGTGCCCGCACTGTACAGAACATGTTCTTTGGCCGGCTGAACTTCGCCGAATACCTCGGGGTCGCAGCGATCCTCGCCACCGGATTCTCGCTCATCCAAACCGAAACATCCACCGTAGGAGCCGCTACGGCTGCAGTCCTGCTGTTTCTACGCCTATTCGGACCAATCAACCAGCTGTTGTTCGTCGTGGATACTCTGCAATCCGTAACAGCCTCATTGAATCGGATTGTCGGCGTAATCACACTTCCCATCCTCGATATCGTGCAGCCGGGTGTCTCGGCGCAAGCGGAGGAATCGACGCGAGGAGGCACATGGAACGACGAGCTCATGTCCGCGCACATCGTGAGGGTGTCTGGGATGAGCTACAGCTACGACGGTCGGCATCCGGTCCTCGAAGACATCGACCTGGTTATTCGCGCCGGCGAACGTGTCGCCCTGGTCGGTGAATCCGGGGCGGGCAAGACAACTCTCGCCGCGATCATCGCCGGCACCCACGGGCCCGACACCGGAACTGTTGTTGTGCCGGAAAGGACTGCGGTAATCACGCAAGAGACACACGTGTTCTCCGGAACCGCGCGTGAGAACCTTACCCTCGCCGCCCCCCACGCCGACGACGAGGAAGTGCGGGCCGCGCTGGCGAGCACCGGGGCATCCGGTTTGCTGGACCTGCTGCCCGAGGGCCTGAACACGGTGCTCGGTGGCGGCGGGTATGAGCTGACCGCCGCCCAGGCCCAGCAACTCGCTTTGGCCCGGCTAGTGCTCGCTGACCCTGATCTGGCGATCCTGGACGAGGCCACCGCCGAAGCCGGCTCCACCCACGCCGGGCTCCTCGACCGGGCCGCCGATGCCGCGCTGGCCGGTCGCACCGGGCTCATGATCGCGCACCGGCTCTCCCAAGCCGCTGCCTGCGACCGCATCGTAGTGATGGACCACGGCCGCATCACCGAGACCGGGACGCACGACGAGCTCGTCACGGCGGAAGGGACGTACGCGCGGTTGTGGGAGGTCTGGGAGCAAGGACGCGGTGCGGCAGGCGGCACGGAGTGATCCACCGATATCGACCCGGAGCGACGACGGCGCGTTCCGGGGGTGAAACGGCCATCTGCGCGGTGCCGGGAGCGGTGGCCCGGTGATAGTCCCTGGCGATATCGGACCCCTGCGTGACCTGGCGCCCTTGCTGGGACCGCTGGCGGTGATCGAGTCGGTGCGCACCCGCCCGGTGGCGCCGGTGGCGTTCGCGCACGCGAAGATCGTGCATGTCATGGCCGGTCGTTCTCGCGTCCGCACTCCGGCGGGCGAGCGGTTGCTGACCGCCGGAGACGTGATGGTTCTCGGACGCGGGGTCTGGTGCGAGGCGGTGCCGTCGCCGCGGGTGCGGGCGTGGACGATCTACTTGGATCAGGAGTTCATGGTCAGGCACATGACGTGGGCGCTGCCCGCGGAACCTGAGCGAGTGCTACCGGGTCTGCACCCTGCTGAATGGGACGGCGGTGCCGTGTTCTTCCGGCCCGGCGAGGAGATGCTGACGCGACTGGAACCGCTCTGGCGGCGGATGAGCGTCCTACCACACCGGGGCGGCCCCGATGCGGCCGCTGGGCTCATGGCCCTGTTCGCGCAGGCGGTCGAGCTGACCGTCCCTGCCCTGCTCACCGTCCCATCCGGGCCGGTCCCGATCATCTCCCACGCCGTGAGTCGCCTTTCACAGGTGCCCGTGGTGCCGGAAGCGGAGCGGGCGGCGGCGCTGCTGCGTGCGGACTTGTCGCGGGCGTGGACCGTGGGCGAGCTGGCGCGAGCGGTGGCGCTGTCTACGTCGCAGCTCACTCGCCGGTTCTGTGAGGGATACGGCGTCCCCCCGATGCGGTGGCTGATCGAAGCGCGCACCACTGAGTTCGCCCGGCTGATCGAGGAGACCGCCCTGCCGGTAGATGCCGTCGCCCGCCAGGTCGGGTGGGCAGACCGGCGGGTGGCCGCTGCCTGGTTCCGGCGACGATTCGGGGTGTCTCCGACCCGGTTCCGCCGGCACCCTGCCCCCGTCTGTGCCGGGGAATCACCGTGCGTGCTGTGCCGGAACGGGCAGTGCGTGCGCGTCGTGTCGTGACGAGCGCGCGGCGTCCATCCGCGCAGAAGCGGCGTCCCGAAGGCCGTACTTGTGCCGGATGCTGGCTCCGGCGGGTTCTGGGCTGATAGGCCGGTACGGACACGTCGGGTTCATGGTCGAGCCTGACGGTCGCAGCCTCGTTTCCGTCGTCCGTCGCTCCTCGTCCGATCCTCCCGGCGCACCTCATGGTCGCAAGGGCCGACGGCGTACGCCGTCCGCCCCACCGGGAGGAGGACTGCGATGGCGACAAAAGAGGAGGCACGAGCAGCGCGGGACGCCAAGCTCGATGAGCTCCATGACCGACTGACAGGCGCGGTCGACCAGATCGTCACCGGGGAGGACTGGAAGCGGGCGCTGGAGTTCGCGGCCCGGTTCCGGGCGCGGTCGTTTCGGAACACGCTGCTGATCTGGGCACAGCACCTTGACGCCTTCGAGCAGGGCGGAGTCGCAGCACCGGAGCCGTCGTATGTCGCCGGCTACAGGCAGTGGCAGACCCTGGGCCGGCAGGTGGAGAAGGGCCAGCCGGGGTACATGATCTTCGCCCCGGTCACGGGCCGGTTTGCGTCTTCGGCTCCGCAGGATGCCGCCTCGTGGAGACGGTTGGGACGGTTCGAGAAGCCGAAGCCGGGTGAGGCGGTGCGTTCCCGGATGGTCGGCGCGAAGCCGGCGTATGTGTGGGATGTGTCTCAGACCGCCGGCGAGCCGATCCCGGAGCGTCCGTCGCCGGTGCTGTTGGAGGGTCAGTCCCCGGAGGGGCTGTGGGCTGGGCTCGCGGGTCTGGTGGAGGCCGAGGGGTTCACGGTGCTGCGGGTCGAGCACGCCGGGTTGATCCACGGCGCGAACGGGCTGACGGACTACACGAATCGCACGGTCGCGGTGCGGGCGGATATGGATGATGCCGCGCAGGTGAAGACCCTCGCCCATGAGCTCGCGCATGTGAAGCTGCACGGTCCGGACAACCCGGACGCATCGGGGCATCGCGGGATCGGTGAGGTGGAGGCGGAGTCGGTGGCGTTGATGATCGGCGCCGCGCACGGCATGGACACCACCGCCTACACGATCCCGTATGTCTCCGGGTGGGCGGGCACGGTGAAGGACAAGGACCCGGCTGAGGTTGTGCAGGCCACCGGCGAGCGAGTCCGCAAGGCCGCCGGGGCGATCCTCGATGCCCTCGATACCGCCCAGATCGGTGTCGGCGACCCGCCCGAACTGACCCGCGACACGGTGCGCGCCGAACGCACACCACACGCCGCGGCGCGGAACCAGTCGGCGCCGGTGGAGCCACCACGGGCGTCGAGGGCGGCGGACGCGGTGGCGAGGAGTCTGTGATGCGTCCCGCAGAGTTGTTCGCCCACGTTGCCGATGTTCCGCTGCCTGTGGCCGCGACACGGTTCGCGCAGGCAGGGGTGCCGGTTTTCCCGTGCGTGCCGGGCGGGAAGCGGCCAGTGGTGGAGGGCGGGTTCCACGCCGCGAGCAGCGACCCTGCGCAGATCACCGGCTGGTGGCGGCGGTGGCCGGCCGCGAACATCGGCGTCCCCACGGGGGCTGTCTCCGGGCTGGTGGTGGTCGATGTGGATGTGCATGGGCCGGTCGATGGGCGGGCCAGCTTTGACCGTGCCGCCGCTGAGGGTCTGGTGACGGGCTGGGAAGCGTTGGTGCGTACCCCCACAGGCGGGATGCACGCCTACTATCCGGTCACGCCGGGGATCGAGCAGCGGTCTTGGCAGGCCGGTGGTGCCGGGGTCGACTTTCGTGGCGATGGCGGGTACATCATCGTCCCGCCCTCCGCGCGCACGATCGACGGCGCCATCGCGGTCTATCGGATCATGAAGGCCGGTGCTGGTCCTGCGAGCCGGGTGGATGGGCGCGCGCTGCGGGACTTCCTCGACCCGCGCCCTGAGCCTCGTCCCCGCCCCGGTGCGGGGGACCCGGTGGGTCGGGCGGACGCGGAACGGTTGGCGCGGTGGCTGGGCAGGCAGGACACCGACCGGAACCT
Source organism: Frigoribacterium sp. JB110 (assembly GCF_900163665.1). Classification (GTDB taxonomy): domain Bacteria; phylum Actinomycetota; class Actinomycetes; order Actinomycetales; family Microbacteriaceae; genus Microbacterium. The sequence goes on from NZ_FUIA01000015.1 coordinate 27,765, forward strand.
CAAACTGTTCTGGGCGTCGTGTCGTCTCGCCGAGGGCGGCGTCCCGATGGCCGATGCGCTGGATGCGGTGCTGACCGCGGCGAAGTCGGACTTCGGGCCGAGGGAGATCACCGCGACCGTCCGCTCCGCCTACCGTGCCGTCCACCCCGCCCCCGCACGTCAGGCCTCATCGGAGCGGGCCGGGGGCGGATGGTTCGCCCGCACCGCCCCGGCACGATCCGCGCCGACAGGTCGGGGGCTGTGATGACGGTGGGGAGGGGACGGCGCTGGGCGGCGGTGACGGCGGTGGCCGGGACGGTGTTCATCGCCGCTGGCGCGTTCTGGCTGTCGTTCACCGCACTGGCCGACCTTGCCGCCCGCTCCGGTGTCGGGGCGGCGCAGGCGTGGGCGTGGCCGCTGATTGTGGACGGCATCATCGTCGTCGCCACGGTCGCGGTCGTCGCGCTGGCAGGACACCGCTCAGCCTGGTACCCGTGGGCGCTGCTGGCCGCCGGTGCGGTGGTGTCCGTGACCGCCAACGCCATCCATGCGGTCGTGGCCGCCGATGCGGACGTGCCGGGGGTGCTGGCCGCGTCGGTGGCGGCCGTGCCGCCGCTGGTGCTGCTGGCGATCACGCACCTGACCGTCATTCTCACCCGCCCCATCCCCGCACCCCAGGGCGGGCAGGCGAGGGCATCGGAGCCGTCTGCCGAACCCAGTGAGGCAGAGGCCGACGGGCTGTCGGCCCTGGCCGGTCCGGTGCCGGTGGGGCGTGAGGTGGCGGTGCTGCTGCGGGAGGAGGAGGGCTGGTCGAACAAGCAGATCGCCCGCCACCTGGGCGTGCATCCCTCCACAGTCGGCCGCTGGTTCGCCCGCCCGGCCCTGCCCGCCCCAGAGAGTGAGGAGACACTATGAGCGACACCGAACAGCACACCGGGATGCTCCATGAGAACCCCGCGTCCCGCCTGGGACCGTCTGCGTCGCCCGAGGAGGGCTTGCGGACGGGCGACGCTGGGGAGGTGTCGGAGCTGGCCCGGCACGGCGACCCGTCCAACCCTGCCACGGCGACGGAGAAGCCGACGGGCAAGCGTCGCCCGGGGGTGGAGTGGGTGCGTCCCTCCGATCTGCTCGCTTCGCGTCTGGGGAGGGTTGCTGGGCAGGGTATCGACTTCCAGGCAGAGCTGGCCCGCCGCGCCCGCCGTGTGCACGGCCACGCCTACCGACGCACCCGCACCGCTGCCGGGTCGGGGGCGCGGGTAGTGAGCGAGCGGGCACGGCGGCTGCCGCCGGTGTCGGCGTTTGGGCGCGGGAGCGCCGAACGGCACTCGTGGGTGTCTCGCTCCGGGATCGGGTTGGGGTGACGTGCCATGCGCGTCCCTGGCGATCCGGCGAGCGCGGCGGCTGGGAGACGCGCGTGCACCTGCTGTTCAGGAGGTGCAGACATGCCTACACCACGCACCCGTGAGAACCGGAACCGTTTTGAGGACTCCGAGGCGCTGCGCGCCCTGCTGACCAGACTCCACGACGCCGGCAAAGGCGCGTGGCGGCATGACCCGGAAGCGGCCGCGTTGATGCGGCACGCGGCCGACAAGTACGCGGCCTTGGCCCGCAAGCACGGTCTGGACCCGTGGGAGGCCGCCAGCGCGGCGTTCGAGGCAATGCGCGGGGCTGCGACCCGGAAGGCGGATGACCCGTGGGCGGTGGTCACCCGCGCGGTGCAGAGGACCTGCATCGGTGAGGAGCGCGGCAACGGGCTGCTCTGCTCGGTGCATCAGGCACGCAGGCCCCGCTATTCGGTGTTCCACGACGCGGAGCGGTTCAGCGACCGGGAGAACCCGCTGCCCGACTACCACCCCGCATTCCACATCGACCCGTTCGCCGACGACCCCCACGAGCCTGGCGAGGAGGAGCAGGGCCGGTTGGAGCAGAGGATGAACGTCGGCTCGGCGGTGGATGACACGATCGCGTTGCTGAGCTGGGTGGGCTGGGACCCGGTGACCGCGAGGGCTGCGGTGGAGTACATCACCGGGCGGCTGGCCGAATCCGTCTCGCGGGCGTCGGCGTTCGAGACGCTGCGCCGCGACCGGCAGGCCCGCGCCCTCCTGGACGTGCCGGGCAGCTCGTGGACGAGCCTGCTGCGGGTGGTGCTGGGCAACCCCGACCCGGTTTTGGCGCGCACCAACGCAGGTCGTGGCCTGCTGGTGCGGCTGCTGAACCGGGAACCGTTGCGGGCGCTGCTGCGCGACGACGACATCGTGCTCACCGCGGGTCTTGCCGCCCCCGACACGGGGAGCGAGGGGCCATGAGCACCGTCCCTGCCGGGTACGTCGAGCTGGAGCGTGCCGTGGACTCCATCGGTGTCGGGCGTCGGCACCGTCAGGACTACGGCGACCTGGCCCCGATGGTCGAGTCGATCCGCCGTAACGGGCTCCTCCAGCCGATCACGATCACCCTGGACGGGCACCTCATCTGCGGTGCCAGACGGCTCGCGGCGATCAAACAGCTCGGGTGGAAAACGGTCAACGTGTGGGTGCGGTCCGGGGTCTCGGACCGGCTCGGGCAGCTCCTGGCCGAGCAGGACGACAACCTGCTGCACAAGCCGCTGACCCAGTTCGAGGCCGCCGCCCTCTACCGTGAGCTGAAGGCCCTGCTCGCCGAGGGCGCCGCCCGCCGCCAGGAGGCGACCCGGTTCCAGCCCGCCGAGCAGGGCGGGCAGGACGGTGGCGTTAACTTAACGGCACCGTGGGACTCGACCCCTGGTGAGGCGGCGGTGCAGGCCGCGCTGATGGTCACCGGCCGCGACTCTCACACCACGCTGGAACGCATCGGCCGGCTCGAAGACCTCGCCGCCGACCTCACCCAGCCCGAGTCGGTGCGGCAGCGCGCGGCAGAGGAGGTCGAACGGGTCAAGGCCGGCGGGAGCGTCTACCCTTCCCACCTGCGCGTCAACGCCGAACTCTCCCTCGTCGAGCTCGACCAGATCGCCGCCGACCCCGCCCAGCCCGCCGCGGTGCGGGATCGGGCGCGGGGTGAGGCGGCGACGGTGCGGGACGCCGCGGAGCGCCAGGCGCGGGCGGCGGAGCTGGAACTGTTGGCGCAGGACGCGCTCGCCCGCGTCAAGACGATGAAAGCGACCGGCCGCAAACCCCAGCGGGCGCCGCTTGCGGCGGTCGAGGATCGGGGGGAGCCGGTGCCGTTCCCGCTGACGGTGTTCGTCGCGATCTGGGACGACATGGCCGGCTGGTGGCTGCACCACGACCCCGAACAGGTCGGCCCGGCACTGACCGACGAGCAATGGTCCCGGTTCGAGGAGACCATCGCCGGGACGCTGACGTTCGCCGACGCCGCCCGCATCGCCCGCGCGACGCCGGCCGAGGCCGATCCGGGGCGGGTCGAGCACATCGCCTGACAGCGCCCCCGGAGTCTTGACAAGGCAAACGCAGTGACAGGTGTGGGGTGTGCACCTTGTTGGCGACCGCTCTTACTGTCGCCTTCTGGGAGGACCCGCTGATGGACCCCGCTGCCACACCCGTTGACCGTCGGCGCCGCCGCCTGCTGATCGCCACCGTCGCTGGTGGCCTGGTGCTGCTCCTGCTGATCGGTGTCGGCATCTATGGGCTGCTGCGCGGCCCGGTACCCCGCACCGACACCACCCCTGCCGATCCGCCGGTCTCGGCCACGACGGCACCGCCGTCCGGCACGACGGGGGAAGGGCCGGTGGCGGTGCCGCCGGCGGGCGGCCCGGAGGAGTTCGCTCGCGCGGTCGCGCAGGCCCTGTTCACCTGGGACACCACCAGCGGGTACGCGCCGGTCGACTACGCGCAGGTGCTCGCCGATGTCGCCGCCGATGATGAGGCAGACGCTGTGGCCGGCGATGTCCGCGCCTACCTGCCGACCGTGGAGGCCTGGGGGCAGCTGCGGCGGTACCAGACCCGCCAGTGGCTCACCATCGACACCATCACGGTGCCGGACGCGTGGGAGACCGCCGTCGCGCAGGCAGCCCCCGGCCAGATTCCCGCCGGGGCGGTCGCCTACACCATCGACGGCACCCGGCACCGGGACGGCACCTGGGGCACACAAGCCGTGGACGCGTCCCGGCCGGTGACGTTCACCGTGTTCCTCGTCTGCACCCCGGCTGTCACCAACCGTGGCGTCACCGGCCTCACCTGTGCGCTGCTGCGGCTGTCCCAGCTGGACAACCCCCTCCGCTGAGAACAGGTGATCGTCGTGTTGAAGAAGCTCGCCGCCCTCGCCGTCGCCCTGCTGTTCCTGGCCCCCTCGATCATGCTGGTCGGGGTCGCGGCGCTGGTGAACCCGGCGATGACCGCCTGCGCGCCGGGATCACTGCTCGTCGGCCCGATCCCGGACTCGCTGACCGCCACCACCCGCAACGGGGAGACCGTCGTCCTGGATCGGCAACAGCTCACCCACGCCGCGACGATCATCATCATCGGCGGGAAGACAGCGGGTGTGGGGCGGCCGGGCGTGGTGATCGCGCTGATGGCGGCGCTGACCGAGTCGCACCTGCGGATGCTCGCCAACACCGGCACATACCCCGAGTCGGGGAACTACCCCAACGACGGCAACGGCTCCGACCACGACAGCCTGGGCCTGTTCCAGATGCGCCCCCAGTCCGGGTGGGGCACCGTCGCAGAGCTGATGGACCCGACTTATCAGGCACGCGCGTTCTACGGCGGACCCACCGGACCCAACTATCCGAGCCCCAGGGGTCTGCTCGACATTCCCGGCTGGCAGCAGCTCGATCCCGGCGAGGCCGCCCAGGCGGTCGAGGTCAGCGCGTTCCCGGACCGGTATCAGAACTATCAGCCGGTCGCCGAAGCGATCCTGGCGGCGCTGACCCGCCCTGCACCTTCCGGTGGAGGTGGAGACCCGGTGGTGCCGGAGACCACCCGGATCGTGTTCCCCCTACCGGAAGGCACCTGGGTGCGCACCAGCCCGTTCGGATGGCGCATCCATCCGATCACCGGGGAACGCGCCTTCCACTCCGGCTCGGATTTCGCCGCAGCGGACGGCACCCCGATCCTCGCCGCCGCCGACGGAATCGTGCAGGTCGCGGAGTTCTCCGGCGGGTACGGCGGGCTGATCGTCATCGAGCACACCGTCCAGGAACAGCGCGTCGCGACCTACTACGCGCATATGTGGGAGCACGGCATCCACGTCACCGCAGGGCAGATGGTCACCGCAGGTCAGCACATCGGCGATGTCGGATCGAGCGGGATGTCCACCGGCCCGCACCTGCACTTCGAGGTCTACCCCGGCGGGCGGGGCGCAGAACCCGTTGACGGAGATGCGTGGCTAACCGAGCACGGCGCCGAAGGCATCACCGGCGGAGACACCGCCCTGGCCGCCTGCACAGCAGGGGGTGGGCGCTGATGGACGTGTTCCCCGATTTCGGTGGCGTCGGCGGCGCGAGTGACCTGCGAGCGATCGTCGGGGCACTGCTGATGTTCGTCCTCATCATCGCGGTACTGATGCTGATCGTCTGCGCGATCGTCTGGGCTGTCGCTTCCTCCTCCGGCAACTATCAGGCGGCCACCAAAGCCCGCACCGGCCTGTTTGTGTCCGTGGGCGCGACCGCCCTGGCCGGCGCCGGAGTCGCCTGGATGAACTTCCTCCTCGGCGTCGGCACCCGGCTCTGACCGCGCCCACAGGGTCGTCAGCCCGTGTGCTGGGAGTAGAACATGCCGAGCCGGGCGGAGAACTCGTCAGGCATCTGCGTGTTCCATTCGTGGCCGGCGCCGGGAACGATCTGGAGTTGCGCACCGGGGATGCCTACGGCGAGCTGGCGGGCGGCCGGCAGATTCGGGCGGTCCTTGCTGCCGCATAGAACAAGCGTCGGCGCGGCGATCCGTGCAAGCTCTCCTCGGAAATCAACCCTGCGGATCGTGTCCAGCACACCGAGCAACGGCTTCTTGCTCATCCCCGGAGCAGTCACCATCCGAGACGGTAGAACACGCATGATCGCACCATGCACGCCCATCAGGACCGGATTCGGATGCACCTGCCCGCCTGAGATCACCAATGACGCCACGCGCTCCGGGTAATCGAGCGCGAACCAGGTGGCGACCATCGCCCCCAGGGACAGGCCGCACAGATGCGCGACCTGCGCATCCCGCTTGTCGAGCTCGTCCCGCACCGCTCGTGCCGCCGCGGGGAGCGAGAACGTGGCCGTGTCGCCGTCGCGGAGCCCCGGCAACTGCACCGCGACCCCGGCCATCCCCGCAGGAAGCGCCGAGAGCTGCGCATCCCAAGACTGCGGGCCTGCACCGATGCCGTGCAGGAACACCACCGTCTGATCGCTCATCTCATCGAGTTTACGGAGCGCCCGGTGCACCTGACGTTCGAGAACACGTCTCACGAAACAGTCAGGAGCCCCATCGTGATCGACATCGACCCCAACAGTTCGGGTCTTCCCGGTATCGAGCAGCTGCGCATCATCGTCGGCGCGGTGATGACGGTCGGCCTCATCCTCTCCATCCTCGCCCTGATCGTCTCGGCGATCGTGTGGGGGTTCGGCGCGAACTCCTCCAACCCGCACCTCGCGTCGCGAGGGAAGGTGGGCGTGCTCGTCTCGTGCGGGGCGGCGATCATCTGCGGTGCCGCGGTGACGCTCATCAACTTCTTCTGGGGCGTGGGGCAAGCGGTATGAGCTCCCGAATCCTGGATGACGCGGAGCCGGGCTCATGAGCATCTGCGATGTCCCGGTCATCTCATCCGTGTGCGACGCGGTCGGCGAGGGCACTGCGTCCCTGATCGCGGCGCCGTTCGACTGGCTCGGCCAGGCGATGGCCGGCGCCGCCGCGTGGCTGTTCGAGGCGGTGTGGTGGGTGTTCGACACCACCACCCTGGTCGACGTCACCAGCGCCGAGTACGTCGGCGTCTACAACGTGCTGTTCGGCGTCGCGATCTTCGTGATGCTCGTGTTCTTCTGCCTCCAGCTCATCACCGGCCTCATCCACCGCGACCCCACCGCCTTATCCCGTGCCGCCCTCGGACTCGCCAAGAGCGTGCTCGGGTCGTTCCTGGTCATCACGCTCACGGCGCTGTTGCTGGAAGTGACCGATCAGCTCGCGGTCGGGATCGTGCAAGCCACCGGCAACACGATGGAAGGGATGGGGACCCAGATCGGGCTCCTCGCCACCGGCCTCGCCGGGATCAACATCGCAGCGCCCGGCGTCGGCGCGATCCTGACCATCTTCCTCGCGGGCCTTGCCATCTCGGCAGCGGCGATCGTCTGGTTCTCCCTGCTGATCCGCAAGGCGCTGCTGCTGGTCGCGATCGTGTTCGGCCCTATCGCGCTGGCTGGGGCGACGTGGGATGCGACCAAAGGATGGTTCGGCAAGTGGGCCGCGTTCGTGATCGCCCTGATCTTCTCCAAATTGGTCCTGGTCGTGATCTTCCTCGTCGCGATCGGACAAGTGTCCGCGCCGATTGAGGCGGACCTGGCATCGATCAGCGACCCCATCGCCGGGGTGGTGCTGATGTTCATCGCCGCGTTCGCGCCCTACATCACCTACAAGTTCCTGTCCTTCGTCGGGTTCGATATGTACCACGCGATGAGCAGCGAGCAGGAGGCGAAGTCGGCGCTGAACCGGCCCGTCCCTGTGCCCGGCTCGCCCAAGGGCGACTCCGCCAAGAAAGTCCTCGACGGTGGCTCCGACCACGGTGGCAAACCTGCGAGCGCCGGAGGAGGCGGGGGCGGCACGCCGCCGCCATCCGGTGCCCCCGCAGCGTCAGCCGGCGCGGGAGCACCCGCAGCCGCCACCGGAGCAGGAGCTGGGGCAGGTGCGGGCGCTGCGGGTGCGGGGCCGGTCGGTGCCGCTGTCGTCGTCGGTGGCGCGGTCGTCAAGGGCGCTGCGACCGCCGGCCCGAAGGCCGGTAGCGCGGTCGGTCGTGCGGCCGAGGGTCATGCCGCAGCCGCGACCGAGCAAGCGTCCCCGCCACCGGTCCCGCCCACGCAGGCGAACCCGGCGCCGACCACCCCGCCTCCGTCGACTGCGCCGCGCAGATCGCAGCCGGCCCCGCCGCCTGCGTGCTCGAAGCCGTCCGGGAAGGAATGAGCCGATGGTCACCACCACGCACACCGAGTACCCGTTGTCGCCGGTGCAGTTCTCCCGCCTCACCAAGCGGGGCATCTTGCTCGGCCTGTCGCTGCCGCAGCTGATCGTCCTGGGCATCGCGATTCTCACCGTCGTTGCCTCCCTCTACACCACCGGTGGCGTGGGCCTGGCCTGGACGTCCCCGATCTGGGCCAGTGCCGCCCTCCTCGCGGTGATCCCGGCCGGGGGCAGGAAGCTGGTCGAGTGGGTGCCGATCCTCACCCGCTGGGTCGCCCGCACCTACCTGGGACAGCTCATCTACCGGCGCCGGGTCATCCGCCCGCGCCCGGCCGGCACCCTCGCCCTGCCTGGGGATGCCGGGCCGCTGCGGGAATGGGAGGACCCGGAGACGGGGGCGGCGATGATCCACGATCCCCACGCGCAGACCCTCACCGTCATCCTCGGCGTCTCCCACCCCGCGTTCGTGCTCTTGGACCCCGGCGAGCAGCAGCGTCGTGTCTCCGGGTGGGGGCGTGTGCTCGCCGCTGCGTGCCGCTCCGGGCGCATCGCCCGCATCCAAGTCGCCGAACGCACCCTCCCCGACTCAGGGACGGGGCTGGCGGAGTGGTGGCGCAGCCACGGTACCGACGATGGCTCCTGGGCCGCCACCACCTACGCTGAGCTCATCGACCGGGCTGGCCCGGCCGGGGAACGCCACGCGACCACGATCAGCCTCGCCCTGGACATGCGCGCCGCCAGCCGGCAGATACGGACCGCCGGCGGTGGCATACGGGGAGCGGCGGCGGTGCTGCGGCAGGAGATGACCACCCTGACCACTGCGTTGCGTGCGGCGGACCTGTCCAGCACCGGGTGGCTGAGTCCCGGCGAGGTCGCCGTCGTCCTCCGCGGCGCCTACGATCCGGCCGCCGCGCCCGCCCTGGAACGCCACGGCGACCTCGGACGGGACCTGGCCACCGCCGGGCCGGTCGCGGTCACCGAGACCTGGGAGCGGCTGCGTTCCGACAGCGCCTATCACGCGGTGCTGTGGGTGACCGAGTGGCCCCGCTCCCAGGTGTATCCGGGGTTCCTCGCCCCGCTCGTGCTCTCGGGCGGCATCCTGCGCACCCTGTCGCTGCATTACACGCCGGTGCGTGCCGATCAGGCCGCGCGCGATCTGCGGAAGAAGAAGACCGAACTCATCTCCGACGCCGCCCAACGCCGCAAGATCGGGCAGATCGAAGACGCCGCCAACAGCGCGGAACTGGACGACGTGCTCCAACAGGAAGCCGACCTGACCGCCGGGCACGGCGTCCTGCGCGTCTCCGGCCTCATCAGCGTCTCCGCGCCCACCGCCGACGAACTGGACGCGGCGGTCGCGGCGGTCGAGCAGGCCGCCATCCAAGCGTCCTGCGAGACCCGCCGCCTTGTCGGACAGCAAACCCAAGCCTTCACCGCGGCGGCTTTGCCGCTGTGCCGGCCGGTGTGAGCGCCCGCACCTACCCGGCAACCACAACCCGTTCGTAGAGGAGTCTGACGATGCCTACCCACACTGATCCGGTTCAGGACGCGATGGAAGCCTCCGCCGCGCTGCGGGGCCTTGCCGCCGCATCCCGGAGCTTCCCTCGCCCGGTCGAGGTCTACCCGACCCTGAGCGAGGTCACCGCCAGGCTGGGGTCGATGATGCGTGTCCTCGATCAGCTCGCGGCCGCGCACATCGACGCCCGCGAACGCGCCCACAACACTGGCGGCAGTCAGAGCGGAGGGGCGACCTCGGCGCTGGCGGCCGCCGACGAACTCCACCAGGCCGCGACCCTGCTGCACGAGGTGCGGGATCGGCTGGACGCGGCGATGGAGCGCTCCGGACGGATCGTGTGGCAGCCAGCTCCGGAACCGCCCGACGTTGGGGCCGGGCGCACGAGCGTTGAGGCCGGCGCCCTGCGGCTGACCGTCTGGCCCGATGAGTCACTGGGCCGCCATCACCGATACGGGTACCTGATCGAGAACCCCGGCACCGGGCAGAGCCTTTCGGGACGGGACCTGTTCACCGGGTTCGGTGCCCCCGTCGCCCCAGATGAGGCACTGCGGCAGCTCGCGCTTCTGCTCGGCGCGGCAGGAACCCAACACCAGAACAGCAGCGGCCATCCTGCCCCGGATGGGATGTTCCCCGGCTGGGTCGCCGAGGCCGCCCTGGTAAGCACCGGAGAGCTGGCTTCGCTGACCCGCCCTACCTTGGGTGAGGAGCCGGTGCCGCCGCGCCGGTGGGTGGGGGTGGTGTTCCTCCAAGGCTCGGACGCCGAGGAGGTGCTGGAGCTGATCGAGCGCGATGGCCCCGATGCCGGGGTCGAGCACCTGTCCCAATGGGACTTCGGCGACGAAACCACCTCCGCGGCGCTCGAGAACGGATACGTCTACACCGATCTGCCCTCCGGTGCCTTGGATCAGACGGTGACGCAGGGCGGGTACGTGCTCACCTACAACCACGACTTCGGCTACGCCTCCCTGCTGCGCGAACACCACACCCCACCAGACTCCACCCTCACCGCAGAGGCGATGACACCTCCCGCGGCTGTGTTTCCGCGGCTGAACATGGCCGGGGGCAGGGCGGCCGGCCGCGGTGCTGTCGCGGCCGCGCACGGGACCACCGCCACGAGCCGCGCGACCGGGGCAGGGGCAGCGGCTGGTGCGGTGGCGGGGGCCGCGCGGGGAGCTGAGGCCGCGCCGGACTGGTTCGCCCGCCAGCCTGGTGCTGTCTCTCCGGGGCAGGGACGGGCGCTGTGACCGGCGAGGAGTCCCAACTGCATACGGCGGTTCTGGTCGGCCCGGAAGGGGAGCGCCGCAAGCACCGCAAAGCCCGCAGGCAGGCCGCGACGCGCATCGAGACGTCCGCGCGGGAGGCGAAGAAGGCCGAAGCGAAAGCGAAGTGGAAGGCCGAGCAAGCCGAGCGGCGGAACACGAGCTACCTGCCTGCCGCCGGCGAGCCCGGCCCGAAAGCGTTGCGAACGCCGGGCCGGTTGCGGCTCCCGAAGCATCAGGACACGTCCGCGACCCTCGCCGGGCAGTACCCGTTCCTGGCCGAAGGGGGTCTCGGCTCGGCGGGGGTGTTCGTCGGGCAGGACCTCTATTCCGGCGGCAGTTTCGTGTACGACCCGTGGGTGCTCTACCAGCGTGGCCTCATCACCGCCCCCAACGTGGTGCTGGCCGGGATCGTCGGCTCCGGCAAGTCCTCCCTCGCCAAGTCCCTCTACACGCGGTCGCTGCCATTCGGGCGGCGCGTCTACGTTCCCGGCGACCCGAAAGGGGAGCACACCGCCGTCGCGGAAGCGGTCGGCGGGAGGGCTATCGTCCTCGGGCACGGACTATCCAACCGTCTCAACCCGCTGGACGAGGGCCACCGGCCATCCACCGTGTCGGATGCGGAGTGGGCGATGCAGGTCGCCTCCCGCCGCCGGGACCTCATCGGCGCGCTCGCGGAGACCGTGCTGGACCGAACCTTGACGCCGTTGGAGCACACCGCGATCGACCTCGCCCTCAAAGACGCGGTGCGGTCTGCGGAGGTGCCGATCCTGCCGATGGTCGTCGACCGCATCCTCACCCCAAGCCACACTGACGACGAGGACGGGCGCCTTGCGGAAGACGGCCGGCTCGTCGGCCACGCGCTGCGCCGGCTCGTGGCCGGTGACCTCCAAGGACTCTTCGACGGACCCTCCACCGTCAGATTCGACCCGTCCCTGCCGATGGTGTCCCTCGACCTCAGCCGAGTCGCGGAGAACTCGACGCTCATCAGCGTGCTGATGACCTGTTCCTCGGCGTGGATGGAGTCGGCACTGTCGGACCCCAATGGCGGGCAACGGTGGGTGATCTACGACGAGGCCTGGCGCCTCATGGCCTACCCGTCCCTGTTGCGGCGTATGGACGCCCAATGGCGGTTGGCACGGCATTTCGGGATCGCGAACATGCTCATCTTCCACAAGCTCACCGACCTCGACAACGTCGGCGACCAAGGCTCCGCGATGCGCGCCCTCGCCTCGTCACTACTGGCGAACGCCGAGACCAGGATCGTGTACCGGCAGGAGGCCGACCAGCTCGGCTCCACCGCGACCGCGCTCGGCCTCACCGGGACGGAGCAGAAGCTGCTTCCCGGCCTGGGCACCGGGCAGGGACTGTGGCGAATCAAAGACCGCTCCTTCATCGTGCAGCACCAGCTCCACCCCGCCGAACTAGCCGCGTTCGACACCACGACCCGGATGACATCGAACAGCCGTGAGTTCAGGAATCTCGACGGTTCTTCGGGAATCCCGACCGATCGGCAGGAATCATGAAGAACCGCCCCCGCTACAAGCGCTCCACCCCCGAACCCGTGCACCAGGAGAACCCCATGCCAGTGGTGCTCCCGCACGTCGTGATCGTCGTCGTCGAGGACGGGCGCATGACCGTCACCGTCGACGGCGCACTGTATGAGCCGGAGCCGTTCGCACCGCCGTGGCGGCGGGAGGACTTCGCCCGTGTCCTCGACCAGCTCACCGAACAGCACCGGTCGCCTGTCCGCGTCGAGGTGCGCGAGGCGGATGGCACGGTGTTCACCGACATCATCACCCCCGGCAAACGCCGTCGCCCCCGCCCCGACTCCGAGCCCGTGCCACAGCCGCCGCCCCCGCGGGCGATGCCGGAGCTCGTCACGCTCACTGGGGACGGGTTCGTGCCCGGCGAGGACGTGGCGATCGCTGTGGTCATCGCCCATGGCGACGCCGCCCCAGACGGGACGATGCGCGGCCTGCTCACCACCGAGCAGGCCGAGTCGAGTCCGACCCGCGATGTGATCCTGCTCGGCCGCGTCTCCGGCACCCTCACCATCGGGCACCCGCAATGAGCACCCCACGGCCCGCCGGGTCCCTTGGCGACGAGCTCAGCAACCTCGGCATCGGCGTCCTCATCGGCGCGGCGATCCTCGCCGGCATCCTGCGGGCGGCCGGCTCGGTCGCCGCGTGGATCACTGGAACCGCACAACCCGCAGGGGGTGGCGAAGCCGGCCTCGGGGTGCTGCTGAACCCTGGGAACCCGGCGGTCGCGCTCGACGCGGACGGGCTGAACGTGGTGGCGTACTGGATCACCGCCGGCGTCCTGATCGCCGGGGCCGGAGTGCTGGGCTGGTGGGGGTGGCGGTTCTTCCGCGACCACGGACGGCAGGTGAAGGCCGACCCCTACCGGATCGCGGGGATCGCCACCCGCAGCGAGGTCGCACGGGCCGCGTCCGATCCCGTGCTGCTGCGTCGCGGCGGGCACCTGCGCCCCTCGCTGGACAAGCCGAAGCCGCAGGATATCGGATACCGGATCGGTGCCTCACGCGGGCATGGCGTGTGGGCGTCCGTCGAAGACTCGATCCTGCTGCTCGGCCCGCCCCGGTCGGGGAAAGGTGCAGGGGTCGTCATCAACATGATCCTCGACGCGCCCGGCGCGGTCGTTACCACATCGACCCGGCCAGACAACCTCACCGCCACGCTCACCGTCCGGCAGAAGCTCGGCCCGGTCGCCGTGTTCGATCCCCAGCACCTGGCCGAAGGCGTTCCCGCCGGCCTCAGGTGGTCGCCCATCCGTGGGTGCGAGGACCCACTGACCGCGATGATCCGCGCCACCGGGCTTGCCGCCGGCACCGGCCTGTCCGCCGGCGGTGTCGAGGGCGGCGGGTTCTGGGAAGGCAAGACCCGCACCGCCCTCCAAGCCCTCCTCCATGCAGCCGCCCTCGATCACCGTCCGCCTGGTGAGCTGTTCCGGTGGACTCTTGATCCGTCCGCCGCCGCGGATGCGGTGGCGATCCTCACCGCCAACCCGCAGGCCGCCGTCGGGTGGGCGGAGTCGCTGCAGGCGATGATCGATTCCGACCCGCGCACTCGTGACTCCATCTGGCAAGGCGTCTCCCTTGCCCTCGCCGCCTTCGCAGACCCGCGCGTACTCGATGCCGTATCCCCTCGCGAGGGTGAGGATTTCGATCCCGAAGCGTTCCTCCGCGCCAAAGGCACCCTCTATCTACTCGCGACCGGTGCTGGGGCGAACAACTCCGCTGCGTTGGTGGCGGCGTTCGTGGAAGACCTTGTGGAAGCCGCCCGCCGTATCGCTGCCACCAGTCCCGGTGCCCGTCTGGACCCGCCGCTGCTGCTGGCGCTGGATGAGGTCGGCAACCTCGCCCCGTTGCCGTCGCTGCCGACGCTGATGGCCGAAGGCGGTGGCACCGGGATCACGACGATGCCGGTGCTGCAGTCGCTCGCGCAGGCGCGGGAGAAGTGGTCGGAGAACGCGGCCGGAGCGATCTGGGACGCGAGCATCGTCAAGATCATCCTCGGCGGGGCATCGAACTCCAAGGACCTGCACGACCTGACCACCCTCATCGGGGAACGTGACGAGGTGACCGACTCCACCACGGTCGGGGACCACGGCTCCCGCACCGCGCAACGCTCCATCCGGCGGGTGCCGATCATGCCGCCCGACACGATCCGCACCCTGCCGTTCGGGACCGCGCTCGTGCTGCTGCGCTCAGCACCGCCGATCGTGACCAGGCTGCGCCTGTGGACGGATCGGGCGGATGCTGCCGAGCTGCGCGCCGCGAGGGCCGGCATCGAAGCGTTGCTGCAGCGACGTTCGTAGGAGACGGTGGGTGCACCTGCCTGGCATGGAGGTCCCGGCTCGGGGCCGTTGATGTCAGGAAGGACAGCCTGATGGCTATTCGCACGTACCAGTCTTTGGCGGGGTATGTCGCCACGGCGCCGCACACGGACCCGACCAGTGACGGCACGCCACGGTTCTACGCCCGAGCCGGTCAGCGGCAGGGGCGCCGGGAACCCGATGGCACCTACACGAAGCTGCCGACCCAGTACGTTCCCATCGTCGCCTACGGCGATGCCGCCGAAGAGGCGACCGCGCTGCTCGCGAAGGGGGTCGGGTTCGTCGCCGAAGGACGGTTCCGGCCCGTGAGATACGAGAAGGACGGCAAGACGATCACCGGGCACGAGTTCGAGGTCTGGAAAGTCGGCCGCCGCCACACCCACGACGAGAACACCGCCACCCGCGACGCGGCGGCCGAGCAGATCACCCGCAGCAGGGAGGTACCGGCGGAGTTCAGCGCCCCGCGGTCGACGGGAACCGCTACGACCGCGCTGGCGATGTGAGGCGATCATCATGACCGACACCACAGACCAGCCCGAACCCGGCCCCGAGCCCCTTGACGATGATTCCACCGAGGGGCAGGAGGAGAGCTTCGAGGGGCCGCTGATCGCAGAGCCCCCGCACCCAGTCAACTGGAACCTGCTCACCGCCGACGCCGCCGAAGTCGAGTGGCTGGAACTGAACAAGTGGATCAACTGGATGCGCCGCACCTACGGGCTCGGCGCATCGGTGCTGCCACCGTTCTGGCACCGCCACCCCGAACTCGTCTGGGAGCTCTCCGCCCTACACCTGCACTGGCTGTGCGCCTACGATCCCGAGCAGAACGGGTCCGCACCATTGGGGTGGCACCGCGACTTCGCCGAAGCGCGCGGCCGGCTGCGCGAATGGGTCGCCGCGTGCGGCACCCGACTGGACCGCGACCGGCCCACTCGGCAGACCGTCTGGCCCGGCGAGCCCCCTGCCGCACCGGTCGAAGACATCATCATCACCGACCGCAACGAGGACTTCGTGGAGTTCGTGTTCGCCGACGTTCAAGCACGCAGGCAGGCCGAGGACGAGTTCTACGCCGGCCTCGACCTGACCACCGGGGAACTGCCGTGACCGCCCCCGACCTCCCAGCACCGCACACCGACACTCCCGCCTCGGGCGAGGTCACGACGCCACGATCGTCTGCGCTGCCAGGAGGGTTCGACGTTCAGGAATGGACCCGGCAGGCGTGCGAAGCGTCCGGGGTGTCCTTCGCGGTCACCGACCCCGTGGCGCTGGACAGGCTGCGCACGCTCGTCTCGCACCCCGCCTGAGCTGGCCGCCGTGCCCCAGGCCGCCGGGTCAGGCTTTGAAAGTCAGCTGTACCCGCTCGGGACGGAACCGCGATCCGCTCTTCGGATCGGGGCGCACGACGAGCGTGTCGATCAGCGCAGACAGGATCGCCCGCTTCTGCCCGACCGTCCACTCTTCTTCCCAAGCCTGCCGCAGAGCGGCCTCATCGCCGATAGGGAGCCCCTTGAGGGCGTCACCACGGTTCAGGGTGCCGAGAGTGGTTTCCGCGTCCCTGACGGCGTTCTGCGCTGCGACACGCCCCGCGTGATACTCGCTGCGGGCCAGCAGCCCGGAGCCGTAGTCGCGAGCGAGGTCTTCCATCCGGTGCCGTGCGGCCATGATCCGCTTCATCGCCTCTGCCACCTGGCCGCCGGTCCTGCCTTCATCGGCGGGGAGAGTGGTCGCCGCCAGGCGGGCGATGACCGCTTCGGTCACGACGGCTTCCAGTCCGGAAGCGCTGACTGACAAGCCGCCACGTTCCGGGTGACCGGGCACCGGCATACACCGGTAGTAGCGGCGCTTCGCATCCGACGGGCCGCGACGGTTCTTCCCCGACACCAAACCCGACGCGCACTTCCCACACGTCGCGATCGCGGACAGCAGATTGATCGAGGACGCGCCAACCCGGCGGTCCGGGTGAGAGAGCATCGCCCTGATACGCGTCGTCTCCTCCGGCGTGATGATCGCCTTCCAGTTCCCCGGTCCCAGAATCTCGCGCCCCGCCGGAGCATCCCCGGCCTTCCGGGCCGGCTCATAGGCGCGCTGCCCCGAGATACGCGCGGACACCAGGATCGACTTCACCGTCGTCGCATGCCACACCCCAAGCGTCTTGCCCGTGTGCGCCTGCGGGGCAGGGAACCCCGACTCCTCGTTCAGCCAGGCCGTGATCGACCGCAACGATTGGCCCGCGAGGAACCGGTCGGCCATTTCACGGATCACCGCAGCCTGCTCCGGGATCAACACGCCGCCTGTGCCGTAACCGAACTTCGCCGCCCCATGCCAGTCGCCACGCTCAGCCTTCTGCCGGTTCGCGCGGCGGATGCGATCAGCCTTGTGCCCGGACTCGTATGCGGCCATCGCGACGAGCTGACGGGCCATCAGCCTACCCTCGTGCGTGTTCAGATCGAACGCGCCACCCATCACCGCTTCGATGCGGATCGGATGCGACTCCACCAAGTCGATAAGGTCTTCCAACTCGCGCGGACGGCGGTAGAGGCGATCAACATGCCACACCACGACCCGCGACGGCCCCTGCCGCACACGGGCCAGCATCTTCTCAAACTCCGGGCGCTTCTTGTTCAGATACGCCGACGTATCGTTATCCATGAACACGTCCTCAGCAGCCACGTCCAGCCTGAGGCGACCGCACAGCGCCAGGCAGTCATCTCGCTGGCGCTCGACGCCGGCTTCCTCGCCAGTCCTGTCCTCACTGATCCGCAGATAGACCAGAACCTGGTCCGCGACAGCGGCCGCCTCGCCCACTCGCGGCCTCTCCAACACACTCATCGTCATCTCGACACCTCCACTCGACAGGTGCGTCATTCACACCAAGTGGAGAAGACCACGATGCTCGCGGCGCTGCTCGACGCCTGCCCGCCGGAGCATCGGATCGTCACCGTCGAGGAGACCTTCGAGTTGGCCGTCGACGCACCCGACCTGGTCGCCATGCAGGGGCGCCAGCCCAGTCTGGAGGGCACGGGGGAGATCACTCTGCGCCGACTCGTGCGCGAGGCGCTCCGGATGAGGCCCGACCGGATCGTCGTCGGCGAGGTGCGCGACGCCGAGGCGCTCGATCTGGTGCTCGCCCTGAACACGGGCGTGCCGTGTGCGACCACTGTGCACGCGAACTCGGCTGCTGACGCGCTCGGCAAGCTCGCGATGCTGCCGCTGCTGGCCGGGCGCAACATCGACCGCGAATTCATCGCGCCGGCGATCGCGCAGAGCGTCGACCTCGTCGTGCACTGCGAGCGTCTCGCCGACGGGTCGAGGCGCGTCGCGGAGATCGTCGCGCCGACGGGGAAGCACGGACTCGACCGAATCGAGACCGAGCACGTCTGGCGGGCGCCGCGTCGGCATCCGCGACCGGCCGCACGTTCCCAGCGCGGTGTGCATCCGTACGGGGCGGACGGAGCAGAGGACATGCGGCGCGAACCGATGCCGAGGGACGCAGCGGTATGACGATCGTGCTCGGCGTCGTGCTGGCAGCGGGGGTGCTGCTGGTCGCATCCCCTTGGCTGTGGCCGCCCGGCGATCGCGCCCTGCGGCAGTCAGACGACTCCTCTGCCGCCCGACTGCTCGAGTCGGCCGGCTTCCCGCGGACGGCGCCGCGGGTGCTGTACCTCGGCTGCGCTGCGGCGGGCATCGTGTCGGCGGCGATCGCCTGGCTGGTCACGACGATCCCCGTGCTTGCGGCACTGGCCATGGTCGCGGGCGGTTTCGCTCCGGTGGTCTGGCTCCGTGGCCGCCGCGCCTCGCTCATCCGGGCACGACGCGGGCTCTGGCCGGATGTGTGCGACCTGCTGATCGCGTCGGTGCGCGCCGGTATGGCGCTGCCGGATGCCGTGTCGAGCCTCGCGGAGTCGGCGCCGCACACACTGCGCCCCGCATTCGCGCAGTTCGCACGCGACCTGGCCGCATCAGGGCACTTCGAATCCAGCGTGGATTGGCTGAAATCCGCCCTCGCCGACCCGCTCGCCGACCGGATCGTCGAGACGCTGCGGATGTCGAGGCAGGTCGGCGGCACCGAGCTCGTTCCCGTGCTGCGTGCGCTGTCCGCATCCGTACGGGCCGACGCCGCTGTGCGCGGCGAGGTCGAATCGCGCCAATCGTGGACGAAGGGCGCCGCCGTGCTGGGCGTGATCGCACCGTGGGCGATCCTCGGAATGCTCGCCCTCCGCCCGGAAGGTGCTGAGGCGTACTCGAGCAGCCTCGGCATCGTGGTGATCGTCGTCGGCGCCGTGGTCTCGGTCGTCGCCTACCGTCTGATGATCCGCGTGGGGCGCCTGCCGGAACCGAAGCGGTGGTTCGCATGACGGTGTGGACGGCCATCGCCATCGCTGTGCTGCTGGGAGGAGCCTTCGGCGCCGGCCTGTGGACGCTCCTCGCGGTGATGCCTCGGTGGGGTGCGGCGCCCCTCGATCGCCGCATCGGCCCGTACATCCGCGACGTCACGGACCCGGCGGGCACGACGCTCGCCGGAGGGCCCAGTGATCCGGGATCGGCGCTCGCCGGAGTGCTGCACATGCTCTGGCAGGCAGCACAGACGCGCGCGTCCGCGTTGTGGGGAGGAACGGACACGATCGCGCGCAGGCTCGAACGCGCAGGCCTCTCCGGCGACGTCGCGGCGTTTCGAGGGCGCCAGCTCGCGTGGGGTCTCGTCGGCGGCGCGGTCGGAGGGCTCATCGTCGTCGCGCTGGCGGTGGCAGGACGCTTCGCTCCGCCGTCGATTCTGCTCCCGCTGCTGGGCGCCGCGACGGGCGCGCTGGGCTGCGACGCACTGCTGACCGCGAAGGCCCGCTCGCGCTCGGCTCGCATCGCGGAGGAGCTGCCGACCGTGCTGGAGTTCCTCGCCCTCTGCCTCGCCGCGGGGGAGGGCATCCTGGACAGCATCCGGCGGGTGTCCGATCTGGGAGGCGGGGAGCTCGCCGCGGAGCTGCGCCGCGTGGTCGTCGATGTCGGCACCGGTGCCCCGCTCGCGCTGGCGCTGACGGATCTGGCCCGTCGCGCCGACGTGCCCGCGCTCGCTCGCACCGTCGACCACCTGGTGGCAGCGATCGATCGCGGCGCGCCCCTCGCGCAGGCGCTGCAGGCGCAGGCGAGCGATTCGCGCGAGGAAGCGAAGAGGTCGCTGATCGAGCAGGCGGGAAAACGCGAGATCGGCATGCTCGTGGTGCTGGTCTTCGCGATCCTGCCGCTCAGCGTCGTCTTCGCGCTGGTCCCCGGCATCACCATGCTGCGAGTGGGGCTCTGAGAGGACGTGATCCGGATGAACGCACACGATTCAAGGAGAAGAACATGACGGACTGGGACGGAACGCAGGAACGCGCGCATCTCGTCGAGGACGAGGCGGGAGATGTGCCTGGCTGGGTACTCGTGACGCTGATGACAGCAGGTCTTGTGGTGACGATCTGGGTGCTCGCGGGGCCCGCACTGTCGGCGCTGTTCGAGCGCGCGATCTCGAGCGTCGGCGTGATCTGACACCGTGGACGGCGTGCGGCTCGAGGAGCGGGGCTCAGCAGTGACGGAGTTCATCCTCGTCGGCGCCCTGCTCACGACCCTCACCCTCGCCGTGCTGCAACTCGGGTTCGCGCTCTATGTGCGCAACGTCGCGCATGACGCGGCGGTGGAGGGTGCCTACCACGCCGCCCTCGCTGACACTGAGCTGGGATCGGGGGCGGACCGCGCCGCTGAGCTGATCACCCGAGGGGTCGGTGAGGCGTACGGCCACGAGGCCAGCGCGAGCACGGCCGTCGTCTCCGGCGTCGACTCGGCAGTCGTCACGGTGACGGCGACGCTGCCGCTGGTCGGCCTTCTCGGCGCGCCGAGCGGATTGGAGGTGACGGCGCATGCGCCTTTGGAATCGCTCGAATGATGACCGCGTCTCGCTCTCCGCTTCGGAACGGGGCTCTGCGTCCCTCGAATTCATCGCCGTGGGCGTGCTGATGCTCGTACCGCTCGCGTATCTCGTGATCGCCCTGGCCACAGTGCAGTCGCAGACGCTCGGTGTGGAGGCGGCGGCGCGCTTCTCGGCACGCACGATCGCCAGCGGGCCGGGCACCGACCCCGCAGCCATCGTGGCGCAGGTCGCCCAGCAGTACGACATCGACGCGGCGACTCTCGATGTGTCGATGAGCTGCCTGCCCGAATCCACCGCGTGCCCGGCTGCGGGATCGATTGTGCTGCTCACCGTTCGCGCGGAGACAGATCTGCCGTTCGTCCCCTCCGTTCTCGGCCTCGACTCGCTCACAAGCATCCCCGTCGAAGCGACGGCAGCGCACAAGGTCTCCCGCTACTGGACGGGCGAATGAACCGCCGGGTCGGTCCAGACGAGCAGGGCAGCACGCTGCTGCTCACGCTGGGATACGTGCTGCTGGCACTCGCCGTCATCGTCGTCTGTGCGAATGCGACGTCTCTCTATCTCGCCGAGAAGCGACTCGACGCACTCGCCGACTCGGCCGCCCTCGCCGGCGCGGACGGTTTTCGGATCGAGGTGGTCGAAGACGAGCCGCGCGCTGTTCTCGTCGACGCGTCGGTGACAGAACAGGCAACGGCGATCGTCGCCGCGTCGGGCGGGGGAGCGGAACTGGTCTCCTCTGGCACGCCGGACGGCGCCTCCGCCAGGGTGACGGTGGTCGACGTCTGGCACCCGATCCTGGTCTCGCCGTTCGTGCCGGGCGGCGTTCAGATCGAAGCGACGGCCACGAGCCGCACGGCGCTGAACTAAGGGGACGCTCCATCTGCGCCCGGACCGCGGTCGCCGGGCGCGTAGCGCGGGACCCAGCGCACGAACGCGAATGCACCGAGCAGACCGATCGCTCCGACGATCGCGGTGGCGAAGGACAGCGATGCCACTGCGGTGATTCCCGAGACGATCAGCGGTGTCGACGCGCCGCCGGCGTCGGACAGCGTGCGCCACGATCCGAGGAACGCCGCGGGATCCTCGGCAGGTGCGACGTCGGCACCCAGCGTGAGCAGAATGCCGCTGGAGAGCCCGTTGCCGACGCCCACGACGATGGCGAAGACGCCGAACCAGAGTGCGGCGCTGTCGAGGTCGTGGGTCAGCGAGAGGCACACCAGTGCGGCACCCATCAGGAGGGAGGAGGGAACGACGGCCCACAGTCGTCCGAAGCGATCGGTGACGTGGCCGCTGACGTAGAACAGCGCGAAGTCGAGCGCGCCGGCGACGCCGACGACCAGAGCGATCGTCTGCGAATCGAGACCGATCGAGACACCCCACAGCGGAAGCACCGACTGACGAGCGGCGCGCACAGCCGCAAGGCACGCAGCCGCGGCACCGAGCCGCGACAGCACGGCGCGATACCGCCACATCGTCCGCCACACGCCCGTGCGCTCCGGTACCGTGATCGATCCGGTGACGGGTTCGCCCGTGTCCTCGACTTCTCGGGAGGCTCTGCGGGTGCCGTTTCGCCCCGGTGAGAGGCGGGACTCCGGGTCAGGCCCGAACGTGACGAGCAGACCGACGAACACCAGCACGATCGCGAAGAACCAGATGCTCGACTGCTCGGCACCGAACAGCGCGAGCAGACCGGCTGCGACGAACGGGCCGGAGAACGCGCCCAGCCGGAACGCGCCGCCGAGTGTGGCCAGCGCGCGCGCCCTGAACCGAATCGGCACGCGCGTGGTCATGAACGTGTGCCTGGCGAGAGCGAACGCCGCGGCGAAGAAGCCGACGGTCAGAGCGCCGAGAGCGAGCACACTCCACACCGGTGCGAGCAGCATCACGACGCAGCCGAGAATCGAGCCGAGCGCGGCGAGCATCATCGTGCGGCGCTCTCCCACACGCGAGACCAACCACCCTGCGGGAATGTTGCCGCACAGCTGACCGACGACGATGCCGGCGGGCGCGAGGGCGGCGACAGCAAGGGAAGCGCCGAGATCGACTGCGATGATGGGCAGCAACGGGAGAACGGCGCCCTGTCCGAAGGAATACAGCGCCGTCGGTCCGTAGATCATGGGCGCGAACCTGATCAGGATAGAACGGCCGTCCGGATCGGGGGAGGACGTTCCGGAGGCGCTCACCGATCTCACACTACCCGCAGCCGATACGGGGCCGAGCGCGCAACGTCGGTGGCCGGAATCGCGGGGTAGGCTGGGGAAGCCATGATTGAACTTGATCTGTCCGCCGAGATTCAGGCGCTGCGCTCCACGTTCGCGAACATCCGAGAGGTTGTGAACCCCGACGCCCTTCGCGCGGAGATCGGACGCCTCGAGGAACGGGCCGCGGATCCGGATCTGTGGAGCGATCAGGAGAACGCGCAGAAGGTCACCAGCGCCCTCAGCCACTCCAAGGCGCAGCTGGGCAAGATCGAGCGGGCAGAGTCGCGCATCGATGACCTGGAGGTCATGGTCGAACTCGCCGTCGAGATGGACGACGCGGAGACCGCAGACGAGGCTCGGCGGGAACTCACTGCGCTGGAGAAGACGATCAGCGACCTCGAGGTGCAGACGCTGCTCGACGGCGAATTCGACAATCGCGGCGCGGTCGTGACGATCCGCTCCGGCGCAGGCGGCGACGACGCCACCGACTTCGCCGAGATCCTGATGCGGATGTACCTGCGCTGGGCAGAGCGCCGCGGGTACTCCGCCAAGGTGCTCGACACGTCGTATGCCGAGGGCGCAGGAATCAAGTCGGCGACGTTCGAGATCGACGCCCCCTACGTCTACGGCACGCTCTCGGTCGAAGCAGGAACGCATCGTCTCGCGCGCATCAGCCCCTTCGGTTCGGCTGACAAGCGTCAGACATCGTTCGCGGCCGTCGAGGTCATTCCGGTGATGGAGGAGGCCCAGGAGGTCGACATCCCGGAGAACGACATCCGCGTCGACGTCTTCCGCTCGTCAGGGCCCGGCGGCCAGTCCGTCAACACGACCGACTCCGCCGTGCGCATCACGCATATGCCGACCGGCATCGTCATCTCGATGCAGAACGAGAAGTCGCAGATCCAGAACCGCGCGGCCGCCATGCGACTGCTCCAGACCCGACTCCTCCTTCTGCAGAAGGAGGAAGAGGCCGCCGTGAAGAAGGAACTCGCCGGAACGATCACGGCGAGCTGGGGCGACCAGATGCGCTCCTACTTCCTCTACGGCCAGCAGCTCGTCAAGGACCTGCGCACCGGACACGAATCGGGCAACCCCTCCAACGTCTTCGACGGCGACATCGACGCGTTCATCAACGCCGGCATCCGCTGGCGCAAGCGCCCCACCGACGACTGACCGTCGCAGCTTCGAAGGCGTCGACTCTCTCCTGAGGGTCGACGCCTTTCTGCTGTCCGGTGCGACAGGGGCGGTTCCGGAGCCGACGGACATAATCACGCGCATTCGGAGCCCACGCCGTAAGCACTCTGCTCAAGGACACAAAGAAGGGCGCCCGTTCTCGGAGGAGAACGGGCGCCCTTTGTGCTGCGACCTACTTCTTGTCGTCGCCTTCGGTGATCTCGGGCTGACCGTGACGGAACTGCGGGGTGTCCGTCGGGTCTGCGCCGTACTCGGCCAGCGCGTGGTGCTGGTGCTCGTCGGCGTGCTCGAGCTCCGTCTGGCTGAGCGGGGCGAGCCGGTCCTCGAAGAACCAGCGCGACAGCGCTGCACGGAACTTCTGGCTGCCGCGGATCCTGCCCTGGTCATCCGGACGCACGATGAGGGGCTCGTACTCGGAGTCCGGGATGAGCTTCCAGCGCTCGTACTCGTCGACAGGCTTGTGCACCTCACGGAACTCGCCGCCAGGCAGGCGCACGATGCGGCCCGACTCGTAGCCGTGAAGAACGATCTCGCGATCCTTCTTCAGCAGTGCGATGCAGATGCGCTTCGTGATCCAGTACACGAAGATCGTGCCGAGGATCAGAGCGGCCTGCAGGCCGTGGATGACGCCTTCCATCGTGAGCATGAAGTGCGTGGCGATGATGTCCGAGGAGGCTGCGGCCCACAGGACGGCGTAGAACCAGACGCCGGCGGCACCGATCGCGGTGCGAGTCGGAGCGTGGCGCGGGCGCTGGGCGATGTGGTGCTCGCGCTTGTCGCCGGTGACCCACCCCTCGATGAAGGGGTAGATCGCAACGAGCACGATGAACAGGCCGAGCACGATCACGGGCGCGAGAACGCCCATCGCGAGCGTGAAGTCGCCGATATGGATGTCCCAGTGCGGCGGTGCGAGACGCAGCGCACCGTCGGCGAAGCCGATGTACCAGTCGGGCTGGGTACCTGCGGACACCGGGGAGGGGTCGTACGGGCCGTAGTTCCAGATCGGGTTGATCTGCACAAGTGAGGCGATCAGGACGATGGCGCCGAAGACGATGAAGAAGAACCCTCCCATCTTGGCCATGTACACCGGCATCATCGGGTAGCCGACGACGTTCTTGTTCGAACGGCCGGGGCCGGCGAACTGCGTGTGCTTGTTGACGATCATCAGCAGCAGGTGCAGTGCGACGAGCGCGATCAGGATCAGCGGCAGGATCAGGATGTGCAGCGCATACAGGCGCCCCACGATCGCGTCACCGGGGAACTCGCCGCCGAACAGCAGATACGAGGTCCAGGTTCCGATCAGCGGGAAGGCCTTGATCATGCCGTCGATGATGCGCAGACCGTTGCCCGAGAGGACGTCGTCCGGGAGCGAGTAGCCGGTGAACCCGAGTGCCATCGCGAGGATGAACAGGACGAAGCCGATCACCCAGTTCAGCTCGCGCGGCTTGCGGAACGCACCGGTGAAGAAGATGCGAAGCATGTGCACGCCGATGCCCGCGACGAACACGAGTGCGCCCCAGTGGTGCATCTGACGGACCAGCAGTCCGCCTCGCAGATCGAAGCTGATGGCGAGGGTCGACTCCATCGCCGCCGACATCTCGACGCCGTTCATCAGCGGGTACGCGCCGTGGTAGGTCGTCTCGGCCATTGAGGCGTCGAAGAAGAAGGTCAGGAAGGTGCCGGACAGCAGCACCACGACGAACGACCACAGCGCGATCTCGCCGAGCATGAACGACCAGTGGTCGGGGAAGACCTTTCGCCCGAGCGCCTTGACGAAGCCGGACATGCTGGTGCGCTCATCGAGGTAGTTGGCGACGCCGCCGACGACGCGACCGCCCAGCGGCTTCTCGTCCGGCTTGCGCGTCTCTTCGTGAACGGTGGCGGTACTCAATGGCGCTCCCAGAAGGTCGGGCCCACGGGCTCTTCGAAGTCGCTGCGCGCGACGAGGTATCCCTCGTCGTCGACGGCGATGGGCAGCTGCGGCAGCGGGCGCGAGGCCGGGCCGAAGATGACCTTCGCCTCGTCCGACACGTCGAACTGCGACTGGTGGCAGGGGCAGAGAAGGTGGTGGGTCTGCTGCTCGTAGAGAGCGACAGGGCAGCCGACGTGAGTGCAGACCTTGGAGTACGCGACGATGCCGTCGTACGACCAGTCCTTGCGCTCCTCGCGCTCCGTCAGCTGTTCAGGGAGCAGCCGCACGAGCAGGACCATCGCCTTGGCCTTCTCGTTGAGCTTGCCGTCGTGGTGGTCGAGCTCCGTGAGGCTCTCAGGGATGACGTGGAACGCGGAGCCGAGGGTGACCTCTGAGGCCTTGATGGGAGTGCCGTCCGGATCGCGCGCGAGCCGGATGCCCTCTTCCCACAGAGTGTGGTGCAGCAGCGCGACCGGGTCGCCGGCCTCCGGGTGGTCGGGCGACGCGTGCGGTGCGAGGCCGCGGAAGAGCGTGATGCCCGGCAGGATCGAGGCGCCGAGCGCGACGAACAGCGAGTTGCGGATCATCTTGCGACGGCCGAAGCCCGACTCATCGTCGGCGGTCCTGAACGACTCGACGACCGCGGTGCGGGTCTCCTCGGTGCCGCGCGTGTCGTGACGCTCCTCGACATACTCCTTGTCGTTCATCAGCGTCTTGGACCAGTGGATGGCCGCGATGCCGATCGACAGCAGCGCAAGCGCGATTCCGAGCCCGATGAACATGTTGTTGGCGCGGATCGAGGACATCTCCTGGTCCTCGATCGGGAACAGCATGTAGGCGGCCATCGCCCACAGGCTGCCGGCAGCCGAGAGGTAGAACAGGGCGTAGACCGTGCGGACCGCGCGCTTCTCCGCCTTCGGGTCCTTGTCCGTCATCCGCTGCCTGTGGGGCGGCAGACCCGGGTTCTGCGCCGGGTCTGAGACGTTGACCGCCAGGCCGGAGGAGGACTGGATCGCCTCCACCGCCTCAGTGCCACCGTCGTGTGCCATGGTGCTCCTCGTAGATTCGTTCGTCATGACTCAGTTGGACTTCGCCGTGATCCACACGGTGGCTGCGATCAGACCGCCGATGCCGAAGATCCACACGAAGAGGCCCTCGGAGACGGGGCCGAGCGAGCCGAGTGTGAATCCGCCCGGGGCTTCAGCCTGCTGCTGGTAGAGCAGCGCCGAGATGATGTCGCGCTTCTCCTCCGGAGTGATGTTCATGTCGTTGAAGACCGGCATGTTCTGCGGGCCCGTGACCATGGCCGCGTAGATGTGCTGGCCCGAGGTCTCGTAGATGTCCGGGGCGAACTTGCCTTCGGTGAGGGCACCACCCGCCGCTGCGACGTTGTGGCACATGGCGCAGTTGATGCGGAAGAGCTCTGCGCCCTTTGCCACATCGCCTTCACCGTCGAGGAGCTCGGCGTCCGGGTAGGTCGGGCCGGGAGCGACCGACTGCACGAAAGCGGATACCGCGAGGATCTGGTCCTCGGTGAACTGCGGCTCCTTCATCTCGGCCTGCGGCCCCTGCATCTGCAGCGGCATGCGACCGGTCGACATCTGGAACTCGACGGACAGTTCGCCGACACCGGCCAGCGACGGGCCGTTGTCCGTGCCCTCGAGGTCCATGCCGTGACAGGTCGCGCAGTTCGCCTGGAACAGCTTCTGGCCGTCCTCGACCGTGAGCGCGGATTCGACCTGTGCGGTCTCGCTCGTCGCCGCGACGGCGGCTGACGCGCCGGCATAGATGCCGCCGGAGAGGATCAGACCGATGCCGATGAGTGCGGCGGTCGCGAGCGGGCTGCGTCGGCCGGTCCTGCGGCCTTTCTTGAACAGTGCCATGTGATGCTTCAGCTCTCGCTCTCTTACTTGAGGAAGTAGATGACCAGGAACAGCGCGATCCAGACCACGTCGACGAAGTGCCAGTAGTAGGACACCACGATCGCCGTGGTCTCCTCCTTCTGCCGGAACTTCTTCACCGCGTAGACGCGGCCGATGGTGAGCAGGAAGGCGACCAGACCGCCTGTGACGTGCAGAGCGTGGAACCCGGTCGTCAGGAAGAACGCTGCGGAGTAGGAGTCGGTGCCGATCGACACGCCCTCTGCGACCAGCTGCGCGTACTCCCAGACCTGACCGCTCACGAAGACGGCGCCGAGCGCGAACGTGATCCAGTACCACTCGACCATGCCGAGCCGTTTCTTGCCGCCCTGGACGCTGCGGAACGGGCGGCCGTTCTCGGCAGCGAACACGCCCATCTGGCAGGTCACACTGGACAGCACCAGGATGACCGTGTTGATGAGGGCGAACGGTACGTTGAGCAGGCTGGAGCCGTGCTCCCACAGTTCAGGGCTGGTGCTGCGGAGCGTGAAGTAGATCGCGAACAGCCCAGCGAAGAACATCACTTCGCTTCCGAGCCAGACGATCGTGCCGACAACGACGGGCTCGGGTCGCTTCACTTTCAGCGCCGGGGCATGCATAGCTGGGGATGTCACCCCACCATTATGGCCGATGAATCGGCATGCTGATGGCACGACCCGGCCCTGAGTCGACTGAGGCGGACCTTAGTCGGCGCTTGCAATGGCCTGGGAATCCAGCCGGATAGGCTTGTGGCATGGCTGAAGAGATCATGTGGTCGGATGTTCTGACGACGGTCCTGGACGGACGTGACCTGAGCGTTTCCGAGGCGACATGGGCCATGCGCCAGGTCATGCAGGGCGACGCGACGCCCGCTCAGCTCGGCGGGTTCCTGATGGCGCTGCGCGCGAAGGGGGAGGCCGTCGGCGAGATCATCGGCTTCCGCGACGCGATCCTCGATGCCGCCGTGCCGCTCCCGGTCGACTCGAACGTGCTGGACATCGTCGGCACCGGCGGCGACCGCGTCGGCACCGTCAACATCTCATCCACCGCGGCGATCGTGATCGCCGCACTCGGAATTCCGGTTGTCAAGCACGGCAACCGCGCCGTCAGCTCGAAGTCCGGGGCGAGTGACGTCCTCAGCCAGCTCGGCGTCGATCTGCGGCTGTCACCGGAGGGCGTGGCCGAGGTTCTGGGACGCGCGGGCATCACCTTCGCGTGGGCCGCCGCCTTCCACCCCGGCTTCAAGCACGCCGCTCCCGTGCGTGCGGAACTCGGTGTGCCGACGGTGTTCAACTTCCTCGGGCCGCTGGTGAACCCCGCCAGGGCGGAGGCGAACGCCGTCGGCGTGGCGAACCCGGATGTCGTGCCGCTGATCGCCGGCGTGTTCCGCACGCGAGGCGCGACGGCGCTGGTGTTCCGCGGTGAGGACGGGCTCGACGAGCTCACGACGACGGGCTACAGCCGCATCTGGCAGATCTCGAACGGCGACGAGCACGCCTTCGACGTGCATCCGCGCGACTTGGGCATTCCGACGGCGAAGGTCGATGACCTCCGAGGCGGTGATGCGGCGCACAACGCTGACGTGCTGCGTCGCACCCTCGCAGGGGAGCAGGGGGCGGTGCGCGACATCGTGCTGCTCAACGCCGCGGCTGGCGTTGTGGCATACCGGCTCTCCCGCGACCCGTCGCAGGCGCAGCGGAACATGATCGAGCGGCTGGCAGAGGCGAAGGACGAGGCCGCGGCGGCCATCGACGACGGCCGCGCCGAGGGGCGACTGGCGGCGTGGGTCGAGGCGTCGAGCGCTGCGGGGGCGCAGTGACGGGCGCAGCGCCCGCTCTCCGTCGTCCCTTCCCCTGGCTGGTTGTCGCCGGGGTCCTGATCGCCGCGCTGAGTCTGCGTGCTCCCGTTCTCGCGATCTCGCCCGTGCTGCGCGACATCGTTGCGGATCTCGGGATCGATGCGACGTCGGGTTCGATGCTGATGACTGTCGCCGTGGCGATGTTCGCGATCGCCACGCCGGCTGCCTCGCTCGTCGTGCGCCGCGCGGGGCCGGAGATCGCCGTGCTGGTGTGCCTTGTCGGCGTCGTGATCGGCACGCTCGTCCGTGCCGCACCGAACTTCACTGCGATGCTGATCGGCACGGCGATCATGGGGGCCACGATCACGATCGGCAACGTCGTGATCCCCGTGATCATCCGCCGCGATGTGCCGGACCGCAGCGTGCCGACAGTCACCGCGGCATACGCGGCCATGATGAACCTGGGGTCGCTGCTGGTGACGCTCGCCACCGTGCCGATCGCCGATCGCACCGGTTGGCCGCTCGCGCTCGTGGCGTGGAGCTTCCTCACCATCGCGGGCATCGTGCTGTGGGGCGTGCATCTGGTGCGCGATCGTCTGCCCGGCGTCTCCTGGGTCGAACAGGGCACGCGCTCGTCGCAGACGGCGAGCCGCGGCACGGAGGAATCGATCGCGATGACCGGACCGGTGCCGGTCGTCGGACGGAATCGCGGCGCCCTGCGCAATCCCGTCGTCTGGCTGCTCACCGCCACTTTCGCCGGGCAGTCGGCCGGCTACTACGCGCTGTCGACATGGCTGCCTTCGATCGCGGCCGACCTCACGGGTGCCCAGCCCACGGCGGCCGGCGCGCTCGCGTCGATGTTTCAGGCGACAGCGATCGCCGGTGCCTTCCTGGTGCCGCTGCTGGCGCGGTTCTTCCCGATCGTGGTGCCCGCGATGACGGTGGCGGTCGGGTGGATCGTGCTGTCCGTCGGGCTTCTCGTCGCACCGGAGCTCTATGTGCTGTGGGCGTCGATCGGCGGCGTCGCCCAGGCAGGCGGCTTCGTGGTGGTGTTCACGGTGCTGGTGCGGTCCGTGCGCTCCGACGCCGAGGCTGCGACCGCATCAGCCACGGTTCAGGGAATCGCGTACGTCGCGGGCACACTCGGGGCACCGATCGCGGCGTCTCTGCACGACGCGACGGGCACCTGGACGGCGACGCTGATGTTCACGCTCGGGTTGGCGGTGCTGTTCACCGTGTCGCTGGCGGCGGCGCTGATCGCCCTTCGGCGTCGTTGAGAGCTCCCTGCGCGAGCGCGTCGAGTGCGCGTCGCATCGACGACTCGATGCCCCAGCGCTCGGCGAACTCCTCGGCGGCCGTGCGGTCGGGCACGCCCGGCACAGGCTCCGCGAGGTCGAGATCACGAGCCACCGCGACGACTCGCGGCGCGGCGTCGAGGTAATCGGCGGCGGCGACGATCTTCTTCGCGACGGCAGGCGTCATCCCGGCCTCCGCCGCGGCGGCCTGCCGGATCGCCCCGAGGTCGCCGTGCTGCTGCAGCAGTGCGGCTGCCGTCTTGTCGCCGACGCCCTTCACGCCTGGCAGGCCGTCTGAGGCGTCGCCGCGCATCGTTGCGAAGTCGGCGTACTGCCCGGCGGTGATGCCGTACTTCGCCTCGACGACGTCGCCGGTGACGACTTCGAGATTGCTCATGCCGCGGGCTGTGTAGATGATGCGCACATCTGCGGGGTCGTCGATGAGCTGGAACAGGTCGCGATCGCCCGTGACGACGTCGACGTGCTCGTGGCGCGTCGCGAGCGTGCCGATGACGTCGTCGGCCTCATGTTCGGCCGCGCCGACGACGGGAATGCCGAGCAGGCCCAGATACTCCCGGATGACGGGCACCTGGGCGCGCAGCGCATCCGGGGCCTCCTCCACGTCCGGAGCGCCAGCGACCTCTTCGACGACGCGGTGCTCCTTGTAGGTGGGGATCAGATCGACGCGCCATGCCGGGCGCCAGTCGTCGTCCCAGCACGCGATGATGCGGTCAGGCTCATAGGCCTCGGTGAGTCGGGCGATCATGTCGAGGAGGCCCCGTGCCGCGTTCACCGACGTGCCGTCCGGTGCGCGGAACCTGTCGGGGACGCCGAAGAACGCCCGGAAGTACAGCGCCGCTGTGTCGAGCAGCATCAGCCGCCCCGCATTCTCACCCATGCCGCCAGTCTCCCAGGTCCGATGCCCGATA
Source organism: Frigoribacterium sp. JB110 (assembly GCF_900163665.1). GTDB lineage: Bacteria > Actinomycetota > Actinomycetes > Actinomycetales > Microbacteriaceae > Microbacterium. Next base: position 59,581 of record NZ_FUIA01000015.1, read on the forward strand.
CAACTCTTCGATTCCCCGCAGCTCCTCCGCGGTCGGCGCACGACGTGGCGGAGACGTGAAGAGCTCTACTCCGGGTCGTCCTCTGTCAGCTCGTCGTGCACGCGGCGGAGGTCCTCCAGGAGCGAGCCGACGAGGATCCAGTTGTCGCCGTTCGGCTTGTGCACCTGCAGGGGGCGAGTCAGGGCGGGAAGCGTCTCGGTCACCGGCGCCTCGGGAGCGGCGTCGGCGCGTCGGATGAGGAAGCGCACGTCGTGGCCGGCGCGACGGAGCTGCTCGGCGATGTCCTGCACGATGGCATCGTCCGCCACAGCCGCGTCGTAGCGGTCGTAGAACGCACGGGTCATACCGACGACCTGGGTGACGATCGGCGAGAACCGGTCGCGCAGGGCGACGACCGAGTCGAATCTGCTGCGGTGGCGGCCGCCGCGGGGATTGAGTGTGAGCGACTCGCGCGCGTCCTCGATCGCGGCGTCCGCGGCCTCGCGCATGGGGCGCAGCAGCCGCGCGGTCACCATCAGCTCGGTCAGCTGAGCGGGCGTCTGCGGTCGCTCGAGAGCGTCCGCGAGGCGCTCGAGGGTGGCGGCGAGCTCATCGCCGAGGGACTCGACGGCGCGGCGGGCCGGAACGGTCGCCACGGGAGGCACCAGCACCAGGTTCACCACGAACCCGAGCGCCGCGCCGATCACCGTCTCGATGATGCGGTCGAGCGCGTACCCCGGCGTCGCAGCTCCCATCGCGATCACCAGCAGAGCACTGATCGCGACCTGGTTCGTGGTCCCTGCGGTCATCCGGACCACCCAGGCCACCCCGAGCGCGAGCACGATCGACAGCGGCAGCGACCAGACGGGGTCGGTGACGAGCATGCCGATGCCGGAGGCGACGATCACGCCGACCACCACGCCGGCACTGCGCTCGATCGCCTTCAGATACGACTGATTCAGGCTCGGCTGCACGACCAGCAGCGCCGCGATCGCGGCGAACACCGGGGGAGGGCCATCCGGGATGAGCCAGCCGCAGATCAGCCACGCAGCGATCATCGCGACAGCGGACTTCGCGATCTGCAGCAGCGGTGCGCGGCGCTCGGCGCGGACCGCGGAGAGGACCTCCATACCGTCAGATTACGCAGGCGCACGGGCAGAACCGCATACGCTGGGAGGTATGTCGAGAGCAGACGACGCCTTCGCATGGGACGGGGACAACGACCCCACCCTCGATACCGGCGCCGAACATCCGGATGAGGCTGTCGCGCCTCCGGTGCCAGAAGCCGTCGGCGGGGCTGAGCCGGCACCTGCCGAATCGGCCGGGGAGCCGGAACCGGCAGCCGACGTCGCGGACGAGGCGACCGAGGAATCCGCAGGCGAAGAGCCGGCGGGCGACGACGCGGAACCGCGCCGCATGGGCGATGTCGCACTGGTGGCACTCGGCGTGCTCGGCGGCGTCTACGCGCTCTGGACCGCCGGATGGATCGCCACGGCCGCCCGCATGCGGCCACTGTCTCCCGATGCGATGCTCACCGCGAGCCTCGCGCTCGCGATCGCCGCACCGATCGTCTGGTTCCTGACGTCGTGGATCCTGACGAAGCGGCACTTGCCGTGGGTGCGCTTCACCACGCTCGTCGCCGGGATCGTGGTGCTCGTGCCGTGGCCCTTCGTGATGCTGGGGACGGTGGGACTGTGAGCGACGACACGCGCGCGCGGCGCGCTCCCCGTTGGATCATCGCGGCGGTCGCCGGCTTCTTCGGCCTGCTCTACGCGTTCGCCGTCTGGAACGGCATCGCGCAGATCGTGAACGGCTGGGACGGACTGCGCGGCTCCGGACCGATGATGTGGATCATGTGGGCTCTGACGATCGTGCTGCCGATCGTCGTCTTCGCGGTCGGCCTCTCGGTCGGTCGTCGGCGCGGCGTCGGCGTGCTCTCGCTGCTCCTGCTGGCAGGTCTCACCCTCGTCGGCGTGTTCTGGGTGAACGTCCTCGCCTACGTCACCTACGTCAACTTCTCGGCGCTTGTCACGTCCTGATTCGCGCTGATTCGTCACCGACGCGCGCCGGTTATAGGCTGGGCGCAGATCGCGTCGGCGATGGTGCGCGGCGCGGCGATATCCACCGCGCCCGCGCGCAATGCCTCGAAGGATCCTACGTGTCGAAGCCCGTCGTCCTGATCGCCGAACAGCTCTCGCCCGCCACCGTCGACGCCCTCGGGCCCGACTTCGACATCCGACAGATCGACGGAACCGATCGGCCCGCGCTGTTCGACGCGCTGGCAGAGGCGAACGCGGTCCTGGTCCGCTCGGCGACCAAGATGGACGCGGAAGCGATCTCGTACGCACCGAAGCTCAAGGTGATCGCCCGTGCCGGCGTCGGCCTCGACAACGTCGACATCAAGGCGGCGACGACTGCCGGCGTCATGGTCGTGAACGCGCCGACCTCGAACATCATCTCCGCGGCCGAGCTCACCTGCGGCCACATCCTCAGCCTTGCGCGCCGCATCCCGGCGGCACGCGCGTCGCTCGGGGCAGGCGAGTGGAAGCGGAGCAGCTTCAGCGGCGTCGAGCTGTACGAGAAGACCCTCGGCGTCGTCGGGCTCGGTCGCATCGGCGCGCTCGTCGCCGCACGCATGCAGGGGTTCGGTATGCGCGTCGTGGCATACGACCCCTACGTCACCAGCACCCGCGCACAGCAGCTGGGAGTCGAGCTGCTCAGCCTCGATGAGCTGGTGAAGCAGGTCGACTTCCTCACGATCCACATGCCGAAGACCCCCGAGACGACGGGGATGATCGGCGAGGCGGAGCTGAAGGCTATGAAGCCGAGCGCATACGTCGTCAACGTCGCCCGCGGCGGGCTGATCGACGAAGAAGCTCTCGCGGCCGCTCTCACGGCGGGCGAGATCGCCGGCGCTGGCCTCGACGTGTTCACCACGGAGCCCCCCGCCGACGCGTCGCTGACGGGGCTGAGCAGCGTCGTCGTGACGCCGCACCTCGGCGCGTCGACGAGCGAGGCACAGGAGAAGGCCGGCGTCTCGGTCGCGAAGTCGGTCAAGCTCGCCCTCGAAGGCGACCTGGTTCCGGATGCAGTCAACGTCGCCGGCGGGGCCATCGACCCCTTCGTGCGGCCCGGCATCGATCTCGTGGAGAAGCTCGGACAGGTGTTCGGCGGCCTCGCCGTCGGCGGCCTGCAGTCGCTCGACGTGGAGGTGCGCGGCGAGCTGGCGGCCTACGACGTGAGCGTCTACCGCTTGGCTGCGCTGAAGGGCATCCTGCGCAACGTGGTCAGTGAGTCGGTGTCGTACGTGAATGCGCCGGTGATCGCCGAACAGCGCGGCATCGAGACCCGGATGATCGTGGAGGCCGACAGCCCCGAGTACCGCAACGTCACCATCCTGCGCGGCACGCTCTCCGACGGGTCGACCCTTGAGGTCGCGGGCACGCTCGCCGGCACCCGCATGGTGCAGAAGCTCGTGCGGATCAACCACTACGAGATCGAGGTTCCCCTCGAGCGGCACCACGTCGTCATCCGGTACGAAGACGGCCCAGGCATCGTCGCCGTGTACGGCAAGAAGCTCGGCGACGCAGGCATCAACATCGAGGGGATGCAGGTCGCGCGCGAGGTCGACGGCCAGGCGATCGCCGTGATCACGGTGAACGCCCGTGTGCCGGATGAGGTGCTCGATGACCTCGGCACCGCGATCGGCGCGTCGCTCGTGCGTCAGATCGAGCTCGCCGAAGACTGAGGCGCGCCCCAGACCGATCATCGCGCCCCGGCCACCGCAGACCGCGGTCCGGGGCGCGATGCCGTGACCGCGGCGGCTACGCTGATGGGAAGTCCACGGGCGCAACAGCCCGTGAGGGAACGACGAGAAGGAGAGCGATGTCGCGCGTCGTGAAATTGGCAGTCATCCCCGGCGACGGGATCGGCCCCGAGGTTGTTGCCGAGGCAGAGAAAGTGCTCGATGCGGCGACCGCCGGCACGGAGGTGCGCTTCGACAGAACACGCTTCTCGCTGGGCGCGCAGCGCTTCCTCGATACCGGCGACACCCTCACGGACGACGACCTCGACGCCATCCGCGCTCACGATGCGATCCTGCTGGGCGCCGTCGGCGGGCAGCCGGGCGACCCACGCCTGCGCGACGCCAACATCGAGCGCGGGCTGCTGTTGAAGCTGCGGTTCTCGCTCGACCACTACGTGAACCTGCGTCCGTCGAAGCTGCACCCCGGTCAGGCGGGTCCGCTCGCCGATCCGGGCGAGATCGACTTCGTCGTGGTGCGCGAGGGGACGGAGGGGCCATATGTCGGCAACGGCGGCTCCATCCGGCAGGGCACTGCGCACGAGGTCGCGAACGAGACGAGTGTGAACACCGCGTTCGGCGTCGAGCGGGTCGTGCGCTACGCGTTCCAGACCGCACGCAAGCGCCGCAACAAGCTGACGCTGGTGCACAAGACCAACGTGCTCGTGAACGCGGGCTCGCTCTGGCGGCGCGTCGTCGAGGAGGTGGGCACGGAGTTCCCCGACGTCGACGTAGACTATCTGCACGTCGACGCGGTCACGATCTTCATGGTCACGAACCCCAGCCGTTTCGATGTGATCGTCACCGACAACCTCTTCGGCGACATCCTCACCGATCTGGCGGGTGCCGTAACCGGCGGTATCGGCCTCGCAGCCTCCGGCAACATCAACCCGGACGGCACGTTCCCCTCGATGTTCGAGCCCGTGCACGGATCGGCCCCCGACATCGCGGGCACCGGCGCCGCAGACCCCACGGCCGCGATCGCCTCCGTGGCACTCATGCTCGAGCATCTCGGTCTCGCCGCCGAGGCGGCGCGTGTGACCGCAGCCGTCGAGGCCGACATCGCAGAACGCGGTGAGGAGCCCCGCACCACATCCGAGATCGGCGACGCCATCACCGTCGGAGTGCAGGCGTAACCTAGGAATCTGTCGCGTCGCAGCCGGCCCGCCGGCCACGACGCCCACGCAGCTAAGGATCGAAATCACCATGGCCGAAACCCCCGCCCCGCTCGACTTCCTGGTTCAGAAGAACCTCGCAGCGAAGAACCCGACAGAGCGCGAGCAGCTGCTCGTCGACCCGGGCTTCGGCTCGGTCTTCACCGACCATATGGTCGACATCTGCTGGTCGGAGAAGGGCGGGTGGCATCGTCCGCAGGTGCGCCCGTACGGACCGATCCAGCTCGATCCCGCCGCAGCGGTGCTGCACTACGCGCAGGAGATCTTCGAAGGGCTGAAGGCATACCGCCACGCCGACGGCGGCATCTACACCTTCCGCCCCGACATGAACGCGAAGCGCATGAACAGCAGCGCACGCCGGATGTCGATGCCGGAGCTGCCAGAGGAGTACTTCCTGCAGTCTCTGCGCGAGCTGATCGCCGTCGACGGCGACTGGGTGCCGTCGAACCCGGATCAGACGCTGTACCTGCGGCCGTTCATGTACGCCAAGGAAGCCTTCCTCGGCGTGCGCCCGGCGAAGAAATACGACTACCGGCTGATCGGCAGCCCGTCCGGTGCGTACTTCTCCGGCGGCGTGAAGCCGGTCACGATCTGGCTGAGCGAGACGTACTCGCGCGCGGCGCAGGGCGGCACCGGTTCCGCGAAGACCGGAGGCAACTACGCATCGAGCCTGCTGCCCCAGGCGGAGGCCGCGGAACAGGGGTGCGACCAGGTCGTGTTCCTCGACGCCGAAGGCAACGTCGAAGAGCTCGGCGGCATGAACATCGTGTTCGTGAAGAAGGACGGCACCCTCGTCACCCCCGATTCCGACACGATCCTCGACGGAGTCACGCGCAACTCGCTGCTGCAGCTCGCCTCCGAGCGCGGTCACGCGATCGAGCGCCGCGGAGTCTCGTTGGCGGAGTGGCGCGAGGGCGTCGCGTCAGGCGACATCGTCGAGGTGTTCGCATGCGGCACGGCTGCCGTGGTCACGCCGATCGGCGCGCTGAAGGCCGCGGAGTTCTCCGACGCTCAGCCCACCGGCGAGCTCGGTCTCTCGCTGCGCGAAGAGCTGACAGACATCCAATACGGACGGCGCGACGACGCCCACGATTGGCTGCTGCGCCTCGACGCCTGACCCTCGCACCCCGCGCGCCCGCGCGCTCGTGCCTGTTTTTCTTCATTTCTGGCACATCTCTGCTGCTGTGCGCCCCCGGAGATGTGCCAGAAATGAAGAACTATCGAGGCGGGAAGCGCAGGTAGGCTGGCCGCGTGAAGATCGCTCGGTTCAGCCACAACGACGCCATCCGCTACGGGGTTCTCGACGACAAGGAGCTCGTCGTTCTCGCGGGAGACCCGATGTTCGCCGGGTTCGAGACGACGGGCGAGCGCGTGCCGCTCGGTGACGCCGCACTGCTGGCGCCGGTGATCCCGCGCTCGAAGATCGTCTGCGTCGGCAAGAACTATGCCGCCCACGCGGCGGAGTTCGATGGCGAGGTTCCGGATGAACCGCTGCTGTTCCTGAAGCCGAACACCTCGGTGATCGGCCCAGGCGACACGATCGTGCGCCCGCCGCAGTCGCAGAACACGCACTTCGAGGGCGAGCTCGCCGTGGTGATCGGTCGGATCGCAAAGAACGTGAAGGCCGATGACGCGCTCGGATACGTGTTCGGGTACACGGTCGCGAACGACGTCACCGCCCGCGACCTGCAGCGCAGCGACGGGCAGTGGTCGAGGGCGAAGGGCTTCGACACCTTCCTGCCCCTCGGGCCCGCCATCGAGACGGAGTTCGACTACGTGCAGGGAGAGGTCATCACGCGCCTCGGCGACGAGGTCAAGCAGCGGGCGCCGTTCACCGACATGGTGTTCGGGATTCCGCAGCTGATCGAGTACATCTCCGCCGCGTTCACACTGCTGCCCGGCGATGTGATTCTCACCGGCACGCCCGAGGGCGTCGGTCCGTTCGACGCGGGCGACACCATCGAGATCGAGATCCCGGGCGTCGGAACTCTGCGCAACACAGCGCGGAACGCCGCCTGACGGAAGACGTGGGGGATATGAGCAGCAGCGATCCGCGGTCGGAAGGCGCGCCGCAGCCCGGGCATCCGGGAGACGCGAGGCCCGCCCCGTACGCAGGTGCGGCACAGCCCGGATACGCCGTCGCCCCGCACGGGCAGCCGCAGCCGCCGGTGTACGCCCCGCCCGGTGCGTACGCAGCGCAGCCGCAGGCGGTCTACGCACCGCCGGGCATGTACGCCGCGCCGGGCGGACGCCCCGCCCCGCCGTCGAAGGCACTCGCGATCACGGCGCTGAGCATCGCGATCCCCGCGGCCGTGCTGCGCTTCCTCCCGATCGTGGGCGGCCTGTTCATCCCGTTCGTGATCGCCTCGATGATCATCGCCATCATCGCGATCGTGAAGCACAGTCCGGGCCGAGCGATGAGCATCTGGGCGCTCGTCGTCTCGATCGTCGGGTTCGTTCTGCCGTTCATCCTGTTCTTCATCAGCGCCGGCTCGTTCCTGGCATACATGTTCACGCTGTTCTCCCAGATGAACTGATCCGGTGCTCCGTCGCCGACGAGGGGCCCGATGTGGCGGGCGGGCGTGAGGCTAGGATTGTGTCGATGCCTACTCCTGACTCCCGCACCACGACTGCGACCGGATCCGACGTCCGCGTGCGCTTCTGCCCGTCACCGACCGGTCTGCCGCACGTCGGCCTCATCCGGACCGCTCTGTTCAACTGGGGCTACGCGCGCCACAACGGCGGCAAGATGGTGTTCCGCATCGAAGACACCGACGCCGCGCGCGACAGCCAGGAGAGCTACGACCAGCTGATCGAGGCGCTGCGCTGGCTCGAGATCGACTGGGACGAGGGCGTCGAGGTCGGCGGTCCGCATGCGCCCTACCGGCAGTCGGAGCGGCACGACCTGCACCGCGGGGTGCTCGACACGCTGATCGAGAAGGGGCTCGTGTACGAGAGCTTCTCGACGGCCGAGGAGATCGACGCCCGCAACGAGGCCAATGGTCGGCCGAAGCAACAGGGCTACGACAACTACGACCGCGAGCTGACCGACGAGCAGAAGGCGCAGTTCCGCGCCGAGGGCCGCCAGCCTGCGCTGCGGCTGAAGGTCCCGGATGAGGACATCGCCTACGACGACCTGGTGCGCGGTGAGATCACGTTCCCCGCAGGATCGTTCCCCGACTTCGTGATCGTGCGCCCGAACGGCGTGCCGTTGTACACGTTCGTGAACCCGGTCGACGATGCGCTGATGGGCATCACGCACGTGCTGCGCGGCGAGGACCTGATGCCGTCGACCGGGCGCCAGATCGTGCTGTACCGCGCGCTCATCGAGGCGGGCGCTGCCGAGTTCATCCCGCGCTTCGGGCACCTGCCGCTCGTGCTCGGAGAGGGCAACAAGAAGCTTTCCAAGCGCGACCCCCGTGCCGACCTGTTCCTGCAGCGCGACAAGGGCTTCACGCACGAGGGGCTGCTGAACTATCTCGCGCTGCTCGGCTGGTCGATCGCACCGGATCGCGACGTGTTCTCGCTCGAGGAGTTCATCTCGGCGTTCGACGTCGCCGATGTGAACCCGAACCCCGCTCGCTTCGACCAGAAGAAGGCGGAGTCGATCAACGGAGACCACATCCGGATGCTCGATGCCGCAGATTTCGCCTCGCGCATCATGCCGTACCTGGTGCAGGCCGGGGTCGTGGCGGCCGAGCCGACGGATGACGAGCGCGCGCTGATCGCGAAGGCGGCGCCGCTGATCCAGGAGCGACTGCCGCTTCTGGGCGATGCGCCTGGCCTTCTCGGGTTCCTGTTCGTCGACGATGTCGACTACGACGAGGAGGCCGTGGCGAAGCTCGGCGACAACGCCGGCGAGGTGCTGCGCGCCTGCGCGGCCGCGCTGGAGAGCGTGGGGGAGTTCTCCGCGGAGGCGATCCAGGCAGTGCTGTCGGAGGCGCTCGTGGACGGCATGGGCCTGAAGCCGCGCCTGGCGTACGGCCCGCCGCGCGTCGCCGTGACGGGGCGTCGCGTCTCGCCGCCGCTGTTCGAGTCACTCGAGCTGCTCGGTCGGAACGAGTCGGTGCGCCGCCTGACGGCGCTCGCCGACCGCCTCGCCGCGTAACGGCAGACCGAGCCGCGCACGACACGCGTGCGCGGCTCGGTTTGGCGGCCGATGAGGAGTCGGGTAAACTGATTCCTCGGTGCGAGGCTCCGGTCACGCCCTTGGGGTATGGTGTAATTGGCAACACAGCGGTTTCTGGTACCGCCATTCTTGGTTCGAGTCCAGGTACCCCAGCAAGAGAAGAAACCCCCGCTCAGGCGGGGGTTTCTTGCTCTGGTGAGAGCTCACTCGCCGGTCGGCGCGAGAGGGACCGGGGCGATCTTCGAACCCAGTGCCTCTCGGTATCGCCGATACTCTCGCGGCATCACACCCCGCTCCTTCAGTTCTCGGGCGCGCTCGGGGTAGCCGAAGACCTCTGGGATGTCGCCGGCCCGAAGAGAGTTCAGTGCCCGTGCCCGCACCTCGGTGCCTGGGTGGACGAAGCCGTGCGGCTCGTACTGGAAGAGGTTCCAGCACCACGCGATCGCCTCTCCTCGGGAGATGCCGGCCCACCGCCCTATGGAGATCTGGTCGTCTGCGTCGGGGCCTGCGAGGGAGTCTTCGATCTTCTCCCATCCGACTCGACGCTGCTCCTCGGCGTCCCGCTCCCATTCGCTTTCGTGCTCGCGCTTCGCCTCGGCTGCGGCAGCATCGACGAGAGCGACGACATCTTCGAGGGAGAGCGGTGCAGCGCCGTCACCGGACGCGAATGCGGTCGGCGGGTGCGCGCGGAGCACGTCGTGCGCGGCACGGGCGAGACGGTGCTCGTACGGACCGGTGGGCTTCGAGGCGTCGGCTCTCAGCCCGAACTTCTCCCACCAATCGGAGTCTGCATCGAAACGGCTCAATGAAGTGGGCATCATCGTGCCCCTTTCCGGGGCGTGCGCCCCATCGAATCTTGCGACACGAAGTCCGTGCCGCCCGTTCTTCCCCTGGGACACCCGGGAATCGATGGATTCGGGTTGTCGCGCGACCGGCCAGGTACCTACGATCGCGACTCTTGAACGTGAAGTGATGCTAGCACACGGACGAATCCTGATATCCCGTTCCGAAGTGCCTCCCCAGCATCCGACACACCATCCGGATGCGCGGAACAGCAGGATGCCACCTCTGGTGTCCGCGCTCGTGAGAAGATCATGCACGTGAAGCGATCTCTGCCGATGTCGCTGCTCGGTGCGAATCTGCTGTTGAACCTCCTCTACTCGGCTCTGGGCGGCGTCGTCGTTCCCGCACTGCTGGAGCATGCGGACCCGGTGAACAAGGATGTCCACCTCGCCATCGTGATGACGGCGTCTTCGGCGGTGACGATCGCGATCAGGCCGCTGGCGGGGGCGTGGTCGGACAGGACGACCGGTCGTTTCGGGCGACGGACGCCGTGGATCGTCGCAGGCGCGATCACCTCGGCCATCGCCGTGGCCTGGCTGGGTCAGGCCGATACCGTGATCGCCGTCGCCGTCGGCTGGCTCATCGCGCAGCCACTGCTGAACATCATCGAGTCGCCTCTCGACGCGGTGCTCGCCGATCGCGTGCCGGAGCGCGCTCGCGCACGTACGGCCGCGTACTACGGTGCCGGCGCGGCGCTCGGACTCGCGGCCGGCGCGGTGGTGGCGGGAATCACCGTCGACAATCTGTCTCTGATGACGCTGGGGGCGGGGCTCGTCCTCGTGGCGGGAATGATCGGCTTCGTCATGCTGAATCCGGATCGCGCCGTCGAGGGCCTTCGTCCGCACCGCCAGCCAGGGCAGTGGCGCGCGCTGTGGCGCTCCCGAGGGTTCAGCCGAGTGTTCATCGCGCGCGCTCTGGTGGTTCTTGGCCAACAGATGGTGCTGGTGTACCTGCTGTACATCGTCATCGACCGCACGGGCCAGAACGCCGCGGATGCAGGGCGGACGCTCGCTATGGTAGTCGGAGTGCACATCGCGTGCGTCGTGGCGGGCGCGCTGGCAGCCGCCGGCGCGGCACGCAGGAATCGCGTCGCCACAGTTGTGGTCGCGACGGTGGTCGGCGCGCTCGGTCTGGGTCTGCCCATCCTGATCCCCGGAATGGCCGGACTCATCGCGTACGCGGTGGTCTCCGGCCTGGGGCGCGGCGCGTACGTGACATCGGATCTGCTCCTGCTGCTGCACGTGCTTCCGTCCAAGGAGAATCACGGCCGCGACCTCGGATACTTCGGGTGGGCGACGCTCCTCCCGCAGGTCGTCGCCCCGGCGCTCGCCGGCACGCTGCTGACGCTCAGCGCCGGTTCCTACGCGGTGCTGTTCGCCGCCGCCGTCGTACTGGCACTGTGCTCTGTTCCCGTCGTCGCTGTGCTGGCGGAACGCACCAGGGCATAGGGCGCCATCCCCATTGACGCTGGGGTCGTTTGTTGCGAATGTGGGATCGTCAGCGGCCGAATGGAGCAGCCCATCAGACCGGTGAGCCAGCGGCGGCGAGTGGTGCATTCCGTATCGCGATGGTCTCGTCCCTCGGCCGCATACGCGCAAGGGAGCACGTTATGACCGGACGCATCATCATCGACCTCTTCACCACGCTCGACGGCGTCGCTCAGGCGCCGGGCGGGCCGGATGAGGACACGAGTGACGGGTTCCGCTTCGGCGGATGGCAGGCGGGCCATCCCAGTGAGGCGGTCGGTGCGAGTGTCATGGCGGGAATGGAGACCCTTGACGCGCTGCTGCTGGGGCGGCGGACATACGACATCTTCGCCGGCTACTGGCCGAACCACACCACGGGACCGGAGGGAGAGATCGGTAGACTCTTCAACAGCGTTCCGAAGTACGTCGCCTCCCACAACTCGCATGTGCGACTCGACTGGGAGGGCTCCACGAGGGTCGGAGTCGACCTCACGACCGAGATCCCGGCCCTGCGTCAGCGCTACCGCGACGTGCACGTGATCGGGAGCATCGACCTCGTGCAGACACTGCTCGCCGAGCATCTCTACGACGAACTGCAGCTCTGGGTGTATCCGATCGTGCTGGGGCAGGGGAAGAAGGTGTTCCCCGACGGTGCTCGACCCGCGAACATGAGGCTGCTGGAGCCCGTGACCGTCGGGGACAACGGCACTCTGATGCTCCGATACGCGCCCCTGCCAGGCGAGCCCCAGGTCGGCAGCTTCGACTGAGCACGGCGCGCAGTGTGCGAGCCTGAGGCGATGACCACTCCGATCAGCGACTACGCGCTCCTGGCCGATCTGCACACCGGCCCGCTCGTGTCCCGAGCGGGCAGCATCGACTGGCTGTGCCTGCCGAGATTCGATTCGGACGCTGTCTTCACGGCGCTCCTCGGCACGCCGGATGACGGGCGCTGGCTGATCGCGCCCCGCCGCGGCGAGGTGGTGGACCGATGGTACGAGGAGGGCACCTTCGTTCTCCGTACGAGATGGCGGACGCCGACCGGGGAGGCGGAGACCGTCGAGTTCATGCCTGCTTCGGACGGCCGCGCCGACCTCGTGCGCGAGATCCGCTGCATCACCGGTGAGGTGACCGTCGACGTCGACCTCCGATTTCGCCCCGCCTACGGCGCCGCGACTCCGTGGGTGCGGAAAGTGCGTGCGCACGGCCAACAGTGTCTGATGGCGATCGCGGGCCCTGACGCGTACGTGCTGCGCGGCCCGCATCTGGAACCGGACGGTGCGCGCCACGGCGGCGCCTTCGCTCTCTCAGCCGGGCAGTCGCTCACGTGGGTGCTCACCTGGACTCCCTCACACGCTGAGCCTCCTGCCCCGATCGACGTGGACGCCGCTCTGGAGTCGACCAGGGAGTACTGGCACGACTGGAGCGACCGCGTCACGACTCAGGGGCCGTGGGCGGAGGCGGTGCATCGATCGCTTCTGGTGCTGCGCGCGCTCACCCATGCCGACACCGGCGGCATCGTCGCGGCGCCGACGACCTCGCTTCCGGAAGAGGCGGGAGGCGAACGCAACTGGGACTACCGGTTCTGCTGGCTGCGCGACTCTGCGCTCACGCTCCAGGCTCTGCTCGTGCACGGGCGCACGCGAGGCGCGCTGCACTGGCGCAACTGGCTGCTGCGGGCGGTGGCCGGCGACCCGGAGGATCTCCAGATCATGTACGGCGTGGCGGGGGAGCGATCGCTGCCCGAGCGCACACTGGATCACCTTGTCGGCTACGCCGATTCGCGGCCGGTGAGGATCGGCAACGGGGCGGTCGAACAGTTCCAGGCGGATGTCGTCGGCGAGGTGATGATCGCGCTCGCCGAACTGCGCGACGCGGGCATCGACGAGGACGCCTTCTCCTGGCCGCTGCAGCGCAACATGCTCACCTACGTCACCACGCACGCCGATCGCAAGGATCAGGGCCTGTGGGAGATGCGCGGCGACCCGCATCACTTCACACATTCGAGGGTGATGATGTGGGCCGGCCTCGACCGCGGCATCCGCGCGATCTCCGAACACGGGCTCGCGGGGCCGCTGGAGGAATGGACCCGGATGCGCGATGAGCTGCGCGATGAGATCCTCACTCGCGGCGTGAATTCGGTGACAGGCGGATTCACCCAGACCTACGACAACACAGAGGCGGACGCCTCCCTGCTGCAGATCCCGCAGACCGGGTTCGTCGCCTACGACGACCCGCGCATGCTCGCGACGGTTGCACACATCGAGCGGGACCTCATGCGCGACGGGCTGCTGCTGCGCTACCGCACGACGGCGGGCACGGACGGGGTTGCGGGAGACGAGCATCCGTTCCTCGCCTGCAGCTTCTGGCTGGTGGAGCAGTACGCGAAAACCGGCCGGATGGACGAAGCGGTGTCGCTGATGGAGCGTCTCGTGGGCTGCGCCAGCCCACTCGGGCTCCTCGCTGAGGAATACGATCCCGTGAGCGGTCAGCTGATGGGCAACTTTCCCCAGGCGTTCAGCCATCTGACACTGGTGCGCGCGGCTGACGCGCTTGCCGCCGCGACGCGCTGACCGATCGTCGAGCGACCGCCGCGGCGCACTCGTGCGCCGGATCGGAGAACGGGTGATGCCCCGGCCCAAAAGGGTCCGGGGCATCACCCGTTCAGACTGTGGCGCGCTGCTGCGTCACCTGAGCATCACTCGGATGCGGCGTTGCGCCTCAGTCGAGCAGCCACGAGCGCGCCGCCGCCGATCAGGAGGGCGCCGAGCGCAATCCCCACGGGCAGGATCGGGCTGTCCGCACCGGTGACGGCGAGTGCGTCAGCCGAGCTCTCGTCCGTCGTCGCGTCGCCGCTGGTGCCGTCGTTCTGGTCCTGGTCGTCGCCGGTCGTGCCGGATCCGTCCTGGTCGGTGCCGGTGTTGCCGTCCTGGTCGGTGCCGTCGGTCTGGTCGGTGTCGCCGTCCGTCTGGCTGCCGTCGGTCTGGTCGTCACCGTCGGTCTGGTCACCGCCGTCGGTCTGGTCGCCGCCGTCGGTCTGGTCCTCATCGTTCTGGTCTTCGTCCGCCGCGACCCATGCCTCTTCCAGGAGCCATGCGGGCAGCGTGATGTTGTCGAAGTACTCTCCGCGAATGGGGTCCAGGTCAGTGGCGAGTCCCGTGACCGTCTCGGCGCCGGCGCCCTTGTAGAAGAACGGCACGAGCTGGTTGGTGTGGTTGCCGCTGTTCCAGCTGTGTGCGGCGTCGACGGACTCGACCGGAGCGTAGGCCGGGCTCAAGGTGTCGGCAATCGGCGCAGGGGCCGTCTCGTCACTCGTCGTCTCCTCGACGTCGCCGTTCGGCTTCTGCACGGCGGGCTCGTTCGAACCCTGGACGTTCGCCTGCGCGGGCTCTCCTGCGCTGTCGGCCGTTGCCTGGTCGTTCGTGACCGGGGCGGTCTGCTCAGCGGCACCGGGAATGATGGCGCTGAAGTCGTCCTCGAGCTCACCGTAGAGGTAGCCCGTCTCGTGGTCGGCCGTGACGACGACGAGGGTGTCGTCCCAGCTCGAGTTGGTCTCGACCCAGTCGAGCACCGTGTCGACGGCGGCGTCGAAGTCGCGCATCTCCTCGATGGTGCGCTCCGAATCGTTCGCGTGGCCGGTCCAATCGATCGCGCCACCCTCGACCATCAGCGAGAAGCCCTCGTCGTTGTTGTCGAGAACGTTCAGCGCACCCGCCGTCATCGTCGGCAGGTCGACGACGTCGTTGAGGGCAGCGCTATCGCTGCGGCCCTGCTGCAGGGTCGATGCGACCTGAGCGACGCCGAAGATGCTCTCGGGGGTGTCGCCCGCTGTCAGAGCCTCGAAGTCCTCGTTCGTCTCGACGAGCGTGCGGTCGGTCTCGCCGTCCGCCAGCGCGTTCCAGTCCTCCTCCGAGATGTACGAGAAGTCGCCCTCGGCGAGCAGTTCGTTGTCGTCGGAGTAGAGCGGGTGCCCTGCGCCCATCACGACCTCGAGATCGCCGGTCACCTGCTGGTGCGCGATGTCGTGGTAGTTGTTGCGCGATTCGTTGTGCGCGGAGAACGCCGCCGGCGTCGCGTGCGAGTAAGGCACGGAGGAGACCACACCGGCCGACTTGCCGAGCGCGTGGGCGCGCTCCGACAGGTTCTCGAGGACGTTGCCGTCGGCATCGACGCCCAAACCGCCGTTGTACGTCTTCTCGCCGGAGGCCATGGCGGTTCCCGCTGCCGCAGAGTCCGTCGGGCTTTCCTTGTTCCACTCGAAGTCCGTCCACGACTCAGCCGGGTCGTACACGGGCCCGTCCACCCAGTGGGTCGACATGCCGAGGTGGCTCCACGACTGCCAGCCTTCCGCCGGGTCCGTGTTGTGGCCAGCCGGCTTCACCTTGTTGTCGCCGCCGCGATCCACCTGCCAGTGCACGTTGCCGGAGTCTTCGGCGTTCATCAGGTCGACCTGGTTGTACCCCATGCCGTCACCGATCATGATGATGACGTTCTTCGGCGTGACGTCACCGTCTGCCGCGGCCGCCGGCGAAGCCACGACCGCGCCTCCGATCAGCGTCAGCGTGAACGCACCGGCCATGGCCGGCTTTGAGAACTGCGAGAACCGCACGTGTTTCCCTCTCGTCATTGTGGACCTGCTGTCTCGTAAGACGGTAGGGACGGCGGATGACGCGCGAGTGTCCGCGGCGGGGGCTCATCTGAACAGTTCTCCCCAGGGACTTGAACGGAAGTTGAACATGCTGGAACGCCTCGCCGAAGCGAGCCGCGCTGTCAGAGCAGGATGAGCGTCCGAGGACGGCGATGGTGGCACTGCCGTGTTCCGTGCTCGTGCTCGGCGGCGATTCCGGACGTCGCTCCGTGTAGGGAGGGCTCCTCGGCTGAGGCGAGCGAGCACGGCAGGGTACTAGTACCACGGTGCAGATGCTTAGGACTCAAGCCCTGCCTCCGGCATCATCGGAAGATGGCCACGAAGCATTCGCCGGCCTCAGGGGAGGTCGGGCGCCGCATCGTGTGGTTCCGTCGCAGGGCCGGCGTGAGTGCACGGGCGCTCGCCGCATGCGCTGACATGGACCTGACGAACTATCAGCGCATCGAACGAGGGCGGGGCAACCCCACATTGTCCACGCTGCTTCAGATCGCGACGGCGCTCGAAGTCGACCTCAGTGCGCTCGTCACGGGACTTCGCCCGGAAGAGCTGCAGAACGGTCGCCTCCCGTACGGATACACCGACATCCCCCGTCGGCGCAGGGGGCCGAACTCGACGTACTGAGGGGACATCTCCCCATCGAGCCGTGTCGCACGCTCCGGGTACGGTTCTGGTGTGACGAGCGACCCAGAAACCGAACCGGAACCCGACTTCGAACACGCGGACATCGACCCGGGGAACATCGCCGGCTTCGCCGAGCGGCTCCTCGAACGCGACTGGAGCGACGAGGATTTCGAAATCGACGGCGTGCAGGTGCAGACGAGTTCCGGCATCTGGGTGGTCATGCTCGGAGCGTACGTTCCTCCGGAGGGCGAGGCGACCGCCCAGGCGCAGGACGATGTGTCGGCCGCGCTGACGTGGGTCGAGGACGCGCGGCAGTCGGCGCAGCGCGCGTGGGGCGAACCGATGGTCAGAGAGCCCCAGGTCTCGGGCGACGACAACGCCCCCGAGGGCGTGGTCGACATGCTCCTGCTCACGCTCGGTTTGGAGAGTGCGGAGCTCTGGGATCGCGGCGCCCGATTCGTCGCGATGCTCACCGGCTGGCAGGGCGAGCCGGGAGAGAGCTCGCTCGTGCAGGCGATGCTGGTGCTGCCGCGGGAGATCGCGATGGGTGGACTGACGGCGACGCTGCCCGACGACGCGACCCAGCAGGAGCTGCTCATGCACGGCGAGACGCTGGGCGAACTGCACCGGCGCGCCGTGATCATGAGCACGTTGTTCGGCGGCGGAGAAGCGCGCCTGCACGGGGCGCCGATGCTTGCGACTCGATGCAACCTGCAGAGCAGGACCGGCGAGACGACAGTGTGGATCTTCACCGACGACGGCAGGGCCCTTCTGCTCATCCGGCATCCGGATGTCACGCTCGACGACGGCACAGACGAGGGCGAGCTCGCCGCGAGCCGTCGACTGCTCGACGGCGTACCGGACGACCTGCTCGCGTGCATCGCGGCGGCAGGCGAGCGCCCCGACGGCGCCGTCGCCCAGCATGCGCTCGAGTTCGGGCTGCTGGGTGACGCGCCGGTGCCGCGCATCACCGGGGCCTTCTGGTTCGACGGCACGACGTGGCGAGTGACCCGCGGTCTGCTCGAGATCGCCATTCGCGACGGGCTCGGCATGGACGATTTCGGCTTCCGGAGCACCGTGAGGCAGCCGTTCCGGCTCGGCGGCACCTTCGACGCCGACGTCCTGTCGCCGCACGGAGACTCCGACGAGGAGGTCGCCGAGCGCGCACAGGTCGAGCGGCTGTTCGCCGCATGTCCGTATCCGCCTGGCCCTCGCCCCGAGAACGACCGGCTCCTCGGCTATGCCGTGCCGCACTCCGGTAGGCGCGGCGCCATCGTCGATGACATCGAGCGCGTGTGCGAGCAGTGGTGGACGCACAGCGACGACGACGCGGGATGGAACGATCTCATGTTCAACGTCGGCGGCAGAACTCTCGACGGCGACGGCGGGCGCACACTGACCGCGATCCTCGCCGAGTCGGAGCAGTGGTACCTCGATGAGTTCGCCGCGTGGAGCGAAGGACTGTTCGCGGTGATGAACGAGCGCTGGGGCGACGCGTTCCACATGGGCGTGCGCGACCGCTCCGGCGCCGTGCGACGTACGCCGGCGACGCGGGTGATGCGCGCGGCAGGCTTCGACGAAGCTCCGGGGTGGTGGGTGAACGGCCATGCGGTGATGCTGCTGGCAGGCGCGGCGAGCGAACGCTCCATCGGCGTACCCTCCGTGATGCTTTTGATCGCCAGGGCCGACGCGGTGCTCGATCCGATGGACGGAACGACCACCTGGGCGCTGCGCGGCAGGGCGCGGGTTCTCGGCTCGCTCGCAGGCCGCGAGAACGAACCGATCTCCTGGAACGGTCCCGCGCTGGTGGGCTCGGACATCGTGCCGGATGCGACGCGCGGCGGCATCCGCACGGAGTTCGCCACCTGGGCATGGCACTTCACCCACGACCGCCGCGGCGTGCTGCTGTCGTGCACGAACGAGTTCGCGCCGGATCTGACGGCCGACGATGCCTATGAGCGGAACGCCGAGCTGTTCGACGGCGTGCCGGAGGACCTGCTCTCGCTCGTGCTCGATCGCGATCCAGGCGGTCTGTACGACGTGGTGCGGCGCTCAGAAGAGACGGAGAACGAGAAGGCGGAGGGCGGCGCACTCGCGGCGGCGCAGAGCGTGCCGGTCGTGACCGGCGTGTACTGGAGCGACGGCACCGACTGGCGCGCCTCCGACGGACTGCTGCGCCGCGCACGCGCCACGGCCACTGACGGTGACCCGAACGGTAACCCGCTGGCGTGGATCACTTCCGCCGATACCGGTCTGAAGGCGCTGACCGAGGTGCTGTTCGCAGGCGACGGCTTCGACGATGACGTGTTCGCCGACGCGTCGTACACGGACTTCGTCTTCGGCAGGCCGGTCGATCCGGATGCCGTCAAGGCAGCCAAGGACGCGGTCCCGCGTGTGCTGGATGCGCCGCGCGTGGGCTCGCTCAACGACCTGCTCGACGTCGTCTCGAGCGGACCGGGGAACCGATTCCTGCTCGACGCGGCGCTGAGCAACCCTGACCCCCGCAGTCGCCGCGAGATCGCCCTGTGGCTGCTCGAGGAGGGCGCCGATCCTTCGACGCAGCTGTCCTTCCTCACACCGGTGAACCTGCTGCTGGAGAACCGCACACTCGACGCGGGCGACGCGGTGCTGCTGCGCCGGCTCGTGGCCTCGGGCGCCGCCGTCGCGTCGACGACGTTCGGTGCGACGGCGGGCGGACACGCGCTGGTGCAGCTGTGCGACCTCGACGTCGACGAGGCCGAGCTCGAGCCGCTGTACGCGGCGATCCTCGACGGGCTTCGGCCGCAGACGAAACCGGAGGAGGAACCGTCCTCAGGTGGCGACGAAACGGGGGACAGGGAGCTGATGCAGATGATCGACGATACGCTCCCTCCCGAGGAGTTCTCGCGCCTGCGCGCTCAGGCTGAGGACGCTGCGGTTGACTCGGCCGAGGCGACGAGAGAAGCGAGTGCCCCCGCCGAGCCGCTCCTCGACGTGCATGCACCCGCGCTCCGCGACGGCCGCAGCGTGCTCGACTACGTGTCGGAGGGGTCGTTCCCGCACGATCGCTCCCGTGCCGGGCTGCTGAGCCTCCTCGCGGAGCTGGCGTCCTGAGTGTGTCCGGTTCGCGCCGACGGCGCGAACCGGACACACTCACATCGCGTCGCCGATGTAGCTGTACTTGACGAAGACCTCGCCGGCGTCGCCTGCGTCGTCGAGCAGCTCCTGCACCGCGGTGAGCATGTACTTCGAGTCCCACCCCATGTAGAGGAAGTTCTCGTCGTCCAGCTCGTCCCAGTGTCCGTTCCACGCCTTCGCGGGGTAGATCGGGCCGCCGCGGCGGTTGCTGTAGTCGACGACGTACTCGCGGCCGTCGGCCCAGAGCCGCTTGAAGATGCGGTTGAAGAGGTACTTGACGTCGTAGACCTCCCAGTGCTCGCCGCGGTACTCGACGTACTCGAACTCCCGCTGCCAGCCGCGCGGCCAGCCGCGGCGCAGCTTCGCGTCGAGAATCGGGGTGAGGCCGTCATCGTCGATGAGCACCACGGACGGACGCTTCCACACCCGGATGAACTCCGCCACGAGCCGCTCGGTGCGTTCGGCGATGCGCGCGGTGGTCCACTCGTCAGCGTCCGCCAGATCATCGGAGATCCGGATGTCGCTGCGCGCGTACACGGCGTCGCGCTTGTCGGCGAACGTGGCTGCGGCGAACGCTCGCTCCGCGAGCTCGTTCTCGATGAGGGTGAGGTTCCCCAGCGTCGGAGCGAGGGCGCGGAAGCTGTTCTGCTCGTCCTCGGTGAGCTCGGTCCACGCGCGCTCTGCGCCGCTCCACTCGTCGCTCGGGGCGAGCGGGAAGACATGGTCGACACCGACCGCCTGCAGATCGCTGACACCGGCGATGCGCCCCAGCACGTACTCCGGATGCGGAAGCTCGCCGAACTTGAGCGACACGCGCACGCGCTCGTCCGACGGCGTGATCCGAGCGATCGCACGCACCAGTGCGTCGCGGCCCTCCTCGCGCGCCCTGCACATCCGGGCCACCAGGCGATCGGTCGGCAGTCCGATGATCCTGCGGCGCAGGAGCAGTGACTGCACGTGTTCGAGCACCTCGACCAGCTCGTCGCGTCCGACATCGCCGGCGCGGTAGCCGCGATAAGCCCGCATCACGAGCGGATGCATCCCCTTGCCGAACACGCCGACGTACTCGAGCTGGCGCGCCAGCTCGGCATCCGGCTCCCGCCACGGTTCGAGAAGGGTCCGGTACACGTCGGCGAACGCGCGCCACTCGGCCGCATGCTCCCTCAGCCCCGGCAGCTCCAGCCGCGGGAAGGAGCGCTGGAACGCGTCGTAGACGCTGCGCTCACCCTCGATGAGCACCTCGCGACCTGTGAGCATGATCAGGTAGTGGCGCCAGAACGTGCCGATCTGCTCGCCCGTCGCCTCCTCGATCGGCAGCCAGTACTGCTCCTCGATCTCGATCTGCTCGGAATGAGTCAGCCCCATCAGCACGTAGTTGTGGATCAGCTCGTGATCGCGCAGCGGTGCGCCGGTGGAATTGAGGCTCTCGAAGGTCTGCTGCGCGTTCGCGTCTGCGCCGAGCGTGATCGCGACGTGCTCGAGCTTCTGCAGTCCGCGCCAGATGCGCGGCGCCTCCTCCGCCTGCACCTGGCTGCGGAAGAACGCATAGTTGTCGTCGAACCGCGACTCGCGCATCGCGTCCTCCGGAGCGCGCCGGTCGAGCACCACGCTCTCGAACACATCGGCCCACTCGCGATGCGGGCGCAGCTTCGTGCGACCGGAATCGTCCGAGCGCACCAGCACGCTCTCGAGCTCAGCGGCGAATGCCTGGTCGCTGTCGCGCACCGTGTGGTGCAGCGCCGCGATGAGCAGCATCAGCGTCGTGATGCGCTGCTGGCCGTCGATGAGCACGAGCGCCGCCTCATCCGGGTTCGAGTTGACGGAGGAGAGGATCGATCCGATGAAGTGCGTGTGCCGATCGTCGTGCTCGGACACGGCCCGGATATCGGCCAGCAGCTGCTCGCAGCCGCCGATGTCCCAGCGGTACTGGCGCTGGTAGACGGGGACGACGATGGTCGTTGCCGGGTCGGAGAGCCAGGCGACCGTGTTCACGGCGGTGGCATCGACATTCGTGGCGTTGCTCGAAGAACCTGTCGCGTTGCTCATCGACATTCATCTTACGCGAGGTAGGCTTACCTAACCTGGGCCTGTAAAAACTTCGCTGGCCCCTGTGAGAAAGGCATGTGTCCGACATGGGTTACATCAAGTCAGAGATCCTCGAAGAGACCGGCTTCGTCGTCCTCGACCCCTACAAGGGCGAGATCGATCCGAAGGAATGGCTCGACATCGAGTACGTCGACTGGAAGTCGTCGGGTGACACCCGCTTCGCCCCGATCGCGAGCGCCAAGGGCGAGATCGAGTGCAACGGCTTCTGGAACCACAAGCCGCCGCGCACCGACAAGGACGGCGTCTGGATCGACTCGCAGGTCGAGATCGCCCCGACGCTCACGGCCCGCGCCAAGGAGCCGGGTGTCAACGTCGGACGCTGCCGCATCATCGAACTGCAGCCGAACACGTACGCCGACTGCCTGTACAACCTGCACCAGGACGACAACAACCGGCTGAACCCCGACGGCACCGGATGGGTCGTCCGCTCGTTCTTCCAGCTGACCGACGACAAGGACAGCTTCTTCGTTCTGCGCGACAATCGCACCGACCCGAGCGTCGAGTACCGCCTGCAGCTGCGTGCCGGCACCCAGCTGGTCATCGACACCCAGCGGTTGTGGCACGCCGCCACCCACATCAGCAACGACCCGCGCTACTGCCTGATCAACTCGTGGGAGTCGGGTCCCGAGCTCGATGCCTACCTCGCCAAGTACAACGCCACGACCGAGTACGAGCAGTTCTACGTTCCGCAGGACGAGCTCGACGCAGGCCAGGCCGAGCAGGAGCGCCGTCTCGCCGCCCGTGCCGCGTACTACGCGGCGAAGGGGCAGAAGGAGAAGGTGGCGATGAGCGAGGCGTAAGCCTCTCTTCGTCGGAAGAGCCCTCTGGTCCTGGTGGATCAGGGGGTTCTTTCGTTCCCCGAGGCGTGAGACCGGCGGGGCAGGCACACCGGCTGTCTGCGGCCAGGGCGGTCCGTGCCGGGCTACGGGCATGGGCATCCGGAGGACATTCCCTCGCTCGCTGCGCTCGCTCACGCCGAACCCGATGCCAGCCTCCGGATGCCCATGCCCTCCGCCCTTCTGCGGAGATTCGACTGGCCTGGCTTCATCGGCGGGGAGGCTGCGGGCGTGGGGGCCAGGGGGAATGCCCTCGTGGCCCCCACGCCCGGAGCCGGGCGTAGGAGATCTTGCCGGTAGGTCAGAGCTCGAGGGTGTCGCCGGGGTCGAGGTCGTGGAAGGTGCCGCCGCTCTGCTCGGTCGCCCAGCGCATGCGGGCGCGGTGCATGGCGAGGGCGCCGGGGACGAGCGGGGCGTCGTGGGTGCCGAAGGCATGACGCGGCTTCGCGTCGAGGATGAAGTCCATGGTGTCGCCGAGACGCAGCCATGGGGCGGCGGTCGGGGCGGCAAGGAGCTCGATGTCGGCGCCGTCGGGGAGGACGTAGGAGTCGCCGGGGTAGTACAGGCGGTCGTTGACGAGCACGCCGACGTTGTCGACGATCGGCAGGCTGGTGTGGATGATCTCGTGCGTGCCGCCGAAGAAGCGCAGTGTGAAGGCGCCGGCCGTGACGGTGTCGCCGGGGCTGACGATCCGGATGGAGCGATCGTCCAGTGCTCGCGCGACGCCCTCCGGAGCGTAGACGGGGGCGGAGGGCGCCGCCTGGGCGATGCGGGCGAGGTGCTCGTCGGTGACGTGGTCGGCGTGCTCGTGCGTGATGACCACGGCGACGACGCCGTCGAGGTCGGCCAGCGGCGCGGTGAAGCTGCCGGGATCGATGATCAGAATGTCGTCGCCCTCGGTGACGCGGAGCGTTGCGTGCTCAAGCTTGGTGACCTGCATGGCAAGAGGTTAACCATTCGCTGGGTTTCCTGCGCAGACTGTGCGCTTGTGGCGCGCGCGGCGACACGCTGAGCCACCCTCGATTTGGACCGGGGTGAAGACCCATGCCATAATTTTCTAGTTGTCAGCCGCGAGGAAGGCAACTGGAAGTACGAGATGGCCCCATCGTATAGCGGCCTAGTACGCCGCCCTCTCACGGCGGTAACGCGGGTTCGAATCCCGCTGGGGTCACAGTCAGGAGCCCGGTTCTTCGGAACCGGGCTCCTTTGTTTCGTCCGGGTGGTCCCCGAGCCGGTCGGCACATGCTTCGATGGAGTGGTGGACCGGATCGAGCGGAAGCTGCGTGCGCTCACGAAGGCACTCTGGATGACCGCGGCGTGCTTCGCGATCGGGACCGCGGGCGGCGTCGCAGCGCTCTGGGGTGTGGACCGACCGCTGGTGGGCGACGGGTCGGTGATGCTTTCCGCGGCCTTCGTCTCCGGGGTGGTGGCCGGCGTCGCCTTCGTCATCAGCGCGGTCACTCATCGCCGGGATGAGACGGCGTCCATGCCGCGGTGGCAGACAGCCGTCTCCCATGTGTCGACGGTGGCGGTTGCTGCGGCGGTGGTCGGCGTGACGGCGCTCGGCGTACTGCTCGCGGGAGAAGTGCTCGCCGTCGGTCTGCAGGGAATCGAGCTGTCGGCGCTCGGTGGGGGCGTGCTCACGGGCGCCGCGGCATCGGTCGGTGGACATCTCGCCTTCCGTGCTGGCATCGATCTGCGCACACGTGACCTCGCGGCGCTGCTGTTCGCCTTCCTCATCGTCGGCACGCTGTTCGCCATGATGACGGCAACCGACCCTGCCTGGTGGGAGCGCAGCTTCTCGCGACTGGGCATCGGCGGCGGGGCCTGGGCGTTCAACGGCACCCTCGTGGTCGCCGGCCTTCTCGTCGCGACGGTCGGCTCATACATCGGCCGAGACCTGCACCGGCTGCTCGGTGACGGGCCGCTGAACCGGATCGCCGTCGTGGTCGCGGCGTGGACGGGCTGCGGCGCCGCGCTGGCCGCTGTCGGCATGCTGCCCGTCGATCGTGCACCGCTGCCGCACGCGATCGCCGCCTTCGCCGCCCTGGCACTTGTGGTGGTCGCGGCGATCGTCACGAGTCGAGCCGTTCCGAAACGGCCGCCGCTGCTGCGCTTCGCCACGGTCGGACTGGTCGCACTCTCCGCTGCGGCGACCCTGCTCACCTTCGCGTTCCACACGCTGTCGGTGACCGCGCTGGAGAGCGTCGTCATCGGGCTCCTGCTGCTGTGGATGTCGACGCTGGCGCAGGTGCTCGACATCATCGCTCCGCACGCGTCGCGGCCGTCAGGGCGCCGTTCGCCGCTGCGCGCCTGACGCGCCGAGCAGCGGCGTTCCGCGCCGGTGAGAGAGGACGCCGCCCGCATGGGAGTCGGCCGACAGCGCGGCGCACCTGAACGAAGCAGCCCAGCACTCACGCTAGAATAGGGGAGCGAGAGGGAGTATCCCGCAAGCGCGCGCTCGTCATCACGTGCCCGGTCATGGGCTCCGGGTGCGCACCGCTTCGGCGGGGGAGAGACTTTCGGATCCTGGTCAACCCATCATCCGAAAGGCACAGCCCTTGTTGGACATCCCTGTCTGGTTCGAGATCACCTCTCTCGTCGTTCTCACTCTCATCCTGCTCGGTGATCTCGCTCTGATCCTGAAGCGCCCGCACATCCCCTCCACGAAGGAATCGGCGCTGTGGGTCACCTTCTACGTGTCGCTGGCGCTTCTGTTCGCCCTCGTGCTGCTGTTCGTCGCGGGAGGCGAGGCATCGCGCGACTTCGTCATCGGCTGGGCGATGGAGTACAGCCTGTCGATCGACAACCTCTTCGTCTTCGTCCTGCTGATGACGCAGTTCTCCGTGCCCCGGCGCCATCAGCAGGAAGTTCTGATGGTGGGCATCATCATCGCGCTGATCCTGCGTGCGATCTTCATCGTGGTGCTGGGGGCTGCGGCCAACGCGCTCAGCCCGATCTTCTACCTGTTCGGCGTGTTCCTCATCTACACGGCCATCAGGCAGTCGCTGCCCAGCTCGCATCAGGACGATGCGAACGCGGAGAACTTCATCCTGCGGGTGCTGCGCCGCTTCATGAGCGTCAGCGACGAGTACGACGGATCGAAGCTGCGCACGGTGAAGGACGGCAAGAAGGTCTGGACGCCGATGCTCATCGTGTTCGTCGCGATCGGCATGACCGACCTGATGTTCGCGATCGACTCCGTCCCGGCGATCCTGTCGATCACCACCAACACCTTCATCGTGTTCACGGCGAACCTGTTCGCTCTGATGGGGCTGCGCCAGCTGTTCTTCCTGATGGGCGACATGCTCGACAAGCTGCGCTACCTGCACTACGGCGTCGCCTTCATCCTGGGCTTCATCGGCGTCAAGCTCATCCTGCACGCGATGCACGAGAACGAGCTGCCGTTCATCAACGGCGGCGAACACATCGAATGGGCACCCGACATCAACAACTGGGTCTCGCTGGGCGTCATCATCACGTCGATGGTGGTCGCCACGGTCCTGAGCCTGGTCGCCAACGCGCGCGACTCCAAGCGGACGGCCGTCGAGAACGCTGACCGCTGACCGCTCGGTCCGGGTGACGGCATCCCGATGAGCTCGCGGTCCGCCTGCGCGATTCTGCCAAGCAGGCGGGCCAGCGGCCGGGCGCCGACCTGGCACTCTGCGCCCGCAGAACGAGTGCGGGCGGCAGAGTGCTATCCTGGAGCGGTGCGAGCGATGCTTCTTCTTAGTCGCCGCGACGGGTCGACGTTCTAGGGCCATCTCGTCGCGGAGTCTTCTCACGCCCGCTCACCTGACGAGACTTTAGGACTAGCACGCGATGACCGCTGATACATCGATTCCGTCGATTCCCGACAACCCGCGCACTCTTGCAGAGAAGGTGTGGGCCGACCACCTCGTGTCGAAGGGTGAGGGCGGGCAGCCTGACCTCATCTACATCGACCTGCACATCATGCACGAGGTCACCAGCCCGCAGGCCTTCGACGGACTGCGCGCCGAGGGCCGTCCTGTGCGCCGCCCCGATCTGACGATCGCGACGGAGGACCACAACACCCCGACGATCGACATCGACAAGCCGATCGCCGACGTCACCAGCCGCACCCAGATCGACACGCTGCGCAGGAATGCGGAGGAGTTCGGCATCCGGCTGCACTCGCTGGGCGACGCGGAACAGGGCATCGTGCACGTCGTCGGCCCGCAGCTGGGGCTGACCGTGCCTGGCAGCACGGTCGTCTGCGGTGACAGCCACACGTCGACGCACGGCGCGTTCGGCTCGATGGCATTCGGCATCGGCACCAGCGAGGTCGAGCATGTGCTGGCGACGCAGACGCTGCCGCTGAAGGCGTTCAAGACCATGGCGATCAACGTCGAGGGCGAGCTGCGCCCCGGCGTCACGGCCAAGGACATCATCCTCGCCGTGATCGCGAAGATCGGTACGGGCGGCGGCCAGGGCTACGTGCTCGAGTTCCGCGGCAGCGCCATCCGGTCGCTGTCGATGGAAGGCCGCATGACGATCTGCAACATGTCGATCGAAGCGGGCGCCAGAGCCGGCATGGTCGCACCGGATGAGACGACGTTCGCGTATGTCGAGGGCCGTGCGCACGCGCCGAAGGGCGACGAGTGGGACCGCGCCGTCGAGTATTGGAAGACGCTGCCGACCGACGAGGGCGCGGCCTTCGACGCCGAGGTCTTCATCGACGCGAACGACCTGGAGCCGTTCGTGACCTGGGGCACGAACCCCGGTCAGGGCGTGGCGCTGAGCGAGGCCGTTCCCGACCCAGAGACGTTCGAGGATGAGTCAGCGCGCTCGGCCGCGCGACGGGCGATCGAGTACATGGACCTGGTGCCAGGCACACCGATGAAGGACGTCGCTGTCGACACGGTGTTCATGGGGTCGTGCACGAACAGCCGCATCGAAGATCTGCGCGCGTTCGCGTCGGTGATCGCGGGGCACACCAAGGCCGAAGGGGTGCGCGTCATGGTCGTGCCCGGATCGGCGAGGGTGCGCCTGGAGGCGGAGGCGGAGGGGATCGACAAGATCGTCACCGACTTCGGCGGCGAATGGCGCTTCGCCGGATGCTCGATGTGCCTGGGAATGAACCCCGACCAGCTGGCGCCCGGCGAGCGCAGCGCGTCTACCAGCAACCGCAACTTCGAGGGGCGTCAGGGCAAGGGCGGGCGCACGCATCTCGTCTCGCCACTGGTGGCAGGCGCGACGGCCGTGCGCGGCACGCTGTCGAGCCCGTCCGACCTCGAACCGGTGCACGAACCCGCGCTGAGCGGAGCGGAGGCCTAAGACGATGGAAGCTTTCACCACCCACACCGGCATCGCCGCACCGTTGAAGCGGTCGAACGTCGACACCGACCAGATCATCCCCGCGGTGTTCCTCAAGCGCGTCACCAAGACGGGCTTCGACGACGCGCTGTTCTACAGCTGGCGGCAGGACCAGGACTTCGTGCTGAACCAGCCCGCTTTCCAGGGCGCGTCGGTGCTCGTCGCCGGCAACGATTTCGGCACGGGCTCGAGCCGGGAGCACGCCGTATGGGCGCTGCGCGATTTCGGCTTCAAGGTCGTGCTGTCGCCGAAGTTCGCCGACATCTTCCGCGGGAACTCCGGCAAACAGGGGCTCATCGCCGGCGTGATCTCCGAGGAGACCAAAGAAGAGCTCTGGCGCAGGATCGATGAGAACCCAGGTACCCGGGTCACGGTGAGCCTGGAGGAGCGCAGCGTGACACTCGGCGACTTCACGGCCGGCTTCGAGATCGACGATTACACTAGGTGGAGGCTCCTCGAAGGGCTCGACGACATCGGCCTCACCCTGCGTGAGGCGGACGCCATCGAGCAGTTCGAGGCCCGCCGCGAATCGTGGCGGCCACGGACCTTGCCGGTCCAGTGAGCCGGGGAGCGCAATCGCTCCGACTGTAGGGGGCAGCCGGCTCCTATCGGCGGTTCACCGCCGTCGTGACGAAGTGAGGCCACTAAATGACGCTTCTGGGTACCACGGGCACGACCCTCCAGAACCGATCCGTCGACACCATCGAGATCCGCGGCGGGCAACCCCTGCGCGGCCAGGTCGATGTCCGCGGGGCGAAGAACCTGGCGACGAAGGCCATGGTCGCCTCCCTCCTCGGAGGAACACCCAGCACGCTTCGCGACGTTCCTTCGATCCGCGACGTCGAGGTCGTGCGCTCCCTTCTCGAGGTGCACGGCGTCAGCGTCACCGACGGCGAAGAGGAAGCCTCCCTCGTGCTCGACCCCGTCGGGGCCGAGTCCGCCGGGTTCGAGGAGATCGACGCGCACTCGGGCTCGAGCCGCATTCCGATCCTGTTCTGCGGGCCGCTGCTGCACCTGCTCGGCCAGGCGTTCATCCCGGATCTCGGCGGATGCCGGATCGGTGACCGCCCGATCGACTTCCATCTCGATGCCCTGCGCAACTTCGGCGCGGTCGTCGACAAGCAGCCCAACGGCATCCGCCTGTCCGCACCGGACGGCCTGCACGGCGCCAGCATCGAGCTGCCGTACCCGAGCGTCGGAGCCACGGAGCAGGTGCTGCTCACGGCCGTGAAGGCGAAGGGTGTGACTGAGCTGCGCGGCGCCGCGATCGAGCCCGAGATCATGGACCTCATCGGCGTGCTGCAGAAGATGGGCGCCATCATCTCGTACGAGCCGAATCGCGTCATCTTCATCGAGGGCGTCGAGGAGCTCACCGGCTACGACCACCGCAGCCTCTTCGACCGCAACGAGGCCGTGTCGTGGGCCTGCGCCGCGCTCGTCACCGATGGCGAGATCTTTGTCAAGGGCGCCCGTCAGTACGAGCTGCTGACATTCCTCAACGTCTTCCGAAAGGTCGGTGGCGACTTCGACATCACCGACGACGGCATCACCTTCCGACGGGGGGAGACCCCGCTCAAGGCCGCCATGGTCGAGACCGACGTGCACCCCGGCTTCATGACCGACTGGCAGCAGCCGCTCATCGTCGCGCTGACCCAGGCTGAGGGCACGTCCGTCGTGCACGAGACCGTGTACGAGAACCGCTTCGGCTTCACCGATGCGCTCGTGCGCATGGGTGCAGACATCGTCGTGCACAAGGACGGACTCGACTCCCCTGAGCGCCGCGTCGCCCGCCGTCCTCTCGAACAGGCGGCCGTGATCAACGGCCCGACGCCGCTGAAGGGCATCGACATGGTCGTTCCCGACCTGCGCGGAGGCTACAGCCATGTCATCGCGGCACTGGCAGCGCAGGGCACATCGCGTGTGACGGGCATCAAGCTGATCAGCCGCGGCTACGAGAAGTTCCTCGACAAGCTGACTGCACTGGGCGCCGACTTCGACGTCGTGGGCTGACGCATGGCACGCGCCCTCCGCGCATCCCGCGAGAAATCGCGTCCGAGCATCTTCTGGCTGCTCGCCGCGCTCGTCGTGCCGCTGGTCGGCTGGATCGCGAAGATCGAGATCCGAGGCGGCGAGAAGCTGCCGCGAGAGGGCGCGTATGTGCTGGCGCCCAACCATCACAGCGAGATCGACCCGCTCACGGTCGCCGTGGCGACGTGGCGGCTCGGGCGGGCTCCGCGCTTCCTCGCCAAGGAGAGCTTGTTCCGGATCCCCGTTCTCGGCGCGGCCATGCGAGCGACGAAGATGATTCCCGTCGCCCGAGGAGGGCGTGGCACCGAGGCGTTGAAACACGCGGAGATCCTGGTCAAGAACGCCACGGGCGTTATCGTCTACCCCGAGGGCACGCTCACGCGCGACCCCGACCTGTGGCCGATGCGCGGCAAATCCGGCGCGGTCCGGATCGCCATGGCGGGAGGGCTCCCCGTCGTTCCGGTCGCGCACTGGGGGGAACAGCAGTTCATGCCGCGCTACGGCAAGCTGCGCCTCTTCCCGCCGCGCCGCCGCGTCACGGTCCTCGTCGGCGATCCGGTCGACCTCTCCGACCTGCAGCCCAGTGGCGAGCGCGACCCCAAGGCGGAGCGCGCCGCGATCGAAGAGGCGACCGATCGTGTCATGGGTGCCATCACCGGGCTGCTGGCTGAGCTGAGGGGCGAGACGCCGCCAGAAGAACGCTGGGACCCGACGAAGCACGGGCAGAACGAAACGGGGCGGATGTGACCACTCGTGCTGCCGTGCTGGGCGCAGGCAGCTGGGGGACCACGTTCGGCAAGATCCTCGCCGACGGTGGGGCCCAGGTCACGATGTGGGCGCGCCGACCGGAGCTCGCGCACGAGATCGACGAGGCCAAGCGCAACTCCCAGTACCTCTCCGGTGTCAACCTGCCGCGCAGCATCCGGGCGACCAGCGATCTCGCTCGGGCCGTCGCCGATGCCGATGAGATCTATGTCTCGGTGCCGAGCGGGACGGCGCGCGAGGCGCTGAAGCAGCTGCGTCCGATCATCCGGGGCTCTGAAGCGCCCGTCGTCAGCCTGATGAAGGGCGTCGAGAAGCGCACGGGGCTGCGCATGAGTCAGGTGATCGAGGAGACGCTGGGCTGCGACCCTGCCCGGATCGCCGTTGCGAGCGGGCCGAACCTCGCGCTCGAGATCGCCAGGGAACAGCCGACGGCCGCCGTGGTCTCGTCCGCCAGTGAGGAGACGGCGGCCCGCATCGCCAGCACGGCATCGAACCGCTACTTCGGCACGTTCGTGAACACGGACGTGATCGGCACGGAGTTCGGCGGTGTGCTGAAGAACCTGGTCGCGCTGGCGATCGGCATCGTCGACGGAGTCGGCTACGGCGAGAACACCAAAGCGTCGATCATCACGCGCGGTCTCGTGGAGATGACCGACTTCGCCGTGGCGTACGGCGCGCAGCCCGGCACGCTGCAAGGACTGGCGGGCCTCGGCGACCTCATCGCGACGTGTCAGTCGCCGTTGAGTCGCAACAACACGGCGGGGCGCCTCCTCGGACAGGGGTACACCCTGCAGGATGTCGTGGCGCATATGGAACAGACGGCGGAAGGGCTGGGATCGGTGGGACCGATTCTGAAGCTCGCCAAGGCGAAGGGCGTTGACATGCCCATCGCCAGTCAGGTGAAGATGGTGCTCGACGGCATCATGGAACCGGCGCACATTGCTCCGTACCTTACGACCGACGATGACGCCCCTCAGGGCGAAGGGACTCAAGATGGCCAGCACGACCGTGGCGGTGCTCTTCGGAGGGCGTTCCAGCGAACACTCGATCTCTTCCGCAACGGCGGGGGGAGTTCTCGGGGCCATTGACCGCGAGAAGTTCAACGTGATCCCCGTCGGGATCACGCGTGAGGGCATCTTCGTGCTCGAGCAGGACGATCCGGCGCGATTCGCGCTCGACGCGGAGAAGCTTCCAGAAGTCGTCGACAACGGCACCCGCGTGCTCTGGCCCCTGCCGGGATCGGGTCGCGAACTGCGGGCGCTGCTCGAGGACGGCACGGTGACATCGCTCGGCACTGTCGACGTCGTGCTGCCGATTCTGCACGGCGTGCACGGTGAGGACGGCACGATCCAGGGCTTCTTCGACACGCTCGAGATTCCGTACGCCGGTGGCGGCGTGATCGATTCCGCGATCGCCATGGACAAGGACGTCACCAAGGTGGTGCTGCAGGCCGCAGGCATTCCCGTCACGCCGTGGCTGACGGTGCGCAGACGCCGGTGGGAGCACGGCGAGGCGACAGTGCGCGCCGAGGCGGACGCGCTCGGCTACCCGCTGTTCGTCAAGCCGGCCCGCGCCGGCTCGAGCGTCGGCGTCTCGAAGGCACACGGGCCGGATGAGCTGGCAGAGGCGATGCGCGTTGCACTCGCGGAGGACGACAAGGTGCTCATCGAGACCGCGATCGTCGGCCGTGAGATCGAGGTGGCCGTGCTCGAGGGGAGAGACGGTGCCGAGCCGCGTGTGTCATTGCCGGGCGAGATCGTCCTCACCACTCGCGAGTTCTACGACTTCGAGGGCAAGTACCTCGGTGGCGACGGCGCGGAGGTCGTGTGCCCCGCGGTGCTGACCGAGGAGCAGACGGCGACCATCCGTGCCTTCGGAGCGCGGGTGTTCGAGGCGCTGGAGTGCCGCGGCCTCGCCCGCGTCGATGTGTTCCTCACCGACGCAGGCGACGTCATCGTGAACGAGCCGAACACGATGCCCGGCTTCACCCCGATCTCGATGTACCCCAAGTGCTGGATCGCATCCGGCGTGAGCTATGCCCAGCTCATCACCGAACTCATCGAGCTGGGCCTGGGTCGCGCCTGACAATTCGCGGCTACTGCGCTGGGTGCTGCGCATCGGCTCGCGGCGTTCTCGTCGGTCGACGATGGCTCCGCATCGCCTCCCTCCTCGGCCTAGCGATCCGGCACACATCGCCCCGGGCCCACGCCGCCCGAGAGGCTCCGCGCGATGCGAAGCAGCGCCTGGAGGGGCGGTGGGGACTCGTTACGCCGAGAATTCTCAGACACTCCCTCGCCCGCGCCTGAGCACGCCTCTCGCGGCGTTGTCGTCGGTCAGGGCACATTCGGTGCCCTTTCCTCCTCCGCCTTGCGATAGACGCACTCAGGCACGGGCGACCGGTGGTGCGCCTGTCGGGGCGTTGTCGTCGGTCAGGGCGCTGTCGGTGCTCTTCGCTGGTCCGCCTTGCGATGGGTGCACTCGGGCATGGGCGACCGGGTGGTGCGCCTACTGGGATGTGTCAGTCGTCTCCGCCGGAAGTGGTGGGGGCATCTTCCGGGATCTTCGTCGCCTCGTCGGCCGTGGTGCATTCGCCTGTGCTGGGGAGCTGCTGCGCCGAGGTGGTGACGGCCTCAAGGGCTTCGTTGCTGGAGACCTTGGTGGTGTCGACGTAGATCTCCGCCGCGGGGGATCGGCCGTAGGTCGTCATCAGCAGGTTCGGCTGCTCGGATTCGTCGACGATCCAGTCGACTCCGCCGATCGTCACGCACTGCAGTGTCGACGGCGCCGGCGGTTCCTTGCCGCACGCGAAGATGACAGATGTTCCCGAATCATCGCCCCACGCGGCCGTGGCCTGCGCATCCGTCCAACGCCGCGACTGGTCGCCGATCGAGTCGGGAAGCCGCACGGAGACCTCGGCGCACAGGGGGTCGTTCGCCTGGGGCTGGGGCTCGAGGGCCACAGTGTGTGCGCATCCGGCGAGCGCCGTCGCCGCGCAGACGGCGACGAGAACGGCAGCGAAGGCTCGGCGGATCACCGCTCCAGCGTATGCCGCTGTCGGTCGGAGTTGTCTGAGACAGCGCCCGCCTGCGGCGCTGCGCGTCGTGCGCCGCCGCAGAAGCCAGGAGGACCAGCAGTCTCTCGGGAGCTCTGGGGCGGCCCCCGAGCTTCTGCGCATTCTCCGACGTTCTACCGGCTCCGTACTGCGTGGAGGGGAGCTGAGCCATGCTGGGCTGACTGAGCAGGCGTGTGGGCGAGGAGGGGCACCTCGTCGCCGGAGCTGTCGTACTAGGCTCGTGGAGTGAGCGTGACTGTGGGCGAACTCAGCGAGGGTGAGATCCTGGCGCGGATCGTTCGGCGAACCGGGCGGTCGACGTCTGCGGTCGTCGGGCCGGGCGACGACGCAGCGGTGCTGCGGATATCCGGCGACACTGTGGCGACCACCGACACCCTCGTGCACGGCCCTGACTTCCGCCTGGCGTGGTCGAGCGGGTACGACCTCGGCTGGAAGGCCGCGGCCGTGAACCTCGCCGACGTCGCCGCGATGGGGGCGCAGCCCGCTGCGCTGCTGGTGGCGCTGGCGATGCCGAACGACACGGCCATCGAGCTCGTCGAGCAGCTCGCGGACGGCCTCCGCGACGCGTGCGATGCGCTGGCACCCGGATGCGCCGTCGTCGGCGGCGATCTGACCGTGTCGAACACGCTCACAATCGCGGTGACCGCTATCGGCGACCTCGAGGGTCGCGAGCCCGTGCTCCGCTCCGGCGCAGCGCCTGGTGACGTCGTGGCCGTGGCAGGGGAGCTCGGACGCAGCGGCCTCGGGCTCGCCATCCTGTTCGACCGGTTCCGAGACGAGGCCGGCGAGCCGATCCCCGTTGATCCGGACCGCCTCCGCGCCGGCGAGCGGACGCTGCTCGACGCACAGCTGCGCCCGGCACCGCCGCTGGGTCTCGGCACCGTCGCCGCCCGATCCGGGGCGACCGCGATGATGGACGTCTCGGATGGCCTCGCCCTCGACGCCTCCCGGATGGCACGCGCATCCGGCGTCGCGATCTCCTTCGACTCCTCCGCTCTCGGCTCCGACGTGCATGCCGCGATGACCGGGGGAGAGGACCACGCGCTGCTGACCGCGTTCCCCGATGATGCGCTGCCCCCAGGGTTCCGTGCCATCGGCCGCGTGACGACGGGAGCGGGTGAGGTGATGCTCGACGGCGAGCCATTCCGCGGCCGCCGAGGCTGGGACCCGTACACGGACTGGGACGCGCAGTCGGGCTAGCGACCCCCTGTTGTTCGGGCGGCGTCCGTCCGCGACGAAGCTGCCGAGATGCGCACAACATGTGCCCGTCTCGGACCAAAGGTGCGCGTTTCGCGAGGGGCGCTACTGCGGAGGCTCTCCCCAGTACAGCGACGTGTCGCCGAAGGCCTTCTCGCGCAGCGCGCTCAGGCCGGCAGCGGCCCAATCCGGAGCTCCGGATCGCGTGGCGCGCTCGACGATGACCAGCGCGTCGTCGACGAGGAGCGGTGCGAGCAGTCTCAGGTCCTCCGTGAGAGCGGTGTCGGCGAGGTCGTAGGGCGGGTCGAGGAGCACGAGATCGAAACGTGACGCGCACTGGCGCAGAAAGGCGTGCGTCGCCGACGCATGCACGAGAGCCGCGCGCCCTGTGGCCTTGGCGACGCGCTCCGCGTTGCGGCGTGCTGTGGCCGCCGCCTTGGGTGCGCGTTCCACGAGATCGGCGCTGGCGGCCCCGCGGCTGAGCGACTCCAGACCGAGCGCGCCGGAGCCGGTGTACAGATCCAGCACTGCGGTGCCGTCGAGCATGCCCGTGGGCTCCAGAGCACCGAACAGCGACTCGCGCACGCGCTCGCTTGTCGGCCGCGTTCCGGCGTCGGGCACGTCGAGCCGGATGCCGCCGGCGAGCCCCGCGATGATCCTCGTCACGTCGTACAGTCTTCCATCCTCCCTGCGTGCCTCATGCGAATCTGCTCGCCCACGGCTGATCCGATGCGCGGGCTTCGCCCTGCGACCGGAGCGCGTGTCGAGGCGATGTCCGTGCCGGGAAATAGACTCGGTGCATGCCGTATACGCTGGACACTCCGCTGGCGGAGGCGCTGCCGGAGAAAAGGGCGGCGTCTCTGAAGCGCGCGTTCGACATGCTCACGGTCGGCGACCTCATCACCCACTACCCGCGGCGCTACCAGATGCGAGGCGAGCTCACCCCGATCACGGGCCTGGTCGAAGGCGAGACGGTCACGATCGTCGCTGAGGTGCGCGCGGTTTCGGTGCGTCCGATGCGCAATCGTCGCGGCAGCATCGTCGAGGTGTCCATCAGCGACGGTCGCGGCGAGGCGAAGCTCACGTTCTTCGGTCAGGTGTGGCGGCAGCGCGAACTCACGCCGGGCCGCCGCGGCATGTTCTCCGGCAAGGTCGGCTACTTCCAGCGAACGATGCAGCTCTCGCACCCCGAGTACGAGCTGTTCGATGACGAAGACCCCGGCTCCGACGCCGAAGAGTGGTCGCGCACGCCGATGGCGATCTACCCGGCGACGTCGAAGGAACCGTCGTGGGACATCGCCCGCGTGATCGGGCCCGTGCTCGACGGCCTCGGAGACGTCGCCGACCCGTTCTCCGACGAGCTGCGTGAACGCGAGAAGCTGCTGCCGTATCGCACAGCCCTCGAATTGATCCACCGCCCCAGCGTCATCGACGAGACGGACCAAGCGAAGCACACGCTCCGGATGCACGAGGCACTGGTGCTGCAGATCGCGCTGGCGCAGCAGAGGCAGGCCGTGCACGAGATGGAAGGCACGTCCAGGCGGGCGGTGCCGGGAGGGCTCCTCGAGCGCTTCGATCAGGCGCTGCCGTTCGAACGCACGCCGGATCAGCTGACGGTCGGCGATGAGATCGCGGCGGAGCTCGTCGAGGAGCACCCCATGAACCGACTCGTGCAGGGCGAGGTCGGCTCGGGGAAGACGCTGGTGGCGCTGCGCGCCATGTTGCAGGTCGCCGAATCGGGAGGGCAGGCCGCGCTGATCGCCCCCACAGAGGTCCTCGCCGCCCAGCACCTGCGCTCGATTGCGAGGATGCTCGGGCCGGAGCTTCAGACGGAGCTGATGCCGACGCTGCTCACCGGGCAGATGGGCGCGGCCGAGCGTCGCAGGGCGGCGCTGCGCGTCGCGAGCGGTCAGGCACGCGTCGTGGTGGGCACGCACGCACTGCTGAGTGACAAGACGACGTTCGCCGACCTCGGCCTCGTCGTGGTCGACGAACAGCATCGCTTCGGAGTGGAGCAGAGGGAGGCGCTGCGCGCGAAGGGCCGCACACCGCACATGCTGGTGCTCACCGCGACGCCCATTCCGCGCACGGTCGCGATGACCGTCTTCGGCGATCTCGACGTGTCGACGATCCGCACGATGCCTGCGGGCCGCGCGGGCATCCAGACGTTCGCCGCGCCGGTCGCCGAACACCCGGGATGGTGGCCGCGCGTGTGGGAGCGGGCCGCGGAAGAAGTGCGCAAGGGCTACCAGGTGTTCGCGGTGTGCTCGGCGATCGACGTCGACGACAGCGGGAAGGCGGTCGAGGAGGATCCGGACGGCTTCGCCGACGACGCCCCGGAGCCGGAGGGTGGCGAGCGCAAGGGGCCGAAGTGGGGCGTCGTGCAGCTGGCGCAGACGATCGCGACGCATCCGGACATCCGAGGGCTGCGCATCGCGATCCTGCACGGGAAGATGTCGTCGGAGGAGAAGGACACCACGATGCAGGCGTTCTCCCGCGGCGACATCGACATCCTCGTGGCCACGACCGTCATCGAAGTCGGCGTCGACGTGCCGAACGCCTCGACGATGATCATCGTAGAAGCCGACCGATTCGGTGTCTCGCAGCTGCACCAGCTGCGCGGTCGGGTCGGGCGCGGGTCGGTGCCCGGCCTGTGTCTGCTCGTCACCGAGGCGGAGGAGAACACCGATGCGAGAAGGCGCGTCGAAGCTGTCGCGGGGACTCTCGATGGATTCGAACTGGCGGAGAAGGACGTCGAACTGCGCGGCGAAGGCGATGTGCTCGGATCGAACCAGTCCGGTGTGCGCAGCTCGTTGAAACTGCTCCGAGTCGTCAAAGACGTGCGTCTCATCATGAGAGCGCGCGAGCTTGCGGAGACGATCATCGCAGAAGACCCGGCGCTGCAGCGGCACTCCGGGCTGGCCGACGCTCTGCACCGCCGCGTCACGGACCGCGAGCGCGCCGCGCTGGCGAAGTCGTGACCGGCTCTGTGCGGGAAGGGCTCACCCGGCTCCCTCCCCAGCCGCACCGCCGGCGCTGACTCTGAGTGAGCATCGGACTCGGCGCGGAATCATCGCGCGATATGAGGCACGGTTGCCATAGGGTGAATGTATGAGCAGCCGCGTAGCCGTCGTTCCCGGCTCCTTCGACCCGCCGACGCAGGGCCACCTCGACGTGATCCGCCGCGCAGCAGGACTCTTCGATGAGCTGCATGTGCTGGTGGTCCACAACCCGGACAAAGAGGCCATGCTTCCGATCGCGCAGCGCCTCGAGCTGTTGCAGGAGTCGCTCCGGGAGGAAGGCGTCGAGGGAAACGTCATCGTCGGCTCCTGGAGCGTCGGCCTGCTCGTCGACTACGCACAGGAGGTCGGCGCAGGCGTGCTCGTGAAGGGCATCAGGGCGCAGGGTGATGTGACGTACGAGACGCCGATGGCGGTCGTCAACAACCACCTCTCCGGCATCGAGACCGTGTTCCTGCTGGCCGATCCCGCCAACTCGGTCGTGTCGAGCTCGCTCGTGCGTCAGGTCGCCGGCCTCGGCGGCGACGTGACGCCCTACGTGCCGGGCCCGGTCGCCAGGTACCTCGCCGAAGCAGGCCCCAGCGACTTCTGAACCCAACAACGGCGTGCGCGTCAACTGCCTGTTCAGCGGGGCACGCGTAGAATCGAAGGCGTGAAACCCAGTCTCTCCGGGCCGTTCGTACTGCCCGTCCGCGACATCGTCCGCAAGCCGGGCGAGATGCGCGAGCACACCCTGTCGATCCCGACGCCCGAACGTTGGGGCGAGGGAATCGTGTCTGTTTCGAAAGACCGTGAGCTCGAGCTCGAGGTTCGTCTCGAGTCGGTGCATGAGGGCATTCTCGTCTCGGGAACCGTTGACACCGTCTTCGAGGGGGAATGCGGAAGATGCCTGCGCGACATCTCCGAACCGCTCGAAGTCGAGTTCCAGGAGCTTTTCGAGTACTCTAGGGAGGAAGCGGCTGATTTCGAAGTTCAAGATGACCACGTGGATCTTGAAACTCTGATCAGGGACGCCACCGTCCTGTCGCTTCCCTTTCAACCGGTGTGTCAGCCGGATTGTCCTGGCCTCGATGCGGTCACGGGCGAG
This sequence comes from Frigoribacterium sp. JB110, assembly GCF_900163665.1. Taxonomy (GTDB): domain Bacteria; phylum Actinomycetota; class Actinomycetes; order Actinomycetales; family Microbacteriaceae; genus Microbacterium. The sequence goes on from NZ_FUIA01000015.1 coordinate 98,807, forward strand.
CCGCTGGCGGAGAACGCCGGTGAGAAGCCCGATCCCATCGATCCTCGTTGGGCAGGGCTCCAGGAGTTCGCCGAGCAGTTCGGGTCAGCACCGGCAGGTGCCGACCCCCGGAAAGAAGAGAGTTAGTCATGGCAGGTAACCCCCCGAAGCGCCGCGTATCCCGTTCGAACACGCGCTCGCGTCGTGCGCAGTGGAAGGCCGAGGCGCCCACGCTGGTCAAGACCGTTGAGAACGGCAAGACCGTGTACAGCCGCCCGCACCAGGCCAAGGTCGTCACCGACTCGCAGGGCACCGAGCTGTTCCTCGAGTACAAGGGCCGCAAGGTCGCCGACGCCTGATCGCCTGTGGCGACGAACGTCGTTTTCGAGACCGACGACATCCGGTCTCTCACCGAGAAGCTCGGCGTCGACATCGACGCCGAGCTTCTCGGTTTGGCACTGACGCATCGCTCGTACGCGTATGAGCACGGCGGCATCCCTCACAACGAGCGGCTGGAGTTCCTGGGCGACTCGATCCTCGGCCAGGCCGTCACGGTGATGCTCTACACGACGCTGCCGGATGTCGATGAGGGCGCGCTCGCCAAGCGGCGTGCCAGCGTGGTGTCGACGGTTGCGCTCGCGGAGGTCGCGCGCACCATCGGTCTCGGCGCGTACCTGAAGCTCGGGCGCGGTGAAGAGAACACCGGGGGGCGCGACAAGGACTCGTTGCTCGCCGATGCGACAGAGGCGATCATCGGCGCCGCCTACCTCTCAGCCGGCGCCGAGGCGACGACGGCTTTCGTGCTGCGGCTGGTCGAGCCGCTGCTGGCGGATCCGGATCGCTACGGGGCCGCGATGGACCCGAAGACCAGCCTGCAGGAACTCGCCTCGCGAATGGGGGCGGAGCCGCCGGAGTACGTGATCTCATCCAGCGGGCCCGACCACCAGAGGCGCTTCACGGCGACGGTGACCGTCGCGGATGCCTCGGGCCAGGGTGAGGGCACGAGCAAGAAGAACGCCGAGATGGCGGCCGCGCTCACGCTGTGGCAGAGGCTCAGCGAGGGCGGCGCGGTCTCGCGCAGCAAGAAGTAGCGTGGGCGCTCCGACACTGCGTGCGGCTCCGAGCCGTTTCAACAGGGCGCGACGTTCTCGGCTGGATGAGCGTGCCTGAGCTGCCGGAGGTCGAGGTCGTCCGCCACGGCCTGCAGCCCGCGATCGTCGGCGCCAGGATCGAGAGCGTCGAGGTCTTCGACTCCCGCGCGCTCACGCGCCACACCGGGTCGGCAGCCGACTTCGAGGCCCGGCTCCTCGGGCGCGGCATGCGTGCGGCGGTGAGACGGGGCAAGTTCCTGTGGCTGTCGCTCGATGCTCCGGATGAGGCGAGCCCTGCCGTGGATACATCGCTTACGCCCGAGGCGATCATGGTGCACCTCGGCATGAGCGGACAGATGCTGCTGCGTGAGCCCGGTGCGCCCGCCGAGCGCCATGAACGGGTCAGATTCGCCATCCGGAATCCGGAGCACGGCGAGCTGGCGATCGTGTTCGCCGACCAGCGCACATTCGGCTCGCTCGCGATCGACCCGCTGGTTCCCACACCGGACGGCGCGGCCGGCGGCTTCGGCGACGAGGCGCCACTCGTACCGGCGCAGGCGGCGCACATCGGCCGCGACCCGCTCGATCCAGCGTTCGATGAAGCCGCGTTCCGCTCCCGCCTCGCGCGCACAGCATCCGGAATCAAGCGCGTGCTGCTCGACCAGACCGCCGCCAGCGGCATCGGCAACATCTACGCCGATGAGGGGCTGTGGGCGGCCCGCATCCATCCGGAGACCGCGGCCCGCGACCTCACGACCCGCGCCGTGAACCGGCTGCTCACGGAGGTGCGCGCCGTACTGCAGAAGGCACTCGCCGAGGGCGGCACGAGCTTCGATGCGCAGTACGTGAATGTGAATGGGCAGGCTGGCTACTTCGCGCACTCGCTCAACGCCTACGGCCGCGACGGGGAGCCGTGCCCACGATGCGGATCTCCAGTTCTGCGAATGCGATTCATGAACCGATCAAGCCATCTGTGCCCCGATTGCCAGCGCAAACGGTAGTGAACAACGTCGACGAGCCCTGCCGGATCCGGGTGGACAATGGCATTCTTCGGGGCCGGACGGCCGCGAGGTGATGTTCGAGCTTCAACGAGCAACATGCTCACCTCCGTTCATCGGCTCGCGGATCGCGGGGCATGCCACGTGAACCGGGGCAGACGCGGCCACGATCATGCTGCTCGATCAGCAAGCTCACGCGGACGACTGCAACAAAGGCCAGGCGGCGGCACGGGCGTCGGTTGGTCGCAGTGGTGTTCTGCTGCTTCTATACGATTTCGGCTCAGGTACTGTGCTGCCATGAGCGGGGCAGCTCCACGGCACTCGCGCTGCGGTCGACGGCCACCTGGTCGGGATTCTCCGGGTCGACCAGCAGGTGGATACGTGAACCGGGAGCGAAGCCAGTGAGGAGCCCGCGGTCGATGCACGTCACGAGCTCGGCGTCGTGCTGAGACGTCGAGAACGGAAACTGCACCCGTAGCCGCATGGACGGGGCCTCCTCTGTGCCGCCCCGGTACGTGGCCCACGCCGTTACACGACCCTCGATCCGGAGACCACCGGTTGCTCCGCTCATGACGCGCCCCGTCGTTCTGCCTTCCGTCGGATCCTGCGGCGGATCCTCGCAAGCTTCTTCGGAACCGGCACAGGCGTCATGATCACGTCGCTCTCGTCGTCCCGCGGTTCGGTGATCAACATCCACTCGTGGTCGGTGGTGGCACCGGCGGTCGTCGAAACGGGCAGGTGGAGAATGAAGCAGCCACCTGCCGCCTGTGCGCCGAACAGCGACTGCGAGGAGATGGGCTTCGAACGCGCGGGAGGTATGCCCGCCTCGGAGACCCACTGCTCGAATGCCGCGTGGATCCGCGCGGCCTGCTGGTCATCGAGGCGATGGTCGAGGGCGATGTACGTCGCCCAGCTGCCTTCGCCGTTGTCGTAGTCCACCGATGCGCGGTGGATCGAGTGCGCCACACCATGCTCGAAGACCCACTCGTTCTCGGCACGCAGGTCCCGCAGGACGCTCAATCGGAAGAGAAGCACCCCGACGGTGATGAGCAGCCAGATCACGACACCTACCCAGACCAGCCAGAAGTTCCACAACTGTCCATTGTTCGCATCGTCGAACAGATTGCCGGTCCAGCCCTCGCCAGGGTCGGTGATCGTGCCCCAGATCAAGTACCCGAGTGCGGCAAGAGGGAGGAGAACCCAGAACACCGGCGCATGAACGAGCTCGGTGCGGCGCAGATCCTCGCTGCCGGCCCACCGGGAGACCTCCTCGATCGACTCCGGACGAGGAACGTCGCGAGGACGGTCGAGACGGCGCGGCCTCGCCGCGACTATGTTCGCCCAGAACCCTGCGGGATCGTCGGGCACCGCGCTGATCGAGGTGTGCTGCGACATGTCGCTTCCCTTCCCTTCCCGTCAGGTCAGGCATCGCCACCGCGCGACACGACTGTTCGTGCTCCCCATGAGCTTACTTCTGCGGGGTGCGACGTCCTTTCTCCCCTTTGAGCGCCGCAGATGCCGTCATCGTCTCACCGTTCTTCGGCAGAGCATCCACAACTGCGGTGTCGTCTCCGAGAGCGATGCGGCTGAATGCCATGGGGATGCCCTGGGCTGTCAACGGTGCGGAGCGATCCATGAGCTGCGCATGAACATGGGGCTCACTGCTGTTGCCGGAGTTGCCGCAGCGTCCGATCCGCTGTCCTGCGCTCACTGCGTCCCCCGGACGCACGACCGCCGAGCGCTGCTTCAGATGCGCGACCGTCGCGTACTCCCCGTTCCTGCCGCGAATGGTGACGTGATTGCCCAGGATGAAACCCGGCCCGCCGATCTCGCGGAACGGACCCTCGATCATCATGTAGACGACACCCAGCCAGTTCGAACGCGCTCGGTGATCACGACGCCAATCCGATGAGCGCACGACGGTGCCGTCGATCATCGCGAACACGGATTCTCCGAAAGCGGGACACTCATCCGGCCTCCGCATCGCGGGACCATCACCGAACTCGGGACGAGGCGCACCGGCAGGAGTGTGCACGAGATCGATCGCATACGTCTGCCCGTACACGCGGACCCCGTGGCTGGGAACCTTCGAAGCCGGGCTGTTCATGGCCAGCCACGATCCGCGCACGGGTGATGAGACAACCATGGTCTTCCCCTCCGGCAGCAGACGGGGGACGGTGAGCGCCAGCACGACGCACATCGCCAGCAGGCACATCGCGCCGATCGCAAGGGCCGTTCTCACCAGACGAGCGCCTTCACCGAGAGTGAGGAAACTGGACAGTGCGACGGCGACGAGCAGTACGACGGACACGACGTAGACCGGCCCGCGGTACCGATACGCGACGAGGAGTCCGAACCTCACCGCTCGGCTCCGAGCACGCAGACCAGCAGCGGCACGATGCGCGCAGCGGGGATCTCATAGCTGCCCCGTCCGCGCTGCTTCACCCAGCCCGCCGCGACAAGCTGCCTGAGATGATGATGCAGTTGACCGGTCGTACTCAGAGAATCGATCGCCGTGAGCTCCGACGTCGTCTGCACCCCGGACAGGATGTGCCGAAGCAGTTCGATCCGAACCGGATGCCCCAGCGCTGCGAGCGTCGAAGCCTGCTCCGTCCACGGTGCGTCCAGCAGGCCCGTCGTCCCGACGCCTTGCTGCCAGGACGCCGACGCGCCCGTCGGCAAGGTCAGCGACCCCACCAGCATCACGGCACCGTCCACGGTCGAAGGGTCATCATCGAGGCGGCCCTGGAGACCATCCAGAGCCCACAGGCTGCTCTCGCGAGGAGCGACATCCTTCGACACGTGCCGCGCCTGCTCGAGTTCGTCCATCCGGTCCGTCAGCGCGTCAAGCTCTTCGCGCAGTCGCTGCATCTCCTCGCTCACAGCGCCATACTACGTAAGTACGCAATAACGCACTAGCGAAGTTCAGTGTCGAGAGAACAACTGCGGGTCGGTGTCGCGCTCTGCACATCGGTGGCCGCTGGACCCTGGCGCTTGCGCCGGTGCCTCCCACCGGCGAGTGCGCCACCGATCCAGCGCGTCGAGGCGCCCTGGGGACGCGACCTCGCTCCACGGGATGACGGTGATCCCACGCAGGGTGAATCCTCGCGGATCGATCGCAACGGGCTGCAGCGCCGCGCGGAGAGAGGGGAGGGATGCCATGTCGCTTCAGCCCGGGTATGGGCATCCGAAACCAAGCGCAGAGCAGAAGCGTGTGGCGGATCTCTCGGGCCATCAGCCGTGTCGTACCCCGTGCGACGACCGGTGGTGCGCGGACACACGGGTGGGCGGCTCGCTCGCACCGCTCGGGCCTCATAGGCTGGCACCAGGGGACAGCGTCCACAAAAGCGCTGTCGGCGCGATGGGAGGTCGAGGCTGTGCGTACATTTCGCGCTTCGGGGCGTGTCAGCCTCGTCGTCGGCTGGATGCTGATCGGTATGGGCGTTGCCGCGCTTGTTGCCGTCGTCATCCTGGGCTTCGTCGTGGAGCCGTGGCTGTTCTCATTCCTCTTCGCACCGGTCCTGCTGTTCGTCGGTGGGGGCATCAACCTCTGGATGGGCCGTCGCGCGCGTCTGGAGATTCATCCGGACGGCTTCCTCTGGTGCGGGTTCCTCGGCAGCCCGCGCTCGCTCGGATGGCGAGATGTGCGCCAGATCCTTCTTCCGCCCCCGGGTGCGCGTCGGCGCCTCGCGGCCATCGCTCTGCTGTACGACGGACGGTACGTCGACATCGATGCGCTGTGGCAGTCGCCGACGTCGCCGGTCAACCTTGCCGGAGCCGTCGATCACCGTCAGGCTCAGCAGCTGCTGATCGACGGACACCGCACCTACCTCGCCCACGGTGCGTCGAGGTAGGGCACCATGATGACGGAGGACGACGCGATGAATCAGCTCCCGCACGGCCGGCAGCCGCATTTCGACTCGACATCGCTCGGGTACCAGGGTTATGCACCTCATCCCGGCCGACTGCCGGCTGCGCAGGCATCCGCGGCGAACGTCGGGCTGGGGACCGGGGTCGTGATCTGGGCGGGAATCGCTCTGCTCGGAGGCATCGGTGCGACGGCCTATTTTGCGCTGGGTGCCGCCATGACCCACAGCCTGGACGGCGTCCTCGGCGACGATCCGAACGGCGCCTTCAACTGGATCATTCTGCTCGTCGCGCTCATCGGCCAGCTCGTCGGGCTCGTCGTGTCGGTGATCGTCATGCTGTTCGGCATCGGTGCCAGGAAGAAGCGCATGCGACGCGGCACGACCGCGATGGTCCTGGGGATCGTCGCCTCGGCGATCTTCCTCCTGATCGGGCTCATCCAGTCGCCGCTGGTGTCGTTGTTCCTCGCCGCGGTCTCACAGCCCGGCGCGGGTGCGTCGGCCGGGTGATTCGGTGACCGGCCCCCTGCAGGAACCGTCGCGCGTGCGCTGCAATCGCGGCGTCGGGTGGTCATTCTGGCTGGTCATGGGGATCAACGCGCTGGTCACTCTCATTGCGGTCGCTGGAACGTATGAAGACGCTCCAGGCGGAATCGGCTTCGGGCTCGGTGTCGGGCTCAGCATCGCTGTCCTGTTCATCCTCGTGCGTGCGGTGCTCCTGCCCAGGCTCGAGATCCGCACTGCTGAAGGCTCCCTCCGAACCCGTCGTCGCACGATTCCCTTCTCGGCCGTCTCCAGCATCAGCGTCACCAACCCCACCAGGGCGGGGGTCTGGGGCGCCTTCATCGGCCATGACGGCAAGGTCCTGGCGAGAATGTCCATCGCCGGCTCACTGTTCGCAGCCGCGACGAGTGAGCAATGGGGCGCCCTTGGTCGCATGATGGCTTCGATGCCCGGTGGTGCGAATCGTGACGGCGGGATGAACGCATCCGCCAGGGCACTGTCGTCGGCCTCTGCGATCGAGATCGTGCAGGCACAGGCGGCATGGTGTCGAATGGGGCACCGCTCCGACGCGAGCCGCGCCCCGGCCGCTGCTCTGCACGGCACGACCATCTCGCTCAGGTGAGCCCGGTCGTGGACTGTCGAAGCGCAGCGCGGCGGACGCTTTGCGCAGGTGAGGTCCTCAGAGGCTGAACGCCACCGTGACGGCGAGCACGACGAACACGACCACTGCGCCGCCACCGCAGCCGATGGCGGCGATCGCGCCGTAGCCGAGACGTGAGACCCGTGCGCCAGAGGCCCGCACGACTGAGAGGAACTCGCCGCCGCCTCGTGCGCTGAAGGCGTTCGCGGCCGCGACCTGGTTCACACCGCGGCCGACGTCGCTGGCGACGCCGTAGCCATGGTGATGGGCGACGCCGCCGACGATGCCCATGCTCGTGAAACCGAGGGCGCGGCCCACCGCAGCCGGATCGGCGAGGATCGGGTAGCTCCGACCGCCGACGACCAGCGTGATGCGCTGTGCGGCGGACTTCACCGTGATCTCCCGTGCCGGCACGCTGAAATGCTGCGTCCAGCCGCCCGCTGCCGATGCGACCCAGAGCGTGACGATCCCTGCGCTCACGACCGCCTGCACCGGGTGCCACGCCCCCGTCGTGGTGTCGCCCCATGCCCCGGAGAACACGGCCTGCGGGTGCTGAAGCGGCATGGTCACCGTACGAGTCTATGACTTCGGGGGATCGCCGATCCGGGCCGAAGCTCGCGTCCGGTCGCCTCAGGCCTGCAGTGCGCCAGCCAGCGTGATGGCATCGGCGGCGAGCTGCGCCGACGTGTCGGCGTCGCGCATCCACAGCGGCACGGCGCGAGTCGTGATCCCGGATGTCGACAGCGGCTCGACGGCGTCGGCGTCACGATCGTCGACGAGCCAGCCGTCGAGCAGCGCGCCCCGCGAACGCGCGCCGTAGTGCTCGGCGACGGCGCGCGCCGAGGTCTCGATGCCCTCGATCGCGAGGCAGGTGTCGGCCATGCCGCGCACCACGGAACCGCCGATGATGCCAGATACGCCGACGATGGGAGCAGCAGCATCGCCGAGCGCCTCGCGCATACCGGGCACGGCGAGCACGGGGTCGACGGAGACGATCGGATTCGACGGCGCGATCAGGACGACGTCGGCCAGAACGATGCAACCGAGCGCGCCCTCCGACGGTGCGGCGCTGTCGATGCCGCGCTGGGAGAAGCCGGTGGCATCGCCGCCGGCGCGGTGGCGCACCCACCATTCCTGGAAGTGGATGTCGCTGCCATCGGCGAGGCGCACGTGCGTATCGATCTCGTCGTCAGTTGCCGGATGCAGTGCGACTCCGAGATCCCAGCGTGAGCCGAGCCTGCGGTACACCTCCGACACGGAGGCGCCCTCGCGCAGCCACGCAGTGCGGGCGATGTGCGTGCCGAGGTCGAGGTCGCCCAGCGTGAACCAGTCCGGAGCCGTGCCCCATGCGGCGAGTTCGGCCGCAACGCGCTCGGTTTCGCCGGCTCTGCCCCAGCCCCGGGTGGTGTCGTTCACACCGGCGAGTGCATACAGCAGGCTGTCGTGATCCGGAGCGATCCGCAGACCGGAGACCCACCAGTCGTCCGCTGTATTGACGACCACATCGATCCGGTGCTCCTCCTCGGAGCGACGCGCCCACTCGCGCACCCCCGCGACGAACCTCGCGCACCCGACGCCGCCACCGATTACCGTGATCCGCATGGCTCAACGCTATCCCGCGAATGCCTACGAATCTCGCGAGTGCCTATGAAACAGCGTAGGCACTCGCGAAGAACGTAGGCATTCGCGAGCGCCATCCACAGGCACGAACACCACGGGCGCCCGACAGGGCACAGTACCGTCATGGAGACCTTCGCACGCAGCAGCTTGATCGATCTCGGCAGCACGGACGATCAATTGCGCGCATCGGTGCAGGACGGCGCGCTGCAGCGGGTGCGTCGGGGGCACTATGCGCAGGTCGAGAGCTGGCGGAGCGCCTACGTGGAAGAGCGACAACGTGCCCTGGCTCAGGCGGCGACGCGGTCCGCGCGAACCCCGCCGGTGATGTGCCGTGCCACGGCGGCCGCGATGCACGGGTTGCCGCTGTTCCGCCTCGAAGACGAACGCGTGCACGTGCTTGCGGGGCATGGCGGATCCGGCACCCAGAGCGATGCGGTCATCAGGCACAGAGAGCACACCGATGGCTCGTTCGTCGTATGTGACGGCGTGCGGGTGACGCCGCTCGTGCGCACAGTGTTCGACGTCGCGCGAACGGCGCGGCCCGAGACCGCTCTTGCGTGCGCGGATGCCGCGCTGCGCCGAGTGTCGCGACCGCAGCGGACGCGGCAGGTCGACGAGGCCGCGAGCCGCGAGTTCTGCGAGCAGTTTCGGCAGGTGATTGCGGAGCATCCGGGTGCGCGGGGTGTGAAGCAGGCACGCCGAATCGGTGAGCTGATGGACCCCCGCGCCGATTCGCCTGGCGAGAGCGTGAGCCGGTTGTACCTGGTGCAGCTGCGCGTGCGGGCGTTCGCTGTGCAGCGCCCCGTGATGGTCGCATCCGGCCGCACCTACTGGGTCGACTTCGAGATCCAGGGTGTGTTCGGCGAGTACGACGGAGCAGTGAAATACCGAGACCGGGAGATGCGGGGGAACCGCGAACCGGAGCAGGTCGTGTTCGAGGAGAAGGTACGCGAAGACGAGATCCGCGCCGCCACCAGTCGGCGCTTCATCCGGTGGACGTCATCCGAGATCCGCTCCCTGGCGACCTACGCCCGCTTCCTCACCGACAATGGCATCCGGGTGCCCGCGAGTGCCTAGGAATCTCGCGAGTGCCTACGAAACAGCGTAGGCACTCGCGAAGAGCGTAGGCACTCGCGGGCATCAGCGGCCCGCGGGGAACAGGAACACGCCGTGGAACAGCGCGCCCCGTGCGAGGGAGCCGTCGGCGGCGTGCCTGGCGTAGAGCGGGGCGCGGGGGTCGTCGGCGAGCACCGAGATGTGCGGTGTGTGTGCGGCATCCGGGCGGGTGCTCCAGATGAGCATGGCGACGCCGATGCGCATGACGAGCCGGTCCACCATGGTGGTCCGGGGCACACGATGGACGAGCTCGACAGCGCCGACAGTGGTGCTCGATTGTGCGCTGTCGGCTGTGAGGGGACGGACGGGGGCAGAAACGTTCACGATGAACTCCTGAATGGAAGAACAGAGAAAGGGAGAGAAATGACGGGGTGCGACACAGTGATCGCACCCGGTCCCGGCGCGCAGGCGTTCGTCCGAAGGGGCTGAGCCGGATGTCGCCGCGTGCGGCACGAGGTGCCGAGCGGCGGACCGCAGCTGTCAGCAGCGAATGGAGTGAAGCCCGAGCGGCGCTGGCAGAACGCTCAGCGAGAGCTCAGAAGATGGACCGATCGAAGAACGACCGGAAACGAGACTCTGGCTAGCCCTGACGTCGTGAAGAGGTGCCAAAGGCCTGACGTCGGGCGAACCGCACCGAAGGCAGAGCTGGGGCGGAAACCATGGCTGGATTGATCGTCATGGTGTTCTCCTCTCAATTCTCTGCGGGCGTGATACCCGGAACAGACCTGACAAAGGAACACTATGGGCAGCTGGGCGCGTCGTCAAGCGACGCGCGGGAGGATGTCGGCACGCTGGGCGGCGCAGCGGTGCGACGACGCTCGCGCCGGAGTGGGCTGAGTCGAACTGCCGCGCCACTGCGGGGCTCTCCTTGCGCGAGCAATAGGCTGGAGCAAGATTTTCGCGCGCGACCTGCGACGAAGGGGAGGAGGCCGAATGCACCTGAAGTCAGTCACGATCAAGGGATTCAAGTCGTTCGCACAGCCGACCACCTTCGTGCTGGAGCCCGGCGTCACGGCGATCGTCGGGCCGAACGGGTCGGGCAAGTCGAACGTCGTCGATGCGCTCTCGTGGGTGATGGGGGAGCAGGGCGTCAAGAGTCTGCGCGGCGGCAAGATGGAGGACGTCATCTTCGCCGGCACGGCGACGCGCGGTCCGCTAGGTCGCGCGGAGGTGCAGCTGACGATCGACAACTCGGACGGAGCGCTGCCGATCGAGTACAGCGAGGTGACGATCAGCCGCACGCTGTTCCGAAGCGGCCAGAGCGAGTACTCGATCAACGGCGAGACCTGCCGACTGCTCGACGTGCAGGAGCTTCTGAGCGATTCGGGCCTCGGTCGCGAGATGCACGTGATCGTCGGCCAGGGGCGCCTCGACACCGTGCTTCAGGCGACTCCGGAGGATCGCCGCGGCTTCATCGAAGAGGCGGCAGGCATCCTGAAGCACCGTCGCCGCAAGGAGAAGACACTCCGCAAGCTCACGGCGATGGAGCAGAACCTCACTCGTCTCAGCGACCTGGCAGGCGAGATCCGGCGTCAGCTGAAACCCCTCGGCAAGCAGGCGGAGATCGCGCGGGAGGCCCAGACGATCGCTGCCGTCGTGCGCGACGCGAAGGCGCGCCTGTTCGCCGACGAGGTGGTGCAGCTGCGCAAGGCGCTGTCCGACCATGCCCGCAACGAGCACGAGCGTCACACCGAACGGCTTGTGCTGCAGGAGCGCGCAGACGACGTGAAGGCGCGCGTCGCCGCGCTGGAGGCGAAGCAGAACTCCGCGGAGGTCGACGAGGCGCGCAGCGTGGCGTTCGAACTCGAGCAGGTTCAGGAGCGACTTCGAGGGCTGTTCACTCTCGCGAACCAGCGTCTCGCGCTGCTCGGGACAGAGGAGGAGGATGCGCCGTCGTCGGTCACGGTCACGCAGGCGGCGGTCGATGAGGCCAAAGCCGAGATCACCGAGTTCGGGGACGGGCTGGGCGACGCGCAGGACGCGGTCGAACAGGCGGGACGGAGCGTCGCCGTGGCGAGGACGGATCTCGACGCCCTCGACGTCGAGATCGCTGCGCAGAGCGCTCTGGTCTCGGAGCACGACATGCGCATCACGACTCTGCGCGGCCAAGCGGAAGCGGCCGAGTCGGCGCTCGAGGCGGTGCGGCAAGCCGTGGTGCGCCAGCAGACGCAGCTCGACTCGGCCAGGCAGCGCCGCGACGAGGCGACCGAAGCGTACGAGGCGCTCGATGACGCCGAAGCCTCAGAGGGAACCGCCGCTCAGCTGCAGGCGGCCTATGAGGAGGCGCAGCAGCAGGCGAGCGAGGCGGAGAGCGACGTCGAACAGCTGCGAGAACAGCACCGCTCCGCCGAGCGGGAGACCGACGCGCTCACCGCGAAGGCCGCAGCTCTCGGCAGCGCGCTCGACGTGCGCAACGGCGCCGCCGACATCATCGCGGCAGGCGGTGACGGCATCGTCGGGCTCGTGGGCGATTCCGTTCAGGTCGACAGCGGGTTCGAAGCGGCGATCGCTGCCGCGCTCGGGCCCCTCGCCGAGGGGGTGCTGGTTCGCACGCGTGCCGACGCCCGCGCAGTCGCTTCTGGTGCGGACACTGTCGTCGACATCGTGATCGCCGACGGCCACCCGGCGGTGGTGGCGATGCCAGAGGAGCTCACCGCGGCGCTCGATGTGGTCGAAGCCCCGGACGGCGTGCGCGCGATCCTTGCGCACGTGGCGATCGCCGACGACCTCGAAGCTGCGCTCGCCGCGGCACCGGCTCTTCCCGACCGCGGACGGATCACCGTCGTCACGCGCGCAGGTGAGGTGGTCACCGAGCACACCCTGCGCGCCGGATCCGGTGAGGGACGATCCCGCCTCGAGCTGCAGGCCGAGCGCGACGATGCGCTGGCGAAGCTGGAGCGGTTGAGTGCGGAGGTCGACGATCTCGCCGTGCAGCGCAAGGAGGCCTCGGAGCGGCTGCAGACCGCGCGGACGCGTGCGAAGGAGACGTTGACCGAGCTGCGTCAGCACGATGCACAACTGGCTCAGCACGCCGAGCACCTCAATCGCGTCACGGTTCGCTACGAGTCGGCCGTCGCCGAGTGCGAGCGCCTCGAGGCGGGGCTGGCGCAGTCGCAGACGGCGGTGGCGGACGCCGAAGTCAAGGCCGGGGAGCAGGCCGCGGCGCTCGAATCGGCGCTCGCAGAACCGCGGCCGATTCTCGACGCGTCGGCCAGGGACGGACTCGTCACCGCGCTCGACGCAGCACGCGAGAAGGAGATGGCGCGACGGCTCGAGGTCGAGACGCTGCGTGAGCGGGTGCGGGCCGCAGAGAACAGGGCGGCGAGTCTCGAGAAGCAGCGCGAGCGGGAGAAGGTCGCGGCCGAGCAGGCAGCCCGCCGCGCGGTGATCCGCCGTCGCCAGCGCGAGGTGGCGCACGGGGTGGCCGGCGAGCTTCCCGTGGTGATGGAGTCGGTGGACGGCTCGGTGTCAGAGGCTCGCATGGCGCTCGCCGAAGCGGAGAAGCGCCGAAGCGAGCAGAACGATGAGCTCAGGGACCTGCGTCGCCAGGAGACACAGCTGCGCGAGCGCCTGGCCGGTCTCACCGAGAGCGTGCACGGGCTGGAACTGCAGATCCACGAGAAGAAGCTGCACGTGTCGAGCCTGCTCGAACGGGTCGACAGCGAACTCGCCCTCGGCGAGTCCGTGCTCGTCGCGGAGTACGGCCCGGATCAGCCAGTGCCGAAAGACATCGCCGACATCGCCCCTGCGCGTGCGCCGCAGGAGATTCTTCGCGACGCGGACGAGCACACCGCTCAGGCGGACGACGACGAACAGGGCGAGCACAGCGCGGCCGAGGCGGTCGAAGCGGAAGCCCGCGCGAGCGCTGTGACCGTGCGGGCCGGCACGGAGAACGCGGATCATCCGGAGCTTCCCGATGCGTCGGATGCGGACGAGACATCCGGCACGGAGCCCGCCGGCCCGGACGACGAGATCGAGACGATCCCGTACGACCGGCGGATGCAGGAGCGCCGACTCCGCGACGCCGAGCGCAAGCTCGCCCAGCTCGGCAAGGTCAACCCGCTGGCGCTGGAGGAGTTCGCGGCGCTCGAGCAGCGGCACGCGTTCCTGAAGGAGCAGCTCGACGACCTGGCGCAGACCCGCAAGGACCTGCTCACGATCATCGACGACCTCGACGAGCGCATGCAGACGATCTTCGCCGCGGCGTTCGAAGACACGAAGGCGGCCTTCGGCGAGGTGTTCCCGATCCTGTTCCCCGGCGGTACGGGCAGCATCTCGCTGACGAATCCGGATGACATGCTCACGACCGGCATCGAGGTCGCGGTGCGGCCGGCTGGCAAGAAGATCGAACGGCTCTCGCTGCTGTCGGGCGGGGAGCGCTCGCTTGCGGCAGTGGCTCTGCTGACGGCGATCTTCAAGGCGAGGCCGAGCCCGTTCTACATCCTCGATGAGGTCGAGGCAGCCCTCGACGACGCCAACCTGGGTCGGCTGCTCGGCGTGTTCGAGACGCTGCGCGAGAGCAGCCAACTCATCGTGATCACGCACCAGAAGCGCACGATGGAGATCGCCGACGCGCTCTACGGCGTCTCGATGCGGCAGGACGGAGTCTCGGCAGTGGTCGGTCAGCGCATCAGTGAGCGCGCGACCGCATGAGCGCTGCGGACGAATTCGCGCGGATCGCCCCGACGCTGCGTCGCCGCCCGGATGTCGAGGCGCACGACCTGGTGGCGGCAGACGCGAGCGACCGGCTGATCCTGGAATCGGCGGGACTCGATCATCCGGCTCCTGCGGCGGACCGAGCTCGCGAGATGCCTGCTTCTGGTCCGGATGAGCGTCCGAAGCGTGGCATCTCGGCAGCACCCAGGCAGTTCGCGGGGGTCGTGGTGGTGGGGGACCGGCACGGGGCGCTGACGCTGCCGCTGGCCGCTGCCGGATACCGGGTGCGGGTGCATCAGGATGCGCTGTCGGGCGAACGGGCAGCGAGGCTGAACGCTGCGGAAGTCGGGCTCGCCGAGCCGCCGAGGCATCCGGAATCTGAGGAGGCAGACGGAGCATCGATGGTCGCCGACGCCGACCGGATCGTCGTGCCAGGGGTGAGTTGGCACGCGCTCGACGCAGACATGTTCGCGGGGGCGGCGCTCGTGCTGATGCAGCTGCCGCGGTCACTCGACGCGCTCGACGAGATCGCGGGGCTCATCGCCGCGCAGGCGGATCCTGCGGTGCGGATCGTCGCGGGTGGGCGGGTGAAGCACATGTCTCCCGCCATGAACGACGTGTTCGCGCGGCACTTCGAGACGGTCACCGCCGACAGAGGCGTCGGCAAGTCGAGGGTGCTGCGCGCCTCGGTGCCGCGCGCTCGCCTGCAGGGCGCAGCCGAACGGGCGCCGGCTGCGGGCGCGGGCAGGACGGACCCCGATGCTCCCGCGTGGCCGCGCGCGCAGCGCGACGAGGCAACGGGGCTGACCATCTGCGCGCATGGCGCCGCCTTCGCCGGCACCGGCGTCGACATCGGCACGCGTCTGCTGCTGAGCGTGCTCCACCGCGCGCCCGCTGCGTCGCGGGCGATCGACCTCGGGTGCGGCACCGGAATCATCGCGGTGTCGTACGCGCTGGCGCACCCGGACGCTCGCGTCATCGCAAGCGATCAATCGGCAGCAGCCGTCGCATCGGCGATGGCGACAGCCGCCGCCAACGGGGTCGCCTCCGACGAGGGCATCGATCTCGTCTCTCGGGAACACCCCGCCTCCGACTCTCGGCATGAGCATGGTCTGTCCTGGCCTCCCGGCACGACATCCGGGGTCACGGTCATCCGAGACGACGCCCTCGGCGCGCAACCGGACGCGTCGGCCGACCTGGTCCTGCTGAACCCGCCGTTCCACTCAGGCGCCGCGGTGACGACCGAGATCGCGCCGCGCCTGTTCGCCGACGCCGCCCGCGTGCTCAGGCAGGGCGGCGAACTGTGGTGCGTGTGGAACTCTCATCTGCGTTATCGGCCGGAGCTCGAGAAGCTCGTCGGGACGACGCGTCAGGTCGCGCGAAACGCGAAGTTCACGGTGACGGCCTCGACCCGGTAGCGGATCGACCTCTGCCGCCGGGCGACGGGCTGTGGGCTTGCGGGCTGCGGGCTGCGGAGTCTGCATCTGCGCTGTCGGCCGCGGGCGGAGACGCTCATGAGCGCGACACGCGCGAGATCGCGCACAACGCGAGGTCCACGGTGACGGACTCCGTGCGACAACGGCCCTGCACTGGCGGCGAGCTCCGGTCGCGTGTCCGCAGGCTCGGGATTCGCCGTGAAGCCGGCCAGTCCCGATGCGCAGTGATGCATCGGCCGAATAGGCTCGCACCAACACCGGAAGGAGCACGTCATGGTCCAGCAGGTTGCGATCGTTTGGAACCCGAGCAAGACGACTCGGGAGGCGCTCGACGAGGCACTCGCCGCGGCGCTCTCCTCTTCCGGGGACGCGGCCTCGGTGGAGTGGATCGAGACCAGCAAGGATGATCCAGGCAGGGGAGCGACCGAGCAGGCACTCGCCTCAGGCGCGGAGCTCGTGATCGCCGCCGGCGGCGACGGCACGGTGCGGGCGGTCGCCGAGGTGCTCGCCGAGCAGGGCAGCGCCGAGCTCGGGATCGCACCGCTCGGTACGGGCAATCTGCTCGCCCGAAACCTCGACGTGCCGATCGACGACCTGGCGGTCGCGATGACCCGCGCCATCACGCACGAGGCATCCGTCATCGACGTCGGCTGGCTCGCCCTCGACGGCGGCGCCGAGAAGCAGGCGTTCGCAGTGATGGCCGGCTTCGGCATCGACGCGCACATGATCACCGAGACCGACGACGAATTGAAGAGCAGGGTGGGCTGGCTGGCCTACGTCGAATCGCTCGGGCGCGCGGTCTCGTCGAGCGAAGTGATCGATGTCACGGTCTCGGAGGACGGCGAGGAGCCGGCGAGAACCCAGGCGCACACCATGATGATCGGCAACTGCGGCACCGTGCAGGGCGGTATCACCCTGCTGCCGGATGCCGACCCACGAGACGGGGAGCTCGACCTGCTGCTGATCGATGCGGAAGGCGTGGGGGGCTGGCTCGACACCATGCGCAACATGCTGTGGGACAACGGACTGAAGAAGCTGATGCCGGGAACGCCGGACGATGCCGAGAGCAGCAAATCGATCGGTCACCGCAGCGCGAAGAAGATCCGGATCGAGCTGGCCGAGCCCCGCGAGATCGAACTCGACGGTGACGTGATCGGCAAGGCGCGAGTGCTCGACGTCGAGGTGCAGCCCAGCGCCCTGCGCGTGCGCTGAATCCGCGGGCGTCGAACCCGCGAGTGCCCACGATCTCTCGTAGGCACTCGCGAAGAACGCAGGCACTCGGGGTCCGCCACGGCCGATAGGCTGGGGACATGGCGGAAAAGTGGTCCCTCGGTCGCGCCCTGCGCGGCATGTTCACCCGGCCGCAGATCGACGACACGACGTGGGACGACCTCGAGACCGCGCTGATCACCGCAGACTTCGGGCCGGACATCACCGAGGCGATCGTCGACGATCTGCGTGAGAAGGTCACCCGCTTCGGTACGACGGACCCCGCCGATCTCAAGCGCATGCTGCGAGAGTCGCTCGAGGAGCGATTCGCCGCGTTCGACACGACCCTGAAGCTCACCGAACGGCCGGCCGTCGTGCTGGTCGTCGGCGTCAACGGCGTCGGCAAGACCACCACGATCGGCAAGTTCGCGAACTTCCTCGGCCGCTACGGCCGCTCGATCGTCGTCGGCGCGGCCGACACATTCCGCGCCGCTGCTGTGGAGCAGCTCGCGACGTGGGCGGAGCGCGGGGGAGCGGCGATCGTTCGGCCGGAGAAGGAGGGCCAGGACCCTGCGTCCGTCGCCTTCCAGACGATCGACTACGCCAAGCGCAACGGGACCGAGATCGTGCTCGTCGACACAGCGGGCCGCCTGCACACCAAGGCGGGGCTGATGGACGAGCTCACCAAGGTGCGTCGTGTCATCGAGAAGCAGGCACCCATCAGCGAGGTGCTGCTCGTGCTCGACGCCACGACGGGCCAGAACGGCGTGATGCAGGCAGAGGCATTTCTCGAGCATGCCGGGGTGACGGGGCTGGTCATCACCAAGCTCGACGGTTCCGCGAAGGGCGGCTTCGTGCTCGCCGTGCAGGAGCGCACGGGCCTTCCCGTCAAGCTCCTCGGCCAGGGCGAGAGCATCGGCGACCTCACCGGTTTCACCCCCCACGTGTTCGTCGAGCAGCTCGTTGACTGAGCCGCCGCTGCGAATTCACCGGAATCGATCCGGTAAACCTACTGACATCCGGCAACCTGAGGTGGTTTGATAGCGCCATGGCACTCGAACACGACTTCTTCGGACTCCTGGAGTCCGGGCCAGACGGCTCGGTCTTCTGGTCCGAAACGGTGGATCTGGGCGACCAGAGCGTCGCCGTCGATCTGACTGCGCCCGACCAGGAAGACGTCTCGCAGGACGCTCTCGATGCGGCTGCGGCGATCGTGGCGAGCATCGAGGAGATCGACCGCCGCGCACGGATCGCCATGCTGGGCGAGGTCGACAATCGCGCCAGCGAGGTCACCGAGTACATCCTGATGCAGCAGAACCAGCTCGGCGACGATCTCGACGACCTCCTCGTCGATGTATCAGGCGATGCGGCGGTCGACATCATCCGGTCGATGCAGCTCACCAGCGTGACGATTCTGGCCGACGAGCACGGCGGATCCGACCCGTTCGCTGTGTTCGAATACGCCCTCGACCCCGACTCCACAGACGACGTGCTGCTGGTGAACCTGCTCGGCGACGGCGAGATCCAGTCGGTCACCAGCGCGGACTGACACGATCCGCGCATGCTGCAGTGCGTGAACGTGCTCAGCGCATGACGGGGCCCGCCGCGATCAGCTCGGCGGTGAACGGGTGCTCGGGTGCGGCGTACACCGCTTCGGTCGGACCCTGTTCGACGATGCGGCCGTCGCGCATCACGGCCACGCGGTCGCTGACCAGGCGCACCACGGCGAGGTCGTGCGAGATGAACACCATGCCGAGGCCCTCTTCGCGCTGCAGCCGTTCGAGCAGATCGAGGATGCCGGCCTGCGTGGTCACGTCGAGCGCGGACACCGGCTCGTCGCAGATCAGGATGTCGGGCCGGCCGGCGAGTGCGCGGGCGATGGCGACCCGCTGGCGCTGACCGCCGGAGAGCGTGGCGGGGCGTCGGGTGAGCAGCGACGCGTCGAGCCCCACGCGCGCGAGCAGCTCGGCCTCATCCGGAGCTGCGTCGCGCCGGGACAGGCGCAGGATCTTCGCGACGGTGTGCCGTGGATCGAATGACGCGAGGGGATCCTGCGGCACGAGCCGTATGCGCGGTGCCGGATCATCCATCAGGATCTCGCCCTCGTCCGGCCGCTCCGCCCCGATCAGCAATCGCGCCAGGGTCGACTTGCCTGACCCCGACTCGCCGACCACACCGAGCACCTCCCCGGCTGTCACCTCGAGATCCGCCCCGCGTACGGCCCACAACCGACCGTATCGACGCGACGCCCCCGCTGCCGAGATGCGCACTTGTCGCCCAGATGCGCCGCCATTGACGTGATTCTGGTCGAAAGGTGCGCATCTCACGGGCAGGGAGGCAGGCCCGGATGAGATGGGCGCTACGGCGGATCCGGAGCCGGGTGCCACAGCGCCGGATGGGATGGATGGTTCGGCCGGGGCGGTGCCGGATGGCGCGGCCGGTTCGGAAGGGGTGATTCCGGATGGGGCGGCTGCACCGTGCCGGACAGGCTTGGGGCCGGAGGGGACGGCGGCGAGCAGGGTGCGCGTCGTGGGGTGCTCCGGTGCGGCCAGCAGGCGGCTCAGCGGAGCGTGCTCGACGATGCGCCCCGCCTCCATCACGGCGACGCGGTCGGCGATGCGCGACACAGCATGCAGATCATGGCTGATCAGCACCAGGGCTGTGCCCGCATCGCGCATCCGGCCGAGCAGATCGAGCACGTGCACGGCGGTCGTCGCGTCGAGCGCCGTGGTGGGTTCGTCGGCGATGAGCAGCGGGGCGTCGCCGATCACGGCCGACGCGATCAGAGCGCGCTGGCGCATACCGCCTGACAGCTCGCCGGAACGCCGACGGAGCAGCGACTCCGCCTCCGGCAGGCCCGCGTCGGTGAGCGCGTCGATCACCCGCTCGCGGCGCACGCGGCGCGGCGTTCCGCGCACGGCGAGCGCCTCCCCGACCTCGGCCTCGATCGTGCGCAGCGGGTCGAGCGACTGCAGCGCGTCCTGCAGCACGAGGGCGACATCGCGCCCGCGCATCCGGCGCCTTGCCCCGCGGCCGACCCGCAGCAGGTCCTGTCCGGCCACGGAGAACCGGTCAGCCTGCACCTGCGCGGCGGGATCGTCCTGCACCAGGCCCAGCAGCGCGCGAGCGAGCACCGACTTGCCGGCGCCGGACTCGCCGACGATCGCCAGGCATTCGCCAGGCGCCACCTCCAGATCGGCTCCGCTCACCACGTCGCCGGAGCGGGGGAGCGTCACCGTGAGACTGCGCACCTCCACCAGCGGTGCACCAGCGCGTCGGCTCTCCGCTGCACCGTTCGCGTCGAGACCAGGGCGGCCGGGGTTCATCGGCCCGCTCCCGACATCCGGCGCCCCAGCACCGTCAGCGCGGTCGCCGTGGCGACGATGGCGAGCCCTGGGAACACGGTCATCCACCAGCCGGTCGAGATGTACACGCGGCCCGCGTTGAGCATGGCACCCCATTCCGGCGACGGCGGCTCGGCACCCAGCCCGAGGAAGCTCAGCGCAGACACCCACACGATCGCCTGTCCGACGCCCAGAGTGGCTGTGGCGACCAGCGGCCAGAGTGTGTTCGGCGCGATGTGGCGGAGGAACGTGCGCACGCGACCAGTGCCCTCCATCCTGGCGTGCAGGACGTAGTCGCTGCGGGCGACGGTGCGCACGCGCGAGCGCAGGATGCGCGCGTATCCGGGTGCTGTCGCGAAGCCGATCGCCAGGATGGAAGGCCCGGTCCCCGCTCCCAGTACGGCGACGAAGAGCAGCGCCATCACCAGCGTCGGCAGTGCGAAGAGCACTTCGATCACGCGGCCCAGCGCTGCGTCGAGCCTTGCGGGGCCCAGACCTGCGGCGAAGCCGAACACCAGCCCGATGCCGATGCCGAGTGCGGTCGCGGCCAGCCCGATGCCGGCAGACCGTGCGGCGCCGTGCACGATGCGGGTGAGCACATCGCGCCCCGATTCGTCCGTGCCCGCCGGATGGGCGGCGGACGGAGCCTGGAACGCGTCAGCGGGGGCGATTCCGAGCGGATCGCCCGGTGCGATGACGCCGGGGGCTGCGATCGCGACGAGGAGCGTGAGGAGCAGCGCGAGGGCGACGCCGCCGGACCAGCCCAGGCGGGCGGCGGCTGCGGCGATGGTGCTGAGGCCGCGGTGCGATTCCGTTCTGATGGCGGTCATGCGCCCACCGCCGTCTCCGGTGCGGCCGGCGCACCGGGCCGAGCGCGGCGCAGGCGCGGGTCGACGAACAGCTCGACCGCGTCGGTGACGATGATGACGATCACGTACAGCACGGCGACGGTGGTGACGGCGCCGACGACGAGGGGAACATCGCGGGCGAGAGCGCCCTCCTGCAGCAGCCGACCCAGCCCGGGACGGGCGAACAGCACCTCGACGACGACGGCACCGCTGAGTAGGTTCCCGAATGCCCATCCCGACAGCGCCAGTGCAGGCAGCGAGGCGTGCCGCAGCGTGTGCCGCAGGAACACCCGCGGCTCGCTCGCACCGCGCGCCCGCGATGTGGTGGCGAATGGTGCGGCGTCGGCTTCGAGCAGCGCGTCCCGTGACACCTGCGCGAGGAAACCCGCGATCGGCACCGCCAGGGTCACCACCGGCAGCACGAGCCCCGTGAGGTCGCCGGACTGGCTCGTCGCGGGGAACCAGCCCAGCGCCGATGCGAACACGAGGATCAGCACGGCGCCCAGCCAGAACTGCGGCATCACGGTGGAGACGATCTCGACGCTCCGGATGATCCGGTCGATCATCCGACCGACCAGGCCGCGGGACGAGGTCGCGATCAGTGCGCCGGTGACGGCGAGCACCCACGCCAGCGCCAGAGCCAGCACTGCCAGCAGCAGGGTGCCAGGCAGCTGCGCGCCGATCAGATCGGCCACGGGCTGCCTGCGCGCATACGAATCGCCCAGCTGCAGCGTCGCGATGCGGCCGAGCTGCAGCAGGTACTGCCATACCAGCGGGCTGTCGAGGCCGTACTCCTCGCGGGCTGCCGCCACGGCATCCGGCCCGGCCTGCGAACCGGGCCCGCCCAGGATCGCCTCCAGCGGATCGCCCGTCGACCGCAGCGCGAAGAACACGATGGTCGCCACCAGCCAGACCACCAGCACCGCACGCCCGATCCGCCCGGCCACCCACCGTGCGGCCACGGAGAACGCGCCTCGCTGCATTCTCGTCGTCGACGCGCTCAGCACGCCTTCCTCCTCCGCGTTGCGTACCACGGTCTCCGAGGCCGCACGGGCAGCCGCGTCATCCGGGTCGGGCTCGTGCGGCACGGCGACTACTCGGCGGTCAGCTGCGCGTTCAGGAGCAACGGCGTCGAGATCGTGTGCAGCGGCTCGACTCCGGTGACCCCCGCGTAGAGGAAGTGGTTCTGCTGGTCGTACAGCGGCAGCACCGTGAAGCTGTCGAGGATGATGCGCTGTGCGTCGGCGTAGAGATCGGCGCGCTCGGCGTCATCGGTGGTCGCCAGGGCCTCCTCGAGCAGGCCGTCGAGCTCGTCATCTCGCAGCATCGCGTGGTTCGCGAAGTATCCGGATGGAGCGGGCACCGTGCCGTCGGAGTGGTAGAGGATGCGCAGAACATCGGGCCCGACGGTCGTGTACGGCGCCGAGACGGCTTCGTACTCGTGCTCGCCGAGCGCCTCGTACCAGCTGGAGAGGTCCATCGGGCTCAGCTGCACGTCGAAGCCGACTCCTGCGGCGTTCGCCTGGATCTGCTCGAACAGGGACTGCTCCGCCTCGGTCGACTGGTTGGTCGACACCGGGAATCGCACCGTCAGCGGCTCGCCGTCCTTCATCCGGATGCCGTCGTCGTCGGTGTCGGTCCATCCGGCCTCGTCGAGCAGCTCGTTCGCGCGGTCGACGTCGGTGGCGAACAGCTCCTCGTCGCTGATGCCCATCGGCTCCGCACTCGACAGCACGGAGGACGACCGCTCGGCGGTGCCATGGAAGAGCGACTCGATGCCGGGGGCCGGGTCAGCGGAGCGGATGAAGGCCTCGCGGACCCGGATGTCGTCGAACGGCGCCTGAGAGGAGTTCAGCTCGATGCGGTTCGCGGCCGCAGGGCGCGGCGCGTCGAGGTGTGAGATGTCCTGACCCTCTGCGGCGACGATGTCGGTGGGGAGAGGGTTGTCGATGACGTGCACCTCGCCGGAGGCCAGCGCCGCCTGGCGGGTGGCTGCATCCGGAATGAAGCGCCACTGGATCGTCTCGACGTGCGCGGCACCGTCGTGGTCGGCCTGCGGGTTCGTCGAGACGTAGTCGTCGTTGCGGGTCAGCACGACGCGATCCTGCGGGGTCCAACTGTCGACGACGAAGGGACCGGTGCCGATCGGTGCCTGGCAGTTCTCCTCCTGGCCGCGCTCGATGCCGCTGGGTGCCTGCATCGCCGCCCACTGCTGGCTGAGCACCTCGAGCAGCGCCGACTTGGGCGTGGACAGGTGGAACCGCACGTGCGCGTCGTCGACGACCTCGACCTCGTCGACCTGCTCAACGGCGAGGTAGCCGGTGGAGGAGGCCGTGTCCGGGTCCTGCAGGTGCTCGACATTGACCTTGACTGCTTCGGCGTCGAACGGCGTGCCGTCGGTGAAGGTGACGTCGTCGCGCAGGGTGAAGTCCCAGGTGAGGCCGTCCTCCGACGTGTCCCAGTCCTCGGCGAGCCACGGCAGGATCGTGCCGTCCTCGTCGCGTCCGACCAGCGGCTCGAGGTACTGCGTCGAGATGAGCGCCTGCGGATAGTTGCCGCCGACGTGCGGGTCGAGGCAGTCGGGCTCGGCGTCGCCGGTGGCGTAGACGAGTGTGCCGCCGTCGACGGGCTCCGCTTCACCGCCTTCTGCGGCGCATCCCGCGGCGATCGCGGCCAGCGCGGCGATGGTGACGATGGGGAGGGAACGACGGATGGTGCGCATGGCTCCTCGGAGGGGTCTTGTGGACTCGGTCCAGAAATGGACCGTCTCCCAGCCTACTTCCCTCTGCGCCTTCTGGCGTCGCTCATCCGGGCCCGCGAGATGCGCACTTCTTCGACGGAATCACGTCAGAACCGGCGCATCTCGACGCAAGGTGCGCATCTCGGCAACAGGGGTGCGGGTCAGACGGCCTGGGCGAACTCGGCCGGCTGATCGTCGGCGAAGTGGGCGAGGTTATCGGGGAGAGAGCGGCCCTTCTCGCGCATGCTGTGCGCCCAGAGGCGGCCGGCGCGGTACGACGAGCGCACCAGGGGGCCTGCGAGCACGCCCAGGAACCCGATCTGCTCGGCGACACGCTTGAAGTCGACGAACTCGTCCGGCTTCACCCAGCGGGCGACCGGCATGTGTCGCGGGGTCGGGCGCAGGTACTGCGTGAGCGTGATGATGTCGCATCCCGCATCGTGCAGGTCCTGCAGTGCCTGCTCGACCTCCTCCGGCTCCTCGCCCATGCCGAGGATGAGATTCGACTTGGTGATCAGCCCGGCCTGGTGGCCCTGTGTGAGCACGCCGAGCGAGCGGTCGTAGTCGAATGCGGGCCGGATGCGCTTGAAGACCCGAGGCACGGTCTCGACGTTGTGCGCGAACACCTCGGGACGGGCGTCGAAGATCTGGTCGAGGAACGCCGGGTCGCCGTTGTGCTCGTTCGCGAGCAGCTCCACGCCGGTGTTCGGGTTCATCAGGTGGATCTGCCGCACGGTCTCGGCATTCAACCACGCGCCGGTGTCGGGAAGGTCGTCGCGGGCCACGCTCGTCACCGTCGCGTACCGCAGCCCCATCGTGCGCACGCTCTCGGCGACGCGACGCGGTTCGTCCGTGTCGTAGTCGGCGGGCTTGCCTGTGTCGATCTGGCAGAAGTCGCACCGACGGGTGCACTGCGAGCCGCCGATGAGGAACGTCGCCTCGCGGTCCTCCCAGCACTCGTAGATGTTCGGGCAGCCGGCCTCCTGGCACACCGTGTGCAGATCCTCGCCCTTCACGAGCGAGCGCACGTCCTGGTAGGCGGGCCCCTGTCTGACCCTCGTCTTGATCCACTCCGGCTTCTTCTCGATCGGAGTCTGCGCGTTGCGCACCTCGAGTCGAAGCATCTTGCGCCCGTCCGGGGCCGTCGTGGTCATGCGGGAATCCTCTCGAAGGTGTTGCGGAAGGCGCTCGCCGTGGTTCCGGCGAGGTCTGTGGGGGAGATGTCGCTGCCCGTCTCGCGGGCGATGGTGGTCACGCCGGCATCGCGGATGCCGCAGGCCACGATCTCGTCGTACGGGGCGAGGGAGTGGTTGCAGTTCAGGGCGAAGCCGTGCATCGTCACTCCGCGCGAGACGCGCATGCCGATTGCGGCGATCTTGTCGGCTGTGCCGTTCTCGCGCTCGACCCAGACACCGCTGCGCCCCTCCACGCGCACACCGGCGACGCCGAGCGGGGCGATCAGGTCGATCAGCAGCTGCTCGATGCTGCGCACGCACGCCACCGCGTCGCCGCGATCCGCGACGCGCATGATCGGGTATCCGACGAGTTGGCCAGGGCCGTGCCAAGTGATCTTGCCGCCGCGGTCGACATCGATGACGGGAGTGTCGGATGAGCGGGGGCGCTCACCGTCCTCCGTGCGAGAGCCGGCGGTGAACACCGCATCGTGTTCGAGCAGGATCAGCGTCTCGTTGCGGTCGTCCGCGACGACATCGGCGTGGATGCGCCGTTGCAGCTCCCAGCCGTCGCGGTACGGCACCGTGTGCGGAGCGAAGCCCGCCTCCAGCACGTCGATCATCCGGAATCTCCTGCCGATTCGCACAGACCGGATGTTTTTGGATCCAGTCCAATAAGTCGTATCAGATCCAACCCTACGCGCAATAGGCTGGGTTCATGACCAGCGGCACGCGGCGCCCGGGGCGCCCCAGGGCGATCACGCGCGACATGCTCGCCGAGGCCGCGTGCGAGCTGTTCCTCGAGAGCGGATACGACGCCACAAGCGTCACTGATATCGCCACCCGCGCCGGCATCGGCCGCTCCAGCTTCTTCAACTACGCCGCCACCAAGGCAGAGCTGCTCTGGGGCGGCCTCGATGACCGGTTGGACGCCGCAGAGCGCGCCGTCGACGACGGCCGAGCCCCGGACGCCGCGCTGCGCGCCGTCGCCGCGGGGCTCGCCCCCGACGCACTCGCGCTCGCGATCACCAACGCCGAGGCCATGCGCATCGAGCGGGCATTGGCGCACGAGGAGGCGCTGCGCTCGTGGCGGGTGTCGCGGTTCGTCGCTCGCGGGCTCGCCAGACAGGGCGCTGACCCCTTCACCGCCGAGGTGCGCGCAGGTTCCTACGGCGCAGCGCTGATCGCCGCGATCACAGCCTGGGCTCGATCAGGCGCAGGAGCCGCGCCGCTGGCAGAGCACCTCGAGCGCGCGCTCGACGCAGTCGGGCGCTGACGCGCGGGTTCACCTGACGCCAGGTGTTCTTCAACGAGGGGTACACAGGCGATACGCGTCAGGTGAACGGTGCACGCTTGGGGACAACGGGGGCGATTGCGGAAATGAGCTGTGGACAACGCGGGATGAGCGCGGCGGATGGGGCACTGTTGCGTCATGTCGGTTCGCAGCGAGCTTCCCTCGACACTCGGAGCGGCGTTCTCCGTGGCCGAAGCACGTCGGCTGGGAGTGGGTGCCGGGCGGCTCCGCGCAGCGGATGTGGTTGCACCTTTCAAAGGCATGCGGCTGCGCGTGCCGGCGCAGTCGCACGATACGGCGCGCAACGAGTTCGAAGCCGCAGAGCAGGAGCATCTCGACGCCGCACATGCCTACGCCGCGGTCATGCGGCGCGGTGAGTTCTTCTGCTACGAGACTGCGGTGCTGCTGTGGGGCGGGCCGCGGCCGCACGGCCCGATCTCTGCTTCCATAGACGTCGCCGTGCTCGGTGACGACGACGGCCTGCCGCGCGCGACGAACGTCCGAGGTCGTCGGCTCGCGTCCAGATCCACACGGATCGTCACAGTGCAAGGGCTGAGGGTCGCGACTCCGGCCTCGACGTGGGCGATGCTGGGGCGTCACTGGTCCGTCGACCAGCTCACGGCTTTCGGGGACTACGCGTGCAGAATCTGGCGCGAAGGCGTAGGGCGCCCTGATGCGGGGCTCCCGCCTCTTGCTCGCATCGACCAGTTCGCAGCTGCGCTGGCATCGAGCCGCCGCGTCGGGGCTGCCAAGCTGCGCGAATCGCTCGACCTCATCCGGTGCGATTCCTGGTCTCCGCGTGAAACAGGGTGTCGGCTTGCATTGCTGCGCGCAGGGTTGCCAGAACCTCTGCTCAACCTCGACGTCTTCGACGAGACAGGATCGTTCATCGGATGCACAGACATGGCATACCCCGACCAGAAGGTGGCGATCGAGTACCAGGGGCGACAGCATGCGGAGACCTATGCGGACGATGTCGAACGAGCTGAACGATTCCGGGCGGCCGGCTGGATCATGATTCAGGTGACCTCCGCGGCGTATGACTCGCCCCGTTCATACACGACAAGAGTTCGCCAAGCCCTCGTCTCTCGCGGCTGGCCTGGCCTGCTCACCTGACGCCACATGCGGGTACGGGGGCGACGAAGGGACAACTGGCGTCAGGTGAACCCGCCGCACGCGAAGCGTTCGGCCAGCGCACGTTAGAATCGGAGGCACCATGGCTACCTTTGGCACGCTCTCCGACCGACTGACAGAGACCTTCCGCAATCTGCGCACGAAGGGAAAGCTGTCGGCGGCCGACATCGACGGCACCGTCCGCGAGATCCGGCGCGCCCTGCTCGACGCCGACGTCGCGCTCGAAGTGGTGAAGGCGTTCACCGCCAAGGTGCGCGAGCGCGCCCTCGGCGACGAGGTCAACCGCGCGCTGAACCCGGCGCAGCAGGTGGTGCAGATCGTCAACGAGGAGCTGGTGGCGATCCTCGGCGGCGAGCAGCGGCGACTGCAGTTCGCGAAGACGCCGCCGACCGTGATCATGCTCGCGGGTCTTCAGGGCTCGGGCAAGACCACGTTCGCCGGCAAGCTCGCCAAACAGCTGCAGAAGGAGGGTCACACGCCGCTTCTGGTCGCCGCCGACCTGCAGCGGCCGAACGCCGTGAACCAGCTCGAGGTCGTGGCCGAGCGCGCCGGTGCCGCCGTCTACGCACCGTTCCCGGGCAACGGCGTCGGCGATCCGGTGAAGGCCTCCCGCGACGGCGTCGAGCACGCCAAGCGCCAGCAGCACGACGTGGTCATCATCGACACGGCCGGCCGTCTCGGTGTCGACGAAGAGCTGATGAAGCAGGCCGGCGACATTCGGAAGAAGACGCAGCCGGATGAGGTGCTGTTCGTCATCGACGCGATGATCGGTCAGGACGCGGTCAACACGGCGCGTGCGTTCCAGGAGGGCGTCGACTTCACGGGTGTCGTGCTGTCGAAGCTCGACGGTGACGCGCGAGGCGGTGCGGCGCTGTCGGTGGCCTCGGTCACGGGGCGTCCGATCATCTACGCGTCGACGGGCGAGAACCTCGAAGACCTCGAGGCGTTCCACCCTGATCGCATGGCGAGTCGCATCCTCGACCTCGGCGACGTGCTCACCCTCATCGAGCAGGCTCAGGAGGCCTTCGATGAGGAGGAGGCCCAGAAGGTCGCCGAGAAGCTCGCTAAGGAGGCCTTCACCCTCGACGACTTCCTGCAGCAGATGCAGCAGATGAAGAAGATGGGGTCGATGAAGAAGATGCTCGGCATGATGCCGGGCATGGGCGGGATGAAGGAGCAGCTCGAGAACTTCGACGAGCGCGAGATCGACCGCACTGAGGCGATCATCCGGTCGATGACCCCCTCGGAGCGCCACAACACGAAGATCCTGAACGGCTCGCGCCGTGCGCGCATCGCTCGAGGCTCCGGCATGACGGTCACCGACGTGAACTCGCTTGTGAACCGCTTCGAGCAGGCGGCCAAGATGATGAAGACCGTCGCTCGCGGCGGCACGCCGAACATGCCTGGTATGGGCGCGATGCCTCCGGGGATGGGCAAGCCGGGAGCCAGCGCGAAGCGCGGCAAGAAGGGCAAGAAGACCAAGGGCGGCTCACGCTCGGGCAACCCCGCCAAGCGCGCGGCGGAGAACGCCGGCCTGACCCACGAGCCGCAGGCTCCGACGGGCTCCGGCTTCGGCCTGGGCGCCCCGCAGGAGCCCAGCGAGAGCGACCTCGCCGAGATCCAGAAGCTGTTCGGCAAGAACTAGCTGGCGGGCCGGCCACGCGGTAAGCCGCTCAGATGCGGAAGAACGCCGCTTCCAGCGAAGGATGGCGGCACTTCTTCGAACCTGAGCGGCGACGGCAGGCGGCCAGTCACGCAAGGTCGTGCTCGTAGCTGCGCGTTCGCGTGGTAGCGTGCCCTCGTGTGATGAAACGATTCATTCGCGCTGGGGCTGACGCCGTACCGCGGCATGATTCGACTCTGCAGCCGTGCAACGGCACCTGCGGATCATCGCGCACGGAGGAACGGCTATCAACGGAGAATCGGCATGACACAGGCGTCATCGGCCCACAGCGGGTCGTCACGAAACAACCGCGGTCTGACGAGGAGGCAGCTCTTCGGGCTGTCGGCTGCTGGCGTTGCAGGCGCCATGCTCGTCGGCCCCCAGCAGGCTTCGGCGTTCGGCCCGGCTGCGCACGCCGCCAGCGGCGAGAAGGCGGCGTCAGGGGCGCTGGACGGGTTCACGACACCGGCCACGGCCACATCGCCGCGCTTCCGCTGGTGGTGGCCCAACGGCGAAGTCGAGCTCGAGCAGATCGCGCGTGAGGTCCAACAGGCGGCGGACAACGGCTTCCACGGGCTGGAGATCGCCAATGTGCACCACAGCGTTGCGGGGGATCTGCTCGACGTCGAGAACTTCGGCTGGGGCGGCGCCCACTGGGTGGCGGCGGTCGAGACGGCGCTCGAAGCGGGCAAGCGTCACAACGTCGAGATCGACATCACTCTCGGGCCGTCCTGGCCTGCGGCGATTCCCGGGATCACACCGCAGAGCGAGGCCGCACTTGTCGAGCTCGCGCACGGCGCCGTCGATCTGGCGTCGGGGGAGCGATTCTCCGGTGCGCTGCCTGAGCCCGAGACCGAAGCGCATCCGGGAGTCGAGGGCCGCACGCTGGTTCGGCTGCAGGCCGCTCGCGTCATCGAACGGCCGGAACGCAACGGCATCATGCTCGAGCACGCGTCCTTGGTCGACCTGACAGAACGAGTCGTCGACGAGTCCGTCGAGTGGACCGCGCCCGACGACGGCTACGAATGGACGATGATCGCGTACTGGCAGCGCGGGCTCGGGCAGCGGGCCGAGGCCGGTCCGCACACGAGTCCGGAGTCCTACGTCATCGACCACTTCTCGATGGCGGGCGCGCAGGCGCTGATCGACTTCTGGGAAGAGAACATCCTCACCCCTCGCATCGACCAGCTGCTGCGGGAGACCGGGGGAACGTTCTTCGAGGACTCCCTCGAGGTCGAGACGGATTCGACGATCTGGGCCCGCGAGGCGCAGGAGGAGTTCCGCAAGAGGATCGGGTATTCGCTCACGCCCTTCCTCGCGGGCATTCTCGAGATCGGGGAGAAGTACGTCTATCAGTTCTCGGATGAGAAGGTCTCGCGCATCCGCGACGACTACAACCAGGTGCTGAGCGATCTCTACTCGGACTACCACCTCGTGCCCCTGCGCGACTGGTCGCACAGTCACGGCGTGCAGTATCGCGTGCAGGCCTACGGCTTGGAGCAGGACTCACTCGATCAGGCCGGTATCGTCGACATTCCGGAGACGGAGTCGCTCGGGGCGAAGAACCTCGACGACTATCGCCTTCTTGCGAGCGGCCGCGACATCGGGGGCCGTAAGATCCTGTCGAGCGAAACCGCGGCGTACCTGGGCAAGTCGTACGCCGTCACCTGGAACGAGGTGCTCAACACGATCGGTGAGACCTTCGTCGGCGGGGTCAACCAGACGGTGCTGCACGGCTTCTCGTACAAGGATGCGCCCGGTGCGGAGTGGCCAGGCTTCGCCGCCTTCACCCCCTATGCGGGCGGAACCTCCGTCGGCTACTCGGAGGCGTGGGGTCCGCGCATGCCCTCGTGGGGGCACATCGGGTCGGCCGCCGAGTACCTCGCGCGCACGCAGTGGGTGCTGCAGCAGGGAGTGCCGCAGTACGACGTCGCCTACTTCCGGCAGAAGGGGTGGGCGCAGACGGGGATCGGCGCCCCATGGGGCACGAGTTCCGGCATCCCGACCGGATGGACGCACGGCTTCCTCAACGGGACGAGCCTGTTCAAGGAGCGGTCGGTGCTCGATGGCGGCGTCTTCGCCCCGGACGGCGGCGCGTACCGGGCGTTCGTCGTCGACCATGATCGCTTCCGCGGCAACGAGGCGACGATGTCGCTCGACGCCGCGCGCAAACTGGCTCTTCTCGAACGAGGGTGTAGTCCGTTGAGCGCGTCGCTGTCCGTGTAGGAGTCGAGGTCTCCCTGAAGATGGAAGTTCCTACACTGCCCACCCGGAAGACCTCGACATGTCCCACCCTACTTTTGATGCGCCCTGCCTGACCACGT